>NZ_JBLXHL010000002.1:0-476563 GCF_048259695.1 Celeribacter sp. | reverse complement strand
GTTTTGCCGTGGTCAACGTGACCAATCGTGCCAATGTTCACGTGCGGTTTGGAACGTTCAAACTTTGCCTTAGCCATATCGAGGGGCCTCTTAATTTAAAGGGGCCGCATGGACCCGAATTATCATCGCGGGCTAATTATTGGCTATCGAGACAAAAATCAAGCACCAGTTATCAAATGTCACATTCTATTCATGACCATCGATCGTACCCCCCTATTCATGGCCACGGGCAGACAGGCCCCGACACCTACTCGGCGTCCATCGCGGCCTTTTCGGCGGCGGCAGCCTTTTCGGCGGCGGCCAGAGCGGCGGGGTCGGTGTTCGCCGTAAGCAATTCCAACGCCGCAGCCGTATCTTCCTCCTGAGTGGTCTCCGCCCCTTTGGATTCCACCCCGAACCATTCGCCATTCTCCTCGAGCCACCGCTCGATCCGGCGCGCGGCATTGCGGCTGAGAATGTCGATTTGCTCCTCTTTTTTGCGGGTGATCCCGGACCCGACCAAGGTCTGTGCGGAGGTGCCTTCGAAAATTGTCAGGACACGCGGCTCGGCGTTGAGTTTGCCGCCCGCCGCATCATCCCACGCCGTGACCGTAAGGATATAGGCTGACTTCGGCTTGAACAGCAGCGGGATCCCCGGCATGGCGAGCGCATAGGCCTCGACCTTGATCCCGAGGTGATAGAGCTTGCCGCCATCATAACGCCCCAAACGCTCGGCGAGGGCAGCGGTCAGCGAAGTCTGAATCTCCTCAGGCTCGGCATTGCGCGAAAACGCGCCCTTTTGCATCCCCTCGGCCACCACAATGTTATGCCCGAATGCGAAATCGCCAAGCGCCAACATCGGCGTCTCTTCCGTCACCATTTTCGCCTCGCCACAGGCAACGAGTGTGAGGGTGGCGATGACAGCGAAAAATGTGCGGAATAACTTCATGTGAGCCTCTCTTTATGAAAACGTGTTGTCACGCGGGAAGCCATGAGGTGGTTGTTTGCCGACCCCTGCCCGCTTTCCGAGCCATGGCCCGATGTCTTTTTCGGTGCGGGTATTGCCCCCGCCCATCGTCCAGCTCAGCCCCTCCTCGAGCACAAAGGTTGTGAGATCGGACAGGCCACCGTCAAGCTCCAACATGCCCTGTGCGCCACGGGCGTGGACATATTTTTGCAACCGCACACCTTTGCCGCGCCCCATTTCGGGGACCTCGGAAATCGGGAACACAAGGAACCTGCGGTTTTGCGAAATCACCGCCACATGGTCACCTTTGATCCGGTGCGCAACTTTGGCGACTTCGCCGTCCTTGACGTTGAGGACCTGTTTGCCGCTGCGGGTCTGGGCGATGATATCTTTCTCGGCCACAACAAACCCGTTGCCGACGTTGGACGCGACCAGGAGTTTCGCCTCGGGGTCGTGTTTGAGAATATCGACGATATCGACCTCGTTGGGTAAATCGACCATCAACCGCAATGGCTCGCCCATGCCGCGCCCGCCGGGAAGGGTGGCGGCAGAGAGCGTGAAGATGCGCCCGTTGGTCCCCACAATCAACAATCGGTCGGTGGTCTCGGCGTGGAAGGTAAAGCGCGGCCCGTCACCGTCCTTGAATTTCAACTCGCGGGTCAGGTCGATATGGCCGGACATGGCCCTGATCCACCCCATTTGCGAGCATACCACGGTAATCGGCTCGCGCTCGATCATGGCTTCCAGTGGCACATCCTCGACTTCGGCGGCTTCGGCGAATTGCGTCAGGCGCATTCCGCGGGCGTAGTCTTTGCCAAAGGTCTTTTTAATCTCGCGCAGCTCGTCGGAAATCCGCGCCCATTGCACATCCTCGTTGAGGATAAGATCCTCAAGGATCGCGCGTTCGGCCATCAAGGCATCGCGCTCCTTGACCAGTTCGATCTCTTCAAGGCGGCGCAAGCTGCGCAGACGCATGTTGAGAATCGCTTCGGCCTGCACTTCGGTCAACTCGCCCTGACCATCGGCGGCAGGCAGCGGGGACACGTAATCCTTTTCCGTCATGGCACGGGCCACGTCGCGCCCCCATTCCTCGGCCATCAGCGCGGCTTTGGGGTCGTCATCATAGCGGATAATGTCGATCACACGATCAAGGTTGAGGAAGGCAATGATAAAGCCCTCAAGCACCTCAAGGCGGTGATCAATCTTGTCCATGCGGTGCTGGCTTCGGCGGCCAAGGACCTCACGACGGTGGTCGAGCCAAGCGCGCAACACCTCCTTGAGCGAACAGACCTTGGGTGTGCGCCCGTCGATCAGCACGTTCATGTTCATCGAGAACCGCGTTTCCAGATCTGAGTTGCGAAACAGGGTGCTCATCAACACATCCGGATCGACGTTTTTGGATTTGGGCTCCAGAATAACACGGATGTCTTCGGCGCTCTCGTCGCGCACATCGGCAAGGATCGGGACCTTTTTCGTCTGGATCAACTCGGCGAGTTTTTCGATCAGCTTGGATTTGGCAACCTGATAGGGGATCTCGGTGACGACAATCTGCCACAGACCACGGCCGAGGTCCTCGACCTCCCATTTGGCACGCAGCCGGAACGATCCGCGCCCCGTGGCATAGCTTTTTGCCATGCTTTCGGCGGGTTCGACAATGATACCGCCCGTCGGGAAATCCGGCCCCTTGACGTAATTCAACAGCGTCTCGTCGCGCACATCGGGCGTTTTGATCATGTGCAACGAGGCATCGACCAACTCCACAATGTTATGCGGCGGAATGTTGGTGGCCATGCCAACCGCGATTCCGGTAGACCCGTTGGCCAACAGGTTCGGAAAAGCGGCGGGAAGCACGACAGGCTCGGTGAGCGTGCCGTCATAGTTGTCGCGAAAATCGACCGCGTTCTCGTTGAGCCCTTCAAGCAGCGCCTCGGCGGCGGCGGTCATGCGGGCCTCGGTGTAACGCGATGCGGCGGGGTTATCGCCGTCGACGTTGCCAAAGTTCCCCTGACCATGCACGAGCGGATAGCGGACGTTGAAGTCCTGTGCCAAACGCGCCATCGCGTCATAAATCGCCATATCACCATGCGGGTGATAGTTGCCCATCACGTCACCGGAAATTTTTGCCGATTTGCGAAAGCCCCCCGTCGACGACAGGCGCAATTCGCGCATCGCATACAGAATGCGGCGGTGAACGGGTTTCAGGCCGTCTCGCGCATCCGGCAGGGCGCGGTGCATAATAGTGGACAGCGCATAGGTTAAATAGCGCTCGCCGATTGCGCGGCGCAACGGCTCGAATACTTCGCTGCCCTCGGGCGCGGTGTCTGTCAAATCACTGCTCATGGCAATCTGAATACAGGCGACCGGCCGCCCCGACAAGCGGCCCTGTAGCAACACTGTCCACAACAACCTGATTTCACACAGTTGCCGGCGGACATTTCTGCGCTTAAACCATCCGAATCGTATATACTTTAGTTTGTGTAATTGGTGACTGGGGGGTTGCTATGCTACGTTTAACTTTTTGGACCGTGATCGGTCTTTTTTCTGCACTTTATATTTTCGGGGGTGAATTGTCGCCCCAAGAACAGGCGGACGTCGATGCCCGCCGCGCGGATCGCGAGCCGGTTATGGCGATGATCCAAAACGCCTTTACCGACAACAGCAGACGCCAAGGCGCCTATGTCCCTGTGCTCGCGGCACGGACCGGCGCCGCGCCGACGCCCACACATACGCCAGATGTCAAAGTTGCATCCAACGCGCCGATGCAACCCGCACCGGAGGCGGCGATCATCGTGCCCGCGTCATTCGAGCACGAACCCCGTGCGCCCCTCATAGAGACGCCGACCCATGCCACGACCGCGGCCACCGATCCCGAAAAGCTCGCCGCACTGGTCGCCGTTGACCAAGACAGCGCCGACATGGTTTTGCGGGTTGTGACGGCCAAACGGGTCAACGTGCGCTCTGGTCCATCGACCTCCGACGAGGTGCTCGGACAGGTTGTACAGGCCGATATTGTACGGGTTCTGACACCGGCCTCTGCGGGTTGGGTGAAAATCTCCGTCGAGGGCGAAGGCGTCGAAGGCTACATGGCCGCACGGTTTCTTGACGAGATCAGCGACTAAAATACCACCGCACGGGTTTTCACATCGTCACGCATTGAGGTAAGCCTTTTCCGAACCCGGCAAAGGATTTTTTCATGCGCAGTATTTTGATCACGGGATGCTCGACCGGCATCGGACACCACGCGGCGCATGCCCTGCACGCAGACGGGTGGCGCGTTTTCGCGACCTGCCGCAATGAGGCGGATTGTGACCGCTTGCGCGATGAGGGCCTTGAAAGTTTCCGCCTTGATTACGAGGATCCCGCCTCGATCGCGGCGGGGTTTGACGGGGCGATGGTGCGCACGGGCGGCACGCTCGATGCGTTGTTCAACAACGGAGCCTACGCCATCCCCGCCGCCGTCGAAGACCTGCCCGTCGATGCACTCCGCCAGAACTTCGAGGCGAATGTGTTCGGGTGGCACGACCTGACCCGCCGTGTCATTCCCGTCATGCGCGCACAGGGCCACGGCCGGATTGTTCAGTGTTCATCCGTTCTGGGTCTGGTGGCAATGCCGTGGCGCGGGTCCTATAATGCAACCAAATTCGCACTTGAGGGACTGTCCGATACGCTCAGACTGGAAATGCGCGGCACGGGCATTGATGTCGTCACCATTGAACCCGGACCGATTGCCACCGCGTTTCGCCTCAATGCCCGCAAACAGTTCGACAGATGGATTGACTGGGAGGCCTCGGCCCGTGCGGAGGCGTACCGCAAAACCCTCGTGCCGCGCCTGCACAAAGCCGCCGAAACGAGCCCGCCCGACGCGTTCGAACTTGGCACCGAGGCGGTGACAGCAAAGCTCAAACGGGCGCTAACCGCGCGCCGCCCGAGGGCGCATTACTATGTCACCACACCGACCTATGTCGCGGCCCTTGCGCGGCGGTTTTTGCCGCAACGCCTGATCGACGCAATAATGGCAAAGGCATAGCCACAAAATGCCCCCACGGCGTTTCGTGTATGTTGACACCGCACAAAATGCGCTATGTCCCTCTCGACACCACCTGACTTCGCAAAGGACACGCCCATGAGCCCTATGATTTATGTGATCGGCATCGGCTGTATCATCGTTGTGCTGATTTTGGCCCGCGGCATCGCACAAATGGGGCGCGGCGGCATTGAAGGGGCCAAGAAAAGCAACCAGATGATGAAATGGCGGATCATTATGCAATTGATCGTCGTGATCCTCGTCGTCATTTTCGTGGCCCTTGGTGGCAAAGCATAAAGGAGCGCCAACAATGGTTGTACTCAACAAGATTTACACCCGCACGGGCGACAAGGGCGACACCGCATTAGGGGACGGGAGCCGCGTGGCCAAGCATTCCGCGCGGGTCGAGGCCTACGGCACCGTCGATGAATTGAACTCGACCGTCGGATTGGCCCGCCTCCATGCCGGGGGGGATACCGGCGCCGCCTTGTCCCGCATTCAAAACGACCTGTTCGATCTCGGGGCCGACCTGTGCCGTCCGAACATGGCAGGCGACGCCGAGGCCGAATATCCACCGCTGCGCATGATCGCGGCGCAAACCGATCGTCTGGAGGTCGAGATTGACGTCATGAACGCCGACCTCGAACCGCTGCGCTCGTTCATCTTGCCCGGCGGGGCGCCATTGGCCGCGCACCTGCACCTGTGTCGCACCGTGTCGCGCCGCGCCGAGCGTCTGGCCGTGGAACTGGCCACGACCGAAGACGTCAACACCGCCGCCGTGACCTATCTCAACCGCCTGTCGGACTGGTTTTTTGTTGCGGCACGCATGGCCAACAACGGTGGTCAGGATGACGTGCTCTGGGTGCCTGGTGCCAACCGATAAGACGGCTGTTCTTGATGTGAGCGCTATCGCTACGTCACTTTTTCGCCGAACGTCACGTCTTTGGGACAGTGTGCGACGTTTTGGGGGTGTTTTCTGCACCCGCGAACGCGTAATAAAGTTGCTGAAATGACAATCTCCACGACACTCGTGGAGAATCTAAGGGAGTTTACGCAGATGAAGGTGATTGTACCTGTCAAACGCGTGATCGACTACAACGTGAAGGTCAAAGTTAAGGCCGATGGCACGGGTGTCGATCTCGCCAACGTCAAAATGTCCATGAACCCGTTCGATGAAATTGCCGTCGAAGAGGCGATCCGTTTGAAAGAAGCGGGTATCGTCGAGGAAGTGGTCATCGTCTCCATCGGCGAGAAGAAATCCACGGACACGATCCGCAATGCGCTCGCCATGGGTGCGGACCGCGGCATTCTCGTGACCGATGACAACGGCGTCGACATCGAACCGCTCGCCGTTGCCAAAATCCTTGCCAAAATCGTTGCGGACGAGGCACCACAACTGGTGATCCTGGGCAAACAGGCAATCGACAATGACATGAACGCAACGGGTCAGATGCTTGCCGCATTGCTCGGTTGGGGTCAGGCAACGTTTGCCTCCGAGGTCAAGGTCGAGGACGGCAAAGCCATCGTCACGCGCGAAGTGGACGGCGGTCTTCAAACCATTTCCGTCAACCTGCCCGCGATTGTGACCACGGACCTGCGCCTCAATGAGCCGCGCTACGCGTCCCTGCCCAACATCATGAAGGCCAAGAAAAAGCCGCTCGACGAGAAAGCCGCCGCCGACTACGGCGTCGACACCGCACCACGCCTCACGGTGGTCTCCACCGAGGAGCCCGCAACCCGTCAGGCCGGTATCATGGTTGGCTCGGTTGACGAGCTTGTCGCGAAACTCAAAGAGGGGGGCCTTATCTGATGTCCGTACTTCTTCTTGCTGAACTTTCGGGCGGCGAATTGTCCGTCGACGCCACGGCAAAAGCCGTCTCTGCCGCCAGCAAACTGGGCGATGTGACGGTACTGGTCTGTGGCCCACAGGCCGCCGCTGACGCCGCCGCGAAAATCACCGGCGTGTCTAAAGTGCTGTGCGCCGACGATGCCGCCTACGCCAATGGTCTGGCCGAGAATATCGCCGATCTGATCGTCTCTTTGGCTTCCGGCACGACACACATTGTGGCCCCTGCGACCACCACCGGCAAAAACGTCTTGCCCCGCGTTGCGGCTTTGCTCGACGTCATGGTGATCTCCGATGTCATCGCGGTTGTCGACGCCGACACGTTCAAACGTCCCGTCTATGCGGGTAACGCGATCCAGACCGTGAAATCGGGCGATCCCGTCAAGGTTGTCTCGTTCCGCACCTCGACCTTTGACGCGGCGGGCGAAGGTGGCTCGGCAGCTGTCGAGGCCACATCCGGCGCGGGCGACAAAGGTCTGTCGGCCTTCGTTGAAGATAAGGTGGCGGTCAATGATCGCCCCGAACTGACATCGGCAAAGGTCGTTGTGTCCGGTGGTCGTGGTGTTGGCTCCGAGGAAGATTTCGCGATCATTTCCGCACTGGCCGACAAACTGGGCGCCGCCGTTGGCGCATCCCGTGCCGCCGTCGATAGCGGGTTTGCTCCGAACGATTGGCAAGTGGGCCAGACCGGTAAGGTCGTCGCCCCCGAGCTTTACATCGCGGTTGGCATCTCGGGGGCGATTCAGCACCTCGCAGGGATGAAAGACTCCAAGGTCATCGTCGCGATCAACAAAGACGAAGAGGCCCCCATTTTCCAAGTGGCCGACTTTGGCCTTGTCGCCGACCTGTTCGACGCTGTGCCGGAGCTCACCGGCAAACTTTGAAACGGATCAGTTGAACGACACAAAGGCCCGCCAAACCGGCGGGCCTTTTTCAATGAAGACCCCACCCATAACAGGCAAGGCCGTCACCCGTTCTATTTCCGGATCCCGCTCAACGCGGCCTGAAGCTCGGTCGCGGCACGCGCATGAACCATAGGGCCAAGCATTTCCTTGGCAACAGGCGCATCCAGATCAGGGTAGGACATCAAATCGTAGCCCTGTCTGATTTCCTCGGGCGTGCCGACGATCTCGACGATATCTTTGACCAAGGGGCGGATTTCCTCGATCATGCTACGGTCCACGAACAATGGATCACTTTGAATAACGTTGGTCGCGACCGCGTCATCCGGCGTATGGTCGGACATCCACAACAGGACCACATGACCGGGAATACGCTGCACCATCGTGCGCATACGGGCCACCCATGCGTCTTTGAGTTCCTGACGCACCATGGCAAATTTCTCTACCGATGCGGTTTCAAGAGCACTCAAAAGGTGACGCGTGAAATTAAAATCGGTGAAATCAATCTCGCGGTAGATCGTTTTGAGCAGGGTCGATGCGCGCAAAAACCGGTCGTTACGGCGCGGATGCACCGCATAAAAGCGGTTCGACATGTTTTGTGCGCCCGAAATCTGTAGCACCGTCACTTTTGAATGTTCACAAAGGTCCATGACGGTCTCGTCATTGAGGAACACATCCGTTCCGGCATTGACGCAGCCAAGGTTCACGGTCGTTATTTCCGCCCCTGTACTTACGAGGTCACAAAACGGCGTCTCGACATATTTGCCATAGGTCTCGGTCCCGCCGAGAAACGCAATGTAGTCGTCACGCAGGTCTTTTTGTGGACCACGAAACAGCAGTTTTGATTTGCCATAACGGCACGGAAAATAATTGAGAGCCCCCTCTGAGGGATATTGATAAGCCATTTAACCACCCACTGGTTTGTATTTCACCCACCTCAGAGATTCGCAGATACAAGTTGCGATTTTGCTAAAGTCACAATTCATGCAAAATTTTCACGGATGCTTGCCAACGGACGCCCTTGCACCACGTTCATGGCAAAGCGTAAGGTTCGCAAAACCAAACAAGGAGTTCGATGCAATGAGCATTTCCACAGTAGGCATCGTTGGCGCGGGTCAAATGGGCAACGGCATTGCCCATGTCTTTGCACTTGCGGGCTACGATGTCGTGCTCAATGACATTTCCGCCGAAGCACTCGAAAAATCCGTGGCGGTGATCTCTAAAAACCTCGACCGCCAAGTGAGCCGGGAGAAAATTACCGCCGCCGAAAAAGACGCGGCGATGGCGCGGATCAAAACCACGCAAACGCTTGAGGACCTTGGCATAACCGATCTGGTGATCGAGGCCGCCACCGAGCGTGAAGACGTGAAGAACGCGATCTTTGCGCAGCTTTTGCCGCACCTGCAAGAGCACACGATCCTGACGTCGAACACCTCGTCGATCTCGATCACCCGCCTCGCCTCGCGCACGGACCGGCCCGAGAAATTCATGGGCTTTCACTTTATGAACCCCGTGCCGATCATGCAGCTTGTCGAGCTGATCCGCGGGATTGCTACGGACGAGCAGACCTATCAATTGCTGTTAGAGGTGGTTGAACGCCTCGGAAAAACCGCCGCAAGCGCCGAAGATTTTCCCGCCTTCATCGTCAACCGGATCTTGATGCCGATGATAAACGAGGCCGTCTATACGCTCTATGAGGGCGTGGGCTCGGTCAAATCCATTGATGAGTCGATGAAACTGGGCGCGAACCACCCGATGGGGCCGCTCGAACTTGCCGACTTTATCGGGCTCGACACCTGTCTGGCGATCATGAACGTGCTGCACGATGGTTTGGCCGACACCAAATACCGCCCCTGCCCGCTTTTGACCAAATATGTCGAGGCAGGGTGGCTTGGCCGCAAAACGCAGCGCGGGTTTTATGATTATCGGGGCGAGGTTCCCGTTCCGACCCGCTGACCCGATACAGGCGCGCGGCCAGAGGGTTTAGTCGGTGCGACCGCCAAGGGCGAGCGTATGGCTGCGCAGCCAGTTCATGAAACCGCGCGGGTTTGCTTTCCATTCAGCAAGGTCATCTGCCCGAATCGGATCGCCAATAATCGGCGATTGCGGCTTGTTCATCGAGCGCGCGATTTCATGGAGCAAAAGACCCTGACGGAGCGTCGCAGAGATTTTGTCCGCGATCTGATAGAGCCGCGTATTGCGCCCCGGAAAATAGATAGGCAGGACAGTGGCGCCCGATTTCAGAATCATCTTGGCGGTAAACGGGTTCCACTCTTTTTCAATCACAGGGCCGAACAGGGTTTTTGACGCGGAAACGGCACCGGCGGGAAAGAGCACAATCACACCCCCCGCTTTCAATTGATCCATCGCCTCGTTGCGCATGGTGATGGATTTGCGGTGACTGTCATGCTCGTGCGGGAACGGCACGGGCAACATGAACGGATCGATTTCGGGAATGCCTGTCAAAAGCGACCGTGTGAGAATTTTGTAGTCCGTGCGCACGCGGCCGATCAACTCGGCCATGACCAACCCATCCGTTAACCCATGCGGGTGGTTTGCCACCACAACAAGCGGACCAGTGGCGGGGATTTTCAGCGTTTGCGCATCCGATGTCGTGACGGCGATATTCATCACCTTCAACGTCTGGGTGAAAAATCCGTGTCCCTGCGGCGCACCCAGTTTTTCGAACCGGCGAATACGGCGCAGCAACGGCAATTTGCCCGTCACCCATTCAATCGTCCGGATGATGATGATTTTGGACGGGTCGGAAAAGGTGTTGGCGTATGACAGGCGGCGCGCATCATAAGGGACAAAATCGGGATCGCCCGCCTTTGCCACATCGTCCACGGCGTTCTGCTCGGTCATGTCATCCTCTAATCCGTGCGGCGAGGTCACATGCCTTCGCCAAAACGGTCCTTGATCAATGCTTCGAGGGCGTCAGCAAGCGCGCTTGCCTGCGGGCCACTCGTCGTCACCTCAATAGTGGTTCCCTTTGAAGCTGCCAACATCAAAAGCCCCATGATGCTGTCGCCGCCTGTGGACATGCCGTCCTTGCTCACTTCGGCGCAGGCATCGAACTCTTCGACAACTTCAACGAATTTTGCGGAGGCCCGCGCGTGCAGGCCTTTTACGTTAATAATCTCATGAGTACGCGAAACTGACGACATCTAAATCCTAAATTCCTATTCGGCCCTACCGCCCTGCAACATCGAAACTGTCGATATATTTGCGGCCGGCCGCGAGGGCATTGGCCACGGCATCGTCCACCGATTTGTGGCGCGATTTGGCCAGTTTGATCAGCATGGGCAGGTTGGCCCCGTAAATGATTTTGCGGTCGTTGCGGTGACAGGCCAACAGCGACAAATTGGACGGGCTCCCCCCGAACATATCCGTGACAACCACGACACCGCTTCCGGTGTCCACGGCATCGGCAGCAACACAGATCTCTTGCTGTTTGCTGGACCGGTCATGGTCGGGTGCGATTGCGATCGCCTCAATACCCGACTGCCTGCCGACGACATGCTCGACGGCAGACAGGTATTCCTTGGCCAAACCACCATGTGCGACGATGACAATTCCGATCACGCCGACGACCCCGACTGCTTCACAGGCGCGGTATAATCGCGCCGTTCCATTTCACGATGCCTAACTGACACCCGCGAACCATGTTCCGCAAGGGCCTGTGACAAGTTTTCCGCAAGAGTGACGGAGCGATGTTGCCCGCCAGTACATCCAAACGCAATGGACAGGTGCCGTTTGCCCTCTTCTTCGTAGGCGGGCAAGAGCAATTCGATAAGGTCGCAGATCTTTGCGAAAAAGGCCGCATAGCGTGGATCGGCCTCGACATAGGCCCGCACGGGTGCGTCCATCCCGTTCATGCCACGCAAGGACGCATCCCAGTAGGGGTTTGCAAGAAACCGCACATCGAACACCATATCCACACCGCGCGGCATGCCACGTTTGTATGAAAATGACTGTACGGAAATGGCCATCTTTGCCTTGTCATCTGCGGCGAACCACCGCTCGATCTCATCGCGCAGCTGATGGGGGGTTAAATCGGACGTCTCGATCAGAATATCTGCACGCGTCCGGATCGGCGACAACAGATCTTTTTCCCGCAGGACCCCGATCAGCGCCGTCTCGGCGGGGGCCAACGGGTGGCGGCGGCGGGTTTCGGAATACCGTCGCACGAGGGCATCCTCCGAGGCGTCGAGATAGAGCAAGTCTACGGTATGGGCGGCGCTACCGGACAGGCCATCGATCACGTCGATCATGCCCGCAATAGAAAAGTCACGGTTGCGCACGTCAATACCGAGCGCGAGCGGGCGGCTTGTGGCCCCCGCCTCCAACAAACGCGGCACAATCGACAGGGGGAGATTGTCGATTGTCTCGTATCCGAGATCTTCGAGAACATTGATCGCCGTGGAACGCCCCGCGCCGGACGGGCCGGTCACCAGAACCACGCGGTGACGCGCCGCAGCGGTGCTTTGAGACAGGGCATCTTGTGTCACGCGATACGGCCTCCTTTGAGCCATTGAATCAAAGCGGGGGCGAACTGTGGCCCGTCCACCTTGTACAGCAGGGGAATCGAAACACCGATTACGCTCTGTTTTCGCAAGAGAGGCAAGCGGTCCTCTTCACATTGTGACAGATCGACAACGACACGGACCTGGCACTGGTCAAATGTATCGGCCGCGAGAATACCCATGCCGCGCGCCTCGATCTGGCCCTTGATGGTAGAGGGTGCGGTTGCGACAAGCGTGCCATGCGCGGCGTCCACCCGCAGACAGGTTTGGTCATCCGAGACCAAGGTGGCCCCCAAGGCCATAAGAGCCAGAGCGAGCGTGGATTTTCCGCTGCCCGAAGGTCCAGTGATCAATACACCTGCCGAGGGCGAAAGGGCGACACAACTGGCGTGATAGATCCCGCGAGGTGCAGCAGGTATGGACGATGCACCCGCCCCGCTCACACTGGCAGACCCACCACAAAACGTGCGCCAAGCGGTTCGGACGTAATATCGGCATCGGTGGGACGAATGTTTTCGGCCCAGATCACACCGCCATGCGCCTCGACGATCTGTTTGGAAATCGCCAGACCAAGACCGGAGTTGTTGCCGAACTGGCCCTCGGGGCGCTCCGAATAGAACCGTTTGAATATTTTGGACAGCGCCTGATCGGGGATGCCCGGTCCGGTGTCTTCGACAACAACCAACACACGGCTGTCGCGTTTACGGACCCAGACACGAATGGCATCGCCATCCTCGCAAAAGGAAATCGCGTTGGTGATAAGGTTGACGAACACTTGCGCCAAACGCGCCTCAAGCCCCGCAACGATGATCGGTTCGTCAGGCAGGTCGGCAATGAAATCGACGCCTTTTTCCTGTGCATCCTGCCCCAGAAACTCGGCCAGATTGGACAGCATTTTGAGCAGGTTGAACTCTTCCTCTTCCTCTTTCACCAATTCGCTATCAAGGCGCGAAGCATTGGAGATGTCGGAAACAAGACGGTCGAGGCGGCGCACATCATGTTCGATCACGTCGAGCAATTTGGTGCGATGCTCCTCTTTTTTCACCATCCGCAAGGAACCCACGGCGGAGCGCAGGGAGGCGAGCGGGTTTTTGATCTCATGGGCCACATCGGCGGCAAATTGTTCGTTTGCATCAATGCGGTCGTAGAGCGCCGACACCATGCCGCGCAGGGC
The DNA here is from genome assembly GCF_048259695.1 of Celeribacter sp. Classification (GTDB taxonomy): domain Bacteria; phylum Pseudomonadota; class Alphaproteobacteria; order Rhodobacterales; family Rhodobacteraceae; genus Celeribacter. Next base: position 463,145 of record NZ_JBLXHL010000002.1, on the reverse strand, counting down.
GCTCGACAGGCGACCGATTTCGTCGGGGCGCCCCGACAGATCGGGAATGCGGACCCGTCCGGGGGAAACCTTGCGGCTGTTTTTGTCACGCCCCACTTCGGCAGCGGCAGCCAGATCGGCAAGCGGATTGGCGATGGTCGAGGCGAGTACGAGGCTCAAGCCGATGGAGACCAGAATAGCGATGATAAAAACCTGAAGAATCTGCTCGCGCTCGACGCGAACCAGTTCGTCAATCTCACCCTCGGCCGAAACCAGACCGACAACACCAACGGTCTGCACCCCTGACGCGCCCCGCAAGGTAACGGGGGCCGCCACGGCGAACACGGTCGATCCGGTGTTGGTATAGCCGGTATCCACACCGATTTGATTGGCCAATGCGCCCTGAATCAAAGGGGCAACATGCGCGGAATCATCATGCGCAGGATTGCTGTCATTGTTGGCATTTCCCGACGAAAAGGTCATCGCGGTCCAGACCCTGTTCAGGAAATCGGAGATGACCGTCGGGCGGCCATCATTGATATAACCCGCAACGCTCGACGGGCTCAGGCGCGGCTTGCCAATGGTTGAGGCCACCAATGTGCCATCCGCCCCATACAGGAACACGTTTTCGCGCAACGGGATTTCGAGAACCGCCAGCACGGCCTCATCCTCGGCCGTGATTTCCAACATGCCATCGGCGGTGGCCTCAAGCATGTCGGCAATCAAAGCGGCCTCTGTCACCATTGCGATTTCCCGCTGCGTGACGAGGCTGTCGCGAAAGGGGTTGAGATAGAGAATCCCCGCCACCATCAAAATGATCGCGACGAGGTTGAACGTGATGATTTTTTGCGCCAACGGCGAGCGGTTGACCGCGACGAATTTCCGCCGCGACCGCTTTTCACGCAAATCTACGTCGGACGTCTTTGGCGCAACCCAATCGTCACCAAGGACAACATCTGTGTCCTTGGCGGCTTTACGGGAACCATCAGCATGGGAGGAGATTGACATTACTGCCCCTTATTCCTCGTTGTAGCGATAGCCAATGCCATAAAGCGTCTCGATTGCGGAGAAATCGGAATCAACCGTCCGCATTTTTTTGCGCAGACGCTTGATGTGGCTGTCGATGGTGCGGTCGTCCACGTAGACCTGATCGTCATAGGCCACGTCCATCAACTGATCGCGGGATTTCACAAAACCGGGACGTTGGGCCAAGGCCTGCAACAACAAGAACTCGGTGACGGTCAACGTCACATCCATGCCTTTCCACCGCACCGCGTGGCGCAACGGGTCCATCAACAACTCGCCGCGCTCCATCAGCTTGGTCTCTTCGGTCTCTGCGACCTCAACACCGTCAAGCGCCTCCTGACGGCGCAAAAGCGCGCGGATGCGCTCCACAAGCAAACGTTGCGAAAACGGCTTTTTCACATAATCGTCCGCGCCCATGCGCAGCCCGAGCACCTCGTCGATCTCGTCGTCTTTCGACGTCAGAAAGATGACAGGCATATTGGTTTTCTGGCGCACGCGCTGTAACAGGTCCATCCCGTCCATGCGCGGCATCTTGATGTCGAACACAGCCATATCGGGTAGCTTTTTGTTAAAAGCGTCGAGTGCGGATTGTCCGTCGTTATAGGTTTCCACCTCGAACCCTTCGGCTTCGAGCGTCATGGAGACGGAGGTGAGGATATTCCGGTCATCATCGACCAAGGCGATCCGAGACATGTTCGGTTTCCTTCAGCTGCTCAATAGTTTCATTTTTGCTTTTTCGTTTTGTCAGACATATTCGTCCAGACACTTTTCCAAATCAAGCGAAACCGCGAATCACTCCGCGGATGGACTCATTGAAAAGCTAAAAAATTCAATGTTTGACTAATATGCCTCACTTATTTCGTCATTTGGCCGTTTTCCCTCGTGGAGTTTTGCAAATGCGGTGGCTGTTTGCGCTAACTCGAAAAAGTTTGCGCTAACCCGAATATGGTTGCGCTAACTTTGACTTGGCTCCTGTTTACGCAGATTTTTGGCGTGCTATAGCCTACCTATCTGCCCGCTCAGGCAGATCGCGAAAGGCCCTTCGCGGCATGAATGAAAACTATGACGCCCACTTTTGAGTGCGGCGGGGAGCTTGAACAATGGCAACTGGACGCGTGAACCCAGACTTCACATTGGATACCCAAGGGATCAGTGATCTCGGCAATGTCTATTACAACCTTCTTGAACCCGCCCTCATCGAACAGGCGCTCAAGCGGGGCGAAGGAACGCTTGGCAAAGGTGGCGCACTCTACGTCACCACAGGCGAGCACACTGGTCGCTCCCCCAACGACAAATATGTCGTGCGCACCCCAAGCGTCGAAGACTCCGTCTGGTGGGAAAACAACCAACCGATGGATGCAGACAAATTCGACGTGCTTTACGCCGATATGGTCGAGCACATGAAGGGGGGCGACTACTTCGTCGAGGACCTGTTTGGCGGCGCCGATGCCGCGCACCGTCTGGACGTGCGGATGGTGACCGAGCTTGCATGGCATGCCTTGTTCAACCGGACGATGTTGCGTCGTCCCGCACTCACCGAGCTTGACCACTTCGAGGCCGATTACACAGTTATCAACTGCCCGAGCTTCAAGGCCGATCCCGCGAAACACGGCTGTCGCTCCGGCACGGTGATTGCGCTCAACTTTGACCGCAAACTCATCCTTGTGGGCGGCACCTCCTATGCGGGCGAGAACAAGAAAGGCGTGTTTACGCTTCTCAACTACATCCTGCCCGGCAAGGGCGTCATGGCGATGCACTGTTCCGCCAACCACGCCCCCGGCAACCCGGTCGACACCGCCATTTTCTTTGGCCTGTCCGGCACCGGCAAAACCACATTGTCCGCCGACCCGAGCCGCGTGCTGATCGGTGACGACGAACACGGGTGGTCCGAGCGCGGCACCTTTAACTTCGAGGGTGGGTGCTACGCCAAAACCATCGATCTCTCCGCCGAGGCCGAGCCCGAAATTTATGCAACCACGTCCAAGTTCGGCACCGTGGTCGAGAACATGGTGTTCGACGCGCATACCAAAGAACTCGATTTCGAAGATGACAGCCTGACCGCAAACATGCGCTGCGCCTATCCGCTGCACTACATCTCGAACGCGTCGGAAACGGCCCTTGGCGGCCATCCGAAAAACATCATCATGCTGACCTGTGATGCCTTTGGCGTTTTACCTCCCATTGCGCGGCTGTCGCCGGCACAAGCAATGTACCACTTCCTGTCCGGCTTCACCTCCAAGGTCGCAGGGACGGAGAAAGGGATCACCGAACCCGTTCCGACATTCTCCACCTGCTTTGGCGCGCCCTTTATGCCGCGCCGCCCCGAGGCCTACGGCAACCTGCTGCGCGACAAGATCGCAAAACATGGCGCAACCTGTTGGTTGGTGAACACCGGTTGGACCGGCGGGGCCTACGGTGTCGGGTCGCGGATGCCGATCAAAGCCACACGCAACCTGCTGCACTCTGCCCTCGACGGTTCACTTTCGGGTGTGGAATTCCGCAAAGACGACAACTTCGGCTTCGAAGTGCCTGTCTCGGTGCCGGGTGTTGCCGATATCCTGCTCGATCCGCGCCGCACATGGGCCGACAAAGAGGGCTATGACGCCCAAGCCGAAAAACTGGCCTCTATGTTTGCCGAGAACTTCGTGCAGTACCTCGACTACATCGACGACGACGTAAAAGCCGCCGCAATCGGCTAAGGCACGACAGACCACACCATCGAAAAGGCGGGCCTTCGGGCGCGCCTTTTTTCGTGGTCGGTGGGTTGGATTTATATGGCGCGACCGCGGGTCACATCACGGCGCGGCGGATCAAGTTCAGACCGGCAATGATCAGAACGAACAGGGTCATGCGGCGGAATTTCTTTTGGTCCAGACGGTCCTGCACCATGTTGCCAATGGTCTGCCCCAACATCACCGGAACAATCATCAACACCGACAATGGCAATGTCTGGGCGTTCAACACACCGGACCGGATATGCGCAAGGCCAAGCGTGATGGCCCCCGCGCCAAAGATGACGCCCGTAATCCGGATCTGTTCTTTCTTGGGTGTATCAATTGCCGTGAGATAGGTCACGGTCAGCGGCCCCCAAATCCCTGCAAGCCCGCCCAAAAATCCCGAGGCCGCGCCGACCACGACATCCGCACGGCCACGTTTGCTCGGATCGACATACATCACGCGCCCGTTGAGCAAAAACAATGCCAGCGCCACGATCGGAACACCCAGAATCAACAAGACCACGTTTTGCGGCAATGCAGCAACGAGTTGCGCGGCGATGACGATAAAAATGAGCAGTGTCGCGATATAAAGCCGGAATTCTCCGGCCACATCCACCGCCGCCCTGATCCCGCCCCCACGCAGGGATTGCCACACGTTGGACAGAACCGTCGGCACGATCATGGCTGCAATCGCGGTCTCGGGGGGCACCACCGAGGCAAGGCCAGAGACCATAATCATGGGCAAAGCAAAGCCTGTAGCCCCTTTGACAAAGCCCGCCAGAACCGTGATCGCGAAAGCAAACACGAGCTGCGGAAGGGTGAGAAGGTCTGTGAGTGTATCTATAAACATGCCGCGTTCATAAGCGCGAAAATCCAACGGGTCATCAAAAATCCGTTGCGACACTTTTAATCATTCCAGAGGCTATTTTGTAAAATATTATTGCGCTGCACCTGCAAAATGACTAGACCTTCGGGTGACGTTCAAAGACGAAGCCCTTTGGCCTTAGACACGTAGGATACGCCCATGACGACCGCAATTTTGTCCGACCTGATAACCCTGACCGCCGCCGCACTTCCCGCTGCGGAAGATCTTCAACAGCGCGCAAAAGATGCGTTACGTGTCGAATTTCTCGACGGTGACCGCATTTCAGGGGCCAAGGTTGACGCGAACCAGACCGCCGCTCACGGCCTTGCGTGGCTGTCCACCTATGTCGAGGCCCTGCGCCAGATGCAAAAATGGGCCGAGGCGCTTACCGCCGATGACAAATTCGGCGAGATCGAGCAGCTGATCCACCAAATCGCGTTTGGCGAGTACCTCAGCCAGATTTACGGCGGCATCCCGATGAACCAGGGGGAGGTCGTGCGCCTGTCGGACATGGGGCTCGGCCTTGTGCAGCCCACAGACAAAAGCGTCACCAAACTCATGCTGAACGGCAACTCTCTGGCCGCCCGGTCGCGCCTCGTCGAATTGATGCGCGACAATCATGGCCATGCAACATTCGGGGCCTCGGGGCTGAACGACGAATTGGAAATGGTTCGTGACCAGTTCCGCCGCTTTGCCGATGAAAAAGTCATTCCCTTTGCCCACGAATGGCACCTCAAGGACGAATTGATCCCGATGTCGGTGATCGACGAATTGGCCGAAATGGGGGTCTTTGGCCTGACCATCCCCGAGGAGTTCGGTGGCTTCGGCTTTCCAAAAGCCGCGATGGTTGTTGTGTCCGAGGAACTGTCGCGCGGCTACATCGGTGTTGGATCGCTTGGCACCCGCTCCGAAATCGCCGCCGAACTGATCCTCACGGGCGGCACGCAGGAGCAAAAGGAACACTGGTTGCCAAAGCTGTCGAGCGCGGAAACCCTACCCACGGCCGTGTTCACCGAACCCAACACCGGATCCGACCTTGGCAGTTTGCGCACCCGCGCGGTAAAGGACGGCGAAACCTACACGGTGACGGGCAACAAAACGTGGATCACCCACGCGGCACGCACCAACCTGATGACGCTTCTGGCCCGCACGGATTCTGCCACCTCGGATTACAAAGGCCTGTCGATGTTCCTTGCCGAAAAGATCCCCGGCGATGACACAACCCCTTTCCCCACCCCGGGCATGACGGGCGGCGAGATCGAAGTACTCGGCTACCGCGGGATGAAAGAATACGAACTGGCCTTTGACGGGTTCAAGGTAAAGGCAGAAAACCTGCTCGGCGGCGAAGAGGGCAAGGGTTTCAAACAGCTCATGGAGACGTTCGAAAGTGCGCGCATCCAGACCGCAGCACGCGCGATCGGAGTGGCACAAAACGCACTCGAAGTGGGCATGCAATATGCCGAGGACCGCAAACAGTTCGGCCAATCCATCATCGCATTCCCGCGCGTGTCGGGCAAGCTTGCCATGATGGCGGTCGAAATCATGGTGGCGCGCCAACTCACCTATTTCTCTGCATGGGAGAAAGATCACGGCCATCGCTGTGACGTTGAGGCGGGCATGGCCAAATTGCTTGGCGCGCGCGTGGCGTGGGCCGCAGCCGACAACGCGTTGCAAATCCACGGCGGCAACGGCTTTGCGCTTGAATACCAGATCAGCCGCATCCTGTGTGACGCGCGGATTCTCAACATCTTTGAGGGCGCCGGCGAAATTCAGGCACAGGTGATTGCGCGGCGTTTGCTCGCCTAATGTCCCGATCTGTCCGGCCTAGAAAGGCGGTGCCTCTTGCGCCGCCTTTTTTGCGAGACGGTCCAAAAACCGCGCCCGCGCCTGTGGCAATGGTTTGTCGGATAACTCGGCAAGAATTTTTGCGATGAAATGTCCCGTGGTGGTCATGCCGTCGATGATCTCGGCATAGACGAGGGACGATTGGCCAAGCAGGCATTGCGGCAGCGGCAGCATCCGGTCCGCCCACTCTCCCGCCCCCTGACGGCTCACGGCACGCCCCGATTTGGGCGACACATAGGCCAGATCATCGGGGCTTCCCGTTACGGCACAGGCCGACAGATCGAGGCCGAATCCCAACTCTTCGAGCAGGGAGACCTCCCAATGCAGATAGGCCAGGGGCCAGTCGGGGTCGACGCCCAAACGGTCAAACAGGCTTATGGTTTCGACGTAGAGATAGTCATGCGGCTCGCGTTCCGGCAGCGTTGAGGTCAACAGGGCGGTCAGCGTGTTGAGCCCCTCAAGCGCCAAAGGATCACCCATCACATCCGCCGCCCGCGAGCGCAAAGGCTCGACGGTGAAGCTGCCCAAATGGTCCTCGAGCCGCGCTTTCCAAGTGACCGAAATTTGCCCGCCGGGCTGAAGGTGCGGCGTCATTTTACGCGACACGCCGCCGCGCACCACACCGGCATGACGCCCGTGTGCCTCGGTAAAGACCTCTACAATTACCGACGATTCACCGTACTTTCGCACGGCGAGAACTGTCCCTTGATCGCGCCATTCCATACCGCACCATGCCCTTGCCGCCCGTGGACGTGCAAGCGGCGAATGCAAGATATCAATGCAGATTGGACATCCGGTAAAGAGACGTGGGGATCAATCGGAGAGGCCAGCCTCATCCAAAAGCGTCCGTCCCTGACGGTCCTCCACCTCGATAATCCACAGATCGGCATCAAAGCTCTTTTGCTTGGCCAATGCCGCATCCACGTCGCGCTCGACACCCTTGGACAAGACATGCCATTCGCGGCGGTCCTCCATCAGGTTAAATTCGCGCTGATACGCCGTGGCGTTCCCGTCGAGGGTATTGAGTTTGATCAAAACCGCGCCCGCAGTTGCGTCGCCTTTCTGGACGACAAAGGCGGGAATATCGGCAAGGCGCAACCGTGACAGATAGGCCGAAACCCAGAACTCTGCGGTTAAACGCGCCACGGATCAGGCATTTCCGTCTTTGAAATCCAGACCCATCTCGCCGTAGCGCTCGGCCTCTTCGAGCCAGTTCGGGCGGACTTTGACCTGCAAAAAGAGGTGGATTTTGCGACCCAGAAAGTCGGACAATTCCTCACGCGAGGCCCGCGAAATCCGTTTGATGGTCTCGCCTTTCTTGCCCAGAATAATGCCTTTGTGCCCATCGCGCGAGACATAGACGATCTGGTCCACACGTGCGGATCCATCGGCCCGCTCTTCCCACTTCTCCGTCTCGACGGTGAGCTGATAGGGCAACTCCTGATGTAGGTTCAGCGTCAGCTTTTCGCGCGTCATCTCGGCGGCGATCATGCGCAGCGGCAGGTCGGCAATCTGGTCTTCGGGGTAGAGCCACGGACCTGCGGGCACCTCTTTGGCGAGCCATTTGCGCAGATCATCTACACCGCGCCCTTTTTCGGCGGAGATCATAAACGTCTCGACGAAATCAAAGCGCTCATTGAGTTTTTGGGTCATGGCGAGCAGCTTTTCGACGTCGACCATGTCAATTTTGTTGATAGCGAGCGCGATTTTGCCGCGCACGGGATTCTCGGCCAAAGCGGCCAGAATACCCTCGACGCCCTCGGACAAGCCGCGATGCGCCTCGACCATCAACACGGTGATATCCGCATCGGCGGCCCCGCCCCATGCGGCGGTAACCATCGCACGGTCAAGGCGGCGCTTGGGTTTGAAAATACCTGGCGTGTCAACGAACACGATCTGGCTGTCGCCCTCGATCGCGACGCCGCGAATGCGGGCGCGTGTTGTTTGCACCTTGTGGGTCACGATGGAGACCTTTGCGCCAACCATGCGGTTGAGCAGCGTCGATTTCCCTGCGTTCGGCTCGCCGATGAGGGCGACAAAGCCCGCGCGGGTCTGGTCGTTTGCGTCAGCCATGCTAGGCCTCCAGTTTTTTCAAAAGCGCCTTTGCGGCGGATTGTTCTGCATTGCGTTTCGAGGGCGCTTTGGCCTGTTCGCTCTCGCCGCTTTCCAACGTCACTTTGATCGTAAAGACCGGCGCATGGTCGGGACCGCTGCGCTCGACCGTCTCATACCGTGGCGGGTTTTGTTTGCGGGCTTGCGCCCATTCTTGTAGCGCGGATTTGGGATCACGTGCGTCATCCTCGACACCGTCGATCCGCTCGCCCCACAGGCGCAGCACCATATCACGTGCCGTCTCGAAACCGGCGTCCAGATAGACGGCGGCGATGACCGCCTCCATCGCATCGGCCAAAAGCGCCTCTTTGCGGCGCCCGCCCGACAACATCTCCGAGCGGCCCAGTTTGAGCACCTCACCGAGGTTGATCTGACGGGCGACATCGGCGCAGGTTTCCTTGCGCACCAAGGCGTTGAACCGCGGGGCAAGCTGCCCTTCGGCGGCGGTTTTGTCGGCTTGGAACAGCGCCTCTGACATGGTCAGACCAAGCACGCGGTCGCCGAGAAACTCGAGACGTTGGTTGTCGGGGCGCGTTGCCGAGGACAGCGAGCTGTGCGTCGTAGCGCGGATCAAAAGCTCAAGGTTGTTGAACTCATGCCCGAGACGCGCCTGAAACGCTTTGAGATCTGCTGAAATCTTCAATTGATTTTCTCGTAGAAACGATCAAGTCTCCACGTCCAAAAGAACAGGAGGGATTTACCGGCGGCGGAGAACATGACGCGATCCACCCGGCCGAGCAGGAATTCTTCGGGGACAAATCCGACGCCGACGGGCTGTGCCACACGGCTATCGGCGGAGTTGTCACGGTTGTCACCGAGAAAGAAATATTGACCGGCGGGAACGGTAAATACGGATGTATTGTCGACGCGGGTCTCGCCAATATTGAGGATCGAATGCGCGTGTCCGTCAGGGAAGGTTTCGATGAACTTCTCTTTGATGCACTGACCGCCCAGTCCCGGCGCAGGGTTGGAACAGCGCGGCGTGTTGCCCGCGCGCCCTTGGCCCTCAAAGGTTTCCACGAACACGCCATCGGGCGTTTGTTTGGCCTCTTCGCCGTTGATGAACAGCACGCTGTCTTTCATCTGGATTTTATCACCCGGCAGGCCGACAAGCCGTTTCACAAAGGCACGGTGTTGGGTGGGGTGTTCGAACACGACGACATCTCCGCGCTCGGGGGCCTTATCCAGAATGCGGCCCGAGACGGGACACATAAACGCGAACGGGCACGAATACTTTGAATAGCCGTAGCTCATTTTGTTGACGAACAAAAAGTCGCCGATGAGCAGGGTATCTTTCATCGACGATGATGGAATGAAAAACGGTTGGAAAAAGAACGACCGGAAAATCCCCGCGATTAAAAGGGCGTAGACGACTGTTTTCACAGTTTCGGTCGCGCTGTTTTTAAAGCTGCTCATTTATACTCGGGTCCGTTCTGTAAATTCCGTGCGCACTCTTGCGCGGGGTATATCGCTAAATGATTGGCGCAGGGCATGGAGTCAAGGTGAAGCCGCGCCACACGGCCCCTTTGAGCGAGGAATTGTAGGGTTTTCGCGTCAGGTTCGGGGGCTTATGCCCCGCGTTTTCGCGCTTCGATCACGACAAAGGCCTGCGCCCAGGGATGATCGTCCGTCAATGTGACATGGATGATCGCCTCATGACCCTCGGGCGTCATCGCGTCCAAACGCTCTTTGGCCCATCCCGTCACCTGCATCACAGGTTGCCCCGTTTCGAGGTTGCCCACCGACATATCGACCCACGAAATCCCCATCGCAAGACCCGTCCCAAGCGCCTTTGAACAGGCCTCTTTCGCGGCCCATCGTTTGGCGTAGGTGCCGGCCACATCGCGGCGACGATCGGCCTTGGATTGCTCGACCGGCGTGAAGACACGATTTTTGAACCGGTCTCCGAACCGGTCCAAGGTGCCCTGAATCCGTTCTATGTTGGCCAGATCTGTGCCGATACCAAGGATCATCGCTTACCCGCGCGCCTCGTTCATCAGGCGGCGCATCTCGCCAATGGCAGGTTGGATGCCGCGGAAAATGGCCTCCCCGATGAGAAAGTGACCAATATTCAACTCCACAATTTGTGGCAGGGCGGCGATGGGTTTGACGGTGTCATAGGTCAACCCGTGACCCGCGTGGACCTCCAAGCCGAGACTGTCGGCAAACACCGCCATCTCGGTCAGGCGCACCAGTTCCGCGTCCCGCGCACCAAAATCGCCCTCGGCATGAAGATCGCAATAAGCCCCCGTATGCAGTTCGACCACGGCGGCCCCAATGCGGGCGGCAGCTTCAATCTGTGGGCGGTCGGCGGCGATAAAGATCGACACGCGACACCCCGCATCGCGCAAGGGCGCAATGAAATGGGCCAGACGGTTCTCGTCGCGCGCGACCTCCAACCCGCCTTCGGTCGTGCGCTCCTCGCGCTTTTCAGGGACAAGACAGACAGCGTGGGGTTTGTGGCGCAACGCAATGGATTGCATCTCATCCGTCGCCGCCATTTCAAAGTTGAGCGGCACGGTGAGGGCCTCCATCAGGCGCTCGATATCGGTATCCGTGATGTGGCGACGATCCTCACGCAGGTGCGCGGTAATGCCATCGGCACCGGCCTCTTCGGCCAGTTTCGCGGCACGGATCGGGTCGGGATAGGCCGAACCGCGGGCGTTGCGGACGGTGGCAACGTGGTCGATATTCATACCAAGGCGAAGGGGCGCTGTCTCGTGCATTGGGGGGCCTTTTCTACGCAATTATGTGCTCTCTCAAAGCGACAATAGCCCGCTGCGATTGAAATCGAAACGGTGAAATCGTGATCGGGACAATCAGGGTTTACGATGATTTGCTTGCGCTTTTTCGCGCAGCTTTTCGAGCTTTGCCTTGAGCTTTTTACGGCGCCGCGCCTGATAGGCGACAATCATCGGCAGCGTGAGGTAATATCCGACAAGCCCCGCCACAAGACCCGGAACAATGCCGCCGACGAGGTAGGGCAAAAACACCTCGTGAAAGAACCGGATAAGCGCGTTCCAGTTGGCATCAGCGTCCGAAAATATCGCAAGGAAATTGCGCAGCAAATCATCCGCCGCATCCAGAAACTTTCCGGAAAAGGACCGCTCGTGCATGTGGTTGAATTCGGTTCCCAGAATAAAGTGACCCATTTTCAAGGACACCACACCAATCGGCACATAGGTCAGCGGATTGCCGATAAAAGTTGCCAGAAGAGCCGCGATGACATTGCCGCGCACCAGTTTTGCAAAGGCAAATGCGACCACAAAGTGCAGCCCGAAGAGCGGAGAAAAGACCGAGAAGATGCCCGCGAACACGCCGCGCGAAATAGTTTGGGGCGTATCGGGTAGACGGTGCAGGCGGTGTTGCAGGTAAAGGGCGGCGCGATGCCACCCCCCCTTTGGCCAAAGAGATCGAGCGAGCCAGGTTAAAGGGGTCAGTTTGTTGCGGCGCTTAAAGACCATGTTTCCCCTCCCTTACTCTATGGTTTTCGGTCGAGGTCGCGGTAACGGCGAATGCGCGCCACATCACTTTCCGCCTCAAGGGCGAGCATGACCGCGTGCAAATGTTCCAGATCACGCAAATCCACATCGACGATGAGACGGTAAAAGTCGGGCTTTCGATCCACAAAATTGAGGTCGGAAATATTGGCCTTTTGTTCGCCGATCAACGAGCAAATGCGCCCCAGAACGCCCGCGCCATTGGCTATCGTGACGTCGAGCGACACGGTGTGTTCGGGCGCATGCGGCCCCGCGTGCCATTGCAGATCAACCCAACGGCTCGTCTCGGCCTCAAGCTCCTCAAGGGCGGGACAGTCAATCGCATGTGTGACCACGCCCTTGCCACGATAGGTGATACCGACAATCCGCTCGCCGGGAATAGGCTGACAGCAGTCGGCGCGGTGATAGGTTTGCCCCTCTTGCAGACCCAGAACAGCACGCTTGGCCTCGACCTCGTCGCTTTCATGGATCAGCTCGGGATAGACCGTGCGCACAACGGCGGAGGCCGCCAATTCGGCGGACCCGACACGGGCCAACAATTCCTCGCTGGAGGGCAATGACATTTGGTTGGCGGCAGTTTTGAGCGCCTTATCGGTCGCCTTTTTGCCGATATGTTCAAACGATACTCGCACCAGTTCACGGCCCAGTTTGACGAACCGTTCGCGATCCTCTTCGCGCAGGGATTTGCGGATTGCGGCCTTGGCACGACCCGTCACAACGATGTCGATCCACGTGCCTTGCGGGCGCTGCCCCTCGGCGGTGAGGACAATAACGGACTGGCCGTTCTTGAGACGGGTCCAGAGCGGCACGCGGATGCCGTCCACTTTGGCCCCCACACAGCTGTCGCCAATCCGCGTGTGGATTGCATAGGCAAAATCGAGCGGGGTCGCGCCCTTGGGGAGGGAAATCACTTCGCCCTTTGGCGTGAAGCAGAACACCTTATCGGCGTACATTTCCAGTTTCACATGTTCGAGAAACTCGCTGTGGTTTTCGGAGGCCTCAAAGCGTTCGGTCAGTTGGGCGAGCCACTTTGCCGGATCAACCGCAAACGGGTTCTGGGCGCGCACACCGTCACGGTAGGACCAATGCGCCGCAACACCGCTTTCGGCCACTTCGTGCATCTGGCGGGTCCGGATTTGCACCTCGACCCGCTTGCCATCACGCCCCGACACCGTGGTGTGGATCGACCGGTAGCCGTTGGATTTGGGTTGGCTGATGTAATCCTTGAACCGGCCGGGGACGACTTTCCACCGCTGATGGATGACGCCAAGCACACGGTAACAATCGGCCTCGGAACGGGTGATAATGCGAAAGCCGTAAATGTCGGACAGGCGTGAAAAGCTTTGCTGCTTTTCCTCCATTTTGCGCCAGATCGAATAGGGCTTTTTGGCACGGCCAAACACATCGGCGTCCACATCGGCCTTTTCCAAAGACGCGCGGATGTCGGTGGTGATTTTGTGGATCACGTCGCCTGTTTCACGCTGCAACGTGATAAAGCGGCGAATGATCGAGTTACGGGCCTCGGGGTTGATGACACGGAACGAGAGATCCTCAAGCTCCTCGCGCATCCACTGCATCCCCATGCGTCCAGCGAGGGGCGCAAAGATGTCCATCGTCTCGCGGGCTTTTTGCTGTTGCTTGTCGTCGCGCATGGATTTGATCGTGCGCATATTGTGCAAACGGTCGGCGAGTTTGACAAGGATCACCCGCAGATCCTTTGACATGGCCATAAACAGCTTGCGGAAATTTTCCGCCTGTTTTGTCTCTGTCGAGGACAGTTGCAGGTTGGTCAGCTTGGTCACACCATCGACGAGCTCGGCCACACCGGTGCCGAACCGGCGCTCGACCTCGGCGTAAGACGCGCGGGTGTCTTCGATCGTGTCGTGCAAAAGGGCGGTGATGATTGTCGCGTCATCAAGCGCCTGTTCGGTCAGGATCGCGGCGACCGCAACAGGGTGCGAAAAATACGGCTCGCCGGAGTGGCGAAACTGCCCCTCATGCATCTCTAGGCCATAGGCATAGGCCTCGCGAATGAGGTCGGCATTTGTTTTGGGATTATAGTTGCGGACCAATGCGATCAGGTCTTCGACGTCGATCATGTTCGGTCCGCAAACTCCGTTTGTGGGATCCCTTTCGGGCTCTCGGTCTTATTGCTGTCCTTGCGCTTCCATAAGGGCGCGGAGCAGTTTTTCTTCGGACATGTCGTCATCGGCGGGCTTGTCAGCCTCTTGACCCATCAAAAGCGCCATCTGGTCTTCTTCGGGTTCGTCGACTTCGATCTGTGTCTGGTGGAACTCGATCGCACGTTCGCGCAGGGCGTCGGCGGATTGTGTTTCGTCGGCAATTTCACGCAGGGCAACAACGGGGTTTTTGTCATTGTCACGGTCGACAGTCAGGGCGGACCCTGCGGCGATCTCACGCGCACGGTGAGAGGCGAGCATGACGAGCTCAAAACGGTTCGGAACCTTGTCGACGCAATCTTCTACGGTCACGCGAGCCATGGGATCTCCAATTCTTAACTGTGCGGGGCAACAAAGGCACTATCTAGGGGCAGATACCCCGCATTGCAAGTTGAGAATACCAAGAAACCGCCCGCAAATCCCCCGTTCACAGCGGTTTTATCGCCGCACGTTCACTTTCGGACAGATCATCACACATCTGCGCAACTGTTTTGCCCGAAAGGGGGTGAACCCAGTCGGGGGCCACATCGCGTAAGGGAATCAAGACAAACCCGCGATCCTGAATGCGCGGATGCGGCAAAAGCAGGCCGCGTGGCGTGCGGTTGCGTTGCTCGTCCGCAGGCATCGTGATCCACCCGGACACGGTTCTGGCATCGGGATAGACTGTGGCCCCGAGAGCCAACAGATCGATATCAAGGGTACGGCCCGCCCATCGCGTTTGGCGGACCCGACCGAATCGCGCCTCGATCCGGTGCAACAGCGCCAAAAGATCCGCCGCCCCCTGACCCGTTTCGACAACGGCACAGGCATTTACAAAATCGGGACCCGCGCCAGCCGGAAAACACGGGGTGAGATACAAGGGGCTGACCGCCCGTAGCGACAGCCCCGCCACGGCGCCCAGTTCCGCAAGGGCCGCACGCAGGGTTTGCGCCGGCCGCCCGACAGGCGAGGCCAGATTTCCCCCAAGGGCAAGATACGCAAATTGTCGCTGATCCTGATCAGGCATGGTGGCGTCCTCTCTCCCCCCTGTATTTTCTGGCACGTTACAGTTATGTGAATTTGGCTTTACTGGTAAGAATGGTTTCGTCGCGATATATCTTCGACAGAATTCACTCAGGCATACGTAATAAGTCCGATAAGCATAAAAGGGCAAAACATGTTTTATAAAGACGAACGACTGGCTTTGTTCATTGACGGGTCAAACCTTTACGCCGCAGCAAAGGCGCTCGGGTTCGACATCGACTACAAACTGCTGCGTCAGGAGTTCATGCGCCGTGGCAAAATGCTGCGTGCGAACTACTACACCGCCTTGTTGGAGAATGATGATTATTCACCCATTCGACCGCTTGTCGACTGGTTGAACTACAACGGCTTCACCATGGTCACCAAGCCCGCCAAAGAGTTTACAGACTCGATGGGGCGCCGCAAGATCAAGGGCAACATGGACATTGAACTTGCTGTCGACGCCATGGAATTGGCGCCACGCATCGACCATGTCGTGATCTTTTCGGGCGACGGCGATTTCCGCCCCCTTATTGAAAGCCTGCAACGTCAGGGTGTACGGGTCTCTGTGGTCTCCACGATCCGCAGCCAACCGCCGATGATTGCCGATGAATTGCGCCGTCAGGCGGATAACTTCATTGAGTTGGACGATTTGCGCGACGTAATTGGCCGCCCGATGCGCGAACCACGCGACCTTGACACCAACACGAGCAACTAAACCGCGACCGACGACACAGGTCACATAGCGCCTCCGCATCGCCGGAGGCGTTTTCATCCGGGCCGCAACGGGTGGCACAGGCATTGCCAAGCCGCGCTCAAGCCAATACCTCTAGGGCCAAGGAGCGCACACCATGACACAATCCCCTCTCACCCTCTATCTCGCCGCCCCGCGCGGGTTTTGCGCCGGCGTTGACCGCGCGATCAAGATCGTCGAAATGGCGATCGAGAAATGGGGGCCGCCTGTCTATGTGCGCCACGAGATTGTGCATAACAAGTTTGTGGTCGACAGCCTCAAGGACAAAGGCGCCATTTTCGTCGAGGAACTTGACGAATGCCCCAATGAGCGCCCCGTTATTTTCTCCGCGCACGGCGTGCCTAAAGCGGTGCCGGCAGAGGCCGCAAAGCGCGAAATGATCTATGTCGACGCCACCTGCCCGTTGGTGTCCAAGGTCCACATCGAGGCCGAGCGCCATCATGCGGACGGGTTACAGATGGTGATGATCGGCCATGCGGGCCATCCCGAGACCATCGGCACCATGGGGCAGTTGCCTGAGGGCGAAGTCTTGCTTGTGGAGACCCCCGAAGATGTGGCGGGTCTTGAGGTGCGCGACGCCGAAAAGCTCGCCTTCATCACCCAGACCACGCTTTCAGTCGACGACACGGTGGATGTGATCGCAGCCCTGCGCGCACGGTTCCCCACCATCGTCGGCCCCCACAAGGAAGACATCTGTTACGCCACCACCAACCGTCAGGCCGCGGTGAAAGCCATCGCGGCCCACATCGATGCGCTGTTGGTCATCGGTGCGCCGAACTCGTCCAACTCACAGCGCTTGGTCGAGGTGGGCCGCGCCAATGGCTGCACCTATAGCCAACTCGTTCAACGCGCCACGGATATTGATTGGCGCGCCCTTGACGGGATCACAAACGTTGGCATTTCGGCGGGAGCCTCCGCCCCCGAAGTGCTCGTCAACGAAGTGATCGACGCGTTCAAAGCGCGGTTCAACGTGACTGTGGAACTGGTCGAGACCGCACAAGAGAACATCGAATTCAAAGTGCCGCGCGTTTTGAGGCAGCCCCATGTCGGTTGAGTTTTTAGCCACCGCATTCATCGTCTGTCTGGCCCCCGGGATTGGTGTGATCTTTACCCTGTCCACAACGCTCGGGCGCGGATTACGGGCCGGGTTTTGGGCCATTACCGGATGCACTCTGGCAACCGTGCTACACCTGTGCGTGGCCCTCGCGGGGCTTGCCGCGGTTTTGCAAACCTCCGCCGTGCTGTTCTCCGCCATCAAATATGCGGGCGTGGCTTACCTGCTTTATATGGCGTGGAGCACACTCAAAGGCACGGGGTCGCTCAAGGTCACGCCTGACAGCACCCCGCTGTCTGCGCACCAATTGGTGCGGCGCGGGTTGGTTTTGAATATTCTCAACCCGAAGCTGCCGATGTTTTTCGCGGCGTTCCTGCCGCAATTCATTCCCGCACAGGCGGCCCACCCGACCCTTTTGTTAATCGAACTCGGCCTCGGCTTTGTCATCATGACCTTTGTCGTGTTTGTCCTGTATGCTCTGGCTGCCGGATGGCTGCGGGTGCGGGTTGTCGAAAGCGATCGCGCAATGGCATGGATGCGGCGCGTCTTTGCCGCGTCCTTTGTGGGACTTGGCGCGAAACTTGCACTGGAACGGGCGTAACATCCCCGATGAGAGGTCGATAAATGCCCGAAATTCACGCTTGGACAGATGGTGCTTGCTCCGGAAATCCCGGCCCTGGTGGTTGGGGTGTTTTGATGCGCGCCATGAACGGGACCGAGATCGTCAAGGAACGCGAACTCAAAGGTGGCGAGGCGGACACGACCAACAACCGCATGGAGTTGCTCGCCGCGATCAACGCCCTTGAGACCCTGACGCGCCCCACCGACATCACCATCACCACCGATAGCGCCTATGTCAAAAACGGTGTGACGGGGTGGATTCACGGCTGGAAACGCAACGGGTGGAAAACCGCGAACAAAAAGCCCGTCAAGAATGTGGACCTGTGGCAACGCATCGACGCGGCGCAAGAAACCCATACCGTGACGTGGAAATGGATCAAGGGTCACGCCGGTCACGCCGAAAACGAGCACGCCGACGAGCTTGCCCGTGCGGGCATGGCCCCGTTTAAAAAGGCGTCCAAATGACCCTGATTGAATCCCTCGATTATGCGGCTGTTGTGGTCTTTGCGATCACGGGGGCGTTGGCGGCCTCGCGGGCGCAACTCGACATTGTCGGCTTTGCTTTTGTCGCCTCTCTCACGGCGGTGGGCGGCGGCACGATCCGTGATCTGTTGTTGAAACGCGAGGCGGTGTTCTGGGTCGAAAACACCAATTATATCTTCTTTGCCGTCATCGCGGCCTTTGCCGTTTTCTTTGCCGCGCACCTGTTCGAGAGCCGTCTGAAAGCCCTGATGTGGCTGGACGCCGTGGCGCTTGCCGTTGCGGTTTCCGCAGGGGCCGGTGTGGCGATGGAGATGGATCAATTGCCACAGGTCGTGGTGATTATGGGCATCGCCACGGGATGCTTTGGCGGCTTGATGCGTGACGTGGTGTGCAACGAAGTGCCGCTTGTTCTCAAGCAAGGCGAGCTGTACGCCTCCGCCGCTTTCGCCGGGGCCTTGGCCGCCGTCATCGCATCGTTTGTAACGGCCTCGCCCCTTGTGATCAGTTTGGCCTGTGCGGCCACAACATTCATCCTGCGCGCGGGCAGTCTGAAATTCGGGTGGTCCTTACCGGTGTATAAATCCCGCCCGCCACGCAGCTGAGCCGTTAGAAAAAGTCGGCGTAATATTCGGTTGCAAGCAGGGCAAGGATACAGGCCACGGCCCATCCACCGGGGCGAAACATCAACCAGATGCAGGTGCCAACCACGATGCGCAGGGCCAAGCGCGGGATCGCCAGAATTGCAAACATTTAGCGGCGGTCCGACAGCTTCTTCCAGATCCAGATCAGCGCCATCGCACCAAGGATCGCGCCGACAAACCCCGCAGCCATCCCGAACAAGGCCCCGACAAGGCGCAAGATCAAGGTCCCGAACAACGCCCCCGCAATGCCGATGGCGATGGTAACGGGTACGGATGACCGCAAATCCAGGAGCCGTGTGGCAATAAACCCGGCCGCGGCACCAACAATCACGAGAACCAAAACGGGCATGGGTTACCTCCGCCGCCAATGGGTTGGGATGATGATAAGCGCACCCAGAGACGAGACAATCGCGTTCACCCCCGCAGGGCGCAACCCGATCCCGAACATCAGTTTGACGAAATACGCCAAAAACGCGCCGCCGACACAGATGATGATGGATTGCAGGTAGCCGTTGCGGGTAAAGCCGACCTTTTCGGAGGCATAGCCCACGATACCTGCGATCACCACGGTGCCGATCATGACGGGAAACATATGCGATCCTTTACGCGAACTTGGTGCCTTCGGGCATATCCAACCCTTTCAGAATTTCGGCGACAGGCATAGCCCGTTTTCCCTCGCGCTGCGCCGTTGTGATCTCGACCGCACCCGCCCCACACGCGATGGTGAAATCACCGATGACCTCCCCCGCCGCACCATCCGCATCCACGACACGCGACATGTGGAATTTGATCCGCTCGCCGTTCAGATCCGCCCATGCGCCCGGAAACGGGGTGAGGCCACGGATTTGGCGGTCAACTTCGGTCGCGGGGCGCGACCAGTCAATTCTGGCTTCGGCCTTGTCGATCTTTCTGGCGTAGGTCACACCCGTCTCGGATTGAACCTCGGGCGTCAAAAGCCGCAGCGTATCAAGCGCCGTAACGATGGCATCCGCGCCCATATCGGACAGGCGGTCATGCAAGGTCGCGGTGGTGTCGTTGGCCGCGATGTCGGTCTCCTGACGCAATAAAACCGGCCCCGTATCAAGGCCCGCCTCCATCTGCATAATGCACACACCCGTGGCCGCATCGCCCTCGATCACCGCGCGATGAATGGGCGCCGCGCCGCGCCACCGCGGCAACAATGACGCGTGGATATTGAGGCAGCCATGTGTGGGCGCATCAAGCAACGCCTGTGGCAAAATCAGACCGTAGGCCACCACAACCGCCACCTCCGCGTCAAGCGCCGCAAAGGCCGCCACATCGGCGGGGTCTTTGAAGTTGAGCGGATGACGGACGGGCAAGCCAAGTTGTTCGGCGCGGGCCTGAACCGGTGTCGGGCGATCTTTTTTACCCCGACCGGCGGGACGGGGCGGCTGACAATAGACACAGGCGATCTCGTGCCCCGCCTCGACCAAAGCATCGAGCACAGGCACAGAAAACTCCGGCGAGCCCATAAAGGTCAGTCTCATTTGATCACCCCGAGCTTTTTGGCCTTTTTGAGGAACATCTGGCGCTTCACCGGTTTGAGATGATCGAAATACATCTTCCCGTTGAGGTGGTCGATCTGGTGCTGCACCGAGGTGGCCCAAAGACCGACAAAGTCACGCTCTTCGTGCTCGCCTTGCGCATTCATGAACGTGACCGTGACGGCACGCGGGCGCGAAATCACGGCAGACATCGTGGGCAGGTTCGGGGAGGCCTCTTCGTGTTCGCGCGGTTGCGCAGAGGCGTGCAGGACACGCGGATTGGCCATGCGTACCGCGCGGCCACGTTCGTTGGAGCAATCCACAACGGCCAATTGCATCATCACACCGATCTGCGGCGCGGCAAGCCCGTAACCGGGCATGGCGTCCATCGTTTCCACCATATCATCCCAGATCGCGCGCACCTCATCGGTGACCGCCTCAACGGGCGGCAAAGCCGTTTTCAGACGCTTGTCAGGATAGGGGATAAAGGGTCGGGCCGCCATTGTTGTCACCTTTGACTGTCAGGCGGAGACCGCCCGTGAGCGCATATTTCAAATGGCGTCAGTCGCGCATTTGCTCGCGCTTGAGTTTTTGCATTTTGCGCGTGATCATCTGACGCTTCATCGGTTTGAGATAATCAATGAACAAGGTACCGTTGAGGTGGTCGATCTCGTGCTGCACACAGGTCGCCCAAAGGTCATCGAACTCCTGCTCGTGGTCTTTGCCCTCGATATCCTGCCAGGTCACGCGCACCATTTTGGGGCGCTCGACATCGGCGTACTGACCCGGGATCGACAAACAGCCCTCTTCATACACATTGCGCTCTTCGCTTTCCCATACCACATTCGGGTTCACGAGGATCATGGGGGCGGGCGCTCCGCCCTCTTCCTTGACGCAATCCATCACCATCAGGCGGTTCATCACGCCGATCTGCGGTGCGGCCAAACCGATGCCCGGCGCGTCATACATGGTTTCAAGCATATCATCCGCCAAAGCCGCGAGTGCTTTGTCGAATTCAGTGACGGGATCACATGCTTTTTTAAGGCGCGGGTCGGGATGTATCAGGATGTGCTTCAGGGTCATATCGCAGCATGTAATCAATGCGCCGCCACTTCGCAACTGTGCGTGATCATGTGGCGCAATACCTCAAATCAAAAAATGTGGTTTTCTATGTGTCACGATGCGCTTTAGCATGGCGCAAAACAGATAAGGACAGACTATGAGCCACTCCCCCTTCGACGACCTCATCGACCGCCACGGCACCCACAGTGCAAAGTGGGACAGCATGGAATCGCTTTACGGCGTCCCGGCGTCTGACGGGATCGCGATGTGGGTCGCCGATATGGATTTCCGCCCGCCTGCCTGTATTCAGAACGCGGTCGAGGAGATGGCCGCACATGGCGTCTACGGATACTTCGGGGATGAAAGCGACTATAAGGCCGCGATCGGGTGGTGGATGCAAAACCGCCACGGATGGACCATCAACCCCGACTGGATTTTCACCACGCACGGTCTGGTCAACGGAACGGGGCTATGCCTTGACGCCTTTACCAAAGAGCGCGACGGCGTGGTTTTGACGACCCCCGTTTACCACGCCTTTTCCCGCACGATCAAAGCGGCCGGGCGCACCGTTGTCGAATGCGAACTGGCGTTAACGGACGGGCGTTACGAGATGGATTTCGACACTTGGGACGCGCAAATGACAGGGTCAGAGACCATGTTCATCCTGTGCTCGCCCCACAACCCCGGTGGTCGGGTCTGGACCCGCGACGAATTGCAAGGCGTCGCGGATTTTTGCGTCCGTCACGATCTCATACTGGTGTCCGACGAGATCCACCATGACCTCGTGTTCGGCGGCCATAAACACATCCCGATGGCACAGTTTCGCGATATATCCGACCGCTTGGTGATGATGACCGCGACGACGAAAACCTTTAACATCGCAGGCACCCATTCGGGCAATGTCATCATCGAAGACCCCAAACTACGCGCACGGTTCGCGAGCCGCCTTATGGCATTGGGCATCTCGGCCAACTCGTTCGGTCTGGCCATGGCAACGGCGGCCTATTCCCCCGAAGGGGCGGCATGGGTGGACGATCTGGTTGCCTATATTGACGGCAACCGCATGCTCTTTGACGAGACGGTCAATGCCATTCCGGGCCTCACATCCATGCCACTTGAGGCCACCTATCTGGCGTGGGTCGATTTTTCGGGGACGGGCATGTCGCGACAGGAGTTTACCGACCGCGTACAAAAAGGCGCACGGATTGCCCCCAACCACGGGCCAACGTTTGGCAAAGGGGGCGAGAGCTATCTACGGTTCAACCTTGCGACACCGCGCTCGGTGATCGCGGAGGCCTGCGCACGGCTACGCGACGCGTTTAGCGACCTGCAATAACGCGGACCCTAGCGCGCGAGCAATGCAACCGGCGCATCATCGGGCCGGTCGTAATCCAGTGGCGCCTTGTCGACCGCCGCCGTGGAGCGCTTGAACTCGAACGTCATCTCGTGGCCGTCATCCTCGCTTGCGACGATGAGCGCCTGATAGAGGTGGTTCGCGCCATCATACAGGTCCACAAGACCACGCAGATGGGCCGCGTCATCATGGTCCAACGCAAACCCGCCATCCCACAGCCGCAACACGCGAAATGTCTCGCCTCCGGCCTGTACCCGCAAACGCGAACGCTTTTTCAGGCTCGCTTTGCGGGCCATTTCCAAGCCCTCACGGACTTCTTTGGACAGGTATTCGGACACGCGCTTTCTCCTTTTTCCTTGTCACCGAAGCGACAGTCAAAAGATGGGGCATTCATGGTTTCAGTCAAGTTAACGTTCTGTGACACAGCGGGATTGACGCGGTGACAGTTACCCTATTGCCGCACTTTCGGGCGCAAAACGTGAGGCATATCAGGATCATAAAGTGCGCTATCCTTGAAATCGGCCACCTCGCCAAGGGCCGGCCCGACAAGGATCAACGCCGTACGGGTGATTTTTTGATCCCGCACTTTCGCGCGAATATCGGCCAATGTGCCACGGATCAGCATCTGGTCGGGCCACCCAACACGGTAGGCCACGGCAACGGGACAATCCGCACCATAGTACGGCGCCAACTGACGCTCAATTTCACGCAGGTTGCGCACGCCAAGGTGGATGGCAAGTGTCGCCCCCGTGCGGGCAAAGTTTTCCAACGTTTCGCCGGCGGGCATGGACGTGGATTTCATCGACACACGGGTGAGCACGATGGATTGCGCAATCTCGGGAATGGTCAATTCCTGCCCCAAGGCGGCCGCGGCAGCGGCATAGGCCGGCACCCCGGGAATAATCTCATAGTCGATCCCGTCCGCCCGCAAACGCCGGATTTGCTCGGCAATTGCACCGTACAAAGACGGGTCGCCACTATGCACCCGTGCAACATTCTGGCCTTTGGCATGGGCGGCTTTGATCTCGGCGTGGGTGTCGTCCAGTGTCATCGGTGCCGTGTCCATCACCTTTGCTCCCTCGGGCGCACAGGCAACGACTTCGGCGGGGACAAGCGAGCCCGCATAGAGGCACACAGGGCATTCACCGATCAGGCGCTCGGCCTTTTTGGTCAACAGTTCGGGATCGCCGGGGCCAGCCCCGATAAAGTAAACAGTCATGACGCGTCCTTGTCATCGAGGTGGCGGTTGCCAACGTTTTCGAGGTCACCGTCAATCCGGCGGGAATAGCCACGCGGGGTATACATGCGCGGGCCCTCACCAAGGAGCGCAAGGCGCGAATTGGACGAGCCGATCAACACAACGGTGAGCATATCCACCTCGTCCACCTCCAACGCGTCCAAGCGGCGATAGCGCACATTCTCGGTCGGACGGCCAAGGTTCGAGGCGAGCATCACGGGCGTATCGGCGGGGCGGTGCTCTAGCAAAATATCACGCGCCTCGGCCAACAACGTGCGGCGCGTGCGGGACACGGGGTTGTAGAACGCAATGACGAAATCGCCCTCGGCGGCGGCCTTGAGACGGCGCACGATATCGGCCCGTGGCGTCAGCAAATCCGACAGGGAGATGGCGCAGAAATCATGGCCAAGAGGCGCACCCGCGCGGGCCGCAGCGCCCTGAAGCGCCGAAACACCGGGCGAACAGACAATCTCTGACCGCCGCGCCGCATCCGACACGCCATGCGCCTCGGGTCCACGGTCGAGCAACTCGAACACCAGTGCGGCCATGGCATAAATGCCCGCATCGCCCGAACAAACGAGGGCAACATTCTTACCTTTTGCTGCCTGTTCAAGGGCATAGCGGCAACGATCCTCTTCACCACCAAGGGGAAAATCGGATCGTGTTTTGCCCGTCGCCAAGGGGCCAAGCAGGTCAAGGTAGAGGCTATAACCGACAAGTTCTTCGGCCTCGGCCACGAGTTTGGAAACCTCCGGTGTGCGCCATGCGGCCTGACCCGGACCGATGCCCACCACAGACAGCCGTCCGCGCGGGCGGCCATTAAGCACGGTGATCGGCGCGTCTGCTTGGGTCAGCGCACAGGTGGTATTGGCGGTTTTGCGTTTCTGCGCAAAGAGCGCACCGCCCGAGGCAAGGGCCGCACCCTCGGCCACGCCGTGGCAACCGACCTCGGCAAACACCACGTCCGACGGGTTGGCAAGACGGTCGGCAACGGCCTCCAGTTCAGCGGCGGTGAACAGGCGCAACGGCACGTTCAGACGTGTCGCGAGAGCGGTCATTGCGGGTTCATCCGCCTTCAGATCTATAGTCGCCACACAGGCAATCGCGCCCGCAGCAACCCCCGCATCCGCAAGCATCGCAGAGACGTTTTGCCATAGCTCCTCAGGGTCGGCATTGCGCGCACAGCCAACGCCAAGCGCATAGCGCTGCGGGTGGTAGACAAGCCGCGCTCCGCTGCCCTCAACAGGCGCATCGGTGACGGTCAATTCGACATCGCCGCCCGCGTCCTCAAGATCGAAAATATTGTGTCCTGACAGGGAGATACCACTACCGGACAACAGGTTCGCCATCGCGTCTTTGGCGTCCTCGGGATTGGCAAGGCGGTAGCCCGCGGGCGGCACATCCAAGGCCACGCCAAGCGCCAGATCCCCCGCCGTGGTCAGCGCCGCTTT
This sequence comes from Celeribacter sp., assembly GCF_048259695.1. Lineage (GTDB taxonomy): Bacteria > Pseudomonadota > Alphaproteobacteria > Rhodobacterales > Rhodobacteraceae > Celeribacter. The sequence continues at coordinate 437,757 of NZ_JBLXHL010000002.1, read as the reverse complement.
GGCCCCCAAAGCCTCTGCAATGTCCTTGGCCAAGCGGTTGGCCCCGCGATGCCCGCCAAGCAGCGGAATCACCACCGAACCGTCGTCAGCCACGGAGAGCACGGGCGGCTCGGACCGCTTGTCATTGAGCAAGGGCGCCACGGCGCGAATGAGGATACCACTGGCACAGACCCCGATCACCGGAATGCCCGCCGCAAAGAGGTCGCGGATATGGTCTAAGGCATTGGGAAACATGACTTTTGCTTGGGTGCGACCTTCGCGGCCATGAAGCTGTGCGCCCAGAGCGACAGCAATCCGTGCGGCGGTTTTTTCACCCGCAGCGTTGAGGGCGATAACGACAGGAGTTAGAGCCACGGGTCGGCCCCTTTCACGATTAGGATCATTGAGAAATACGGTGCTTTTGCGGGGGCCTCGGCGAGCGGCAGGACCACCTCGTCGGGGCAGGAGGCGCGTTCGATATAGACGGCTTTATCCGTCAGGCCGGCGTCGGAAATCATGCTGCGCACCGCGTCGAAATGGCGGCCCAGTTTCATGATCACAAGCGTGTCGGCCTCCTGTCGGACATGTGTCGGACCTTTGTCGGGCAAAAGCCCGCCTTGGGCCACGAGGTGCGGCGCGGGAATAATCGTCACGACCTCGTTGCGCGCGGCCATCGGCACCCCCGCCACGGCGGCACAGGTGGTCACGGAGGAGACCCCGGGGACGACCTCGACCGCGTAGTCGGATTTGAGACGGGCAAAGAGATACATGAAGGAGCCGTAGAAAAACGGGTCGCCCTCGCACAGCACAACCACATCGCGACCGGCGTCAAGTTCGGCGCGGATGGCGGCGGCCCCTGTGTCATAGGCGGCTTGGGCGGGGGCGCGGTCGACCGTCATCGGCACGTCCATCACGATCTCGGGGGTGCCTGCCGTGATGTGATCCGCCGCGATGGTGCGGGCAAAGGACGTCCCGCCCGCAAGAGCCGGATAGGCGATGACATCCGCACCGGCGATGAGACGCGCCGCTTTGAGGGTCATCAGCTCGGGATCCCCCGGGCCAAGGCCGATACCGTATAGTGTTCCGCTCATTTGGTCAGGCTCCATTGGGTGACGGTCATCGACGGTTTCCATCCCGTCAGGCGGCCAACGGGCACGGCGCGCTCAACGGCGATGCGCGTCAGGGTCCCGCCGTATTGCGCGTGCAGGGACAACAGCACCGCCTCGCCTTCCAGTGTGACGGTGTTGGCCACCAGTCGTCCGTGGGGTTTGAGGGCGGCCCATGCGACCGCAAAGACCCCGGGGGTCAATCCGCCACCGATGAATACCGCATCGGGCGCGGGCAGGTTGGCGAGGGCTTCGGGCGCGGTGCCGTCGATCAGGGTGAGCGCGGGTGCGCCGAGCGTGATGGCGTTTTGGGCGGCAAAGGCGCGGCGGTCGGCACGGCATTCAACGCCGATGGCGCGGGCATCACGGGCGGCCCGCATCCATTCGATGGCCACGGACCCCGCGCCACAGCCGACGTCCCACAACAGCGCCCCGCGTGCGGGGGCCAGTTTGGCGAGGGTGATCGCGCGGACCTCTTGTTTCGTCATCGTGCCGTCAGAGGCAAAGGCGCTATCGGGTAGCCCCGTGCGCGGCAGGATCGCAGCCCCCTCCTGTGCGATGCACCGCACCGCAAGGGTGTGAAAGTCGGGCACCGCATGGGACCACGCGTCGGCGGTGCCGTCAAAGCGTGCCTCATCCGTGCCGTTCATATGTGCCAGAGCGGTCATTTGCGACGCGCCATAGCCCCGCTCGCGCAAAATCTGCGCAACTTTTGACGGGCTAGAGGCGTCTTTTGTCAAAATGAGCAAGTTTTGTGACGGAGCAAGGAACGGGATAACCTGTTCGGCGGGGCGCCCGTGGATGGTCAGTGTTTCGCAATCGGCAAGGCTCCACCCCATCCGCGCGGCGGCGAGTTGGAAGGCGGAGAGTTGCGGGTGAAACAGGATTTCGGTCGGGTCAATGTCGCGGGCAATCCGGGCGCCCACGGAATACCAAAGCGGATCACCCGTGGCGAGGACGGCCACGCGCTTTCCCTTGAGCGATTTGAGGTCCGCGATCAGCGCATCGAACGGCGAGGGCCACGCGCGGCGTGCGGCGGTCAGATGCGCGGTCAGATCGTGGTGCCGGTCCGCGCCAAAGATCACCTCGGCATCCTCCAGAATGCTCAGGGTTGCGGGGGACAGGCTGTCCGCGCCATTGTCGCCGATGCCGATCACATGCAGCCATGCGCTCATGTGTGCTCTCCGATTTCGGGCAGACCAACGGCAAGCGCGTTGACGGCGGCCGAGGCGATGGCGGACCCGCCGCGACGTCCGCGCAGGGCGACGAACTCACAGCCGCGCGGGTTGGCGGCCAGTTCGGCCTTGCTTTCGGCAGCACCGACAAAGCCCACGGGGAAGCCGAGGATCAGCGCGGGTTTGGGCGCACCTTGGTCGATCAGCTCCAACAGGTGAAACAGCGCGGTCGGCGCATTGCCGATGGCCACGACAGCGCCCGCAAGGTGGTCGGCCCAGAATTCGACCGCCGCCGCCGAACGGGTGTTGCCGATGGATTTGGCGTGATCGGGCGTGCGCGGATCGTTGAGGGTGACGATCACCTCGTTATCTGCGGGCAGGTAGCGACGGATGATACCCGCGCCGACCATTTCGCAATCGCACAGGATCGGTGCTCCGCCCGCGAGGGCCGCGTGACCCGCCGCGTAGGCATCGCGCGAAAACGCCAGACGGTCGGCCACTTCGACCATGCCACAGGCATGGATCAGCCGGATCGCAAGCCGTTCCATCCCCGCGTCGAAACGGTCCAGACGGGCCTCGCGGCGCACGGTGTCAAAGCTCGCGGCGTAGATCGCGGCGGGGTCTTTTTCATAGGGGCGCACGGGTTATCCCTTTGCCTTACGGGCGCTTTCGGGACCGTGGGGGTGTTTGGCGTGCGGGTAGACGGGGTGCGCATGATCGTGGTCATGGTGGTGGTGATGACCGTGGGAATGAGCGTGACTGTGGCCGTGGTCATGTGCGTGGTCGTGACTGTGCGCATGGCCGTGGTCGTGGTCGTGGTGATGATGGTGGTCGGGGATGTCCAAACGGCACACGCCCGTACAGAAGGTATCGCACAGGGTGCAATCGGCCACGTTTGATCCCGGTGCGGAGGCCCCTTGCCCCTCGACGTGGTGGTGGTGGCTTTCCTGTATCGCGCCGACCTCGGCCTCGAAGCCAAGCACTTCGACACGGTATTTGCACAACACACAGGTGGGCGGCGGGGCGGCGGCAAGGGCGGGATGGGCCGCAGCGCGGTCTTCGGCGGTGATTTTTGTCCCGTCCCCGGTGGCGAGTTTCTGGGTGCGGAACGGGCAGATCCCACAGTTGGGCACAGGCACGGGGCCGGTTTGCTCGATGATGCGTTCGGCAAAGGTTTCGAGCACCTTGGGGTGGTCATTGAGGTAGCCGGCCTTGACGAACTGAATGTCGGGATGCGCGGCGGCCACCTGATCGGTGAAGCCGTAAATACGGTCGATCAGGATGCCGGTGAACAGGAAGTACGGAAACACGATGACGCGTTTGTAGCCCAGTTTCGAGACGTGTTGCAGTGCCGGTTCCACGAGCGGGAAGGTGACGCCGGAATAACCGACCTCGCACCAGCCAAAGCCCATGCCCTCCCACAACATCCGTGCAATTTTGGACACGTTGCCGTTGGCATCGGGATCAGATGCGCCGCGCCCGATCACGACCAGGGCGGTCTCGTGCAGTGGCAGCGCGCCGTGTTCGGCATTGGCCGCATCGACGGCGGCGCGCACGCGTGCGCCTGCGGCGGCGATCATTTTGGGGTCCACGCCCAACTCGCGCCCGTAGGACACGTCAATGCCGTGGGTCGCGGCATAGGTGTTGAGCACGGTGGGGATGTCGTTTTTGGAATGCATCGCGGCGAACAACATGCCCGGCACGGCGAGGATACGGTCACATCCCGCCTCGCGCAGCCGGTCCAACCCGTCACGGATCACGGGGTTGGCAAACTCCAGATAGCCGTAATCGACCATCCAGTCGTCCGGCAAAAGCGCGGGCAGCTTTTCGGCCAGAACGGCAAATTCATCCACGGCGGCCTGGCTGCGTGACCCGTGGCCGCAGATCATAACTCCGGTTTTCATAATAGCTTCAAGCCTCCTGCGGCTCGGCGTCGACCTGACCCTCGGCCTCCGGTGCGTCTGCGGATTGCGCGCCTGTTTCTTTTGTGCCGCTGACGGCCCCCCAAACGGCGATCCCGGCGGCGATGCCCAAGGCGATCCCCGCGACCCAATGGTCATGCCCTGCGACGTCGGCGAGATGTCCGACATGTGCAAAGGATGGGGGGGCGATAAGGGTAAAGAAAAACGCAAGAACGCGGGTCATGTCTATTCCTTGTTGTTTGTCCCGATGGTCGGGGCGTTGCACTCAAGGAGGCTAGGCACAGATGGAAACCTGTCCCTTTGACGATGCTGTGCGAGATCCCCGATGTGGGTCAATCTACCGTCAGCCAACCTCTCTGGCCCTCCGAAGCGAGGGCGTCGTCGCCCCCCGTATAGGATGCGGCACGGAGATTCTCAAACGCTTTAGCGATAACAGTCACGCGTCACGCGGCGGCGCATTGTGCGAATGCGCACGCTTCTTGCGCCTTGGTCGGCATTTGCGCTTATACGCGATTGCACTAGGTGTCTGTCACACGCAATGGAGGACGCTATGGGTTATCTTGAAAACGGCAACTGGAATGACGGGTGGTATGACACCGCCAAGACAGGGGGACGGTTCGAGCGTTCGACCGCGGGGTTTCGCAACTGGATCACAGCGGACGGCAGCGCAGGTCCGACAGGTGACGGCGGGTTCGAGGCCGAGGCGGATCGCTATCACCTGTATGTTTCCTACGCCTGTCCGTGGGCGCACCGCACGCTGATTTTTCGCGCCCTCAAGGGGCTTGGCGATCTCATCACCGTATCCGCCGTGCATCCCGATATGTTGAGCGAGGGGTGGACCTTTTCGACCGATTTCGACGGGGCCACGGGTGACGATCTGTTCGGGTTCGACTACCTGCGCGAGGTCTATACAAAGGCCGACCCCGGGGTCTCCGGTCGCGTCACCGTACCGATCCTGTGGGACAAAAAGCGCGGGACAATTGTGTCCAACGAAAGCTCGGAAATCATCCGCATGTTCAACACGGCCTTTAACGGTCTGACGGGCAATACCGATGACTATTACCCCGAGGCGCTGCGCCCGCGCATCGACGAGATCAACGACCGCATCTATAAAACCGTGAACAACGGTGTTTACCTTGCGGGGTTTGCCACGACACAGGCCGCCTATGACGAGGCCATCGGGCCGCTGTTCGACAGTCTCGACTGGATCGAGGGCATTCTGGAACAGAACCGCTACCTGACGGGCGACCGGATTACCGAGGCCGACTGGCGTCTGTTCACCACGCTGATCCGGTTCGATATGGTGTATCACGGCCATTTCAAATGTAACCGCAAACGGATCGCGGACTATCCCAACATGTGGGGTTACCTGCGCGCGTTGTATCAGATCGACGCGGTGAAAGAGACCGTGCGCTTCGACCACTTTGTGCGCCACTATTATTATAGCCATGACGTGATCAACCCGAACCGTATCGTGCCGATCACACCGCACATCGACTTTGACGCGCCACACGGGCGGGGTGAAATTTAACTTGCACTTCGTCGCAGGCACGGCAAAACACGTCGACATGACAACATGGATCACAATTTGCGAAACCTGCAAGCGCGACGACTGGTCGGAGCGCGGCATGGAGAAAACCGACGGCGAGGTGCTCGCCGCCGAGATCGAAGCACGTGCCGGAGCCGCAGGGGTCAAAACCCGCCGCGTGGCCTGTACGATGGGATGCGACCGCGCCTGTAACATCATTGTTCAGGGCGCGGACGCAGGCGGTGTGGCGAAGATGGGCTATTCCTTGGGCAAGTTCGACGGCACGCCCGAGGACGCCGCCGCCATTGTCGAATACGCCGCTCTGCACGCCGCCTCGCCCACGGGTCAGGTGCCGTTCCGCACATGGCCGCAGGGGGTAAAGGGGCATTTCGTGTCGCGCCACCTGCCGTTGCCATCCGCGAGCGACACATGAGCAAACACCGCGATCACGGCGGTGGGTTGGACGCCGCTGTGGCCCGCTATGGCGGCGAGAAATTCGACTGGATTGATCTATCGACGGGCATCAATCCCGTCCCCTACCCGCTTGGCACAATCGAACAGGACGCATGGACCGCCCTGCCCGATGCCGCCGCGCAAGACGGGTTGATACAGGCCGCGCGAGCCTTTTGGGATGTGCCGCACGAGGCCGCGATACTGGCCGCACCGGGGGCCTCGAGCCTGATTGCCCGCCTGCCGATGCTGTGGCCCGCGGGGCGCGCCGCAATCCGGACCCCGACCTATAACGAACACGCCGGCGCGTTCGAGGCCCACGGGTGGACCATCGGGGCCTCAAACGCCGACAAAGGCACCACCGTGCAGGTCGCCGTGCACCCCAACAATCCCGACGGGCGGATGTGGCACGCGGATGCCTTTACCGCACCTGTCACGATCATCGACGAAAGTTTTTGCGACATTGCGCCCGAGGCGAGCCACATCGCCCGCACGGCGCGCCCCGACACGATTGTGCTCAAGAGTTTCGGAAAATTCTGGGGCCTTGCGGGGCTGCGGTTGGGGTTTGCCATTGGCGCCCCCGATCTCATCGACCGCCTGTCGGCCCTGATCGGCCCGTGGGCGGTCTCCGGCCCCGCGTTGACCATCGGCCGCGACGCGCTCAAAGACCCCGACTGGGCCGAGGCCACCCGTGCCCGACTGGCCGAAGATGCCGCGCGTTTGGACGGGCTTGTCACCGCCAAGGGCGCGCGCCTTGTGGGTGGCACCCCGCTGTTTCGGCTCTATGAGGTGGACGACGCGCGGGCATGGCAAAAACGTCTCGCGCAGGGGCGGGTCTGGTCGCGTATTTTCCCCTATTCGGAGCGCTGGATCCGTCTTGGTCTGCCCGCGCCCGATGGATGGGCACAGGTGGAGGCCGCGCTGTGACAACGGCATTGGCGTTGGCATTAGCATTGGCGATGGTCCTTGATGCGGTTTCGGGCGAACCCGAATGGCTGTGGTCGCGCGTGCCGCATCCTGCCGTTCTCATGGGCCGTTTGATCGCCGCCGCCGATCGCAGCCTCAACCACGGCACGGCGCGACGCCTCAAGGGCGCGGTGCTTGTCGCGGGGCTTGTGGTGGCGATGTGGGCCATCGGGTGGGGCCTGTCCCATATCCCCTATGCCGAGGTGGTGCTTGGCGCGATTTTACTGGCGCAACGCTCGCTCGTGGATCATGTGCGGGCCGTGGCCAAGGGGGTGCGGGGCAGCCTTGCGGACGGGCGTATGGCCGTGGCCCAAATCGTCGGTCGCGACACCGCCGACATGGACGCCGCCGCCATTTCCCGCGCCGCCATCGAATCAGGGGCCGAGAATTTCTCCGACGGGGTCATCGCCCCTGCGTTCTGGTTCCTCGTCGCGGGATTGCCCGGTATTTTGATCTACAAGGCGGTGAACACCGCCGACAGCATGATCGGCTACCGCACCGAAAACTACGAGGACTTCGGCAAGGCCGCCGCACGTCTGGATGATGTGCTGAACTGGGTGCCTGCCCGCCTCTCCGCGCTGCTCATTGCCACCGCGAGCGGACGCATTGATGTCGCCGGAATCCCGCGCGATGCCAAGCTCCACCGCTCGCCCAATGCCGGATGGCCCGAGGCCGCGATGTCGCGCGCCCTTGGCGTGTCGCTGTCCGGGCCGCGCTCCTATGAGGGCAAAATGACGGACTTTCCGTGGGTTCATCCGGACGGGCGCAAATCCGCAGGGGCCGCCGATATTGACCGCGCGTGTCACGTGCTGTGGCGTGCGTGGGGTCTGACCCTCGCGATTGTGATCAGTCTCGCATTTACCTGACCGCCGCTTCGCCGGTACGCTCACGACACATTTGAACCGACAGGATCTTTCATGCGCCATATTGCCCTCGCCGCCTCGCTTGCCCTTTCCCTCGCCGCTCCGGCCACCGCCGAGATTGCCTGTGGCGGCAGCTTTGCCTCTTTTGTCAAAGGCATGAAAGCCGAAGCCCTCGCACAGGGCCATGACCGCGCCACCGTCGACCGCTTTTTCGCCTCCGCACAGCACAGTCCCGCCGTGATCAACGCCGACCGTGCGCAGGGCGTGTTCAAGAAATCCTTTATCGACTTTTCGCGGGCGGTGATCAGCCAGAACCGTATGGACAACGGGCGTCACTACGGCGCCAAATACCAATCGGTGTTTGACAAGATCGAGCGCGACTATGGCGTATCGCGCGGGGTGCTTTTGGCGTTTTGGGCGCTGGAGACCGACTACGGTCAGGTGCAGGGCAATTTCAACACGCTCAACTCGCTGATGACCCTGAGCCACGATTGCCGCCGACCCGAATTGTTCCAACCACAAGTGTTCGCGGCCCTTGAGCTGTTTGAGCACGGCGACTTCGATCCCGCCACCACCGTCGGCGCATGGGCGGGCGAGATCGGCATGGTGCAAATGCTGCCCGAGGACATCCTGAGCAACGGGGTGGACGGCGATGGCGACGGGCATGTGTCGCTCAAAACCTCCGCCCCCGATGCGCTTATGTCGGGGGGCAAAATGTTACAGTCTCTGGGGTGGCGTGCGGGAGAGCCGTGGTTGCAAGAGATCACGGTGCCGAGCGACCTTGACTGGTCCAAAACCGGCCTCGAGACCAAGCTGACGGTGGATCAGTGGGCGGACATGGGCGTGGCGGCGCGGGCGGGATCGCTTGGCGCGGGCGGCTTGCCTGCCTCGGTGGTTTTACCGATGGGGCGCAATGGTCCGGCCTTTCTCGCCTATCCAAACTTTGACGTTTATTTCGAGTGGAATCAAAGCTTTGTCTATGTGACCACCGCCGCCTATTTCGCCACCCGTCTGGAGGGGGCGCCGGTTTATAACGCGGGCAATCCAGACGCGGGGTTGAGTGATGACCAGATGAAACAGCTGCAAACCAAGTTGCAAGCGCGTGGCTACGATGTGGGTGACATCGACGGTATTCTGGGCGCGCGCACGCGGTCGGCGGTGCGCACGGAACAGGCCCGTTTGGGGTTGCCCGCAGACGCATGGCCCACGGCGGCGCTTTTGTCGAAACTGTAAACGCCCGCGCCGCCTACGCGACCATTTGCTCGGCCTTTTTGAGGTCGACGGAAACCAGTTGGCTCACACCCTGTTCCTGCATCGTGACGCCGTAAAGGCGGTCCATGCGGGCCATGGTGACGGCGTGGTGGGTGATGATCAAAAACCGCGTGTCGGTCTGGCGCGTCATCTCGTCGAGCATGTCGCAAAAGCGCGTCACGTTGGCATCGTCCAGTGGCGCGTCGACCTCGTCGAGCACACAGATCGGCGCAGGGTTGGCGAGGAACACGGCAAAGATCAGCGCAAGCGCTGTGAGGGTTTGCTCGCCGCCCGACAGTAGCGACAGGGTGGAGAGTTTCTTGCCCGGAGGTTGGCACAGGATTTCGAGACCCGCATCCAAAGGATCGTCGCTTTCGACCAGAGCAAGCTTGGCCTCGCCGCCACCAAACAGGTGTTTGAACAGGTTGCCGAAGCTTTCGTTGACCTGTTCGAAGGCGGTCAGAAGCCGTTCGCGGCCTTCCTTGTTGAGCGCGGAAATGCCGCTGCGCAGGGTTTTGATTGCCTCTTCGAGATCCTGTTTTTCGCTCACGAGCGTGTCATGTTCGACGCGGACCTCTTCGCTGTCCTCCTCGGCGCGCAGGTTGACCGCGCCAAGGCTGTCGCGCAGACGTTTAAGGCGGTTCACATCCACCTCGATCGCGTCATGGCCCGGGATTTTTTCAGGGTCGATGTCCAACTCGTCCAACAGCGCCTTGGGTGTGGTTTCCAGTTCCTCGCGGATCCGCGCCACGGCGGCCTCGACGGTTTCGCGGGCGGCGTCACGGCGGGCCTGAGTGGCGGCGCGGGCCTCGCGGGCCTCCGATGCGACACGTTCGGCCTCGCGTTCGGCATTTACCCCGTCACGCAGCGCGGTCTCGGCCTCGGCCAGAGCATCGGCGGCGGCTTTGCGGCGGGTCTCGGCCTCGGTGATTTTGTCCATCAGGCCCTCACGGCGCGCGGCAATCTCGGCGGGTCGGGCGCCGGCGTCATGCAATTCGGCCTCCGAGGTTTCTTTGCGCCCGTTCAATTCGGCAATGCGTTTTCCGGCGGTTTCGAGGCGGTGTTTCCACCCCGAGAGTTCCTTGACCACCTCTTGGCTGCGCCGCGTGCGGGCCTCGCCCTCGCGGCGGATTTCATCGTGCGCGGAGCGTTTGGTCATCATGGTGATCCGCGCGGCCTCGACGGTCAGTTTGACCTCCTCGATCTTGTCGCGGGCGAATTGCAGATCGGGCAGGGCCGACAGGGCCTGTTGCGCCTCGTCCAGTCGGGTTTGCGCCGCGCGGGCCTCCTCATCGTGGCGCGACACGGCCAGTCCAAGGTTCTCGACCTTGCCCTCTGCGAGCGATTTTTCGTTCTCGGCCCGTGACAGGGCCCGCGCGGCCTCCGACAGGGCGCGGTCGGCCTCACGGCGGGCTTCGCGGGCGGATGTGTCGACCTCGGTGAGGCGCAGCAACTCGGCCTTGAGGTGTTCGTGGGCGTGGATCGCCCCCGCGGCCTTGGCCTCTTCGGCCACGGATTCCTGTTTGAGCGTCTCAAGGCGGTTGAGCTGTTGCAGGCGCAGTGCGGCGGCGGAGGGCGCATCCTCGGCCCCCGCACGGTAGCCGTCCCACCGCCACATGTCGCCCTCAACGGAGACAAGCCGTTGACCCGGTTCAAGGTCGGCCTGAAGCCGCGCGCCGTCCTCGGCCTTGACCAACCCGATCTGGCCGATACGGCGCGACAGGACGGCGGGGGCCTCGACATAATCGTGCAGCGGCTCGACGCCCATCGGCAGGTCTTGTTCATCGGGGTAATCGGGCAGCGTCACCCATCCAGAGGCCTGATAGGCCTCGATCGCGGGTTGGCGCAATTCATCGGCAAGCGCGGCGCCAAGCGCCTTTTCGTAGCCCGATGTCACCTTGATCAGGTCAAGCACCTGCGTGCCTGCGATCTGGTCGCGGTCGAGCATTTTGGCCAACGCCGCCACTTCGGCCTTGAGGGCGCCAAGTTCGCCCTCGGCCTCGGAACGCGCCGCGCGGGCCTGACTTTCGCGGGTGTGGGTTTCGGTGCGGTCCTCGTCGGCGGCAATCAATGCGGCCTCGGCCTCCTCGGCGCGAGCGGCCGCGATGTCCTGATCCATACGGGCCTGCGCAAGCGCTGCGCCCGCGCGCTCCAATGTGGCCTTTGCCTCGTCCACGGAGGCCCGCGCACGGTCGGCCTCGCCGCGTCCGCGATCCAGCGTTTTGCGGTTGTCCTCGACCAGACGGTTGGCCGATTGGTGACGGGCGGCCAGACGCGCCACATCCTCGGTCATCTCCGACAATTGCGTCTCGCGATCCTGCAACACCTCGTTGGCCTCGGTGGCGCTATAGGCGGCCTGTTCCAAACGCGGGCCGTGGCCCTCGGAGGCCTTGAGCAACTCGCGCTGCTCCCATTCGAGACGGTCGATGGTTTCGCCTGCGTCTTTGTTCAGCTGCTCCTCGCGGGCCATGTCGGCCACCAGTTGGTCGATGCGCCGCGTCAAGGTGCCGATCATCTCTTTGGCGCGGGTCTCTTCCTCGGTCAGTTGATCGCGCTCGACGGTCAGGCGTTGCAACACGGCCGCCGCAATCGCCTCTTCCTCGCGCAGGGGGGGGAGCGCCGCCTCGAAGGCCTCGCGGCGCGTGGTGGCCGCACGGGCGAGGCGTTCGGCCTCGGAGGCCTGTTTGAGGCGGGTGCGCAACAGATCGTCGGCCTCGGCGCGGGCCTGATCGGCATCCCGCCACCGGCGATAGAACAACAGCCCCTCGGCATGGCGCAACTCGGTGCCGATTTCGCGGTACCGCGCGGCCTGACGGGCCTGACGGGCGAGCGAGGCGAGCTGTGCGGCCAGTTGTTCAATCACATCATCGACGCGGGCCAGGTTGGTTTCCGCGCCTTTGAGTTTCAACTCGGCCTCATGGCGGCGTTGATACAGACCCGAAATCCCTGCGGCTTCCTCAAGGATGCGACGGCGGTTTTTCGGCTTGGCGTTGATCAGTTCGGAGATTTGCCCCTGACGGACAAGCGCGGGCGAATGCGCCCCCGTGGAGGCATCGGCGAACAGCATAGAGACATCGCGGGCGCGGACGTCTTTGGCGTTCACCTTATAAGCGGAGCCTGCGTCACGGGTGATGCGGCGGATGATTTCGACGCTATCGCTTTCGTTGAAGCCCGAGGGCGCGAGGCGCTCGGAGTTGTCGATCATCAGCGCCACTTCGGCAAAGTTGCGGGCCGGACGCGACGAGGCCCCCGCAAAGATCACATCCTCCATGCCACCGCCGCGCATCGCCTTTGGACGGTTTTCGCCCATGACCCACCGCAGGGCTTCGAGCAGGTTGGATTTGCCACAGCCATTGGGACCGACCACACCCGTGAGCCCGTCCGCGATCACCAGATCGGTCGGGTCGACAAAGCTTTTGAAGCCGTTCAATCGCAGGCGGGTGAAACGCAAGGGGACCCCTTTGCCGCTGATTCCATTAGGGGGCGAGTTTTTGCCCTTGGGGCGGGCCTGTCAATGCCACCCTCCCGATATCTGGAGGCCGCGCCCGAGTTATCCACAAGATATCGTTGGGGTTCGGGGCGTATCGGGCAATATTATTGCGCTGCGGCATGTTAAACCTTGACCCCACCCCCCCTCAGACGCCAAATGGGGCCGCTAAGGTTCCCCGCACATGCCGCCAAGCGGCAGGGGAGAATTGGGAATTCGGTGCGAGCGACCCACATCGGGGTTCAAAACCGGAGCCGCCCCCGCGACTGTAAGTGGCGAGTAGGCTGTCGATTGACCACTGGAGCAACCGCTCCGGGAAGGTGACAGCGCTGCGTTGACCCACGAGCCAGGAGACCAGCCTTGCCTCATATCAACCCGCCGTCGGGGATGACGGCTCAGGAGGACTTAAAATATGCATATCGAACCCGGACTCGTAACTGGCGCGAAACTCGCCCTCTCTGTTGTCACGGCTGTTGGCGCGGCAGGCTTTACCGTCAAGCACGCATGGAACGCCGTCAAGGAAAGCGGCGTCACATCGCTCGCGGCACGCTCCGCACTGGCCATGATCGCCACTGTGTTCGCATTCCAGGTGTTGCCCCACGCCCCTGCGGGCGTCTCGGAAGTTCACTTTATCTTCGGTTCTACGCTGTTCTTGCTGTTCGGGGCCGCGCCTGCGGCAATCGGACTTGCGCTTGGCCTTTTGGCTCAAGGTATGATTGTCGAGCCGATTGACCTGCCGCAATACGGCATGAACGTCACAACGCTTCTCGTGCCGATGTTTGCAATCAAAATGGTTGCGGACCGGATCATTGCGCCAAACACGGCCTATGCGGACGTGACCTATAAACAGGCGCTCGCGCTGTCCACGACCTACCAAGCGGGCGTTGTGGCATGGGTCGGATTTTGGGTCACCTACGGCCACGGTTTTGGCGCAATGGGCGAGATTGCCACATTCGGCGCGGCCTACATCGCCGTGATCGCCATCGAGCCGTTCGTCGACCTCGGTGTCCTTGCAGGGGCCAAGGCGCTCAAGGGTCTGGGCCGGACCGGCCTTGTGTCGCCGCGCACGTTCAACGCCGCGTAATCGCCCCACATTCAAACGTATCGCGCCGGGGCCTCACCGCTCCGGCGTTTTCACGTAAAGGACACCAACATGGCTGCCAAAATTCCTGCTACCGTCGTTACCGGTTTTCTGGGCGCGGGCAAAACCACTCTCATCCGTCACATGCTTGCCAATGCAAACGGCAAGCGCATTGCGCTGATCATCAACGAGTTCGGAGATCTGGGCGTGGACGGCGATATCCTGAAGGGCTGCGGTGACGAGACCTGCACAGAGGACGACATCATGGAGCTGTCGAACGGCTGTATCTGTTGCACCGTGGCCGATGATTTCATTCCCACCATGCAAAAGCTGCTCGCGCGCGAGAACAAACCCGATCACATCGTGATCGAGACCTCCGGTCTGGCGCTGCCGCAACCGCTTGTACGGGCGTTCAACTGGCCCGAGATTTCCACCAAGGTCACCGTTGACGGCGTGATTACCGTGGTCGATGGCAAGGCCGTGGACGAGGGCGTGTTCGCCCATAACGTTGCCGCCGTCGATGCCCAACGCAAGCTCGACGAGAACCTTGATCACGAGACCCCGTTGTCGGAACTGTTCGAGGACCAGATTGCCTGTGCCGACATGATTGTGGTGAACAAGGCCGATCTGTTGGGCGAGGCACAGGCAGACGCGCTTGTGGCCAAGCTCAAGGCAGAGGCCCGTAGCGGCGTTCAGGTAGTGCGCGCCGCGCATGGCGCCCTGCCCGTGGATGTGTTGCTCGGTCAGGGCATTGGCGCCGAGGCCGACATGGCGGGACGCGACGAGGTGCATCACGGCCACCATCATCACGACGATGATGATCACGACGACCACCACGATGACGACCACCACCACCACGACCATGATCACGACGACTTCGAAAGCTTCGTGGTCAGCCGCGATGAGGTCAGCGACCCCAAGGCCTTTGCCGCACAGATCGCCGATGTGATCCGCGCCCATGGCATTTTGCGCCTCAAGGGGTTTGTGGCCGTGACGGGCAAGCCGATGCGCCTGACGGTTCAGGCCGTTGGCCCGCGTGTCGATCACTATTTTGACCAACCGTTCGGGGCCAACCCGCGCGAGACCCGTCTGGTTGTGATCGGTCAGGCCGGTCTGGACCACGCCGCGATTGACGCCGCTTTGAAAGCTTGACGCCATGATTATTGTCGAACTTGGAAACCCGCTTGACCCGCAACCTGCCGCCCTTTTGGCGCAGGCCCAGGCATTGCAGGCGGAGATTTATGACGAAGAACACAATCACGCCCTGCCCACGGATGCGCTTGCCGCCGATGACGTACGGTTCTTTATCGCGCGGGAGGGCGACGTGGTGTTGGGCGTTGGTGCCTTTAAAATCTACGGGACCTACGGCGAGGTGAAATCCATGTTCACCTCACCCGACGGACGCGGCAAAGGCATCGCGGGCGCCCTGATGCGGGCGGTCGAGGACATGGCCCGCGACGAGGGGTTGACCGCGTTGAAACTGGAGACAGGCGACGAACTGGACGCCGCCTGTCGTCTGTATGAGCGCCACGGGTTTACCCGCTGTCGGGCCTTTGGCGATTACGAGAACAACGGCGTTTCCGTGTTCTACGAAAAGGCGCTTTAGTCCGCCTTTTTGGTCGCTGCCGCTTTCATACGGGCGAGCAACTCGGCCTTCGGGGCCGCTTTGCCATAGGGGTTTTTTGACGACCCTTTAGCGTTGTGTTCCGCGTGACGCGGGGCATTTTTGCCGATCTTCGGCGCGCCTGATTTACCATAGTCCATGAGATCACCTTTCGGGGTTTTCTCGCTGATGCCGTAAACCGCGCGGCTTTTCAAGGAGAGACAGATGCATCTGTTGGCCGCCACCCCCGGATCGATCGACGATGGCAACGAGGCCTTCGACCTCGGCCAGTCCCCTGCGGACCTTGTGGTGATCTCCGCCGCCGATACCGAACTGGCCGCCCTGTCCCATGCGCGGGCGGGTCTGGACACGCCGCCATCGCTGCGCCTGTCGCAACTGATGCACCTGCGCCACCCGATGTCGGTGGATCTGCACCTTGACGATTGCGCCACCAAATCGCGCATGGTCATCGCGCGGGTTCTGGGCGGATCGGGCTATTGGACATACGGGTTGGAGCAATACGCCGCACGGCTTCACGAGGCGGGCATTCCGTTTGTGGCGCTCCCCGGCGATGACAAGCCGGACGCGGAACTGGCAGGGTTATCAACGGTTTCGTCACAGGACTATCACGCGCTTTGGGCCTATCTGGTGGAGGGCGGTCCCGACAATGCGGCGGCGTTTCTGAGCTATGCGCAAGCGATGTTGGAGGGCGGTGAAAAACCCGCACCTGCTGCACCGCTGTTGCGTGCGGGGGTCTATTGGCCCGCCAAAGGCGTGTGCGATCTGGACACCGCACGGACGCACTGGACGCAGGGCGCACCTGTTGTGCCGATCACCTTTTACCGTGCGTTGGTACAGGGGGCGGGCCTTGCGCCGGTTGATGCATTGGTGGCTGCGCTGATCAAAAAGGGGCTGAACCCCCTGCCCGTTTTTGTGGCCTCCCTCAAAGACCCGATTTCGGTCGCCACACTGGAGGGGCTGTTTTGTGATGCCAGACCCGATGTGATTCTCAACTGCACCTCCTTTGCGGTCGGCACCCCTGACAAGGCCGGCAACAATCCCTTGGCGGCCGCGTTCGCCAATGAGGCACCGGTGTTTCAGGTGGTTCTTGCCGGCTCGTCGCACGCGGTATGGGACACGGGGCTGACGGGGCTATCGGCACGGGACATCGCGATGAATGTGGCGCTACCCGAGGTCGACGGGCGGGTATTGACCCGCGCCGTATCGTTCAAGGGCGAGGCCTATTTCGACGCTGAGACCGAGTGCGCCATTGCGACCTATCAGGCGGACCGGAACCGTGTAGATTTTGTCGCGGAGCTTGCGGCAAACTGGGCCACGCTGCGTCACACCCCGCCCGCAGACCGCAAGGTCGCGCTGATCCTCGCCAACTACCCGAACAAGGACGGGCGGCTCGCCAACGGGGTGGGCCTTGATACCCCCGCGGCGACGGTGAACACGCTCGGCGCACTGGCGGATGCGGGCTACGGCGTCACGGACATTCCCGAAGACAGTGACGCGTTGATGGCGCAGATCCTTGCGGGGCCGACCAACTGGTTGACCGATCGCAGCGCGAGGCACGGTGGCGTGCGGATGCCCCTTGCCGCCTACCGCGCGTGCTATGATGCGCTGCCCGAACAGGTCCGCACACAGATCGAAGAGCGGTGGGGCGCGCCCGAGGCGGATCCGTTTTACGGCGCGGGCGGTTTTGCCCTCTCGGTCCTGCGGTTCGGAAATGCCGTGGTCGGCATTCAGCCCGCACGCGGCTATAATATCGACCCGACCGAGACCTATCACGCGCCCGATCTGGTGCCGCCGCACAACTACCTCGCCTTCTATTTCTGGCTGCGTCACGCGTTTGGGGCGCATGCGTTGGTCCATATGGGAAAGCACGGCAATCTGGAGTGGCTGCCCGGAAAGGCGCTTGCCCTGTCGCGGACCTGTTTGCCCGAAGCGGTGATGGGGCCGATGCCGCACCTTTATCCGTTTATCGTGAACGATCCGGGGGAGGGGACACAGGCCAAACGCCGCGCACAGGCCGTGATCATCGACCACCTCACCCCGCCGCTGACCCGCGCCGAGACCTACGGGCCGCTGCGCGATCTTGAGGCCTTGGTGGACGAGTATTTCGAGGCGGCGGGGGTTGATCCGCGCCGGATTGACGCGCTGCGCAAAGAGATTTTGAGCCTGAGTGCCGTGACGGGACTGGACCGTGACGTGGGCATGACGGGCGAGGATGAGGATAGCGATCTGGGCAAGCTCGACGCCTATCTGTGCGAGTTGAAAGAAGCGCAAATCCGCGATGGTCTGCACATCTTTGGCACCGCCCCGACAGGGCGGCTTGCCCGTGATCTCGCGCTTGCTTTGGTGCGTGTGCCACGCGGCGACGGGACGGGGAAAGACGCATCTTTGGTGCGGGCTCTGGCGGTGGATTTCGGGCTCGGGTTCGACCCGCTTGATTGCGAGATGGCGCAGACATGGACCGGTCCGCGCCCCGATGCCTTGGCGCGTATTATGGACGGCACATGGCGCACCAATGGCGATACGGTCGAGCGGTTGGAGGCGTTTTGCGCCGCGCTTATGGATGACGGCACGCCCGCCGCCGGCCCCGCGTCCCAAGCCGTTCTGGATCATTTGCGCGACCATGTTTTGCCAACCGTTGCGGCCTGTGGCCCCGCCGAGATGGACGGGCTGTTGTGCGGATTGGATGGCCGGTTTGTCCGTCCCGGCCCGTCCGGTGCGCCGACCCGCGGGCGCTTGGACGTGCTGCCCACGGGGCGCAACTTTTTCTCCGTCGATGCCCGCGCGGTCCCAACGCAAACCGCGTGGAGCCTCGGGTGGAAATCGGCCAACCTGTTGATCGAACGCCACCTTCAGGATCAGGGCGACTGGCCCCGTGCCATGCTCGTCACCGCGTGGGGGACGGCCAATATGCGCACGGGCGGCGATGACATTGCACAGGCGCTTGCCCTGATGGGGGTCAAACCGACGTGGGATACGATGTCGCGCCGCGTGACGGGGTTCGAGGTGCTGCCCGCGTCCGTGTTGGGGCGTCCGCGTGTTGATGTGACGCTGCGCGTGTCGGGATTTTTCCGCGATGCCTTTCCGCAACTCATTGCCTTGGTCGATAGTGCGGCGCGTGCGGTGCAAGAGATGGACGAGAGTGAGGCGGACAATCCCGCCGCCGCCCGCGCCCGGCGCGGCGAAAGCACGGCACGGGTGTTCGGGTCCAAACCGGGGGCTTATGGCGCGGGGCTTCAGGCGATGATCGACGAGCAGCTTTGGGGCGACCGCCGCGACCTTGCCGATGCCTACCTCGAATGGGGGGGCTATGCCTACGGCGCGGGGCGCGAGGGCGTCAAGGATCGCGCCGGGTTCGAGGCCCGATTGGGTCAGGTCGAGGCGATTGTCCAAAATCAGGACAACCGCGAACACGATCTGTTGGACAGCGACGATTATTATCAGTTCGAGGGTGGCGCGGCATCCGCCGTGGCGACGCTACAAGGGCAGGATCGCCCGATTTACCACAACGACCATTCGCGCCCCGACCGTCCGGTCATTCGCACGTTGGACGAGGAAATCGGGCGGGTGATCCGGTCGCGGGTGGTGAACCCGAAATGGATCGATGGCGTCAAGCGCCACGGCTACAAGGGCGCGTTCGAAATTGCCGCAACGGTGGATTATCTGTTTGCCTTTTCGGCCACGACACGCGCGGTCAAGGATCACCATTTCGACCTCGTTCACGCCGCCTTTATCGAGGACGACGACACGCGGGCGTTCATCGCGGATCACAACGCACCCGCGCTTGCCGAGATGGCGCAGCGGTTGTTGGAGGCGATGGATCGCGGGCTGTGGACGCCACGGTCGAACTCGGCGCGGGCCGCCCTTGAGGCGCTCGCATAGGCGGCGTTAGATCGGGCAATCCAGTTCGGCTTTGACCAAGGCCTGATCGCCGATGAGCGAGCCCGCCTTGATCGGGCAACCCGTGACGCGGGTGATTGCAATCGCGGCCTTGGCGACGATGGCGGTGCGCGATGGCGGTGGGACCATGACGTTTATGCGGTGCGCCTCGACGCGGTCGCCGCCGCCCATTTGGCGAAAGATGCGAAATGTCGCGCCCTCCACCACCACGGGTTGGGGCGTGATCAGAACCTTGCCGATTTGCGGGCTGTCCAGAGCGCAGGCCGTCAAAGCCGTCAGGCCAAGCGCCACGATGAGGGCACGGGGGACAGATGATTTGACAGGGGCGATGTGTTCCATGCCCTACCGTGGTAAATCTTGGTTACGAAAAGGTTAACGTTGGCCGGCCCGCAGCACAATCTGCTCACAACAGGTTGGATGCGCCCGTTTCCAACACATCGACCGTATCGCCAAGCACCACCGTACCGGCCTCTTCGACGACCGCGTTCTGGCCGAAAATAATGCGCCCCCGCGCGGATCTGTGCAGCTTGCCAAGGGTCGCCAATGGTTCATGGCGGTCGGTTTGCACTCCGGTATCGGGATCTTGTGTGGTCATCACGCAACGCTCACAGGGCTTGACGATCCGCAGCACGGTCGACCCGATCCGGATGCGGCGCCACGTATCCTCGGCCCACGGCGCGATGTCACCCTCGATCACCAGATTGGCGCGGAACCGGCGCATTTCGAACGTCTGGCCCGCAGCCTTGTTGAGCGCCATCAGGGAGGCTTTGGTGGTGATCAAAATCGGGTAGCCATCGGCAAATCCGGTGAAATGCGGCGTGATGCTATAGGCCGTATTTACAGCGCGCAGGGGCCGGTCGGGAAAATAGGCCAACCGCACTTCCCGGCCAAGGGCGGACGACAAAAAGCTCGCCGCGAAATTCCCCGCGTCCTCGACGCCTTCGATCCGGTTCGAAAAGACAAAGGCCGTGGTCTCGGCTCCCTTCGGGAGAGCAATCTCAAGGTGGCCGCCATCGTGGGAGATGGAAATCCCGTCCTCGATCTCGACAACGGAGATCCGCGACAGTTCGGGAAGCTCGCGCCGCGTTGCAACAGCGCCGGTTGGATACAAAACCGCCCAACGCCGATCCCCCTCCACACCCATAGACCCGACAGTCCGCGCGGCATGATCCGTCGCAGGCAGGCTTTTGACGGGATAGGTCGATATTTTGGAAAGTTTCATGGCGCTCCACACTGTCCGGCCCAAGGCCAATCGCGTTTTGACCTGAAGTAAGTCTAAAAATGATTAAAATGCAATGTAGCTTTTTCGACTGGTCAGGGGCTATATCAGCAATCCCCCGACAAACATAGACCTGTGCGGCACGTCCCCTACGTCAAACGACATCGCACCCGCCCACTTGATCCAGATCAAGGTGCGCATACATCTCTTGTTATATTCGAATTACTGAATGTGATTTAGGAGATCCGAAATGAAAACCTCGAAAGCAAGCGAGAGCTATGTGCCGCTCTACTTTTTGAGCTCCGTGGGGGCCGGTGGCCTTGCCGTGACGTTTTTTATGTACCTGATGTTCTGGGTCCCCCACCCCGGCCGTTCGGTTCCCGTGTTCGAAGACATCATGGCGGCATGGGCCACGGGCGGCACCGCCCTTAAATTCGCTATCTTCGTTGCGGTGGCGGGCATCGCCGTCTTTGTCTACCTGAACCTCAAATCGCTCTTTTGGAACCTGTCCCACTACGCGCAGTTCAAGAAAACCGAGCGCTATACAAAGCTGCGCACATCGAACGCGGAAACCACGCTCCTCGCCATGCCGCTCGCCCTTGCCATGTCGGTCAACGGGTTGTTCATTGCGGGTCTTGTGTTCGTGCCGGGGCTGTGGAGCATCGTCGAATACCTCTTTCCGCTCGCGCTGATCGCGTTCGCCGCGATTGCTTATAACGCCCTGAGCACCATCGCCGATTTCCTCGGCCGCGTGCTGTCCAAAGGCGGCGTTTTTGACGTCACGGCGCACAACTCGTTTGCGCAACTGTTGCCCTCCTTTGCGCTGATTATGGCCGCCGTCGGATTTTCCGCCCCCGCCGCCATGTCGACACAGCCGTGGATTGTCGCCATTTCGGTGATCGGTTCGACCCTGTTGGGCACCGCCGCCGTGATCTATGCGCTGCTTGCGGTTGTCACCGCCTTCAACTCGATGCTGCACTACGGCACCTCCGAAGAGGCCGGTCCGACATTGTTGATCATCATCCCCTTCGTGACCATTTTCTCCATCATGTTCATGCGTCAGGACCACGGATTGCACACCACCTTTAACGGCCACTCGACCGATGCGGATACATTGATGTTCCTTGCCAAAGGCCTCTCGATCCAACTCGTGTTCCTTGGTCTCGGCCTGACCGTGTTGCGTCGTCAGGGCTATTTCAAAGACTTCGTGTTCGGCAACAAAACCTCCGCAGGGTCCTATGCGTTGGTTTGCCCCGGCGTTGCGCTCTCGGTTTTGATGCAGTTTTTCATCAACAAGGGCCTCGTGGCGGCGGGCATGATCGACAAATACGACACCACCTATTGGGTGATCACCGCCATCGCCATCGCATTCCAGTTCGCCATGGTCGCACTGGTGTTCCGCCTGAACACGCAACACTACGGGGCACACACCCCCACCGCCATACCCGCTGAATAATCCCTTCCCAGCGGTTTCAAAGGGCGCGTCTCGTGTGGGGCGCGCCCTTTTCGCGTCGATGCGTTTGCGCCCTTGATGCCGCCCCGCTCCGCTGCGACTATAGCACCGAAGGGAGAGCGGCATGGTCATTCATTTGGGACTGTTTTTGGGATTTCAGCTTTTGGGCGAAATCATCGCACGCGTGTTCGCGCTGCCCCTCCCCGGCCCTGTGATCGGGATGGTGTTGCTTGCCGTGCTGTTGCTGATCCGCCCGACCATCGGCAAAAAGATCGAAGGCACCGCCGCGACCGTGCTGTCCTACCTGTCGCTTTTGTTTGTCCCTGCGGGTGTCGGCATTGTCCAGTATCTCGACCAGATGTCCGAGATCGGCCTGCCCCTCGCCGCCGCCCTTACGGGCTCGACCATCCTTGCGATTGGCGCGGGGGCGCTGACGTTCAAATATGTGGGCCGCGCCATGGGACAGCCTGACGAGACACCGCAATGACCGATATTCTCGACATCTGGTCCTATCTGGCCGAGGGGCAATTGCTATGGCTCACCGCCACGATCATCGCGTTTCTCATCGGTGACGGGTTGTTCCGGCTGTCGGGCAACAAGCCCTATGTGAATCCCGTGCTGATTTCGATGGTGCTTCTGTCGACCCTGTTGACGCTGACCGACACCAGTTACCGCACCTATTTCGAGGGGGCGCAGTTCATTCACTTCTTGCTCGGGCCTGCGACCGTCGCCTTGGCCGTTCCGTTGTGGCAGAACTGGCAAAAGGTGAAATCCGCCGCCGTGCCATTACTGGCCGCGCTCTTTGTCGGGTCTTTTGTCGCAATGGCGGCGGCCGTGGCCATCGGGGCGGCGATGGGGTTACGGGGGGATGTACTCTTGTCGCTTGTTCCCAAATCCGCCACCTCCCCCGTGGCCATCGGCGTGGCCGAAGCCATCGGCGGGCTGCCGACCCTCACCGTGGCCCTTGTGTTGATCACCGGCGTGATCGGCGCGATTGTCACCACGCCCGTCAACAACCTGCTTGGCATACGCGACTATCGCGGACGCGGCTTTGCCACCGGCGTCGCCGCCCACGGCATCGGCACCGCCCGTGCGTTCGAATGCCACGGCACGGCGGGGGCCTTTGCCGGAATTGGCATGGTGCTCAACGCCATTCTCACCGCGCTTCTCGCGCCCATCTTTGTGCAGATTTTTCTCTAAGGAACGCCCTATGACCGAGACCAACGACCACGCGCGTCACGCCACCAAAATGGCCAAAAAGAAAGTCGCCCGCGATAAAATCATGGCCACCAAGATCGACGAGAAAGGTCTGATCATCATCCACACGGGCAAGGGCAAGGGCAAATCCTCCGCCGCGTTCGGGATGATTTTCCGCTGTATCGCGCATGAGATGAAATCAGGCGTTGTCCAGTTCATCAAGGGCGGGATGGATTGCGGCGAGCGCGATCTGATCACCGCAAAGTTCCCCGAGTTGTGCGAATTCTACACAATGGGCGAAGGATTTACGTGGGAAACCCAGGACAAGGCCCGCGACATCGAGATGGCACAAGCCGCATGGGAAAAGGCAAAGGAGCTGATCCGCAATCCCGAGAACCGCATGGTTTTGCTCGACGAGATCAACATTGCGCTGCGCTATGACTACATCGACGTCAATGACGTGGTGGCGTTTTTGCAGGCCGAAAAGCCACCCCTCACCCATGTTGTCCTCACGGGGCGCAACGCCAAGGAGGAGCTGATCGAAATCGCGGATCTCGTCACCGAAATGGAACTGGTCAAGCACCCGTTCCGCGCAGGCATAAAAGCCCAGAAAGGCGTCGAGTTCTAAGGGCGCCGTCCCGTTACAGGCTCGCCTCAACCCGAAACGCCTCGGGGATGGCATCACGCCCCTCAAGGACCAGATCAATCAATCCACGGGCGGCGAGCGGGGCCATCCCGTAGCCAATCTTGAACCCGCCATTGGCGATGAAATGCCCCGTGCGCCCGGGCCACGCGCCCAACATCGGCGCACGGGATTTGGCACGGGGGCGCACGCCCGCCCACCGTTTGATCTCGCGGGCGTGGGCAATCTGCGGCATCGCCGCGATGGCGCGGGCCAAAAGGTCATCGGCCAAGGCATCGGTTTGATCGGCGCTGTCGAATTCGCGCTCCGAGGTCGATCCAATCGCGGTTGTGCCATCCTTGTGCGGGATGATGTGCAGGCTTTCGGCGTAGATTTGCGGTGAGGTCCGCATGTCAAAGTCGAGCAGGATTGCCTGTCCCTTGACGCCGCTTCCGACCTCGCGCCCGAAAGCGGCGTTGAGCGCTTGCAGCCCCGCCCAACCGCTTGCGTGGATCACCGCGCCATCCTCGAGCCCCTCGCGCAGCACCTCACCGCCCAAGGCCGTTATGGCCGCGGCAAGTGCGGCACAGGCACGGGCGGGATTGAGTCGCGCGGACAGGTCGTCGAAAATCCAAAATCCCGTGGGGCTGTCGGGCACCCATCCGGCAAACCGCGCCGCCACATCGTCCGCGTCCAGAACCGACCACGTGGCCATGCCGCGCCACAGCGCCACCGCATCGGCCGTGCGCTGATGCGCCAGATCCAGTTGACGCGCGTTTTGCACCGCTTGCAGCCGTCCCGTTCGACCATAGCCCGACGAGACGCCGCCCGTTTGCTCAACTGCGGGCCAATGGTCACGGGCCATGATCAGGCTGTTGAACTGGAACTCTTTCTTGTCGTTCCACCGCTCGGGCGTGTGGGGGGCAAGCGCGCCGACCACGCCGCCCGATGACCCTGCACCGACGCCAAAGGGGTCAATGACCCGCACCTTTGCGCCCCGTTTTGCCGCCTCATATCCGCATGACAGGCCAAAGGCGCCCGCCCCGTAGATCGTCATATCCGCTTTGCCCATTTGCACTTTTGCCCATTGCACTTCGCCGCGCGCGCCCCCACGATCGGGGAAACGTCCCCTATCTCATAAGGCATCCCATGCCCGACAACCAGACAGCCCGCATCGAATGGCGGGACGGGGTCATCCCTGTCTCGACGCAATTTGACGATCCGTATTTCTCGAATGCTTCGGGGCTTGAGGAAACACGCCATGTGTTTTTGGCGGGCAACGATTTGCCGGCGCGACTGACAGGCGGGTTCCATGTCGCCGAACTGGGGTTTGGCACCGGGCTGAACATGCTCGCCCTTGCCCTGATGTGGGAAGGGCCACAGATGATCCGGTTCACCTCGTTCGAGGCCTATCCGATGGCACCCGCCGACATCGCAACCTCGCTCGATGCCTTTCCCGAAGTCAAACCCATCGCCGCGCCGTTTCTGGACGCATGGGCGCAGGGGGCGCGGTCATTCACCGTGGGACATGTGGCGGTCGAGGTCATCACCGGCGACGCCCGCGAGACGCTTGCCGCATGGGACGGACAGGCCGACGCATGGTTTCTCGACGGGTTTTCCCCGCAGAAAAATCCCGAGCTTTGGGGCGACGATATGATGCGGGCCGTCGGGGCGCACACCGGTCAGGGCGGCACCTTTGCCACCTACACGGCAGCGGGGCACGTGCGCCGCAAACTGGCGGACGCAGGGTTCACAGTCACGCGCGTCGCAGGGTACGGGCGCAAACGGCACATGAGCAAAGGCACAATGCGATGACGCAGCAAAACCCGCGTCTGGGCATCATCATCATGGTGTTCACGATGTTCCTGTTCTCGCTTCAGGACGGGCTCTCACGTCACCTTGCGGGGCAATACAACGTCTTTATGGTCATCATGATCCGCTATTGGATTTTCGCGGCGTTTGTCATTGTCTGGTCGGCGCGGCGTGCCGGCGGATTACGCCTTGCGGCACAGTCCGCACAGCCCAGACTACAGTTCTTTCGCGGCGCTCTTTTGGCGGTCGAGGTCATCGTTATGGTGCTTGGCTTTGTCAAACTCGGCCTTGTCGAGAGCCACGCCATGTTCGCGGTCTATCCGCTGATCATCACCGCGCTCTCGGGTCCGATCCTTGGCGAGCGGGTCGGGTGGCGGCGGTGGCTGTCGGTCGCCATCGGCTTTCTCGGCGTGATGATTATCCTCATGCCCGGCAGCGGTGTTTTCTCCCCCGCCGCGATTTTCCCGCTCGGGTCCGCCGCGATGTTCGCGCTTTACGGGCTGCTCAACCGCTATGTCTCACGCAAAGATCCCGCCGCCGTGACGTTTTTCTACACCGGCATTTCGGGCGCCATTGTGATGACCCTGATCGGGGTGTGGTTCTGGGAACCGATGAGCCCCGCCGATTGGGGATGGATGGTCACGCTCGGCGGCTCCGCCATTCTCGGTCACTACCTGTTGATCCGCGCCTATGAACTGTCCGAAGCCTCGGCGATCCAACCCTTTGCCTATCTGCAACTGGCCTTTGCCTCGGGCGTCGGTGTCGTATTCTTTGGCGACATTATCCGCCTGAACGTGGCGATTGGCACGGGCATCGTCGTCGGCGCGGGGATATTTGCCCTCGTACGCGCACAAATGGTGGCACGCCGCGCAAGTCGCGCGGGGCCTACCGGGACTTGAGGTCGCGCGACAGTGTAATCGTGCGCGTGTCCCCCGTCAGGCGGGCGTGGTACACAGGCACGCTTTCGGCCACACGCATCACGTAATTGCGGGTCTCGCGAAACGGGATGTGCTCGATCCAGTCCACGGGATCTACGGCGCCGCCACGCGGATCACCGTAACGCGCGATCCAGTCGCGTGCACGGGTTGGCCCCGCATTATACCCCACCGCGACGAGCGGAAGGTTATTGCCGAACTCCTCGATCAGTTGCGCCAGATAGGCCGACCCAAGGCGGGCGTTCAGCACGGGGTCCGTCAGATCGTTTTCCACAAAACCCTCGATCCCGAGCTTGGCCGCCATCGCCTCGCCCGTGCGCGGCATCAACTGCATCAACCCGCGCGCCCCGACATAGGATCGTGCATCGGGATAGAACTCGCTTTCGCGCCGCGCAATCGACAGCGCCAATTCGGGTTTGACGGGCAGATCGGCCTTGGCCAATTCATGCAGCGGATAGTAGGCGCGGTTGAGAACAATGCCCTGATCGGCGGCAAATTTCGCGACGAGAACAGCGAGATAGGGATGGTGGTCAAGGGCGAGATCGGACAACTGCCCCAACTCTTGCGGTGTCAGGCTTTCGCCCAGATGACGCATGAACCGTGCGGCCTGTGGCAAATCCCCCGCCTCCTCCAACAGCAACGCGGCCTTGAGGACCGGGGACGACATGAACGCGGCTCCGTTGTAATCGGCAAACCGTGCCTCGCCCGTCAGGGCAGGATCAAGCGGCAAGCTCGCGCGTTCGGCGGCAAGCAGCCCGTAAAACGACGTCTGGAACTGCGCCCCGAATGTGTAGGCGGCGAGGGCGTCGTCCTTGGCCCCCATCGCCTCCAGAGCGCGGCCCTCCCAATAGCCGGCGCGCCCCAGTGAGATCGGCGTGGCAACGGATGTACGGAACTTGTTGAAATGGTCGAGCGCGGTCAGCGGCTCGTCGAGATAGCGCAGCGCAATATAGCCCGCGAGCCATTCCAGATCGGCGTAGTGGTCCTCCTCGGGCGTGAGATGGTGGCGCGCGGCGGCGGAATAGGCGATTTGGGCCTTGCCATCGCGCATCATCTGACGCGCCAAGGACCGACGACGGTCGCCCCACGCCAAGGGGTTTCCAAGTGCCTCACGCGACACCGATTGTTGCAAAAGCAAGGTCACCGCATCGTCATAGCGCCCCTTTCGTGCCCGCCATTCAAACCGCTCGAACGCCAGAACCGGCTCGCCCGCAAGGGTGGCGGGAACGGCCTCGATCGCGGCGTCGACACCGTTTGCATCCTCATCCAGGCGCGTGACCGCATCGATCAGCGCGGACCACCCCTCGGGCAGATAGGGACCAAGACGGGCGGCGTCCTTGAACTTGCCCTGCCACATCAACATGCGGGCGCGGTCGGGATTGTGCGGTGCGATCTGGGTCGGGAACTGCGTGAGAAGGTGGCTTTCGCTTTCGGCGTCCATGACAAGGGTTTGCCATCCGATCACCGCCTGTGCCTGCGCATCGCCATCCGCACCGGTGAGTTGGTAGGCACGGGTCAGCGCCACGGTCCCGGCCCCTGTTTGGGGCGGGTAGTTATTGAAATAGGCCACCACATCGCGCGGGTTCACCGCGTCCGAAATCGACGCCTCGCATTTCTCCGCCAGAAGCGGCAGGCCCGGCCAATCGGCGTGGCGCTCCAGAAAGGCGGCGCATTCGTCAAACCGTCCCTTGCCCGCACGCAGATATTGCCATTCGATCACATCGCGCCCGACCCCCGTGGCGGTCGTCCGCGCCGCTTGCCAATCCCCCGCAGCGCGCAATTTCACGGCGGCGTTCAGGGCGTCCGATTCGGGAGACGCAACAGCACAAACACCCGCGACCGAGAGGACGGAGGCGACCAGAATTGATTTGACGGGGCTAAAGTGGGGCATAAGGTCTTTCGTGTCTGCTCTATCAATCGGGCTGCGACTTAGGTGCGCATTTATCACGAGGGTAACGCAGGGTGGTGGCGGCGCAAGACACATTCTTGGCATTGTGCGCGAAGGCGGCTAGTTTCCGCCCGAAATCAATCGGGCGACTCACGCCCATCTCGAAGACGCAAAGGAGCGCATCATGATCAAAGGATCCATACCTGCCTTGGTGACGCCGTTTAAAAACGGCGAATTGGACATTGATACGCTCAAGAAGCTTGTCGAATGGCACATCGCACAAGGCTCGCACGGCCTTGTTCCGGTTGGCACAACGGGCGAGAGCCCCACGTTGAGCCATGCCGAGCATGAAAAGGTGATCGAGGTGGTCGTCGAGACCGTCGCAGGCCGCATTCCGGTGATCGCGGGCGCAGGGTCCAACAACACCGCCGAGGGGTTGGGCCTGATCCAACACGCCGCGCGTGTCGGCGCCGATGCTGCTCTCGTCGTGACGCCCTATTACAACAAGCCGACCCAAAAGGGCCTGATCGCGCATTTCACCGCGCTGCACGATGCCGCCGACATTCCGATCATTATCTACAATATTCCCGGCCGTTCGGTCATCGACATGTCACCCGAAACCATGGGTGAACTGGCCAAGTTGCCGCGCATTGTCGGCGTGAAAGATGCCACGGGCGATCTTGCCCGCGTTGGCAAAACCCGCATCACCTGCGGCACGGAGTTCGTTCAGGTCTCGGGCGAGGATCCCACCGCCGTGGGCTATAACGCGCAGGGTGGCGTTGGCTGTATCTCCGTCACCGCCAACGTCGCGCCAAAGCTGTGCGCACAGGTACAAGAGGCGACACAGGCGGGCGACTATGCCCTGGCGCTTGAGCTGACCGACAAGTTGATGCCGCTGCACATCGCGATCTTTGCCGAGCCGGGCGTATGTGGCGCGAAATATGCCATGTCGCTGTTGGGTCTGTGTTCGGACGAGGTGCGCTTGCCACTGACCCCGCTGTCGGACGCGACCAAAGCACAGATCAAAGCGGCGATGGAATACGCAGGCCTGCTTTAAGGTCACCGCCAAAACACGGTATCAAAGGGGGCTGCGGCCCCCTTTTTTTACGGGTGGGTGTTATGGGTTGGGTCCGCTGCCTAACGCGTTCTTGGCGGCCTCTTCGCGGGCTTGACGCAGGGCGTCGATCTGGTTGCGGCGCACGTGGCGGAGCACCTCGATCAACAGCGCGGTCATCATGCCGAAATTGAGAAATCCGTTAACCGCCGCCATGCCGCCGAGCAACCGCCACTCTTGCGGCAACAACAGATCACCGAACCCCAATGTCGTGAAGGCCGTCAGGGAAAAATACAGCGCCTCTTCGAGGTGGGCAAACATACCCAAGCCCCGAAAGGCGAGCGTCCAGATCCACACTCCCGCCGTGACCATCCACAACACGGTGATAACGGCACTGGCCAGAACCACGAACAGTTTGGGCGCATGCGGTTCGGTGATGAGCCATTTGTGCGCCCGCCGCAGACCGAGTTCATAAAGGCCAAACCCGACCGCCGCCACGACGACAGACAGCAGGATCAAAACAGTCCCGAGAAAGATCTGGATAAACATCAGCGCTCCGTATGTATTTTCGCGACCATACTGCGGCCTTTGCGCGTTGCGCTAGTGGACATGAGCGCACGGAGCCCTTATCTGCATATCCATCATGGCAAAGAAACAGACCGCAGAAGAGAAAAACTACAAGGTGATCGCCGAGAACCGGCGCGCACGCTATGATTATGCCATCGAGGATGACATAGAATGCGGGATCCAGTTGGCCGGCTCCGAGGTGAAATCCCTGCGCGTAGGCCAATCCAATATCGCGGAAAGCTATGCCTCCATTGACGATGGCGAGCTGTTTCTCACCAACTCCTATATCGCGCCGTATCAACAGGCGATGTTCCCCCACGAGGAACGCGCCAAGCGCAAACTGTTGGTGTCCAAACGCGAGCTCTCGCGCCTTGGTCAGGCCACGGGGCGTCAGGGGATGACGCTCGTCCCGTTGGTGATGTATTTCAACCATAAGGGCCGCGTGAAGATCAAACTCGGCATCGCCAAGGGCAAAAAGAACCACGACAAACGCGCCACCGAAGCCAAGCGCGATTGGGGCCGTCAAAAACAGCGTCTGCTCAAGCACGGCGATTAACGGCGCACTTTTGTCACGCATTGCTTGCGCATGTCCGGTCCAAACGCTATGGCAAGTTACGCGTTTTTAGCTACATATCGTAGGGTCAATGTCTCAATCCGATCCCAAAACTCTCGTGTCCACCGATTGGTTGGCCGATAACCTGAAATCTCCCGATCTGCGTTTGATCGATGCGAGTTGGTATCTGCCCCATATGAACCGTGACCCCAAAGCGGAATATGCCGCGGCGCATATCGCGGGCGCCCGCTATGTCGACATCGATGATGTGTGCGACGCCCGTAGTGCGCTGCCCCATATGTTGCCGCCCGTCGAAAAATTCCTGTCGCGGATGCGCGCCCTTGGCATTGGCGACGGCCATCAGGTTGTTGTCTACGACGGTATGGGTATTTTTTCCGCACCACGTGTGTGGTGGATGTTCAAATATTTCGGTCAGGACAATGTTGCCGTGCTCGACGGCGGTCTGCCCAAGTGGATCCGCGAAGGGCGCGATGTCACCGCCGAACCGCCCGTGATCCGTGACCGTCACATGGTGCCGAACGAACGTCCCGATCTGGTGCGTGACGTGACACAGGTGGCGGCCTCGGCCAAGTTGGGCGATCATGTCATCATCGACGCCCGCCCCGCCGACCGGTTCAAAGGCGAGGCACCCGAACCGCGTGCGGGCCTGCGTTCCGGCCACATCCCGAATTCCCGCAACGTTCCGTTCACGGCGGTGTTGGAGGACAACGGCACGATGAAAAACCCCGGCGAGTTGCGGCTTATTTTCGAGCGCGCAGGGGTCGATTTGACGAAACCGGCGATCACGACCTGCGGGTCGGGGGCAACCGCCGCAATTCTTGGTCTCGCGCTTGAGCGCATCGGCGTGAAATACGCACTCTACGATGGCAGCTGGGCGGAATGGGGCATGTATGGCGACCTGCGGGTCGCAACCGGAGAAGCATGATGCTGAACACACTCAAACCACAACCCGAAGACAAAATTCTGGCCCTTATGGCGCTGTACCGCGATGATCCGCGCGAGACCAAGATCGATCTTGGCGTTGGCGTGTACAAAGACGCCTCGGGCCACACCCCCATCATGCGGGCCGTCAAAGCCGCCGAAAAACAGTTGTGGTCCGCCGAGACGACCAAGTCCTACACCGCGCTGTCGGGGGACCCTGCGTTTGGGGCCGCGATGAAGTCGCTCGTGTTGGCGGATAGCGTTGATCATGCCCGCGTCGGGGCCATTGCCACCCCGGGTGGGACGGGCGCGCTCCGTCAGGCGTTCGAGTTGATGAAACTGGCCAACCCCGAAGGCACCGTCTGGACCTCGAACCCGACATGGCCAAACCACGTATCAATTCTCAAATTCATGGGACTCGACAACAAAGAATACGCCTATTTCGACGCCGCAACCTGTACCGTGGATTTCGACGCGATGATGGACAGCCTTAAGGGTGTTCAGGCCGGCGACATGGTGTTGCTGCACGGCTGCTGTCACAACCCGACAGGCGCGAACCTGACGTTGGAACAGTTCGACGTTGTGGCCGATCTGATCGTGGAAAAGGGCGCGATTGCGCTTGTTGATATCGCCTATCAGGGCTTCGGGGACGGTCTCGAAGAGGACGCTGCGGCAACCCGCTTGTTGGCGGCAAAGCTGCCCGAGATGCTCATTGCCGCATCCTGTTCCAAGAATTTCGGCATTTATCGCGAGCGCACGGGGTGCCTGATGGCGATGTCCGAAACGGCGGAGAATACCGCCGTGAC
Source organism: Celeribacter sp. (assembly GCF_048259695.1). Taxonomy (GTDB): domain Bacteria; phylum Pseudomonadota; class Alphaproteobacteria; order Rhodobacterales; family Rhodobacteraceae; genus Celeribacter. The sequence continues at coordinate 405,380 of NZ_JBLXHL010000002.1, read as the reverse complement.
ACAAGGCACGTTGAACTTTCTCAACCGCCAGAACTATTCCTTCCCGCCCGATCACGGGGCACGTTTGGTCACGATGATCCTGGGCGACGACGCCCTGAAAGCGGACTGGATGGCGGAATTGGAAGAAGTGCGTTCGGGGATGCTTGGCCTGCGCACACAGCTTGCCGATGAATTGCGCCAACAGACAAATTCCGACCGGTTTGATTTCGTTGGACAGCACCGCGGCATGTTCTCGCGCATTGGCGCAAGCCCCGAGGAAGTTCTGAAAATCCGCGAAGAGTTCGGCATCTATATGGTGGGCGACAGCCGCCTGAACATCGCGGGCCTCAACGCCGAGACCGTACCGCTTTTGGCCACGGCTGTGGCGAAGACCTGTAAATAGGGTCAGGGACGGCTCGACCTAAAACAAGCGGCGCCTCACGGGGCGCCGTTTTGCTATTTGGCCGATGGTTTTTCCTGCGCCTATTTTTGGGCAGGGACGTCATTTTGCGCGACCTTTTCGGGAAAGGCCCGTGCCATGTGGCGGTCGAATTCGGCCCATGTCACCGTGGAGCGATTGCCCGCGTGGCCGTGGTAGTAGGATTTTCCGCTCGATGTCGGCAGCCCCGCCCAGATTTTGGCGAGGTTGTTCATGAACGATTTGCGCGACATCGCCCCCAGTCGCATCGCCTCCAACCCCGCCTCCTCCAACAGGACATCGGACAGGCGATCCTGAACCGCGGGGGAAAACATGACCTCCGGTCCGAGGTCCAGTTCCGTGACAACCCGCGCCAGGGTTTTGGGAATGAACTGATAGCGGCCAATGGCGTGCGGTTGTCCTGGCGTGTCCTTGATCCACGCAAAGATTTCCCCGAGCGTCATGGCCGTCGGGCGTTTGGGCGTTTTGCGTTTGGCCCCGTGTTGTACCGCGTCATAGCCATCGCGCCGCGATTCCGCCTTGCCAATGATCTGACGGATATATTCCACATCTTTTTGCGGCTCCATATGCGCCAATCCGACGGTGGGACGTTTCGGGGCCACCTCTTCGCGTGGTGGGTGCGGCGCGAAAAACGTGCCTTTTTCGCGGCCCGAAAACAGGCTCGGGCTGCGGGGTTCGGCCTCGCGAAAGGAAACCGGCAGGGGCCGCGACGAGGCCGCCATGAGGCTTGCCGTGGCACGTGGCAACACGTTTCCCGAGAGTAAGGACATCGGCTCTGCGTGAGCGGTGGCCGCAAATGTCACAGCGGCGGCAATCGTTAGGGCGCAATTCTTGCGGGTCATGTGATCCTCGGGAGACGGAGCATTTGCCCGTAAGGTGGATCAACATGGTTGAGATTTCGTTTCTGCTTTCACACTCTTTGATATTTCAGGCGGAAAACCCGGGCAATCGCTTGCCCGGGTCTGTGTCATGTCCGTGTCGGAGCGGGGATCAGCCGTTGCTGAACTCAGGGTAGGCTTCCATGCCCAGTTCCGCTTTATCAAGCCCTGTGATCTCGGATTCCTCGGAGACGCGGATGCCCATTGTCGCTTTGAGGACGGTCCAGAGGATCAAGGAGACAACGAAGACAAAACCACCAACCGCAGCAACACCGATGAATTGGGTCACAAAGGACGTGCCATCATTGGTAAGCGGAACCGCAAGGGTGCCCCAGATACCGGCGATGAGGTGAACAGGGATGGCGCCCACGACATCGTCGATTTTCAGTTTGTCGAGCATCGGCACTGCAAAGACCACGATACCGCCACCGATGCCACCGATGATCAAAGCCATGAAAAGTGACGGGGCAAGGGGTTCCGCCGTGATGGATACGAGGCCCGCGAGAGCGCCGTTGAGCACCATGGTGAGGTCGACTTTGCCGTAGACAACCTGGGTCAGGATCAGGGCAACGAGTGCGCCGGAGGCTGCGGCCATGTTGGTATTGGCAAAGATGCGGCCAACGTCGGTGATGTCGCCAACGGTGCCGGCTGCGAGCTGCGAGCCACCGTTAAAGCCGAACCAACCGAGCCACAGGATGAACGTACCGAGAGTTGCGAGGGCAAGGTTGGACCCGGGCATCGGGTGAACACGGCCGTCTTTGTATTTGCCGATGCGCGGGCCGAGAACGATGGCCCCTGCGAGGGCTGCAAAGCCACCTGCGGCGTGAACGAGGGTCGAACCTGCGAAGTCGGAGAACCCCATTTCGGACAAGAAGCCACCACCCCACTGCCAGGACGCTTCGATCGGGTAGATAATGCCGGTCAGGGCAGCCGTGAAGATCAGGAAGGGCCAGAGTTTGATACGTTCGGCCAGTGTACCGGACACGATGGACGCGGTGGTCGCACAGAACATCAACTGAAAGAAGAAGTCGGAGGCAACAGAGGCGTAGTCAAGCGACGCGTCTGCGGCGGCAAGGCCAACAGGCTCAAGCGATGTAACAGAGAACCATGGACCCATGATGCCTTCGATCACCCATTCACCTGGATACATAATGCCGAACCCGATGAGCCAGTACATGATGGAGGCAATCGCAAACAGGGCGACGTTTTTGGTCAGTTGGGTTGCAACGTTCTTGGAGCGCACAAGCCCCGCTTCGAGCATTGCGAAACCTGCGGCCATCCACATGACGAGAAAGCCGCCGATGAGGAACAACAGGGTTGTCATAATGTAAGGGCCGATTTCGTCAAAGGTCGGCGCAGCCGCTTCGGCGTCCTGCGCAAAGGCCATAAGAGGAAGCACACAGGCAACCGCAGAGGCAGATACAAGTTTGGTGAGTTTCATTTTGGATAGTCCTTTTCGTCTCTAATGGCGCACGCGGGTTAAACCGCGTCGTCGTTGGTCTCGCCGGTACGGACGCGCACAGCGCCTTCCACATCGAGGACAAAAATCTTGCCGTCGCCGATCTTGTCGGTCTTGGCGGTGGTGGCGATGGTTTCGACAACCTGATCCGCCATCGCATCTGCGACCACGATCTCCAATTTGACCTTCGGGACGAAATTCACGGCGTATTCAGCACCACGGTAAATTTCGGTGTGACCGGATTGTGAGCCAAAGCCCTTGATCTCGGTTACCATCATTCCGCGCACACCGATGCCGGTGAGTGCTTCGCGGACCTCTTCAAGCTTGAACGGCTTGATTGCAGCAATAATCAGTTTCACGTTATTCCCCTTCCGATTAAGCGGGCGCCTGCCTCCAGCGGCAGCCATGGGCTTACCAAAGGGCGACAAAGGCGCGTCCACAAGAAAGGGCAGTGGAGGCGGCGACGTGAAAACAGACATTAACGCCCAAAAATTATACAATTTGTGCGCTTCGCACACTTCTTGGGCGCAAAACAAAGGCGCGGAGCCGACTCAACCCCCTCTACATTCACGGCATGCCTTAGTATTGTGCGCGTGAGTAAACGCGGCCCAGACCGCAAACAGCAGCCGAGCAGAGCATATGACTGGACAAAAACGCGGACGGGGGAAACTTGTCGCTGAGCGCCGATACGCGGCGGACAGCAAGGCAGGGACGACCCCGAAACCCAAACGCGCCCCCGCCAAGAAAAAGCGGGCCGCCCCGAAACGCCAAAGCACACAGCCCTTTGTTGTGCGCGTCATTGCGGGGTTTGTGCGATGGATCCTACGGGTGCTTTGGGTCATCACCTCGCGCACCGCGCTTATCGTGGCCCTCGTGCTCGGGGTGTCGGTTGGCTACCTTTACACCACATTGCCCCCCCTCACGGAGTTGCTCGATGGACGCGCCCGCGGGTCGGTCACATTACTGGACCGTAACGGATCGGTTTTTGCGTGGCGCGGCGAACAGTTCGGCGGCCAGATCACGACCGACACCGTCTCGCCCCATCTCAAGAACGCCATTGTCGCCACCGAGGACCGCCGGTTCTACGGTCACTTCGGGGTCTCTCCGCGCGGCATCGCCTCTGCGGTCAAAATCAACCTGAGCGAGGGGCGCGGCCCGCTGTCGGGTCACGGCGGGTCCACACTGACGCAACAGGTGGCCAAACTTTTGTGCCTCGGCGTGCCATTCGATCCGAAAAAATGGGACGACCAAACCGCCTATGAGGCCGATTGCCGCGAAGGCACTATTGCGCGCAAGCTCAAGGAAGTCGTTTACGCGATGGCGATGGAAGCGCGCTATTCCAAGGACGAAATTCTCTCCATCTATATGAACCGCGCCTATCTTGGTGCGGGGGCAAACGGGTTCGAAGCCGCCGCACAGCGCTATTTTGACAAATCCGCCGCAGACGTGAACATCGCGGAAAGCGCCATGTTGGCGGGGTTGCTCACCGCACCGTCGCGCTATGCGCCCACCAACAACCTTACACGGTCACAAGAACGGGCGGGCATTGTTCTGCTGTTGATGAATCAGGAGGGGTTTATCACGGATGCCGAACGGGCCGAGGCAAAGGCCCACCCCGCCGAATTGTCCGACACCGCCGAAAAACGCGCGGGCGGATATTTTGCCGATTGGGTGATGGGCGCAGGCCCCGATTTCCTCACCCGCGACACCACCGAAGACGTCGTGATCGACACCACACTCGACCAACGCATCCAGACCGCCGCCGAGGACGCGCTGACCTATATTTTCGAGAACAAAGTCCGCGAGGGGTCAAAGGCGCAAGCGGCAATCGTGGTGATGAGTGCCGATGGCGCTGTGCGCGGCATGGTCGGCGGGCGCAAGCTCAAGGTGTCGGGCGCCTTCAACCGCGCAACCCAAGCCAAGCGCCAACCCGGATCAGCGTTCAAACCCTTTGTCTATGCCACCGCCCTTGATCTGGGATGGTCCTACGACAGTGTGATCGTCGACGAGCCGCTTACCCTCGACATCCCCGGGTCGGGCGAATGGACCCCGCAAAACTACGACCGGAAATTCCACGGCGCGGTGACGCTCACCGATGCCCTGCGCAACAGTTTCAACATTCCCGCCGTGAAACTCGCAATGGACGCAGGGTTAGAAAACGTACGTACGGTCGCACAGATGTTCGGCATCGAGAGCGATCTGGCCCAAGGTCCCGCCCTTGCGCTTGGCGCATCCGAGACGACACTTCTGGAGATGACAGGGGCCTATGCCGGCATCCTCAACGGCGGCTCTTCCGTGGCACCCTACGGGTTGAAATCGCTCCGGCTCAAGGGCGACGAGACCCCGCTCATGGGGCAGGACGGCGGCCTTGGCGAGCGCGTCATCACGCCCGAAAGCGCACAACAGCTCATCTACATGATGTACAACGTGGTCCAGAACGGGACGGGTGCGCGGGCGCAACTTGACGGGATTGAGGTGGCGGGCAAAACCGGCACCACCCAAGCCGCCCGCGATGCCTGGTTCATGGGCTTTACTGCCGATTACGTTGCCGGCGTCTGGATGGGGTATGACGACAACACGCCCCTGACAGGCGTCACGGGCAGCGGCCTTCCGGCCGAGATCTGGCATGAAACCATGACACGGGTGATGGCGGGGCTTGACCCCAAACCTCTGCCCATGATCCGTCCGTCTGAGCCGCCCACTGTGGGCACCCAGCCAAACGTTGCGCAATCAGGGTCAGGGCAACAACAAAACCATGACAAGGCAGACAACGTGCTGCGTGATTTGCTTGGCGCGATTTTTGGAACGGGGAACTAATCCGCGTACAACCGCGCCGACTCCACATAAAAAGGCGCGGGGATTGACCCTCGCGCCTTTCCGGATTGCTGATCGGTCAGGGCCGTTATTTCAACGCGGCCGTCAGTTTGGCGATTGAGCCGCCCGATTTATCGAGCATCGCACCGATTTCGGCCCGCTCGGATTTGAGCAGGGAAATACCTTCGATTTGCAAATCGATGAAACGGCCAGAGGCGTCATGGACGATGAAGCTGATCTCGAACGGGGGTTCGCCCCGCAGGATCGAGATACAGCGCACATCATAGATCGAATTGACCTTTTGCGTCGATTTCACTTCGATGCGGCCACCGATAAATTCGCGGAACCGCGACCCGTATTTGCGTGACAGATAGCCCTGAAACGCTTTGGTAAACGCCCCGAGTTCCGCCGAGGATGCCGAGCGGGCAGCAGGCCCAAGTGCGGATCGTGCGATCGACGGGACATCGGCATATGTCACCAAAACGCGCTCGAAATCGCCGTACATCGCCGTTTCGGATTTCCCCGAATTGATGATGGTGTTGATTTCCGCCACGGTTTTCTGGATGAGCGCATCGGCCTGCCCCGCCGAGAATGCAAACGACGGCAAAGGCATAAACGCCGTGACGGCGAGGGCTGACAGGCCGGTTAGAACCGCGCGGCGTTGAAACATGGGATTACTCATAGAAGTCCTCGTAAATGTCATATGTGACGGCACCGCCATTGGCGCCACCTGTGTCATCTTTTGCCCCGCCCAAGGGCGCGATCAATTCGTAGCGCCGCTTGTCGAGATAGGTCACACGCATGAGCGCGTAGCTATCTGCGCTGTCATACACCACCGATTCATACAGATCAGAGTAACGATACCGTGCATCCGCCAGACCCGCGACTGTCAGAGGTAACTTGTAGTCTTTTATCCCCGTTTCAAGGAGTGACACAGGATCAAGAGCAATATCGACCAAAAGGCCGAATGCATCACGCTGTGTCGACGGGCCGTAAAGTGGCAACACGACATAGCTGCCTTCGCCCACGCCCCACCGGTGCAGGGTTTCGCCAAAATCGGTGTCATGTTCATCAAGGCCGAATGCCCCCGCCACATCCAGAAGGCCGCCGATGCCAAAGGTCGCGTTCACGGTGAACCGCAGCGTGTTGTAGATCGCTTCATCAATGCGCAGTTGCAAAACATTGTTCACCACCACTCCCGGCAGGGACAGCGTGCGAGAGACATTCGTGATCCCGCTGACCACCGGCGCGGGGACAAGGGTGCCATAGGCGGTCGACGCGGGCTTGATAAGCGCACGGTCCGCCGACACGTTCAGCGCGTGGATTTTACGGTTCGTCACCTCATAGGGATCGGCAATGCCATCCACCGGCGCCGGAGCCGCACAACCGGCGAGTGACGCCGTGACCACGAGAGGAAAGATCAGTTTTTTCATATTGGCAAACATAATGGCCCACGCTTAAGCATCGATATACGAGCCGAGTGGCCCAAAGGGTGACCCTACGCGCCTATGCCCGTAAGGCCAATATTTACACACTATGTCGCATAGTCGTGTGACCGATAATCAACACCTCTTTAGGTGCATTGTGCATTGTCATAAGTATAGCGCAGTATGAACCCGAGTTTGGCCTATAATTCGCACATGAAAACAACGTCCAAAGACCAAATTCACAAAGGGTTCGAAGAGCTTTCACGCATTCGGACCCATTCACGCGGCCTCTATTGGGGGACGGCCGTTTTTTCGGTCATCATCAACGCCTTGATGCTCACCGGCCCGCTTTTCATGTTACAGGTCTATGACCGCGTTTTGGGGTCGGGATCGGAGGCAACCCTCGTCGCACTATTCGCCATCGTAGCCTTTTTGTATCTGCTCATGGGTCTTCTGGATGGTGTGCGCGGACGTGTTCTGGCGCGAATCGGGGCGCGGTTTCAATCCGCACTCGAAGATCGCGTGTTCAACGCCTCTATGGATCGCGCCGCCGCCGACCCGCGTGCCAAGACCCACAGTTCACCGATGGATGATCTGACCGCGATCCGCAGATACGTGTCCTCGCCCGTTCAGGCCGCCATGTTCGATTTGCCGTTCACACCGCTGTTCCTGCTCGGGATCGCCCTGTTCCATCCCTATCTCGGCCTCCTCGCCGTAGGCGGCGGCGTTGTCATTATCCTCGTGGCTCTGTGGCATCGCAATGCGGCGCAAAATTCACAGTCGAAATCGCAGCGTGCAGAAGTCACCGCCGCGCAAATGGCCGCTCGCATGTCGTCCTCGTCAGAGGCGCTGAAGTCCTTGGGGATGCAACGCGCCGCCTTTCGCCGGTGGCTTGCCGCGCGTCACATCGCATTGCAAAGCGCGGTGGAGACATCCGACACCACATTGAGCTTTTCAGCCACCTCCAAGGCGCTGCGTCTGTTCTTGCAATCCGCGATGCTCGCCATGGGGGCGTGGCTTGTGTTGGGGCGCGAACTGACACCGGGGGCGATGATCGCGGGCTCCATCTTGCTCGGGCGGGCGTTGCAGCCCGTGGATACGCTCATTGGTCAATGGGCGGTGTTACAGGCCGCCCTTCGGGGACGTCAAAACCTTGCGGAATTGCTTGGGGCGCATCCCGTGCTACCCGCACGCATGGAACTGCCCCGCCCCAAAGCGGTACTTGATGTGGCCAACCTGACCGTTATTCCACCCGGACAGCCTCAGGCCTCGCTGCGTATGGTGTCGTTCGATGTGCGCCCCGGCGAAGCGGTGGGCATCATCGGGCCGTCGGGTGCAGGCAAATCCACCTTGGCACGCGCCCTGACCGGTGTGTGGCCCGCAAGTGGTGGAACCATCCGTCTCGACGGGGCCAAACTGGACCACTATCCCGACGAGATCCGCGGCGGTTACATCGGGTATTTGCCGCAAGCCGTTGAATTGTTCGACGGCACCATCGCGGAAAATATCGCCAAACTGGCGATGGCACCCGACCACGAGGCCGTTGTCACCGCCGCGAAAAAGGCCGCGGCGCACGACATGATCCTTGCCCTGCCAGACGGCTACGACACGCAAGTGTCCTCCTCCGGCGGGTTATTGTCGGGAGGGCAATTGCAGCGCATCGGCCTTGCGCGGGCGTTCTTTGGCAATCCCGTTCTGGTCATCCTGGACGAGCCGAACTCGAACCTCGACAACGAGGGCTCGATCGCGCTTAACGCCGCGATCCGCACCCACAAGGCCGAAGGCGGCGCCATCCTCATCATGGCGCACCGCCCGTCCGCCATCGAAGAGTGTGAAAAACTGTTGGTGTTGAGCGCCGGCACCCGCCGCGCCTTTGGCCCCAAAGAGGCCGTCCTCAAAGAAACCGTACAAAACAGCGCGAGCATTCAACGTGGCGGACCAGGAGGTGTGCAATGACGTCTCCAACCCGGAACCAAATGCCCCGAGCCACGGGGCCGGACACCGACGAGTGGGCCGCATCACGCCTTTTGACCATCGGGTTTGCGCTTGTCGCACTTTTGGTAATCGGCTTTGGCGGATGGGCTGCCTTTGCCCGCATTGATGGCGCGGTTGTGGCCTCCGGCCAATTGCAGGTCGATCAAAACCGCCAAGAGGTCGCTCACCGCGATGGCGGTGTTGTCGCGACCGTGGACGTACGCGAGGGCGATGTCGTCATGGCCGGAGACACGCTTATGACGCTCTCGGCAAATGAGCTACAAAACGAGTTGCGCATCTCCGAAAGCCAACTTTATGACCTGATGGCCCGCGCGGCACGGCTTGAGGCCGAGCGCGATCAAAAATCCGGCCTGACCTTCCCGCAGGCGCTATTGGACCGCGCCGCAGCCGACCCTGAAACACAGCTTCAACTTGCGGGGCAACTGGATCTGTTTTCGGCGCGTCACCTCACGCGGATCAAGGAAATCGAACAGCTTGAAAAGCGCAAATCACAGATCGCGGCGCAAATCGACGGGCTGGATGCACAGCGTGACGCCCTACAAGAACAGCGTGTTCTGGCCGAGGCCGATCTGGTCGATCAGGCATCATTGCGTGAACGCGGCCTGACGCAGCAAAGCCGCGTAACGGCGCTGCGCAAAGAGGTCATCGGACTGTCGGGGGAGCTTGGCCGTCTTGAGGCAACCAAAGCACAGGCCAACGCACAAGTGACCGAGATCGACCTCTCGATCCTCAAACTCGGGTCGGACAGCCGCGAAGTCGCCATTGGTGAACTGCGTGAGGTGCAAAACAAGATTGCCCAATTGCGCGAACAGGTGGCGGCGCTCTCGGCCCGCAAGGCCCGCTTGGTCATCACGGCACCGATGGACGGGATCGTCTATGACCTCACGGTGTTCGGGGCAGGCGCGGTGATTTCCCCCGCCGAGCCTCTGCTTTATATTGTGCCGCGCGACCGTCCGCTTGTGATCGCTGCCCGTATCAACCCGACCCACATTGACCAAGTGTACCCCGGTCAAACCGTGCGCCTGCGGTTCACGACGTTTGACCAACGCCGCACGCCCGAACTGCTTGGCACGTTGAAACGGATTTCCGCGGATGCCTTTGTCGACGAGATGACGGGGGCCTCCTACTACCTTGCGGAAATATCGCTTTCGGAGGAACAGCGGCTGCGCTTGCCTGAGGGGACGGAGTTGCTTCCCGGCATGCCTGTCGAAACATTTATCTCCACGGGGGAGCGAACGGCCCTTGCATATCTGACCAAACCGCTCACAGATTACTTCAACCGCGCATTCCGCGAAAAGTGAAGGAAACACACCATGTCCGATATCGAAGCCCGCCTTGCCGCCTTGGGCCACACCTTGCCCGATGCGCCGATGCCCGCCGCCAACTACGTGCCATATGTCATCACGGGCAAACAGTTGTTCGTGTCAGGCCAGATTTCAAACGGGCCGGACGGGCTGATTTGCGGCAAACTCGGGGCCGACCTCACGACCGAAGACGGCGCGTTTGCAGCGGCAACATGCGCCTTGGCGCTTCTGGCACAAGCCAAAGCCGCGACAGGGGATCTGACCAAAGTTGCGCGACTTGTGAAACTGGTCGGCTTTGTCAATTCGACGGCCGATTTCACCGACCAACCCAAAGTCATCAATGGTGCCTCGGATTTGATGGTTGCGGTTCTGGGCGATGCGGGACGCCATGCCCGCTCTGCCGTCTCTGCGGTCTCCCTGCCCCTCGGCGTTGCTGTCGAAATCGAGGCCATCTTCGAACTGGTCTAAGCAATGACGCCCTGCGCCCTGCCCCCCTCTTTTCTCGCACGCCCCATTGCCCACCGCGCCCTGCATGACAGCAATGTGGCGCGGGTTGAAAACGGGATGGCCGCCATTGACGCGGCTATCGCAGGCAATTTCGGGATTGAAATCGACGTACAGCCAAGCCGTGACGGGCAGGCAATGGTGTTTCACGACTATGACCTCGGGCGGCTCACAACCACCACGGGCGCGATTGCACAACGCACGGCCAAAGAGCTATCCGAACTGACCTATACCACGGGGGAAACGGGTATCCCGACCCTGCCCGAGGTCCTGTCGCGCGTGGCGGGTCGCGTACCGCTTCTTATCGAGATCAAGGATCAGGATGGGCGCATGGGGCCAAATGTCGGCCCGCTTGAACACGCCGTAGCGGAGGCCATTTCGGACTACACGGGGGACGTTGCGGTGATGTCGTTCAATCCGCACGCGGTCGCAAAAATGGCGCAACTGGCCCCAACCGTGCCGCGGGGGCTGACCACCAGTGATTACCGCGCCGAGGATTGGGGGTTGTTGAATGCGACCACGCGGGCGCGGCTTCGCGGCATTCCGGATTTCAATCGCACAGGGGCCTGTTTCATTTCCCACCATGCAGCCGCGTTGGACGACCCGCCTGTGACGCGACTCAAACAGCGCGGCGTGGCGATCCTGTGCTGGACCGTCACCTCCGCCGACATGGAAACCGAGGCCCGCAAGGTCGCGGATAACATCACCTTTGAACGCTATGTTCCCGCTTGACCTGACGCCCCTCTGAGCCAGCTAATAGATGACCAGAGGAGCAACCGCGCGTGTCCGACGAAATAGAAATTTTCCTTAGCCCGTCAATCGATGACTTTGACGTTGCCGATTGGGATGCCTGTGCGCGCGCCCCCGAAGCAGGGCGTGCGCCCGACCCGTTCACCACACACCGGTTTCTCAAGGCCCTGGAGGACAGCGGATCGGTGGGCGGGCGTTCCGGATGGATGCCGCGCTACATCGGCGCACGTCAAAACGGCACCCTGATTGCCGTTGCACCCGGCTATCTCAAAAGCCACAGCCAAGGTGAGTACGTGTTCGATTTCGCATGGGCCGAGGCCTATGAAAACGCCGGCGGGCATTATTATCCGAAACTGCAAATCGCGGTGCCATTCACCCCTGTCACGGGGCGGCGCCTGATGGCGCGTGCCGGATTTGACGCGATCGGTCAGGCGGCCTTGATCGAGGGTGCGGTGTCGGTTGCCTCGCAAAATGGCCTGTCGTCGGTCCACATCACATTTTGCACCGACACAGAGACCGATACGGGGCAGCAGACGGGCCTGCTGTCGCGCATCGGGCAACAATTTCACTGGATCAACCGTGGCTACGCCTCTTTTGACGGGTTTCTGAACGACCTCTCATCGCGCAAGCGCAAGAACATCCGCAAGGAACGCGAGACCGCGCAGGGGTTTGGCGGCGAGATCGTCCGTCTGACGGGAGAGGCCATTCAGCCCGCGCATTGGGATGCGTTTTGGGACTTTTATCAGGACACCGGTGATAGAAAGTGGGGAACTCCTTACCTCACTCGTGCGTTCTTTGACCATGTCCATGACACAATGCGCGACGACATCCTTTTGGTTTTTGCCCTGCGTGACGGTATTCCCGTTGCGGGTGCGCTCAATTTCATCGGGCAAGAGACCCTCTTCGGGCGCTATTGGGGATGTACCGAACATCACCCCTGTCTGCACTTTGAACTGTGCTATTACCAAGCCATCGATTACGCGATTGAACACGGGCTGTCGCGGGTCGAGGCGGGCGCACAGGGCGAGCACAAACTGGCGCGCGGTTACATGCCGAGCCCCACGCATTCGCTGCACTGGATTGCCGACGCGGGGTTTCGCCGTGCCGTGGCGGAGTACCTCAATGCCGAACGCGCCGCCGTGGGCCATGAGGTCGATGTGTTGACCGCCTACGGACCGTTCAAGAAATCACAAAAAGAGGATGATCATGACTGATCCATTATCCGCCTCCGACGCGCAAACGCTCATAGCTCCGCTGCAAGAAACGGGTTGGGACTTTGCCCGCGACGGCCGCGCAATCACCAAGACGTTTGTCTTTGCCGGGTTCGTTTCCGCTTTTGACTGGATGACCCGTGTGGCACGGATCGCCGAGGACAAAAACCACCACCCCGAATGGACCAACGTTTACAAAACCGTCACCGTCACCCTGACAACGCATGATGCCAAGGGGCTGACACTGAAAGACATCACATTGGCACAAGAGATGGATAAGGCCGTACAAATATGATCGAACAACTTTTGAACTACGACATTTATAACGGCAACACCGTCGGGGATTACCTCTCGCTCGAGTATCTTGCGGGCATTGCCGGCTCGATCATCGGGGCGCTTTTCATCTTGATGGTCGGTATGTTCTTGTCGGGATGGGCGGGGCGCCGTATCCGCGGCATCAGCACGCGCCATGCCAGACTTGACGACACTTTGTTCAATTTTCTCGCCAATATCACGCGCTATGTGATCCTCGGCTTCACCGTTCTGATTGTGCTCAATACCTTTGGCATTCAAACCACGTCGATCGTCGCGGTGATCGGTGCGGCGGGTTTGGCGATTGGCCTTGCGTTACAAGGCACACTGTCGAACGTCGCGGCGGGCGTGATGATCATCCTGTTCCGCCCGTTCAAGAACGGCGATTTTGTCGAAGTGGCGGGCATGTCAGGCACGGTCAAGGATATTTCGCTCAATTTCACCGAGTTGGCAAATGTCTCGAACGTTCAGGTGATCGTGCCCAATTCACAGGTTTGGGGCAATATCATCACCAACTATTCGACCAACCAGACGCGCCGTGCGGAATGGGTTTTCGGGGTCAGCTATGGCGCCGATCTCAAGGCCGCCGAGGAGGCCATTCACGCAACAATCATGGCCGACCCACGATCCCTCACCGAACCGGCCCCGTTCGTGCAGGTTAACAACCTTGGGGATTTCTCGGTCGACTTCCTTGTCCGCGTCTGGGTGCCGTCTTCGGAATATTTCGCCTATCAGGCCGATATGAAACGCGCTGTCAAAGAGGCCTTGGATGCGGCGGGCGTGGATATTCCCTTCCCGACCCGAACCCTCCTCAACGCCGGATCATGAAAGCAAAACGCCCGCAAACCCTGCGGGCGTTCTGGTCTCGGGCTTAGGGGGTGTTAGATCTCGGCCAACAACGCCTCGCCACCGGAGATCGAGCATTCACCGGGGCTGTCCTCAATATGCAGCACCTTGACCACGCCGTCCTCGGCATAGAGCGCAAAGCGTTTGGAGCGGTTGATCAGACCCGCAGGCGGTGCGTTGAAATCAAGACCAATGGCCTTGATGAACGTGCCTTCCGCATCCCCGAGCATCGTGATGCCGACACCCGCAGCTTCGGTGTCTTTGGACCACGCGTCCAACACAAACGGATCATTGACGGAGATACAGATCACCTCGTCGACGCCCTTGCTGTCAAACTGGCCCTTGGTGCGCACAAAGCTTGGCACATGGGCGGTCGAACATACGCCGGTGTAGGCACCGGGCAGGCCGAACAACACGACCTTGCGGCCTTTGAATTTTGCGCCCAGATCTACAGATTCCGGACCGTCATCTCCCAGAATGAGAGCCGTGCCGCCAGGGAGGGTGTCACCCACAGAAATCGTCATTGAATACTTTCCTTCACGTTGTATTTCCTTACCCCGAAGATATAGGCTCTGCGGGCCGTGCGACCAGAGGGAAATACCATGAGCCATTTTATTGTCGTCGGGGCCGGTCAGGCCGGACAGTCCATCGTGACCAAACTTCGCGCCGAAGGATTCGAGGGGGAGATTACCCTGATTGGCGACGAGACCGCGCCCCCCTATCAACGCCCGCCCTTGTCGAAAGCCTATCTGCTCGGCGATATGGAATTGGAGCGTCTGTACCTGCGTCCGGCAAACTACTACGCCGATGAGGGCATCACACTCGTCACGGGGCGCACCGTGACCGCAATTGATCGCGCCGCCAAAACCATCACCGTGGGCGACGATGTCCTCGCCTATGACGTGCTTGCCCTCACAACAGGGTCGCGCCCGCACCGTTTGCCCACCGCCATCGGCGGCGATCTGGATGGCGTTTACACCATGCGCACACTGGCCGACGCCGACGCAATCGAGCCGGAGTTCAAACAGGGCGCATCGGTCCTGATCGTTGGTGGTGGATACATCGGATTGGAAGCCGCCGCTGTGGCCGCCAAAAAGGGGCTAAAGGTCACGCTCGTTGAAATGGCCGACCGCATTTTGCAACGTGTGGCCGCCACGGAGACTTCCGACTATTTTCGCACCTTGCACACCGCACACGGCGTTGATCTGCGTGAGGGTGTTGGCCTAAAGGCGCTCACCGGCGCGGGCCGCGTCACGGGCGCGACCCTCACCGATGGGACCACCCTGAATGTTGATTTTGTCATCGTCGGCGTGGGCATTGCCCCCGACACCCGCCTGGCCGAAGCTGCGGGGATCACCATAGAGAACGGGATCGCCACGGATGCCTGCGGGCGCACCTCCGATCCATCCATTTTCGCGGCGGGCGATTGTGCGTCCTTTCCCCATGCGGGCGTGCAAATGCGCCTCGAAAGCGTCGGCAACGCCATCGACCAAGGCGAGGTGGTGGCCCAGAACATGCTCGGCAAAGCTGTCAGCTACACGCCAAAGCCGTGGTTCTGGTCCGATCAATACGACGTCAAACTTCAGATCGCGGGGCTTTCAACCGGCCATGACCAGATCGTCGTGCGCGACACGGATGGGGCTCGGTCGCATTGGTATTACCGCGCCGGACATCTCATCGCCGTGGACGCCATGAACGACCCGCGCGGCTATATGGTGGCCAAGCGGTTGATCGAGGGCGGCAAAAACGCTGACCCTGCAAAGGTCGCCGATCCTGCGACCGATCTCAAAGCATTGATGCGGGCCTGATGCGTATTATTGCCGGACAGTTTCGCGGGCTTGCGCTTGCCGCCGTGGGCAAAGGCGACCCCGCCGCCCATTTGCGCCCCACAACCGACCGCGTGCGCGAAAGCCTGTTCAACGTGTTGATGGGCGGCAGCTATGGGGACCCGATCACCGGTATGCGGGTGTTGGACCTGTTCGCCGGCACCGGCGCGCTCGGATTGGAAGCCCTGTCGCGCGGCGCACAGGAGGTGATGTTTGTCGAAAACGGTCGCAAGGCCCAAAACCTCGTCAGCCAGAACATCAAACTGTGCAAAGCCGAGGCCGCAACAAAGATCATCCGCACCGATGCCACGCGCCTTCCCGCCAACCCCGCTGCGCCTTATGATTTGATCTTTCTTGATCCGCCCTACGCAAAATCCATGGGCGAAGCCGCAATCACAATCGCGTTGGATGGCGGATGGGTGGCCGATAACGCCCTGATCGTGTGGGAGGAAAGTGCGGGCATTGTGCCGCCTGCCACCTTGCGCGTGCTTGACCGTCGCCGCTACGGCGACACAACCATTTCATTTCTGGAGCCGCAATGACCCCACCCGAATTGGTGATTTTCGACTGTGACGGCGTTATCGTGGACAGCGAGCCACCCACGCTTGCCCTGATGCGCGATGACCTTGCCACGCACGGTCTGGACCTCACAATGGCCGATATCGAGCGCGACTATACGGGGCTTCTCATGGCCAATGTCGCGACCAAGGCGCGTGAAAACGGCGCCCGTTTGCCAAACAATTGGGTCGACCTGTTCTACGTCAAGATGTTCGACCGTCTGCGTGAGGGCGTCGCATTGATGGACGGCGTTACGGAGGTGTTCGATGCTCTGGACGCCGCCGGAATTGCTTACCGTGTGGCCTCCAACGGCCCCGATGCAAAGATGGAGATCACCCTCGGGGCGCATCCCGATCTTTATGCCCGCCTGAACGGTCGCATCCATTCGGCGCACACCCACGGCACCGCCAAACCCGATCCCGGCCTGTTGCTCATCGCGGCCCAGGCTGCGGCGGTGTCCCCCGAGAATTGCGTAATGATCGACGATAGCCCGTCCGGCTGTATCGCGGCGCGGCGTGCGGGGATCCGGTGTTTCGGGTTCGATCCATCGGGGGACGGCGCACGGCTTGTGGCCGAAGGCGCCGAACACCTCGCCTCTATGCGTGATCTTTGCGCGAAAATCGGGCTTTAGGCATTGCCATCGCGCAGCACATTGCCCGCAAGGTAGAGCGAGCCACAGATTAAAATACGGGCGTTCGGGTCGGCGGCCGCGATCTGTGCGACCGCCTCGGCCACGCCTGCGGCCTCATACGCCATCAGACCCACATCGCGGGCGTGTGTCGCCGTCACAGCGGCGGGCAGCGTGTTCGCCTCACCCGCAATCGTGACAGCATAAAGCGCCTCGGCGTGGGTCGCGAGGGGCCGCAAATAGCCCGCAATATCTTTGGTGTTGAGCATGCCACACACCATGTAGGTCGGGCGTTTCGGCAAGCCCTCCAACGCCACGGAAAGTGCGATCCCTGCGGCGGGGTTATGGCCACCATCAAGCCATAGCTCGGCCTTGGGCGCCACATCGGAGAGCGGCCCCCTGCGCAGCCGTTGCATCCGTGCGGGCCACTGCGCCGCCGTGACCGCCGCCTCATAGGCCACATCCCCCATCCCCAGGTGCCGCAGGGCTGCAAGTGCCGCGCCCGCGTTCTGGATCTGGTGCGTGCCGATCAGGTTGGGCAGGGGCAAATCGCGCAAGCCCTGTTCGTCCTGAAAGATTAACCGCCCGCGCTCTTCCCAGACATGCCACTGTTGACCATAGGCCAAGAGCGGAGCACCAAGGCGCATGGCGCGATCTTCTATGACCGCCATCGCCTCATCGGGCTGCGGGCCGACCACCACGGGGACACCGCGCTTGATGATGCCCGCTTTCTCGCCCGCAATGGCCGTGAGCGTGTCGCCCAGAAATTGGGTGTGATCGATGGAGATCGGCGTGATGATCGACAGCGCGGGACGTGCGACCACATTGGTCGCGTCAAGCCGCCCACCGAGCCCGACCTCAAGCAAGGTATAATCGGCGGGGGTGCGCGCAAAGGCCAAGAGCGCGGCCACGGTGGTGATCTCGAAATAGGTAATTGCGGCACGACCATTGGCACGTTCGCACTCTTCCAGAACCGCTTGCAAAGCCTCCTCGGAAATCAACTCGCCCGCCACACGGATGCGTTCGTGAAAGCGAGCCAGATGGGGCGAGGTATAGGCGTGAACCGATTGGCCCGCGGCCTCAAGGCCCGCGCGGATCATCGCCTGTGTCGACCCTTTTCCATTGGTCCCCGCGATATGGATCACGGGCGGCAGGGCGCGTTCGGGATGATCGAGTGCCGAGAGCAAGGCCCACACACGGTCCAACACGAGGTCGATCACCTTTGGATGGAGTGACATCAACCGTTCAAGGATGACGTCCGAGCGTGGTTTGCTCACTTTTTCGCCTCGACCTCGGGTTTGTCTGTGCCGGCGGCAGGCGCATCGGGAGCGGGCAAATCGGCCACCACAACGGGGGGCATATTTCCAAGCATCCGCAAAATCGCCACCAACTCGTCTTTGAGCTTCATACGGTGCGTCACGCGGTCGAGCATTCCGTGGTCAAGCAGGTATTCGGCGCGTTGGAAGCCTTCGGGCAGTTTTTCGCGGATGGTTTGTTCAATCACACGCGGGCCTGCAAAGCAGATCAGGGCATTGGGTTCGGCAATCTGCACGTCCCCCAACATCGCGTAGGACGCCGTAACGCCCCCCGTGGTCGGGTGGGTCAGAACGACGATATAGGGAAGGCCCGCCTCTTTGAGCATCTGCAACGCGACCGTGGTGCGGGGCATCTGCATCAGGGACAAAATCCCCTCCTGCATCCGTGCGCCACCCGCAGCCGAAAACATCACGAACGGACGGCCAAGTTCGATGGCGCGTTCCACACCGGCGATAAACGCGTTGCCGACATACATCGACATGGAGCCGCCGATGAAAGAGAAATCCTGAGCGGCGGCCACAACCGGTGTGCGCGACATCTCGCCCTCGACCACGAGCATCGCTTCTTTTTCGCCCGTCTTTTTCTGGGCGGCCTTCATGCGTTCAGGGTATTTTTTCTGATCGCGGAATTTCAGGGGATCCTCGATCGGGGCAGGCACAGCCACCTCGACGAAAACGCCACCATCGAACAACGCCCTAAAGCGGTCACGCGGCGTGATCATCATATGATGGTCGCAACTGGTGCAAACGTTGAGGTTATCCGCCAGTTCACGGTGGAACAGCATCGTGCCACATTCGGGGCACTTGGTCCAAAGATTGTCCGGCGTATCGCGTTTGGAGAAAAGCGAATCGATTTTGGGACGGACGTAGTTGGAAATCCAGTTCATGCCAGTGCCTTTGAGCAAAGTTTTTGTTGCTTCCCCAGATAAGACCTAAGGCAACGAATTGCAATCAACGCCTGATCGCCACCCGCGCGGCGAGCCACGTCACGGCCAGAAACGCGAATTCGTAAATCATAATCATCGGGTCGGAATAGAGGTCTTCGAGGTTGGCCGTACTGACCCACATTCCAAAGCCCGAGAACACATCCTTATGCGGTGCGAACATCATGGCGGCAAAGTTATTGACCAGATGGATTGCCACGGCCGGGCCGATTGTGCCGGACCGCATCGTCAGATCCCCTGCAACGACACCAAAACAGATGGCCCAGAGCACGGGGAAATACCCCGCCAACCCGTCGGCCACCGGGCTGACATGTCCAACCCCGAACAAGGCGGCCGACCCGACAACACCAAAGACATAGGATTTGGTTGCGCCTGTGATCTGCGTCTGGAAATAGCCGCGGAAAAACAGCTCCTCGGCGAGAACCTGAACCATCAGACCGATCACCGCAAAAGGCACCCAGAACAGCCATTGCGAAAATCCGTATTGCACCGAAACCTGCGCGGGATCACCACCCGACGGCAAGATCAGGAGCACGACCAATAGCCCCGAAAGCCATTTCAACGTTGCCCAGAAATCACGTCGCATCAGGGCGCTCGGCCCCGTGATGTCGCGCAGGCTGCGTGCCGTAAGGCGCTCGGCCGTGATCACAGTTGCCACGACCAAAATCGCAAATCCCGCCAACACCACGAACAAACCACCCGGCGTCACCCCCACGCGTGGCATCCCGGAGGCATCAACATTGATCGCATTGAGCGCCGGATCAGCCGCGCCAATCGTGAGGAAAAACAGCGGGGTCGCAAAGAGGCCCACGACCAGACCCACGGCCAAAATCACAAAGAGGCGCCAAAACTCCGGACGCTTTTGTGCCGAACGGACCATATCCATGTAAGCGTCACTTTTCACGTCTCTCTCCTGTTTACACGCGCCCGTTTACGCGCGGATCAGATCCCGCGCGGGCGTTGCACGGCGTTGTATCAATCCCGCCACCGGCATCAAAGGGGTTCTTCTTGCGCAAGGTTCCCGCCGTCTGTATCCCATGGGGCGCGCCATGCCATTGGTGGGACACGGTGTGCGCAACATAGAGGAGGAGTACAATGGTCTTGGTTTCGCGCATATGTTTGGCGCTGTGCCTTTTCGCACTGTGTGCGTGTCAAATCACCCTCCCCGATCTCTCCGCCACGTCCCGCAGCTCTCCGGTTTTGTTTTCCCAATCGGGCATTGTTCTACGCGCCCCCACGGGCTACTGCGCCGATACGAAATCCCTACGGGACACGCCGGAAACCGGCTTTGCCCTTATGGCGAACTGCAAGGCCCTCAAGGGACGTAGGCTATCGCCAAAAGACCCGATCCTCGCCGTTTTAACAGCATCGATCTCCGCCCCACTGTCACAAGACGCCGTGGTTGATCCGGCGGTCCTCAAGACCTTTTTTGCCACAGACACGGGGCGCGCCGCACTATCGCGGTCAGGGGCGGCAGGCGATGTCACAGTGTTGGAAACGTTCGCCAAGGGGGATGCCTATTACATCCACGCCCTTGACCGTTCTCCCAATCCGATCGGGGATCTGTCTCCCGAATACTGGCGCACCGTGACCTTGCTCAAGGGGCGGATCGTAACCCTGACGGTTACGCCATTTGCGGCCTACCCGCTCACCACCGCACAGATCAAACGCCAGATCACATATTTCACCGAGGACATGTCCGAAGCGAACCGTGACCCCGCAGAGGTTATTGTTTCCGAACAGGAAACGCGATAGCTAGAACCCTAACGTTTGTAGAATTGAAACCTTTTGGACCACTACTGTGCTGAAAGGTATCGCGAAAGGTGTTTCTGGTCTGATGCGTGGGCGATTTGCTAATCTCATAGAACGGCGGATGAACCGTATTACGCTCGGCCGCTGGACACGCCGCGCCAATGACGCACCCTCGCTTAGTCTCGGAAAACTGCGGGACCTGCGCCAACAGGCAAGAGATCTAAGCGCCAAACTCGACTCTTTCCTGTTTACCGCCGACGGGCGGTTGGCGTTACCCCTGATCGGGTCCAACGCCATGCAATTGCCGCTCTATACCGATTGGTCCTACCGGCCCGAAATTTGGCGCGGTCCCATTCAGCCACGCGGCGGGGCCTCCGTTCAGACCAAAACACCGATTGGCGACGAAGCAACAGTGTTCCACGACTGCCGCGTCTCGGAGCTGACCTACCGCCAGTTGCGCAACACATCAGAAGCCGACCTTGCGCCCTTTGGCCTTGGATTCGATGTCTTCCGGTTTGACGGGTCGTTTTTGTCGCTGTCGATCGACCTGCCCGATGATGTCTGTGACGGGCTTGGAAAGCGTCATATCATTCGTCTGGATTGCATCGTCGATGCCGAAAGCCCGATCGAAATCTTCGCGCGCCTGAACATCAAACACGGACCCAACAGCGATGAAATGGTGCGGGAACTGCCCCTGAGCAGCGAAGAGGTCTTTGTCGAATTCGACCTTGCCTATACCAACCTCGATGAAAAGCGCGTCGAGAAACTCTGGGTCGATCTGATTTTCGAAGGCCCGCAAATGAACCAGATCGTGCTGCGCGATGTGACCCTGTCACGTCGCCCCCGCGCACAGATGTGAGGACAGACCCGTGGCCGATATAAAACTCGTCAAAACCAGTCTCAAAGCAGGAATATGGGAGGGCGAAATTGTTCTTTCTGATGTCGAGGCCGATCTGCCTGACATTGTGGTGACGCACCGCGAACAGCCTGTCACGGGACACGTCGTGACCGAAGCCCCCGACCGCGCAGGCACCTATATTTTCCAATTCGCGATTCCAAGCGACCTGATTAACGACGGGGTAGAAACGTTTTTGTTCACCCTCGCGGAAACCGGAGAGCGGATCGGCTCATGTGCGATTATCGCAGGGGACGCCATAGAGGGAAACACCCGCGCAGAAATCGACCTGATGCGTGCCGAACTTGATATGCTCAAACGCGCATTTCGCCGCCACTGCATCGAAACGGGCGCCGTCTGATCCTCACGCCCGAACCAATCTGACGCCGCGTTCAACGTGACAGCCCCCCGCGCCCCGCGCAAAGTGACCGCGATAGGGAGGCCATCCACGTGACACATTCGACCACTTACCCACATCTTCTCGCCCCACTTGATCTCGGATTTACGAGCCTGCGCAATCGCACCCTGATGGGGTCGATGCACACAGGCCTCGAAGAGCGCAAGGATTGGGATGCGGTTGCCGCATTCTACAGCGCCCGCGCAAAAGGCGGGGTCGGCTTGATCGTCACCGGCGGCATGGCCCCCAACTCCGAAGGCGGCGTGTTTCCGGGTGCGGCGGGACTGTACACGGACGAGGACATCGCCAACCACCGCCGCGTAACGGACGCGGTCCACGCCGAGGGTGGCAAGATCGCGATGCAAATCCTCAACGCAGGTCGCTACGCCTATAGCCACGAATGCGTAGCACCCTCCGCAATCAAATCGCCTATTTCGCCCTTTGCGCCCAAGGCACTGGACGCCGCAGGGATCGAAAAACAAATTGCGGATTACGCCACAGCCGCCGCACGCGCCCAACAGGCGGGCTACGACGGCGTCGAAATCATGGGCAGCGAAGGGTACCTGATCAACCAGTTCCTCGTCACCCACACCAACCAACGCGACGACGCGTGGGGTGGCTCCTATGAGAACCGCATGCGCTTTGCCGTCGAAGTCGTCAAGCGCGCCCGCGCCGCCGTTGGTCCCGATTTCATCCTCATTTACCGCATCTCGATGATCGACCTGATCCCGAACGGGTCGACATGGGACGAGGTTGTGATGCTGGCCAAAGCGGTCGAGGCCGCAGGGGCGACAATCCTCAACACGGGCATCGGTTGGCACGAGGCCCGCGTGCCGACAATCGCCACCTCCGTGCCTCGCGCCGCCTTTGCGTCCGTGACCAAAGCGATGATGGGCGAGGTGTCGATCCCGATCGTCACCTCCAACCGTATCAACCATCCCGACGTCGCCGAAAGCGTGCTTGCCGAGGGCTGCGCCGATATGGTGTCAATGGCGCGTCCGTTCCTTGCCGATCCCGATTTCGTCAACAAAGCGGCGGCGGGCAAGGCCGATGAGATTGCCCCCTGCATCGCGTGTAACCAGGCCTGCCTTGACCATACGTTCTCGGGAAAACTGACCTCGTGCCTTGTAAACCCGCGTGCCTGCCATGAAACCAATCTCGATTACGCGCCCGTCACCTCTGCCAAATCTGTGGCCGTGGTCGGGGCGGGGCCGGCGGGCCTGATGACGGCAATCGTTGCCGCCGGGCGCGGCCATGACGTCACGCTGTTCGACCGCTCCGATCGTTTGGGCGGCCAACTCAACATGGCACGTCAGGTTCCGGGCAAGGAAGAATTCCACGGGCTTGTGGACTGGTTTACATCTGCTGTCGCACATGCGGGCATCACCGTGCGCCTCGGGGTCGAGGTCATCACCGAGACCCTCGACGGGTTCGACGAGATCGTGATTGCCACAGGCGTTGTGCCGCGTGACCCACAGATCGCGGGACAGGACGCGCATGGCAATACCGTCTCCTACATCGATGTTCTGCGCGACAAGGTGGACGTCGGCAAACGTGTCGCCGTGATCGGCGCGGGCGGCATCGGGTTTGACGTGGCCGAATTCCTGACCACGGGCGACAGCCCCACGCTCGACATTGCCGAGTGGAAACAGGAATGGGGCATCACCGATCCCCAAACCGACCGTGGCGGCCTGTCCCCTGACGGCCCGAACCCCGACGCACCGACGCGCGAGGTGACGCTGTTGCAACGCAAAGCCGAGAAACCGGGCAAGCGATTGGGCAAGACCACGGGCTGGATCCACCGCGCGACGCTTCAGATGAAAGGCGTACGGATGCTTGGCGGTGCGACCTATGAGGAAATCACCGCAGAGGGCATCGTGATTACCAAAAATGGCGAACGCGAATTGATCGAGGCCGACACCATTGTGCTATGTGCGGGCCAACTGTCCGACCGCTCCCTGGCCGATGCTTTGGAGGCGGCGGGGCGCACGGTGCATGTGATCGGCGGGGCCGATGTTGCCGCCGAACTGGACGCAAAACGCGCGATTGATCAGGGCGCACGACTTGCGGCGACCCTCTAAGCGGTTGAAAATATTAGGTGGAAACGCATTATTTCCGCGTTTCCACCATCGCAACGATACCCGAATTGATCACGCTATTGTCCCTCGCTCACCCCATTGTTGCCCGAATTGAGCGGCATGTTCATCTGCAATTAGGAAGGTACTGCAGGTAGAACACATGGACAGATTGACAGAAATGGAAGCCTTTGCCACGGTCGTAGACCAGGGCGGCTTTACAGACGCTGCGAAGAAAATGGGGATTTCAAAATCTGCCGTATCCAAGCACGTTTCCTCGCTTGAGGCCCGCCTCGGGGCGCGCCTTCTCAACAGAACAACGCGCCGTGTGAGCCCGACCGAAATTGGTCTGGCCTATTACGATCGCGCCCGCCGCGTCCTCAATGACGCCGGCGAAGCGGACGCACTTGTCAGCTCGATGCAGTCGGACCCATCGGGCCTGTTGCGCATCTCGGTTGCAACGGATTTTGGCGTCAACCACCTGTCTCCCGTGCTCGGCGATTTCCTATCGGAGTTCCCCGACATCAACGTGAACATGGTCCTGAACAACCGCTATGTCGAACTGATTTCCGAAGGCTTCGACATGGCCATTCGCATCGGTGAGCTGGAAGACAGCACCCTACGCGCGCGCAAACTGACCGAAACAACCAAAATGATGGTCGGCTCGCCGTCGTATTTCCAGAAATACGGTCGTCCGCAAAAGATCGACGATCTGAACGACCACAAGTTGCTGCATTACGGCAATCAGGCGAACTCCGCGGTGTGGAAACTCACAGCTCCATCAGGCGAAAAACGTCAGGTGCGCACCGCAGGCTGGCTGACCGTCAACGATGGTCAATCGCTTTTGAATGCTGCCATTTCCGGTCTTGGCATCGCCTATTTGCCATCGTTCCTTTACGCGGATGCGTTGGAAAAGGGCTTGATCGAGGAAGCTATTCCCGATCTGCCGGCAGAGACCCAAGGCATCTATGCCGTCTACCCACCGGGTCGGTTTACGCAGCCGAAAGTGCGCGCCTTCATCGACTTCCTCGTGCATTCTTTTGCCGAAAAAGGCCCGAACAAGTGGTAATGTGACGACACAAAAGACCACAAACCTGCACAGTTACCGGGTCGGGGCGAGTATCGCTTCGACCCGTCTGTTCGAGTTCCGCCCTACTGTCGTGGCATTGGTCGTGCGCGGCGCAAGATACCCGACGCCATCCGCGCCAAGTTGCTCCGCCTCAACGCCATGCGCGTCGATCAATCGCGCCCGCACCGAGGCCGCACGTTGCTTTGACAAGGTCACATTGCCCGCCAATCCGCCCACGTTATCGGTGTGACCGACCAAAACGACCCGTGCATCGGGCGTATCGCGCAAATACCCCGCCAATGTCGACAGCGATGCAAACGGCCCCGCACCAAGCTGCGCCGACCCCGTTTCAAACGCCAGATCATCAAGCGGAACATGCCCCACCTCGGTAAGCTGCGCAATCAACGGTAAATCGGATGTCGGGTTGACCTGCACCATCGGAATGGTGGCCCTCGGGGTATCGGCAATCACGCCGCCTTTTGGCGTGACAGTGGTCAGTTGGATGAACCCCGCCTGTGCTGCGCGGCTCGTGACAACCGACACGCGGCGCCCGTCATCGTGGATGGCGAGAATATATTGAAAGTCGCCGAGATCGACGAACATGTGGGGCGGCGGCAGGAGGTCAAGCGCGTAGCGGAAATCATAACCACCACAGACCGTATCGGCACAGGCGAACGCGATGGAAAAGCCGTCAGCTTGCAATTGCGCCTTGATCGGTTCGATCAGTTGGAAACTGGTGAGGCTTGATCCTGCGACCTTGTACGACCGCTTGGTGATCTGGCCCTTTGCCGTGTCAAAGGTCGCCGTGCCGTTATGAAACGCCGTAACCGGAAACACCGTTTCTTTTGTCTGAACGTTGGACGCAGTCAAAAGCGCCGATGCCGGCAGGTCCAAAGCCACCGCAGAGACGGCGAGCCACGCCGACAGAACCGACAGGATAACGGTAGGGACACCAAGATTACGTTTCACGCGGGGACAGGCTCCTTTTGCGGTAGTGGTACTGTCCCACGGCAACCATTCCAAGCGAAGAATACAGCGCCCGCGCCGCCGCATTCGCCTGTGTCACCTGAAGTGCGATATGCGTTGCCCCCTCGCTGCGCGCCCAATGCGCCGCCATGAGAAACATCGCGCGGGCCATACCCTGCCTACGGGCTGCCTCGGCGACCTCCAACGCATGGATCACCGCCACCCCGTTGTGTACCGCCACAAACCCCGCCCCCGCGGGCGCATCCCCGAGGCGGGCAAGCAATGTCGTTTTGGGACAGGTGACGCGCTCCATCACCGCAATCCGTGCGGCATCCACACCACCCGCCGCCCAGATTTCGCGCTGAACCACAACGGGGGGCCAACTTGTGTAGACCTTGGTCGCACCGCCCACAGGGATACGATCAATTGGCGCGAGCATCGTTATGGTCGGATCCCCCACCGTGTACTGTCGCGCCGCGAGTAAAGTGTCCAGGGCGTCATCCCCGGGCCTCACTTGAAACAGGGGGCTGCGGGAGTGCGCTGCAAAGCGCGCTTCGATCCGGTCAAGGTCGGCATTTGACACCGCCGGCGCAGCCGCGCCCGCAGCACGCACACTGGCCGCAGACACGCGTTGCCCGCCGCCCGCACCATCGCGCCAGACAAACGGACCAAAGAGGTCGCGTGAGGCGGGGGGCCACGTGGCCTCGAACGCCGCCCAAAGGCTGTCACCACCGATCATTCTTGTGGAAACAATACGGCCAGTTCGATCATCGCCGCCTCCACATCCGTGCCGTTGACGCCACGAATCACGATATTGGTGCCAAAGGCGCCATCACGGGTAAACGGGTAGGATCCCATTGACAGGTCGGGGTATCGCGCGGCCAACGCGCCCAAGGGTCCGGCCACCGTGCTTTCGGGACGGTCGATGCGGTAGGTCTGTGACAACAGGGGCGACCCGCCCGTCAGGGTTGGCACAACAGACGCCACCATCGCCTGAAAGATATTCGGGACACCCGCCATGACGTGAACGTTTTGAATCGTAAACCCAGGCGCAATGGAGACAGGGTTTTCGATCAGGGTCGCCGTGTCGGGAATACGCGCCATGCGCAGACGCGCCTCGTTAAACTCCGCCCCACGGGCGGCGTAATGCGCAGCCAGAAGCGCACGGGCGTCATCGCGCACCCCGATTGCCACGCCGAACGCGGCGCCCACGCAATCGGCGGTGATGTCGTCGTGGGTTGGTCCGATGCCGCCCGATGTGAACACATGATCATAGCGGCCCGAAAGCGCCCGAACCGCCGCCACGATCGCATCTTTGTCATCAGACACCACCCGCGCCTCTTTGAGGTCGATCCCCAGTTTGGTCAATTCCCCCGCGAGGTAGTACATATTTGCGTCCCGCGTACGCCCGGACAGGATTTCATCGCCAATGATAAGAATAGCTGCGGTCGGGTTGGGTGTCGGTGCGGACATGTGTCTCTCCTTGAGATGCGCTTACGTTTCGGTATAGGGCTGTCGCCATGCGCTTTCAAACCGAACTCGTCCCTGCGACGCTCATCCGCCGTTACAAACGCTTCCTCGCCGATATCCGTCTGTCTGACGGGCGCGAGGTAACGGCCCATTGCCCGAACCCCGGATCCATGACGGGACTGGCGGATGCGGGGTTGCGCGTCTGGGTCGAACCCAATGAGGATCCCAAAAAGAAATTGAAATACGGGCTGCGCCTTGTCGAGGTCGCGGGCGCGACGGTTGTTGTCGACACAGGCATCGCCAATCGCGTGGTGCACGAAGCTCTGAAAGCGCAATTGATCCCGGGCCTCGAGGGCGAGGTACGCGCCGAAGTTCCCTATGGCGAAAAATCCCGCGCAGACTTTCTGGTCACACAAAATGGCGCCAGAATATGGGTTGAGGTGAAATCCGTAACGCTGAGCCGCGAGGCGGGGTTGGCCGAATTTCCCGATAGTAAAACGGTACGCGGGGCCAAGCATCTGGGCGAATTGTCCGCACGGGTGAGCGAAGGCGACCGCGCGGTCATGCTCTATCTCGTGAGCCGCACGGATTGCGACCGATTTCACCCCGCCGCCGATATTGACCCGACTTACGCCGCCGCCGAAACAGCCGCACGCGCGGCAGGTGTTACCATCATGGCCTTTGCCGTTCAGGCCTCTCCCGAGGCCGTGACAATCGGCCCTGCACCGGTCCGCCTGTTGTGATCCGCCGCCCCTAGCCCTTTTTGATACAAAGGACTATATGGGAGCACAAAGCGAATGGAGAGAGTTTTGGACGACACGCATCACGGCCGCATCACCAAAGACGGTATTCGAATCCACGAGGCATCGGACTTTGCCGGCATGCGCGCCGCAGGCCAGATCACAGCACAGATTCTGGACGAGGTTGCGGATCTCGTCATCCCCGGTGCGACAACAGAGGAGGTAGACGCCTTTGTCGAGCGGCGCGTGGGCGAACTTGGCACCACGTCGGCCACGATCGGCTACAAAGGCTACAAACACGCGACCTGTATTTCCATCAATCACGTCGTTTGCCACGGCATCCCGGGTGCCAAGAAATTCAAAGACGGCGACATCGTCAATATCGACATCACCGTGATCAAAGACGGTTGGTTCGGAGACAGTTCACGGATGTATGTTGCGGGCAAGCTGTCGCGTAAATCCGAGCGCCTGATCCAGGTGACGCATGACGCGTTGTTCAAGGGCATCGAAATGGTCAAGCCGGGCAATACGTTCGGCGACATCGGCCATGCCATCCAGACCTACGCCGAAGCACAACGCATGTCGGTCGTACGCGATTTTTGCGGCCACGGTCTGGGGCGTGTCTTTCATGCGCCGCCCAATGTGTTGCACTACGGTCGGACAGGTCAGGGTCCCGTCCTCGAAGAGGGCATGTTTTTCACCATCGAGCCGATGATCAACCTTGGCCGCCCCGAGACCAAAGTTCTGGCAGACGACTGGACCGCCGTAACCCGTGACAAATCGCTGTCCGCACAGTTCGAACACTCGATCGGTGTGACCGCAGACGGGTTCGAGATTTTCACGCTCTCCCCGACAGGGCGGTTTCACCCGACCTATAACGTGTGACGCTGATCGCGGCGGATCTCACGAAAGTTCCACCAAATCAGATATTTGACCGAAGGGTCAGATAAATTTACCTATTCCCAGTTGCGAATTGCTTGCAACTGGGGTAGCCAGTCCCCACTTAAGAATTGACGGAGGGTCAACCGCCCACCGCCCCAGCCTTAAAGGAGGCTTGCCCATGACCATGCTTTTGAAATCCGTGGCCCTTGCGGCCCTGACCGCGACGACCACAACCATTGGCGCCTATGCCCAAGAGGTCACACTCCGCTTTCAGCATTTCGTGTCTCCCGCGTCGGGATCGCCGATGTATTTCATGCAACCTTGGGCCGATAAGATCGAAAAAGAATCCGGTGGGCGGATCAAAATCGAGATGTATCCCCTGATGCAACTCGGCGGCAAAGCCCCGGATCAATATGACCTCATCCGCGATGGTGCGATTGACGGCGGTTGGGTCATTCCCGGCTATCAACCCGGACGCTTCCCCGAAGTCGAAGCAATGGAGTTGCCGTTTATGACGGCGAAATCCGGCGAACTGGCCTCCATCGCCGCGTGGGAGTTCACCCAAAAGCACCTGATGGACGATTTCAAAGACATCAAAGTTCTGGCCGCACACATGCACGGCGAGGGCCTTGTTCACAAAAAAGGTCCGGCACTCGCCACCACCGAGGACTTTAAGGGGCTCAAACTACGCGCCCCCACCCGTACCTCCACGCTGCTCCTGAGCAAACTTGGCGCGACCCCCGTGGGCATGCCCGTCCCCGCCTTTCCCGAAGCATTGGCCAAGGGCGTGTTGGACGGCGGCGTCATCACCTTTGAAATGGCGCCCTCGTTGAAACTCGACGAATTAACCGACAGCCACACGGATGTCGCGGGTGACCGTTCACTTTACAACCTCTACTTTATCTGGGCGATGAACCAAGCCAGATACGACAGCCTCCCCGACGACCTAAAGGCCGTAATTGACGCCAACTCGGGCCTGATGGCATCGGAATGGTCCGGCGCGGCGTATGATCACGGCGACGAAGATGGCCTCGAAGAGATCGCGGCGAGTGACAACACCATCGCCGTAATGAGCGCGGAAGAAACCGCGAAAATCCGTGCGCTCGGCGATGAGGTCACAGCCGAATGGGTTGCAGATATGACCGCCAAGGGCTTTGACGGCCAACAGCTTGTCGATGATGCCACGGCAGCGATGAACGCGGCGCTGGCCTCCCACCCCTGGATCGACACGCGCGGGGCGGCAATCACGGTTGCGGACGAATAATCCGCACCGCCGGACTGGCCGGTAGACTGACAAAGGCCGCCTTATCGGGGCGGCCTTTTTGTTGCGCGGTTACAGTGTGTGGGTGTTTACTCTTGCCCCCAATGCACGTCCTGCATCTCGCGTAGACGCGAGGCGGTGCGCTCAAACTCGAACGCGCCGGCACCCTCGATATAAAGCCGTTCAGGTTCATCCACCGCCGTTACGACAAGGCGCACTTTTGCCTCGTAAAGCGCATCGACCAGAGTCACAAACCGCTTAGCCTCGTTAAAGTTGCTCCGCGACAAGCGCGGCACATCTTCAAGAATCAACAGCTTCACCGCATCCGCAATCGCCAGATAATCAGCGGGGCCATACATCTGTGCGCACAGATCCCAGAATGTCGCCCGTGCAATCCCGTTGTGAAAGCGCGGCAAGGTCACATCACGCCCTTTGACGTGCAACGTCAGACCCGCAGTCTGTCCACCGGTCAGGTCGTCCCAGATGCTCGAAACCGCAGCCCGTGCGCTATCGTTCAACGGATGGAAATAGACCGGCGTGCCGGTCAGGCGCCCTTGGCGGTAATCGACGGGGGAATGCAGATGATGCACGGTCAGGCGCTCTTTGATCAGCGCGATGAACGGCAAAAACAGCTGTCGGTTCAATCCGTCTTTGTAAAGATCATCGGGGACACGGTTTGACGTTGTGACAACCGTCACGCCGCGTTTGAACAGCCCCTCGAACAAGCGCCCCACAATCATCGCATCGGCAATGTCGGTAATCTGCATTTCATCGAAACACAGCAGGCGAATGTCTTTGGCGACCTGTTCGACCACGGGCGCAATCGCATCCTCGACACCTTGTTTGCGGGCGGCATGGATACCCGCCTGCACCTCCTGCATGAAGGCGTGAAAATGTACGCGGCGCGAAGGAACAGGGCTATGTTCGTGGAACAGATCCATCAACATGGATTTCCCGCGCCCGACACCGCCCCACAGATATAGCCCCTTAATCCGGGGCGGGGGTTTGCGGCCACCGATCAGGGACAACAAACCGCTTTTGCCGCGCGGAGCCGCGCGCAAGGCATCGCGCACCTCATCGAGCAAAGGCAATACCGCCTCTTGGGCGGGGTCCGCCGTCAAGGCACCGGATGCGACCTTTGCCGCGTATATGTGGGTCAAACTCTCCATAACTGTCCTTATCGCGCGGCGGATCATAAGGAAAGATGATCGACGCCATGCCAATGTTTTGATTGACGCTTTGCGCACCGTGTACGATTGCTGACGCAAAGGAGACAAAGATGTCCGACGCACGCACGCCCCTGTTCACGCCGGTCCTGATTGGCGGCTGTCTCATTATGATCATCAGCTTTTCGATCCGGGCCTCTTTTGGCGTGTTCCAAATTCCCATCGCCGCCGAATTCAATTGGCCCCGCGCCGAATTTTCCATGGCCATCGCGATCCAGAACCTTGCATGGGGCTTTGGCCAACCGATTTTTGGCGCAATCGCCGAACGCATGGGCGACCGCAAAGCCATCATTCTGGGTGCGTTAACCTACGCTGCGGGTCTGGTGCTGTCCTCCTTTGCGGTCACACCCGAGGGGCATCAGTTCTTTGAGATCTTTGTGGGCTTCGGCATCGCCGGTACCGGCTTTGGCGTTATTCTGGCCGTAGTCGGACGCGCCTCGTCGGACCAAAACCGCTCCATGTCACTCGCCATCGCGACCGCTGCGGGGTCGGCGGGCCAAGTGTTCGGGGCGCCCCTTGCCGAATGGTTCTTGTCCTTTATGCCGTGGCAGGACGTCTTTGTTTTGTTCGCCGCTGCAATCTTGCTCTCGCTTTTGGCCCTGCCGTTGATGCGTTCGCCACAAGTGGCCTCCAAGGCGGCGTTGGAGGAAAGCCTCGGTGCGATCCTTGGCAAAGCCTTTCGCGATCCGAGCTATACCCTGATTTTTCTGGGCTTCTTTTCATGCGGCTATCAGCTTGCCTTTATCACCGCTCACTTTCCCGCTCTCGTCACCGAGATGTGCGGGGCGATTGATCCGTCGGGCACGCTTGCCGCCATTGGCGTCACCTCGACATCCGCGCTTGGCGCGATCTCTATCTCGCTCATCGGGCTGGCCAATATTGGCGGGACCTTGATGGCGGGCTATTTGGGCAACCGCTACTCGAAACGCTACCTGCTCACGGGAATTTATGTCGCACGCACCATCGCGGCCGCCGCGTTTATTTTCTTTCCGATTACGCCCGCGTCCGTGCTTATTTTCTCGGTCGTGATGGGCGCGCTTTGGCTCGCCACCGTACCGCTCACCTCTGGCCTCGTCGCCCATATTTACGGGCTGCGCTATATGGGGACGCTCTATGGGATCGTGTTTTTCTCACACCAACTGGGGGCGTTTCTCGGCGTGTGGCTTGGCGGGAAGCTCTACGACATCTACGGCAACTACACCGCCGTTTGGTGGGTCGGTGTCGGCGTTGGCGCATTTTCCGCCATCGTGCACTTGCCAATCAAAGAGATCCCGTTGGGACAACGCGTGGCAAAAGCCCTGTCCTAAAGACCCGCCTCATCTGCGGTAAGCAAACCCGCCGCGACCAGACGCCTGGCCCATCCTTCGGCTCCGTCAAAGAGGTGGGTTTGCCACCCACGGCGTGCGGCCATGTCGATGTTTTCGGGACGATCATCCACAAACAGGAATGTGTCGGGCTGTGCCGCCTCACCCGCCTCGAGCATCTCGTAAATCAGGCGGTGCGGCTTAACGCAGCCCAAGCGGCCGGAAACATAGGTTTTGTCAAACCCGGCCAGAAACGGGTATCTGGTTTCGGCAAATTCAAAGCTCTCGGCCCCGAAATTTGTAAGCGCGATGACACGGACACCTTTGGCACGCAAGGCACGAAGCAGCGCCACGGAATGGGGAATTTGAGGCGCCGCCATTTTATCCCAGTCGAAATACCACATCATGATTTCGTCGTGAAACGCAGGGTTTTCTTTGGCGGCGCGTTCAATGGTTTGACGAAACGGGGCGCCCGTATCGATACCAAGATTTATCCCGTGAAGATCAACCGCCGCGAACATCTCTTTGCGGCGTGCCTCCCCGATTGTGGCATCGTAATGCCGTTCGGGGTTCCATTCGATCAACACGTTTCCGATATCGAAAATCACGACGTCAATGGTCATACAAGGTCTCTCTTTGCGGCTTGGATGGCGCGGTCTAATCCGTCGAGGAACCGCGAACGGTCGGCTTTGGAAAACGGTTTTCCGCCCCCCTGTCGAAACGGATCGGCGGCACGCAGGTCGGCCATGAGATCACGGGTGGCCAGAACATTGCCAATGTTCGCCTGTGTCAGCGGCTCACCGTTGTGTTTGATCACCCGTGCGCCCGCCTCGACCACCTTGGCCGCGAGGGGGATGTCACCCGTCACAACCACATCGCCGCGTCCGGCGCGATCGGCAATCCACATGTCGGCCACATCCGGCCCATCGGGGACAAACACCATTTCGACAAACGGATTGGCAGATGGCCGCAGCCCGCCATTGCACACGAACAGGCACATGATTTTGTGGCGCGTTGCGACCTTTTCAGCCTCGTCCTTTACCGGACAGGCGTCGGCATCAATGTAGATTTTCGTCACGGGGCCGCCTTTGGATTCAGGGACACGGATGCGGGTTATCCCGCACCGATAAGCGCCCCCGCAGCGAATACCAGAGCGCCACCGAGCACAACCTGAAAAACGGCGCGCAGAAACGGCGTTTCCATGAACTTGTTTTGAATCCATGCGATGGCCCACAGTTCAATGAACACAACGACCAAAGCAATGAATGTCGCGGTCCAAAAGTCGGGGATCAGGTAGGGCAAGGCATGACCAAGCCCGCCGACCATCGTCATGATGCCCGATGCAAAGCCACGTTTGATCGGCGAGCCACGACCGGAGATGACACCATCATCATGCGCCGCCTCGGTGAAGCCCATCGAAATGCCCGCGCCAACTGAGGCCGCCAAGCCAACGAGAAACGTCGTATGCGTATCTTGTGTGGCAAAGGCCGTGGCAAAGATCGGCGCCAGTGTTGAAACAGAACCGTCCATCAGACCCGCAAGACCGGGTTGCACCCATGTGAGCACAAATTTCCGGTGCGCGTCTTCGTCTTCGCGGGCGCGTTCATCTGTTCCCAGATGTGCGGCCTCCAACTCCCCCGCGCGTTTGTCGTGGCCCGCCTCGGCGGTCGCGAGTTGGCCCAGAAGGTTACGGGTATCCGCGTCCGTGGTTTGGGCGGCAGCACGACGGTAAAATGCCTCCGCACCTTGCTCCATCGCCCGCGCTTCCGCACGTATTCTCTCAAGGCCGAGGGTCTCGATCAACCACACCGGCTTGCGCGCATAGTAGCCAGACACATGTTCGCGGCGAATCAGCGGGATCACATCCCCGAACCGCGTTTTGTGTAGCGCAATCAGCGCGGCACGGTGCTCATCCTCCTCGGCGGCCATACCGTCGAACACCAAGGCACTATCCGGAAAATCGTCGCGCAACCGTTCGGCATAGAGGCGGTAAATTTGCGCATCATCCTCCTCGGACGAAATCGCGAGAGCAAGGATTTCTTGCTCCGTGAGGTCGGAGAATTTGCGTCTGTTTGCAAAGCCGGGGATCATATACTCACCTCTATTTAGAACTATTCTAAATTAAACACAGCCCACCTTACCCGGCAAGGCCCAAAACTAGACCGGGCGGTTCAGTTTCTGCTTGCTCAACTAAACCAGTCAGTTTAGTTTGATCCTTGTGCTGCGGGAGATCTCCCCACAGCATGACGATCGACATCCCTGTCGAACACTGGGCAGGCCTTCGGGCCTGCCGCTTTTTACGCTTCGGGAAGTCGCTTTGCCACGCGCTATTAAGTCGCTATTGTCTAACCAAAATCAGGAGTGACAAACCGGTGCACAGCGCGGAGATCAAAAAAGGTCGCAAATTCGATCAAGTCGTCGAAGGGGCACGCACCGTCTTTTTGCGGGACGGGTTTGAGGGCGCGTCGGTGGACGACATCGCCCGCGAATCCGGCGTGTCCAAAGCAACGCTCTACAGCTATTTCCCCGACAAACGCGTGCTGTTCATCGAAATCGCAAGCCGTGAGATGAAACGCCAGGCAGATGAGGGTGCGGGCGCGTTGGACATGACAGCACCCCCTGAAGTGCTACTGCCCATCGTGGGTCGCAAATTGATGGACTACCTGCTATCAGACTTCGGACAGGCCATTTTCCGTACCGCTGTCGCAGAAAGCGACCGCTTCCCCGAAATTGGCCGCAAATTCTATGAAAGCGGCCCGATGTTGGTGCGCGACCGTATCGCCGCCTATCTCCAAAGCTGCATAGAGCGTGGCGAATTGGCCATCGACGACGTCCTCTTGGCCGCCGAACAATTTGCAGAATTGTGCAAAGTGCGCTCTGTGCTGTGCTGTACCTTCGATTCGAATTTCACGATGGACGCCGAGGAGCGCGACCGCATTGTCGCCTCTGCTGTCGACATGTTCCTCGCAGCATACCGGACCACACGATGAAACATCTGGCCCTGTGCCTCATAGCCCTGACCGCCTTGAGCGGATGCC
The DNA here is from genome assembly GCF_048259695.1 of Celeribacter sp. Classification (GTDB taxonomy): domain Bacteria; phylum Pseudomonadota; class Alphaproteobacteria; order Rhodobacterales; family Rhodobacteraceae; genus Celeribacter. The sequence goes on along the minus strand of NZ_JBLXHL010000002.1, from coordinate 369,115 downwards.
AACAGGAGACGTCCGACACCTCCGTGCTGCCGGAAATGCAAAACCCCGCGGCCGACAGTTGCGCCAAAGATCGCGTCACGCCGTTTATCGGCGAGGACCGAAGTGTGATTGCAACACTGGATCTGCCCGATCCCGTTCGGGTGATTGCACCCGGTGCCATGATCACCAAGGACTACCGCCTCAATCGCACCAATATCGACCTTGATGCGGACGGGCATATTGTTCGGGCATGGTGCGGCTAACGGTCACCAGACCTGCGCAAATGACCGTGGCATGTGATGGCGGGTGCTCGACAAATAAAAAGCCGGGACGCACATAGCGATCCCGGCCTAGTTTGATCGTGTGGAGCGAATTCCCCGGTGCTGCGAACTGGGTGGGGGCTGTTAAACCGCAACACCGGGGCAAAGCGTTTCGCTCCGTGTGTATAGGTTTCGCCTGTAAAGCGGGCCAAAGCGGGGAACGAAAAGGATAAAGCGCGGGTCTTTTTGTGTCGGAACTTGGGCAAGCGCCCACCCCCGGCCGTCAAAAATGCATTCACCCTTGATTTATAAAGGAAACGGCCACAGTCTTTTAAAATGACCATTCAGACACCAACACCATTTTCCCGAAAGCACGCCGACGACAAAGTCGCGTTTGACCGCCATGAGCTTGGCCTGATTCTCGGCATTTATGGGAGATTCGTCGCTGCGGGCGACTGGCGGGACTACGCAATGTCGTTTTTGCGGGATGTTGCGGTCTTTTCAATCTTTCGCCGCACCGCCGAACATCCAATCTACCGCGTCGAAAAACGGCCCCGATTGCGCAATCGCCAAGGCATGTATGCCGTTATCTCGATGGACGGGCAGGTCCTTAAGCGCGGGCATGATCTGGCGGTGGTGATGCGCTACTTTGATCGCAAGCTGATCCGCGCCATCGACTAACCCCGTCTACAGCCGCCGATGCGCTGTCACAGGCCCATCGCCCTGCGCCGAGATCCGTGCAATGGCCTTGGCAATCGGCTCATATGTCACAGCCATATGATAGGCATTGGCGTGGATCAGGACATCTTCGTCCACACAAATCGCCACATGCCCGGCCCAAAACACCAGATCACCGCGCTGATAATCACCCTGCGCGGCGGTCCCGAGATCCATTTGCATATCACTATCACCCGGGCATGAGGCTCCACAGGCCAGAAGTCCCGCCTGAACCAGTCCCGAACAATCAATGCCGAACGCCGAGTTCCCGCCCCAAAGGTAGGGTGTGCCAAACAGCAATTGCGCGATGGTAACGGGGTCGGAAAACGGACGATCAATGGGACGGATGTGGGGCTTTGGCACGAACAACCCGCCCTCAATTTCCATAAACCTGCGTCGTTCATCGACCACGCAGATGCGACTGCCAAAAGGCAAGGACGCAACGGCTTCGGATTTGAAGTCATCGGTCGGGTACAGGTGGGTGGCCCGCACGGAAATGATGTGCGTGGCGGTTTGGGGCGCGCCAAGATCGGTCTGCGCCACATACCCGACATAGCCATCTTTGCGCGCCACGCCAAAGGCCCATCCATCGCGGCGCTCCAACACGTCAAACACGTCACCGTGCAAAACCTGCCGGTCGCGGGCCCCATCGGGGGCATCACGCAAATCCGCAACAGGAACGCAGACACCCGCGGCCTGCGCGCCAACAACCGCCTGACCCGAAGTGGCAAAGCCGGCCAAGGCGACGCGGTTATTGGCGGGGGTGAGGCGCCGGTCGGTCATAGGGGGAGCAGCTCCGCGAGCGCCTCGAGTACCGCCCGCGTTCCCTGCCCTGCGCCACCTTTGGGGCGCGCGGGAGCCGCCGAGGGCGTCCAGCCATAGATGTCAAAATGCATATAGCGCGGCGTCTGCGTCACAAACCGGCGCAGAAACAACGCGGCAGTAATAGACCCGGCAAATCCGCCCGCAGGCGCGTTATCAAGGTCGGCAATCCCGGGTTCGATCATCTTTTCATAAGGATCCCAAAACGGCATTTGCCATACGGGATCGGCGGACTTGGCCGCACCGAGGATCACCGCGGCGGCATCCGCGGGCGTCGTCGCAAAAAACGGCGCAAGATCGGGACCGACCGCAACCCGCGCGGCCCCTGTCAGGGTTGCCATAGAGATGATCAGGTCGGCATCGCCTTCGTCGGCAAGCGCCAGAGCATCGGCCAGAACAAGACGGCCTTCGGCGTCGGTATTGTTGATTTCAACCGTCAGTCCCTTGCGCGATGTCAGGATGTCTTGTGGGCGGAAACTATTGCCGGAGATCGAATTTTCGACCGCAGGGATCAACACACGAAGCTGCACATCCACCCCAAGCGCCATAATCATATGCGCCAGACCAAGAACGGCAGCGGCGCCCCCCATATCCTTTTTCATCAGACCCATAGAGGCCCCGGGTTTGATGTTGAGGCCGCCCGTGTCGAAACACACGCCTTTGCCCACGAGGGTCAGTTTCGGGCCGGATTTCCCCCAGTTCATCTCGATCAGGCGCGGCGCACGCGGCGAGGCACGGCCAACGGCGTGGATCATGGGGAAGTTGTGTGCGAGCAGCGCATCGCCTTCGATGACCGATAGTTCGGCGTCGAACATATCAGCCACAGCGCGGGCGGCGGCCTCCAACTCATCTGGCCCCATGTCGGATGCGGGCGTATTGATCAGATCGCGCGTAAGCGCCTCACCCGCCGCCATAATTTCAAGCCGTGTCGCATCTACCCCCGATGGCGCGACAAGCTGCGCTTTCGGTGCCGCAGCCGGCGCGTAGCGATCGAACACATGACCGGCAAGCAACCACCCGAGGGCCTGTTCGCTCAGGGCCGCGTCTGTCAGGTCGGTTTCAAGGTGAAAGGTTGCCTCAGGCAGCTTTGCCCGCACAGCGGCAAGCGCAAAACGCGTCCGTTTACGCGCCTCTGGCGTGCCAATGCCCGCAACAGCCCCCGCAATCCCGTTTTCGTCGGGAAAGACACAGACTTCGCCAAGCCCGGCCGTAAACCCGTTCGCCTTGATCCATTCGGATTGAGCGGCACTCAGCCCTGCTTTGGTCGCCTCAAGCCCATCGGGCGCAACAAGATACAAAGGCAAAGAGGTCACAGAAGTAGCGGCAAACGTCAGGGGCATGGTCAGGCTCATTTTGGGTGCATTTGCACCACCCTAGTTCATCCCATGACACCTGCAAGCAGGATCGAGATCACGGCGGCAAGTCCCCCACCCCACATGAGGATGACTTGCGCCGCGCGTTCGACCGCACCCCTGTTAAATGGATGCGCCCTGTAGGTCCCACACGGCTAAAAGAGAATTCTCCCCAATCCGCATCAACCGCTCAACAGTCGCGGCAAGCGCGGTCCCGTCGTCCGTTGTGGCCAAGGCACTCACGCTGCCCGCAACCTGCGCAAAGGTCACCATTCCGATCTGTTCCGAGATCGCAATCATGGACCGCGCTGCGCGTTGCAACTCTTCCAACTGTCCCTTGCGGTGACAACTGTCCACCTTTGCCAGGCGCACAGCGAGTTCTTCCATCGCGCGCGTCACGACACCATCGGCACCTGACGAGCCCAATTGCGCATAAAGTTGATCAAGTCGTTCACGATCGAGACGGACTTCACCCTCTAGCCGTAGTTTAGCTACCACCATAATATACCCCAAATATTCATGCGCCCCCACGCACTGACATGACTTTGGGGTAAAGCATTCAAGAAAAGGTTTAATGCCGGATCATTTCTCCCTCGAAATCCGCAAAAATTTCACTACATTCGATGAAATTGCTTTGAAACTGTGAGGGATGACAAATCAATGAAGAACGCGAAACCGCTTCCTGCCTATATGGTGCAACGTTATCATGGTTGGAAGGCAACGACCTATAACGAGAACAGCGCATGGTATCGCCGCCTCGCCAACGAGGGCCAACGCCCCCGCGCCATGATTATCTCTTGCTGTGATAGCCGCGTTCACGTCACGTCCATCTTTGGCGCGGATCAGGGTGAGTTTTTTATCCACCGCAATATCGCCAACCTCATCCCGCCGTTCACCGATGACGGCGATCACCACGGGACTTCGGCGGCGGTTGAATACGCGGTTTGCAACCTGAAGGTCGCCCATATCGTCGTACTCGGCCATTCGAACTGTGGCGGCGTACAAGGATGCCATGACATGTGTTCGGGCAATGCGCCGGACCTGGAGGACAAATCATCCTTTGTCGGGCGTTGGATGGACATTCTACGTCCGGGTTACGAGCGCGTCACCGAACGGAATGAAGCCGACCCGATGCGGGCGTTGGAAAAAGAGTCGGTTTTGATTTCGCTTGAAAACATGATGACGTTCCCGTTTGTGCGCAGCGCCGTGGAAAGCGGCGAATTGAGCATTCACGGGCTTTGGACCGACATCGGCGAGGGCGAGCTGCATCAATATGATCCCGATAGCGATCAGTTCGTTCAGATCTGATCGCCAGGCGCCCGCCCGTCTGATTACGCGGCGTTGGTGACAGCATACTCTTGGGTCAGGATAAACGGCTCGTTTGATGCGTTGGCAACGCTCGCGCGGTCCGGCGTCGCGATGATGGCGGAATGGGCGAGGCTTTGCGACCGCACGAACATCGGTTTTGACACCTGCATCATGGCGCGACGCGTTTCCAATTCCGACAGGGTGTTGGACGGTTCAATCTCCGCTTCGGGAAAGAACATCGTCGCCCCGTTGCTGTGCAGGCTCAGGGCGATGATCCGGTTGGCGCGGGCTTTTGCGATATAGTCATTCATGGTCGTGATCCTTTTCAAAATGTCTGTGCGAGGCCTCAGGCCGCAATTGCGATACGTGCGCCAAGATCGGGACGGAAATCTGTTTCCGACAAGTGTGTGGTCAGCGGGACAACATTGGCCTCACGGGCTGCGCGCGTCAGGTTGTGATTGGCGGGCGCCACGGCGGCATAATCAGAACGCACGTCCCAGTTGAGAATGCTCGCACTCTGTGTGCCGACGGTTTGCTTTGCGGTTTTCAACAACTTGATCATGTGTCCATCCTCTCGGTACGTGTGCTTCATCTCTTGGATTCATGGGACCACAGAAGTGTTCACAGGCGAATTTCAGGGTTTTATCAATTTGATATAAAGCCAGATTCAGTCGCCCATCGAATTTCGACTTTCTATAATTTTCAAATAGTTAAACACACCGTTCATAGGTAATTTACGAAAGTTAAAATTCTCCCTACCGTCTTGGGGGTGGTTAAAGTCGGTACACTCCCGTGGCACGCCCCGGGCAGCTTCGCGGCGGCAATCGGGCAGCAATGTGGCGGCGACAATCTCCACGCACAAACGGGCGAATCACATGGCATGAGATCAAATGAAAAAGCGGGGCCGCTTTGGCCCCGCTCGTCTTAAAGATGTGCTATCATAGAATGGAGGTAACCTCTCCCCTACTGAAGCTGTTGCCCGTCTGGCCACGTCAGCATTTCTGTCACCTCGGTGGACCATGCCCCTGCCGCATCCAGATCAAAGACCCACGTCAAAATACCGCGCTTGTCGTCCGCACTTATTCCGGTCGGTTTCTGGGTTGAGGTCCATTCGATCTTCAGGTCGTCCTGTTCGGCCACAGACACCCGGTCAATCACCTCGATGGGCCACGCCCGATCCGTGAGGTTTTCGACACTCAACCGCACAGCGCTTTGCATGTCATTGGATTTGCGGATCACGCCACGATCCCCCTCATTGCGGGTGAGCACCACACGCGACACCTGAATGCCATCCACCGCGCCAAAGGCCAGTTCTGTCTGCTGTCCTGCGGCGATGGTGTCGAGATAGGTTTCACCGATAAATGCCCCATCGCGGTACATCCGGACGTCACCTGGCAGCAACACTTCGCCACTTTCATTGTTGAAGTCCGCCACAAGATACCCCGCAGTCTCATAGAGCGGGACGGCACGCACGGTGATTTTGGGGGCGACATCGACCGTACTCAGGGCAAACTCTGTCATCTCCTCACCGTTGGAATAGAGCGTCTGTCGGGTCGGCATGGTATAGGTCAGGCTCAGACCATAGGACCGGGGTGCCGCGGCCTGCTCCGCCTTTACGTACGGGGCCTCCATACCTTGAACCTCCATGCTGTCGGCGGCCATGGTGCGGGCCATTGGGCGGATCTCTTCGGGGTCGAACAGGCGGCGGATAAGCGGAAACACCTCGGACGGGGCGGTGCGGCGGTCAGGCCGCTCGGTCGAGAACATCAGATCAACATCGAACCACGCCTCCCCCGTGGCCTGTCCGGCCTTTACGCCACGCTCGATCTGCATGTCCCCCGTCACTGTATCAAGCCGTGCGGTATAGCTTGGCCTCCACGCAGCCTCATCGACGGGATATATCAGGGCGGCAGTGACATCGGCATCCTGCGGGACATCAAGGTGAAGCGTCACGGTCACACGCGGCTGATCTGTCGCGGCGATACGATCCAAATCCGATGTCGCCGCCTCCACGGCGCGTTTTGCCTCCGCAATTTCCTCGGTCATCGCATCGGCCTGCGCCTGTGCCTGTGCCATCGCGATACGCGCTGCCGAGGACTGCTCGCGGATCATGACGGCGGTCTGTGCCACCTCGGCGGGCAAGGCGTCACCGGGCGCCTTGAGACGGTTCAGGAAATCAAGACTGTCCTGCGCCGCGTTGACCTCGTCTATCGCCGCGGATTTTCGGGCCTTTAAACCGGCAAGCCTATCTTTGGCGGCCGTAACGGCGGCCTGTGCGGCTTGCGCCTGTGGCGACGCCGCCGCCCCGAGCGATGGTCCGGCTGTCGCGCGCACGCTTACAGGGCCGAGTTGCGCGTTTTCCAACGTGGCACGCAGCGATTGCGTCAACGCCTGAACATTTCCATAGGGAATATCAGTAAGCTGCAACTCATGGCGCCCTGCCGGCATATGAAGATGCGCGGTGCGGGTAACCTCGGCACCGTTGGGATAGAGAGTCGCAGCTGTAACAACACTTTGCGCGGTGAAGACCTCGGCCTGAGCAATGGCGGGGGTTACCGCAAAAAGGGTTGCGACGATGGCGGATGAAACGCGGGGATGCAGGGGCATAATGTCCTCCTCTTTCTGGAGGACAGGTTTCATGGGCTTCGGATCGGGTGCAACCCAATTTTACGTGTAACAACCGGCGCTTGCCCGAAGCGGCAAAGGATCGCCTATGCAGCCGGCTTTGGATGCACGGATTACGCGGAACGGCTCAATTCGGGATCTTGCTCATAGCTCCACGCCTTTTCCTTGAACGTGCGGCACATGTCCTCGCGGGTGAGGCGGGCCTCTTCGTGTACCCAGTCGCCGCGCCGGTCCGGGGTCGTTTTGGTGTCCGCATAATGCGTGCCGGACGTCTCAACGCGTTTTTTGAAATCGAATTTTACCCTGAACATGTCCTGACCTCCTCTTGGTCTGCGGTGCGGTTGTGTTGAGGAGAACATATCATCGCCACGGTTTTGCCGCGCTGATGAATAAACTTTTAAGTTAATGCGCCTTAGCTTCAGGAACCTGCTCCTAAAATCATTATAAATCAAAATATTGAGGCAAATTCCCCTGTGTATGAAAGGCATTTCGAATTCGCAGCAAACTCCCCGCAAGCGCTTTGGATCTACATCTCAACCAACAAAAACAGAGAATCGGTCAAGCAAAAAGGGCGCGAAAACGCGCCCTTTGTCACAAGTCTTAACGGTTTATAACGTCCACCTTAGCCCTTTTTGAGCACCCGACGCCCCAACAGCTCGGCGATCTGAACAGCGTTCAGCGCGGCACCCTTGCGCAGGTTGTCGGAGACGCACCACAGGTTGAGACCATTCTCGATGGTCACGTCCTGACGGATGCGCGATACGAACGTGGCAAAGTCGCCAACGCACTCAACAGGGGTCACGTAGCCGCCGTTTTCGCGCTTGTCGATCACAAGGATACCCGGGGATTCACGCAAGATATCGCGGGCTTCGTCCTCGTCGAGGAATTCCTCGAACTCGATATTGATGCTTTCGGAGTGGCCCACGAACACAGGCACGCGCACACAGGTCGCCGTGACCTTGATCGATGTGTCGATGATCTTCTTGGTCTCCGCGACCATCTTCCACTCTTCTTTGGTGTCGCCGCTGTCCATAAAGACGTCGATGTGCGGGATCACGTTAAACGCGATCTGTTTTGGGTACACCGTTGGCTCGACCTCCTGACCGGGGACATACATGCCCTTGGTCTGGTTCCAAAGCTCGTCAATCGCCGCTTTGCCCGATCCGGACACGGATTGGTAGGTTGAGACGACAACGCGTTTGATCTTGGCGCGGTCATGCAATGGCTTGAGCGCCACAACCATCTGTGCCGTGGAACAGTTGGGGTTGGCGATGATATTCTTGTTGGAATAGCCCATGATGGCGTCGGGGTTCACCTCGGGAACGATCAACGGCACATCGGCGTCATAGCGATAGAGCGAGGAGTTGTCGATCACGACACAGCCCGCTTTCGCCGCGATTGGCGCGAACTCTTTGGTGGCCTCGGAACCGACAGCAAACAGCGCCATATCCCAACCCGCGAAATCAAAGGTCGCAAGGTCAAGGGTCTTTAGGGTTTTGTCGCCAAAGCTCACTTCGGTGCCGAGAGATTTGCGCGACGCAAGCGCCACGATCTCGTCTACAGGGAACTCGCGCTCGGCGAGGATGTTCAGCATTTCGCGGCCCACGTTGCCCGTGGCACCAACTACGACGACTTTATAGCCCATCAGGGTCACTCCTTGTTGTCCAAATGACAAGAGCGGGGGATAGCGTATCTAGGCCCGATGTAAAGGCAGAATTCATTATGGACCCTATGCGAACGGGTGATTGCACAGGGGACAGTCTTGACCTCGGCCTCCCGGAAATGCGGCGATTACCGCCGGTTGAGGATGTAAACCACAAGCCCGATCGCGAGCGCCACAGCAAAGGTCACAAACACGGTGCCATAGGGCGCGACCACCACATCGGTCGCCAGTTGCGTACGTGCAAACAGGCGCGCCGTAACAATTTGGAACAGGCCAACCCCACCGATCGAGAACAGGTTGATCATGGTGACACCGCGGCCCATCAAATTCTCGGGCAAGAGCGTGCGGCCCTGATTCATGATCTGCGGATAGCTCGCCGTAAAGAACCCGACACTCATGAACAAGAGAACCGTTGCGGCCACCGGCCACGTCCCCGCCCCCATCCACAACAGCACCAGACTTCCGAGTGTCGCGATCCCGCTGCCCGCGATAATGACCTTGCGGCTTTTGATCACGCGGTCGATCGGCCCGAACGCCAAGCTGCCGACAATCATCGCAAAGGCCATGTATATGGTCGCGTTGCCAATCTGGCCCGCATCCAAACCGTACACTTCGGACAGATAGCCCCCGATCCAACTGCCACGCAGCCCCGCACCCGGCGCATAGGACACCATCGCGATCAGTAATATCGGATACAGCGGGGCAATGCGCATCAGGTCCCCGAGGCCCGCTTTGGGCGCGGTCTGATCACGCACGAGGCGCGGCGGATCCGCCACAAATCGCAAAATCGCGATGGCCACAACGGCGGTTGCCGCAGCAAGGACAAACATCGACCCCCGCCACCCGATGGTCGCGAGCGCAAAGGACAACGGCGCAGAGGCCGCAACATTCCCCAGAGAGCCAAGGCCCAAAACCAAACCAACCAAAGTGCCGAACCGTTCGCGCGGCGCAAGGCGGGCAAAAATGTAAAGCGAGGTCATCAAAACAGGGGAGCACCCGATGCCAATGAGAATCATCGCGGCGTAGATCGACCACGCGCTTTGTGCCAAGCCAAAGATGATGGCGCCGCCCCCGCCGCCAAGCGAAAGCAGAACCGCCGCCGTCACGCGGGGAGATTTGTGGTCCAACAACCACCCAACGGGGATTTGCATTGCGGCAAACGCGAGAAACCACAATCCGAGTGCGGTGGAGATTTGATCCGCACCGAGGTTGATTTCGGCGTCTAGGACTGGCGCGAATACGGCAAGGCACGCGCGATAGAACTGACTCAACCCGTAGGCCAGTGTTAACCAAACAAATCCTTTGACCATGCCACCTTACCCCTTTTTCAGGACAACTGGATGACGGAGACGACCGTGGCTGTCCAGAAGAATCAGTCCTCCGGCCCGCATCCGTGCGACGTATCTATTGGAAACCTCGCCAAAAAAAGCAGTGGGGTTTGGACGCGTTCCGGCGCATTCGGAGGGAAACCTTCTACAAATCCGCGCCTTTATCGATAAAACACGCATTTATGTGCCACAATGGCCACAGAGGGCGAGAGGATCGGTGAGGGTGTAGAAAATTAGGGCTTTAATCGAAGCGCTGTTTGTGCAAAATCTGATCCGAGCTTGACCAAAGTGGTCGAGTGTATACCTTCTTTATGGAGATTCTGGTGATGAAAAAAGTCGTACTCGCTTCCGTTCTCGCTCTCGCAGCTGCATCCGCTTCGGCAGGCAGCTACTCTGAGCCCATGATTGAAGCTCCTGTGATCGTTGAAGAAGCCGCTGGCTCCTCCCTCGGTGGCGGTGCTGCTCTTCTCCTGCTCGGCGCACTTGCCGTTGCAGCAATCGTAGCTGCTGACTAATCTGTAGCTTTCGATTTTGAATTCGAAACGGCGGCCTCGAAAGGGCCGCCGTTTTCCGTTCCGATAGACGCTTCGTCCGCCTCCGCGCCTCAATGTCCGTCGTCGCGCCCCGAGTGATCCCTGACCGGTGTCACGCTCCTGCGCTGTGACCGATGTGCGTGACGAAAGACCAAGGCGCAGACCCCACGTCCCCCTTGCATCACATTGGCCAATAGCCCCGCAAAACCGCCCGCTACGCCTCGGCAACGACCGCAGATGGCCTGTGGTAGCCTGACACCCATTTCTCAACGACATCACGCAGCATACGCGCATTCGATGCGGTCAGGGCCTCCTCGATTTCGCGCAACAGGCCCGCCACTTCGATTTGGCTAAGCTGCTCCTCTTCGGCGCGCAAAATTTTGGGGTGCGGCGTTGGCCGCATGTTTGCGTCATCAATCAAAAGCTCTTCGTACAGTTTTTCTCCCGGCCTCAATCCGGTGACCTGAATTTCGATGTCACCCGCCCCGTCAGGCATTTTCTTCACCGAAAGGCCCGACAACTCGATCATCCGTTTGGCAATTTCCAGAATATTCTGGGGTTTGCCCATATCAAGCACGAAGACCTCACCTCGATCGGAATACGCCCCTGCAAGCAAAACCAACCGGGAGGCTTCCGTCACGGTCATGAAAAACCGGGTCACATCGGGATGGGTCACGGTTACGGGGCCGCCCATATCGATTTGCTTTTGGAACAATGGCAACACAGACCCCGATGAGCCAAGCACATTGCCAAACCGGACCATCGAAAACCTTGTATCCGGCGCACGCGTCTGGATGTCCTGAACGACCAACTCCGCCAACCGCTTTGTCGCCCCCATAATGGACGTCGGCCGCACGGCCTTGTCTGTGGACACAAAGATAAACCGTTCAATTTTCGCATCAACGGCGGCCTTTGCTAGAACCCGTGTTCCGATGACATTGTTGCGCGCGCCCTCCAACTCGTTTTCCTCGACAAGGGGGACATGTTTGTAGGCGGCGGCATGGAGGATGATATCGACCCCCTCTTGGGCGATGACGCTGCTCACACGCGCCTTGTCGACCACCGAGCCGAGGCGCGACACGATATCAACGCGGGACGTTGACGTTTTCTCGCTCAGGTCCCTTTCGATGGTGTAAAGATTGAACTCATTGCGTTCAAAAAGGACAATTTTTGACGGCCCGCAATTCAAAAGCTGACGGCACAACTCCGATCCGATGGACCCGCCGGCCCCTGTCACCATGACCACACGGCCCGCATAACTCCGCGCGATCTCGGGCGTATCAAGATCAACCTTTTCGCGGCCAAGAATGTCGATAGGGCGCACCGCCTTTATTGCGCCTTTTGCCCCATGCTCCCCGAACATTTCGACAAACGTAGGCACAACGCGCACATCGATATCCGCACGGTCACATAGCGCGACCAAGGCTTGTTGGCGTTCATGTGCCGTCTCGGGCAGCGCAATCACCAACCGGCGGATTTGTAACCGCTCCAGATCTTTCAACATGGTTTTGGGTGACAGGACGTCGATGCCCCCCAACGCCATTCCATGCAAGTGCGGGCTGTCGTCAAAGAAAATGACAGGACGCTCTTCGCCCGCCTGCAAAATGGCTGTGGCAATATGGATGCCTTGCGCCCCTGCGCCAAAAATGGCCACAGGTTCACGCGCACGCAATTTGTCGCGTAAATGCCCCAAGAGCGCGATGGCGAATACACGGCTCCCCAACACACCCGTAAACAAAACCGATGCAAAAACAGCAGTCGATGCGATGACCCTCGGAAGCCCCAGAACCATCTGCGCCGCAAGAAAGCTTGCCGCCAAAAACAGGCTCGCCTGCACGATGACCATCGCGTCCTTCGCATTCAGGAGCGACAGCTTGATTTTGTGGAGGCGGAATTTAATGCTGATCAACGGCGTCAAAAGGACGATGGCCAGACCCAGTTGACCATGTGCCTTTTCGGTCAAGATCCCGTCAAAAGAGTGTGCCAACCCCAGAGCCAGAAAGGCTGCGACAGCCGCCACAACAACATCCGAAACCACAAGGACAGTGCGGATTTGTTGACGCGGTAAGTTTGTTAATCCATTGAGAAGCATAGGGGCACCAAGACTCATTCAATAAACACTACATTCTATCTTTTCGCATATCCGGGCGGCATAAGACAGAATTTCGACGCGTAATGGCAAAACAGAATGGAATATTCCACTAGTTTCGTGTCTTGGATGATGCAAAACGCCCCACGACCGTCTCGATCAAAAGGCGCGCATCCCAACATACGCTTTGTCGGCTCTGATACATCAAATCCAGCTTTGCCTTTCTCGGCACACAGCATTCGGCATAGACGCGATCCGTTTCCTCAGCCGTCCGGCACGCGGCCAAAAGACGTTCTTCGTGAGCATGGTAGACGAGCGTGGCGAGGCCCGTGACCCCCGTACGGCTTTTGAGAACCGCGCCGTAAAGATCGGGGAACCGCTCGACATACTGACGCAATGGCGGACGCGGACCGACAAATGACATATCGCCCTTAAGGATATTCCAAAGCTGTGGCACCTCATCAAGGCGGGTACGCCGCAACACGGCTCCCACAGGCGTAATCCGCGCCGCCTTATCCCCGCCCGACACACCGCTATCTGCGGCCACAACGCGCATCGTGCGGAACTTTACAAGGTTAAACGGGGTTTTCACGTCCTTCATCCGCTCGGACACATGAAACACAGGCGCCCCGTCACGCCACAAAATAAGGCCGGCAACAATCACCACCACAGGCGCCAGAAGCACCATCAGCACAAGGGCGAGCAAAATATCAAAGAGGCGTTTGGATCGTGTCATATTACGATCTGCATGCCGCCCATTGGGCAATGATGTCAACAGGATCCCCCACTCCGGACGCCCCCGCACAGTAAGTTTCGAGCAAATCGCAAGCCAGTACGATATCCTGATGGGGCGAGGCCGCACATTGGCGGGGCGTATAGGCCGCCCCCGCCGCATCGAGCAAGGCATTCATCGCAACAGGCCGTCTGGCGCCCACATTGAGAACCTTGGGCAGTGCGCCGTCATATTGCGCAAGGCCGCCCAACACACGGGCCAAATCTCTCGGACCGATATAATTGCGGCGCGGCCCCTGCCCGTCCGGAAAAATGTCGAGCGGACGCGGGGGCGCGTCCTCGTCCAATGACAGGTTTTGAAGCAATACATCTGCGCCCGCAACATTGCCGATCCTCAGGCACGTAACCCCGTCTAAACCGGCAAGCCGGCGCTCCATCTCCACTTTGGACCGACCATAGGCATTGACCGGAGACAAAGGGGCCGCCTCATCGAACGGGCGTCCGATGCTTTCACCATAAACCGCCGAAGATGACGCCACGAGGCAGCGCGGCACCCCCGCGAGTCGCGCGGCACGAAGGGCATCGGCGACGAGCGTCACGCCGACCTCCATATCCGCATCACTCGTCTTTGACCCGCTCGCCGAGACCCCCGCAAAGACGAACAACGTGTCGATCCCTCCGGTCCGACCGGCCAGTGTGCAAAGGGGCTCGGGGTCCGAAAAATCATTCCATATAAAAGACTTATCCTCAACGCCACCCGCGTTTCGGATCTGCCAGTACATATCCGGAATGCCAAACCCGCCCCGCGCAGAAGAGTGGCGCAACAAGCGGCCAATACGGCCGGATGCGCCAATGAAAACACAGGTCTTTCTCGTTTTAACCATATTTGCGCCCCTTTTCCCGAGCATGGTTAACGCCACAACAGAAGCGCGGAAACTCTCCCGCTCCCATTAACGGACATGACCATGCTTGAGTATAGAGAATTCATTGCTGCCGAACGCATTGACCATTCCGGCTACCGTCAGGATGGAACGCAAAAGGTATCGGAATTGTCCTTCATGGGTTTGGATTTCGCCGTTGCACCCAAGGCGGACTGGCAAGACATCCTGCGCACCAAGCAAGGCGCAGGATTTTCCTATATCGTGACGCCAAACGTCGATCACATGGTGCAAATCTGGCAGCGTCCCGATCTTCGCGCAGCCTACGAGGCGGCGACCTACCGTGTGTGCGACAGTCGTATCCTTGATAAACTCGCATCCTTCAAAGGCATCACATTGAACCCGTACCCCGGGTCCGACATGGTGCACGATCTGATTTCCTCCGCGCAACCTGATGGCCCGCGGATTGCAGTTCTTGGCCCGAAGAGCGGTGATTTTGCCGAACTGGCGCGCCGCTATCCCAACGCCAACCTGATACACATCGCCGCGCCCCAGATGTCGGTCGGATCGCGCGCATGGAAGGAGACCCTGCGCCGTGTCGAGGCCGTGGACTATGATGTCCTGCTGATTTGCATCTCGTTTCCAAAACAGGAACTTTTCGCGCACGACCTGAAACGGCGCGGCAACACCTCCGGCATGGGCATGTGCGTTGGCGCGAGCATCGACTTTCTCACAGGCGTACAAAAACGTGCGCCCAAATGGGTTCAGGAAAAGCGTCTTGAGTGGGCGTACCGTCTTTTGAGCAACCCCGCACGGATGTGGAAACGCTATCTTGTAGATGGGCCAAAGATTTTCTGGATGTACATGCGCACCGCGTGACCGCCACAGGCCAATTTGGCTAGACTTACTGCGCCAATGGTGGCGCAAAGGCCTCGGCGACAGGGACGAAACGCGGCAGGGCGCGGACGGTTTGCATAAACATGTCACGCAACCGCGCCTCGGCCTCAACGTCCGCTTCTCCGGCTTTGATCGGGGTGATGAGCCGCACCAATGCCCCATCGGTCCGCCCCATCGTCAGGCCATCCCAAAACAGCATCATCTTTGCCTCGAAATCCCACGCAACATGGCGTCCGTGTTGCTCGAACCAATAGTAGGCCAACATCCGGGCTTCGCCTTTTTGGATGACGGCGCGATTGACCATGTAACGTTGGCCGAGCCCGACCTGCGGGGCCAGATCGACCCGTTCGATCCGCGCAATTTCCCACCCCGCACCCGGCAGGCAAATTTCGGGAGAATGCGTGCCGCCCTTGGTTTGGTCGGCATAAAACGCGGCGAAAAACTCCACGCTCGGCGACACGGCATCGCGGGTATAATTGATCCGGACATAGTCATCAGCGGCAAGGGTCTTTTCCACCGCCATATCATAGCGCCCCATGTCCACACCGCTCCACCCACCAATGTCGCGCGGGTAAAGCGCGAAGGGGTCGCGATCAACGATCTGGACCTGTGGGTCAGGGCGCATCTGCCACAGGATCGCCCCGACAAGAGGCACCAGAGCGGCGAGGATCAACGCCCGGGACGGTTCGATAAGGCGCACGCGTCTGGCCTGCTCCCACATCCCGTCTGTCGTCAGGTCAAACGCCTCAAAGAACGACACACGGTCACGGCGCAGCCACAACAACGCCCAAGCAAGCACCATCAACAGCGCCACACAGGCCATAAAGATCACCCACCCTTCAAAGAAGTGGGAAAACCCCTCAAGGTGATCGGCACCCCAGTGTTTGACCAACAGCCCCGCCACCGCGATGCGCACCGCGTTCATCAGAACCGTGATGGGGGCGGCCGCAATCAACAACACCGCACGGTGCCACCGCGGGCCACGGTACAGCACGGCAAAGACGTACGAAAAGCTCAAAATCGGGAACAGGTAACGCAGTCCGGAACAGGCCTCCGCCACATGCAACTTGATGGTATCAAGTTCGATAATGTTGCCCTCAAGGAACACCGGCACGTTCAAAACCTGCAGCATCCAGACGCCAAGTTCCGAGGACACACCTTGGAGAAAGGTCGAGAGCTTGTAGTAAAACACACCCGGCAGGGGCAGCATGTAAACCAAATGCAGAACGGCGGGCCAAAAGTGTTTTCCCTGTTCCCACCCAAAGGAAACGAGCAGCAAAGCCGCCACCCAAAGGATGGTCGCGTAAGCCACGACTTCGGAAATCTGGGCCAGTTTCCCAACGGTCGCGAAGGCCACAGACAGGATCAAAAGAGCGACACCGGGCGTGCGATTGACGCGACCCGTTTGCACCGGAACGTCTTTGAGTTCGCGCAAGAGCAAAACACCCGACAGAAGCGGAATGATCGGACCGTGACTATATTCCGGCGTTGCCCACGCAGCGAGAAGTGCGCTCACACCCTCTTGGAAAAAAAGGGCCGCACCGATCAGGGCAAGAACGAGCCAAAGGACGCCAGACGTTAGACCACCAAAGCGGCGGATTATCCGTGTCTCAACATTGGCCATCATTTACACGCCTTTTATTTCAATCGCCTAACGGGCCAACCCGCCAAATCAGCGCGTGAAAAATTCACGGCTAAGGGTCAAAAACACACGCCCCGATTTGGTCCGGTCCTCGCCCGCCTCATCAAACACCTGAAACCGCATCCCCGCCTCAAGCGACACCCCCGCCATAAGGTCGCGTCGATACGCAAGACGCGCATCATACTGTGCATCATCGCCACTGATCGCCGACAATACCGTCGTGGAAAAACGGGCATTCACACCCGACACCTCATCGAAAGCATGGTCAAACACCAGACTCGCACGGTTCGCCATTTCGTCTTCGCTCGCATCATTCACACCGTAACGGCGCGTCACACCAAAAGCGAGATAGTCGTTTCTTAACTCTTGCCGGTAGGTCAGATCGCCGATCATTTCGGTCTTGCCCTGCGCAGTGTCGATAACCCCGAGGGACCAATTGAACTGACCGTCACGCAGCTGCGTTTCGCGACCGACCGAAAGCGTTTGCCACGCCCCGACACTATTGATGTCGCGGGTATACCGCAAAAGGCTTTCACCGCCACGATGCTCGCGCCGCAGCGAAAACGTTGCCGTCACGCCGCTATTTTCCGTATCTTCGACCTCCGAAAACCGCTCCATACGGCGATGCCCAAACCCGACCCGTGCAACCGTGATCCGGTCAAGACGCTGCGCCACCGAAATCCGCGCAAGGTCACTGTTTCGCCCGGTGCGAATGCTGTCATCCTTGTCGAACTCTTCGTGTGCCGCGTCGAAAATCAGCGACGTCATCGGTGACACCTGTGCCGTCACACGGACATCGCCACGCACCGTCTCGTTGTCGAAATGGGAGGTGGACACGCTATCGCTAAAATCCGCCTTTCGCCATTGCGCCGAGAGGTCATAACTCAACGGCATATCGACGCCCGCCGCAAATCCCAGTTTGACCTCAGATTGCGCCACAGACCCTGAACCGGACGCAATATCGATCGATCCGTCACTGGCTTCACCATACGTCGACGACGATACGTCCGCTTCGGCATAGTGCAGCTCGGATGTGACGCGGGTGCGCGCTGTCTCGTTGGAAAACGACAGCTCCATCTGTGGCGCACTTAACCCGCCGCTACCGGAGCCGAGCACATAGTCCACACCCGCCTCAAGCGACAGCGCAGTCGATTGCGTATCCCAACGGTAACTGTAATCCAACGTAGAGGTCAGGCCCGTGCGCGTGGCATCACCACCTGGGGTTTGCTCCGGATTGTAGTCCCATCGCAAACCCGTTCCGACGGCAAACCGGCTACCGGCAGGAACATCATTCGCACCGTCACCCTGATCTTGAGCCAACGCGACCCGGGTTGTGAAAAAACACAAAAGAGCGATACGCACCGCGCCTTTTGCCAATGTGCTGTTGCGGCTCACGGCTTGGAACTCCTGAATGGTCTGGGTCGTCCGATCACTCAAAAAGTTTGCGCTCGGGAACCGTAATAACGTCTCCCCCACGCAACCTGAACCCGCCCGAAATGCCGCGCTTGTTCTTATAGTCGAAATAGTAAACCTGTTCGGATTGTGTCTGTGTATTGATACGGTGCAGTTCGACGCGCTTTGTGGCCGCGAACCGTGTGAAGCCGCCCGCCTGAGCGATGGCTTGCAGAATTGATATGTCATCTTCGGTCTTGATCAGGCCCGGCTGTTTCACCTCGCCCATCACATAGATATTATCGGGGTCGGGGCGCACGCTGGACGGCAAAACGTCACGCACATGCACGACAGAAACATAGACCGTCGGCACCGATGCAAAGATGGCGCTCAGCCCTTTGGAGATTTCATTCTGAACGGTGATCGCGGTTTTGCCTCGCGCCTGCACCACACCAAGAGAGGGGAAATTCACGGAGCCGTCAGGAAGCACCAAAACCGTCCGGTTGAGTTGCGGGTCTTCCAACACCTCGACCTGAAGCGTGTCGCCCGACTGGATACGGTATCCGGCGGCATAACCCGCTGTCGCGGTGAGCATCAGCAATGCGGCCAAGAGACCCGAGAAAAATTTAGGCATGACGTACCCTTATGTCCTTGGCCATTCGAGGCCGTTGATTACTTTGTTTAACCACGGACTAGTCACACTTCAACAGGGCTCGGGCGCCCTCCCGCGTGCGGCGTTTCATCGACGACAACAGTCGTCTCGAACGATCCCCACCACACCGGATTTCAGTGTTATGTCACGCAGACCTTTACGGCGCTAGCGTTTCCAGTGCTTTGGCAAGGTCCGCACGCAACCTCGGCCCCGCACCGAGTCCATTGCGCAACAGGTTGTCGGCGCGCTCGAATTGGACGCGTGCCTCGCCGGTGCGCCCCGACTTTGCGTAAACCTCGCCCAAATGATACGCCACCGAAGGCACGTCGGGTAACGCTTTGGCCGCGGCTTCCAACGCGGGGAGCGCCTCATCGACGTCACCCGCAAGGAACGCCGCCCACCCGAATGTATCCTGAAACGCCGGAACGTTCGTGCCTTTGAGGCGCCGCGCGATGGCATTGGCCCGCGCAATGGATTGCGCATCACGGCGCTCGGAGGTCAGCAAACTCGCAAGGTTGTTGACCACCACCAGATCATCCGACCCTTGGGCATATAGCGCATCGTAGACCGCAATCGCATCATCCATACGCCCCACCTGTTCAAGTCGCCCCGCATAATCCACACGCACATCACGGTTTTGCGGATTCGCGGCCAAAGCCGCCTCGATCACATCAATCGCCGCCTCGCCACCCTCCTGATCCTGCACGACCCGGGCATAGGCACGCCATGCCGGTACAAAATCGGGCACATCCTGAGTGAGCATTTTCAACGCCGTTTGCGCCCCGGCGAGATTGCCGGCATCAATTTCGACCATCGCCACAATAAGTCGCACATTGGCATCATCAGGCGCCTCCTGCTGCAATTGCGCCACCCGCGTCCGCGCCGCCTCGACATTGCCATTCACAAGGTAGTTGCGGATGTTTGCAATCTTTGCCCCAAGCGAACTGTCCACCGCATCCGCACGCTCCTGAAGAAAATCCGTCAGCGCGTCCGATTTGCCCTGTTCGGCCAAAAGCCGTGCGCTCAAGTCGGAGACAATGCTTTGCGCCTCATCCGAGGCAAAGGTTTGCGCAATGACATCAATGTCACGCGCAACCCGCGGCCAGTCGCGCATCTCCAGATGGATTTGCGCCAAACTGTTGTGAAGCCGCAAATCGCGCGAGGTGCGGCGGAGCGCCTGTTCGATCGCTTGTTCCGCCAGACGCGGCTCGCCCTTTTGGAACAACAGCGCCGCATAGCGCAACGACTCGTCGGGCGCATTGTTCGACGCCTCCATCGCCCGCGCAAGCATATCGGACATGAGTTGACGCTTGCCATCGCGCTCATAGGCGCTGGCCAAAAGCGAAAAGAGTTGCGGATCTTCGGGCGCATCACCGAGTGCCGAACGCAAAACCAGAATGGCACCGTCAATGTCGTCTTCAGCGATCAACCACGCCGCTTTCGCTTTGAGAGCCTGCAACTGGCCCGGATCGTGGGCAAGGACCTCTTCGACCAAAGCCCGCGCCCCTGTCGCATCGCCCGTTTCGCGGCGCATTGTGGACAACTGCATCTTGATCCGGTCGGTTTGCGCGGCGGGTGGGGCGCCCTCGATCAGCGCCGCCAAATCGGCCATAGCCCGCGCGGTGTCCCCCTCGGTGTAATCCGCGCCGGCCAAAAGGGCGGCAAAGAGATCCGAGTTTCCGGCCACATCTCGGGGCAGATCAGGGCGCTCTAAAATCGCACGCAATGCGTCACGCATGACGGCATTCGAACGCAATTGCGACAAGAACCGCAGATACATCAGACGCGGTGACGGGTCCGCGCTTTGCGGATCAATCCGCCCGAGCAGCCATGCCTCGGCCTCATCCACCCGCCCCTGTGTCAGATACCAATCCATCAGGAGACGTTGCGTGGCGGTGTCCTGCGGATCGAGCGCAATCATGGTCAGGATATGCGCCCGCGTGTCCTCCATATGCCCCAACTCATTGAGGGCCAACAGTTTGGTATTGTGCAATCCGCGATCTTCGGGGGCAAGCGCAAGACCGTCGTCGATCAACGCCAGGGCGGCCTGTGTCTGACCCGTACGGATCAGGCTCGCAACGGCGACACGCCGCGCACGGATATAGGCCGGATCAGCGTCTATGAGCGCCATCGCATCAGTGGCCGCCAGATCCATTGCCTGCGTGTCACGGGATTTTGCAGCACTGCGATATCTCAGCCCGACTTCGATTTCGCGAAGCCCCAAATCCGTAGCATCGAGCATTTTCGCCTTGTCCAGATAGGCCTGCGCACCGTCAAGATCATTGCTGTCAAAGGCAATTGCCGCCATCGCACGCGCCGCATCCAGATCGTCGGGACGGGCCTCGGACACATACCGGAATTCACGGAACGCCCGCGACACATCACCCGCATCCAACAACAGTTGCGCATAGAGTTTTCGCGCCGCCACATTGTTTTCATTCAGCTTGATCGCGTTCTTAAGTTCCAGAATGGCACCGCGCGCCTCACCGCTTTCAACAAGCGCTACGGCTGACTGGAAATAGGCGTCGGATTTGTCTTCCGTCGACTTGCATGCCGTCAGAGTCATCAAAACAACCAGTAAAAGTCCAATTCGCGTCACGCTGAACGCTCCTTTCGCGTCGATCATTCAGGTTCCGGCACCCTAAAACATGCCCCGAGAGAGATGAATCACATTGCCCTTTTGCACGGCAAAACGTGGGCGACCTCCGCCAACCGTGGCCCAAGAACCACAATTTCTCTACGTAATCTTCGCTTTTCCCCAGTCGCGCCGCAACAATGTCTTAATTTTCAGTGAAATTGTTCTCAATATCGGCTAAATCAGAAACATCGAGCATCGCCACCTCCAAGAGTGGCATCGACAAAACATCGGAAAATCGAGATGTCGACTGAAGGACTATACGCAGACTTTTTCGAGCTGTCAGAGCGCCCGTTCACGCTTTTGCCCGACCCCAGTCTTTTGTACTGGTCGGCACAGCACAAACGCGCCTTTTCCGTCTTGGAATACGGACTGTTGTCGCGTGCGCCAATTACACTGGTGAGCGGCGAGGTCGGTTCCGGAAAAACAACCTTGATCCAGGCCCTGTTGAACAAACGCACGCCGAACCTTGTCATCGGCCTGATTTCCAACGCCCAGGGCGGGCGGGGTGAATTGTTGCAATGGGTCCTCAATTCCTTTGGCATCGACGCCGCACCGTTTGGCGACAACTACGTGTCGCTGTTTCAGCGCTTTCAGGATTTTCTTTTGGAGCAATACGCCGCGGGCAACCGCGTGGTCCTGATGATCGACGAGGCACAAAACCTCTCCGTCGAGGGCCTCGAAGAGATCCGTATGCTCACCAACGTCAACTCCAACAAGGACGAGTTGATCCAACTGATTCTTGTGGGCCAACCCGAATTGCGTGACATCGTATCGAGCCCGCAAATGCGCCAACTTGCCCAACGTATCGCGGCAAGCTTTCACATCGGCCCGCTCGATCATGACGCAACAGGGCGCTACATCGCACACCGGCTCATGGCCGTTGGCGGAACTGGCCATGAATTTTCACCCGAGGCCGCGCATCTTGTCTTTACCAAGACAGGCGGCGTGCCGCGCCTCGTCAACCAGTTGTGCGATCTGGCAATGGTCTATGCATGGAGCAGCGACACCCGCGCCGTGACGGACGCCACCGTGCGCAATGTGATCGAAGACGGGCTCTTCCATTACGGTGAACTTGCCGCGGGAGCCGTCGCATGAATAACGAGATCAAGTTTTACGCCGCCCTTGTCTGGCGCAGGCTTCCTTGGTTCTTGTTGGTGTTTACCGTCTTTGCCATGGTCGGCGTTCTTACGGCCATCACCCTACCCGCGATCTATGAATCGCGTGTGCGCCTCATCGTCGAAAGCTCGCAGATCCCGGGTCAACTGGCGCAATCCACCGTAGAATTGCCCAAGCAGGAACAGCTTCAGCTTTTTGAGGCCCGCCTTTTAACCCGCGAGAACCTTTTGAATGTTGCGCAAAAGCTCGACGTTTTCGCAGGTCAGGGCCAGATGAATCCCGACCAGATGGTGCAAGCCATGCGCGCCAATACCAATGTGAACAGCTCGACAGGGCGCGACGAAGCGACAATCATGACGCTGGTGTTCAACTCGCAAAACCCCGACATCGCCGCCGGTGTGTTGAGCGAATATCTGACCTTTATCCTTGAGGAAGACGCCGAATACCGTTCGGAACGCGCCACGCAGACACAGGATTTCTTTGCCGAGGAGGTTGACCGCCTCGCCGACGAACTCGCCATCCAAAGCAGCCGTTTGCTCGCATTCAAGAACGCGCACGCCGATGCGCTTCCCGAGAGTCTTGATTACCGCCGCGAGTTGCAGCTTAGCCTTCAGGATCGCGTCGTGCGCAACGAGGATGAGATTGCCGCCCTCAAGGATCAAAAAGAGCGCCTCATTCAGGTATACGCGGCATCGGGCGAGTTCGAGACGCCCGCCGCCGTGCGCAATGAGACCGCCGAAGAGCGCCGCTTGCGTGAATTGAAAGCGCAGTTTGCCGATCTGTCCTCCGTCTACGCCGCCGACAGCCCGCGCATCACATCCTTGCGCAACCGCATCGACATGCTTCAGGCATCCATCCTCCCGCCAGAGGATGTGGAGGCCGCCCAGGACGAGATCAGCACAGCCAAACGGATGCTCGACCTTCAGCTTGCAGAAATCGACGCCAAAGTCACATCGCTGACCCAAAAGAATGAAGCAGCCGAACTTAAAATCTCCGAGCTGACGGAAACCATCGCACGCACGCCCGAAAACGGTGTGCGGATCGACACGTTGCAACGTGATTACGAAAACACCCAAGAGCAATACAACAAGGCCGCCGACCGCTTGGCCAAGGCCTCCACGGGTGAGCGCATCGAAACCCTGTCGCGCGGCCAACGTGTGACGGTGATCGAACAGCCATCGGTTCCGACCGAACCTACGCGTCCCAACCGCAAAAAGATCGCGGCAGCAGGCATCGGGGCGGGGTTCATTTTCGGCGCCGCTCTCATTGCGTTACTCGAATTGCTAAGTTCCGCACCAAAACGCTCCAAGGATCTGGTCAACTCCATTGGCATCACACCACTGGCCACCATTCCCTATACCCGCACCCAAGGGGAGCAGCGGTGGCGCCGCGCCAAGGTCGCCCTTGCGTCCTTTTTCGTCGGCACCTCGATCCCGACATTGGTCTGGGCTGTTCACACCTATTACATGCCCGTCGACACCATCGTCCGTAAAGTGCTTGAAAAAGCCGGACTGATGCTCTGAGGAGAAACGCAGTATGGAAAACCTACAGATCGCCATCGAAAAGGCCCGCGCCAACCGCAAGGAAAATGCCGCCCGACCACAGGCGACACCTATGGCGACCTCCACCATCGAGCAAAACTGGCATGCCTTTCCCGAGTTGGCGATTGACCCCTCAACCCTGATCTCAAAACGCGTGATGACACAAAAAAGCAACGCGCATTCGAGCCACTATGACATGTTGCGCACCCGCATCCGCGACCAAGCCAAAAAGAACAACTGGCGTCGCATCGCAATCGTCTCGGCGGGACCACAGGTCGGGAAAACGACAACGCTTGCCAATCTTGCCTTCTCGTTCGGACGCCTGCCGTATTTTAAAACGATGGTGTTCGATTTCGATCTGCGGCGCCCGTCGCTTCAAAACCTGATCAACCATCACCCCACGACCCAGGTCAATGATGTCATCGAGGGGCGCGTCCCGTTCGAGGCGCATTGCCGTCGCGTCGGGGACAACCTTGCCTTCAGCCTCAATTCCCAACACGTTGCAAACTCGGCGGAGCTGTTGCAATCCGACAGCATGAGCGACTTTCTCTCGGGGATTCAGGACACCTATGACCCCGAATTGATGCTGTTTGACACCCCGCCGCTTTTGGCCGCCGACGACACGCGCGGGTTCCTGTCCAACATCGACGCTGCGCTTTTGATTGTCGAGGCAGAGCGCACCCCCATCGATCAAATCGACGTCGTGGAACAGCAATTGTCCGAACTGACCAACGTCCTCGGTGTTGTTCTCAACAAATGCAACTACCCCGACCCGACCTCTTCGGCGAATTACGCCTATTACTGATCTGTTGCGGACATCATTTGTATTCAATGATCCCTGCGGGTCGCTTGAACGCCTTGCGCAAATGGAACTCCAACACGCCGCGTGCCTCGGCGAATTTGGAAACGGTCAAAAGCCACGCCGCCTCGAATGCAGGCCGCGTGCCGCCGTTTTTGAGCCCCAAACGCACAATTTGTGCGGGATAGAGCAACGTAAACCAGAGCGCAAAAACAGACCCTAATACAGCCGAAAAAAGGATTGTGAGCGGGAGAATGTATCCCCAGATCAATGCGCGGATCGTCTGTTTTACGAAATGGCGTTCCGGCGATGCCCCGTGCATATGGGCGCCCTCGGCATAGGCATAGCCCGCACGGCGGGCCCGTTTCCAAAACTGCGAAAATGTCGTGATGTTTGCATCGTGCAATGTCATTTCGGCATCGATGCGTGACACACGCCACCCTTTGGCCCGAAGACGCACACACAACTCCGGCTCCTCACCCGCGATCAGTCGAGGATCGTACCCCCCCACCTGATCAAGCGCCACCACCCGCATCAATGCATCCCCGCCACAGGCCAACGCGTCCCCCACGGGCGTGTCCCATTCGCGATCACAATGCGCATTATACATGCTGTCATCAGGGGCGCGTTCACGGCGTCTGCCACATACAACCGCCACCTCGGGATTGGCCAGAATATACGCGGTCGCACACTCAAGCCACCCGTCCACAACCTCGCAATCACCATCCACAAATTGCACAAATCCGGCGTCACAAATATCGCGTACACGATCAAGCCCCGCATTTCGCGCCCGCGCCGCGGTAAAAGGCTGTGCCATATCCAAACAGACCACCTCGGCTCCGCGCATCCGCGCCGCCTCGACAGACCCGTCCGTGGACCCGCTATCGACATAAACCACCGGCGTGATGGACACCAACGCATCAAGGCACTGGATCAACCGCGCGCCCTCGTTGCGGCCGATGACAACTGCGGCCAACCCCTTCACGCTGTGTCCTTTGACTTTGCCGGATTTAGACCCGAATCCTGCGCAAAGTGATCATTCAGAACCTTTGCGTCTGCCGCAAAAACAGTCTCCAATGCCGCCCGCGCGGAGGCGCTCAACTCGGGGCGGACGGGCATCTGGCGCTTGGCTTTCAACCTGTCACGCAGCGCCTTTGGCACCAATGTCCGGCGCAGGGTTTGCGCCACGGGGTTGTCGAACAACAGACCGTGCATCGGGAACCGTTTGATCCGTTCACTCGACACATTCATACGGCCCAAATCGTCGCGCCACGCCAAATCCTTGCGACCGATAAAGTCACCCACGCGGGCGAGCACCGAATGGGGATCCTCCATCATCTCTTCCATCGTCAGGCGCAAAATCGCATCAGCCCCAAAGGCCGCGACCCACGGTGTCATCTGTTTTCCGTAGAGACTATAATCAACCAACTCGGGGTGGCGTTCTAGCGCCTCCTCAAGCGAACAGGTCATCACGCCCTGCGTCCATTCGTGAATGTAATGCGAGATGAGACGCGCAACAGGATCACGTGTGATATAGATAAGTTTCGGCGTTAACCCCGTAGCCTTGAGCCGGGCAACAGTCGCGGGGTAGGTCGGCAGTTTGGTGTAATGGGTAGAGGCCTCAACCCTAATATCGTCCGCATGTGCCTGCGCAAATAACCCGCCGTACCACGCCGCGCCCTTTGCATAGATGTCATCATCCGAAAAATAATTCGGCTCTTTGGGGTTGGTCAAAAACACGCCGCTCTGTGCGCCAAGTTGCGCGGCCAAGGTGCTTGTGGCGCTTTTCATCGCGCCGATGATGATGACGTCTGGTCCGTTCATGCGCGCGGACCTCCCATACGATCCCCGAGGGGGGCGCGGAAATTGGTCCAGACATCACGCGCCTCATGTGCCACCGCACGCGGATACCTCCCCCCAACCAGAATTCGTGCCGCCGCGATACCACGGCCGAGATGCCATAACAGGTTCGCGGCGATGAGACCCCCGCGCCCATAGGCCTTATAGAAAAGCCGCGTGCGCGAGGCGTAATAATAGGCGGGAAGCCGTTTGCCAGCAGCGCCCAGTTTTTTGACCGGCGCACTTCCACCGCGAAAATGGACCACACGGGCCCCATCGACATAGGCGATGAACCACCCTGCACGGGCGGCGGACAGGCAATAATCCGTATCCTCGAAATAGAGGAAAAACCCCTCGTCCATCGGGCCGATCGCCGCAATCACCTCGCGGCGAATGACAATCGCGGCAAAGCTTGCCCAACCGATATCGGCGGCAACAGGCGGCATATCCAACGGTTGGTCATGGCGCTTTAGCGCACGGGTCACGACACCTGTTTGTGCCGCGCGGATAAGCTCGCTCACTGGTGTCGGCATCCGGAAGCAACTGGTCTGGACACAGCCATCGTCACCCTCAAGCCGCGGCGCAAATAATCCTGTTTCGGGCTGCATTCGGGTCTGTTTCAGGAGTTCGAAAATGCAATTTTCGCGCAACAGGGCGTCCGAGTTCAGGACAAAATACAACTCCGCCTCATACGCAGAAAAGGCTTGGTTATGGCCGCCCGAAAATCCCGAATTCTCGCGGGAACGGATCAAGGATACAGGCGTGGTTTCGGGCTGTGCATCGATCCACGCCGCGATCTGATCCGCCGAACCATCGCCCGAAGCATTGTCCACAACGACGACATGGGCGTTCACATCCACAATCTGCGCCAACACAGATTGCACACAGGCGAGCGTCATATCGCCTGTTCGGTAGTTGATGATCGAGATGACCATGTCGTAGCTGTCGCTGCCTGCCGCGCTGCGTGTCATTTTACGTCTCCACGGCCCGACTGCGACGGGCCTCGTTTTTATTTTGTTAACCTTATAGCTGTGACTTCGGCGACGCAAAGAGAGAACTCTTGGGGTTTTGACACAAAACTTATGGCGTGATGCCCCTGCCGCGCCTATCGTGCACACAACGAGCCGCGCCAGTGTCGAGCGACGGCCACCATGAGAGCAGAGCACCCACAGGACCGATGCCCAATATCATCGCCTATATTATGCTGTTTTTCTGGCCCGTGATCTCATGGGGCTTTTTCCGTGCGTTCGATATCCCGAAGGCGGTCATTCTAACCGTCATTCTGGGCTATCTGTTTTTGCCGGTTGAACCCGCAATTGACCTGCCGCTCTTGCCCCCTTTGGACAAGGCATTCGTCCCGAGCCTCACCGCGCTTGCCTTTGCATGGCTGCTGAGTTCCAAAGAAACCGCCAAGGACGATATATCGTCCCGCCGCGCAGCCTCCGCCTCGACCACATCCGCGCATATGCGGACCAACACCGCGAACATTGCACTGGAGCCATGGCGCAAACCACGGCGCAAATCACGCACCAATCTGATGATCCTTGGGCTGATCGGACTTATCTTTTGGGGCTGTTGGCTCACCTATGCCGCCAATACCACCGCCATTGAATTGCCCGAGGAAAACCTACCCGCGCTACGTCCCTACGATGCCGCGTCCATGGCGCTCTCGATCGCGGTTCAACTTCTGGCATTCTGGGTTGCCCGCACCCATCTGCGCACCCCACAAGCACAAATCACATTGCTTCGTGTCTTTGTCTTTTCCGCCCTCGCCTATTCGCTTCTGGCCCTGATCGAGTTGCGGCTCAGTCCACAATTGAACAACTGGATCTACGGGTTTTTCCCGCATGAATGGCGACAACATATTCGCAATGGCGGGTATCGCCCGATCGTGTTTCTCACACATGGCTTGCGCGTCGGCATGTTCCTGACCCTTGGCATTCTCTCCGCCGCCTTACTGGCGCGGGTCAGCGAAAAA
Organism: Celeribacter sp.; assembly: GCF_048259695.1. Taxonomy (GTDB): domain Bacteria; phylum Pseudomonadota; class Alphaproteobacteria; order Rhodobacterales; family Rhodobacteraceae; genus Celeribacter. Next base: position 340,335 of record NZ_JBLXHL010000002.1, on the reverse strand, counting down.
CGGGCGCGGCGGGGATGGTTGGCCGCATGTCTGTGGCTGTTGGTCATTCTGTTTTTGTCCAAAAACCTCGGTGCGGTTTTGATCACCGTCATCTTGCTTCCCGTGATCCTTTTCTTTTACCCGCGGCTGCAAATCCTGACCGCCGCCGCTGTCTCGGTTTTGGTGCTTTTCTACCCGATCGGGCGCGGTACGGATTATATCCCGGTCGAGCGCATGGTGGCAGCAATGGAGGCCCTTTCTCCCGAACGCGCCTCCTCGTTCCAATACCGACTCGACAACGAGGCCATACTTTTGGAACGCGCCAACCTCAAACCTCTGACGGGGTGGGGCGGCTACAACCGTTCGCGCGTGTTCGATGAATGGGGCAAAGATATTTCCACGGTCGATGGCCAATGGATTTTGATCATTGGCACCTACGGCTGGATCGGGTTTCTCGGACAATTCGGGTTGCTGTGTTTGCCCGCCCTGCTCATGTGGCGTATGCGCAAGCGGCTCAAAGTCGACCTGTTGCTCACGGGTTCGGCGGTCTTGCTCGCCGGCAATCTTGTCGATCTCATCCCCAACTCCTCCGCTGTGCCGCCGCTTTGGCTGATGGCAGGGGCCATGTGGTCGCAAATCGACAATCGCCGTCTGGCCTTTAGCGGCGAATTGCCGTTGCGTCAGGAAACCCGCCGCGCCGAGGTCTCTATCCGGCGCAAGCGGTTCGTGCCACATCGCACCCGCCCCTGAACAGAGACAAATCCGGCCCAAACGGGCCTATTGGCCGGCCGTACCTTGGCGCAAGTCCACCACACCCGTTGCGAGCCCGAGACGCTCGATGTCACGGAGGAATTTGGTCCCCTGCGGCCCGTCAATACGATACCCTTGCTTCGTTGCGATGATCGTATAGGCTCCGACAGGGGCATCAAAAACGACCTCGTCCACACCGCTGCCACCGTCGATATGATCGACACCCGCCCCGCTGTAGAAGACATCATCCCCACGCCCGCCGATCAGAATATCCGCTGCATCCGTTCCAAACATCACTTCACCAACGTCCGTGCCGTGACGCGTAATCCCGTTCAAAAAGCAATCGCAAGCTGTCGTCCGCCACCACGGGGGTGAAACCGCATTCCGCTGATCCATCACCTGCGCCCGCGGCGTCTCGTCGCCGACAAAGGCCCGCGCCCCCCAGCTTCCGTACCACGCGGGCAACGAGACCGCATTATATTGCATGAACGGCCCATCCGCGACCGCCGCCCATGCATCCCACGCCTGTGCATATAGCGCCGCCATGTCGTCACCGCGCATGTAGTCGACCAAGAAATCCGTCACAGGATCATCATCGCGCCGTCCGCCGGTTGAAAAATGGATGTGCTGCCCCCCCTCATAGGCCACCAGACCCATGCCGTGATCATGCGCCAACCGCGCCTGATCGCGCCAAAGCTGCATCACATGCGGCAGGCTGCTCGGTTGATCGGGATCGCGCAATCGATCACCCAACCATGCCCGCGCCGCCGCCTCATCCCTCGCAAGCAGGGCAGAAAAGCCGGCCCGCTCTTTGGCATCACGTAACACATGGCCACCGAAATAGCTCGCAATCGCCACCTCTTCGAACACCTCACGCGGATCAACATAGGTGTCTGGCTCCATCCGCGCCCAAATCGCAGGCGCCAGAATGCGCGACACCTGATCAAGGCTCATCGCCTGACCCGCTATGACATTGACCAGACGCGCCGTGGCCTGTGCGGGGGGTGCCTCCCCGAATACCTCTTCCCAGACGCGCGCCGTTTCCACCGATTTTTTGGCGTAATAGTCATGCACAGCGGGCGTGCCCCACGCCGTTTGCGCCGCGTCCTTTACAGCCTTGTGTTGGCCAAAGGCGCCGTTCCAAACCTCGTTTGAATACTCCACCCGCACGGATAGCCGCGGATCGAGGTGGTCGCGCACATAGGTCGCAAACGCACGGTTGAACGCGGGCGTTGCCCCGTGCGGAATGGTGAACCACGGCTCTGCGCCAATTTCGTTGGCCAGTCGCACCATCATTTCGGCGGAGACGCCCCATCCCATCCCCCGCACAGTGTCGCGTTGCATGCCGGACCACCCGGACAGGGTGGAGCCATTGGTGTCCATCCAGTCCATGAACCGGATCTGACGCGCGTCTTTTATATGCGCCAACCACGCGGGCGAAAACACACCTCCCGCGTTGAACAACGCCACATGTTCGGACCGGACCAAGGTCATGTTGCGAATGTAATCACCTGTGCCGCGCGGGTCCGTGGCGGTAATATCTATACCGATGTAATCGCCACGACGGTTGGCGAAGCGGATGACCCCGGCGCCGCGCGACAAGATCTCTGCATCACCCTTCAGGGCAATCTCGCCCGCACCCTCATAGCGCAATTCATAGATGCCTTGCCGCGTCGCGGCCACGCCCTCAATGGCATTGGCGTCCCATGCAAAGATCGTGCCAATGGCGGTGACGTCATCGGGTAGCCGCGTTGGCCACCCGTCCGCATCGAACACGCCCCGCGCCACCAGATCCTCATGCTTGAGCGCGGCCCATGTGGGGCCCGCATGCCCGACCCACGGGCGGGCCACACGCATCAAATCAAGAAACGGCGGTGCCGATCCCCAATCGCGCGGCGCCGACAGATTGTAGGCCAGTGTCGGATTGTCGAGGCCCTCCCCACGGGAAACATCCGCCCCGAAGGCCTGCGCCTGAACCCCACCTGCGAGGTGGCACATAAGGAGGGCAAGACCAACACGCCGCCTCACATTTACAAACATATTCGCGCTCTCATTCGGGATTCCTGTGAACCCTAGCAAAGGGATACGCCCCCGCCAAACACCACATTCGGCTCTCGTCCGGAATCACCGCACATGCGTCTTTTGCAACACCCCGCCGCGATTGCACGCCTGTGCGCACAGCCCCTATTCCCGCCTGCCCCACTTTTGATATAGCGTGATCGCGACGACCCGAAGAGGTCGAAAGAGCAAGGCAGTTCAGGTGACAAAACGCCCAAATATCCCCGCATCCACCACGATGCGAGACCACATATGATTGCCCGCATGACCTCCCACCTGCGTGGCGAGGGCGTCAAGGCCCGTTCCCTGCGTGCCGCTCTGATGTCCGTGGCCAATGTCGTGGGCAACAACGGGTTGCGGTTGATCTCCAACCTGATCCTCACCCGCCTGCTGTTCCCCGAAGCCTTTGGCCTCATGGCCCTGGTTCAGGTCTTTATCTACGGGCTGCAAATGTTTTCCGACCTCGGCATCAACGCCTCGATCGTGCAAAGCAAACATGGCGACGATCCGCGTTTTTTGCACACCGCGTGGACGCTTCAGGTCATGCGCGGCGCAGTTTTATGGGTCGTGGCGCTCGGCCTCGCGATCCCCGCCGCCGCGATTTACGATGAGCCGCAATTGCGTCAGCTGCTTCCCGTGGTTGCCCTCTCGGTGATCATCGGCGGCTTTCAACCCTCACGCGTCATGCTCGCCTCCCGTCACCTCAAACTCGAACGCCTCACCATCATCGAGCTGTCCGCACAGGTCCTCTCCATCATGCTGATGCTCATCGCCGCATGGTGGTGGCGCTCTGTTTGGTCCTTGGCCTTTGGGGCCGTGATGACCGCCGTTTTGCGCACCACGTTTCAGGCGCTCTTTCTCGACGGTGATCGGGACCGTTTCCGGCTCGACCGCGCGGCAACCCGCGAAATTCTGGGGTTTGGGGCCTTTATCTTCTTTTCCACCATCGCCACCTTTGCCGTCACCATGGGCGGGCGGGCGATCCTTGGTGCCTATGTTGCCACCGACCTTCTGGGTATCTTTTCCATCGGCTTTATGTTGGCCGCCCTGCCGGATCTGGCCACCACGCAAATCGCACGGCGCGTCCTGTTCCCGCTTTACCGGATCAAACCACCGATCGAGAGCGCCGAGAACCAGACAAGCCTGTTTCGCGCCCACCGCATGGTCGCGGGCTTGGCCATCGCCATGAGTATCATTCTGGCCTGTGTCGGCGTATGGCTCGTCGATGCGCTTTACGACACACGCTATGCGCTCGCCGGTCCGGTTGTGGTTCTGATCTCTTTCGCATCCATACCCGCCTATGCCGTCATCGGATCGCAAAACGTGCTTTTGGCCAGTGGCGACAGCCGCCGCTATTTCTTTCTGCAATCCGCGATGGCCATTGCAATCATCGCCTTTACCTACCTCGGCGTCACGCGTGCGGGGGTTGTTGGCGTACTCATGGCACCGGCTCTCGCCAACCTGTTGATCTACCCCTATCGCGCCGCCCTTACCGCACGTTACAAGGCATGGGATCCCGTTGGAGAATTGAGCCTGATGGCCATTGGATTTGCCGCCACAGGACTGGCCGTCTGGGTACAATGGGACAGGATTATAACCCTGTTTTGAGCCGCATCAGGGTCGAAGTGACAGTGGCAACTGCCCCTTCAATGCGCCCTCGAATATCTTCCCGATCCACGCAGCCTCGCGTGACAGGTCAAAAGCGGCCTCTACCATTTTACGGCCCTCGTTGCCCATGCGCTCACACAGGGCCGGATCGGACAAAAGCGTGTCTAACCTTGCGCAAAGCGTGTCCAGATCCCCCGCAGGGAGTGTAAAGCCCGACACCCCGTCCTCGATCAACTCGCTTACACCCGCCACGCGACTTGCAATCACCGGAATGCGGCTCGCCATGGCCTCCATCAACACCACAGGCACACCCTCGGCAAAGGACGGCAGCACCAACATATCCGCCTCGTTCAACAACGCCGTCACCTCATCCGCGGCACGGTAGCCCAGAAACGAAACCCGATCCCCCAGGCCAAGATCGCGGGCCTGCGCCTCGACCGCCGCCCGTGACGGCCCATCGCCCACGACGCTCAATGTCGCATCGGGGTGGTCCTGCGCAATCCGCGCCATCGCATCAAGCAACAGCGGGACGCCTTTAACGGGATCAAGCCGCCCGACAAAGATGATCCGCTTTCCCCGCTGCGTCCGCGCAACCGTGCCATAGGCCTCCGGCGTTACACCGCAATGAACGATTTTGAGCCGGTTCCAGTGCGCCGGATCGGAAAAATACATCGCCTGTGAACGGCAAAAATGACTGATGCAAGCCACGAAAGCGGCCCGCGCGATTTTCGCGTCGATCCGCCAGTGCATCGGCTCGAAAAAGATCGCGGGACCGTGCATCGTCATGGAAAACGGAATTCCCGACATCTCGGATGTCAGCATCGCCACCGAGGCACTTGAATTTGCGAAATGATTGTGGATGTGGCGCACGCCCCGCGCCTCAAGGTGACGCGCCAGAACGCCGGCCTCCAAGAAATAGAACACCTGCCATAGCGCCGCCTTTGCGCCCGCAGGACGGGTTTGCCACGCAAGTCGCACAGTGCGTCCCCATGCGCGGGGATCGCGTTTGAGCGCCCGGATATGTGCGCCAATCAATGTCACGGGGTTCTTTGCGGCCTCAAGCACACAAAAGGTTCCTCGGGCCTCGTTCACCTGCGCGGCCCCCACCACATCCTTGGGGTCGGCCCGTCGGATGGTACAGGCTTCGACCGTCCACCCCTTCGCACGCAGGGTCTCGATTTCGCGCTGAATGAACGTATGCGAGACCTTGGGATACTCTCCCGTGAGGTAGGCGATCGGCTGTTGTGTCATGGTGTCGTTATCCTCTTTGCGCCCTAGCGTCCGCGCGTCCATTGGTCCGTGTTTCGACCCATGCGCGTCAAAACATGCACGCCCACATACACGGCACAGGCAAAGGGCATGGTGAGGGCCATCGCGATAAATCGACCCGAACCCGGCTTAACCTTGCCCTCATTGTGCATCACCTGTGGATAGCGTTTGGCGATTTCACGCACACCTGCGTCCTGCCGCCGGCGCACACGGACCAGTGCGGCGAGACCCTCGACCATCGGCCAGGTGTATGTTGCCTCAACCTCGATCCGCTCGTCGGGGGTGAACTGTAGCCGCACATAGGTGTCGTCGGAAATGATATCGGGAAACCGCCCCCACCGTGCCCGACCCGCCGCATTCACCGCGAAAAAGCCCGCACCCACGGCGCCACTCTTGATAAAGGGAAGCTCCATCCAGAACCGCGCATAGGCCCGCGTGATTTTGGATTTGGCACGTTTCACCGCCAACACGCCCGTGGCGTAGCGCGGCTGATCCGTGTCTAACGCAGCCGCAATTTGAGTGATCAGGTGCGGCGAACAGATGACATCCGCGTCCAGATAGGCACGCGGCAACTCACCCGCGCCAACCACACCAAGATGGCATTCCGCCCGCGTCAGAGCGGCAACTTTGCCCACGATCTGACTGTCGATGACAACCAGCTTGTCACCGCGCTCATGGAACGCGATTTCATAACTTTGTGCAATTTCGACCGTTTCATCCGTACAGGTGTTGGCCGACACAACGATGGAAATGCGGCAATCCATCGTGCGCGACAACAGCGCATCAAGGCATGCGCCGATATAGGCGGCCTCGTTGTTGGCCGGAATGATCACCGCCAATTGTGCTTGCTTTGTCACTGTCACGGCCTCTGCTCCAGACCTGTTGGGCCTCGTTGACCCATTGATGCATGTTTTCATGCTTAATATTTGTTTAACTGTCATGCCGCCATGCAACAACCCTGCATACGCATCCAGACACAGTTACAACCATTGGGCGAAGGGTTTGCGCTCCCCCCCAAACCGCATTAACCCTAGAGGAAACGGTGGGATATTTCGGACATGAGCAAAGAGGCAAAAGCACGGATTGTATTCGTCTATGGCGCGTTGCGGTCAGGCACCACGGCCTTTCGACTCATGCTCGATGCACACCCGCAAACGGTCAACCCCGGTGAGTTCGACTTTCTCTTTGATTACCTGTCACGTGATCCGGCGCACCCCACGGGGTGGCGCGTCAACGTTCCCGCCCTCACACACGACCGCATTTTCCGTGACAAAAACCTGCAGTTGCCCACCGGACCCCGGGCCCTCGACGGGTTGGACCTTATTGAATTCTTCTTCGAACAGATCAGGGGAAACGCCCCCGCCGCCACGGTCATCACCCTGAATGTGCATCGAAACGCGGCACGTATTGTGGAGGCGTTTCCCGATGCACGGTTCATCCACATGGTGCGCGATCCACGCGACGTTGCGCGATCCTCCATCCCGATGGGGTGGGCCGCCCATGTCTATTATGGCGTCGACCACTGGATTGAAACCGAGCGGGACTGGGAAGCGGTTTCGACCCTGATCCCGCCCGAAAGCCAATTTTTTCTTCGCTACGAGGCTCTGTTTTCGGCGTGGGAATCCGAATTGAAACGGGTCTGTGATTTCTTGGGGATCACGTGGTCCACCACCATGTTGAGCTATCACGAACACACGTCCTACGCCGCGCCCGACCCGTCCCTGATCGAACAGTGGCGCCATAAATGCACGATGGCGGATGTGGCTTTGGTCGAGGGCAAAGCAGGGGCCATGATGGCCGCGCGCGGATACGCAACGGCCACGACACCGCACCACCCGACACTGCGCCAACGCATGCAATTGGCCATCGCGCAAAAGCTGTATCTGTGGCGGTTCGGGACGCGACAATTCGGGGCGCGTTTGTTTTGGGGCGAAAAGATCGCGCGTCACCTTCGGCTCAAACGCCGTCATTCCCTCTTGGTCACACGCATGGCCGCGATTCACAAAAACAGTCTCAAATAACCGAACCGGCCAGAGTTTTCCCCAAGCAGAATTCCGAAAGACAGGCGGCCGACCGCGCAGAGCCAAATGGTTAATTCGTGGACTTTCCGGCTCCGTCCTCATATAGAGTGGCGTTTTAACCAGTTGCATTTAACAAGGACCGCCCCATGAGTGGCAAATTTAGAAAAAGAGTAGCCAACCTGCCTGTGATCGGCCCTGTTATTCGTCGCGGCTATAGGGGACTGAAGCACCTTTACATCGACACGCTGAACGACCCGCTGTCGCTGCGGCCGCAGCGAACGTCGAAATCGTCCAGAAAGAGCATCAATGCCGTCACGGTGGTCAGGGTTGCACAGCCAACCGGCCTGTTGCGGCGCACCCCAATTTACGATGGTTATGCCACCTTCAGCACACCCGACATCGCCGCTCAAACCGATGCATTTCTACAGGCGCTCGGGGCGCAAATTCCCGTCATTTTGTTCCCAAGTGACCGTGGGAATTTGGTCCATATCGGCGTTATGGACCATGATATCCGCACGGTAACATCCACCTTGGCGGCATCGCTATCCACGACCATCTCGTGGCAGGATACAGACGACGATTCCACGGCCTTTTTCTCTAAAATAATTTCCGGATTGCGGCGCCACCGGCGGTTGAGCGTCGCGCTGAAATGGCCGGGCGGCATCGCGGTGCGGGTCGTTTTGACGGCCTACCACGAGAAAGAGTTGAAAGACGACACGCGCAACGACCGCAATGTTTTCCTGCGCCACATCCACGGCGAAGGGCGCGACACCATGCGCACCCCCGGCCTGCATCTGGTCGAGACCCTGTTCAGCGGCCCCCCCGCCGGCATGGGGCGCACACCTGTCGATGTGGTTTACACTTGGGTCAACCACGAAGATCCCGATTGGCAGGTGCTCTACGCCGCCGCCAAAGGAACCCCTGCACCGGACGCCACATTGGCACACGAGGGCGAGGGCGAGGAGGCGGATGCCTCAAGTCTTGCACGCTTTACCAGTCGCAATGAGCTTTTGTATTCCATCCGGTCGGTTGAACAATATATCCCATGGGTGCGCCGGATTTATGTTCTGACCAACTGTGCGCCACCTGCATGGTTAGAACCCGACGACCACGTGATCTGGGTCCGCCACGACGAAATCATGGCGCCACGGCACCTGCCGACATTTAGTTCGCACGGGATTGAATCCTACCTCCACAAAATCCCCGATCTGGCCGAAAATTTCATCTACCTGAACGACGACATGTTCGTGAACGAATATCTGCCGCGCTCGTTTTTCTTTGCCGACAACGATATGCCCAACGCGAATTTGGAAGACTACGGTGTTGTCAACGGACACCCCGATGAGGCGAGCCCCGATTACCTCAACGCCGCACGCAACGGCGCCACGCTGTTGCAAGAGACGTTCGGAGTCTACCCGACACGCCTGCACAAACACACGCCCTACGCGCTAAAACGGTCGATGTTGGACACATTGGAGGCAACCTTCCCCGATGCATTCGAGGCCACGCGGTCGGCGCCATTCCGGTCCATCACCGATATTTCCGTTACCTCCTTTTTGTTCCATCACTTTTGCTACCTCTCCGGGCGCGGAACACAGGTCGGATACCGTGCCAAGATCCTCAAAAACACGGCGACGAACATCAAGGGCGAGTTCAACCGTATGGTCGAGGGGTCCGGATGCCGCGCGTTTTGTATCAACGATGGCATCGACAGCCACCTTGATGACGCATGGAATGCCGAAGTGCCGCGCTACCTCGCGCGACGCTTTCCAATTCCGGCGCGCCATGAGGTTTCGATCGACCCCGACCTGCCCGCGACATGCGATGATCTCACCACGCAAACATGAGCCTCACCTGCGGGGGGCCGAGGCGCGACCAAAAGCAAACGATAGCGCGGCACGCCTCGACGGGAACCGCGCCCGATGCTTGATCGCGAACACGATGCGCACGGCAAAGCTACAGGATCCGAACACGCGCCGGAACAACGCGATACGTGCGTTCATCTGTAGCGCGTCATACACCATGCCACTGCTCCGGGCGGCATGGGTGCCGACACACACAGGCACATGCCACCCCGTCAAACCCGCCCGTATCGCATCCGCCAGAAACGCAAACTCATCCCCGACGGGATAGCGTGCGCCCGCCCCGAAACTCGGGTCGAATGCGATGGATTTGGCACGGAACCGCGCAACACGGATCATTATTTCCGGCGTCCCGACCTTCATGGTGTTGCGCAACACCGCCCGCTTTGGCGTCTCGCCTCCGTAGGCTTTGCGCCACGTCCCGTCATCCGCCCGCATCCGCGCGAGGTAGAAATCCACATCCGCGTTCTGTGTGGCCATGCCGCGCAGTGCCGCCCATCCTGCCGGATCGAACGTCATGTCATCATCGGCAAAGAGCAGAAGCGGCGTTTCGCAGGCGGCCATTGCCGTATTGCGACTGCGCGCCGCGCCGCGTTCGGTCGTCTCCAGAATCCGGACATCGGACCGGTGCGGACCGACGAGGCCGCGACCCTCTGTGTCGCCCTGACACACGATGATGTAGCGCAGCCCTGCGCATTCGGGGAGGGCGCCGGCATCATAGGGTGGGACGCGGTCCGCCAGAGTGGCAATCGCCACCGTGAGGTCAAGCGGGGCCAAGGTCACAGTCGGGCATCCTTTTCCCACGGGGCGGCATTTGGAAAGAGGCGGCGCAGCGACTTTGACAGGCCGCGCTGCCAATCACCGCCGCCGTAATCCCCACCGTCATTCACGCAAAGCGTATCGCATCCGTCACGCACCGCACGCGACAATTGCGCCCGCCACCTCAAATCCGAGTTGCGGACAAAAATGTCATGCACCTCCCCCTCGACCGCATCGCCCGAACACACCGCCGCATGGTGATAGAGAAAACTGGTCAAATTGACATCGTTGCGGTCTCTAAACCTGTGCGTTCGGGTCTCTTCGATGGCGGCATGAAACCGCGTCTCCATCGCGAACAGGACGGATTTTCGCAACGCAAAGGGCGAATGGCGATGCAGGCGCGTGGCCAGAACCCCGTATTCTTTGGCAAGCAATCTGGACGATCTACGCGATGCGTTCAGGTAATCGGGCGCGTTCGGTTTCACCTTGCCCGTTACCATACCGCCTTGCTCCAGAAAGCTGACCGACTGGCCCGAGGGCGTGAAAAACCGCGCGGGATCAAGCGGGCGGGCGATCATGAAATCATCGTTGCCATAGATAAACCGTTCGGACAACCCGTCGATCCGGTGCAATGCCGTCTCAATCACATGCGAATTGAATGTCGGCAGCACAGCGGCGTCCAGAATCTCCTCATGCGTCACCCAATTCAGGCGCGGGTGGCTCAAATCCAGCCAATCCGGCGGGCGGCAATTGCTGACGATATGTAGCGTCCTGATCCACGGCAGGTTGTCGTGAACCGACCGCATCGCAAACCGCAACTCGCCGTTATCGCGAAACCGCGATGCCCCGTAAGTGTCCGGACTCCCGTCAGGATCGTGTGGGGATGTTTTTGCGTAACAGGCTGCGAATGCGGCACGCCAATCGCGGTCGTCCTGTGTGACCCATGTGATGACGTAATCCACCGGACCATCCGCCTCGCCCCGAATGGGATCAGGCACGGCCACCTTGTCCGGCAAGGCAAGCTTTGGCACCTTCGGCGAAGAGCGCCCCGCCTCAAGCAAGGTGTCCTTGAAAATCGCGCGGGCAAGTGCGTTGCCTGTGTTCATGGACACCCAGTGTTTTTGCGCCCGCCGCCGGTACGCCTCCACACGAATGGTCCGCATGCCATCGCGTTTCTTGCGCGGGGATGTCCCGATCGCAAGCCCCTTGCCAATCTCCGTCAGCGCCAGATCGCGCACCACGCTGTTGAACACCGCCACGGGGACACCGACCCACAACTGCGTGTCACTGTTTTCCAACACAAGGACGGGAACATGCCGTCCGAGCGCCTTTGCCGTCACCCGCCGGTTCGCCAAATCATCCGACAGGTTCACATGAACGGCCGCGTTTTGCCGCCACTGCCACCACGCTTTTGCGACGACATCGCGTAACAGGCGCGGGTTGCCGACACCGGCGCGGATATAATCCCAAATCGTTTTGATCTGCATCTAACGACCCTCGACTGGCGCAGGCCACGTTTCCTTTTTGCCCCGCTGTGCCCGAAACCGACCGGTCAGGTGGCTGACCAAACACCCCGCCGCCCGGAGAGACGATAGCCCCTCTTGCTGATGCAGCACCCGATATGTGGCGCGCGCATTGGACAGCACCCCCGTGGACAAGGTCTGCACCCCCTGTTCGCGGTAATAAAAGGCAAGAGGCTCACACAGACCCAAACCCTGCGGAATACGCCCGAGAGCGCAAAGCCACATCGCGAAATCCTGTCGCTTGCGCAGCAATGGAAACCGCAAATCCGCAAAGTGGTCGCGGTCGTACATAACGGTCAAACAACCGATCACATTGCCGCGCCGCAATCGGGCGCGGGTGACGGTTTCGGGGACCTCGATCGTCCTCCATCCCTCTGCCTCGTTGCCCATGAGATACGCGGCAAAGACAAACGGAATCCGGCTCCGCTGCATGGCGGTGATCTGTGTCGATAGCTTATGCGGCATCCATGCATCGTCCGCGTCGAGAAAGGCAATGTAGCGCCCCCGCGCGACATCAAGCGCCGCATTGCGCGCCGCCGCCGCCCCCGCCCGCACGGGCAGGTGAATCGCACGGATACGGGGCTCGTCTGCGGCCAGAGCCTCGACAATATCGCGGGTCGCATCACTGGATCCGTCATTAACGATGACCATTTCCCAATCACGCATGTCCTGCGCCTGCACCGAGCGGACGCACCGCCCGAGAACCCGTGCCGCATTTAACGCGGGCGTCACCACAGTCACGGTAGGCGCAACGCCCACCATGCCCTATTCTCCTGAAACGAGCGCGGCGTATTCGTCGGCGTAACGCGCCTTCAGCTCCACCTTCATGTGCTCGGCCAGAAGATTGGGGCGCGGCTCCGTCAGGTTGGAAAAGTGTTCCTGCAAGAAACGGCGGACAACTCCCGTCTCTCCCTTTTTAAGAAGCGGATTGACGCGCAGAGCCATCTCAAGGCCGCGATCGGAAATCGACGCGTTGTGAACCACATCATAGTCCAGATCAGGCACGATCTCCGGCGACAAGGCGCGTTCGATGAACTCCTTGAGAAAGACATCCTGACCCTGCCGGATTTTGCCAAAGTCCATCACGACCACATTCTCGCGGCCGAACTCGGCACGGAATTTATCAATGATCGGATTCCACTGTAGCGCGTCGAGGTCAATCTCGTCGAGGAACTGGTAGAAGGTGTTGAAATAACCCTGGTGAACCAACTGCAGATAGTAGGATTCAATGTATTCCCACTGCGGCCGGATGGAATACACGATCCGCGGCTCGAACCCGTCGAACGCCCGCACAAAATGCGGGATAATTTTGTCATGGCCCGGATACAAACCGGGCGACGTGCCGAACGGACGTCCGATCGCGTTCTCATTGGACAAGAGCACATAGGATCCGTCAAACGTGTCTGTACGCGTCTTGATATAGGCGTTGAATTTTTCGGCGTCTTTAACGACCTTTTGGCCCCATGAAATATAGGGGCTCACGTCACTACGCGTCAAAAAGCATACGCCTTGCTTGGCATAGTATTTTGACTTCTCTTTGAAATACCCCTGCACGAGGGATGTTGCCGTTTTGTGAGCGCCAAGGTGGGCCACTAGGGTTTTGTTACTGGAAGATGTCAAGGCGACCTCACACAATCAATACTGTGCTAAAGTATTAATCCGCCTAACCTTTCGATACAATGGTAATTCCCGCGCCCTGCCCGATAGCGCGTCAGGTCGCCCCTTACAGGTTTGCGACGATATCCTGATTCCACCGGTGCAAAAGAACAAAGCCGTACACCATACAAATCAGCGCAATCGCGACCACATACCCGGGATTCACATAGGCCGCATCATAGATCGGGTAAAATCCGCTTCGCATGGCGCCGACCATATGGACAATCGGATTGTAGGCGAGCAGGTCGCGAAACCGCCACGGGATGTCCTCATAGGCGTACAAGACCGTCGAAACGAACAACAATGGCCGCGTGATAATCACCCAAACCGTTTCCCAAATGGCAAATCGGGACATCAGGAAACAGTTCAGAACACCCGTCCCCAACCCCAAAATAGCCGCAAGGCCGATGGCCAGTAAAATGCGGCTGAAATCCAGAATGGGTGCCAGATCGAAGGCGACATAAATGCCCGTCATCAAAATGGCGATCACAATCACATTGGTCCCCAACACCAACAGGAACCGCGCCAGAATGGCATCGACAAACGTCACCCGTGGATAGGCCAGTAACCGCCGCGAGTATTTCAAACTCCGCGCCACTTTGCGGTTGGTTTGCAGATAGAGCGCGTAAGGCAGGTATCCGGTCGCATAAAACAACATAAAGTTATTGCCGATCGAGGGCGACTTGAGCCGCAACCCAACGGAGAGCACAATGGTAAAGAGCGTGATGGCGGCCATCGGCTCGATCAGCGCCCAGATATATCCACCGGGGGTGCGCCCATAACTCGTTCCGACTTCGCGCATGACAAGGGCCGCGACGACGCGCGGACCTTTGATGCCCTTGATCGGTTGGGGCTTTTGCGGTGGTCGCGGAGTATAGTCCATTGGTCCCCTTCGCCTTCCAAAACCGGATGGTGCCACAGATACAAATCGAATGCAGCCTCCGGGTATGCCAATGCAACACTTATTTCGCCCCCACGGTAGCGGGTTGTGCTACATACGGGCCACAGCATACTATCCGCACACCGTAAAGAGTATCCTGAGCAGGAACCGTCGTGGAAAACCAGACGCCAAAAAACGTACCGCCGCCGCAAGGTCGCCCTGTGTCCAAAGCGACCGGAGACGCAACCGGCCGCCGTGAGCAAAAGACGCAGCAGGAGCGCGGACAGACCCCTCCCCCCCCCACAGCGGCGGGGGCCGCGCCCGACGGTGCGCGCGGACGCAAAAAATCCGCCCCCTCCAAAACCGGGTCAAAGGCAAAAAAGGCGCCCCCCCAACGCACAGCAGAACCGGCAAGCGCCCCCCCGCCCCAAGAGCCCCTGCGCGGTTTTCGTCTTCGCAAACGCCATTTCGCCGCGTTTGTGAGCTTTCTTGTTCTGGTCTGCCTGCCCATCGGGGCCGCCACGGTTTATATGACCCGCTACGCCGCCGACCAATTTATATCCGAGGTCGGGTTTTCGGTGCAAAAGGAAGACGCCGGATCCGCGATTGACCTCATTGGCGGCATCACCCAGATTTCCAATGGCTCCTCCTCGGACACCGACATCCTGTATGAGTTCATCCAGAGTCAGGCCATCGTGGCCGCTGTCGATAAGAAAGTCGATCTGCGCGCGATCTTTACCAAACCCGAGAACGATCCTGTTTACGCCCTTTCCGATAACGCCACGGTTGAGGACCTGACCGAATACTGGCAACGTATGGTGCGCATTTTCTATAACGGTTCCAATGGCTTGATCCAGTTACAGATCCACGCCTTTACCCCCGAAGATGCGTTGACCGTCGCCCATGCCGTCTTCGATGAAAGCACCGCGCTGATCAACAATCTCAGCCAGATCGCCCTCAACGATGCGACGCGGTATGCAAAGGACGAATTGGACCTGTCCTCGGAACGGCTCAAGGTGGCGCGCCAGAAACTGACGTCCTTTCGCAACGAACACCAGATCGTTGATCCGAATGCCAACCTCCAGTCGCAAATGGGGCTGATCAGTACGCTGCAGGCCCAATTGGCCGACGCCTTGATCAGCTATGACATCCTGATTTTCGGCACGCGCGAAGACGACCCGCGTATCGCTCAGGCAGAACGCCGCATCGACGTTATCCGCACCCGCATCGACGAGGAACAGTCCAAATTCTCGTCCTCCGCCGACAGTGACGGCAATGCCTATTCGTCGCTGATCGAGACCTATGAGGGTCTGGCCGTCGAATTGGAGTTTGCCCAGAACTTCTACGTCTCCGCGCTGAACTCCTACGAATCCGCCCGCGCCGAGGCCCTGCGCAAAAGCCGCTATCTTGCCGCCTATGTCGGGCCAACCGAACCCTCCTCCTCGCTCTATCCGAACCGCCCCGCTACAATCGCCATTCTCGGCTTTTTTGCATTCCTGATCTGGGCGACCATCGTGATGGTGTTCTACTCGGTCCGTGACCGGCGGTAAGCGCGATGATCGAAATTAAGGACGTGCAAAAATCGTTTTGGATCAAGGGCGGGAAAAAGGTCGTGGCCGATGGCATCAATGCCGTGTTCCCGACCGGTCGCTCCGTTGCCCTGCTCGGGCGGAACGGCGCGGGGAAATCGACGCTTCTTCAAATGATTGCCGGTACGATTTCGCCGGATTCCGGCACCATCACCACCACCGGAACCATCTCCTGGCCCGTAGGGTTTGCGGGATCGTTTCACCGCGATCTCAGCGGATCACAGAACACAAAATTCATCGCGCGGGTCTACGGTGTCGACACCGATGAACTCCTTGATTTCGTACAGGACTTCGCCGAACTGGGGCGCCATTTTTACGAGCCAGTCAAAAGCTACTCGGCGGGGATGCGGTCCCGCCTTGCCTTCGGATTGTCGATGGGCATCCGGTTTGACACCTATCTGGTCGACGAAGTGACCTCTGTCGGGGATGCAGATTTCAAAACCCGCTCCCGCATCCTGTTCGAGGATAGAATTCGCAATTCGGGCGCCGTTGTGGTGTCCCACTCCATGCGAAAAGTCAAAAAAATGTGTGACTCCGCCGCCGTCTTTGAAAACGGCAAAGTCACCTATTTCGAAGACGTCAACGACGGCATTGCCGCCTACACAGCGTCACAGGGCGCGCTTGATGACGATGACGACTGACCGTCGTTGATCCTGTCATCACACAATATCCAGGGCGCTTTGCAAGGCGGATCCGGTTGCGTCGGAATAAATCGTAAGGATGTCGCCACCGCCAAAATCGAACACAAACACGCCCGCTGACTGTGTGGCAAAGCCCATGGCATCTTGTGCCGAGGCCGCAAGGTCGCCCGAGATCCGAACAACATCCATACTGGCGTTGAAATCCACAATCGTGTCGGAATCATAGCCCGCATTGAAAATGAACGTATCCGCGCCGGATCCCCCCGCAAGCCGGTCCGTGCCGCTGCCGCCATCCAGAACGTCATCCGCCTTGCCACCGTAAAGCCTGTCGTTGCCGCTGTTGCCGCGCAAAATATCGTTGCCAAGGTTGCCGTAAACGCGGTCGTTGTTCTTTCCGCCGCTCAACGTGTCATTGTCGTCGCCGCCGTACAGTTTGTCGTTGCCTTTGTTACCCGACAACATGTCCTCGCCCTTATGCCCCTTCAGGAAGTCCTGGCCGTTGCCACCCTGCAGGTCATCATCGCCCTGCCCCCCGATAAGAAGATCATCGCCGCCCATGCCAATGATAAGGTCATCCCCGTCACGGCCATTGATTTCGTTGGCGGCCCCATCGCCATAAAGGCGGTTGTTGCCATCGCCACCCATGATGTTTTCGATGCCACCACTAACCGTGGCCTGTTTGTCGCCGCCAAAATAGATCGCACCGGTATCAAGGCGCACTTTGACGTAATCGGCAATCATCGCAAAGTTGAGCCAGTCGGTACCACCGTCCGTATCCTCAATCGTCTGCCGGTAGGTGTCGACCGCCGCGAGTTCGGCAAAATCATCGGTGAAATGGTAGACATCATTGGTGTCGGTGGCGTCGCCATAGAAATGGAATTCGACGTCATAGAAATACACGCTGCTGTAGTAATCATTGACCACTTTCACCGACCAGTCACCGGCGGAATTCACGCCGTTCAGGCCGGCCACATTGAACGCATAGTCAACCGACGCCCCATAGAACTCGTCGTATTGCGCCAACGCCATCTCGACCCCGTCCGGCGTCACCAGAACAAGTTCGACATAGGTCATATTGGCGGCGAACATCGACACCTCGACATAGACCGTATCGATGTCGATGCTGTCTGTTTCTGTCACCGTAAAGGTGCGCGATGATCCGCTGCTGACAATTGAATTGGTAAAGCTGCGCGCCTGTGAGGCATAGACCTCGTTGGCGGAGGTCGCGGCGGTGGCGTTGAACGTGTCCCAGACCTCGGCGAGGCGCGTTGCCGCAAAGGCATCGATCATGCCGTAGCCATAGGACAGGCTGTAGCTCAGCCCGCCACCGTTCCAGTTGGCCGCCCCATTGTCCAACCATGCGCTCATCTCATAACCCGATGCGCCCGCCCCGTATGTAGAGCCGGTTTGCGAGGCTGATAACGCGAGGATGTCATTCACATCGCGCCACCCCAATCCGTCATTCGCCTCAAGCACAAGCGCGATGACACCGGACACGATCGGGGTTGCGGCCGATGTGCCGCCAAACTGTGTGGTCGACCATCCGCTTTCATAGCCGTCACTGCCGGTCCGGTCGGTCGTCACGTTGGCCGCAGGGGCCGAAATAACGATCGAGGTGCCAAAGTTGGAATAGTCGGTGACATTGCCGGAGGTATCCGTTGCCGCAACGGCGACCGTGTGCCGCGTATTGGTCAGGTAGGATCCGCTGGCGTTCATTGTTTCATTTCCGGCGGCGTAGACCGCAATCGTCCCCAACCCGTCACGGCCATGCGCCGTTGCATTCTCATAGGCGCCCATAATGGTTTCGATAAAGGCATAGGGGCTGGACGCAAGCGGGCTATAGCGGTTGTCAAAATCAATTTCGCTTGCCGCAAGGCCAAGGCTCGCGTTGATGATGTCAAAATTTTCGGCGGCGTAATAGGCGGCCTCGTAGAGGTCGTAGTTTTGTGTCGACGCCTCGTACAGCACATCCAGAATGTCGAAAGAGGTCATTGTGACATCGAACGCCACACCCACGCCGATCTTGCCGTTGGCCTCGGCCCCGAGCAGCCCCGCAACCGCCGTGCCATGCGCCGACCACGCACTTGCAGGTTCGCCGTCATAGGTCGAACTGCCAAAGGTAAAGTTGAGCGCGCCCGACATATTGTCGTCGAGATCGGGGTGCGTCGATTGCACGCCGTCATCGAACACGAGCACATTGATGCCCGCCCCTGTGTAGTCATCCCAGACACGTTCGATATCCCCGATGAAATCGAAATGCCATTGCGCAGAGTAAAGAGGATCATTGGGGGTCACGACGAACGCCTTTCAAGACAAAAAACAACAAGGGGCGTCCGAAAACGTCCCTGCCCACCCGGCCTCGCCCGGTTCGCTTCGAACTATCGGGGAAACTATAGTGTCATTTTGCGGCATTTATATGGGGCCGTCAACGTACCGCATTATGTCGACGTTAACCTCCCGTAACATCGTGTAAACGGGTTAAAAATCCCTTTCTGTCCTCGTTTCAATTCATCAGAAATCCGCTTGAAACGGGCCGCTTTCGCCACAATTGCGAACGAAGTTTGCCAAGCCCCACAGCAACATTGGGACCTGTTCCGATCTGGAACGGGGGCCGCAGCCCACTTGACGGGACGCGGGAAGCTTGGGGATCAGTAGATGGTAAGCCTGATATCACACGGACAGCTTGGTCTGACGCCGTTAGGCATGAACATTCGTTACGATGATATCGCCTATATCGACACGGCGGACGGCTCCTATATGGTGCTGATGTCGCGCGAAACCAAAAGCCTCTACTCATACGACATATCGGACGGCTTTGCGGATATGGACTCTGTCCACTCCTATTCCTTTAGTGGCTATTCCCTACCGCCCACCGGCATTGTTCCGCTCGAACTCGATGGCACCATAACCTTCGGGATCGAGGGGCAAGACATCAAACGCGGCTATGTGTTCGGCCTCAATGACGCAGGGCGGTTTGTCCGCAACTCGTACAGCGGCAACGAGGGCCTCGGCCTGCAAATGACCGCCGTGACATCACTCCACACCGACACCGCCGGCGACATCGTTGTCGGCGCTCTCGCAGGGCACTACGATGTCGCCTCCTACACGGTCGCCGCCGACGGTGCGATTACCGAAATATCATCCTACGGGGTTGGCCTCGACCACATCACCGCAATGAAAACCGTCACGGTGGGCGGTAACGACTTTGTCCTCATCGGCGGATTGCTGACCGATTCCGTGACAAGCCTCGCCGTGGACGCCAACGGAACCCTGTCGGAAGCGGGGCGCATCTACGCCGCACAGGGCCTCGGCATCACCACCGTCACAGGCATCGAAACCGTGGTCATCAATGGCGAAACCTTTGTGATTATCGCCGCCGCGGATAGCAACTCTCTCTCCGTTCTCGGCCTCGATTCGACCGGCGAACTCAGTGTGTTCGACCACGTGATTGACAGTATCGCCACACGGATCGGCGGCGCCCGCATCATTGAAACCATCGACATCAACGGCGTGCAATTCATTGTCGTCGCCGGTCAGGAAGACGGGTTGAGCATCTTTTCACTGCTCCCCGACGGCACTCTGGCCCATCGCGCCAGTGTCGAGGACACAACGGGCCTCGGCCTCGCCACGATTTCCGGTTTTCAGCTGACCGCCTCGGGCGACGATCTGGTCATACACGTCACCTCCTCGGCGGAAACGGGGGTACAGTCGCTCACGTTCTCGACCAACACCGATGGCACTGTGGCCTACGCAACAGCCTCGCAAACCCTTGGCACCTCGGGCGACGACACGCTGTTCGGGTCGGACAACGGCGAAACCCTATCGGCGATGGGCGGCAATGATTTCATCTTTGACGGCGCGGGCGTGGACACGATTTCCACCGGCTACGGTGCCGACGTCATCGTCCTGGCCAATGACGGCGCACAAGACACGATTACCGACTTTAACGTCCATCTGGATACGCTGAACCTGTCGGGATGGACCATGCTGCGCAACGTCGGGCAATTGCACTATACCGTCACCGCAACGGGCGGCATCGTGACCTATGGCGATGAAATCCTCGTGCTCCAGTCCCACGACGGCATGTCCCTCATGTGGGCGAGTGTGGCCAATTCCATCGACCTCGACCTGTCCCATTATTTGCCCGAACTCGGGGACAATACGATCACCGCCCAGATCATCGGTGACACCCTGATCGGCACACGCCTCAGCGATGTGTTCGAGGGAAGCGATGGCAAGGACACCTTTATCGGTGCCGGCGGGCTTGACCGCTATGACGGCAAGGGCGGGTTCGACATGGTGGACTATTCCACCGAATCCGCCGGTGTCGTCATCGACATGACCGACATCTCCGCAAATCAGGGCGGTGCGCGTGGTGACATCTTTTTCAGTATCGAAGGCTTCATTGCCACGGATTTTGACGACGACCTACAAGGCGACAACGACGCGAACTGCCTGTTGGGCCGTGACGGCAACGACATCATCAAAGGCGGCGGTGGCGATGACGAACTTGGCGGCGGAGATGGCAACGACACCCTGTATGGCGACGAGGGCGACGACCTGATCAAAAGCGGCAATCACGCCGATTATGTCAACGCAGGCTCCGGCAATGACCGCGTGTTGGGCGGAAACGGCAATGACATGATCCTCGGCGACACAGGCCACGACTACCTCGATGGCGGCGCGGATGACGACACGATTTACGGCGGCGCGGATAACGACACGCTGCTCGGCGCACAGGGCAACGACCGGCTCTATGGCGACGAGGGCGACGACACCCTGAGCGGCGGAAGCAGCAAAGACCGCCTTGAGGGCGGGGCGGGCGACGACATTCTGGATGGCGGGTCGGGGCGCGACCGGCTGTACGGCGGGAACGGCAACGACACCCTCACGGGCGGAACGGGATCCGATTACCTCAACGGCTACCGCGGCAACGACATTCTGGACGGCGGCGACCACAACGACCGCCTTTACGGCGGGACAGGTGACGACACGCTCTATGGCGGGGCCGGCAATGACACCCTCGACGGTGAGGACGACACGGATACGCTCTACGGCGGTCGCGACGACGACACGCTGCGCGGTGGCGCGGGAAACGATGTCCTGTCCGGCAACAGCGGCAATGACCGTCTTGAGGGGGGGCCGGGTAGCGATACGCTGATCGGGGGATCGGGGCGCGACCGGCTGTACGGCGGCAACGGCGACGACACCGCCTCGGGGGGAACAGGATCCGACTACCTCAACGGGTATCGCGGGGACGACACCATGTATGGCGAGGACCACAATGACCGCCTTGACGGCGGGGTCGGCAACGACATGCTTTACGGCGGGTCGGGCGACGACCAACTGCGCGGACAGCAGGGCGACGATACCCTGTCGGGGAACGCGGGCAAAGACCGCCTCTATGGCGGGATCGGGGACGACACGCTCTACGGCCACAGCGGATCGGACCGCCTTTACGGCGGCGAGGGCAACGATACGCTCTACGGCGGCGAAGACAACGACATCCTGAGCGGCGGCACAGGCACCGATACACTCACCGGCGGCACGGGGAACGATGTGTTTATCTTCTCCGGCGGCACGGACACGATCACCGATTTTGAACTGTCGGGCGACCGTGTTGCCCTCGATGCATCCAGCCTTGGCCTCTCGGGAGACGAGCCGGTTCTTGCCCTGATCAACAGTATCAAATCATGGGACGGGGCGGATTTTGTGCTCAATTTCGGTGACGGAGATATGCTCCGGTTTCACGGTTTCGACGGATCAGCCTATGATCTCTCGTCGATGATCGACCTCGTTTAACACCGTTAGCCAAGGCGGATCATCGAAACCGGACACAAACAGGCTCTAATGCTGCTTGAAATGCCGCTCGCCACGGGCATCGGACAGCAGGATCTGCTTTTGACGTTCGCGGAACCGCTCGCGACGCGCATCGTCGAACTGGTCGATACACTGGTGACACGACACGCCGTCCTCGTACTCGGGGCGCGCTTTGTCCTCGGGCAGGATCGGTTGGCGACAGGCATGGCACAACTCGTGCGGCCCCTCTTGCAATCCGTGACCGATGGACACGCGCCCGTCAAAGACGAAACACTCACCATTCCAAAGACTGTTTTCCTGTGGCATCTCTTCGAGGTACTTCAGAATACCGCCCTTGAGGTGGTAGACATTCTCGACACCCTGACCGAGCAGGAAATTGGTCGATTTCTCACACCGGATGCCACCGGTACAGAACATCGCGATCCGTTTGTTGTGGAACCGCTCCTTGTTCTCTTCCCACCACTGTGGAAATTCGCGAAACGATTTGGTTTTCGGGTCGATGGCGTTCTCGAACGTGCCGATCCCGACCTCATAATCATTGCGCGTGTCGATCACGGCCACATCATCGGATGCGATCAGCTCATTCCATTCCTCGGGCGTACAATAATGTCCCACGGAGGCGCGTGGATCGACGTCCGGCTGTCCCATTGTGACAATCTCGCGCTTGAGGCGCACCTTCATGCGGCCAAATGGCTTGAGCTGCGCCGTCGACAGCTTGAACTCGAAATCCGCGCATCCGGGCAGGGCGCGGATATGCGCAACCACGCGGTCAATCGCCTCGGGCGTGGGGCCCGCGATGGTGCCGTTAATGCCCTCGCGCGCCAAAAGCAGCGACCCCGTGATCCCCTCGGAAAGGCACAGGTCCAAAAGCGGTTGACGGATCGCCGACGGGTCGTCGAAGCGGGTGAAGTGATAGAGGGCGCAAACTGTATACATGCCGGTTTCGTTACGCCTGTCGCGCGCCGCGATCAAGCCCCAACACGCGCCCCCGTGGCAATTGCAAGCCCGTCCACCACCGCCGTAAAGACCTCGGATGTCTCCATCTCGGCGTTCGGGAACATCACGCCGATGCGCTGTTGAACAACCCCCAAAAGGCTCGAACCCCCGACAAACACAACACGATCAATATCGTCCGCCGTCATCTGTGCCGCCGTGAGGGTCGCCTCGGCGCATTGCGCAATGTCATGCGCCGCCGGGTACAACTGTGCCATTAAGTCGCCGTTGGACAACGACACACCAAGCCCCTTTTCCACCACACCGATATCAATCACCGCCTCGCTCGCGCCATTGGCGGTGATTTTCCCCGCCTCGACGGCATAGGCCACATCGTGCCCCAGATGCATCTCCAACACATCCGCCAACCGCGAAAACACCTTTGGCTCCTGCGCCAACCGTTCCCAACGGCGCACTTCGCGCACGGTTTTATCACCGTAGACAAAGGTGATTTTTTCCCAGGATGAAAGGTCGTTATACAACCCGCGCGGCGCGGCATGACTGCCGGTCCCGAACTCGTTGCCAATGTGCGCATTCAGACCCAAAAGCGGCATAATATGGCTCAAACTGATCTGCTTGTCGAAATCGGTCCCCCCCAGGCGGATCCCCTCGGAGGCAATCACACGCGTGTCTAATCCGGCCTTTTCACAAATGGTGAAATCCGATGTCCCGCCGCCGATATCGACGATCAAAATACGCCCCTCGCCTTTGACACTCAACGCTGCGGCCTCTGGCTCGGGCAAGAAGGAAACAGACCCGAAACCGGCCAATTCATAGGCTTTCGTCAAATCCACAAGAGCCTGCGCATCCCGCACCGCATCCGCCGAATGAAACCGCACGGGGCGCCCCGAAATGGCCGCATCGAATGTCTGTCCCGTGGCCGCCTCGGCGCGGGTCTTTATTTCGCGCAGGAACCGCGCAATCACCTCGATCAGGGTCAGTTTTTCGGCCATGAACTGTCTGCGCTCATGCGCCAATGGCGTGCCGAGGACGGATTTGAGCGCCCGCATGAACCGCCCGTCCTCACCGTCCATCATCGCCCGTGCGGCGGCCTGTCCGTACAGCGTGGTTTTCGACCCGAACTCAAGGAAAATCGCGGTGGGCAGGGTCGCATTTGCACCCTCCAACGCGATGACCTCGGGCGCGCCATCGCGCATCCACCCCGCCGCCGTATTGGACGTGCCAAAGTCTATCCCAAGTGTCGCCATGTCGCCCTCGCCGCAGTCGCAAAACGTGACGTTTACTGTCCGATGCGCCCCCGTGCAAGGCCTGACACATGCGCCCGCGCCACTGCGGTGATTGACCTCCCTGCCGGCAATGATACCCTTGCCGCGAACCCATTTGCGGAGCCCTGACATGACCCACGCCCTCATCGTGATCGACATTCAAAACGACTTTTGCCCCGGGGGCGCATTGGCCGTTGCGGGCGGCAATGACATCATCGCGGGGGTGAATGCCCTCATGGACGATTTCGACGCGGTTATCCTGACCCAGGACTGGCATCCGCGCGGGCATTCCTCCTTTGCCACCTCGCACAATGCCGATCCGTTCACCACCACCCAAATGCCCTATGGCCCCCAAGTGCTTTGGCCCGACCACTGTGTCCAAGGTACGGGTGGCGCCGCCTTTCACCCCGATCTGCGCACCGATGCGGACCTGATTATCCGCAAGGGGTTCAACCCCGCAATCGACAGCTATTCCGCCTTTTTCGAGAATGATCAAACAACGCCGACGGGTCTTGAGGGCTATTTGCGCACCCGCGGGATCAACACGCTGACGATGGTCGGGCTTGCCACCGATTTTTGCGTCAACTTCTCCGCCGTGGACGCCGCAAAACTCGGGTTTGGCGTCACCGTGCGCACGGATCTGTGCCGCGCCATCGACATGGACGGATCCCTTGTTGCCGCGACAACAGCGATGCAAAACGCCGGTGTTGTGCTGCTTTAGGGTCTAATCGACCACCCCCACACCCGTGAACCCGCATTCCTCGGCGGCCTTGAGATAGGCGGCGGTAAAGCCGTTGAGCTGTGCCGCCATCACGGGGCGCCCCGCAACCACAAGATCCATCCGCCCGCTCGCCTGCATCCGTTGCAGCATCCACTGACTGTCGTCATAACGCACCCGCGCCACCGCAAACCCGTATTCGTCGAAATAGGCAAACGGCGTTGCATCGGCCCGCTCGTAGGTGTCGAAAATCACATATCCGGCCATTCCGTCCTGCATTTGGGTCGGAAACCCGCGCGGTGCGGATTCAGTGATCACCACGGACGGGTAGGCATCGGGCGGCCCCACATCGTGGTCCATGAACTCGACAAAGATGCTCGGCTCGCCATCGCCGCCCGAACTGGCAATGCAATACATCAAAAGATCCTCCCCCACGTCGTCGGCGATCACCTCCACACGCCATGATCCGAATTCCCAATACCCCTCCGCAAACGCACCCGTCGCAATCGCAATGGCACTCACCGCCGCATAGAATAATTTCATCGTATTTCCCCAGTGTTGTTTCCCCGCGACCCTAACAGGCAATTTGCGTAAATCCCTTAACAATAGTCGCCCATTGCTTGCCAAACCCCGCATCGCCCTGCTTTAACCGGAGCAATACAAAAAGGGGCCGCCCATGGTCGATATCGCTACCCGTGTCTACAATCACAAATGGAAGATCGACCCGATCGTCCGTTCCCTGATCGACACCGATTTTTACAAACTCCTGATGTGCCAATCGGTGTTTCGCAACAAGCGCGACACACAGGTGACATTCTCGCTCATCAACCGGTCCAAATCGATCCGCATGGCCGACCTGATCGACGAGGGCGAGCTACGCGAACAACTCGATCACGTCCGCTCCCTGTCGCTGTCGCGCGGCGAAAGCACATGGCTGCGCGGCAACACGTTTTACGGCAAGCGCCAGATGTTCCGCCCCGACTTTATGGAATGGTTCGAGAACCTCCGCTTGCCGCCCTACCACCTCGAAAAACGTGACGGCCAGTACGAGCTGACGTTCGAGGGCGCATGGCCCGAAGTCATGCTGTGGGAAATCCCCGCCCTCTCCATCCTGATGGAATTGCGCTCGCGCGCCGTGACGGGCGACATGGGCCGCTTCGAGCTTCAAATCCTCTACGCCCGCGCCATGACCCGCGTGTGGGAAAAGGTCGAACAACTCAAACCGCTCGACGGCCTCAAAATCGCCGACTTCGGCACCCGCCGCCGCCATTCCTACCTCTGGCAGGACTGGTGCGTTCAGGCGATGGGCGAGGGGCTCGGCTCGAAATTCTCCGGCACCTCGAACTGCCTCATCGCGATGAAACGCGACCTCGAGGCGGTCGGCACAAACGCCCACGAATTGCCCATGGTCTACTCGGCCCTCGCGGATGGCGATGACGCTCTGGCCCGTGCGCCCTATGACGTTCTGGCCGACTGGCAGGAGGAGCACGACGGCAACCTGCGCATCATCCTGCCCGACACCTACGGCACACGCGGCTTTCTCGACCGCGCCCCCGACTGGCTTGCGGGATGGACGGGCATCCGCATCGACAGCGGCGATCCGGCAACGGGCGCCGAAGTGGCAATTGACTGGTGGAAATCACGCGGCGAAGACCCGCTGAACAAACTCGTCATCTTCTCCGATGGTCTCGACGTCGACAAAATCGTCGCCCTTCACACCCAGTTCAAAGGCCGCGTGCGCACGTCATTCGGGTGGGGGACACTGCTGACCAACGACTTCCGCGGTCTGGTCCACAACGACGCCCTCGCCCCGTTCTCACTGGTGTGCAAAGCGGTTGAGGCCGACGGAAACCCCACGGTCAAACTGTCGGATAACCCACGCAAAGCGATGGGCCCGAGCGAGGAGATCGCACGGTATAAACGGGTGTTTGGGGTTGGGGAGCAGGAAGTTGAGGAGGTTGTGGTTTAGGTGAAAAGTCACATTCTGGCCTACAGGGATTCACATTTTGTTTTGAAAACCCTATATAGATAGGGAAGGAGAGCAAACTGAAATGCACGACGCAAGGCAAATCGCTAACTGGTACGTCCGCCGAGCTGCGGAAGATGGTCGAACTTTGTCTATCATGCAGTTGCTAAAATTAATCTATATCGCGCACGGCTGGCACCTCGAAATGTTTAAAAGGCCACTGTTTTCTAACAGAATAGAGGCGTGGAAATTCGGGCCTGTTGTCCCTGAGGTTTATGCTGCATTTCGGTCACAAGGAGTGAATGTTAAACGTTCAGTACCGGTAGCCAATGCCGCACTTGATGATAATCAAAAAAAGCTTCTAGATGAAGTTTATTCTATCTATGGTCCTATGGATGCCTTCAGGCTTTCTGACATTACTCATGTAGCTAATGGCCCTTGGGCATTGGCCTCACGAAAAGGGTATTTCGCGGAAATTCCAAATGAACAAATTCAGGCACATTATGAAAAGCTTCGTGAAACCGCCAAATCAGCTCAGGCCGCGTCGTAAACCATGACTGACGATATTTCCTTACCTTTTGGAACTACAGCTGAGGCGGAAGCGGCCGAACGTTCGAATGTGGACTCCCCACCAAATCCAACCTTGGAAACAGAATTTAGACTGCGCAGCGCCCACGTAAAACGCGAAGAGCAAAGAAGTGAGCTTCGTATGAAGGCCTATACGCACGCGGCGGGCGTCGTTTTAGGATTGGCATTCTATGTTGCAGCTGCAGGCTTAGTGTTTGCAACGGGCGGGGGGGAAAACGTCTCAGATGAAGCCCAAATTGCAATTTTCGGCACTCCAGTTGTAGCAATTGCAGCGATTACAATCTTCATCTTAAAGGGTGTGTTTAGCGGGTTTTCCGAGAAAAGCATATCTGAAGACTCTCAAGTATTGAGTACACTGGGAACCAACGGTGGGTCCTAATCCACCCGCCCCCGCAGCTTCTTCACATCGCTCCGCACCTTCTTCGCTTTGATCCGCCGCTCCACGCTTCCGCGGGTCGGTTTCGTCTTCACCCGATACTTGGGCCGTTCCGTCGCTTGTTTGATCAGCGCCACCAATCTCTCTCGGATCAGTTCGCGGTTGCGGACCTGTGATCGGGTTTCGTCGCATTGCATTATGATCGCGCCGTCTTTGGTCCATCGCCGTCCCGCCAGTTTGCGCAGGCGGGTTTTGACGGCGGGGGGCAGGTGTGGGGAGCGTTCGGCCTCGAACCGCAGCTCGACGGCGGACGACACCTTGTTGACGTTTTGGCCCCCCGGACCGGAGGCACGCATAAAGCTTTCCGACAATTCCCAATCGGCGATCTCGATCTGGTCGGTGATGGTCAGCGGCATAAAGGGGGTCCGTGGGGTTGAGGGGCGCAATACCTGACAAAAACAGATGACATACACAAAGCCGACACATAGCAGACGCGGCGCAGACAGGCAAAATCCGCAGGGATTTCAGAGGGGAGATACGAAAAGGGCTGCCTGAAAAGACAGCCCTTCGAGTTCTTAGGAAATGGGCCAGTTAGGTTGCCCAATCGTGAGAGTTCACATTAGGGGGTTGCCCCTAAATGACGGCCCTCTCGACTGTCTTGACCTCATTCACCACTATCACTCTAGACACTGGGCCACCTCCTTTCGATTGATTAAAGATAGGATGATGGTGCCACATATCTGGAATATGGCAAGCTTTTTATGTCCCCCGCGCGATCAACCGCCCAACAATGAGGCGAAACGGCAGGAGCGCGACCAAGGCAATGGCAAGTTTGACACCCCAGTCCGCAACCGCGAGCGACACCCAAAGCGGCGCATCGGGACCGGCGGTCAGGAACGGCACAACGTCCCACGCCCACGAGATTTCCGCGTCCGCATTTGCCCCGAACACGGTAACGGATTGCGAGAACGCGAGGGTGAAAAACAGCACCGTGTCCAACGCCGACCCCACAACCGTAGAGGCCAGAGGCGCCCGCCACCATGCACCGGCGCGCAGACGGTTAAAGACAGCAACATCAATAAGTTGCGCGACGAGAAATCCGGTAGCCGAGGCAACAGCAACGCGGAATGCGACGGCGGGATAGGTGTATCCATCGCCTTGCAACATAATTTGCGTCCCGATCAGCGAACAGGCGATGCCCGTCACAAAACCCGCAAAAATAACCCGACGCGCCGAGGCGACACCGTACACGCGGTTCATCACATCGGTGACGAGAAAGGCAAAGGGATAGGTGAAGGCCCCCCATGTCAGCAGCCCGTCGAGGAGGAGAAACTGAACGAGGATGTTCGAGGCAACCACAATGGCGGCCATGGCAAGGATGCCAGGAAGAATACGTTTCATAATGTGATCCGTTTTTTATCGAAGGTGACGGCAACTCGGCCCCGACCATCGGGGCTTTGGTGATAGCCCGCTACGGGCGTGATGCGGGGATTTAACGCTCACACGCCCACAGATCAAGACGTTATTCGGTGATGCGGTAATCCACAAATTCTGTCACCTGAAAGATTTTGAAATTGTCGTCTGAAATCATAGTGATACGGATCCCACGCGGGTCTTTCCAAACCGCGATCCCTTCGAGGTTGTCATGCACCCCAAGGCCCGTTTCGATCAGGGTGACCTCGTTCGAGAGACCCGTGTCCGACATATCAAACCGGCGCACACGGGAGGAAAACCCGATGCCACGGAACCACCGCTCCAACAGATAGAGCTTGCCGTCCGGCCCCACATCCATGCCAACAGGCAGGTATTCGCCAGAGCGCGGAATGCGGAATATAATGCCGAATGAGCCCCCCCCGTTGCGATACACGGGGAAGGGCGCGGATTTGGACCCCGACCGCTCGGGCAGGGTCAAAAGCCGCCCCTGCGCATCAATCGCAAGCGCTTCTAATCCGGAATTGTTCTGTAACCTGCTGAAATCGGGATGCCCCGGCACGTCCTGCGCCCGCGCGGTCGGTGAGGCATAGGACCAAATGCGGTGCAGGCCCTCAAAGCTCACATAAATCGTCCCGTCCGCCCCAAGCGCCAGACCCTCGGAATCATCCCCGTATCGCGGCAAGTCGTCGGACCTGATCCCTTTAAGCGGGACAATTCCATCGGACAGAACGGCCGTGACGCGGCCATTTGCGTCCCGCGTCAAACGGCCCGTATCAATTGCGCCGCCATCGGAAAGCGCGACATACCTCTCGCCATTCCCGGACAGCTCAAGTCCCGAGAACCCGCCGTGAAGCGGTTGGCTTGTCATCCAGCGAAAACTGCCCAGATACTCCGCATCCTGCGCCGCAAGCGGGGTGGAAAGCGCGATTAGTGCTGCGAGGCTACGGATGAACATTGTGCGGGTAAGGTCGCCATTGTGATGGGAGGTTTCGGTTTGGACGGCGTGGCGTTCGGGTTCGGCGGTGGCGGGTTCAGGATATTATCGACCCAGGTTTGCGCATCGGCGCACCCGTCCCCTGCGGGGGGCGGCGCTTGGTCAACGCATGTGTTGTCGCCTTTGGGGCAGTTCAAACGGACGTGGAAATGATAGTGGTGACCCCACCACGGGCGCACCTTGTTGAGCCACGACCGGTCACCCTTTTCGTCGTTGCACATCTGGACCTTAGCGCCCGGAAAGACGAAAATACGTGCGACACGGGGGTCTTGCGCGGCGGCTTTGATCACGTTGTGGTGCTGCGGGGTCCAGTCGCTATTGACGTAGGCGCCGCCTGCACGCCGCATCGAAATCGACGACAGGTTTTCACGCTCCGTGCGTGACAGGTCCAGACGGTTCGGCGGCAGCATCCAGATATCCGCATCCAGACCGATCTGGTGACTGGCGTGGCCTGACAACATCGGGCCGCCACGCGGTTGACTCATGTCGCCCACATACAACCCCGCCCAACCGGGTTGCTGCGCCGCCTTGCGTGACAGGTCCTGAACGAAATCGACGAGCGTTTCGTGGCCCCAATTGCGGTTGCGCGACAGGCGCATGGCCTGCCATGTCGCACCGGTTTCGGGCAATTGCACTGCCCCGCCGACACAGCCCTTTGCATAGGACCCAAAGGATTCAGAGGCGCCGCCGGAGGGACCGGATTGCGCCCCGAAAACCGATTTCGCAGGACGGTGATCGGATGACGATACGGTCACTGATGCGGGGGCCGTTGCCGTTGAGCGCGGACGATCTCCACCACAGGCGGCCAATCCCGCACAGACGGCCAAACCAAACCAAACAAACCGCATTACTCGACCTCCGCACCTTCCGGGTTAACCCACGCTAACAGGATCAGACCGATGAGGAAAAGGCCAATCAGCGGCGTAATTCCCAAACGTTGTGAGTTTGTGACGTCCGATACAACAGCAATCAACGCCGGCGCAAGGAAGGACGTGGCCTTGCCCGACAGCGCGTAGAGGCCAAAGGCCTCGGTCATGCGCTCGGGGTCGGCCTGTCGGACCATCATCGTGCGCGATGCCGACTGGATCGCACCGCCACAGGCCCCGATCACGCCACCACAGACGTAAAAGGCGATGTCGGGCAGGGCGCTATCTGCACCCACAGAGACAAAGAAAACACTCTCGCGGGTGATCGTCAAAATCGCAGCGCACACGCCCATCAAGATCACGATGCACACAGCGATCACGGTTTTCGGCCCGAACCGCGTGTCCGCCGCCCCACCCAAATAGGCAAAGAGCGTCCCCGTCAACAGGCCCAGAATGCCGAACACACCGACATCGACAACGCTCCACCCAAGTGCGCCGAGCGCGTAAATGCCACCGAACGTGTACACGCCGTTGAGCGCATCGCGGTAAAACATCGACGAGCCAAGATAGGCAAACAGCGATTTGCGCGCGGGTAGGCTTTCAAGTGTTTTGCGCAGATCGCGCAGACCCTGTTTGAACCCGTCGCCGTGGCCGCCCGCCCCGCCTTTGGGTTCGCGTACCCATAGAAAGAACGGGATCATCGAAAGGATAAACCACAGCGCCACGAACGGGCCGACAAACCGCGTGCCTTCGCGGGCGGCGGCGTCGAATCCGAACAGGGGCGGAATCCCGATCAGCGTCACGCCCGAGGCATTTTCCGCAAAACACAACAGCATGACAACGAGCGCGATCAAGCCCCCCACATAGCCCCACGCCCACCCGTTACCGGAGATTTTACCGATCTGCTCGCGCGTGCCTAAATCGGGCAACATGGCATTGGTGAAAATGGTCGTGAACTCCAACCCGATCATGCCCAAGCCAAACAGCACGAGGATCAGAACGGTTGGGAAATCGGTCGGGGAGGCGAGCCAAAGACCGAATGCGCCGACGACATAAAGCAGCGAAAAGACCCTGATCCACGGCATTTTGCGGCCCGTACTATCAGCCACAGCCCCAAGAACCGGCGCAAGAATCGCGATCGTCAGACCCGCCACGCTCAGGCCGTATCCCCAGATGGATTGCGCTTCGGCCTTGGCCATCTCGCTGTCCATACCGCCCGCTGTCAGGGACGCGATCAGCTGTTCGGCAAAGTAGGGACCAAAAATAAAGGTAATGATCAACGTGTGATAGGGCTGTGTGGCCCAATCATACATCATCCAACCCCAAATCCGCTTTTTGTGCGTTGGCACACCCATTCCCCGGCCCCTTTTGTCTGTTTGCACGGATAGAACAGACAAACGGGCGCTAAGGCAATCGAATTGCGATCAATCGCGTGAGGGCGGCCACGGGCGTGTGTTGTCGGCGTCGATCCAGGCCTGCACCCACGCGGGGAATGGCGGGCTTTGCAGGTCAGGCTGAAGCACATCAATGAATTTTTGTGGCGCGACCATTTTGCGCCCGTCCAACACGGCGGCCCGCAACAGGATATGGTTGCAGCACTCGTCTTTGCTGTTCCACATCGACTGTTCCAGATACAAAAACTTGTCGTCATAGCCGACGGTCTTTGTGTACATTTTGACCTTCTGGAACATGGTCACACGCTTGCGGTAGCGCACGGATGCCCCCGCCACAGCAAGACCAAACCCGCCCTCTTTCGCCGCCTCGCGCGAGCCGTCGCGCATGAAACGGCCTACGCGCCCCATGTCAAACAGCGTCAAGGTGCGACCGTTGTTGAGCTCCATCCACAGATCAATATCCCACGGCCAGCAGATATGCTCGGACACGTGGGTCTCAAAGGGGGTGAGTTTCGGCATGCGACGCGCACGTGCCATGTGATAAAAGGCGCGGATAAATGGATACATGGCTGCACCCTTGCCGCACTGCGGCGCGCCGTCAACCGCGACGTTGCGACAAAGTTGAAACACCACGCACCTTGCGCAGCCCCGCCCGAGCCCTTAGATATTTCCGAAACCTGAAACCGAAGGCGCGCCCCTAATGATCTCTCTCATCCAAATCCTGCTTATGATCCTCGGCATCGTAAAGTTCGTCATGATCGTGCATATCATCATGAGTTGGCTCATCACGTTTCAGGTGCTCAACATGCGTCAACCGATGGTCGCGCAAATCTGGGACGGCCTGTCGCGTCTTCTGGAGCCGATCTACGGCCCGATCCGTCGCCGCTTGCCCGCCATGAACGGCATGGACCTCGCGCCCCTGATTGCCTTTATCGCGATCTACGCGATCGAGATCATCATTCAGAACAACGCCTACCGCTTCCTCTGATCCCGAGCCGTTGATTTACCACAAGTGGGCGAATGCCCCTTGAGGCCCTGGCGTACCCGTGCGATTCTGCTCGCAATCAAAAAGAGCAGTATCCATGGCATCCGACACCTCGCAGGCCCTTTCCCTCCTGTCATCCGTATTCGGATTTGACGCCTTCCGCCCCGGTCAGGCGGAGATCGTGGATGCCGTTGCGGATGGCAAAAACGTTCTCGCGATCATGCCGACGGGTGGGGGGAAATCCCTGTGCTTTCAATTGCCCGCACTGTGCCGTGACGGTCTGACGGTTGTGATCTCGCCGCTCATCGCATTGATGCGCGATCAGGTGCAAGCGCTGCGTGCGGCGGGTGTGGAGGCGGGTGCGCTGACCTCTGGCAACACCGATGAGGAAACCGACGCGGTGTTCGCCGCCCTCAACGAGGGACGTCTCAAACTATTATATATGGCGCCCGAACGCCTTGCCTCCGGCGGAACGCTCCCGATGCTGCGCCGCGCAAATGTGTCGTTCATCGCGGTGGACGAGGCGCATTGTGTGAGCCAATGGGGCCACGATTTCCGCCCGGACTACCTGCGCATCGGTGATCTGCGTCGTGTTCTGGGCGTGCCTCTGGCCGCCTTTACCGCCACCGCCGACGAGGAAACCCGCGCCGAAATCGTCACACGCCTGTTCGAGGGCAAACAGCCCGAAACCTTCCTGCGCGGATTTGATCGCCCCAACATCCACCTCGCCTTTGCCGTCAAGGATGGCCCGCGCCGTCAAATTCTGGATTTCGCCGCCGCCCGCAAAGGCCAGTCGGGCATCGTCTATTGCGGCACCCGCGCCAAAACCGAAAGCCTTGCAAAGGCGCTCACGGATGCGGGCCACCTGTCACTGGCGTATCACGGCGGCATGGATCCCGACCACCGCCGCGAGGTCGAGCGCCGGTTTCAACAAGAGGACGAATTGATCGTCGTGGCCACGGTTGCCTTTGGCATGGGGATCGACAAACCCGACATCCGGTGGGTCGCCCACGCCGACCTGCCCAAATCCGTCGAGGGCTATTATCAGGAAATCGGTCGCGCGGGCCGCGATGGTGCGCCGGCCGAAACGCTCACCCTGTTCGGCCCCGACGACATCCGGTTCCGCCGCAGCCAGATCGACGAAAGCCCCGCGCCCTCGGAACGCCGCACCGCCGACCATACCCGCCTCAACGCGCTGCTTGGCATCGCCGAAGCACAGGTGTGCCGCCGTCAGAACCTGTTGTCGTATTTCGGCGAGACATCCGCACCCTGCGGTGCCTGCGATCTGTGTGACACCCCGCCCGACCTCTTTGACGGGACACAGGCCGTGCGCAAGGCCCTATCGGCTGTTTTGCGCTGTGACGAGGGCTTTGGCGCAGGTCATTTGATCGACGTCCTGATGGGCAAGATGACCGAAAAAACCAAACAGTGGAATCACGACCAACTCAGCGTGTTCGGCATCGGCAAAGAGTACGACAAACGGCAATGGAACGCGGTGTTTCGCCAGATGATGGGGGTCGATCTGGTGCGCCCGAACCCCGACCGGCATGGCGCGCTCTACATGACCGAACCCGCCGTGCCAATCCTCAAGGGCGAGGCCGAAATCACGCTGCGCCGCGATACAATTGTGCGGGCCAGAAAAAATGGCCCCGTGGTCCGCTCGCTTGTCTCCGAAGAAGACGCGCCATTGTTGTCGGCCCTCAAGGCCAAACGCCGCGCATTGGCCGAAGACGCCCGCGTCCCCGCCTATGTGGTGTTCGCGGACCGCACCCTGATCGAGATGGCCGAAAAACGGCCCCGAACCCTTGACGAGATGGCACGGGTCGGCGGCGTCGGGGCAAAGAAACTCGAACGCTACGGCGCGCTGTTTTTGTCGGTGATCCTTGGGGCCAACGCGCCCGACACCCATCCCGCACGCCGCAAATTGGCAACCGCGGGCGGGGGCGATTTGTTCGATGTGCTGCAAGAGATCCAAACGCAACTGTCCCGTGGCGATTGCGGCACGCTCAAACCCGTCACCCTGACCTCCGCACAGATCGCCCGTGTGGTCAAACAGCGCCCGCGCGACCTTGATGCGATGGTGCGTCTGTTGGGCGAACGCCCCGCCGAACGATTTGGCGCGGCGTTTCTGGATGCGATTTCCGCGGCCTGATCACACCCCCCCGTGTGCGGCATCGGCCATCGCCACACGAACCGCCGCATCCACCTGCGAAGGGGTGTCATCCATCGGGGCGACAGGTTTACACTCGGCGGGATGCTCCATCAAAATACGATCAATGATGGCAGCTTTGCGCAGGGGTTTCGTCATGTAATGATCCAACCCGTGCGAGAGGATTTCCTCCTCGTCACCGGCCATCGCATGCGCGGTCATTGCAACCACGGGAACATGGCGACCTGTTGCGGCCTCGATGTGACGGATGGTGCGCGTGGCCTCTTTCCCGTCCACTTCGGGCATGGAAATATCCATGAACACGAGGTCGGGATCAAAGCTCCGGTACAGATCAATGGCCTCTTGGCCGTTGTTGGCAAACACCAATTCGATGTCGAGTGCCTTGATCATTTTGCCAAAGACCAGTTGGTTGGTTTTGTTGTCCTCGGCCGCAAGGATCCGCATCCGGCGCGGACCCGCCTTTGGGCCTACGTCGGCCTTGGCGCTGTCCACGGGATCCGGCACGACAGGCGCGGTGATTTCCACAGGTTCCAACGCCGTCAGAGCGCGACACAGATCGGTGCGCAAAAGCGGGCGATGCACAATCTGTGCGCCGGGGATATCCGGCACCTTTGCACCCAACCCCGCCGCCATGAGCAAAAACCCGGCTTTGACACCTGCGCCCTTCAGGCCCGTGATAAAGCTGTCGATTTCGGTATCTTTGAGGCGCTGACTGATGAGGTAGACCTGCGCAGGGATCGGGTTCGCGAGCGCCGCGTCCGCATCCGCAAACACTGTGGCCTTGATCCCCAATGCCGCCAGTTGCTTGGCCAGAATGTCGGCATGCGCGGCGACATTCTCCACAACAGCGATTTCCCTGATCCACGCGGGGGCGCGATTTTCGGCGCTTTCTCCGGCCACATCCATCGACAAACAAAAGCCGAAACAGGACCCTTCGCCCTCGATGCTATCGACCCAGATATCGCCATCCATCAACGAGACCAGTTCACGCGTGATGGCAAGCCCGAGGCCGGTCCCTTCGAATTTGCGGTTCCGTTCGTCCTCAACCTGATTGAACTCGCCAAAGATATGTCCCTCGAACCCGCTCGGAATGCCGATGCCGGTGTCCTCCACCGAGATGTGAACACGTTGCGACACGCCACCCTTTTCAGGCACCCCGACAACCCGCACGATCACGTGGCCTTCGTGGGTGAATTTCACCGCATTGCCAATCAGGTTCGTCAGAACCTGACGCACGCGCCCGGGGTCACCGACAAAGCGGGTGGGCAGGAACATGTCATAATCAATAATCAACGACAGGCCCTTGGGCGCCGCATTGGGTTGCAGCAAAACAAGCACGTCGTGGATGCACTGTTCGAGGTCGAACACCTCCGGATGCAACGACAGTTTCGAGGCCTCGATTTTGGAATAATCGAGCACATCATTAATCATATTGAGAAGCGCCGCGCCGCTGTTCTTGATCGTTTCCACAAAGAGCATCTGCTCTTCGTCGAGGCCGGTTTCAGCCAACAGATCGGCCATGCCGACCATGCCGTTCATGGGGGTGCGGATCTCGTGGCTCATGTTGGCGAGGAATGCGGATTTCGCACGGTTCGCACTTTCCGCTTTGTACCGCGCCTTTTTAAGCCGCTCTTCGTAGCGGATCGTTCCGGTGATGTTCAGGCCCAAGGAAACCATATCACCGTCACGCGAACGCCGGTCGACCATTTTAACGTACTGGTTGTTCCAAAGGCGCACAGTTTGGGGTTCGCGCGAGGCCGCCCGCCACCGCGTCACCGCCGCCTCGACATAGGCATCGCGCGACAGGGTTCCGATGTCGATAATGCCCTCTTCGACCGCTATCCGCACGATGTCGGTGTAGGAAATCCCCGGTTGGACGTCTTCGAGATTGTCAAAGACACGCAGGTAGGCGGAGTTGGCGGCAATCATCGTGTCGGAGGGGTCGAACACGGCGAACCCGTCCTGAATGGTTTCCAACGAATCCCACAGGCGGCGCTCTGCGATCACAATGGCCGTGTTGGCTTTGTCCAGATCCTCGCGGGTGCGGGAATTTTCGACCTTGAGGTATTCGGCCTCTTCGCGCTTTTCGATGATCTCGCCCGACAGGGACAGCGCATGTTTGGACAGCTTTCGATTGGCCGTATAAAGCTCGGCCTGCTTCAACTCCAACAACCGTTCCGCCGCCAACCGGGCGCGCCGCTCATGTGCAAGCGTATCGGAATGTTCCATCGTGTGACCTCTTTTGTCCCTCGCCCGATATTCTACGGGCTTTGGTCTAAAATCAGAGATCAGAGTGAAAAATTGCTTAACCGAATAGGGAAAAT
Source organism: Celeribacter sp. (assembly GCF_048259695.1). Classification (GTDB taxonomy): domain Bacteria; phylum Pseudomonadota; class Alphaproteobacteria; order Rhodobacterales; family Rhodobacteraceae; genus Celeribacter. The sequence goes on along the minus strand of NZ_JBLXHL010000002.1, from coordinate 301,886 downwards.
TTCTCGAAAACCGTTCGGGATCGGGTTTTGGCCTACGCTTTGATATGTTCGAGCGGCACGCGACCCGTTGCGGTGACCACTTCTTCGTGACCGTTTTCGATCACCAGTGTCGTCATCGGGTGGCCGTATCCCGCGCCCGTATCGATGTCGATGCGGTTGCCGAAATGCGATGGCGCGTCAATGGCCGTATGGCCGTGGACCACCGTGAACGGCAGCTGTCCGTGAAAATCGAGCCATCCTTCGCGAATCCAGATGAGGTCATCCTCGTCCTGGTCCTCCAAGGCACGCTTGGGGTCGATCCCTGCATGAACGAACAAATAGCCCTCCCACTGATACGTCAGCGGAAGCGTCTCCAGAAAGGTCAGATGATCCTCAGGCACGGCCTTTTTCGCCCGCATATGGGCCACCTCGAACGCCCCGTCCTCGGACGCAACCCCGTAGGAGGCAAGCGTGGTTTGCCCACCCAGACGCGGGTCGAGCCATGACAGGCCCGATTTGATCCGGTCATCGTGGGCAATGCCGAACCGGGCAAAGCGCGTGAACATGCGGTCGTGATTGCCACGGATCAACACCCACGGCGCCCCGCGTTCAACACCGTCCTTGAGGTATTGAATGACGCCCCGACTGTCAGGGCCACGATCCGTGTAATCGCCAAGGTGAACGATCTGCGCATCCGCATCCCCGACCCGCGCCTTGTCCGCCTCGATCCGCGCATGGGCGGCTTTGAGCATGTCGAGTTGTCCGTGAATATCGCCGATCGCGTAAATGCGCATAATATGTCCTTTGATCCGTCATGCGGATGACTGCATCCGCCCGTAACACTACTATGGTTTTCTGGAGCGGAATGGAAAGGTGGGGCGACAAAATTATTGGATCAATTTAGAAAGTGGGCCCAAACAAGCGTCATCGTCATCGGCGCGGTTATGGCCCTGATGACCTATCGCCGTGACGCCAAACTGTACCGCTCCGAATGGCTCTACCGCCTCTACCAACAGTTCTACGAAAACGATCGCTTTGACCCTGTGCGCCGGATCCTCGACTACGAACCCGAGGACGAGATCCGCCAACTGTCCACCGATATCGACAACATGGATGGCACCGACATGGCGCGGCAGTTGTGCGATCACTCGACCCACGTGGGCGCCGCGACAATGCAGGGGTGCCTCTATAGGCCCGGCTATTATCCGGGCGCCAAGGACAGCACCCCCCACAAATATCGTGCATGGCGACCTGTTCTGCCTTGGCGAAAAGGCCGCAACGAAAAAGGCCGCCCCGATCGGGCGGCCTTCTCATTCTCAATCGCGTGTTGATTTACGCTTTGAAGTGCAATGGGCGGACGTGTTGGAACAGCCCGCTGTCTTTGAGCGCCTTCACTGTCGTGGCTTTGATCGGTGTGTCGAGGAAGGTCACAGCGATGGCATCGCCGCCCGGTGCCGCACGGCCCAAGGTGAAGTTGGCGATGTTTTCATCGTGCTCGGCCAGAAGCGTGCCGAGTTTCCCAAGGATACCGGGAACGTCCTGGTTGGTGGTGTAGAGCATGTGCTCGCCCACTTCGGAGTCGATGGTGATGCCTTTGATCTGGATGAACCGTGGCTTGCCGTCCGAGAACACTGTCCCCGCAATGGTGCGGTATTTTTCAACAGTCTGGATGTCGAGCTTGATATAGCCGTCAAACGTACCTGTTGCGTCCTGGGTGGTTTTGGAAATCTGGATGCCGCGCTCTTTGGCGATCACAGGTGCGGACACCATGTTCACGTCAGGGTTAGAGGCCTGCATGATGCCCGCAACAACCGCGGCTTCAAGCGCTTTGAGGTTCATCTCGGCGGCCACACCGTCGAATGTGACGTTGATTTCCTTGATCGCTTCATCGGTAACCTGACCGATAAAGGAACCGAGGTTCTCCGCCAAAGTAACCCATGGGCCCATGATCTTGGCTTCTTCGGCGGTCATGGACGGCATGTTGAGCGCGTTCTCGACAGCGCCGTCGAGCAGGTAGTTGGACATTTGCTCGGCCACTTGCAGCGCCACGTTTTCCTGAGCTTCCGAGGTGGACGCACCAAGGTGCGGTGTGCAGACAACATTCGGCAGACCGAACAACACGTTTTCTGTCGCAGGCTCAACAGCGAACACGTCAAGAGCGGCCCCCGCGACGTGACCCGATTTGAGCAATTCGGCCAAGGCCTCTTCGTCGATCAGACCACCGCGCGCACAGTTGACAATGCGCACGCCTTTTTTGGTTTTGGCCAGATTTTCAGCCGACAGGATGTTGCGGGTGCTGTCGGTCAACGGCACGTGCAGCGTGATGAAGTCGGCGCGGGCCAGAAGCACATCAAGCTCGACTTTCTCGACACCCATTTCAATGGCGCGTTCTTCGGACAGATAGGGATCGTAGGCGATCACTTTCATTTTCAGGCCACGCGCACGGTCGCACACGATGCCGCCGATGTTGCCCGCGCCGATCACGCCGAGCGTTTTCGCGGTCAGCTCGACCCCCATGAATTTGGATTTCTCCCACTTGCCGGCGTGCGTGGATGCGGACGCTTCGGGGATTTGACGGGCAACGGCGAACATCATCGCGATGGCGTGCTCGGCTGTGGTGATCATGTTGCCGAATGGCGTGTTCATGACGATCACGCCTTTTTTCGACGAGGCTTCCTTGTCGACGTTGTCGGTGCCGATACCTGCGCGTGCCACAACTTTGAGGTTGGTGGCATGTTCAAGCAAAGCGGCGGTGACTTTGGTTGCGGACCGGATTGCAAGACCGTCGTATTTGCCGATCACGGCGGCAAGCGCGTCTTTGTCTTTACCAAGCGATGGTTCGAAATCAACCTCGATGCCACGGTCGCGGAAAATCTGGACGGCGGTTTCGGACAGGCTGTCGGATACGAGTACTTTGGGGGCCATTGGCACACTCCTTGGATCGAATGAATTTGGATTGGGAAGGTCGCGGGCGCTACCGCCCGCGAAAATATCCGGATGCAACGCCCGCGTCAGGCTGACCGTTTGCCCGACAAAAGTCCGACAGAAAGCCGACGCGGGGCCGACACCCCTATTGGGCGGCGATTTCGGCCTCGAACGCCCAGTTCAACCAAGGCATCAATGCCTCGATATCGGACGTTTCAACCGTGGAGCCACACCAGATCCGAAGACCCGCAGGAGCATCGCGGTAGGCGCCGATATCGAGCGCGACACCTTCGGCCTCAAGACGTTTTGCAACGGCTTTGGCGAACACGGCACCGTCGGTGATACGCGCGTCGGTGAACTTGAGACAAACCGATGTGTTCGACCGGATCGCAGGATCATCCGCAAGGAATTCGATCCAGTCATGCGCGTCAACAAAGGCAGAAATCACAGCCGTATTGGCATCAGCGCGGGCAATCATACCTTTGAGGCCACCGATGGATTTCGCCCACTCGAGAGCCACGAGGTAATCCTCGACCGCCAACATGGAAGGCGTGTTGATGGTCTCGCCTTTGAAAATACCGTCGATGAGTTTGCCGCCTTTGGTCATGCGGAAAATCTTTGGCAGAGGCCATGCGGGCGTGTAGTTTTCAAGGCGCTCGACGGCACGCGGGGACAGCACGATGATGCCGTGTGCCGCTTCGCCGCCAAGGACTTTTTGCCACGAGAAGGTGGTCACGTCGAGTTTGTCCCACGGCAGGTCCATCGCAAACGCCGCGGAGGTGGCGTCACAGATGGTCAGACCCTCGCGGTCGGCGGGGATTTTGTCACCGTTCGGGACGCGCACGCCAGAGGTGGTGCCGTTCCATGTGAACACAACGTCGGTGTTGAAATCCACGTCGGCAAAATCAACGATCTGACCGTAGTCAGCGGTTTTGACCTCGGCGTCGATCTTGAGCTGTTTCACGACATCCGTGACCCAACCGGAACCGAAAGATTCCCATGCCACCATGGTTGCTTTGCGCGCACCCAGAAGCGACCACATGGCCATTTCGACCGCGCCCGTATCAGAGCCGGGAACGATGCCGATTTTGTAGTCTGCGGGGATGCCCAGAATATCGCGGGTCGTCTCGATGGCGGCCAAAAGCTTGGATTTGCCAACAGCTGCACGGTGTGAGCGGCCAAGAGGCGCATCAGACAGCAGATCGAGCGAAAATGTAGGGATTTTGGCACAGGGGCCGGACGAAAAACGCGGGTTAGCCGGCCGCGTGGCCGGAGCTTGAATAGCCATTGCTGGTATCCTTCCAGATATAAGCCTCTCGTTGGGGAGAGGTGTCCCGCCGCCGCATTTATGCTCTTTGCGGGTATCTGGCAATGACTTCTTCGCGCGGATGGCAAAATAGTTGCCCATTGGTAAGTGCGCTATTAACAGGGGGGGGCAACGCCATGCCTGTGCCGTGATCGCAGCCCCCTATGCCCCTTCGGAGACCTTGCCCCTATGTATGCCGTCACCCTTTTGACCGACCCCGCCAACCCGTCCTTGTCGCGCGAAGCGGTCGAATCGCTGCGCAATGCGTGGGGCGGTGGCGATGCGCAATGGCTCGCCACGGGAGAGGCCGCCGAGTTTCCCGTCACCGACATGCCGCTCAACCGGTGGGACGTGTGGGAAGCGCTGCAAACCCAAGGGATCGACCTGATCGTTTTGCCCGCAGAGGGGCGGCGCAAAAAGATGTTGCTGGCCGACATGGACAGCACAATGATTGAACAGGAATGCATTGACGAACTGGCCGATGTGGCGGGCGTGGGCGATCACGTCAAGGCAATCACGGCCAAGGCCATGAACGGCGAACTGGATTTCGACGGGGCGCTGACAGAACGCGTGGGCCTGCTCAAAGACTTGCCCGAAACCGTGATCCAACAGGTCATCACCGAGCGCATTACCGTTATGCCCGGTGGGCGTGAATTGCTTGCCACGATGAAGGCGCACGGCGCCTACGCCGCACTCGTGTCGGGGGGGTTCACCGCCTTCACCGGCTATGTCGCCGAAGCGCTCGGGTTTGATGAGAACCGCGCCAACACGCTGTTGGTCGAGGACGGCAAACTCGTCGGCAAACCGGGCCTGCCGATCTTGGGTCGCGAGGCGAAAGTCACCGCCCTCAAAGAGATCACCGCCCGCCTTGGCCTGTCCCACGATGACGTGATGGCAGTGGGGGACGGGGCCAACGATCTGGGCATGCTCGGGATTGCGGGCGCGGGCGTGGCACTGCACGCGAAACCCTCCGTTGCCGCCGAATGCGACATCCGCATCAACCACGGCGACCTGACCGCATTGCTCTATATCCAAGGCTACGCCAAAGACGAATTCGTAGGCACATCCGCATGATGTTCGAGGTCTCCGGCGACCTGTTATTTATTCTGATCGCTGCCGCCTTTGCCGCGGGGTTCATCGACTCCATCGCGGGTGGGGGCGGGTTGATCACCGTGCCTGCCTTGATGCTCGCGGGCATTCCCCCCGTCACGGCCCTCGCCACGAACAAGGTTCAGGCGTTGTTCGGGTCGGGCATGGCGGCGGTCAACTACGCGCGGGCGGGTTACGTGGATGTGCGCCGCCAATGGGTCGCCGCGCTGATCTCATTTGCCGGCGCCCTGATCGGCGCTTTGTTTGCGTCATCGCTTCCCACCGATGTGATCCGCTTGGGCTTGCCTGTGTTGCTCATCGGCGTGGCATTGTTTTTCGCATTCAAAAAGGGGCTTGATGATGTGGACCGCGTGCAACGCATCACGCCGCTGTTGTTTACAGTCGCCTTTGTGCCGCTGATCGGGTTTTACGATGGCCTCATCGGTCCCGGGACAGGCGCGTTTTTCATGATCGGGTTTGTCACCCTCGCGGGCTACGGCATCCTGAAGGCCACCGCCCACACCAAGCTCCTCAACTTTGCCTCCAACGTCGGGGGGCTCACGGGGTTCTTGTTGGTGGCCAAGCCGTTCTGGATGCTTGGCTTGGCGATGGGGGCGGCACAGGTTGCGGGGGCCTACGTCGGCTCGACGCTTGCCTCCCGCATCGGGGCGAAACTCATCCGTCCCGTGTTGGTCGTGGTCTCGACCATTCTCGCGTTGAAACTACTTTGGGATCTGGTCTAACGGTCAGACGGGAAAGCCCGCCGCAAGTTTGATCTCGCCCGTGACAAGACCCGCAAAGTTTTTGATCTCCGGATTGAGATATTTGCGAACGACCGGATCATTGGCATCGAGAGCACCCAATTTCACCAACAGCCCCGCAATCACACATTCCGAGGCACGGGTGGCCCCATCGGTGATTTTGAGAGCCACACCCAAGCCTTTCTCCGGCAAAATCGCGGTAAACACCCCTTCGGCGCCGGTTTTGATCGTCACTTTGCCTTTGGCGGCACGCATCAGTTCGGTACAGGCCCGCCCCTCACCCGCAACCAGATCGGGATGGGTGCGCATGACCTGGTGCAGACGCAATGCCGCCTGCGACAAGGCATCACCATCCTCGCGCGCCCCCGCAAAGTAGCCCATCGCCCGACCAAGTCCGCGCATGGACGTGGCAAAGTTGGGCGCCGAACATCCGTCGATCCCGAACCCCGGCGACGTTTCCCCTGTCACCGTCTCAAAGGCCTCCAACGCGGCCTTTTGCACGGGATGGTCGGGATGCACATAATCAGGCCCCGCACCGAGGTGTTTGGTCAGGGTCAGAAAGCCGCAATGCTTGCCCGAGCAGTTGTTGTGGACACGGCACGGGGTTTCATCGGCCTTGATCAAGGCACGGCGGGACTGTTTGCCCATCGGCTCCTGAATGCCACAAATCAGATCATCATCGGACAGGTCCAACGCACCAAGCCATGCCCGCGCTTTGTCGGTATGGATCTTGTCGCCATTGTGCGACGCACACGAAAACGCCAGTTGATCAACCGTCAGCCCCGCCGCATCCGCAGCGCCCGATGCCACAAGAGGCAAGGCCTGGATCATCTTGACCGCCGAGCGTGGCAGGATCACGGTGTCCAGATCGCCCCACCCGTCGATTACCTCTCCGGCGGCATTACACACCACGGCAAGGCCCGTATGGCGGCTCTCGGCCACGGGTCCACGCCAGACATCCACCATCTCCACAACACGGTCTGTCATCTCAAATCTCTCCAAATCACGTTTCAGCGAATTTCTGCCAACAGGTCTTTCCCAATTTGACCGTTATACGTTACTGTGCAAATTGAGTTTGTAACGGGTCCACCACGCACTAAACCGCAGCTAAAGACAGCGGAGGCGTAAAGGTAACGGGCCGAGATAGCTAGAGGCAGCGAAAAATCAATGTTCCAATCCCTTAAGAAAATCGTCCTTGGTGCCGTGTTTGCAATGGCTGCAACAGCCGCATTTGCACAAGAGAGCAGCAATCAGGTGGCGTCCAACACCGACTGGTACGTGTTCCAAGAGGGATCACAATGTTGGGCCGTCTCGAAACCCAAAGAGACCGTGAATACCGATAGCTCGGGCCGCATCAAATCCGTGCGCCGCGGTGAAATCCTTATGTTTGTGTCCTACGCTCCCTCGAACGGGATCAAAGGTCAGGTGTCCTTTGCGGGCGGATATCCGTTTGCCGGCGGCTCCGAAGTGACACTGGAAATCGGCGGGACAAATTTTGCGCTCTTCACCGAGAACGAAACCGCATGGGCCGTAACACCCGAGGATGACGCGAAAATCGTTGCCGCAATGAAACGCGGCGCCGCCGCAACCCTGTCGGGGCATTCGGCACGCGGCACCTACACCAAAGACACTTTTTCGCTTTTGGGCTTTACCGCCTCGGTTGAAGATGCCGCGAAACGCTGTGGCGGCTAAGCCCGCACGGTGACACGCACCCCATTCGGGCCTCGCTGTAACGGCGGGGCCTTTTTGCGACGGGTTCCTTTGGGCGAAAGAATCCTATAGGAACCGCAGCCAGTTCACCTCGACAAAGAGATATATCATGGAACCCAGCGCACCCATCACGCAGGACGTTTTGACCATTCCGCGCAAAGACGGCGACGGCAGCACAGGCAAAATCAACCTTGTCGGTCTGACGCGCAGCCAAATTCGCGATCTCCTGATCGAACATGGCACGCCCGAAAAACAGGCCAAAATGCGCGTGGGTCAGATCTGGCAATGGATCTACCAATGGGGTGTGCGTGACTTTGACGACATGACGAACTTGTCAAAGGCACTGCGCACAGAGCTTTCCGGGTCCTTTGAGGTGCGCATTCCCGAAGTGATCTCCAAACAGGTCTCCGATGACGGCACCCGTAAATATCTCGTGCGCATCAATGGCGGTCACGAGGTTGAGGTGGTCTACATCCCCGAGGAGAGCCGCGGCACGCTGTGCATCTCATCGCAAGTTGGCTGTACGCTCACCTGTTCGTTCTGTCACACAGGCACCCAGAAACTGGTACGCAACCTCACCCCCGCCGAAATTGTCGGACAGGTGATGATGGCGCGGGACGACCTTGGCGAGTGGCCCGAAAAAGGGTCGCACAACGAGGGCGAGGCCCGTTTGCTGTCCAACGTTGTATTGATGGGCATGGGTGAGCCGCTCTACAATTTCGAGAACGTGCGCGACGCGATGAAGATCGTCATGGATGGCGAGGGCATCGCCCTTGGCCGTCGTCGCATTACACTGTCGACCTCCGGCGTTGTCCCCGAAATCCACCGCACCGCGAAAGAGATCGGATGCCTGTTGGCCGTGTCGTTCCACGCGACCGAGGATGACACCCGCGACAGGTTGGTGCCGATCAACAAGCGTTGGAACATCGAGGCCCTGTTGGAGGCGCTGCGCGAATATCCCAAGGCATCCAATTCCGAGCGGATCACCTTTGAGTACGTGATGCTCAATGGCGTCAATGACAGCGACGAAGATGCGCACCGTTTGGTGAAACTGCTCGACGGCATTCCGTCAAAGGTAAACCTGATCCCGTTCAACGAATGGCCCGGCGCACCCTACACGCGTTCATCCAACAACCGCATCCATGCCTTTGCACGGATTTTGATGGCTGCGGGCTATGCCTCGCCTATCCGTACCCCGCGCGGCGAGGACATCATGGCGGCCTGTGGACAGCTCAAATCGGCCACCGAGCGCGCCCGTAAATCCCGCGCCCAGATCGAAGCGGAAAGCGGCAGTTAAGAGCCCCTTAGGATCTCGGTAACGGCGCTTTAACCACGCGGGTCCATCCTACCCGTATGGAATCGCAACAGATCAGAATCGGGAACAACAGAAGGCCGCGCCATGCCCGGGCGACAGACGCCACAGGTGTCTGTGGCGCTTCGGGTGTGCCCGTCCTTACCCCGCCCCTCCCGATGAAGGCCCATACACTTGCCGCATGGCTCCACCATGACTTTGCCCGTTCTGACACATGGGACGGGTTGCGCAAAACGCTGCGGACGCGTGGCTATGACTTGGTTTTACATGGCGGAAACCTGTCCCTTGGCACAGCTGACGGGCGCGTGATTTGCGCCACCAAAGACCTCGGGTATCCCTATGTCAGGCTCTCGCGCCAATTCGGGGCGCCCTTTGCCACGCCGCGCAAAATCCGCCCCCCCCGTTAACCCCAACACCAACGAGGTTCCCATGGAACAGATTACACTCTTTTTGCCCAAAACCACTGTCGAGTTGATGCACCTTATCGCGCGTCAAAAAGGCGACACGATCGGAGGCCTGCTTCAGGATATGGCGATGGAACGCTACATGAAGGACCGCATGGGTCTACGCCATACCGCCGTTGTGATCGAGGGCAACAAGGACCAACTCGAAGCCCTCTGATCCACGCGCCTGCGATTACCGCCCGGGAAGGGCGTCACGGCGGCCCTCGCCATTGCCCCACGCATCAATTGCCGCGATAGCCTCCTCCGCCGTCTCGACAAAGCGGAACAGGTCAAGATCATCACGCGAAATCGTTCCTGCATCGGCCAAAGCATCCCAGTTAATGATCTTTTTCCAGAACTCACCGCCGAACAGCACAACAGGAATGCGGTTCATACGACCTGTTTGGATCAGGGTCAGGGTTTCGAACATCTCGTCCAACGTCCCGAACCCGCCGGGGAAAACAGCCAAAGCTTTGGCACGCATGAGAAAGTGCATTTTGCGAATTGCGAAGTAGTGGAAATTAAAACACAGGTCCGGCGTCACGTATTCGTTCGGGGCCTGTTCATGCGGCAACACAATATTGAGGCCGATCGAGACGCCGCCCGCATCGACCGCACCACGGTTGCCCGCCTCCATCACACCCGGACCGCCACCAGTGACGATCACGTCCTCGCGGTGGCCATTCTTTTTGGCCCGCTCCGTCATCAGCCGCGCAAAGGTCCGTGCTTCGTCATAGTATTTCGACAGATCTGCCAAGGTTTTGGTCTTGGCCGTGCCTTTTTTGGACGGCTCAGGAATACGCGCGCCACCAAACATCACGATGGTGCTTTCGACGCCATATTCCGCCATCATCATCTCGGGCTTGAGCAATTCAAGCTGTAGCCGGACAGGGCGCAATTCGTCACGGCACATGAAATCCATATCCGAAAACGCCAATTTATACGCAGGCGCACGGGTTTGTGGCGTGTCCGGTGTCTGGCGCGCCGACTCCATATCCATGTGACTGTCTCGTAGCGGATGGCGGCGGTTGGATTGCTCGGGGGCGTCGGACATCAGGGCCTCACTTTATTTTCATGCGTTTCGATTGTCGCGGGATACGCTCTCGCGTTGCGAAAGCGCGTCGCACACACTATAGCCACCTGCAACAGATATTCCATGACACCCGGGAGAGACACATGTCCAACGCACAGCTTGAAACCGCCATCGAATCCGCATGGGATGCCCGTGACACCATCACATCCGCCACCAAAGGCGAGACCCGTGACGCGATCGAGGACACGCTGAACGCACTCGACAGCGGGACATTGCGCGTTGCCGAAAAGATGGAAAACGGTGACTGGCACGTCAACCAGTGGGCAAAAAAGGCCGTTCTTCTCGGGTTCCGTATCAAAGACATGGAACTGCACGACGGCGGCCCACAAGGCTCTGGCTGGTGGGACAAAGTCGACAGCAAGTTCAAAGGCTGGGGTGAGGCCGAGTGGAAAACCGCGGGCTTCCGCGCTGTTCCCAACTGCGTTGTCCGCAAATCCGCCTACATCGCCCCCGGCGTTGTTCTTATGCCCTCTTTCGTGAACCTGGGCGCACACGTCGGCGAAGGCACCATGGTCGACACATGGGCCACTGTTGGCTCCTGCGCCCAGATTGGTAAAAACGTCCACCTTTCGGGCGGCGTCGGCATTGGCGGGGTTCTGGAGCCCATGCAGGCAAGTCCGACCATCATCGAGGACAATTGCTTCATCGGGGCGCGCTCCGAAGTGGTCGAGGGCTGTATCGTCCGCGAAGGTTCCGTACTTGGCATGGGGGTCTTTATCGGCCAGTCCACCAAGATCCTCGACCGTGAAACAGGCGAAGTGATGTACGGCGAAGTACCGCCCTATTCGGTTGTTGTCGCAGGATCGATGCCCTCGAAAAACGGCGTGCATCTGTACTGTGCCGTGATCGTAAAGCGTGTTGACGAGCGCACCCGCTCGAAAACCGGGATCAACGAGTTGCTCCGTGACTGACGCGCCAAAGAAAAAGCCATCACGGCAAAAGGTCTACACCCTCCTCGTCCAGATCGGACGCAAGGAGGGGGACGGCCTGCCCAAGGGGGCCACAGGTGGCGCCCTGATGATCTACGCCTCGGGCGTAGACGAGGCCGAAGCCGTGCGTGAAACCGTCGCCGTTCTCAAAACCGCTGACGTGGCACCATTGGATGTGACGGGCTATGGCACGCTTGATGAGCGCCTCGCCGAAGGTCACGACATTGCCGATGACGAACGCGCGTTGATGCAACGCGCCCTTGACGAAAACTCGGTCATCGTCGCGCAGATGACGCCGTTTTTCGACGACGAAAAATAGTTGGGCCGAGGGCTATGGTCCTCGACCCGTACTCTTACCCTGTCGACGCCAACTTGCATTTGTCATCCCGCGCCCGCCGCGCTAACCCTGTTGGACCGACAGGGAGCCGCATATGACACTTGATCCGATCCAACTTTCCGCCGACCTCATCCGCTGTGAATCCGTGACACCCGTTGAGGGTGGGGCGCTGCAATTGCTTGAGCGCGTTTTATCCAACGCGGGCTTTCACTGTACGCGCGTCGATCGCAATGGCACCGCCAACCTGTTTGCACGATGGGGCGACAAATCAGAACGGACATTGGGGTTCAACGGCCACACGGATGTCGTCCCTATCGGCGATGCCGCCGCATGGACCCACGCACCTTTTGGCGGCGAAATATCAGACGGTATTTTGTGGGGGCGCGGGGCAACCGATATGAAAACCGGCGTGGCGTGTTTTGTCGCCTCCGCGGTTGATTTTGTGACCCGAACCCCGCCTGAAAGCGGCTCGATTGCCATCGCCATCACAGGCGACGAAGAGGGCGATGCAACGGACGGCACTGTGGCGCTTCTCGACTGGATGGATGCCAATGGCGAGCGCATGACAGATTGCCTTGTGGGCGAGCCAACATGCCCGAACACAATGGGCGAAATGATGAAAATCGGACGCCGCGGATCGCTTACCGCTTACTTCACCGCAAAGGGTATTCAGGGCCACGCCGCCTACCCGCACCGCGCCAGAAACCCTGTGCCCGCAATGGCCCGCCTGATCGACCAATTGTCCAACCACAGCTTGGACCAAGGCACCGCGCATTTTGACGCATCGACCCTTGTGGCGACGACATTCGATACGGGCAACCCCGCGACAAATGTGATTCCGAATGAGTGTCAGGCAACCGTCAACATCCGGTTCAATGACGCCCACACAGGCGAGGGACTCACCAAATGGTTGGAGGCGAAGGCCGCAAGGATGGCCGAAGACACAGGCATTGATTTTTCCCTGCGTGTCACGATTTCGGGCGAAAGTTTCGTCACCGAACCCGGCCCCTTTGTCGCAATGCTATCCGCCGCCGTTACCGCCGAAACAGGCGTCACGCCCGAACTGTCAACATCGGGCGGAACATCGGATGCCCGGTTTATCCAAAAGCATTGCCCCGTGGTCGAGTTCGGTCTGGTCGGAAAGACCATGCACCAAGTCGATGAACATGTACCAACCGAGCAAATCACACAGCTCAAAAGCATCTACTCACGCCTGATTAGAGACTATTTCGCATGACCATTCTGATTTCAAAAACCACAGATATCGATGCCTGTCTGGCACTTCGGTTTGACGTATTTGTCCACGAGCAAAAGGTTCCGGCCGACGAAGAGCTTGACGATCTCGACCCTGTGTCGGTGCATTTTCTGGCGTGTGATACACATGGCAACAATGTAGGAACGGCCCGCGTTTACGAGGTCGGCAGCATTGGGAAAATCGGGCGCGTCTGTGTGGTGAAATCCCACCGCGGCACGGGCCTTGGCAAGCGTTTGATAGAGGCGTGTTTACAGGACCTGCACGCACGCCCGCACATCACACAGGCCAAACTCGGAGCCCAGAACCACGCGATCGCATTCTACGAAGGATTGGGGTTTTCCGTGGTCGGTGGCGAATACATGGACGGCGGCATTCCCCACCACGATATGGTCCGCGCCCTTTGAGGAAAAAGCTCGTTCTCATGGTCAAAGAACCGCATCCGGGTCGTGTAAAAACGCGGCTCGGACGCGAGATCGGGTATATAGAGGCCGCCCATTGGTATCGGCACGAAACCTTGCGCACCATTCGCCGCCTTCGCAGCCCGAAGTGGGACCTGATCCTTGCGGTATCCCCCGACGGGGAGGGTCTGACAAGCCGCATTTGGCCCGCGCATATTCCGCGTATCGCCCAGGGGCGCGGTGATTTGGGTATGCGTATGGCGCGGCTCCTTCGGACCTTTTCCCCTGCGCCCGTTTGCATCATCGGTTCTGATATTCCCGCAATCCGACCCGATGACATTGCAGCGGCTTTTGCCGGATTAGGGTCGCATAGTGCGACCATTGGCCCCTCGCCCGACGGCGGCTACTGGCTTGTCGGGGTGAAAAATACCCGCGCCCTGCCCTCGGGATTTATGAAAAATGTCCGGTGGTCCTCCCGTTTTGCACGGGCTGATACCGTCGCAACTGCGCCCGATTTATCGTGGCACATAGGGCGATCCCTCAACGACATTGATACCCTCGATGATTTGCTATCATGGCAGCGAGAAAACGCTCGGGCCTGACACGCCTTTGTCATGGTGCGTTCAAATGGGCCGTGGTAGCGTGCCTCATGAGCAAAATTCCAACAAAAGACGAAATTCAAAACTGGATTTCCGAAAACCCGACCCAGACATCAAAGCGCGACATCGCGAAAGCGTTCGGCATCAAAGGTGCTGCGCGCATTGATCTCAAGCGCATCCTGAAGGAACTGGAAAACGAGGGCCACCTCACCAAGCGGCGTAAAACGTACCGCGATCCAGACAAGCTTCCGCCTGTTTCCGTTTTGGCGGTCTTGGCCCCCGATGCCGATGGTGATCTGTTTGCACGTCCGTTGGAATGGTCTGGCGAAGGGACTGCACCGCGCATCCTCATGGTTTTGCGCGAGGGCGATCCCGCTCTGGGCGAAGGTGAAAAAATTCTCGCCAAGCTTCAGGAAATCAAAGGCGAAGATCATCAGTACCAAGGTCGTTTGATCCGCAAAATCGGCTCCAACCCACACAAGGTATTGGGCGTGTTCCGTAAATCCGCCGAGGGCGGGCGTATTTTGCCGATCGACAAAGGCTCCAACAAAGACTGGCTTGTCAAAGCGGGCAATGAGGGCGGCGCGAAAGACGGCGAATTGGTCGAGGCCGAACAGGCAGGCCCCGCCGGTCGTATGGGCCTGCCGCTTGCACGCGTTATAACGCGCCTCGGAGATCCAACCGCACCGCGCGCCGTGTCCCTCATCGCCATTCATCAACTGGGTATCCCTGACGATTTTCCCGACGACGTTATTGCAGAAGCCGATGCCGCAACACCCGCCGATCTCAAAGGGCGCGAAGATCTACGTGACGTGCCGCTTGTCACCATTGATCCCGTCGACGCGCGGGACCGCGATGATGCGATTTGGGCCGAGTTAGACACGGATCCGAAAAATAAGGGCGGCTTTATCCTTTGGGTCGCGATTGCGGATGTGGCGCATTACGTGACACCCGGGTCGGAGCTTGACCGTGAGGCTTGGAAGCGGGGGAACTCGTCCTATTTCCCTGACCGCGTGGTACCAATGCTCCCCGACCGTCTGTCGGGTGATCTGTGTTCCCTACACGAAGCCGTTCCACGCGCCTGTCTTGCCGTGAAAATGACCATCGACGCGGGGGGGCAAAAGCTCAAACATGTCTTCGTACGTGGATTGATGCGCTCTGCGGCGTCGCTGAACTACGCCGAAGTCCAACAGGCGCGCGATGGCGCACCCAACGACAAATGTGCGCCCCTGATGGAGACGGTCATCAACCCGCTCTATGCAGCCTATGACGCGCTCAAACAGGCCCGCGCCCTGCGCCAACCTCTTGAACTTGATCTACCCGAACGCAAAATCGTCTTGGGCGATGACGGTAAGGTCAAATCGATCAATCTCGCGCAACGCTTTGATGCACACAAACTGATCGAAGAGTTCATGGTTTTGGCCAATGTCTCGGCCGCCGAGGAGCTGTTTCACCGCAATCGCCCCCTTCTTTACCGGGTTCACGAGGAACCTTCGGACGAAAAACTGGATGCGCTGCGCGAGATCGCGGGGGCATCCGGCTTCACCTTGGCCAAGGGGCAAGTGCTTCACACCTCCCACCTCAACCGGTTGCTTGCACAGGCGGAGGGTACAGATCAGGACGACCTGATCAACATCTCCACGCTGCGCTCCATGACACAGGCCTACTACCATCCCGAAAACTTTGGCCACTTTGGTCTGGCGTTGCGTTCCTATGCGCATTTCACATCGCCCATTCGCCGCTACTCCGATCTGATCGTCCACCGCGCGTTGATCTCCGCACACGGGTGGGGAAAAGATGGCATGTCACCCGAAGAGACCGAGCGCCTCGCAGAAACGGCCAAACATATCTCCGAGACCGAGCGCCGCTCCATGACCGCCGAGCGCGACACCACGGATCGCTACCTTGCATCCTATCTCAGCGAACGGATTGGCGACGAACTTGACGGTCACATTTCGGGCATCCAGAAGTTCGGCCTCTTCGTAAAACTGGATGAGACAGGTGCGGATGGCTTGGTGCCGGTGCGCTCCATCGGGCGGGAGTTTTTCGTGTTTGACCCCGAGCGCCAGACGCTTATGGGAGCGGACACGGGTATCACGCTCGCCATCGGGCAAAAGGTCTTGGTCAAGATTGCCGATGCAAGTCCCGTCACAGGTGGCTTGGAATTGGAATTGTTACAAGCCGATGGCGCCACCATGCCAAGCGCACCGCGCAGAGGGGCATCAAAATTCAGATCCCGCAAGCACGGCAAAAACAAAGCCAAGCAAGATAAATTGCGCAAAAAGGTCTCACGCCGCCGTCATTAAGATGCCCCTAGCGGAAAGTTGCCAAGCTACAGGATAGCCATTCTGGTTCGCGATATTTCAAGGTACGGTTTTCACAGTTTTTAACGGGGATAGAGTGACAAATGATGCTTAAAACTGCTTTGGCTGTTGGTGTGGTTTTCGCAATGGGCGCCCAAACCGCGGCCGCACAAACCATCGGTGTTTCCACACCGCGTTCCCTCTCGATGGAGACTTCACTTTTGCACACTGCCTCAACGACCTCGAACGCCGGATTTGACCGCTGGATTGACGCCTTCAAAACCCGCGCGGCACGCGAAGGCATATCCCAGACCGTATTGAACCGCGCTTTTTCGGGGATCGGCTACAACGCAGGCGTGATTGCCAAAGACCGCAACCAGTCCGAGTTTACAAAGCAGATTTGGGATTATCTCGATAGTGCAGCCTCACCCACACGGGTCAAAAATGGCCAAGCCGCGATGCGCAAACACGCGGCTATTCTGAACGGAATCGAATCCCGGTTCGGAGTGGACAAACACGTCGTGGCGGCGATTTGGGGATTGGAAAGCGCGTATGGCGCAACACGCGGCGACATCCCGATTATCGAAGCTCTCGCAACACTGGCCTACGATGGACGGCGTGGCCGTTTCTTTGAGGCGCAACTCATCGCGGCGCTGCAAATCCTGCAATCCGGCGACACCACACCGCGCAATATGACCGGCAGTTGGGCAGGGGCCATGGGCCACACACAGTTCATCCCCACCTCTTTTCTGGCCTTTGCTGTCGATGGCGATGGCGATGGCAAACGTGACATCTGGTCCAATGACCCCACCGATGCACTCGCCTCCACGGCGGCCTATCTGGCGCGTCACGGATGGAACAAAGGCCAACCATGGGGCGTCGAGGTCCGCCTCCCCTCCGGATTTGATTACAGTTCTGCACGGCGTGACAACATGCGTGATCCATCCGAGTGGGGCGCGATCGGCGTGGTTGGCACGGATGGCAAGCCCGTGCCGAATTACGGACGTGCCTCGATCCTGTTGCCCGCAGGCGCACAAGGCGCGGCATTTATGATCTTTGACAACTTCGCGGTGATTGAGCGCTACAACAAGGCGGACGCCTATGTCATTGGCGTCGGGCATTTGTCCGACCGTCTTAAAGGCGGCGACCCGATTCAGGCCTCATGGCCCCGTGGGTACAATCCGTTATCATTCAAAGAGAAAAAACAGATGCAGCGCATTCTCAAGCGCAAAGGGTTCTTGGACGATAAGGTTGACGGCATCATCGGACCAAACACGATCAATGCGATCCGCGACTTTCAGCGCTCGATTGGCGTCACGCCTGACGGCTACCCGTCCCAAACCCTGATGGGGCATTTGCGCTAAGGTGCAAAGAGGTCCGTTCTCTCGACGGGCCTCAGCGTTCTTTGTTACGGCGCAGGAATGGTGAAATCCGGAACGAGGCGGCCGATCCGCCCCGCGAGCGTGTTCGCAGAACGGGCGTGTTTGTCGATGTCCCGCTGCGCGACTCGCGGAATACGATGTACATGCCAGACAGGATAATAATCCCCGCACCGATAATGGTTTGACCGTCGAGTTTTTCATCAAAAAACAGATAGCCGAAAATTGTGGCCCAGATGATTTGGGAATATTGCATCGGCGCTACGATTGCCGCCTCTGACGCCTTATAGGCTCCGATCAAAAGCACCCCGCCCGTAAACCCGAACAGCGAGATCATGGCGATCCCGCCAAGGTCCGCCAAAGGAAGCGGTTTATAATCAAGCGTCATAAGCGCGCCCATAATGACGAAATTCGCGACCATCGGATAGAGCAGGAACACAACGGTTCTCTCCTCACGACCCACTTTGCGCACAACGATCGAGGCGAATGCGCCAAAGAACGCGCACGACAGCGCGGCGAGGTGACCGAGTGTAAGCTCGGTTCCACCAGGGCGCAGAACGACGATCACACCAATCAGGCCGACAATAACGGCGGCCCAACGGTGAAACCCGACGCGCTCGCCCAAAACGGGGATCGACAGGATGGTAATGATAAGCGGCGAGGCAAACAGAATGGCATAGACCTGTGCCAAGGGCAGAACGGAAAAGGCGTAGAAGGCCCCAATTGCGTTGATCGTCGCGGCGGTCGTCCGTGCAAGGGTCCACCACGGATGCACCGGTCGCAGGTGGCCGCTATTCTTGTCGCGCATCAGCATGAATGTGACGAGGGGAAAGGAGAACAGCGTCGTAAAGAAAATCATCTGGAAGGGCGAAAAGCTTGCACCGAGATGCTTGATCACCGCGTCGTGGGTCGCAAAAACGGCAAAAGCGATAAGTGCATAAAAGACGCCAGACAAATTCATAAGCATAGTTCCGATAGGTGCGATTGACCTCACACTAATCATGCGTGACGGTTTGACGCAAACACTCCCTTGCCTCAGATCGCGCACACCCCACATAGAGGATATGCATCGAACACATAAAACAGGCACATGTTGCTATTGCGGATCACAGACGGTTTTGACCTTGTCGACGGGGACGCGCCACGAATTGAAATGCTCCGCCTGCGCGGCCCCTTTATCGCGGATGAAGGCCCTGCGGGTGGATCATGTCGTTGATCCCTTTACCGTGACGGGAAAGCGCAGCCAGACATCTCACAAGACACCGCGCCCGAGCAAAAACAAGACGAAACGTAAAAAGAAAAAGCGTGGAATTGCCTATTATCTCAAGGATATGGCCGAAGATGTTTTTGACATTTTTGACTGATGGCTTTGCCCGCAACCAGTCAAAAAAAGGCGCCACAACGGGCGCCCTTTCTAATTCAAAGCCGCTGAAATCAGAGTGAGGCGTCAAGCGCCGCGATGATTTTATCACCCATCTCGGAGGTGGACACAGGTGTCACACCCTCTTCACCGGCCAGATCCGCGGTGCGCACACCATCGGCCAGAACTTTCTCGATAGCACTTTCCAAACGGGTCGCGTCATCGCCCTCGTTGAACGAATAGCGCAGCGCCATCGCAAAGGACAACACACAGGCAATCGGGTTCGCTTTGCCTTGTCCCGCGATGTCAGGGGCGGACCCGTGAACCGGCTCGTACATCGCTTTGGGGCGGCCATTTTCCATCGGCGCACCAAGTGAGGCGGAGGGCAACATGCCAAGCGATCCGGTGAGCATCGCCGCACAATCGGACAGGATATCACCGAACAGGTTATCGGTGACGATCACGTCGAACTGCTTGGGCGCACGCACGAGCTGCATCGCACCGTTGTCGGCATACATATGCGACAGCTCGACCTCGGGGTAATCAACAGACACCTCAGTGACGATATCACGCCACAAGATACCCGATTCCATCACGTTGGCTTTTTCCATCGAGCACAGTTTTTTGTTGCGCTTCATGGCAAGTTCGAATGCAGCGCGGGCGGCACGTTCGATCTCGCTCTCGGTGTAGCGTTGCGTGTTGATACCAACCCGCTCGTTGTTCTCGGTGATGATGCCGCGCGGCTCTCCGAAATAGATGCCCGAGGTCAATTCGCGCACGATCATAATGTCGAGGCCTGCCACGATGTCTTTCTTGAGTGACGAGAAATCGGCGAGCGCGTCAAAGCACTGCGCGGGGCGCAGGTTGGCAAAGAGGTCCATTTCCTTGCGCAGGCGCAAAAGGCCGCGTTCGGGCTTTACCGAGAAATCGAGATTATCGTATTTCGGACCACCAACAGCGCCGAGCAAAACAGCGTCGACCGACTGCGCTTTGGCCATTGTCTCGTCGCTGATCGGGGCGCCATGTGCGTCATACGCCGCGCCGCCAACGAGATCGTGGGTGACGTCGAATTTGAGGCCACGTTTGTCGCCGTACCAGTCGATGACCTTGACCACTTCGGCCATGACTTCCGGGCCGATCCCGTCACCGGGGAGAATGAGGATGGATGGGTTGCTCATGTCGTTTTTTCCTTGTCTTGCAAGCGTTGGTTTCGCGTAGCCGAGCTGCGCCCTAAGGTCAAGGAACTGGCGCGAGATCAACCCAAACAAGGCCGTGGGCAAAGACCGCCCCCTTGGCCTTTTCCACCCATGCGATACCGCTGTCCGCCACGGAGAGATCAGTCGATGGCAGCACATAATCCACACGCAGGTTTCCTGGCTCAGGGTCGCGCCAGTCCACGGTGTCGAAGCGGGGATCACCGTGATGTTCGGGGTTGGCGATATCCCCACCATGCGGCGATGCCGGCATAGGGTCTTGCACGGCCGGATGATTGAGCAGCGCAATGATCTCACCATGCCGCCCCTCCCCGTCCACGGGGTCGAGGTTGGCGTTGCCAACGATAACAAACGGCCTCCTCGGCTTGAGAGGTAAAGCGCCATCTACATAATGTCGCCACAGAGCAATTTCATCCGCATTGCGCCGCCCGTTTCGATCCTCGGGGCCGTCAAACACCGGTGTCGCGGCCTTGAACGCCAAGAGGTCAATCTGCGCCCCGCCGCCCCTGTTGACCGGAACAATCCAGTGGCCATGCGAGGATAGCGGATGGGCAGCGGCCGCATCGGGGTCGAAGTAGGAACGGGGCATCCGCGTTCGGGGCAACTCGGTCCATCGCAGGTCAGTGAGCGTGCGGATCGCATCATATTGAATGGGGAGTTTGGACAGTATCGCCAAACCACCATCCCCGCGAAAATCGCCGTAGGCCCACGCATCCTCCGGCTCGCCCGATCTCCCGTCACGGTCCAGATCAAAGGTGGATGGCACGCCCGCATTGCCTACGGTTGAAAACGTGTAGGCATATCCGCCGTCCACGAAATCGGCAAAGGCCTTTGCCGTTACGCCGTCGAAATCAGTATCAAAACCGGCGAGCAACAGGATATCGGGAGCATTGGACAGGATGTGTTCACGGGCCGCCAAAACGTCAGGAGCGTCTTTTTCAAATATATCTTTGAGCAAGAGACCGGGACCGTCACGGGTCAGACCAACATCCCACATCGCGACCCGAACCGTGTCTTGGGCATGGGCGGCAAAACCGCAAGCCGCCAATACCACAGACAGGATCAGGCGGGTTGGTGGTCGAGATCTGCCTTGGCGTAGGTTTGACGGCGCTTGTCGGAAATCATGTCGGCAACACGCCCCATCGCGATCCCGCGCATGAACAGCGAGGCGGGCAAGAAGGCCCACGCGGATACGGCCCAGATAAGCGATTGGTAATTCTCCACAGTGATGGTGCCAAAGAGCGTTGCGGCCGACTTTAGCACTGCGGGGATCAAAAACGGCAAGAGAAAACCCAAAATGATGTTGAGGCGGGCATCGCGCGTAAGGCGTGCAACCACATCGCCACCCGCTGTCGGGTCAAAGGTCGGCAGGTTGATCCAGACATTGAACGTGCCGTTTTTAGCGGGCCAATTGCCCAACCGCAGCGCGATATAGAACACACACAGGGAGACCAGAGAAATCAGATAGCTCATACCGGCGGCAACGCGCACCAAGGCGACCTGTTCGAGCGGCATATCAGACGGCAAGACAAGAATAATCAGGCGCACAGGCGAAAACGGAAAGTCCATCACATAGCCGATCAAGCCGCCAATGGCGGTGACAAGAACGCTAAGAACCGAAGGATTGACAGTGCCCTGCATAATCACGGTGAGTAAAATCACGGTCGCATAAAGCGAGCCGAAGCGGATACGGTTGAACGGTGGCGCATCGCGAAACTCGACGAGACCGGGGTACGCGGAGACATATTCGAAAAAAGTCAAAGCGGCGCCGAACAGCGCAATAAGGGCGATGACCTGTGCAGAGTCACCTGACACATTCGGTAAAAACACCGATGGCCACACGATTAACGACACGACCAAAGCCGCGCGCACAATGGCACCTAGAATGCGGTTAAGCACTGTCCAATCCCCTTCAAAGTGGTCGACCGCGATGCGATGCCGCGCTCTTTTCCCAATTTGATTCCGCCAGTTATGGCGTATTGCCT
Organism: Celeribacter sp.; assembly: GCF_048259695.1. Lineage (GTDB taxonomy): Bacteria > Pseudomonadota > Alphaproteobacteria > Rhodobacterales > Rhodobacteraceae > Celeribacter. Next base: position 279,509 of record NZ_JBLXHL010000002.1, on the reverse strand, counting down.
CAATTTCGCCCAATTTTTGCCTTCTTTCGTTTCGGTCAGCAAGGAATGGTTAAGGTTAACGGGCAAAATGAGGCGTTTTCGTGGATAAAGCGGTGCCATTTTGCATCATTGTCCACGGACACCAGTGTGCGGTCGAGACACAGCCACAAGATGTTGGGTCTTCAGGCAAAAGCGACAATACGGCGGCCTTTTTGTCGCTTTTGTCGAATTGTTTGACACAGCGCATGGAAGCCCCGCATCGGGTAGCGTTCAACAGTGTGGGAGGACCGAAAACAGGAACGGAGACTCTTTATGCATCTTGCTATTTCTATCGAAGAAGCAGTCGACATGATCCCGGACGGCGCATCTGTCATGCTGTCGGGCTTTATGGGGGTCGGAACCCCCGATAAAATCGTCACGGCCCTGGCCGCCTCGGGGAAAAAGAACCTGACGCTGTTGTCCAACGACACCGCCCGTCCCCATTGCGGCCCCGGACCCTTGTTCAAGGCACACTGCGTCACCAAACTCATCTGTAGCCACATGGGTTTGAATCCGGATGTCCAAGAACAATTTGCCAGTGGCGAGTTGGATGTCGAGCTTGTCCCGCAAGGCACATTTGTCGAGCGCATTCGTGCCGCGGGTGTGGGGCTTGGCGGGATTTTGACGCCGACCGGTGTCGGCACCAAGATCGCGGAAGGCAAAGAGGTCATCACAGTAGACGGCAAAGAGTACCTTCTCGAAAAACCCCTTAGTGCCGATTTTGCACTGATTGCGGCGGCACGGTGCGACTACGTGGGCAACCTGTCCTATATGCTGACCGCGACCAACTTTAACCCGATTATGGCGTTGGCGGGGAAAACCGTCATATGCGAACCCGAAGCCATTGTGCCTGTTGGGGTTATTCCTCCCGACGAGGTCAAAACACCCGGCGTTCTTGTCGACCATGTTATCAAAAAATCGGCTTAAGGAGGCTCTGCCATGAACCCTAAAGAACTTATTGCCCGCCGCGTTGCACAGGAAATTCAACCCCGCACTCTGGTGAACCTCGGCATCGGCATTCCAACGCTGGTCTCCGACTATCTCGACGAATCTCTTGGCGTTTTCTTTCAGGCCGAAAACGGCGCCGTTGGCATGGGCCACCGCCCCCCCGAGGGCATGACCGACCGGCACCTCACCGACGCGGGCGGCAGTTTTGTCTCCTTTGTTCCGGGGGCCTCTACCATCGACAGCGCCTTTTCGTTTGGCCTGATCCGTGGCGGACACCTCGATCTGACGGTGCTTGGCGCGTTGCAGGTAGATGAGGCGGGACATCTCGCCAACTGGATCATACCGGGACACTATACACCCGGAATGGGCGGTGCGATGGACCTCGTGACAGGCGCGAAAAAGGTGATCATCGCAATGCAACACACCAACAAGGGCGAGCCGAAAATCCTGCCTGAATGCACCTTGCCACTGACGTCACAGCGCCGCGTCGACCTGATCGTGACCGAGATGGCCGTGATCAAACCGGAGGATGACGGGCTACACCTCATTGAGCGCGCCCCGAATGTCACCGTCGAGGCCATTATCGCAGCGACAGCGGCACAGTTGATCTATCGCGGTGATGTACCCGAAATGGTCGTTTCCGATCGCGTTGCGGCATAATCATCCGCCCAAAACGCGTTGGCTTTCCATGCAAAACGGCGGCCTGAATGGCCGCCGTTTCTCGTTTTTACACAGCGGGATCGGTTAGACCCAAGGACGCTCCTGCGCCATCTTGCCCTCATAGGTGTCGATGGCGGAGGCGTTGTTCATCGTCAGACCAATGTCGTCGAGCCCTTCAAGCAGACAATGCTTTTTGAACGCATCAACTTCGAACGGGAACTCTTGGCCATCAGACGTGGTCACAACCTGCTCCACGAGATCAACGGTCATACGCGCATTGGCCCCTTTTTCGGAGTCCTCCATCAACACGTCGACCACCTCTTGTGGCATCACGATTGGCAAGATGCCATTCTTGAAACAGTTACTATAAAAGATGTCGGCAAAGGATGTGGAGATGACACATTTGATGCCGAAATCCGCGATGGCCCAAGGCGCGTGTTCACGCGACGAGCCACAGCCAAAGTTGTCACCCGCAACGAGAATCTGCGCCTCACGATACTGTGGCTTGTTCAAAACAAAATCCGCGATCTCGTTACCGGCGCGGTCATAGCGCATCTCGTCAAACAGGTTCACACCAAGGCCGGAGCGCTTGATCGTCTTCAAGAAAATCTTGGGGATGATCATGTCCGTGTCGATATTCACGAGTGGCATGGGCGCAGAGATGCCGTGTAGTTTTTCAAACTTTTCCATTTGGATACTCCTTACAGCATTTCGCGAACATCGGTCAGATGACCGGTGATGGCAGCGGCGGCGGCCATTGCAGGGCTGACAAGGTGGGTGCGGCCCTTGTAGCCTTGGCGGCCTTCAAAATTGCGGTTCGAGGTGGAGGCACAGCGCTCGCCCTCGGCCAACTGGTCGGGGTTCATCGCGAGGCACATGGAGCACCCTGCAAGGCGCCATTCAAAACCGGCGCTGGTGAAGATGTCGGCAAGGCCCTCTTCTTCGGCTTGTGCGCGCACAAGACCCGACCCCGGCACAACCATAGCCCGCATACCCTCTTTGACCTTCTTGCCTTTGAGGATCTCGGCGGCGGCACGCAGGTCTTCGATGCGACCGTTGGTGCATGAACCGATGAACACGGTATCGATCTGGATATCGGTCAATTTTTGACCCGCTGTCAGACCCATGTATTCAATCGCGCGTTTTGCAGCCTCGACCTTGCCGCCCTTAAAGGACTCCGGTGCGGGTACAACGGCCGTAATCGGCAAAACGTCTTCGGGTGAGGTGCCCCATGTCACAACGGGCTCGATCTCTTCGCCTTTGAGGGTCACGACCTTGTCAAAGTGGGCGCCCTCATCGGTGAACAGCGTTTTCCACCATGTCAGCGCGACCTCGAACTGTGCGCCTTTGGGGGCGTGTGGACGCCCCTTGACGTACTCAAAAGTTTTTTCGTCTGGTGCGATCAGGCCTGCGCGTGCGCCGCCCTCAATCGCCATGTTACAGACGGTCATGCGACCTTCCATCGACAGATCACGAATTGCTTCGCCGCAATACTCGATGACATAGCCGGTACCACCGGCGGTTCCTGTTTCGCCGATCACCGCCATGGTGATGTCTTTGGCGGTCACACCGGGGCGCAGTTTGCCGGTGATCTCGACCTTCATGTTCTTTGACTTTTTCTGGATCAGCGTCTGGGTCGCCAGAACGTGCTCGACCTCGGATGTACCGATGCCATGCGCCAAGGCACCAAATGCGCCGTGGGTCGCGGTGTGGCTGTCGCCGCACACCACGGTCATACCCGGAAGGGTCCAACCCTGCTCCGGACCGACGATATGCACGATGCCCTGACGAACGTCGGACACGGGGTAATAGTGGATGCCGAAATCCTTGGCGTTCTTATCGAGCGCTTCGACCTGAATGCGGCTTTCTTCGTTGGCGATCACGCCGGACACGCGGTCCAGAGTGGTCGGAACGTTGTGATCGGGGACCGCAATGGTTTTGTCGGGAGCACGCACCGAGCGGCCCGCCATGCGCAGACCTTCAAAGGCCTGTGGTGAGGTCACTTCGTGAACGAGGTGACGGTCAATATAAAGAAGGCAGGTGCCGTCTTCTTGTTCATGGGCAACGTGTGCGTCCCAGATTTTGTCATAGAGTGTCTTCGGGGCGGTCATATCGCTCTCCGTGGATGTCATGGGAAAAAGGAAGATATCGTCTTTTGACGCGCCAAATCGGCACGCGGAGGCCGGCCTTAGCCGTGCAGTCGGGCAAGAACCGTCATCGTCGCACCGTGAAACCGCCAAGGAAGGCGGGCGCGGTCGTCCATATCAAAAAAGCGTACCATACCCGCACACATATAGGCTCGCGGCGAGTCCCGCAAGGCACATGACGTTAGGGGCGCAACCTGAGCCTGTACCGGACTTGCGTGCGAACGCAACATCATGCGACAATTTGAAAAAGAAGTGAGAGGCTTGATTTGGACCCGACGCAGATTTCCAACCTCGTCACCGACACCGGCGGCGACCTTGTCACGTTCTTGACGGGCCTTTTGCGGCGTTGGAACCTCTATCAGATCGCCATTATGGTTGTGGCCTTGCTTGGCGCAATTGGCATTGGCCACGTTCTCAGAGCACGCATGCGGGACTGGATGCGCAATCTCTCGGGACGCCCCAAGTGGCAATTGCGTTACCTGTTGGCGATAGAAAAGCGGTTGACCCTAATTGTGTGGGCCATCGTTTTATGGGCGACCTTCTTTGTCATGCACGAAATCACATGGCCATCTCGCTCCTATCTCATCGAAGTGGTCGCACGCATCGTCACGGCGTGGGTTTTGGTCGAATTTCTCGCGCAACTCATCAAAAACCGCCTCCTGCGACGTCTGGTGCGGTGGGGCATGTGGATTTACGTCACGCTCTATCTTGTCGGCGGTCTGGATCCGACATCCGAATTTCTAGACGGTCTGGCGATTGAGTTCGGCGATTTTCGCTTGTCTACCCTTGCTGTTCTGAAGGCTTTGATCGTCACGGCGCTCTTGTTCACCGTTGCCCGCATCGTCTCGACGCAGACATCGTCCCATGTGCGCAAAAACGAAGACATTTCGCCCTCCATGCGGGTTTTGATCGTGAAAGTTGCACAAGTGTCGCTCTACGGCGCTGCGTTTTTCATCGGACTGAAGGCCGTTGGGTTTGACCTCACAGGGCTCGCCGTATTGTCGGGGGCCATCGGGGTGGGTCTTGGATTTGGCTTGCAAAAGGTTGTCTCCAACCTCGTGTCCGGCATCATCATCCTGCTCGACAAATCGATCAAACCGGGAGACGTCATTTCCCTTGGCGACACCTTCGGTTGGATCAATACGCTTGGCGCCCGCTATGCGTCTGTGGTGACCCGCGATGGCAAAGAATTCCTGATCCCGAATGAGGACCTGATCACCAACCAAGTGGTTAACTGGTCGCATACAAACGATTTTGTGCGGCTCGACATCTTTTTCGGTACGGCTTACGGCGATGATCCACACGCCGTTCGCAAAATCGCCGTCGAGGCCGCCAGAACGGTGGATCGGGTTTTGACCACGCGACCTGCGGTATGCCACATCGTCGGGTTTGGCGACAGTTCGGTGGACTATATCTTGCGGTTCTGGATCACGGATCCGACCGGCGGGCTGACCAACGTGCGCGGCGCGGTGTACCTCGCGCTTTGGGACGCGTTCAAGGAAAACAACATTTCGATCCCCTTCCCACAACGCGAGATCAAGGTTCTGGACGTGATGGATGGCACCCCCGGGATCATTGACTGAGACCTGCCTTCATCAAGGTGACTGCGGTCGATTGAGATTTGCAATCAGCGATGCTATATTCGTTCAATCCTAGCGTCGGGGACTGATACGGCGCGTTTTAAAGGAGGACTTTGTCCTGTCTTACGCACAAACCGCAGCCAATAGGACTGCCGTTTCGGGGGAGTCCATGAGTAGCGACACGTCGACAAAATTCGGAGGCCAACAGATGTTGGACTTCGTCACCACTAACCTCGATCAGGAAAAAGCCGAAGATATCGTGACCGTAGACCTGCGTGGCAAGTCTCAGATCGCGGACTTTATGGTGATTTGCTCTGGCCGCTCCACCCGTCAGGTGGGCGCACTCGCAGAGAAAATGTCGGACCTGCTCAAGCAACAACACGGCGTTTTGACACGCATCGAAGGCAAGGGTCAGGGCGATTGGGTTCTGATGGATGCCGGCGACGTGGTTGTTCACATCTTCCGTCCGGAAGTCCGCGAATTTTATCAGCTCGAAAAGATGTGGCTGCCTGGTGAAGAGGCGACGACCAAAGCGACCAAGAGCTGATGCGCGTCCATATATGCGCTGTGGGCCGGCTTCGTTCCGGCCCGGAAGCAACGTTGATTGACGATTACACCACACGGTTTGACCGGACGGGGCGCGCGTTAAGCCTCGGGCCGCTCACCCTGAACGAAGTCGAAGACAAAAAGGGCGGCGGCATGTCCGCCGAAGCCGTTTTGTTAGAGCGCGCAATTCCCAAGGGGGCGATGATCGTCACCATGGACGAGCGCGGCAAGACCCTCACCTCTCCCGATTTCGCGGATAAACTGGCCGAATGGCGCGACAATGGACGTCAGGATGTGGCCTTTGTCATTGGCGGCGCGGACGGCATTGACCCGTCTCTACGCGCGCAATCCGATTTTTCGATCTCGCTTGGAAAAATGGTCTGGCCTCATATGTTGGCCCGCGCGATGTTGACCGAACAACTCTACCGCGCCGCCTCGATTCTGGCCGGTTCGCCCTACCATCGGGTCTAGGGCGTCTAATTTTGACGAGAGGTCGCACAACGGTTCACGCGGGTCATTTCCCGCGCTAGAACACGCACAACGAAAATGACAGGAGCCGATCATGGCCGCACCAAAACCCGTTGTCCTTTGTATTCTTGATGGTTGGGGCATTAGCCCGACCCGCGACGCAAGTGCGCCCGACCTGGCCAACACGCCGAATTTTGATCGCCTGATGGCGGATTACCCTCACAATACACTGATCACCTACGGTCCCGATGTGGGGCTGCCGTCAGGCCAGATGGGCAATTCCGAAGTCGGCCATACGAATATCGGCGCAGGCCGCGTGGTGGCGATGGACCTCGGCCAGATTGATCTCGCGATTGAGGACGGGTCGTTTTACGACAACGCTCACATCATCAGCTTTTGCAACACGCTCAAATCCTCTGGCGGTACCGCGCACCTCATGGGGGTGATTTCGGACGGGGGCGTGCACGGTCATATCGAACATACACTGGCGGCCGCAAAGGCCGTGACAGATCGCGGCATTCCCGTTGTCATTCATGCCATCACGGACGGGCGCGATGTATCTCCGACATCCGCCGATACATTCATGGCCGACTTTGTCACCCGCCTGCCCGAAGGGGCCACTGTAGGCACAGTGACCGGACGCTACTTTGCCCTCGACCGCGACAATCGGTGGGAACGGGTAAGCCAAGCCTATTTCGCGATGATCAACGCAAAAGGCATCGAACACGCCGTCACGCCACAAGAGGCAATTGACGCGGCTTATGCGCGGGGCGAAAATGATGAATTCATCAAAGCGACCGTGATCGGCGACTATGCAGGCGCCAAAGATGGTGACGGCTTTTTCTGTCTGAATTTCCGCGCGGACCGTGCACGTGAAATTTTGCGCGCCATTGGTGAGCCGGACTTTGCAGAGTTTGACACAGGCGGGCGGCCAAAGTTTGCAGCGCTTCTCGGCATGGTTCAGTATTCCGTCCGACACAACGACTACATGACGGTTGCCTACCCCAAAAGCGACATCGTCAACACACTCGGCGAATGGGTCGCCAAACAAGGGTTGCGTCAGTTCCGCCTCGCCGAGACCGAGAAATATCCGCATGTGACCTTCTTCCTCAATGGCGGCAAAGAAGTCCCCGAAAAGGGCGAAGACCGCTTTATGCCGCAATCTCCCAAAGTGGCGACCTATGATCTCCAACCCGAGATGAGCGCACCTGAAGTCACCGCAAAATTCATCGAGGCAATTGACGCAGGTTACGACCTCATCGTGACGAATTACGCCAACCCCGACATGGTGGGTCATACCGGCGATTTGAACGCCGCGATGAAAGCCTGCGAAGCGGTGGATCAGGGTCTTGGTCAAGTCATGGATGCGCTAGAGCGGGTCGGCGGTGCGATGGTGGTGATCGCGGATCACGGCAACTGTGAAACGATGGTGAACCCTGAAACAGGTGGGCCGCACACGGCGCACACGACCAACCCCGTGCCTGTGATCGTGTTCAACGGCCCGCGCGAAACGACCCTGCGCGATGGGGGGCGGCTTGCCGATGTGGCGCCGACGCTACTGGATCTGATGACCCTCCCCCTCCCTGAGGAAATGACAGGACGGACGTTGATCCAGACATGAAACTCCTCGCGGCGGCTTTTTCCATTCTGGCATTCACCGGATCGACGGCAGCGGGGCAAACCGCCCTGCCCGCCACCCTTGCCGAAGCCGCAGTGGCACAATTCAACGCCGCCCACGATCAACTTGAGGCCGCAGATGGCGCCTCTGATCGGGTAAAGGCATTGAGCGATGTGATCCGCGCCTATGAGGAAGGCCTCGAAGCAATGCGTGCAGGGCTTCGCCAGATTTCATTGCGCGAAGCAGAACTCTCCGCGGCGTTTGAGGATGAAAGCGGGCAAGTGGCCACGCTGCTCGGCGTATTGATTACACTGAAACCTGACGCAAGTCCCGAGGCGTTGGTCCACCCCAACGGGCCACTGGGCCATGCCCGCGCGGGCATGTTGGTGTCGTCAATCACACCCGCTATGCAAGATGCGGCAAACGCCTTGCGGGTACAATTGCAAGAGGCGACCATTCTGCGCGAATTACAGGACGAGGCTCTTGCAACGTTGGCTTTTGGCCTCAAAGACGCGCAACTGGCCCGCACCGAGTTAAGTCAGGCCATGTCAGACCGCGTGGATTTGCCCAAACGCTTTGTGACCGATGACGAGCGGCTTCAAACCCTGATCGATAGCTCCGAAACTCTGGAATCCTTTGCCTCAGGTCTAGCGGTCATGGACGTGGTGGACGGTGTGGCAGCGCTACCTGACCTCGGACATGCGAAAGGCACATGGGCAATGCCGGTGCGGGGTCGCATGTTGCGTGGATATAACGAGGCCGATGCCGCAGGTGTGGCGAGACCCGGGATATTGATTGCCACGCGGCAGTTGTCCTTGGTGACAAGCCCGTGGCCCGCAACCGTGCGCTATCACGGCGCTTTTCTGGACTACGGAAACGTGATGATCCTTGAACCAAGCAATGATGTATTATTGGTTTTGGCTGGATTAGAAGAGGTTTACGGCGAGATTGGTGAAGTCATTCCCGCGGGCGCGGCGATTGGCCTGATGGGCGGCGCGGCACCTGATCTGGATGCATTTGTTGAAAATGCAGAGGATGGTACTGGCCCGGGTCTTTCCGAAACGCTTTATATTGAGGTAAGAGAAGGTGGACAGCCGGTTGATCCGGCGGCGTGGTTCACGCAATAGGTCACTTTGCGGCCAAACGGATACACGAGGGGCATAGAGCCCCGAGAGAGGAATACGCATGAAGAAGCACATGATGGCAGGCGTCGCAGGCATTCTCGCAGGGACACTGATCACCACGCAGTTCGCCGGTCCCCTGATTGCACAGGAAGCCGAGAAGACGACGAATGTCTATGAACAGCTTGATCTGTTCGGCGATGTGTTCGAACGGATTCGCGCCCAATACGTTGAACCCGTCGACGAAGAGGCACTCATCGAGTCCGCCATCGACGGTATGCTGTCCTCGCTTGATCCACACTCCTCCTACCTCTCACCCAAAGATGCCGCCGCGATGCAGGTTCAAACCTCCGGCTCCTTTGGCGGTCTTGGCATTGAAGTGACCCAAGAGGAAGGCTTCGTCAAAGTGGTCGCCCCGATGGATGGCACCCCCGCCGACATCGCAGGTGTCGAAGCGGGCGATTTCATCACCCATGTCGACGGCGAAAGTGTTTTGGGGATGAACCTCGACGAGACCGTTGAATTGATGCGCGGCCCCGTTGGGTCAGAGATCATCATCACCGTAGTCCGCGAAGGCGTCGATGAGCCGTTCGATATTTCCATTGTGCGCGACACCATCAAACTGACAGCCGTGCGCTCGCGGGTTGAGGGCAAATCGGTTGTTCTGCGTGTGACCACGTTCAACGAACAAACCTACCCGAACCTCGAGGACGGCCTGAAAGAGGGCATTGAGGAACTCGACGGGATCGACAATGTTGACGGTGTCGTCATCGACCTGCGCAACAACCCCGGGGGTCTACTTGATCAGGCGATTATGGTGTCCGATGCCTTCCTCAACGAAGGCGAAATTGTTTCGACACGCGGTCGTCTTGCGGACGACAGCCAACGGGTCACCGCCGCCGTTGGCGATTTGGCCCAAGGAAAACCGATTGTAATCTTGATCAACGGTGGCTCTGCCTCCGCATCCGAGATCGTCGCAGGTGCGCTTCAAGATCATCACCGCGCTATCGTTGTCGGCACCAAATCCTTTGGCAAAGGCTCCGTTCAAACCGTGATGCAACTGCGCTCGCATGGCGCGATGCGCCTGACCACGGCACGCTATTACACCCCGTCGGGCCGTTCTATTCAGGCGCTCGGAATTTCCCCTGACATCGTTGTGGAACAACCGCCGCGCCAACCGGAAGCCGACACCGCGACGGAAGAGACAGCACCGCGTTTCCGCTCCGAAGCCGATTTGCGCGGAGCTCTTGATAACGACAGCCTCACCGAGGACGAAATCACCAAGATCGAAGAAGAGCGCGCCGCAGCGGACGAAGCGGCAAAACTACGCGATGAGGATTTCCAACTCGCCTATGCGCTCGACCTCTTGCGTGGCCTGTCAAAAATTCGCGACTGATTTCAATGAGGGGCGCTTTGTCGGCGCCCCTTTTCCGACGAGAGCATCCCATGACCAAAGTCGACCCGAACGACCTGCCGTACCGTCCTTGCGTTGGCGTTGTCCTGATGAATGACGCGGGCAAAGTTTTTGTCGGTGAACGCATCGACACGCCCGGCGCATGGCAAATGCCACAGGGCGGAATTGATGCAGGCGAAGCCCCCCGTGAGGCGGCTTTGCGCGAGTTATGGGAGGAGACAGGGGTTGATGCATCAGCCGTAGAGATCATCGCCGAAACATCTGATTGGCTCACCTACGACCTCCCTGACGCCCTTTTGGGAAAAGTCTGGAAGGGAAAGTATCGCGGTCAAAAACAACTCTGGGTATTGATGCGGTTCTCCGGCACGGACGCCGATATTCACATCGACAGCGACCACCCCGAGTTTTCCAAATGGCAATGGTGCGATAGCGCGTCGCTCGTGGACGGTATCGTCCCGTTCAAACGACACATTTACGAAAGTGTCGTCCGCGCGTTTTCTGAACACCTGAGCTGACCGGATCGCCTCAAGCGCCGAGGTTTATACCCTTGAAACAGGCAGTGTGATAACAAGGGTTGCGCCCGAACACCCCACCTTATCTTTGACTGTAAGGGTTCCGCCCCATCGCTCTACTCGTTTGCGGGCGATCGAAAGCCCAAGCCCACTGCCCTCGACCACATCGCGGGGTTTGAGGGTCGTCAGGGGGTCAAAGACTTTTTCACGAAATTCCTCCGGGATACCCTGGCCATCGTCACTGACATGAACGGCCCCATTCGTGCCAACATTTGTCACACGGATAACACCCGAATTGCCCCCATGATGCCGGCACGCATTGTCCAATAACGCGATGACAACACGCGCCAATTCGCCCTTGGGCAGGTCACAGGCCCAAGCGACCAATTCCATCTCGACCCTGAACCCGTCGGGCATAGAAAACTCCGCCACGGCAGCGTTAATTTCCGCGACACTATCAATCCGGCACCCCATCTCGGCAGGGCCATCCAGATCACAAAATTCACGCATCGACAAAAGAAGCGCATCCGCGCGATGGGCCTTTGCCTTTATATCCAATAGATAGCGATAAACATCACGTGGCACCGTTGCGGACAAGGGATCAAGGTCCTCGATGATCCAGTCGGGAAGGGTTGCAACAGCCCGCAACGATGCCCGTAGATCATGCACAAAACGGGATTCAAGCAGGTTTTGCGCATTGCGCGCCCCGTCTGCCTGCTTCTTTGTCTGCGTCGTAACCATCACAAGGCCTCACATCCACCTGATCCAGATTAGGGCAGCTTCGTTTCGAAACCCTTTATGTCCGGTCGGTCCATCAGGTGCAGCGGCTTTATAATGTCCGCAAACGATACGGGTCACACGCGCCCCACAAACAGCGCAAAGTCCGGTTTTGATAATCAGTTTTTAATAAAATTCAGCAATTTTCGAGAAGAACCAAGGAGGCTTCCGAATGATAGACCACGGATCAAGAGATCAACCGGATGCGCCCCAAAACAGTATCGTGCCACTCGGCGCCCGTGAAACCCGCGTCTTGATTGTCGATGACTCCGAATTCGATTGTATGAATATCGAGCGCCAATGCCGCCGCACCAATCTATTTCTTAGCGTGGATACGGCAAACGATGTCGAGGGAATGCGAAAGGCATTGGATGAAACAAAATACGATGTCATTTTCGTAGACTACCATCTTGCGTTTGAAACGGGCTTGGAGGCCCGCGAAGTCATCCGCGAACACCCGACAAACAAATCCGCCGCAACAATTATGATCACCGGGGAAGTGTGCCACGAGGTTGCTGTTTCTGCGATCAAGAACGGGTGTCACGACTATGTTGCCAAGGGCGATCTGGATGCGCTCTCCATTGAAATGATGATGGCCTCGGCCACAGAGCAGCTTGAAAACCACACAACACGGGTCTTGCGTGCTGAAATGGATGCAATCCATGACCGGACAATGGGGGCCGTGACCAAAGCAATGCAAGACGAGTTAAGTGATGATCGCATCATTTCACTACTCGTACGCGCCCTCGGTCAGGTGTCTGCAGCGGATGGTTTGGCAACGCCTCAAGACACCGACGATGAAACACCCCTGATCGATGTCGACGACACCGGTCCGAACTTTTTTGTATTCAAGTAGGCGGTGGAGGGCGTGACCGTTATGAGACCCAATAGCGCCACCACTGGGCGCCCACAAAGCCGGAACCTTAAAGCCGATGTCGAAGCGGAGCGGTCATCCATTGTGCGGTCCGGAAAACTGCACCGAATGCACTGGGCCGTGGTCGTTATCTCGTTTGGGATAACACTCGTGGCGTGGGATTTTTCAAGCACACAAGTGGAACGCAATAGCACCGCACAGTTTGAACACGCGACCGATCAGGTTTTGGGTTTGGTCGCTGAACGCATGGAAAAATATGAGGATGGACTTTGGGGTGGCGTGGCCCTCATCCAATCGCATGGCGGCGAGGTTTCTCTTTCCGAATGGCAGCGTTACACACAGACTCTTCGGATCGATGAAAAATATCCCGGCGTCAACGGAATAGGCCTCATACACGCGATTCAACCCGATCGCCTCTCGTCATATATCGACACGCAACGCATGTCGCGGCCGGAATTCGATGTCTATCCGCAGCATGATGGCACCCTCAAACTTCCCATCACGTTCATTGAGCCAGAGGTCGTGAATGCCCAAGCCGTTGGCTTGGATGTCGCACATGAGGGCAACCGGTATACAGCAGCTATGAACGCACGTGATACAGGGCGCGCCCAGATCACAGGGCCGATTAGCTTGGTTCAGGATGCGGAACACACCGCCGGCTTCTTATTCTACGCCCCCTACTATCGGGATCAGGTTCAGCCAACTCAGGATAGTCGTGCGGAACATTTCGTCGGAATGGTCTATGCACCCTTTGTATTTCATAAATTGATTGCCGGAACTTTGGGCAAAGACAGCCGTCAATTACATTTTACCGTGCATGACGGCGAGCATCTTTTGTACTCCGAAAGCACCGACCAAGCACCGGCCCCCGACATGGGGACGCCCTTTACCACCCGCAAAGAGCTCAACCTCTATGGGCGGACGTGGACGTTTGATATCTGGGCCGATCCGGAGTTTCGCAAAAATATGGCGAGCAGTGAGCCACTCCTCATCCTGATTGGCGGCATCTTCATAGATGCTATGCTCTTTTTACTATTCGTTTTGTTGACGCGTTCAAATCGTCGGGCATTGGAGTTCACGGAACTGGTCACACGGCAACTCAGCTACAAAGCGGATGAGCTGTCCGCGTCCAATGCGGATTTGGAAAAGTTTGCATACATGACGTCACATGACCTTAAAACGCCACTGCGCGGCATGGGGGATCTGACCGAATACCTTGAAGAGGATTTGGAGCCGTATCTCACAAGTGAGGGGGCCAACCCGCAGGTGGCGCACAACATTGGCCGTATGCACAATCAAATTTTGAGGATGGACAATTTGATCAAGGGTATTTTGGTATACTCCGGAATTGGGCACGGTGACGAGCATATCGAACACACGGACGTGAATGAGATGGTGCGCTATATCCGCGACGAGCTTGCACTGTCGGAGCAACAGGTGGTCTTGGCCAATGATCTACCGAACATTCAAACCAATGCAACGCGCCTGAATCAGGTATTGGCAAACCTGATTGGAAATGCCGCGAAGTATCACAACAACCTGACAGATGCGGTTATCAGTGTATCGTCCAAAACAGTCGGCAACTGGGTCCACTTTAGCGTTGAGGACAACGGCCCGGGCATTGAGGCGCGGTTTCATGCTAAAATTTTCGAACCGTTTCAAACCCTGCAGCCGAAAGATGAAATCGAAAGCACCGGAATTGGGCTTTCAATTGTAAAACGCAGCGTTGAGTTCTACGGCGGAGACATTGAAATTTCGTCCGCCGTCGGCACAGGCACAAAGATCACGTTCGCTTGGCCCGTTTTGCTCTCCGCCCCTATTTTGAAAGGTGCCGCATGAGTGACATCGCCCCCAATTCGATACCGGTTCCTCCCGCCAATTCGCTGGCGTTTCTCGTCGTTGATGACAATGACCTTGATTTCGAGAAGATCACGCGAAGTTTCACACACCTCAAAATCACAAACGAAGTACGGCGCGCACGCGACGGCATCGAAGCGTTGGAGATCTTGCGTGAACGGCACACGGATCAAACTGAACGTAGACCCTATATCGTCCTTTTGGATCTGAACATGCCGCGCATGGGCGGGCTCGAGCTTTTGGCAGAAATGCGTGACGATCCCGATCTCTCAAAGATTTCCGTCTTTGTTCTGACAACGTCGGATCACCCCAAAGACATTGCACTTGCCCATGAATTCAACGTGGCGGGATATATCGTAAAGCCTATCCGGCGTGAACAAATGTTTGAAGCCTTCAACGCGCTCAATCATTTTTGGATGTTGTGCGAATACCCCAAATAGGGTGCGCAACCATTATGAGGACAAGCGACACTCGGGCTGACTGGCGCGGCCCGAGTGTCGAAATGTCAGACTTTGTTATACTTTTCATCGACGGCATTGATCGCCGCCACGTTTTGAGCCGATGGACCCGTGGCGTCAAAAGTGGCGGACAGGTAGGCATCCGCAATGCTTTTGGCCAATTCCGCCCCGATGACCCGCGCACCCATTGTAATAATCTGGG
The DNA here is from genome assembly GCF_048259695.1 of Celeribacter sp. Taxonomy (GTDB): domain Bacteria; phylum Pseudomonadota; class Alphaproteobacteria; order Rhodobacterales; family Rhodobacteraceae; genus Celeribacter. The sequence continues at coordinate 264,309 of NZ_JBLXHL010000002.1, read as the reverse complement.
CATTGTTTGATGTTGCGGCCTTTTGTGCTGAATAGGTGTCATGGCACTGGGCGGCACGAATGCCCGGGACCTTGTTCGCGGCAAGGCAAACCCCGATGCCCGTGCCACACACGAGTATCGCGCGTTCGAATTCACCCGCGATTACGGTCGCGGCAACACGGTCGGACATATTGGCATAAAACCCGTCATCCGGCGTTTGCGACATCTGCGTCACATCATGATTGACCGACAAATACTCGGCGAGGGTTTTTGCCAACCCCGCCCCTGCAGTGTCACCGGCAATTGCAATTTTCATAGGATGTTCCTTGGTATGTTTAGGTTAGATTTTCGCAGCACATTTGGCGAGAATGTCGAGATATCCGTTCACATCCCATGCAGACCTGCCGATAAAAAGCCCGTCAATGTGCGGACATGAAATAAGGTCTTCGCAGTTGTGTGGATTGACGGATCCGCCATACAGGCACGGGACTTTTCGCCCCAAGACATCATGCGCCACGTCGATGATTTCGGCATGTCGCGCGTCTGCGTAGTCGGAAGTTGCCGGAATGCCATGTTCACCGATGGCCCAAACGGGTTCATAGGCAAAAAGGATCGGGGCGTCGTACTGGGCGGTGTCCAACGCTCCAAGTGCTGCGCGCACCTGGGTTGCCAAGACCTCCCGGGCGCGCCCCGCATCCCGCTCGGCCAATGTTTCGCCAATGCAAATGAGAGGGGTCAGGCCATGACGGACCGCCGCCTGTGTTTTAAGGCCCACCGTTTCGTTCGTTTCACCAAAATGTTCTCGCCGCTCGGAATGACCCAATTCAACGATATCAAGGTTGCAATCCTTGAGCATCACGGGCGACACTTCACCCGTCCATGCGCCCTCATCCGCCCAATGCATATTCTGGGCCCCCACCTTGACGGAGGTGTCTTTCAGGATGTTGCTCACCTCACGCGCGGTTGTGAATGATGGGATAACAAACCGTTGGATACGGGCATCCCGTGATGGATCGGCATCTTTGAGCGCCGCGGCGAACTGCTCGGCCTGCACGAGCGTTTTGTTCATTTTCCAACTCGTACCAATCCAGAGTGATGGTTGTGTCATGTCGTTTCTTTCTGGTTTGGAGTGGCAATGGTCAGAACCAGACCCGCAGCATCCAGAGCGGCACGGCTTGGCCCATCGGGGGCGCTATTCGTGATGATGCTGTCGAATGCGGACAGGTCGGCAAGTTTGTGAAGAGCGGTGTGGCCAAAGCGGCTCTGGTTTACCAACAAGCACGTTTTGGTGGCGGCGGCCATCATCGCGCGTTTTGTACGCACGACATCCGCATCCATATGGAAAACTTCGGTTCCAGACACGGCAGGCGTTGAAACAAAGGCAAGGTCGGCCTTGAGCACGTTCAACGCGGCTTCCGTGACCAGTCCGAAAAATCCGTTAAATTTGGCGGAATAGGTACCGCCAAGCGCGACAAGCGTCATACCGTTTTCGAACTTTAGCGCATCAATGACTGCGGCGTTATTCGTCACAACCGTCAGGGGGCGCCGTTCGGTCAAACGCGCACCAAGCACCGCAGCCATCGACCCGTCGTTTATAATAACGGTCATCCCCGGCTCGATAAGAGCCAATGCAGCATCGGCCATAGCGCCTTTTGCATCACTGCCTTGCTGTTCACGGAACCGGAAATCACTTTCGAATTGTGTACCCGCCTCGATGGTCGCACCGCCCCTGATTTTGCGCAAAATACCCGCAGCCTCTAAATCATCAAGGTCACGATGGATCGTCATATTAGACACCGAGAAATGCGCCGCGAGCGCATCAAGGCTTACCGCCCCATCGCGCACCAGAAGATCCATGATTGCCTGTCGTCGCTCGTCCCGCTTCACAAAACATCCCCTTAATGTTTGACCCGTCACCTGCTTTCACAGGACATAACACAAGGCGCGTCAATATAACACAAAAAATGTTAGTTTTAACTTTTTCGTGGCGTGGGCTTCCTGGTTCGATCTGTAAGCCCGGCAATCAGTCGCGACCTAAACACCGCTACAATGTGCTCCAAGCCTGAAACAGAAGCCCCGCCGAAAACGAGCCAACCAGTGCAATGCCGAGGTAGAGAGCAAACACGCGCCATGTGACCAATGCCCATACTGCAATGGCCGCCGGAAGTGAGGTCACACCTCCGGCCAGTAGAAACGCAAGACCCGCTCCGGGTGCTATGCCTTGATCCATCAAACTCCCGACAAGAGGCAACGCCGCATAGCCGTTGAGATAGGCGGGAACACCAACCAACGTAGCAATACCAATCGGTGCAATCCCGTTGCCACCAAGGGATCGCGCCACCAAATCGGCCGGTAGCCACGCAACCATCAGACTTTCGAGCAAGAAAGCGAGAAAGAGCCATTTGGTCAAAAACAACGTAGTTTTGACCCCCTCGCGACCAAATTTTGTAACCCGCCCACCATCGCGCCAAAAGGCCCATACAACGGGCCGAGGGCTGCGTATTTTCTGCCCACCACAGCCGCCATTCCCAACGCCCTCACGTAGAGGGTCGGACAGGCCGCCCAACCGTGAAACGATATGGACGATTGTGCCGCCAAACACGCCCAGACCCACCGCGGCGATTGTTTTGGCAACCGCGAATTCAATGCCGATGACGCCGGTTGTCAGCGCGAACATCGACGGGTCCATGATGGGAGAGGCCAACCAGAATGCCATCACAGCAGAAAGCGGGACACCCATCGCCAGAAGCGCGGCAATAAGCGGAATAACTCCGCATGAGCAAAATGGCGCAAATCCACCTGCGATGGCCGCGACGATAATCATCACTCCCGGCGTTCCCGTAAAAGCACGCGCGACCAAACCATCCGCATCGCTGGCTCCGACATAGGCCGCAATGCCAACAGATAAGAGGAGAAAGGGCGCAACATTCAGCAGGTTCCCCATCACAAACCTTGCGCTTGTCGCCCCCTGCTGTGGCGCAAAGAGATACAGCGCTATCAAAAGGAGGCCCCCGAACAGCCACGCCTTTTCCTTTACCCAAAGCCTACGAACGAGGTTGATGGTCACAGCGGGAAAGCTCAGCGGAATGTCATTCATAACGTTATCCTTAGGTTTATAGTTTATTTGGGTAAATTTTTTCACGATCAGCCCGTGGCGTTTTGCCGTGTTAGTCCGACACCGACACAACATTCGGATGTCAAAAATGAAACGGTTGCATTCATCGCCTCGAAATCCACGCGATTGACAATTTGACGCCCGAACCGTTCTTGCACAACCAAACCCGCATCGACCAAGGCACCCAAGTGGTGGGCAAGGGTCGATGGCGCCGTCCCCAAATGGTGGCCGATCTCCCCGACGTTAAGACCGTCATTGCCAGCCTTCACAAGCAGGCGAAAGATCTCCAATCGCGTGTCGTGTCCGAGTGCAGCAAGTGACTTTGCAACTGATGTATGTGTGCTCATGGCGCCATTAAAACTACATATCTAGTTTTGTCAACAATGGATCACATCATGGTCACACCCCGCCGCCTCGTTACGGATTGTGTCGATCACAGTACGCAACCACAGAGGGTCACTGCCCGAGGTCAATGAAAGCCGGCAGGTCAATCATACGCGACCCCACGCCCTTTGGCCCCTTACCGCTTGAGATGATGCCAATCGCGCGGCGACCGATTTGACGCCGGTCAGTACGCGAGGTGGCAATTTTGATCGGTAGGCTGTCCACGAAATCAAGGCCATTGAATCCCGCGAGCATGATTTGATCCGGGACAGAAATCGCACGGGCCATGCAATGGAAAACGCCCCCCATCGCCACATCGTCATTTGAAAAGTAGAGGCAATCAAGGTCCGGATCCGTTTCAAGAATTTCAGCCGTTAACCGGCGCCCTTCATGCACGGTCGAGGGAGCCTCGGACAGTGCCTCGCACCTAAGCACATGACCCTGTGCGGCAAGGGCCTCGACGAAACCCGCATACCGTTTCGCCGCCCGCGTATCACGATGCAACCGGCACCCGACATACCCGAACCGGCGTCGCCCCGAATCCAGCAACGCCCGCGCCATATCCGCGCCTGCCTTCTTGTGGGACAACCCCACAACGGCATCCACCGGATCACCGTCAAGGTCCATTATCTGAACAATTGGGATATCCGCGGCCTCCAACAGTTTTCGTGTCTTTTCTGGTTGATCCAACCCCGTGACAATCAGACCGGCGGGGCGCCACGACAACATATTGAGAATAGTCTGATACTCTTTTTCGGGGTCGTAATCGGTCACGCCGAACACCGACTGCAAGTCCGTTCCATCAATCGCATCTGCAATGCCGGAGAGCACTTCGGCGAAGACAATATTGCTGAGGCCCGGAATCACAACACCGATAAGGTTTGTGCTCTGCGCGGAGAGTGACAGCGCAAGGTTGTTGCCAACATAGCCGATCTGCTCGGCCGCAGCCTGAACTTTTATGACATTGGCTCTGGACACATCACCCGCGTTTCGCAACGCCCGCGACGCCGTCATTTTACTCACCCCCGCAAGACGTGCGACATCCTCTAGGGTCGATTTGCGCATAATTTCCGGCACAGGATCACTGTTCGGTTTTTTCATTTCAACGTCTTCCTTAACCCGATACGCGGATGGCGACCCTACCCCGGACAAGTAGGAAATTGACACAACGACTTCACTCCGCTACCAAACTGGTATCGGTACCAGTTGTCAAGAATTTCGCCCACGGGCAGGAAAGGCACTCATATGACACATACGACACGCATCGCCGTCATCGGCCTCGGCTCAATGGGATACGGGATGGCCAAATGCTGTCTCGCCGCAGGCCTGACCACCTATGGCTATGACATCAATCCGGACCAGATGGAGAAATTCCAATCCGAAGGCGGCGCGGTCGGCACGCTCGATACGGTTGCCGGCACCCTTGACTGCGCGATGATCGTCGTTCTGAACGCCCCGCAAACAGAGGCTGTTTTGTTTGGAGAAAACGGGATTGTCGCGAAACTGAACAAAGGCGCGGTAGTCGTCGCCTGTGCAACTGTGCCGCCGGCATTTGCCCGCGAGATGGAAGCACGCTGTGCGCAACACGGCGTTTTGTATCTTGATGCGCCCATTTCGGGCGGGTCGCTAAAGGCCGCAAGCGGAACCCTGTCCATCATGGCATCGGGGGCTCCGGCCGCCTTTGAACAGGCGGGTCCAACACTCGCAGCAATATCAGAGACCGTTTTTGAACTCGGTGATGCCGCAGGTGCCGGTTCAGCCATGAAGGCCGTCAACCAACTGCTTGCAGGGGTCAACCTCGCGACGATGACCGAAGCGATTACCTTTGGCATGACGCAAGGTGTTACACCCGAGAAATTTTTCGAAGTGATCCCCAAATGCGCAGGCACCTCATGGATGCTGGAAAACCGCACGCCACATATTGTCGACGGGGACTACACACCGCGCAGTCAGATCGACATCTGGCCCAAAGACCTCGGGATCGTCCTTGATATTGCCAAGTCCGCAAAATTCAGCGCACCGATTACGGCCACGGTGATGCAACAATACCTTGCCGCATCCGGCATGGGGTATGGCGCCGAAGATGATGCGGCGCTTGCCAAAGTGTATGCCCGCAATTCCGGCCTCAAACTTCCGGGAGATGAATGATGAAATTAGGGTGCATCGGCGACGACTTTACGGGATCAAGCGATTTGGCAAACACCCTTGCGAAGGGTGGGATGAGAACCGTTCAATATACAGGGATCCCCTCAGGCCCCGCGCATGCCGATGTCGAGGCCGGCGTCGTAGCGCTCAAATCCCGCTCGATCGACCCTAAAGCAGCCGTAAAGCAGTCTTTGGCAGCACTGGAGTGGTTGCAGGCACAGGGCTGCACCCAGATCTTTTTCAAATATTGCTCAACGTTTGACTCGACCCAAGAGGGCAATATCGGGCCAGTCGCGGATGCCTTGGCTGATGCTCTGGACGCATACAAAGTCATCATTTGCCCCGCCTTTCCGGGGACCGGACGCTCCCTTTATCAGGGGCATCTTTTTGTCAAAGACCAGTTGCTAAACGAATGCGGGATGCAAAATCATCCCCTGACACCAATGGTCGACGCGGACATTCGCAGATGGATGACCACCCAATCCAGTTATGACGTAGGACATGTTGCCGCCCACTATGTGTTCCAAGGCGCAGACGCAATTTCCGATGCCCTCAACGCTCAACACGCTCTTGGAAAGCGCCATATTGTCGTGGATGCGATCCGGGATGAGGATCTTATCGAAATCGGCAAGGCGGCCAAAACCTTGCCACTGATTACAGGCGGGTCGGGTATCGCTCTCGGGTTGCCATCGAACTTCGGCTGCACCGCATCGGAGGTTCCGTGGGCGGGACAGGCGGGCAAAGCCATCGCCCTATCCGGATCATGCTCGATTGCGACACGGGCGCAGGTCGCCCGACACGCCCAAAACAACCCCACACGTGAAATCATCGCCGCCGACGTGATTGAAGGACGCCAAACCGCCCAAGACATGGCCGAATGGCTGTTGGCCCAAGACGGGCTTCCCCTTGCGTTCAGCTCTGCGGAGCCTGACGCGGTGAAAGCGATCCAGGAGACATTCGGGCGCGAAAAATCTGCCGCCGCACTAGAAGCTTTCTTTGCCGAAGTGGCCCGTATCTGTGTCGAAAATGGCGTGACCCGTGTGATCACTGCAGGCGGGGAAACCTCTGGCGCAATCGTTGAGGGGCTTTCATTGGATACACTTGAAATCGGGCCTGAAATTGATCCCGGAGTACCCGCTTTGCGTGCAGGGAGCCGCCTTGTCGTTGCGCTCAAATCCGGCAACTTCGGTGCTGAGGATTTCTTTCAAAAGGCCAATCAGATTTTGACAGGTGACGCATGACCGAAACCGCACTACGCGAACAGATTTGCCTGTTGGCCAAATCCCTATTCGATCGTGGTTTGACCCACGGGAATACGGGTAATATTTCTGCACGCACCCCGGATGGCGGCCTCCTGGTCTCGCCCACGGGAACAAGTTTCGGTCGCCTTGACCCCGCCCGCCTGAGCCGGTTTGATGCAAGTGGTCAGTTGATCTCGGGTGACAAGCCGACAAAAGAGATGCCCCTGCACACGGCATTTTACGACACACGCAGCACCGCGGGCGCCGTTGTCCATTTGCACTCGTGTCACTCTGTTGCGCTCTCCATGATGCCCGATGCGAACGGCGATGATTTTCTACCGCCGTTTACGCCCTACGGGATTATGAAATTGGGGCGGGTTAAATTGCTCCCTTTCTATTTGCCCGGGGACCCCGCAATGGGGGATGCCGTGCGCGGGCTTGCGGGCAAACGGTCTGCTGTGATGCTCGCCAATCATGGTCCCGTTGTTGCCGCGAAAGATGTCGAGGCCGCCTGTAATGCCGTGGAGGAGTTAGAAGAAACCGCCAAACTGGCCCTCATGATGCGCGGCATTGAGGCGCGTATGCTCACAGCCGAACAAATCGGCGCAGTCGTTTCAAAATTTGATGTGGAGTGGGATGAATGACTTTGTTTTCCGCCAATCTTGGGTTTTTATGGACCGAATTGCCGCTGCCCGATGCTATCCGTGCGGCGAAATCTGCGGGGTTTGATGCCGTCGAATGCCATTGGCCCTATGACACCCCCGCACAAGATGTGAAGGCCGCATTGGATGAAACAGGCCTGACAATGCTCGGCCTCAATACGCGGCGCGGTGATTTGTCTTCGGGTGAAAACGGTTTGGCCGCGTTGGTCGGCCGCGAAGAGGACGCGCTTGCCGCCATCGACGAGGCTCTGGATTACGCAACCGCAGTCAACGCCACCTGCGTGCATGTGATGGCGGGATTTGCATCGGGCGAAGAGGCTCGGCACACCTTTGTGGCAAACCTCACCTATGCCTGCGAAGCGGCGTCACGTCTTGGCAAAACCATCCTGATCGAACCGTTAAATCGCCATGATGCGCCCGGCTACTTTTTGCAAACCACCGATCAGGCGCGTGCGATCATCGAGCAGGTCGCAGAACCAAACCTGAAGCTTATGTTTGATTGCTATCACGTTGGGCGCACCGAGGGTGATGTAGCCACGCGGGCCCAAGACTTGCTTCCATTCATCGGTCATGTCCAATTTGCATCCGTACCTGATCGCGGGCCACCCGATCACGGAGAGCTTGATTACTGGTACTTGTTTTCAACGTTTGACACCCTCGGATGGACCGCGCCGCTTGGTGCAGAATACAAACCCAACGGGGATACAGATGCGACCTTGGGTTGGATGAAAACACTGAAATAATTCAAAAAGGGCGGCGCATGATGCACCGTCCTTTTCGTTCAACTGCTTTTGGAAACCACGCGGTTACGCGTCGAGGTTTTCAACGTTTAGCGCATTATCCTGAATGAACTCACGGCGCGGCTCGACCACATCTCCCATCAATTTGGTAAAGATATCGTCGGCTTCGGCGAAGTCGTCAATCTTGACCTGCAACAACGTCCGCGCCTCCGGATCAAGCGTTGTTTCCCAAAGCTGCTCCGGGTTCATCTCACCGAGGCCTTTGTAGCGTTGCAGAGACAGTCCCTTTTCGCCCTCTTCAAGGATCGCGTTGAGCAGGTCGACAGGTCCGTGAATAAGTGTCTCGCGCTCTTTGCGCACAAGGCGGGCAGGATTGTTATAATAGCCGCTTGTCGCCTCGACCTCTTTGTTGATCCGACGTGCTTCGCCACCGCGCAGGATTGCCCCGTCAAGGGTCCGCACCTCCTCAACACCGCGCAGAACACGGGTCAAGCGAATGCCGACATCCTGGGTCGGGCGTCCCGTCCAACCGCGCTCATATTCAAGTGCGATTTGATCGAGGCGCTTGGCCACAATCTCCGCTGTGCCGGACAAATCCGAATCCACACGACCAGGTTCAAACGCACCCGCAAGGGCGGCCTGCTCCACAATGTGGCGGGGGTATTGTGTTGGAAAGGCTTCGAGGATGCGTTTAAACGTCCGCGCCCCTTCTACAACGCGCGTCAGATCGGCACCTGCAATTTCCTCACCGGAGGTCAGCCGCAAAACGGCACCATCGACCCCTTGTTGGATCAGATATTCTTCCATTGCGGCTTGGTCTTTTAGATACACCTCGGACTTGCCTCGCGCCACTTTGTAGAGCGGCGGTTGCGCGATAAAGAGGTGACCCTGTTCGATCAACTGCGGCATCTGACGGAAGAAGAACGTCAAAAGCAGTGTGCGGATGTGAGCGCCATCGACGTCAGCATCAGTCATGATAACGATTTTATGGTACCGCAACTTATCGAGATTGAATTCGTCGCGCCCGATGCCGGTGCCAAGAGCCATCACGAGGTTGCCGATTTCCTGACTGCCCAACATACGGTCAAACCGCGCCCGTTCGACGTTCAGGATTTTACCTTTGAGAGGCAAAATAGCCTGTGTGCGGCGATCTCGCCCTGTTTGCGCGGAACCACCGGCGGAATCACCCTCCACGAGGAAGACTTCGGTTTGGCTCGGATCTTTCTCGGAACAGTCTTTGAGTTTTCCTGCGAGGAAGTTCACGTCCAAGGCCGACTTGCGACGGGTGAGTTCGCGAGCCTTACGGGCCGCTTCACGCGCCATTGCCGCTTCGACAATTTTGGAGACGATCATCTTCGCCTCTACAGGGTTTTCGTCAAACCACTCGGTCAACTTTTCACCCACAAGGTTTTCCACCGCAGGGCGGACCTCGGATGAGACTAACTTGTCTTTTGTCTGCGAGGAAAACTTCGGATCCGGAACCTTCACCGACAAGACACAGGTGAGCCCCTCACGGGCGTCGTCCCCCGTAAACGTGACCTTTTCACGCTTCGCAATGCCGCTCTCGGCCGCGTAGCGCGTCAAGGTGCGGGTCAACGCACCACGGAACCCCGCAAGGTGCGTACCGCCATCACGCTGTGGAATGTTGTTGGTAAAGGGCAGGACGTTTTCGTGGTAACTGTCGTTCCACCACATCGCCACTTCGACACCAATGTCATCGCGTTCCCCGCGCACAAAAATGGGCTCGGGGATCATGGCTTGCTTGGACCGGTCAAGATATTTGACGAATTCCTTGACGCCACCCTCATAGAACAGTTCGGTTTTCAATGGCTCCGAGGGGCGCTGATCCTCAAGAATGATACGCACACCGGAGTTCAGGAACGCCAGTTCGCGCAGCCGTTTTTCCAACACATCGAACTGATAGTTGAGATCGGAAAACGTCCCCTCCGGATCATTGATTTTGGCAGAGGCAAAGAACCGGACTTCGGTGCCGGTCTCATCGCCCGCCTCACCGATGATCTTCAGGGACTCGGATGTCTCGCCTTTTTCAAATCGTGCGACGTGGACCTTGCCGTTTCGCCAAACCTTGAGCTCAAGCCACTCGGACAGTGCGTTCACAACGGACACACCAACGCCGTGCAGACCACCGGACACCTTGTAGGAATTGCTATCGAACTTACCACCCGCGTGAAGCTGGGTCATGATCACTTCGGCGGCGGACACGCCCTCTTCGTGGTGGATGTCGACAGGAATTCCACGTCCGTTATCACGCACCGAAACAGAGCTGTCTTTGTGGATGATGACGGTCACATAGTCGGCATGACCCGCCAGAACCTCGTCGATCCCGTTGTCCACAACCTCATAAACCATATGGTGCAGACCAGAGCCGTCGTCCGTGTCACCGATATACATACCGGGGCGCTTTCGAACGGCTTCCAAGCCTCTGAGAACCTTAATAGAATCGGCGCCATACTCAGGGCTTTGGGATGTGTCGTCAGACATGCGTTTTCCTCGTCTTTTCTTTGACGGATTTATACGCGAATGCTTGGGGAATGTCACGTGAATGACACAAGATTTGGTGGTTTTAACCGATCACGCGAACGGGATCACAAAGGCGACACAAATCAACAAAACACCCGCCGTACGGTTCATCCGGCGGAGCGCATCAGGCGAGCTCAACAGCCCGCGAATTTTGCCGACAAAGGCAGCCAAAATCAGGTTGCCAACCAAAGGCACCACCGCAGAAATCATACAAATCGCAATGACATCCGCAGGGACAAGAGCGGAGAGGTCAAAAAAGCCGGGCAACAGGCCCATGTAGAACAAGATGGCTTTAGGGTTGCTGATAATGACCACCAGACCCGCAATGAACCCCGCAGCCATACCCGGGCGGGTTAACCGGCTATCCGATGAAATTTTCTTGTCAGCGTGGCGGATCAACAGCACCCCCATAGCAAGGAACATAAACACCGCAACCCACCGCATCACGGTCAGGAACACCTCGAATTCCGAGATAATCCACGTCACCCCGAGAATAGCCAAAAGGGGCCAGATCGCATCCCCTACCATAACCCCAAGCGCGAGCGGCGCAGCGGAGGCAAAGCCACCCGACATCGCGCGCGCCAACATGGCCACCCAAACCGGACCTGGTGTCAAAAACAGGACAAAGAGGGCGAGGGAGTAAATGCCGAGCTCTGCAACACCGAGGGTCATGGATGCTCTTTCAACTGAGAGGTTCCGGCATCATCCGTGACCTCGAAATGGGAGGCCCTCGACCCGAGCTCCGCGAATAACTCCGGCCCCGTTCCGGTCATGAACGCCTGCGCCCCAAGGGCGCAAATTTCATCATAAAGCGCCGCACGGCGCCCCGCGTCAAGATGGGCCGCAACCTCGTCCAACAAAAGGATCGGAGCGGCTCCGAAATCCTCGGAGAGGGCGCGACCATTGGCCAAAATCAGCGAGATCAAAAGCGCCTTTTGCTCACCCGTTGAACACTGATCGGCAGGGACATCTTTTGCCGTGTAGATCCCGCTCATATCGGCGCGGTGCGGGCCAATAAGCGTCCGCCCCGCCTGCAAGTCCCGCTGACGGTTGTCGCGCAGGGCCGCGAGCAGATCCTCCTCGCCCTCAGGGAGCGGTTTGTCGTCAGAGGCTTGTAATTGCAGTGTTGCAACGGGAAACGCCGTCTGCGCCCCCACCTGTGCTGATGCCAGCCGGTCAAGCGTCGTCAAACGGTTCGCCATAATCACCGCACCCTGGGTGGCCATTTGCGCCTCAAGCGCTGCGTACCAATGGGCATCTCGCACCATATCCTTGAGCAACCGGTTGCGTTCGCGCATCGCCTTTTCATAGCCCAGAACGGCCTCGGCATGGCGCGGCTCAAAAGACATCACCATGCGGTCCAAAAAACGTCTGCGCCCTTCGGGGCTTTCGATCCACAGCCTGTCCATGGCAGGGATGAGCCACACCACACGCGCCACACGGCCCAACGCAATCTGTGCCGCAGCTTTGCTGTCAATTTTGACCGAACGCGATTGTCCCGCCTCTGCCCATGTTTCGATGTCATGGGTTTGGTGAAGAGACCGCAGATCCGCTTTGATTTTCCATCCGAGGCGCTCGGGTTTTCGGGAAATTTCATCGGGCGATGCACGCCGCAAACCGCGCCCGGGCGACAACAGCGAAACAGCTTCGAGGATATTGGTTTTTCCCGCGCCGTTGGGTCCGTAAATCGCAACAGGCCGCCCGTCCAGTTCGAGACGCGCGGCCCTGTGCGAGCGGAAATGCGACAGGCTTAGCTCTTCGAGATAAAGGCCGCCCATCGCGTCTCACTTGTCAGTTTAGATGTTAAAATACTCAAACACGCATCGGCATGACAACGTAGACGGCGGAGGTGTCATTGCCCTCACGCATCAGCGTCGGATCACCCGAGGAGTTGAACAGGAATACCGCGTTTTCACGATCCACCTGTGAGGCAATTTCGAGCAGGTATTTCGCGTTAAACCCGATCTCCAGACGCTCGTCATTGTAAGCAACCGCCAACTCTTCTTCGGCCGCACCGCTATCGGGCGCGTTTACGGAGAGGGTCAGTTTATCAACTTCGAGGGACAGCTTCACCGCACGTGAACGCTCGGACGAGACCGTTGCAACACGGTCGACAGCCCGCGCAAATTCGGCGGCGTCCACTTCGAGTTTACGGGTGTTTCCGACCGGAATAACCCGTGTGTAATCAGGGAACGTTCCGTCGATGACCTTGGAGGTCAATGTGATGCTCGGTGTGGCAAACCGGACTTTGGCCTCGGAAACCGATACGGCAATCGTCATGTCATCATCGTCGAGAAGCTTGCGCAGCTCACCGACCGTTTTGCGCGGGACAATCACCCCGGGCATATCGGCCGCACCATCGGGAAGCGCCGCATCCACACGCGCCAAACGGTGACCGTCGGTGGCGACACAGCGCAACACCTTGCCACCTTCGGCGTCGGAAATATGCATGTAGACGCCGTTGAGATAGTAACGGGTCTCTTCGGTCGAGATTGCGAATTTGGACTTGTCGAACAGGCGGCGCAAAACCGGAGCAGGGATTGCGAAATTGCTCTCGTAATCCGCATTGGCCATGATTGGGAAATCTTCTTTGGGCAGTGTTGCCAAAGAAAAGTTCGAGCGGCCCGCTTCGACCGTCAAACGGCCAGTTGCGCCATCATCGGTCAGCTGCACCATTGCGCCATCGGGTAGCTTGCGCACGATTTCATGGAGCGTCACGGCGGACACGGTTGTGGAGCCCGCGCGTTCGACCATGGCGTTGCACTTGTCGACAACCTCGATATCGAGGTCAGTGGCGCGGAACGACACGTCATTCCCCTCGGCCTCGATCAAGACGTTGGCAAGAATTGGAATGGTGTTGCGGCGCTCGACAACAGATTGCGCCTGTCCCACGGCTTTTAGAAGCTCGCCGCGTTCGATGCTGATTTTCATACCACCCTCGTATGTACATATGGCCGGGGTGGTGAACGTAAACCATTCACCGCGCGGCGCAAGATATTGTTTCGGGGACTGTGTTGCGTTGCAGCGCAACCGTCAAGGGCAAGCGCCCCCGGAGACAGGATTTGTCACCCGGGAACAGCGTTATTGCCACATGTTATGCATATCACGCCTCAAGAAGACGGCGCAGCAGTTCCAGATCATCGGCAATCTGGCTGTCAGAGGATTTCAACTCTTCGATCCGGCGCACCCCGTGCATGACCGTTGTATGATCGCGCCCACCAAACCGGCGCCCGATTTCGGGCAAGGAGCGGGATGTCATTTGCTTTGACAGGTACATGGCAACCTGACGCGGACGGGCAATGGCGCGCACGCGCTTTGGCCCGATCATGTCACTCAGGCGGATCGAATAGTGCTCGGACACACGACGTTGGATTTCCTCGACCGTGACCTTGCGTTCGGAGGCTTTGAGAATGTCGGCAAGGCATTCTTGCGTCATCTCAAGGGTGATCTCCCGCCCCACGAGTGAGGCAAAGGCGAACAGGCGCATCAATGCACCTTCCAGCACGCGAACGTTTGTGGTGATGCGGTGCGCCAGAAATTCGAGCACGCCCGCGTTGAACACCAGATCAGGATACTGAAGGCGATAGTTTTCCGCTTTGGTCTGAAGCACGCCAAGGCGCAGCTCATAATCGGTCGGGTGAAGATCCACGACGAGACCGCACTGCAGACGCGATTTGATCCGGTCCTCGAGGTCTTTGATCTCTCCGGGCGCACGGTCGGCAGAGATGATGATCTGTTTATTCTGGTCCACAAGCGCGTTGAAGGTGTGAAAAAACTCTTCTTGCGTGCTTTCTTTGCCCGCGATGAATTGCACATCGTCAACCATCAGAACATCCACGGACCGGAACAACTGTTTAAAGTCGATCATTTGCTTGTCGCGGAGCGCCTGAACAAAGCGATACATGAATTGTTCAGCAGACAGATAGAGGACGCGCAGCTCGGGATTACGCTGTTGAATTTCGTGGGCGATCGCGTGCATCAGGTGGGTCTTACCGAGGCCAACTCCGCCATAAAGGAACAAAGGATTAAAGGTTACGGGGCCGCCCTCGGCCACACGGCGCGCGGCAGCGTGCGCCAGTTCATTGGGCTTTCCGACGACGAAATTGTCAAACGTAAAACGGGCATCAAGGGGCGCACCGGGGAGGTCGGATTGCGCAGGTGCAGAGTGCGCGACAGGGGCCGAATAACGCGGCTCTTGCACCGTTGGCTGCACAGCCACGGCCGCAGGCTGGGTGGCAACAACCTGAAATTCCAAACGCGACGTCGGCGCATTGGCGGCTTTGAGATGCGCCAGAATTTGATCCGTGAAATTGCGCGACACCCAGTTGGCCATGAAGCTCGTTGGCACCGAAAAAACCGCCACACCGTTTTCGATTTTCGTTAGATCAAGTGGCTCGATCCAGTTTGAGTAGTTGTTTTGCCCAATATCATCGAGCAAGCCCTGTTTGACACGTCCCCACGTATTTTTCATTTTTCTTGTTCGACCCAATTTATCGTTTTCGTTGACCACAGCAGGTGCCGCGGCTGACACTTCAGGAGTGTCGCGGATTGCGCGCTCACAACAATTCGGGTTGGAAATTGCCAAACCCATTCATGCGCCGACACCTCACTGTCAGCACTCGAACGGGCGATGGCCCCAACAGTCCCGCACCCGAACGGCACAAAACTATTGTCGTGACGGATACCTTGAGCATCCGCCAAGACCACACAGCTTGGCACAGTTAGAGCCGGGTCTTTGGACTGCCGGATAACCCCGCGAATATGCACGGAATCGACCGAAAGCTTTGCACCGGTTTCCCTAAACCAATGCAAACCTTAGCAAAGCACGTCTCGTTCAAGGTAGCCCGAAAATGGCACCCTAGACACAACACGCACATTCCTCATGTCCCCCCAAGACGAAGTGAATCGCTCACTGAAATTAGCGCCCTGATGCGAGCCCGCGCAATCGATCTTCGCGCTTGACTCTGCCTTTGGTGAAATCGAATCTGAAAAGCCTTTTTTTACAATGGCGGCGTGGCGGATATGACGCAAATCATCTACCGCCAACGCAGAGGACAATTTGCCTGTTGCAAGATTTGACGTGTTTTTGGTAGCGGCCATCGCGTCATCGAGAATCACTTATCCACAGGGCAAATCGCATGATGTCAGGTGCCGTGGGCGCAATAAAAAACGCGCCCAAAGGCGCGTTTTTGTCGTCCGGAATGTCGGTCGGCTTAGGCGATTGCTTTAACGCGAGCGGCCAAACGGGACATTTTACGGGATGCCGTGTTTTTGTGCAGGATGCCTTTGGTCACGCCACGCATCAACTCGGGCTGAGCTGCGCGAAGTGCTTCTTGGGCTGCGGCTTTATCGCCGGATTCGATGGCTTCTTCGAGTGTGCGAAGGAATGTGCGGATGCGCGAGCGGCGTGATTTGTTGACGTCGGTGCGGCGAACGGCCTGACGGGCGCGTTTCTTGGACTGTGGAGAGTTTGCCATGATAATGTCCCTCTTAGGGTTGTTTGCAATTTCGGTAGCACACGGACCCCAATTACCCGAACGGGTACCCGAATTCGGGTTGGTCAACTCACAGCCTAAGCGGGCTCCACGCGCATGTAAGCCGTCCCTTTAGATGAGAATCGCCGCAAAGGAAAGCCTTTTGTGGCCAAAACAGTGTTCACTCACTTGTCGCGGAACTGTGGCGCACGTTTTTCGAGAAAGGCATCCATACCTTCGCATTGGTCATCGGTCGCAAAGAGGGCGTGAAAAGACCGGCGTTCGAACAGAATACCTTCGTGCAAGGTCGTCTCATAGGACCGGTTGACGGCCTCTTTCGCGGCCATAACCGAGATCTGGCTCTTCTCGGCAATCTTTCCTGCTGTTTCCAAAGCATCTTCAATCAGCTTTGCCGCCGGAACAACACGCGACACAAGGCCGGATCGCTCGGCCTCATTGGCGTCCATAAACCGCCCCGTGAGATGCATTTCCATCGCTTTGGATTTGCCGACAAACCGCGTGAGACGCTGTGTACCGCCAAGACCCGCCATAATGCCCAGATTGATCTCGGGCTGACCAAATTTCGCGGTGTCCGCCGCGATGATAAAGTCGCACATCATCGCCAACTCACAGCCCCCACCCAAGGCGTAGCCCGCAACAGCGGCAATGACGGGTTTGCGAATTGCGGTGATGGCGTTGGCCTCAGCGGCAAAGAAATCCGTCAGAGCCATATCGGCAAAGCTTTTCTCCGACATTTCTTTGATATCCGCACCCGCGGCAAAGGCCTTTTCCGAACCGGTGATTACAATTGCGCGCACCTTTGGATCCTTGTCAGCCGCCGCCAAGGCCGCCGCCAGTTCACCCAAAAGCTCCGAATTCAAAGCATTCATGGCATCGGGACGGTTCAGTTGGATCAAGGCAACGGATTTGTTCGTGTCGGATTTAATCGTGGAATAGGCCATGAGTGGTTTGTCCTTGGTAAAAGCGCGTCTAGACCTTTATCAGTCAATGCGGTGCGTTCAAACTATCTTTGACACGACGGACATAGGAAGGTCGACCGGCCGGCCTGTACCACGCGCTCGATTGTGGCCTTGCAGGTTTCGGTTTTACAGGCCTCGCCTTCGCGCCCGTAGACGCGGAAACTGTGTTGGAAATATCCCAATTCGCCATCCGCTTGTCTGAAGTCTTTCAACGACGACCCGCCCGAGGTGATGGCTTCGGCCAAGACTTCGCGAATGATCGGCACAAGGGACGCAACACGCGCCGCCGAAATGCGTCCCGCTTTGCGGGTCGGGTCAATCCCTGCACGAAACAGAACTTCGCAAACATAGATATTGCCCAAACCCGCCACGATGTGTTGATCCAGAAGCGCCGTTTTTACGGGTGTGTTTTTGCCCTGAAATGCCGCGACCAGATGTGCCTCATTGAACGTATTCCCGAGTGGCTCCGGACCAATCTTTGCCAATAGGGGGTGAGACTGTGCCGTGGCGGTTTCTATCAGATCCATTGCCCCGAAGCGGCGTGGGTCGTTGAATGTCACACGTGCGCCGTTATCCATGTGAAAGACAACGTGGTCGTGTTTTTGCACCGCGGGATGCGTATGCGCAAATTGCCCGAGCGGATCACCCGATACAGTCATGCGACCCGACATGCCCAAGTGGATCAAAAGCGTCTCGCCGCGATCAAGATCGGCCAGAATATATTTCGACCGACGCCGCAGCCGCTCCACTCTTGCACCCGTTAGGCGCTCGGCCATGCGATCGGGAAAGGGCCAACGCAAATTGGGACGGTTCACATCCGCCTGCATGATGGTCGCCCCCGACATGGAGGGCTCCAGACCGCGACGAACCGTCTCGACTTCGGGTAATTCGGGCATTTCGCTCCCCTTATGGTGGCGCTTGCGATTGTATCGCGCGTCGTGAGGCCTATAAGAAGGGTAAGTTTCAGAGAGGTTCAAGGGCGATGGCGCAGACGAGCGACAAGACCACCCATTTCGGCTTCAAAGACGTCGCCGAAGATCAAAAAGCCGGCATGGTCCACGGCGTATTCACATCGGTGGCGTCGAAGTACGACATCATGAACGATGTTATGTCGATGGGCATCCACCGCGTCTGGAAAGACGCGATGATGGATTGGCTGGCGCCGCGCCCCGATCAACGGCTGCTTGATGTAGCGGGCGGAACGGGTGACGTCTCCTTTCGCTTTCTCAAACGTGCACCGGGAGCCACCTCTGTCGTTCTGGACATGACCGAATCGATGCTCGTCGCGGGCCGCAAACGCGCCGAGGCCGATCAACTGGCAAAGAACCTGTCGTGGGTGACAGGCGATGCGATGGCCTTGCCGTTCGAAGACAGCCAGTTTGACGTCTACACGATTTCCTTTGGCATCCGGAATGTCACACGCATTCAAGACGCATTGAACGAGGCATACCGCGTCCTCAAGCCTGGCGGCCGCCTGATGGTTCTGGAGTTTTCACAACTGCCGAACCCCGCGATGCAAAAGGCCTACGACCTCTATTCGTTCAATGTCATCCCGCCGATGGGAGAGATCATTACGGGCGACCGTGACAGCTACCAGTACCTTGTCGAGAGTATCCGCAAATTTCCCGATCAGGAGACCTTCGCGTCGATGATCGCAACGGCAGGCTTCGAAAACGTGAAATACCGCAATCTTTCAATGGGTATCGCGGCACTTCATTCCGGGTGGAAACTCTAATGCGTGGTCCCCACAATATCTGGCGCCTCATCCGGACCGGCGCCACGATGGAACGCACCGGCGCGATGAAGGTCGCAATGGACGCGATGGAGGCCCCCCGCGCCTTTCGCATTCTTGCCCGCACCATTGTCTGGCCCATCCAGTGGCTCGGGATCAAGGGTGATCCGGAACAGCCCCCCGTCACGCGCGCCCTCACCGCGCTTGGGCCCGCCTACATCAAATTCGGGCAAGTTCTATCCACCCGCCCGGATGTGGTCGGGACGGAACTGGCGCAGCAATTGCGGGTTCTACAAGATGAATTGCCGCCCTTTCCGCGCGACCGTGCGATCAAAACCATTGAGGCCGAGTTGGGCAAACCCATCGCGGAGCTTTTCACCGATTTTTCCGAACCAGTTGCAGCGGCCTCCATCGCACAAGTCCACAAAGCAAAGTCGGTCCACGACGGGCGCGATGTGGCGGTCAAGGTTCTGCGCCCCGGAATTGAGCGCGCGTTTCACAAGGACATCGATGCATTCTATTTTGCCGCGTGGATGATTGAACACCTATCGCCCTCCTCGCGCCGCCTGCACCCACAAGAGGTGATTGCCCACTTCGAAGGTGTTGTGAACGGCGAACTGGACCTGCGCCTCGAAAGCGCCTCCGCGTCAGAGTTTCGTGCCAACACGCAAAATGACGCCGGCTTTTCGGTCCCTGCGGTTGATTGGAAAATGTCCGCACGTCGCGTGATGACACTCGAATGGGTCGACGGGATCTCTGCCTCCGACACCAAAAAAATCGACGCCGCACACCATGACCGCGCGGCGCTTGGCCAACGGGTTTTGCAGATGTTCCTCAGCCATGCGTTGCGGGACGGATTTTTCCATGCCGACATGCACCACGGCAACCTGAAAATTGCACCGAACGGAGACATCATCGCCCTTGATTTCGGCATCATGGGGGCGCTCGACGCATACACCCGCCGCGTCTATGCCGAGATCCTGTTCGGGTTCATCCAACAGGATTATCGTCGCGTTGCAGAGGTGCATTTCGAGGCAGGTTATGTTCCCGCCGATCAAGATGTCGATGCTTTTGCACGGGCTTTACGTGCCGTGGGGGATCCCATTTTTGGAATGGACGCCGACCATATTTCAATGGCCCGCTTGCTGTCCTATCTGTTCGAAGTCACCGAACGTTTCGGGATGGAAACCCGCACCGAGCTGATCTTGCTCCAACGCACGATGGTTGTGGTCGAGGGCGTTGCACGCTCGCTCGACCCGCACATCAACATCTGGGAAGTCGCCAAGCCTATCGTGGAAAGCTACATCAAAGACAACATCGGGCCAAAAGCGCTTGCGCGGGATCTGGTATCAACCGCACGGGTATTGTCACGGTTTGGTCCGCGTTTGCCCAAGTTGGCCGAGGCGATGCTCACCGCACAGAACACTCCAACGCCCGCAACAAAGCCACAATCAGCGGCAAAATCCGCATTTTGGCTGGCCTTGGGTGGGGGGGTGGCCGCGACCCTCGGAGCGCTTGTGGCACTTACACTCGGCTAAGCTCAAGCGCGACACAATCGGCATAGTCCGTTTCGCCACGGGCCGCCTTCCATACGCAATAGGCCGCCATACGCCACGCCAAACAGGGGCGTATGGCGCGAAATCGTGCTATCGTACCGGCGTCCGGATAGGCGCTTAGTGCGGCCTCCTCACGATCTTCGGTTAGGGGGGCCGACCCGTAGATGCGATGCATCGCGGGCGACAGTGCGACATAGAGATCGTCCACCGCATCGCCAGTTGCGGGGCATTGCCAATCCAGAAAACAAATGCCTGTCTGCGTCTTTATCACATTCGCCGGCACAGGGTCACCGTGCAAAAAAACCGCGCGCGCCTCGGGCATCTGTACCGGTTTGGGGCGTCGCTCCCGCACATGTTGCGACAATCCGGTGTCCAACCCGTCAAGCAACTGATCACCCATCGTCAAAAGACGGTCCGCCCCCAAAGGCAACGTCCGTATCCCCATGGGCGGAGTCGTCGTGTGAATAAGGTGTAGGGCCTTTATGATCCGGGATGTGGTTTGGGCAAAGACGTCTCCCGTCACAAACTCATAGGCCACGATGCGACCATTCTCCGCCTCGAACTGCGCGACGGGTTGTGGCGCAAGACCTGTGCCAATAAGCGCTGACAAGCATGCCCACTCTTGTGAAGGGTCATTCGGGAAAAGCGGGTTGGCACGATCTGCACGATACAGTTTGTACACAACGGCGCGATTTTTTGACCGTCCGACCCATCCGCTATTGGTCCGCCCGCCGGCCAGATGCTGCCACACGACTGACGCCCCCAATAGAGAGCGCGCATGGTTTTCAATGACCTGTGACGGGGGGCGGGCAATCGTCATACGTGCGTAGGGGCTCCAAGTTCGGAGCACCATACGGCGCAGATGAGACGCGGCGCAAGCCGCTTGCCGCTAGAGCGCCTCGCGTAGGGATTGGACCTCATCCGCGCTAATTTCACCACCGCCATTGAGAATCAGGGTGATGTCACCCCCATCGCGGCGCGCCTCCACAACTTCGGTATAGGTCATCGCGCCCGCACTGGACAAATACGCACCGTTCGCGTGGTTTTCGACCGCGAAACTATAGCGCCCGTTGGGGAACGCATAGCCGTCTTTATCCATGCCACTCCATGACACCTCCGACTCCGTTGGATCAATCGCCACCCGCTGTATTTCCGTTCCCGCGGAATTACGCACCAGAAGGTATGACGCATCCGCCGAAGCATTGGGAGTGACGGACAAAGAGACAGGATCACCGTCAAAATAGGCAGGCGCATCACTTTTGACTTCCATCCCGACCCAACTCGCAGTTTGCGACATGCCGATCACGCCAAGTTGGTCGGACAATGCCGTAATCAACGTATTGGTCTGCACTTGCTGTTCAACACTGGAAAACGTAGCCAATTGAACCGCGTAATCGGTGGATTCAATCGGGTTCATCGGATCCTGGTTTTGCATTTGGGCCGTCAGCATTTTCAAAAATGTCTCGAAGTCCGACGAGATTGCGCTTGCCGTTGTTGTTTGGTTCGCAGTCTGTGTTGCGGCTGCCGATGTGGCCGCCGATGTTGTTTGGGAAATCTCGGTCATATCGCTACTCCTCAGAGTCTAATGTCGACGCGGGCATTGCCATTCAATGACAAACGGTGCGGTTGAATAGATGCGGCGGCCCCGTCGAGATCAGCTGCAACCTGCTGTTCTGCGCGTGAGCCAGAGCCATTCGAGGTGCCACGTTTCGCATTTTCAGACGAATGTCCCTGACCCTCTTGTTGGAACTCGAAGGTACTGCCTTCGTAGCCCATGGACGCGAAATCTTCTTGGAGCGTGTGGATATTGCGACGCATCAGATCCGCCGTTTCCGCCTTCTCTGCCTGAACCACCACGGACATTGCCCCGTTCTCGGAAACATGGAAGGTGAGTTTTACACGACCCAATTCCTCTGGAGACAGTGTGATTTCAACGGGCTTATCGGGAAGCTGACGTGCCGCTTCGGCAATCTGTCCGGCAATATGATGCGGCAATTCCGTTCTTTGAACCTGTGTCAAAACCGACGCCTGTACCGATTCGCGGGCAACAGTGCTCGACACACCATCCAACCGGAAATCCAACATTTCAGATGGTTCCACACCTTGCGTATTTAGCTCGGAGGAGCCTTGAACCTGCGCATAGGCGAGCGCAGTCTGGGGAGCTGTTTTGTCGGATGCAGAAGGTGTCGGTGTTGTCATATCGGATGTGGGCGGCTTGGCGTCCTGCACATCATTCGTCGCCTGAAATTCACCGCGCGGGCTTTTGCCGTCATCCACAGACATACCGTTGTTGCCGGCGGTCACCACCGGCGTTGAAACGGGTGCTGTGGCCGTTGCGGATACAGCCGCAGATCGCGCGGTACCCTCGGTGAATGTATCTGAATCCGTCCCTCGAACCGAAGCCTGTGATGCGACGTCGCCTCGTCGGGTTTTCATATCAATAGCGGTCGCATCAGGCTGTGATGTCGGCGCTGCACCCTCTCCCGTCGTCACGCTACCGGACCGGATGGCCTGTTCGCCAGACACGACATGGGACATCTGGGCTGGATTGAGGCCATTCGAGGCGGGACTGGTCGGTTGTGCCGCTTCGGGGCCCATCCCTTGTGCCGCGTTTTTTCCCATTGCCTGGACATCAATGGATCCGACCTGTGGCGCCACCGCATCTGTTGTTTTCGTCAGGGAGGCCTCGGTTGCCACCAAAACACCCTCGCCATTTTTACCGTTTTGCACGACCCCAAGGCGCATGGCCGCCTCATCCACAGTCGTCGCAGGCGAGGCCCCAACGGCTCTGGCGTCTCCCGGTAACCCACCCCCCGCATCCGCTTCAGATACGATGGCATCCGTAGTCGCGCCAAGAGGGATCGTAGGTTGCAACAGCGAACCGTTATGACCATTCGCAGGCACGACCACCTCACCGTCCGATTGAATGGCGGTTGCGGTAGTTGCCCCATCCGTCGGGGTCACGTCCAAGGAAAAACTCTGACGAATCGCCGTTGTCGCCGCCGCCATAGTCATATCCCGGGCTTGCGCCGGCGTCTGTGCAGAGGGCATTCCCTGATCCGTCAGATCAGGCGTCTCGCCACCACGCGTTGTCCGGTCATCTACCGAAGGTTCGCCCCCCTTTACCATATCATCGAATGATTTTTCATCCGATGAGGGTGCGGGCGTCTCGGCTTTGCGGCGATCTTGCGTCGGTTCCCCGACGGGCGCGCGCATCATTGTAGGGATCTGCATTTCTTGCATCCGTTTTTGATCACGTTGCCGCAACTATGTCTCACGTTGGTTACTGCTTCTTTACCGTGATGACGTATCCCTGAAATAATTATGTAGAATTGGAGGTACCCAAAAATGGATGTATCTGGCTCACTCGCTCCCCAGACAAGCACCCTCACGAAAGATCAGGCGCGCATAGAGCAACTGCGTGACGCATCGGAAAAACTCGAAGCGGGCTTTCTCGCCGAAATGCTCAAAGCTTCTGGCTTGGGCAAAACACCCGATACGTTTGGCGGCGGTACGGGTGAGGATCAATTCACCTCCTTCCTCGTTCAGGCACAGGCCGAAAAACTGGTAGAGGCGGGCGGCATCGGATTGGCGGAACATATATTCCAGGCATTAGTGGAGAAAGAGTAATGGCATTTTTTGATCGATTCCGCGCGGCCAAGACTATGGCGGCCGTTTATGATCGCGAGTATGCGGCCATCCTCGCACAGGACTATGACGCACTGTCGCGTCTCACCCCGAGAAAAGCACAAGCCCTCACCGCGCTGACCCAAGAGGACATTACTCCGGATGAGTTGGGTCACCTGAAAACCTTGGCGGCGCGCAACCAAAGACTCCTTGAGGCAACCTCGAAAGGAATCCGTTCCGTGACCGACCGACTCGCTGCACTCAAAGAGAAAAAACCCGATTTCCAAACCTATGGTCCAGGGGGCCAAGTGGCGCCAATGGCACGTAAGCCGTTAACCATAAAGAGAAACTCTTAACAGACTGCCCGATTTTTGCCTCAAATTGAGAACAACTTAGAGGCACAGCTTAGGACACTTTTAGTCTTTAGGCCTCAAACCTCAGAAGGCACCCGAGGGGGTGGCACGGTAAGACGTAAAACGACTTTCCGTAACTGGTCAGAATGACAGTCATGAAGCGGCCAAATCGGCGGCAATTGAAACTTACGGCGCAAAACGCGTCTACAGATCAAAGGAAAATGCTATGTCCAGCATTCTGACAAACAATGGCGCAATGGTTGCGCTTCAAACTCTCAAATCCATCAACAACGACCTGTCCTCGACACAGAGCCAGATTTCGACAGGTAAATCTGTCGCCACAGCCAAAGACAACGCCTCTGTTTGGGCCATCTCGAAAGTGATGGAATCTGACGTCAAAGGTTTTCAGGGCATTTCTGATAGCCTTGCACTTGGCCAGTCCACCCTCGCCGTTGCCGCAAGCGCATCAGAGACGGTGACCGACCTTTTGACCGACATCAAAGGCAAAATTGTTGCAGCTCAAGAATCCAACGTTGATCGTGAAAAAATCCAAACAGACATTGATGCCCTCACCAACCAGATTAAATCTGTTGTCGGCGCGGCGCAGTTTAACGGTCTGAACCTGATTGACGGTACGTCACAAGACGATATGAAAGTTCTGTCATCGCTTGATCGTGCATCTGATGGAACGGTGTCTGCGTCTCACATTTCAGTCGGTCGTCAAAACCTGTCCGTGACAGCGCCAACAACGTCTGCAAGCTTTGGTGCGGGTGCACCGGCTGACCAAGCCGCGGGTAACGCCATGATCCAAGCGGGCTCCGATAACACGGATTTCGCTGGGACCGCATATGACGGAACCAACAACACCTCTTCCATCACCGCAAGCGGTGGCACACTCGCCTTCACGATCGGTGAAGTGCAAGAAGGTTCAAGCTTCCGCGTCATTCTCGATGACGTAACTGTTAACGTTGCTGGAGGCGGTACAACCACAGGTTCGCGTACGTTCGAGTATGTCGCTTCGGCAACCGATGGTACGGGTGACGTTGCTCAGAATTTGAGCAGCCAAATCAGCGCCTTCTTTGGTGCTGCAACAAACTCTTCGGACGCCTATTCCGTTGCCCAGGGCACTGGGGCCAACACCAACCAACTGACCATCACCAACGGTTCTGGTACGGCTATGAAAGTCTTCACCGAAGCCGCAACGGGTGGTACCGCTGGTTCCTCCGCGTCTAGCGGTGGCTTGGGTGCTTTGTCGCAAATCGACGTGACGTCCGATTCCGGTGCAACAGGCGCTCTGGCAGCCATCGACGGCTTGATCTCACAAGCAGTCGACGCCTCTGCAGCCTTCGGTTCGGCTCAAGGGCGCATCGAAACACAATCGTCCTTCATCTCCAACCTGACCGACTCGTTGAAATCAGGCATCGGTTCGATGGTGGACGCCGATATGGAAGAAGCATCGGCACGCTTGCAGGCGCTTCAGGTCCAACAGCAGCTCGGTGTGCAATCGCTTTCGATTGCCAACCAGTCGCCACAGACCATCTTGTCGCTCTTCCGCTAAGGGCACTCGCCCGGGCGTCTTGAATGATGCCCGGGCACCATCGCGGAAAACCCGCGCAATAGAATTCATTGTCACCGGAAGGATCCGACGTGAACGCTTTGAACATGGCCCGAACGGCCTACACCAATACCGCCGCCCCGATTCGCACATCGCGCGGCACCGAGTACGCCGCTTTCGCGCGCATCTCGGCTCAACTCAAACTGACAGCGCAAAATAAAAAGCTGGAGTTTCCAAAATTTGTGACCGCGCTAAATCACAATCGTCGTTTGTGGACGCTGCTCGCCTCGGATGTTGCCGACAACAACAATACGCTTCCCAAAGAGTTGCGCGGTCAAATTTTCTACCTCGCCGAGTTTGTCATCCACCACACCGCGCAAGTTC
Source organism: Celeribacter sp. (assembly GCF_048259695.1). Lineage (GTDB taxonomy): Bacteria > Pseudomonadota > Alphaproteobacteria > Rhodobacterales > Rhodobacteraceae > Celeribacter. The sequence continues at coordinate 237,841 of NZ_JBLXHL010000002.1, read as the reverse complement.
TTGCCGGAAAGGCCGATGAAGAAGCTCTTCTCGATATCAATCGCTCGATGATGCGCGGGCTTCAAGGTGAAGGGGTCCAACCATGAGCGGTCTTGTCCTAAAACTTGGCCCCAAAGAGCGGGTCCTTATCAACGGTGCGGTTATTGAGAATGGTGACCGTCGATCGCGCCTTTCGATTGTCACGCCGAACGCCAATATTTTGCGACTGCGCGATGCCATTCACCCCGAAGAGGTCAATACGCCCGTGCGTCGCATTTGCTACATTGCCCAACTGGTTTTGTCGGGTGACGCGGATGCCGTGGAGGCCAAACACCAACTGTTCCGCGGCATTGAACAGCTCAGTCAGGTTTTGACGGATGACGACAGCCGTAAATTGCTCAACCTCGCAACTCAGGCCGTTCAAACGGATGAGTTTTATCAGGCTCTCAAATCATTGCGGAGCCTTCTACCAAGAGAAGAGCGGCTCTTGTCTGCTCACAACATGCAATGAGCTTTCAACCCGTTGTCCCATTCGGAGGTTACTCCGGATGGGCCTTTCTCAATCGAACCAAAGAGGCCCAGTTAGAAACGTTTCGGGAATCGTCGGACATCCAGAGAGATGTCGCGTATTTCAAAGAGAACATCGGAAACGTAAAAACAGCCGAAGACCTCGTGTCAGACCGCACCTTGAGAAAGGTGGTGCTCGGTGCCTTCGATCTTGATGATGATATCGACAATATCTACTTCATCCAGAAGGTTCTCTCGGATGGAATTTTGAAAGACGATGCGCTTGCCAACAAATTGTCGGACACCCGATACTATGACATGGCAAAAGCGCTTGGGTTTGATCTTGGCACGCCAAACACCTCGCTTAGTACATTTCCGGATGAAATTGCGGCCAAGTTCGAGGAGCAGCAGTTCGAAATTGCCGTTGGCGATCAAGACGCGAACATGCGCCTTGCGATGTCTCTGGATCGCGAATTGGAAAAAATCGCATCCAAATCAACAACCGATAACGGACGCTGGTATTCGGTAATGGGCAACACGGCTGTTCGTAGCGCCCTTGAAACCGCACTTGGTTTGCCCACGGCTTTGGGCAGCCTCGACCTTGACCAACAGCTCAGTGAATTTCGCGAAAAAACGGACCGCTATTTTGGTGGCTCGGAGGTGTCCCAGTTTTCAGACCCCGAAGCACGCCAAGAGATGTTGCGGCTCTTTTTGGTACGTGCAGAGATTCAATCGACAAGCCAACAGTATTCATCCGCTGCGAATGCACTCTCTTTGCTCTCCGGCTCATATTAATCTCGGATTGCCTCAGCGCCATGTAGGCATTTGGCAAGTTGAGCGAAGCTATTCGCCGTTCCGTCCCGTCCCGAAGCAGCCAGAAATTTGTCCAGATCAGGCCAGATCGCAACGGCCTTATCAAGAATCTCGTCGCTCCCCTTATTATACAAACCGGCCTGAATCATCATTTCAGATCGCTCATAGGTGCCTAAGTAACTACGCGCATCCCGAATTAGAACATTCTCTTCTTCCGAGGCCGCCTCCGGAAGGGCGCGTGACACGGAGCGCAGCAAATCGATGGCCGGAAAGCGCCCGCGTTCAGCGATTTCGCGGCTGAGCACGACGTGTCCGTCCAAAACCCCGCGCAAAATATCCGCAATAGGTTCATCCATGTCGGATCCGGCCACCAAGACTGTAAAGACCGCCGTAATATCACCTGCCGCTTCGGGGCCAGGTCCAGCGCGCTCACACAACGATGTGATCAGATGCGAGGTCGAGGGTGGAAAGCCGCGCAGGGAACTTGTCTCGCCTGTCGCCAAAGCAATCTCGCGATGGGCTTCGGCAAAACGGGTCACGGAATCGGCCAGGAACAAAACCTGTTTGCCCTGATCGCGAAAATGTTCGGCAATCGCCATCGCTGTCCACGCACACCGCCGACGCACCAATGGTGCCTGATCCGAGGTCGCCGCCACAATAACTGCGCGCTTCATCCCCTCAGGCCCAAGAACCCGTTCGATAAACTCGCGCACTTCGCGACCGCGTTCGCCAATCATCGCCAAGACCACAACATCGGCCTGTAATCCCGTTGCAAGCTTTGCCAATAGCGTGGACTTCCCCACGCCTGACCCCGCGAACAGGCCAATACGTTGCCCGCGCACAATTGGCAGCAAGGTGTTAAAGACCGCCAGTCCGGTTTCCAGACGCGCACCCAAACTGCGCCGTTCGGTTGGACTTGGCGCGGATGCGCGTAATGCCCGCGTCTTTGCCCCGCGCAAAATGGGTTTTCCGTCGATCGCCTTGCCAAAGGGATCAATCACACGACCGATCCAACTGTTATCCGGTGCAATTTCATTTTTCCCGAGGTGTGTAACAGGGTCGCCAAACGACAATCCATCCGCACCGCCATCGGCAAGCACGGTGATTGTATTTTCATAGAGCTGCAACACTTCGCCACGGCGCACCGTGGACCCGTGACCGATTTCGACAAGGTCGCCAATTGCGGCCGTGTCCGTCAAACCCGACACAGTTAACACCCCGCGCGAAGCCTCAACCACACGCCCCATAGAGTGCGTTGCTTTTACCGATGCGATCTCAGCTCTGAGCTGATCTAGACCGATCCCTTTCATAACGTCCTCCATGTTCTGCAACCCTTTCTAAAGGAATCACGGTTAAGTCTTGGTTGACACGAAGTCGCGGGAGAAGCCCCGATGTTTGAAAATCTGGATATTTTTCGCCTTACAAGCGGATTAGCTCGCCATTCCACAGCGCGCCAAGAATTGGTTGCAAAGAATGTGGCGAACGCAGACACGCCCGGGTACCGGGCGCGTGATACACAGCCGTTCTCGGAAGCCTTTCGGGCCTCCGAAGGCGGTACTGACCTGCGCACAACACGTGCGGGTCACATCACGAACACCGGTTCTAATTCTCCCCTAGTTGAAACGATCGATTCGCCCGATCCGTCTTCGCCCAATGGCAACACGGTCGCGCTCGAAACGGAAATGATGAAGGCGGCGGATACGCGGCATCAGCATGAGTTGGCACTCAGTGTCTACAAAAGCTCGATGTCGATACTGCGCTCCTCCATCGGCAAACGGTGAGGACAGATAGATGGCAGACCTAACACAAATTCTTTCGCTGTCCGCGTCGGGCATGAAGGCACAAGCAAACAGATTGCGCCATGTCTCGGAGAACATCGCGAACGCAGACACGCCAGGATACCACCGCAAAACCGTCTCTTTCGAGGCGGAGTTCCAAAACGGAACAAAGACCGGCGGAGTCGATACCGGCCCCGTTGAACTGGATCGCACGGCCCTTAGCCGCATTTTCGATCCAGGCCACCCGATGGCTGATGAACAAGGGTTCTATGACGGATCAAACGTGGACCTCATGTACGAGGTTGCCGACGCACGTGAAGCCCAACGCAGTTATGAGGCGAACCTCAAAATGTTCGATCAGGCGCGACAAATGTCGTCGTCTTTGCTCGAACTCCTGCGCCGTTAAACTAAAGGAAGGTAACCAGAATGGATATCCGCTCCGCTATCGCCAACCAAGGATACGCAGCCACGAAACCGGCCACGTCTCCTAAAGCCGACCCCAACGCAGGCGCCCAAGGCGGCGCATTGGTCGATGCTGGCAAATCCTTTGCCCAGACATTGTCGCAAAGCGAAGAAATTGCAAAAGCCGCCCTCGTGGGTCAGGCCGACAGCCAGGCGCTCGTCATGGCATTGGCCCAATCCGAACTTGCGGTCGACACCGTTGTAACGGTCCGCGACAAGGTCGTCGAAGCCTACCAGGAAATCCTGCGGATGCCGGTGTAAGTTATGGATGAGATCATTTTCTATGACACGCTGCGCCAAGGACTTTGGATGGCTGTGATGATTTCCACCCCTATTCTCTTGGTGGCGCTCGTCACAGGGGTGGGCGTTGGTCTGTTTCAGGCCCTCACCAGCATTCAGGAAATGACACTGACCTTTGTGCCCAAACTGGGCGCCATCCTCATCGTGTTCTGGATGTCGATGGGCTTTATGACGGAAAGCCTCATCTCGTTTTTCCAAGACCGCCTCATTCCGATGATTGGAGGGTTCTAATGGACAGCGCAGGTTACACCGTTCTCACACGTCTTTCGGGGCTCAAGAACGAACTTCAAGCCATTGCAAACAACGTGGCCAACGCATCGACGACGGGCTTTCGCAAAGAGGGTTTGATTTTCTCGGAATACATTTCCGCACTTGAACCCGGGGAGCCATCGCTGTCGATGGCGCATGGCAATGTACGACTGACCAATGATGCACAGGGGCCATTGACGCCCACCGGTGGCACGTTTGATTTTGCCATCGAAGGCGACGGGTTTTTCATGATTGAAACACCTCAGGGCGAAGCATTGACCCGCGCAGGGGCCTTTACCCCCAACGATCAAGGTGAGTTGACCACCCATGACGGCTACAGATTGCTCGACAACGGCGGCGCGGCAATTTTCATCCCGCCAGACGCAAAAACCGTCGCTGTCGCCGCCGATGGCACGCTTTCGGCAAACGGCCTGCCGTTGGCCCAAGTTGGCCTCTATATGCCGACCGACCCAAGCACGCTCACCCGTCAGGACGGGGTACGGTTCTATACCGATGGCGGCATCGAACCCTTTGAGGGGGCGGCGATCCTTCAGGGGTATGTCGAAAATTCCAATGTGAACCCCATCGCCGAGATCACCCGTATGATCGAGGTTCAGCACGCCTACACGATGGGACAGAAATTCTCCGAGCAAGAAGATGAGCGCATTCGCGGTGTCATCTCGACGCTTGGCCGATAGAGGAGATCGATCATGAGAGCTCTTAAAATCGCAGCAACGGGCATGAGCGCACAGCAAATGCGGGTGGAAACCATTTCGCAAAACCTCGCGAACATGAACACCACCGGGTACAACGCGCGGCGTGCCGAGTTTGCCGATCTCCACTATCAACAGATGGCCCGCCCGGGCACGATCAACGCCGCCGACGGCACAGTTTTGCCAACGGGCATTCAGCTCGGTCTCGGCGTGCGTCCATCCTCCGTCACAGTACAACTTGCCCAAGGGTCATTGTCACAAACAAACGGTGATCTTGATATTGCAATCGAGGGCAAAGGCTATTTGGAACTGACCCTGCCGTCAGGGCAATCCGCCTACACACGTGACGGCACACTCAAACGATCCGCCGATGGCCTAATCGTCACATCAGAGGGCTACGGCGTGGTCCCTGATATCACCATTCCCGAAGATGCGCGGTCGATTTCGATCAATGGTGAGGGCGAAGTTTACGCCTATTTCAATGACCAAGTGGACCCACAGTTGCTTGGCCAATTCACCTTGGCCGGCTTCACCAACTCCAAAGGTCTGGAGGCAATCGGATCCAACATGTTTCTCGAAAGCCCTGCATCCGGGCCTGCTGTTGTCTCGATTCCCGGAACCGATGGGTTGGGGACCTTGAGACAGGGATACCTCGAAGACAGTTCGGTTGACGCGGTACGCGAAGTGACGGAATTGATCGAGGCCCAACGCGGATACGAGTTGAACGCCAAAGTCATCACCGCCGCCGACCAAATGCTATCCGCCACGAGTAACATCCGATGATCCGCGCCGGCATCATAACAATCGCGGCAGCTTTGATCGCGCCAAACGTGGCGCAGTCCGACACTCTGGTCGCAACACGCACCATCCGCGCTCAATCCATCTTGATGGCCGAGGATCTGAAAGTGGTGGAGGGCGACGTGGCAGGCACGTTGATTTCGGTCGACGAAGCCGTCGGCCTTGAAGCCCGCGGAATGCTTTATGCAGGTCGCCCTATTCGCATGTCGGATGTCGGGCCGCCCGCTCTTGTCGAGCGCAATTCAATCGTACCTTTGTATTTCACACAAGGCTCGCTCACCATTTCAGCGGATGCGCGATCACTCAGTCGCGCAGGTGTCGGTGATACCGTCCGCGTTATGAACCTATCGTCAAAAACCATCGTCACGGGAATCGTCGGACCAAACGGCGGCGTTCATGTTGGCCGGCTCACATCTCAATGAGGAAAACTATGAAACCAATCGCAGCATTTATGGCACTCGTGGCGCTTTGCGCCTGTTCCCCTTTGGAAGAGGTCGGTCGTTTGCCCGACTTCAAACCTATTCAGGATTCGGCCGAAGCCTCTGCAATGAGGTATCCCGGACTGCCAAAAACCATTGAAAAAACGACCCCGACAGATGGGGCGTCGCTCTGGACAGCATCGCGTCAATCCCTTTTGGGGGACCGCCGCGCCATCGAACGTGGTGACATTTTGACAGTTGTCATCGAAATCGACGAGAGCGCGGAGATTTCCAACAATACATCGCGCGGGCGGTCCGGATCAGAAACCATGGGCGTCGACGGTCTGTTTGGTATTCCCGAACGCATTGACGAAGTCCTGCCCGAAGGCGCATCGATGGCGAATGCGGTGGGGACGTCGAGTACATCCGCCTCTTCTGGCTCCGGGTCCGTGCGGCGCAACGAAAAGCTCCAACTCATGGTTGCCGCCACAATCCTTGATGTACTGCCCAACGGCGTTCTGCACATCTCCGGATCCCAAGAGGTTCGCGTGAACTATGAAATTCGTGAACTCTTGGTCGAAGGTTACGTCCGGCCCGAAGACATCTCGCGCAAGAACGAGATTACCTACGACAAAATCGCGTCAGCACGCATTTCCTATGGCGGGCGCGGCCAGATTTCTCAAATGCAACAACCGCGGTACGGCCAACAAATTGCCGATATCCTCCTGCCGTTTTAACGGGGTGATGTAATGCTCGGAAAACTCATACCAATCTTACTCGCCCTGATAGGTCTCGGTTTGGGCGTTGGCGGGGGGCTGATGTTGCGGCCCCCGCCCGAGGTGGCGGAGCTTGGCCCTTGTGGCGAAGATCCGAACGCGCCACATCAAACAGATGGTCAAGAGGAAGACATGCCCGCGGAAGCGGTGGTGTTCGAATACGTCAAACTCAACAACCAATTCGTCATTCCCGACATGGAAGACGGACAGGTTGCGGCAATGGTTGTGCTGTCAATCAGCCTTGAAACCCTGCCGAATGCGCGTGAAAAAATCTATGCGCAGGAACCCAAGCTACGTGATGCTTTCTTGCAGGTCCTATTTGACCACGCCAACATCGGCGGGTTCAAAGGATCCTTTACCGAGACAACCAAGATGCAAAGCCTTCGCGCCTCCCTACTGGAAGTCGCCGCGGCCATTCTGGGTGATGATATCGAAAGCGTGCTTGTCACGGATATTGTCCGGCAGGACGTCGGGTAGACTACGGTTTCAACGCACTCTTTTTCGCAATGGATTTGAGGGCCTCAACCTTACCAAAAGCGCGGCGCGTGAGTTCAAACTGAACCTCGCGCCGTTCTGCTATTGCGGCCATACCGCGCAAAACACTGCGGCGCTCGCTTGCGAGCCATTCATTCCATTTTACATCCGCACCCCCATACATCGCGGGATCAAACCCGGCAGCGTTTTTGATCTGCGCATGACGCTCTTTCGCGGCATCTTTGAGGGTATTCAGGCGGGTTTGTTGTGCTGTCTCTTCGTCTCGCATTTGCGCCAAGCGGGCGAGCTCCAGAGTGAGGGTCACTTCCGCCACTTTTTTCAATTGCTCCAACTTTTTGGCTTTGGTTGTCATAGCCCTGCCTTCCTTTTGGCACGCACTTTCTTGCGCATTTCCTCGGCAAAACGGATTGACGCGGCAACTGCCGGATAATGCTCCGGCCAAATTTCCTGGCCGATATCGATGGTGGCGTAGAGCGCACGGGCCGTAGGCGGATCGCGATGGATCGGAATGTCGTTTTCAATCGCAATCTCACGAATGGTCGCCGCGATGTCATCGACACCTTTCGCGACACAGACCGGCGCTCCCCCCCTGAGCCGATCCCACGTCAACGCAACGGCATAGTGGGTCGGGTTCACAACGATAACATCAGCTTTTGGAACCTCGCTCAACATCTGGTTCATCGCAATCTCGTAGCCTTTTTGGCGGCGCTTTTGTTTCATATGCGGATCGCCATCTTGGTCTTTTGCCTCATCACGAAGCTCCTTGTGCGACATACGGTTTTTGCGCAAATGCTCATTGTGTTGGAAAAGATAATCCACACCGCCAATCACCGCCGAAATTGCCAACACAATTGCAAAGAACCCCAGGCCCAACTGCAAAAGTTCGACCGTAACCATACCGGGGCTAAGAGACATCGAGGCAATCATTTCCGGAATTTTGGACCAGAGGTAAAACCCGACGACGATCGAGTAGATCGAAAGCTTGAAAAAGCTTTTGGCAAATTCGAACAATCCGGCCCGCCCAAATTTATTTTTGGCGTTCGAGATCATGGAAATTTTGGACAGCTTTGGCTGGATTTTTTCGGGAGCAAATAAAAGGGATTGGGTGGCAAAAAGTGTGGCAATCACAAAGACCGCAGGAATCGTGAACCATGGGATAAGAGACATCAGGATTTCAGCCATCAGCCCCCCGCCCCAAGGTGACCCGGACCCGTCAAACCAGTCATCATTCAACCGATCAACGTTTTCAAACAGCCCGTATAAAACGCCGCCGGTGGATTTAAGCGCCATTTCACCGAACGCCATCGCCGTAATCACAAATCCGAGGTAGGCCGCAGCAGTCGTAACATCGATAGATCGTGGAATTTCACCCCGCTTGCGCGCATCATCCAACTTTTTCTGGGTTGGTTCGTGACTCTTGTCACTATCGTCGTCGCCCGACATCAGAATGCTCCGATCGGGTTCTCGAGGGCGCGGTGGAAATGACCGATCCAAATTTCAAGCAGCAATGGCGCCGTGAGAAACAACAGGATCAAACCGCCCAGAGTGATGGCCGGCGCCCCGACAAAAGCGACCATCAGCTGTGGCATGGCGCGGTTAATGACGCCCAGAGCGGTGTTGTAAATCACCGAGGCGATCAAAAACGGCGCAGCAAAGGAAAACGAAAGCGCGAATGAATGCGCCACATGCCCCACCATGAGAATCGAGAGTTCGCTCGAATCCGGCAAGCGACCCGCAGGAAGGTAATCGTAGGATTCGATCATCATAAAAGCCACGCGCTCATGCAGGCCGAGGGTGACAGCAAGGGCCAGACCTGCCGTAAAAAGGATGTAACCCATCGCAGGTTGCGCATCCACAGCACCGCCGCCGAACAATTGAGAAAGCGATGTGGATTGCGAAATGATCGTACCCGCGACCTGTAGTGCGATCACGGTTAGACGTACAATTAACCCAATGGTCAAACCGGACACAACTTCAGCCAACATTGCGGGCCATAGCACGATGGGGGCCGTTTGAAGTGTCGCCGGGTCGATCGTCACCGCCGGAAAAACAATAAGCGTGAACGCCAATGTCAGGACCAAACGCACCTTTACGGATACCGTCTGTTCCCCGAATGCAGGCAAAACCGCCATCACGGCGCCAACTCTCACGAAAACGAGAAAAACCGCGACAAATGTCGGTTGTGACATCGCCGATATCATTTCAAGGAGGTCCATCATGCCGGCACCAAACCAACGAGGGACGGTCGCGCATCGACCCCGATTTCATCGAATGAGAAAACAGGATTTTGAATACCCTGTGCCGAGAGGACTGTGCGAATAAAACGACGCCGCGGCGTGGAGGTCACAACAGCGGGATAAACCCCGTTTTCACCCGCCTTCGCGATACGGTCCGCCATTGCTTTGGCCAATTTGTTGAACTGGTCAGGTGGCAAGGCGAGATCACCACGGCCACGGTCATTTTCAACCTGATAGGCCGAGAACGTTTGTTCCCATTCAGGTGCCAATTGCAAGAGCGGCAATGTCCCGTCCTCGCGGCGGATTTCAGAAATGATTTGAAACCCGAGTCGTTGGCGGACGTGTTCACACACACTTTCGGGGGTCGCGTGTGCGCCACGTGCCTCCGCAATAGATTCGAGGATAAGCGGCATATTTCGAATGGAAACACGCTCATCCAACAACAAACGCAACACCGATAACAACATGTCCATCGGAACTTTATCAGGGATGAGATCATCGATCATACGTTGGTTGGCATCGGCACGGGTGCGATCAGACAGGTTGGTCATTTCATCAAGAATACGGCGCAAGGACTTCATCGTCAGAAGACGTGGGAAGCTTCGTTTCACAACTTCCAAAAGATGTGTGGCCAAAACTTCGGTGGGGGTCACAACAGTACAACCCTGCATCGCGTAGTCATCTTTTGCGCTTTGATCGATCCATCGTGCGGGCGCCCCATACACCGGTTCGGCAACATCCTCACCCAACGGAAGACCCGCCTCACCCCCACCCAAGAGTGCCAGAACCTTCTCTTGGCGTAGTGAGTCGGCAACTTGTTGCACGCCCTGTACCCGAACCACATAGCGCCCCGCAGGAAGCGACGGGTCATCCGTCAGGCGGATTTCCGGAAGGATCAGACCAAATGACGTCGCCACATGATTGCGCATATTGGTGATCCGCGCATCAATTCCGGTTTGCGGGTCAAGAACCATCGGAATGAGATCTGCCGCAAACTCAACGTGAATTTCATCGAGATCTAGAATGTCACCAAGAGACTCTTCATGTTCCATCTCAACAGCATCACGTTTTTGAACGGTATCTTTTTCCAGATCATCCGCCCGCTTTTTAACGATCCAACCCGCAGCCCCCAACCCGATGGCCCCCGCAAAGAAGGGCACGAAGGGCAGGCCCGGAACAAATGCAAACAGAGCCAAAAGCACAGCAACTGTAAAAAGTGCTGGAGGATAGCGCCCAAGCTGATTGAACATGGCCATATCAACGGGACCATTGGCGCCACCTTTGGCCAACAATAGCGCGGCCGCGATGGAAATAATGACCGACGGAATTTGGCTGACAAGTCCGTCGCCAACCGTCAGAATTGTGTAGGCCTCAAAGGCTTCACCAATGGGCATGCCTTTCGACACAACCCCGATGATGAGCCCCATCACCAAATTCATCAAGGTAATGAGAAGGCCGGCAACTGCGTCACCTTTTACAAATTTGGACGCCCCATCCAAAGAGCCGAAAAATGTGGTTTCAGCGAGTTCAAGTTCGCGGCGCTCCTTGGCCTCGGAATGGCTGATAGCACCTGCGGACATGTCGGCATCAATCGCCAACTGCTTGCCCGGCATACCATCCAACGCAAATCGCGCACCGACCTCGGCCATACGGCCCGCACCCTTGGTGATCACCATAAAGTTCACAATCAAAAGAACGATAAAAACCACAAGGCCAAGGACCACAGACCCGCCCATGACAAAGTTGGCAAAGCCCTCGATGACGTGTCCCGCCGCGGCGGTTCCTGTATGACCTTGCCCGATGATAAGTTTTGTCGATGACACATTGAGCGATAGACGGAGCATCAAACTTGCGAGCAATACCGTTGGAAATGCGGAAAAATCCAACGGACGCTCGGCAAAAAGTGTGACGGTGAAAATCAGAATAGCCAACGCGAAACTGGCCGCCAATCCCACATCCAGTATCCATGACGGCATGGGCAGGATCATCATGACAATGACAGTCATCAATGCCAATGCGAGCAAAATTGTCGGACTGAACATGGATTTCAGAGTGAAATTCATACCCGATCACTCCGAACAGAACGAAACAATACCAACGGCTCACGAACGGGGCCGGTACCTTTCGCATCACAACTGGTCGCAGTGCTCGGAGAGCAAACATGCCTATTTTGCATTATGTATCACCAGAAATTCTTTCTTTGGTAATACTGTTTTAGTGCTCAGAGGGTTTATAAATGGTAAGCGCGAGGGGGACGTACAGGTTATTTCGAGAGAAGTTCAAGAACAGACTCACGTTTGGATTTAATGTCCGTCAAGAGCGTCTCAAGCTGCTTTAGGTTCGGGATACGCGCACCCTCGGTCAAGACACTCGGTTCATCCACAACGGCTTCTGCCAAAGTGGCATAATCCGGATCTTCGGACTGGCTCAGCGCCGCCCAATCCCCTGAGACCAATGCACGGTGATCTTCACTCCCCTCATCCATGGCACGCGCGCCTACCCCGTAACCGAGACGCATTGCGGCGTCATCAAACCCGAGACCATAAAGGCGCTCAGAAACACCATCCAATAGGATGTCATCATTCATCTGCGCCTCAATGAAATCTATATTTTTGAATACAGCCTTTACAAAAACCTCATCTGATACAGACTTGAGAGATGCCGCCAAGGCAAATTTTCGCAAGTCAATTGCTACAGATTCCGGCAAGCGGCTTGCCGTTTCTGCGCGTTTGAGTTGAGCCAGCGCTTTGTCCAAATCACCCGTCAAGATACGTGCCGTTACTGACGCTTCGACAAGAGCCTCTTCCAATTCGTGATGACGGTATTCCACAGCAATCGCCTCCGCAGTGTCGGCAACCTCATCGGTCACAAGCGCATTTTGGGCGCGCTTTTCTTTGACAAATTCGATGAGGGTTTGGGGCTTTTCATGCGCATGCTTTTCCACAACCTCCAAAACAAGCTCGTCAGAGGTATCAAAATCGTCTTTGCTCGCAGCAATGGATGCATCCATCAAAAGAACATCTGTACTTTCCAAAGGCGCGGTGCGGGTGAAGACACTCTTAATCTGCGCCGCCGTCTGGGTGTCGCCAATATCCGCAAATCTTCGCGCAAGCCCCGGGCCAATTTCCCGTCGTAGATGAACCGGCAACACCGTAAAGGCCGCAAGAATCGCAGACCGGTTATAATCTTTGCCCTTGGACAGGGTTTGCGTTGCCATCACGCTCCAAAGCGCCGATGCGGTATCACAGCTTTGTTGATCCAAAAGCGGCCCTGAATTTTCGGCATAACTATTTTCGAATATGTCGGCGAGCACCAGAAGAAGCGGTAAATCCTTGTCCTCTTCAGGAAGGAAACTCAGCACGGATTTGGCCTCCGCCCCATAGGTGAGGTAAAGGTAATACCGCGCAAGATCCAGAACGCCCTCCTGGCGCGGGACGTCCAATTCGTCGACCAACTGCGCCCGCAACCTTGGAAGTTCGAACTCCTCTTCCAACGGCAAGCCCCATGTCACCATGTCGAGACGCTTTGTCGGGATACATTCCCCTCCATCCGTCGCAAAATTACGACGCGATGTTGAGCTTGATTTTTGAGCCCGGTCCGTAGCGGATTCAATTTCCAGATGAGAACCGCTTTCTTCTTGGGTCAGTGCCACATCCGGTTCAATTTCGCCGCTCTCAGTGGGAATCGCAGTTGGGGTGTTTGCACTTTCAATGATGGCTTGCGTCTCTTCCACGTCCGGAAGGGCCGGAACCAAAAGGCCGTCTGCGGATGCGCGTCCAATTTGCTCAATCAGGTTTTGCTCCAACTGGCGCACGAACTCTTCTCGCTCCACCGATGTATCCAACATCCCTGAAACGCCCCGCCCCGTGTTGCCTGAATTTTCCGAACTGCTCGATTGGGACATCCCGTCCGGACCCATTGAAACCGGTGTTCTGCCGAACTGGCTCAGGCTTTGCATATCAAAGCCGCCGAGGCCTGTATCAAGGGTTTGCTGAACAGCCTCCACGGGTCTCTCCGTCCCTTGCGTTTCGGGCGATGGCGATGGCGATGGCGATGGCGATGGCGATGGCGATGGCGATGGCGATGGCTCAACAGGATCACCAAGAGATGTCAGCGCAACCTCAAAACTCGACGCGGGATCAGGCGGGCCATCTTTTATGTCGATTACCACTTGTCGGTCGCGCAATTCAAAAACGTCCGCATGATGATTGTCGGATGCAAAAACTTGAAGGCGGCCATTTTCCATTGGCACAACACGCACGATCCTGTCGGCCGACATACGCACAAAAACCTTCGACGTATCAAAGGTTAAATCATCAATTCCCGACCGAAACTCATAGGCCGTACCCGTTTTCCCGAACTCCCAGTTGGCTCCTTCTGGAATATCTATCACCAACCGAGAGAAGCCCGCATGATCGGCCGAACGCAAAGAAACCGTCTCGGCCAGAACCGAGACGGGGACCGCCAATACGGCGCATAAAACGGCGCAAAAGGTGCGGATCATGCAGCCTCCGTTTTCACGTCTTTCAATGCCTCTTCGAGGTCGGAAAAGCTTGGGCGATAGTGGCCTGGTGTATTCTGACGGCCCACTTCAATACAGATATTGGTCGCGTGATTGTGCAGGTTGGCCACCAACACTTCACGAATCAGCTTGTAAAAGTGACCATCCTCTTCGATCACGCCTTGCATTTTTGCCGCGAATGGCCCCGCAAAACCGTAAGCCAAGAAAACGCCCAGGAATGTACCAACAAGAGCACCCCCAATCATTTTACCCAAAATTTCAGGTGGTTGGTCGATAGAGGCCATGGTTTTAATAACGCCGAGCACAGCGGCAACAATCCCGAGGGCGGGCAAGCCATCACCGATGGCCGCCATTGCATGAGATGAGTGCAATGCATGGTGCAAATTTGCTTCGATCCGCTTTTCGAGGACCTCCTCAACCTGATGAGGATCATCGTAATTCATCGATGCCGAACGCAACGTATCGCAAATCAGTGCAACCGCTTCTTTGTCCGAAAGAATTTTGGGGTATTTGGTAAAAATATTTGAATCTGCCGGAGCTTCGACGTGCTCCTCCAAACCAACAGGGTTTTGGCGTGCCAAACGGATAAGTTCGAAAAGAAGACACAACAAATCTTTGTAATCGTCATGTTTCCATTTCGGTCCCTTAAACACCTTTCCCATGTCTTTCATGGTGTGTTTGACGCCCGCCATGTCATTGGAAATGAGGAACGCACCGGCCGCAGCGCCCCCGATCATCATAAACTCAAACGGCAGTGCCTTGAGAATAATACCAAGTTTCCCACCGGCCGCGATGTAACCACCGAAGACCATAACGAAAATGACGAGAACGCCGACCATACCAATCATGAATTCCGAGCCTGCCTTTGATTAGGGTTCATCGCCAATCTGACATGGAAGTCTTAAGATTCCGCTCTCGCTATTCGCTTGGAGCATTTGCATTTCGACCCGCAAGGATGACCGAAATTGTATAGGCAAACTCAGGCGGCAATCCGGCCATAATTTCACCCGCCGCATCCGCCCGCATACGGCCAAGAAAGCCCGCAGCAAAATCGGGGGCCATTGCTTCGAACAGCGCAGCAGCGTCTTTGGGTTTCATACTTTCATAAACGGATGTCAGGCGTGCGAGGTCATCCTCTGCGGCTGTATTCGACGTCGCCATAGTTGCCGCAAGACGCGTTTCCGCGATTTCGAGGGCTTTAAAACTCTCTTCTATTTCTGCGCGCGCAACATCAACGATTGCCAGTTTTTCCGCGATTTCGAGTTCTTTTTCTTCGACCGACTTTTCACGTGTGCGCAAGGCCGCAATCAGGGCGTTAAGATCCTCATCCGCCATGCACGCAATCGGATCAACCGGCGCTTCGACATGCGTGTCCTCTTTGGTAAGTTCCGCGACCTCTTTGGCAATAGCGGCGCCCGTACCCGAAAACACACGCACCACAGCCGACATAAAAAGCACCACAGACAGCAAGAAGAGAGCCCCGCGACCCGCTTTCAATGACCGCTTTTTCCTTTTGGGCGCGCCTTTTTTTGCAGTCTTTTCCTTACTCATTCTGCGGCCTCCATGCGCGTGCGGTGGCTAAAGAAAAGAGCTTCGGTCACGACTCCATCATCCTCGCTCACATCCGCTGGGGTCGCACCCATGTCAGGCACGGGTTCCGGAGGGGGCGCGGGCTTTGCTACGGGCGCGGTCGTCACGTCAGGGAGGTCATGCATCGATGCAATGAGCAATTCCAACCGCTTTGCTGTTTGCTCTGCATTCTGGTTGAGTTCTTGCAACCGGACAGCAGATCCCGCCGCGGATTTTTGCGATGCCGCCAACGTTTTGGTCATGTCATCGACCTGAACGGACAACACGGCAATAGCTCCCCCCATGCCCTTTTCCAAGTTGGTAAAGCTGCGCAAGCGGCGCGACAGAACCATGCAATAAAGTGACACCACGACAGTGCCGAAAATCATCAAGATGTCTGCGATCAGTTCCATTTTCACAACCCTAGTTGATTACAAATTCCATAATGAGCACATCACGTACCCGTTCTTCGCCCGCTGCGATCTTCATCCGCCGAAGCATCTGGGACCGAATGCGGATGAGGGCGGTCGGGTCCTCTAATTCGTACACATCCACGGCACGCAAATAACCATTCAGGATATCAACAAGTCGCGGCAAGATAAGCGTGACATCCGCCTCATATTTCGCGGGCACTTCAATTTGCGCCTGAAATCTCAAGTGCTTTAATGCACCGTTTTTGGTGTCCAGATTGATGATCAAAGGCTCGATTGGCACAAATGCGACATCCGGAAGCGGCTCTTCGACTGGCGCGTCCTCTTCGGCGGCAGCGTGATCCTCAGCAGGATCCTCTTGGGAAAAGAGCATCCCGCTATAGACCGCGAAAAATCCACCGCCACCTAATACAAGCATCAATACCAAACCGATGATCATCGGCAGTTTGGACTTCTTTTTTAGTTCGTCTTCAATTGGCTCATCATCAGCCATGGGCGTTTCCCCGAATCTTTTGTCTAGATCGATATAAACCGAATGAAGCTAACTGATTGTTAAGGCTGTTCGATCATTTCTTAAGGCACTCAACGCAGAAGCTTGGGAAAAAGGAGTGAAAACTTGCAGCAGATTTTTTCTGTCTGGACCGCACTGGATCCGCGCCGCCGCATCATCGTCATGGGGGCAACCATTGTGATGTTCGCCGCGGTGATCGGACTGTCCCGGATCGCGGCACAGCCAAGCTACACACTCCTATACTCGGGACTGGAAGCATCAGCCGCCGGCGAAGTTGTTGCCGCTTTGGAGCAGCGCAGTATCGAGCATGAAATTCGCGGCGGAGCCATCTATGTACCGAGCACCGAACGCGATCAGTTACGTATGGTCCTCGCCTCAGAAGGTCTGCCCGCAAATTCGACATCCGGTTATGAATTGCTTGATTCGCTCTCCGGCTTCGGCACCACAGCACAGATGTTCGACGCCGCATATTGGCGCGCAAAAGAGGGTGAATTGGCCCGCACCATTGTCGCCTCACAACAAATTAGTGCGGCCCGCGTCCATATCGCAAATCCATCCTCGTCCCCGTTCACACGCGGAACGGCTGCAACGGCCTCGGTGACCGTCACCGCAATGTCCGGTAGCATCTCCGCACAGCAAGCGCAGGGCTTTAAATACCTTGTCGCATCGGCCGTCTCCGGCCTGTCTCCCGAGGATGTTTCCGTCATCGACGGGCGGCGTGGCGTCGTCGTTTCGGGCGATGAATCATTGTCTGGAATGCCCGAAAGTTCCGACAAAGCCGAGACATTGCGCCAGAATGTGTTGCGCCTGTTGGAGGCCCGCGTTGGCAAAGGAAAAGCGGTTGTTGAGGTCTCTGTCGAACCTGTCACGGATCTCGAATCCATCGTTGAACGTCGATTTGACCCTGAAACACGCGTTGCCATTAGCACGCAAACCGAAGAACGCAGCAATTCGTCTACAGACACGCGAAACGGCGCCGTCACCGTTGCCTCGAACCTGCCCGATGGCGGTGGGGCCTCCGGTGGGGATGCATCATCCAACAACACCGAGACACGCGAAAGCATCAATTACGAAGTGTCCGAGACGACCCGTGAATTGCAACGTATGCCCGGCGCAGTCAAACGCCTAACGGTCGCCGTCCTGATTGACGGAATCACCACCGTTGACCCCACAACCGGAGAGGCTGTCTGGTCCGTGCGCAGCGATGACGAACTGACTGCCCTTGAGGCTCTGGTGGGTTCGGCGATCGGGTTGGACGAAGCCCGTGGCGACTCGCTCACCATTCGATCCATGGAGTTTGAGCCCGTCCTGATTGAGGGCACCGCAGCAAGCCCGTCACCCTTTTCCGTGGCCAATCTGGATATAATGAGACTGTTGCAGCTTGCCGTTCTCACCGTTGTAACCTTGGTGTTGGGGCTATTTGTGGTGCGCCCGATTCTCGCCAAACCTGTCAGCGCACCCGCGTTACCGAGCCCTGTTGCGGAGACATCACCCCTTGGGGAATCGTCTTTGCCCGCACTTGAAAGTGCAAGCTACGACCCCCCTGCACTGTCCAATGATATGGACAACGGCGGGTTTGAATTACCCAACCTCGGTGTCGTTTCCGATTTCGACCTTGGCGAAGAGTTTGGCATGCCAACCGATCCCGTCAAACGCCTCAAAAAGCTGATCGAAGATCGCGAAGAAGAAACTGTAGAAATCCTGCGCAGCTGGATTGAAGACGCTGAAGGGACCGCATGATGTCATCTCTTTTTCCATTCGAGGATTTCGGCGCCGCCCGAAAGCCAAAAGAAAAGTCCACCACTGCGGCACAAAAGCCGGACGACGGCACCGCCCAGCGCGCGATCGAAAAGGCCCGCACAAACGGCTATGAAACAGGGTACAAAGCCGGATGGGATGATGCCCTCGCAGCCGAGGCCTCCGTACGCACCAAAATTGGCGCGGAACTCGAACGCAACCTTCAGGATCTAGGGTTCACATTCCACGAGGCACGTTCGCATATCATCAAATCACTGGAGCCGCTGCTCTTCGAGATGACCGAAAAAGTGCTTCCGGAGTTGGTGACGCACACACTTGGGCAATCCATCATTGATGAAATTCTCCCATTTGCAGACAGCCTGTCCGACACGCCCGTCGAAATCCTGATTTGCCCGTCAAACAAAGAGGCCGTGACGGCACTTTTGTCCGAAGGATTGCCGATGGCCGTCACTTTGATCGATGAGCCGAGCCTCACCGAGGGACAAGTCTTTTTGCGCCTCGGAGCCAAAGAACGAAAAATCGATCTCGATGGAGCCATCGGGAAAATACGCGACGCAATCGATGCCGCATTCACTTTAAATAAGGACGCCATAGTCAATGGTTGATGATACAGGCAATCCCCGCCCCAACCCGTTTTCCGATGTTCCAATCGAGATAAAAGTCACGGTTGGAAAAGCACATCCTCTGGTGCGCGACCTTCTCAAACTTGAGAACGACAGCGTGCTCACACTGGATCGTCGCGTCGAAGATCCGGTAGAACTTTACGTAGGTGAAAAGCTCATCGCACGCGGCGAACTACAAGAAATTGAAGGCGATCCAAGCGGGCAGCTTGCCGTCCGCCTCACCGAAGTTGCCGACATCAAAAACGAGCTGTGAACAGCATGCAATATTTCAAACTCGGCACCATAGTTGGTTTCGCGATGGCGATGCTCATTGTGGCATTGCCAGCGCAGGCACAGGAGTTTTCGCTGTCTATAGATGGCGCTGAATCCCTGACGACCCGCTCCATTCAACTCATTGTTCTGATTACACTCTTGAGTTTGGTGCCCGGTTTGGCGGTCATGGTGACATGTTTTCCATTCATCGTGACCGTTCTTTCCATTTTACGTCAAGCGATCGGGTTACAACAATCTCCGCCCAATATGTTGATCGTCAGTCTTGCGTTGTTTCTCACATATTTCGTGATGGACCCTGTGTTTACGGAAAGTTGGAATAACGGGGTTGAGCCCCTCATGGAGGGGGTGATGACCGTCGAAGAGGCGCTACCCAAAATTATGGATCCGTTTCGAGCCTTCATGGCGAGCCGCGTGAGCGAAGACACATTTTCAAACTTGGCGGAGCTGCGTGAAGATCCTGAAAATCCGATCTCTCTTTCAAACGATGTCGACCTGTCACTGCTCGTCCCGTCGTTTCTTCTGTCTGAAATCGAACGCGCTTTTCAAATCGGCTTTCTGGTCTTTTTGCCCTTTCTCATTATCGACCTCGTCGTATCCGCCATCCTGATGTCGATGGGGATGATGATGGTTCCGCCTGCAATTGTGTCCCTGCCCTTCAAGCTCGCATTTTTCGTTGTCTCTGACGGATGGTCACTGCTCGCTAGTGCCTTGGTTCGCAGTTACATGTGACGCACTCTCTTTGGTCAATCAGATCACCGGCCATTGCGGGATGACACGCCATCCCTTCACGCAGGTTGATTCATTACGAAAATCAGTTTGGTAAATTCAAACGCCGCCAGTCCCCACGCGGGTTGGCGGCGTTTTATACCTTGCGGTTGTTATGCCAGTGTGAACGCCGCGCGGCCCTATCTGGTGGCACAAACACGGCGGCCTAAGAGGTACAGGACATGTCGTGACAAGTATCCGCGGGCGATCCGCCCCCTATAGGCGCAACAGAGGGAGAATTATTTCTGGCCTTTGGTTCGGAGTGTTGGAAACACGCATCACGCGCCGCCATACATGGTCTTAATGTACAACAAACTCGGCGTGCAGTGCGCCTGCGGCCTTAATACTTTTCAGAATGTCGATCATGTCGCGCGGCGACACACCCAAGGCATTGAGCCCCGCAATGACTTCAGACAATGAGGTTCCCTCGTCTATCTCGGCGAGACCAATGCCCGGCTCCTCCTGAACGGCGGCGACTGTCCGTGGGACGACGACAGATGCACCATCGGTAAAGGGGTTGGGTTGAACAACAATCGGCTCTTCTTCGATGCGCAGGGTCAAATTGCCCTGACTTACCGCCACGCGCGAAATTCTCACATCTTCGCCCATGACAATTGTCCCTGATCTCTGATCCACAACCACACGCGCTTTTCGCTCTGGTGTAATCATAAGGTTCTCGACAATTCCCAAGGCATGGGCAGGAGATGGTGTTCGTGTCGCAGCAATATCAAGCTGTACCGTGCCAGCATCCAACATACGTGCGACACCTTTGCGAAACTCGTTATTGATGGCTGTCTCAATGCGTTGCGCCGTTGTGAAGTCCGGTTCACGCAATGCCAAACGAATGGTTTTTAGGGATGCAAAATCAAATTCGATTTCCCGTTCGATGCGCGCTCCCGATGGAATAACGCCTGCGGTCGGCACGCCTTGTGTAACGGCGGCACCATCACCCTGTGCCGTTGCACCACCGGCAATCAACGTTCCTTGGGCCACCGCGTAAATCTCGCCATCCGGAGCCGTCAGTGGCGTCATAATCAACGTTCCACCAAGCAGGCTTTTGGCATCCCCGATCGCAGACACCGTGACATCAATTTTCGAACCCGTGCGCGAAAACGGTGGCAATGTCGCCGTGACAAAAACGGCGGCCACGTTTTTGGGACGGAATTGTTCGCCGGTCACATTGACGCCCAGACGCTCCAGAATATTCGACATGATTTCTTCGGTGAACGGGGAGTTTCGAATGCCGTCACCCGTTCCATCCAACCCGACAATCAATCCGTACCCGACGAGGTCATTGCCACGAACACCATCGAATTCAACCACGTCCTTGAGGCGAATAGAACTGGCGCTTGCACCAATTGCAGTGGCGAAAAAGGCGGCAAGTACGACTGCAAGAAATCTATGCATCAAATATAATCCGATAGTTTGAGGTTTGAGAGACGCGCAGTGATTGTGTACATCATTTCAAGTTGGGTTTCGGCTTGCGTCAGTTTCGCAGCTGAGTCGTATATATCCGCCGAAACGATTTCTGATTTTGCACGCTCGGTCGCATATTGCTCGGCCGTATTGCGCAAGGATGCAGCTTCAACCTTGGCTTCCTGCGCACCGACCTGTGCGGAGAGCAATTGCATTTCCCCGCTCGCACCATACAGGCGCTCACCTGCGGTTTGCATCAATTTCGCTTGTTCATCCAGATCACCAGGCAGGGCGCCCTCGGAGATCAACGCCCCTAACACCAAACCTTTAAGTGTGTCCCGGACACCTTGGCTTGAGGCAGTGACATCAAAGTTTGCGGTTTCATAATCGTTCAGCACAAACCCTGATTTTGGCGAGGCCGAGCCCGTGTACATCACCGTGTCATAGCTGCCTGTTCCGGGCTCGAACCACGCATCAATCGCGGTAATAATATCGTCTGCTGTCGTCGCACCGGAAATCGCGGTTTGAATTTCGGACATAAGTACGTCCGAGCTTTGCAGTGGTGTTGTTTGCGTCGCGGCACCACTGAATATCGCCCGCCCACCGGCACGCGTATTGAATGCGTTCACAACCGAGTCGAGCGTGGCCCGTGTTTCGGTACTGGTGATCTGCATTGTGGCAGAGCTGTTATACGTGGCGGAATTGATAAGCGGCGCAGCGGCAGTATCGACATGATCCGCAACAGCGCCAAGGACGTTTTGCATTGAAGAAGCAAAATAAACCGCATCGTCAATACCACGTTGGTAGCTTTCAAGCGTGCGTAACGTCCGCTCCATACTCGCCAGTGGTGTGAAATTGCCGTTAACAGATTTGCTCACATCCGCCTTTAACCCACTCGCGATTTCCATCGAATAGGTTTCAAGGTTGTTTTTGGTCTGGTTGACGAGCGATGAACGTCGGAACATCGTCGAAAGATCGCCTGTGGTCAGAGAGTTCATTGTCAAATCCTCATCAACTGATCAAGTAGGGCTTCCACCGTTTGGATCACCTTGGCATTTGCGGCATACGACCGCTCGATAACGAGTAACTTTTGCAACTCGTTGTCCGTGTCGACGCCGTTTTCCAGTTCGATCGACTTAAGTGACATTTGTTGCGCACTCGCAAAGCTTGAATCGCTTTGAGAGGCCAGGCTTGCGGTTTCAAAAAAGGAATAGAGGTCGGACGACAGGCTGCTACTCGAGCGCTCTATGGTGGAGAACCCACCCGATACTGTTGCTACGCCGTTTTGGAGTTTGGACAACATGGCCTGCAATAGCGAAGCATCACCGGCATCACCCTCTGCAACGGCACCCAATCCATCCCGAAGTCGCCATAAATCGCCACCCGCACGCGGATCGACCGCGGCATTCAATTCCAAACGGTTGGATAGTCCCTCTTCGTTGGTGGTATCAAACGTTGCGCCGTTATCGGTAAACAGGCCGACCATGCTTCCAGAAATCGTGGGGTCCATGGTCGCGTCCTGAAAGCGAGTAACAAGATCTCTCGCGAATGCATCCAGTTTTACCTGGGCTTCCGGCGCAAGGGTGTCACGTATCTCGAACAATCCGGACAACTCGCCGCCGGCGATCGCCCCCTTATTCGCATCGGTAGACACCGGCTGCCCATTGATTTTCAAACCGGACAAAACACCCGGATCAACGGTCATATCCGGCGTGATGGTGTTTACGGGTGTAAATTCGATCGTCGCCGCCTTTGATGCAACAAGGATGGCCCCGCCGGGTGTGTACAAAGACACCATACCATGCTCGCGCTCGACCTCTTTCACAGGGACAATTCGAGAGACCTCGTCGATCAACACCTGACGTTGATCCATCAACCCGCTCGCATCATAACCTGACGAGACGTTTTCCTGAATCTCGATGTTGATCTTCACGACCTTATCGAGCGCACTTTGAAGACGGGACACCGTTTTCGCAATGTCCTGATCCGCCATCTGGCGCGTTTGCGAAATCGTATCTGCCGCGCGATTTATGCGATCGACCAAAGCAGAGGCTGAATTGGTCACTTCCGAGAGATGCGCATCTGACTCGGGGTGGTTCGAGGCATCGATAAGGCTCGCCTCAAGATCGACAACAAGGCCGGTGATCGAGCCTTCCTCATCCGCCTGCCCTAACGCACGGGTGAGCGTGTCGTAATAATCCACCCGCGTGTTTTCCAAACTGACAAGACCGTCTGTTATCCGGCGCTCTCCTAAAATAACAGGATCCGTCACGCGTTGAATGCTCACAACAGAGACACCGGATGCGGTTCCACCGACCTGTCGCGTCCCCAATTCGATCTCACGGCGCCCATACCCTTCGGTCATGGCGTTGGCGACATTGGATGACACCACGCCCGCTGCACGCGTGGATGCGTTCAGTCCGGAGAGGGCATTTGACAGGGCGCTCGTGATACTCATTCAGGGTCTCGTTTCAATTCAAGGACTGCGATTTATCAGCGCTTGATGTTTGTTGTCTCTTGCAGCATCTCATCAACGGTCTGGATAACCTTTGCGTTCGATGAGTAGGCGCGTTGCGTTTGGATGAGGTCGGTCAATTCACCCGCCACATCAGTGGTTGAACCTTCGCGGGCGTATCCCGCAACAGACCCCGTTGGACCGTCCCCCGCATCCCAAAGAAAGAATGATCCGGAGTTTGGCGAGACCTGATAGGTCTGGTTATTCAGCGAGATGAGACCATTGGGGTTGGGTACATCTACAAGTGGAATTTGGTAAATACGGCGCGTGAACCCCGTGTCATAGGTCGCCGTCATATAACCGTTTTCATCCACTTCTACGGACGTCAGGTTACCAACGGGCGAACCGTCTTTGGTAATCTGCGTCGGCGCAAAGCTATCGGAAAGCTGCGTCAGGCCGTTGGTATCGCCAATTTTGCCGATCGTGGCCTCGATTGGACCGCCGGCAACAGTGAGGGCCAATGTCCCCTCGGAGCTGTTATAGGTCGCAGTTGCAGGGTTGTTGATGGTCGGCGTCACAGACGAAAGTGTACCGCCCGCACCGCGTGAGTTATCGAACACAACAGTGTATTCGCCAATCGTCGCACCACTTTGCGCCGAATCTGCGATATTCACGATCCACGTGTTGGCGGCAGCCTGTGGCGTAAAGGTGATATCAAGTGATTCAGACGTACCAAGGTTGCCGAAATATTCGACCGACAGCGGAAGTGCTTCGGTTGCGTCCTCGGCCGGCAAGTTCACCCCGAGGTTCATCTTTGTTGTCGGGTCGCCCGCCGTTTGGTTGGCGTTGATCACAACGGGTTCCATGCCGGACATGGTATCACGCGGGAAGGTTGGGATTGTCCCGTCCGCATCCGCAGGCCACCCGAGCAAAACAAGACCGGAATCCGTTTTCAAAACGCCATTGGCATCCGTGTGGAATGATCCGGTTGTTGTCATCATCATCGGCTGATCACCCGACTGTGTATCGAGTGACACCTCTGTGGTGACAGGAAGCATACCACGACCCGACACCGCGATATCGGTTGCGTTGGACGTGGAAATGAGAGCGCCCTGTTCTTCGACAAGGCGTGATGTAAAGGCTCGTACGCCACCGGCGGAATACACGCCAGCGCCGGCATTCCCCCCAATCACGAACGATTCGAACTCGGTGTTGGCACGTTTGTATCCATACGTGCCTGAGTTCGCGATATTGTCTGAAATCGTTGCAAGGCGGGTCGCATTGGCACTCAGGCCTGCAACACCTGCATTGAGCGAGGAGGATATGGTCATCGGGAAGCGCCTTTCTGATGCTTGGACCTATGTTCGCCCAAGCATGCACACTTCCCCTTAACAGCCCCCTAATATGTACAATCCTATCTAATTCCTGACGGGGAATTCCCGCAACAAAATGATCTCCACACGGTTGTTGCGGAACGAAATCGGATTGCGCGTGACAGGTTTGCGGTCCGCATAGCCCGTAACCCTTTGAATGCGCGTGGTGGGCGTTCCCTCTGCTTCCAACAAAAGCCGAATCTGGTCCGCGCGGCGGGTAGACAGATCCCAAACCGGATTATCCGCAACGACCAAGGGTTGCGCACTCACATAGCCCGTGACAGCAATATCGTTTTTCACAACATTGAAGACACGCGATAGCATCGACACAATAATTTTCGTGACCTCGGTTGGCGTATGTGATCTCGGCTCGAAAAGCGGTTCGGTTTTCAAGTCGTGGATTTCAACGATAAGCCCTTCGTCCGTCACCTTTGTTACGACGTGACGCAAGGCAGCATCGGCGGCCATGCTCTCGCCACTAAAGGCCGTCAAAAGCGACTGTACCTCATCAAAGGCCTTGGCGTCCGACGCTTGTTCCGCCTCATCATTTTGCTCCCCTGCCCCGCTTCCAGATGCGCCTGTCCCGTTTTGTGACAGCGTTTCCTGCGTGAACACGGAATCCCCTCCAAACGTTCCATCACCACCACCGGAAATCCGGTTCACTGGAATCGTTGGATTGAAAAAATCCGCAATACCTTTGCGTTGTTTTTCCGTCGTTGCATTGAGCAACCACATCAACAAAAAGAACGCCATCATCGCTGTCACAAAGTCAGCATAGGCCACCTTCCAAGCGCCGCCATGATGGCCGCCGCCTTGAATGATTTTTTTCTTTTTGATGATTATCGGCGCATTTCCCTTAGCGCTCATAACACCACCTCACATTTCACCCACCCCAAGTCATAGAGAGGAGATATGAAAGGCGGCTTAACCTTTAAAAATTTAGGCACATATAGCGCGGAGATGGTCGTGAAGCCGGGCTAAAATCCACGAAAACAACATCGTCAGTCAGCCAGTAAAAAAGAGAAATGTGGTGCCGGTGATAGGACTCGAACCTACTACCCCATCATTACGAATGATGTGCTCTACCGGATGAGCTACACCGGCACCTTTCACGCCCAAGGGCCGAAGCACCTAAGACGTGACGGTCTTTAGCAACTAATTTTGCAGCTGTGTAGCCCTATTTTTTGACTTCACGCGCTTCGGTATCTGAAGTGGTTTCGTCAATCACTTCTGCGTCGACCAATACCGTTGGGTCACTGCCTGACGTCACATCTATGACATCGACCTCAGGCTCTTTTGCACCGACAATCATCGGCAACATTTCCGTTCCGGCGGGCATGGCCACTTCGGATTGGGCGGGTTGACGCCAACTCAGCGTGTCGAAACCGTTACAGTTGTTGCACACAGGGCCCCATTCGGCATGAACCGTATTGCAGTTATCACAAACCCATTGCGGACCACGCGGTGCCGTCAGCGCGCGGGTCAGCCAACCGCGCACAACAACATCACTGCCGCCTTCACCACGCTCGACCGCCGCAAGAATGGTCAGGCTGCGTGAGGTCGGGTTCAGTTCAGCCAGATCTCCCAGCGCGCGGCGCGCGGCAGGGAAATCTTCGTTGGCGATTTGCAACTCGGCGAGCAACATTTTCGTTTCCGGATCGCCCGCATTCACCTTCGTCAGGGCACCAAACCGTTTGATGCGTTCTGCGGGGGTTTCATTTGGTTCGATCCGTGCAAAGGCTGCGGCGAGATCAGGATGTGGCTGAACCTGCCACGCCTTTTTGAGAATACGTGCGGCCTGCTTGCCATTTCCGGCCCCTACCAGATTATCTGCGGCCATCACCGCGGCGGGAATAAGGTCCGGTGACTTTTTGTTGGCTTCAATCGCGGCTTCACGGGCCTCGATCGATGCCCCGTCGTCCAGAATACCTTTGGCTTCCGAAAGGGCCAAAACGGCATCGCGCCGTTTATGCACATCGCGCGGGATCGCACCGTGTTTGAGTTTCGCAGATAGAGTGCGGCGGGCAGCGGACCATTCGCCCTTTTCCGCCTGAAGTTTTAGCAAAACATCCTGCGTTTCGACATGCTTTGGTTTGATCGCAAAGGCCTTTTCCGCGAGTTTAAGCGCCGTGTCCGTGTCACCCGCATCAAGGCGCTGTTTGAGAATGCCGCGCACACCGACAAAGCGGGTACGATCATCGGACAAGAGGCGCTTGTACGTTTCTTCGGCTTTGCGTTTGTCACCAGAGGCCTCTGCCGCCTGCGCCGTCAAAAGGTTGGTCAACTCGGGCTTGCGCAAATACTTCTCGGCCTTTGCCGCTTTCGACATCGCCACACGACCCTCGCCCGATGCGAGAGCAAGCATTCCGTCCGCCAGGGCCTCAAAGCCTTTGCGCTCGCGGTTGCGGTCAAAATACCGCGATAGCGCCGTCTCGTCCCCGAGCAGAAATTTCACAACAGCAAGGATCAAACCGACCACTTTGAGCGCAATCCAAAGCACCACCAAAAGGGCAACAAACCCAATGACCGCCTGAAGTGGCCCCAACGCAATCTCATAGCCCCCGAAGGCAAGCTGAAGCCCCCCCTCGCTTTCAAGAAGAAGAACGCCGCCATAGGCCAAAACGGCCACGATAACGAAGAAAATAATGATTTTTACAAGCGACAGCAGCATTTGTTCGTCTTCCCTATTGTCCAAGCATGGATTGAAGCGCATCGGTGACGGCCACACGGGCCGATGCCTTTGCGATCCAATCCGCCATCGCGGTGCGTCCCGCCTCCGGTAAATTTTCAAGTTCCGACAGGGCTGCGGCAAAATCCGCGTCCGTCACATCGGCACGCGCACGCGACAAGATGGCATCGGCGCTATCCCCCTCTTTGGGGGCAAGGGACCGCAGACCCAACTGGGTGCGCGTAAAGGTTTCAAACCACCCTTGCGTTCCCTCGTCATAGGATGCACGCGCCGCGGCCGTCAGGGCCTCACGGGCGGCGGGATCGAACGTCTCTTTGAGAGCCGAGATTGCGGAAACGCCCGTCTCGGCGGCGGTCCTGATCCCGTCGGGAATATCAATCTCGATCCCCACCAAAAGATCGGCATAGGGCGCCCCTGAATCAATGGCGGTTTTGAGTGACGCCAATGCCGTAGCGGCGGTGGCGGCCCGCTCCTCGGCTTGTGCTGCGTCCTTCGCATCTTTCAGGCGACTGACTTCGCTGTCCAGAAGCGTCCGCATTTCCGACAACTGGCGCTCGTAGGCGGCGGTTGCCTCGGGAGAGACAATCGCCTCTTGTACCGGACGCGCCTCGACGGTGTTCAGGCGCTCTTCCAACGACACTAGGTTTTCGGACAGCGGCGCAATGCGCGCATTCAGATCAATAGCGGCGACTTCCGTTTTGATTTGGCCCTCTAGCGATGTTCGCGTTCCGGCCAGATCATCGGACAGTTTCGATGTGTCGGATTTAAGGGCCGCAATTTCGGCCTGTAGGGCTTCGACCCGGGCCGTGATTTCGCTCGTGTTCGCACCGGGAAATGGCCAACCCTCGGGCTTGATAAACTGTGCGCCGGCATAGCCGAGGCCAAGACAGATCACACCACCAAGAAGCGCAGGAACAAACCCGCCTTTTTTGGCAGCGACAGCATCCGCCACAACGGGCGCGGGAGCCTCATCCACAGGAACAGCATCTGTATCGTCCGGTTCAGCAGCCACAGAGCCCTCAACCGCATCAACGTGCTCCTCATCCCGGGCAGCATCATCCGCGCTTTCCTCGATGATCCCATCCCCCTCAACGGGCGTTTCCTCGACTACGGTGGATTTCGGGGCCTGATCTTCGACTTCAACGGGTTTCGGATCGCTTGTGGACTTCTTTTTACGTGCCAACAGTTAAACCTTTCGAATCCTGATTAAAGTCTTGTAATCGCACCCCAAGACTAGTGAGTCTCGCCCCACGCCTCAAGGCTTGTTCATGCAAACTGCGACGCAATGGCCAATCGCATACTGTCACCATCAGGGCGCTTTGCGATGACGGTCTTTAGCGGCTGCGGGCCAGTCCAGGCCTCCAAAGCGGCAGTCGATATCGCAACAAGGGTTATGTTAGCGCCCAACCCGGCCAATCGCGCACCCGCCAAAGCGGCCGTGCGCGGGGAGTAGACAGGGACAATCAAACTTTGCGCCGCGACAATCTGTGCTTGGGCCTCTGGCGTCCAATCCACCTCTTTTTGCGCATAAACGGCAAATGACCGCGTTGGCAGACCCGCTTGCGTCAGGCGAGCCGCGATATCCCCCACGGTATGGACCCCGTGCAAGTGGGCGAGCGGAGCAATGTGTTCCCGCATCAGCAACGCAACCAGATCATCGGCGGATCCACGGGCCGACATCGTGTCAAGCCCCGCCGCATTGGCAGCCGCCGCCGTGGCATCCCCAACGCAATAGGCCGTCACATCGCGAAAGGACTGTGCGGCAAAAGGAACAGCATAGCGGGATGTCAGCACAACGCCCGTATAGATGTCAGGCTCAATGACGGGATCAAGGGGCACAATCTCCATCACCGGCGCGATGATATATGTCGCTTTCGGGGCGTTGGATCGAAGCACATCTGCCAATATGTGCGCATCGTCACGCGGACGGGTGATAAGGATGGTCGGCGTCAAATGCGTGTCCAAGGATTGTAAGGCTGCGGTGACGGTGATACCTGCGTTATGAGTTTGAAACAACCATTCGGGTCGGGGAGTTCTCGTATGAGCGAACTTGTAGTCATCGGCGCAGGCGCGTTCGGATCGGCCCTCGCCGTGGCGTTGTCTCGTGATGGTACGAAAGTCACCCTGTGGGGTCGGGACGCCAATGCAATGGCGAAAATGCGGTCCTCCCGGATCAATCCACGCCTTCCCGATGTACATCTTTCCGACGACATCACCGTCACGTCCGATTTATCGGCGATCGGTACGGCTGGGCCGATTTTGATCGCCACCCCCATGCAGACCCTGCACGATATGTTGGGCCAAATCGCGGACCCGCTTGTCGGGCGCCCTGTCATTGCCTGTTGCAAGGGAATTGACCTGAAGTCCCACAAAGGCCCGTCAACACTTGTGGCCGAGGCCAAGCCGGATGCCATTCCCGCGATCCTGACGGGACCAAGCTTTGCCGCCGATATCGCACGCGGACTGCCCACGGCGCTGACCATTGCGTGTGCGCATGCTGACGTGGGCCACGCGCTTCAACATCAACTCTCGAAACAGATGCTGCGCCTGTATTTGAGCGACGATGTCATCGGGGCGGAACTTGGGGGTGCGCTCAAAAACGTCATCGCAATCGCTACGGGCGCCTGTATCGGGAACGGACTTGGCGATAGCGCGCGGGCCGCTCTTATGACGCGCGGTCTGTCCGAAATGCTACGGTTTTCCGCGCATTTTGGTGCTCGGAATCAAACCATGATGGGGCTGTCCGGATTTGGTGACCTCGCCCTGACATGCACATCCGACCAATCACGCAATTTCCGGTTCGGAGCCGCTTTGGGTCGGGGCGACAGCTTTGATCCCTCCGTGACCGTCGAGGGCGTCGCCACCGCACAGGCCGTCACAGAAATTGCACAGGGGATCGGTCTAGATATGCCCATATCACAGGCCGTCTGCGCCATTTCCACGGGCGCAATTTCCGTTACCGAGGCGCTACAATCGCTTCTCTCCCGTCCCCTCAAAAAGGAATAAACCATGAAGTTCGCACTCATCTGCAAAGACAAAACCGGCGCACTCGACATCCGCAAAGCCAACCGTGATGCGCATCTCGCCTATATTGGTGACACGGGTGTCGTGGAACAGGCGGGGCCGTTCCTTGATGCGGGTGGCGAGATGTGCGGGTCGCTTGTGATTTTGAACGTCGACGATCCGGCCGCCGCCGAAGCTTGGGCTGAAAATGACCCCTATGCCAAGGCAGGTTTGTTTGAAAGCGTCGACATTCAGGCGTGGAAAAAGGTTATCGGTGCATGACTTACTGGCTGTTCAAATCCGAATCCGAAGTGTGGTCATGGGATCAACAAGTCGCCAAAGGGGACGAAGGTGAGCAATGGGACGGCGTGCGCAATTACCAGGCCCGCAACAACATGCGCCAGATGAAGCTCGGAGATCTTGGGTTCTTTTACCACTCGCGTGCCGAGAAAGAGGTTGTCGGTATCGTCACGGTTTGTGCCGAGGCACACCCCGATAGTTCCACCGACGACCCGCGTTGGGAGTGCGTCGACATCAAGGCCGTTCGCCCGTTCACCACGCCCGTGACGCTCGCCATGTGCAAAAGCGATCCGCGGCTTGTCGATATGGTATTGGTGAACAATTCGCGCCTGTCCGTACAACCCGTAAGCGAAGAGGAATGGAAGATCGTCTGTGAGTTGGGCAATACTGCACCCTGATCCGCGACAAAACGGATGGCCACAGAAGGCGCATTTTCGGGTTGTGGTGTTTTCGGACGGATATTCGGCGCGCTTTGAAAACGCACTTCCGGATGGCTATCTCCATAAAAAAGGAGGGCTCCGACCCCCCGGAACCCTCCACCACCCCACGTGCTCCCTAAGCACCACACGTGTTCGAATATAAGGTCCGGTCCATCCTGGTCCGTACATAGATATTACGCAGAAGGTGCGATTCTGATCAATTCGCAAGTATCTGGGTTTTCATTCAAACCCGCCCTACTATGGAAACTTCGTCTTAAGATCTGGAATGCGCCGGACATGAAAACGCCGCCACGACAGGATCATGGCGGCGTTTACAATATATCTGCGTCAAAGACTTAGCCGTAAACAGCTTCTTTGCCAAAATGCTTTGTCAGCATGTAGTATACAACAGCGCGGTATTTGTTGCGTTCGGATTTACCGTAGGTTTCAATCACAGAATCAATTGCTCCGGACAAATCAGCGCTTTCGGACAGGCCCAGTTTTTTGATCAGGAAGTTGTTTTTGATCGTTTCAAGTTCACTGGCCTGAGATCCGGCAACCGTCGACGCATCAGCATTGTAGATCGCGGGACCACAGCCGATGGTCACTTTTGTCAAAAGGTCCATGTCGGGGGTCATGCCGCATTTGTTTTTCAGGTCGTCCGCATATTTCGCGATTAGATCGTCACGTTTTCCCATAGTCTTCTCCCACCAAAATTTGGATTAGCATCCGTTTGTTCGAACCGGATTTATGGCTCGCGGAAAGGTTAGACCCTACACAGCCTGAAACAAAGGAAATTTTACCATTAAACGCGAAACGGCCACCCCGAAGGGTGGCCGTTCAATGTCGCGGTTATCAGGGTATTAGTAGCGGTAATGCTCGGGTTTGAACGGTCCCTCGACGGTGACGCCAATATAATCCGCTTGCTCTTTCGACAGCTGCGACAGCTTCACGCCAATCCGGGCAAGGTGAAGGCGGGCCACTTTTTCATCGAGATGTTTGGGCAGGATGTAGACGTCATTGGCGTAAGCATCACCATTGGTCCACAATTCCATTTGCGCCAAAACCTGATTGGTAAAGGACGCGGACATCACGAACGACGGGTGACCCGTTGCGTTCCCGAGGTTCAAAAGACGTCCCTCGGACAGCAAAATCAAACGCGCACCGGATGGCATTTCGATCATGTCCACCTGATCTTTGATGTTGGTCCATTTGTGATTGCGCAGCGAGGCGACCTGAATTTCGTTGTCGAAGTGGCCGATGTTGCCAACAATCGCCATGTCCTTCATCTCGCGCATGTGCTCGATGCGGATCACGTCCTTGTTGCCTGTGGTGGTGATGAAAATGTCTGCGGTGCTTGCCACATCTTCCAGTGTCACAACCTCGAAGCCGTCCATCGCCGCCTGAAGCGCACAGATGGGATCGACCTCGGTGACTTTGACCCGCGCACCTGCACCACGCAAGGATGCCGCAGAGCCTTTGCCCACATCGCCATAGCCACACACAACCGCCACTTTACCGGCCATCATGGTGTCGGTGGCGCGGCGGATGCCGTCCACAAGGCTTTCTTTGCAGCCGTATTTGTTATCGAATTTCGACTTGGTCACGGAATCGTTCACGTTGATCGCGGGGAAAGGCAATTGGCCCTTTTTCACCAGATCATAGAGGCGGTGAACGCCTGTTGTGGTTTCCTCGGACACACCGACGATCTGGTCGCGCATCTTTGTGAACCACCCCGGAGACTGCGCCAGACGCTTTTTGATTTGAGCGAAAACAGCGACTTCCTCCTCGGAGGTCGGCACGGCGAGCAGGTCGGTTTCACCCGCCTCGACGCGTGCGCCCAACAAAATGTAGAGCGTCGCGTCGCCGCCATCATCAAGGATCAGGTTCGGGCCATCCTCAAACTGGAACGAGCGGTCAAGGTAATCCCAATGCTCCTCAAGTGATTGACCTTTAATAGCAAAAACGGGAATTCCGGCTTCGGCAATTGCAGCAGCAGCGTGGTCCTGAGTCGAGAAAATATTGCACGAGGCCCAACGCACATCGGCGCCAAGCGCCACCAGTGTTTCGATCAGAACCGCGGTCTGGATGGTCATGTGCAGGCTGCCCACAATGCGCGATCCGGTGAGCGGTTTGCTTTCACCGAACTCTTCGCGCAGCGCCATCAGACCCGGCATTTCGGTTTCTGCAATGTCGAGCTCTTTGCGCCCGAAAGCGGCAAGGGAGATGTCTTTGACGATGTAATCGTTGGCCATTGATGTGGCTCCTGCGTGTATTTGGTTTGACGTGCTCATAGCATTCCAATTACGCCCTTACAACGCAGGTGGATTTATTTGGGGTTAAGCAACGTCAGATTGTTGGTATGCAAGGGGTCGAATGATCACTGATTTGAGGCTGACCCACATGGCACAGGCACGCGCATGGCAACGGATGCTTTCGGGGCGTAGACTTGATCTACTGGACCCGACCCCGATGGACATCGAGATCGAGGATATCGCACACGGGCTTGCGTTTGTGGCGCGGTGGAACGGTCAGACGCATGGGGATTTTGCCTATTCCGTGGCCGAACATTCCATTCTGGTCGAGGCCCTTTTTCGTCGTCTCTACCCGAATGAACCCGTGAAATGGCAGCTTGCGGCCCTTTTGCATGACGCCCCCGAATATGTGATCGGCGACATGATTTCCCCCGTCAAAGCGGCGATTGGGGATGGCTATGGCGTGTTGGATGACCGTCTCACGGCGGCCATTCATATCCGGTTTGGCCTGCCTGCAAAAATACCGCAGGCGATCAAGAAAAAGATCAAGAAAGCCGACCGCATTTCGGCATGGTTGGAGGCGGTTCAGATCGCGGGGTTTTCCATCGCGGAAAGCGACAAGATATTCGGCAAACCCGACCCTGAAATCATCGCGGGGTCGAGCATCATTTTGCGCCCGCCGGTCGAGACACGAAACGCCTTTACCGCCCGCCATATGGACCTGATGGCGCAGCTGTAAACACTAATGTCTACACGGCTTTGCGGCACGGGGTTTAAACACGGCCACAACAATAAGGCACAGTGTTTAACATTTTCAAAGGCGAAACAGCCCCGAAACGGCACCCCGTGTTGGCCTAACGCGGCGAGCGCTTCGCCAAAATGCGCTGCAATGTGCGGCGGTGCATGTTGAGGCGGCGCGCGGTCTCGGACACGTTGCGATCACACAGCTCGTAAACACGTTGGATATGTTCCCAACGCACACGGTCTGCCGACATCGGATTTTCGGGGGGCGGCGGCAATGCATCGCCCGATGCCAACAATGCGTTGGTGACGTCGTTGGCATCGGCGGGTTTGGACAAATAGTCGGTCGCACCGATTTTCACGGCCGCAACGGCGGTTGCAATTGCCCCGTAGCCCGTCAGCACCACAATCCGGCTATCGGGACGTTTGGCCCGAAGCACCTCCACCACATCAAGGCCGCTTCCGTCCTCGAGGCGCAAATCAATCACGGCGTAGGCCGGAGGGCGCGCGGTCGAGATGGCTTTGCCCGCCGCGACAGAGCCCGCCATTTCGACATCGAAGCCGCGCTTTTCCATGGCGCGAGCAAGGCGGCGCAAAAACGGCTCGTCATCATCCACCAACAAAAGGGATTTGTCGTCACCGATATCGAGTTTGGCCTCTACGCTCATTGGTCGTCCTCCATTGCGGGCGCGGTACAGGTCACCCACACGCATTCAATCGTCAGCATAACATATGTGTCAGGGGGCCGGGATCAAATGACATATATCAAATATACCTATCAGGCACCCTCGTTCCATGCGTCGATAAAGCACGCTGTGCGATCAGCCACTTCGGCGGCTTCGTCCTCACGTTTGAAAAATTCGACAAATCCGATCTCGGGGAACACGAGATAGGCAAAGGTCGAGTGATCCACGAGGTAGTATTCAGGATCACCATCCTGTTTTTTGAAATAGGTTTTATAGGCAAGCGACGCCGCTTTGACCTGTTCGAGGGATCCGGTGAGACCGATCATGTTTTCGTGGAACAGGTCGGAAAACTCGTTGACGACCTCAACCGTATCGCGCTCCGGGTCGATGGAGATAAAGGCCGCCTGCGCATCATAGCCGCGTTCGTCCAGAAGACGCAGCGCATCGGCGTTGCGCATATTGTCGAGCGGACACACATCGGGGCAGAAGGTATAGCCAAAGTAGAGCAGCGTTGGTTTGGTGAACACATCCGCGTCCGTTACAGTCACGCCATCATCGCGGACCAATTCGAACGGACCGCCAATCGTACTGGCCCCGCCGGACACAGCCGAGGCACGGCACTGTGCAAACATATCATCCGGCCCGGACGTCATTTTCCCAAAGAGAACAGGCGCCCCGATCAGCACGGCAAGGATCGCGGCGGACGTAATGGCAATGGTGCGGGTCTTCATGTGTCTCTCCTAGAATCTACACGGCTTTGGTCGTAAAGTCGGTCAATGACAGCACGGGCTGTCATGACGCAAGTAGGACGAAAGATCCCCGAATGGCAACTGATTACACCGACGTCATGATGACGCATAGCCGATCAAACTGGGTCCGTTTGCGCACGTTGCTCACGTTACGTTGGGTCGCGGTTTTCGGTCAAATCGCGACGATTGTCGTTGCGGCGACTGTATTTGGCTTTCAATTCAAATTCGGCGGCTTTGCAATTGCAATCGGCGCGTCGATCATCGTCAACATCATTACATCCTTTGTCTTCCCCGAAACCACACGATTAAGTGAACGCGGTGCGGCGCTTATGTTGCTGTTCGACATCACGCAATTGTCGGCGTTGTTGTATCTGGCGGGTGGTCTGACGAACCCGTTCGCCCTGCTCATTCTTGCTCCGGTGTCGATTTCCGCCACTGCGCTACGGCCCGCGTCGGCCATTTTGACGGGGGTCACCGCGATTGCCTTTGTCACTTTGGTCGGGCTGTTTCACGATCCGTTGGTTTTGGCCAACGGCACGGAGTTGCGATTGCCGGATGTGTTTGTGTTCGGGCATTGGGCCGCGATTTTGATTGGTGTGCTGTTTTTGGGTCTGTTTTCGTGGCGCGTGACCTCGGAGACCCATTCGATGTCGCAGGCGCTTCTGGCCACGCAAATGGCGCTGTCACGCGAGCAAAAGCTCACCGATCTCGGTGGTGTTATTGCGGCGGCGGCGCATGAATTGGGCACCCCGTTGGCGACGATCAAACTGGTCAGTACCGAACTGATCGACGACCTGTCCGACAACGCGGATTTGCGGGACGATGCACAGTTGATCCGCGAACAGGCCGACCGGTGTCGTGATATTCTGCGCTCTATGGGGCAGGCGGGTAAAGACGATTTGCACATGCGCACCGCGCCCCTTCAGGCCGTGATCGAAGAGGCCGCAGCCCCCCATATGGAGCGTGGAAAATCGGTTATTATCGATGTGGCGGAGTTGGATGACGGGCAGCAACCGTACTGTTTTCGCCGTCCCGAAATCATTCACGGATTGCGCAACCTGATCCAGAACGCCGTGGATTTTGCGGCCACGACCGTCTGGCTGGATGTGACGTGGACCGATCAGGTTGTGACCATGCGGATCATTGATGACGGGCAGGGATTTCCCGCCTCGGTTATCGGGCGCATTGGCGAGCCGTTTGTCGGGCGGCGCAGGCAGGAGCGAACGCAATCCGTTCGGCCCGAATATGACGGGATGGGTCTTGGCCTGTTCATCGCCAAGACGCTTCTGGAGCGCACAGGGGCGGAAATTTCGTTTGCCAACGGGTCGGATCGCAACGATCAACACCTGCATTCGGGGCGGAAATCAGGGGCGATTGTCGAGCTGACATGGCCACGCGAGCGCATTTGTCTGGCACAGGGCGATGAAATGGCCGCACTGGGCCAAAACGCGCGCTTTTGAGGTGTGACGCGGGTGGAATTAACGCAGTATTAACTATTTTTAACCGACAATAACCGGACGCGGACGAACGCCCGTCCGCAGTTATGGACGGTTATATGTATATTCAGCTCGCTCTACTCTCGGCAGCAAGTCTTTGCATGGCTTTCGTGGTGATCTACATCACCGCGATCGTTGCGACACGCGGCGAACAAAAGGGGCGGTTTCGTTTGGTTCCCGAAGAGGGAGAAACCGCATTCCTGTTTGACGAGGAATTGCTCGTCGATGCCACGCCGGAAGCCCGCGCTATCCTTGAATCCACACCGAAAACCGGATCCGACTGGTCGCGCCTGCTGTCGGCGTTCACGTCCCAGTTTCCCGATCTGAAGGCGAATATTGCCGCTCTGGCAGATGAGGAAAAACTGACGATCGATTCACGGAACGGACAGGCAAAGCTATATTGCGAATGGCAACGCGGGCTTGCCCGTATCAGTCTCAAAAGCCGCGTCAGCGACGATCATTTATCCGAATTTGACCGCCATATTGTCCACGCCATGGAACAGGAGTTGGAAACGCTACGTGCCACGTCCGAAAATGGTCCCTTGTTGATCTGGCGCGAGCACCTTGACCAAACCGTGACCTGGGCCAATAGCGCCTATCTTGAATTATCCGACAGTTTCGAACCCGAGGACGAAGAGGCCAGTTGGCCGCCGCGCCGCCTGTTCAACATCGATCACACAACGGTCACGCAAAACGCGATTGACGGGGCCAACGCCGTGTCGCCGCGCCCGTTTGACGCCTCCCCTCCGGCGCGGATGTCATTGAAAACACCAAACGACGAAACACGGTGGTTCGATCTGTACACATCCCGTCAGGAAGACGGCACATTGGTCACCGCCGTTCCCGTCGACAGCGCTGTGCAGACCGAGGGAAAACTCCGCGATCTGACCCAAACGCTCACCAACACCTTCTCCCACCTCACAACGGGGTTGGCGGTGTTTTCGCGCAACCGCAGGCTAACATTTTACAACCCCGCCCTCACCGACCTCACGGGCCTGCCGTCGGATTATTTCGAACGTGCGCCGTCGTTGATGGAATTCCTCGACAAGCTCCGCGACAACCAGATGATGCCGGAACCCAAGGACTACAAATCGTGGCGCCAGAACGTATCCGCCCTTGAAAGTCAGGCGGCGGATGGCACCTTCGAAGAGATCTGGACCCTTGCGTCACAAACAACCTACCGCGTAAAGGGACGCCCGTTGCCCGATGGCGCTATCGCCTATTTCTTTGAGGATATCTCCTCCGAAGTCTCTCTCTCGCGGCGCTTTCGCTCCGAGATCGAGACGGGCCAATCCGTTCTCGACAGTCTGGATGAGGCTTTGGCTGTTTTTGCCAATGACGGTCGCCTGATCATGTCCAACAGCGCCTATCACAGTCTTTGGGGGATCGAGGACGATGATACATTAGAGGACACAGGCATCATTGAATCCGCACGGCTTTGGTATTCGAAATGTGCGCCGACATCGGTCTGGAACGACATCAGGGATATCGTCGCAGGGGCCACAACCGTCACGGAATGGTCGGGGATGGCGCGGCTTTGGGACGGGCGCCGGCTACAGTGTTCCGTGACACCGCTCCCGAGCGGGCAAACGGTTGCGCGGTTCGCACCGGAAGCCGCCATTGCGGGGCCATCGCGTTCCTCGCGCGAGAACGTTGATCCGGAGTACGTCAAGATGTGAAGCGGCTTGTATCCGGCGGCGGTCCGGATAGAGTCCACACATGAATGAACGCGCCGAATTACTGACCGCCTTTGTGTCCACAACCGAATGGAAAGACGCCATCCGCACCCCCTTGGCGGGGGATGCGTCACGGCGGCGCTATACCCGTCTGACCGACACAGCCAAATCGCGAAGTGCCATCCTGATGGATGCGCCACCCGCCCTTGGCGAAGATGTGCGTCCGTTTCTCAAAGTCGGTGCCTATCTGGGCGCCCTCGGATTGTCCGCGCCGGACACCTACGCGGCGGATGAGCAACAGGGATTTTTGATCCTTGAGGACCTCGGAGATGCCGTTTTCGATCAGGTCTGTGCCGCAGATCCCGCGTTGGAATGGCCCCTCTACAAAGCCGCCGCGGAGGTTTTAGCACAGATCGCACAGGCCGCACCCGTGGCGGATGTTGTGGATTGCGCCGATCAGATGACCGATCTCTCCCTGACCTGTTATCCGTGGTATGCCGGCGGGATCACGGGCGCGCCCACCGATGCGGCGGCGGATGCCTGTCGCGCCGCACTCGAGCCTCTGATCGCGTCTTTGGGGGGCGGTCATCAGACCATCTTGCGGGATTTTCATGCCCAGAACCTGATTTGGCTGCCCCGGCGCACGGGGTTAAAACGCGTTGGTTTGCTCGACTATCAAGACGCCATGTTGGGTCATTCGCCCTATGATCTCGTGTCTCTTGTCAACGATGCGCGGCGCGATGTGACGCGTGGCGTGCGTGAAAAGACGATGGCGCATTTTGCCGATATGGCGGGTCTGGACCGGACCGACCTTGACCGTGGGGCCGCGATTTGTTCGGCCCAGCGCAATCTGCGGATCTTGATGATCTTCGCCCGTATGTCGCTACATTTTGGCAAACCGCATTACGTCGATTTGATCCCGCGCGTGTGGTCGCATCTGATGAATGATCTCGACCACCCCGATCTGGGGCAATTACGCCGCGTGGTGCATGACACCCTACCGGAACCGACACCTGACATTTTACAAGTATTGAGAGATAAATGCGGAACTGTCCCGATGCTGTGATGTTGTTCTGTGCGGGTCGCGGGACACGTATGGGCGCACTCACCACACACCGTCCGAAACCGATGGTGGAGGTTGCGGGTCGGCCGCTTGTCGATCACGCCTTGGCGCAGCTCGCAGACATCCCGACCCGCGTGGCCAACACCCACTACCTGCCCGAAGCGCTCGAGGCCCATCTTGCCCGACGCGGGGTTCAAACCCTGTTCGAGCCGCAGCTTCTGGAAACGGGTGGCGGGTTGAAACATGCGGCGGCGCAGTTTTCGCACGAGGCCGTCTTTACGATGAACACCGATGCGGTGTGGCTTGGCGGCACTGCGGTAAAGACGCTTGTGGAGGCATGGGACCCCGACCGGATGGACGCGCTATTGCTCACTGTGCCACTTTCCCGAACGCATGGGCATATGGGGTCGGGTGATTTTGAACGGTCGCCGGACGGGCAACTCGCCCGCGGCGGGGATCTGGTCTATACGGGGTTTCAGATCATCAAACTTGCCCCCGTCATGGCCGTGCCAGAGGCGGTTTTTTCAATGAATGTCGTTTGGAATGCCCTGCACGCACAGGCCCGTTTGTTCGGAGCTGTATTTGATGGCGCGTGGTGTGATGTCGGGCATCCCGAGGGCATCGAGATTGCCGAAACCGCCCTAAAGGACCACGGATATGTTTGAGTATAGCGATAAACCACGCCTGTTCGGGCTTCCGTGTGGTGTTGATTTTCCCCGCGCCGTCAAGGACGGGTTGTTGGAGCGGTTCGGGACGGATCGGCCCGAATTGCTCGCGCGCACAGAGATTTTCGTCAACACCTCACGCATGAAGCGCGATCTGGTTGCGGCGTTTGATGACGGGCAGACACGGTTGTTACCCCGCGTGCGTTTGGTCACGGA
This sequence comes from Celeribacter sp., assembly GCF_048259695.1. GTDB lineage: Bacteria > Pseudomonadota > Alphaproteobacteria > Rhodobacterales > Rhodobacteraceae > Celeribacter. Next base: position 196,661 of record NZ_JBLXHL010000002.1, on the reverse strand, counting down.
ATTGGGCAATGATCTCCGGTTTCGGGATGTGCCGATGCCCGCGTCCGGTTTGCGGTTGCGCCTCGAACTTGTGCAACTGGTGACGCATTTCCTCGATAACCGTCCCGGATTTGCGGAACGCTCGGCGGTGTACGGGTTGGCCGACACGCTTGCGCTCCTGCTTGGTGAAATGCACGACGAGGATGTGAGCTATGAAACGCTTGCCAATCTGACGCTTGAAAACACTTCGGATCACTGGCGCGAGGCGCTTGAGTTTCTCAAGATCGTAAAAGACATCTATGATCGCGATACCGATATGCCGCCCATGATCGAAGAGCGGATGCGCACCGTTGTTGCGCGTCTGGAGGAGGCATGGACAGCCTGCCCGCCCGATCACCCCGTGTTGGTTGTCGGATCCACGGGATCACGCGGAACGACGGCGCGGTTTATGGAGGTGGTGGCGCGTCTGCCGCAAGGCGCGGTTATCCAACCCGGCGTGGATTTTGACATGCCCCAACATGTCTGGGATCGCCTGGCTGATCCGGGCATGAGCGGCCCGATGCACGACCACCCCCAAGAGCGCATTGTGCGGCTTGCCACCACACTCGGTCTGTCCCGCCGCGATGTGACGCCGTTTGCACGGACCACCCCGCCAAGTGCCGCGCGAAATGCGATGTTGTCACTGGCGCTGCGCCCCGCACCCGTCACGGATGAATGGATGACGGACGGTCCGAAACTTGGCGGTGTTGCTGAAGCCTGTGCCGGCCTCACATTGATCGAGGCCCCTGATCCGCGGCGCGAGGCCACGGCGGTGGCACTTGTGTTGCGCAAAGCGGCAGAGGACCAGAAACGGGCCGCCCTGATCACACCGGATCGCGACCTTGCCCGTCAGGTTGCCGCCATGTTGGACCGTTGGGACATTGACCCCGACGACAGTGCGGGCGAGCCGCTCAACCAAACTCCGCCCGGACGCCTGTTTCGCCTGATCTCGAACCTGTTCGGCCGCAAGGTCACGGCGGAAGATATGATGGTCCTGCTCAAGCACCCGCTTGTGGCAAAGGGCAGTTTCGAGGGCGAAAGCAAGCGCGGTATCCACCTGTTGTGGACGCGACAGCTTGAGGTCCACTTGCGCAAGAATGCCCTCGCCTTTCCTGACAAAGAGCGGCTTTTGGCTTGGGCGCGAAAGGCCGGCGCAGCGTCTAAAGACACCGAAATCCGCACCGCATGGGTGGTATGGATTTCCGATCTGTTGGCTCAAACCGAACCCGTTGGCACCCGCACACTGTCCGCCCACCTCGATCATACACTGGCGCTCGCACGCGGTTTGGCCAGCGGGCCGGTCGGGTCCGACGACAGCGCCCTGTGGGACAACCTGTCGGGGCGCGAAATGCGCCGCGTCATGGACGAACTGGTTCGCGAGGCGCATTGGGGCGGCGACATGACCCCCTTTGAGTTTGACGACATGTTTCGGGCGGTGATCGGCCGCGCCATGTCGCGTGATCCGACCCCAAAGCACCCCAATGTTATGATTTGGGGGACATTGGAGGCACGATCGCTTCAGGCGGATCTGGTGATTGTCGGCGGGTTGAACGATGGTGTTTGGCCCTCGCAACCCAAACCCGACCCGTGGTTTTCGCGTGACATGCGCAAAGAGGCCGGACTTTTGTCACCCGAACAAATGGTCGGCCTGTCCGCCCATGATTTCCAACAGGCCTTTGGCGCAAAGGAGGTTGTGATTTCTCGCGCCCTTCGCAACGCCGAAACGGAAACGGTTCCCTGTCGTTGGGTGATCCGCCTGACCAACCTGATGAACGGCATGAGCGATGTCGGGGCGCAATCTCTTGCGCAGATGCGGGAACGGGGGGCGCAATGGATCAAATGGGCGAACCTGTTGGATCAACCCGACCCGTCGCACGACGTCATGGAATTATCCAGACGCCCCTCCCCGCGTCCACCGGTTGATGTGCGCCCGCGCGCCCTGTCCGTGACCCGCGTCGAGACCCTGATCCGCGACCCCTACGCGATCTATGCGAGTAAAATTCTAAACCTCTACAAACTCGCCCCGCTCAATCACGCGCCCGATCCCCGTGATCGTGGCAATGCGTTTCACGACATTATGGAACGTTTCGTCTTGGGGTATACTCCGGCAGAGACCGCCGAGGCGGCCACTTTGCGGCTTTTGTCGCTCACCGACACGGTCCTGAACGAGACCGTTGTCTGGCCGACCGAACGGCGCATCTGGCGCTCCCGGATGCACAAGGTGGCGCAGCGGCTGGCCACGCGCGAGGTCGAACGCCTTGCCGCGGGCGGCAATGTCGGAATTGAGAAAAAAGGTCAGATCAGCCTTGGTGACATTGATTTTACGCTGACCTGTTTTGCGGATCGCATTGATCGTGTCGACGGCGGTGGATACCACATTTTCGACTACAAGGCCTCCGCCCCTCCACGCGTTAACGAGGCAAAGGCCTTTCGCATCCAACTCTTGCTCGAAGCCCTGATTTTACAGGAAGGCACGTTTGAAGACATCGCGCAGGGGCATGTGCGCATGGTGAGTTACCTTGGCCTCGACAAGGATCTGAACGTCACGGATATCGACATTGACAGCGATATCATTGCGGATGTGCGCCGGAAACTGGCCACTTTGGTTTCCAACTATGACATGCATGAAACGGGATATACCGCGCGCCGTGCGCCAAAGTTCAACAGTTTTCCAAGCGACTATGATCTGTTGTCGCGGTTCAAGGAATGGACCGAAGCAGACGTTGCGATCGGTAAGGATGTGTCATGAATACGCCGAATGAAGCCACCGCACGGCAGTTGGCCGCCGCCCGCCCCGACCGGTCCACATGGCTCGCCGCGAATGCGGGATCGGGCAAGACCAAGGTGTTGACCGACCGCGTGACCCGCCTGTTGTTGGACGGCACGCCACCACAGCATATTTTGTGCCTCACCTATACCAAGGCGGCCGCCTCGGAGATGCAAAACCGTCTGTTCAAACGTCTTGGTGAATGGGCGATGCTGGATGAAGCCAGTCTGCGCGACGAGCTCGCAAAGCTGAGCCCCGACACCGTTCTGGATGATGTGGTTCTGCGCCACGCGCGGACACTGTTTGCCCGTGCGATCGAGACACCGGGCGGGCTAAAGATCCAGACCATCCATTCGTTTTGCGGCGGGCTTTTGCGCCGTTTTCCATTGGAGGCGGGGGTGTCGCCACAGTACCGCGAACTGGATGAGCGCACCTCTAAAGACCTGTTGCGCGATGTGCTTGAGACGATGTCGGACGGGCCTGATTGCGCGATTGTCGACGAGGTTGCATTTCATCTCGGCGAAGATATTTACACGCTCGGCAAAGACATTTTGTCCAACAGGGAACGGTTTGCCGACCCCCGGTCAGAGGCACAGATCTGGCCGTGGTTCGATTTGCCCGCGGGCTATGATGAGGCGACACTTTTAAATGAGGTGTTTTTGGGCGGGGAGCGGGAAATGTTGGCCCGCATTGCGCCTGTTCTGGCGTCTTCGTCAAAATCTACCGACGTGGGATTTGCCGGTGATTGCCTCGCGTGGTCATCGCTCCCGATCGACACCCGTCTGATGCAACAAATCGCACAAAAAGTGCTGTTTGGCGACAACACAAAGAACCCGTTTTGTTCTAAATGGGGCCATTCGCATGGCGGTTTGCCCACAAAGGGTATGCGGGAAAAATACGCCGACGCGCTTGAACCGCTGCGCCTCTTGATGGCGCGTGTTGAACGCTATGCTCCGGTTTTGAACAGGCTCCAGGATGCGCAAAGAACCGCGATTTTGCACCGGTTCGCGGGCGTGCTCATCCCGAAATATCTGGCGAAAAAGTCATACGCAGGTTTGCTTGATTTCGACGACATGATCCGCAAGGCCCGCGATTTGTTGTCAAACTCGGCCACGGCGCAATGGGTGTTGTTTCGCCTGGATGGCGGTATTGACCACATCCTTGTCGATGAGGCCCAAGATACGTCACCCGACCAATGGGTCGTGGTGCGCCGGTTGGCCGAAGAGTTTTCAACGGGTCAGGGTGCGCGGCCGGACGTGACGCGAACCATTTTTGTCGTCGGCGATAAAAAGCAATCGATCTACTCGTTTCAGGGCGCTGATCCATCCGGATTTGATGACATGCGCGATTTTTTCGATGCGCGGTTGAGTGCTGTGGGCGATCCCCTGCAAAAGCTTTCGCTTGAACACTCCTTCCGGTCGTCATCCGCGATTTTGACGGCAACGGACAGAGTTTTTGCGGCATCGGACGGATACGGTGTGGGTGGTCCGCCGGCGCATATTGCGTTTTTTGACGACATGCCCGGTCGGGTCGATGTCTGGCCCGTTATCGAGCCCGAACCCGAGGACAAGACCGATCACGAATGGGAAAATCCGTTGGATTTGACCTCTCCGACCCACTATACGCACAAGCTTGCGGATATGATCGCCAACCAGATCGGCGAGATGTTGGAGAACGGCTCTCTTCCGGCAAAGGGCGGAGCCTTTCGCGCGATTGAGCCAAAGGATATTTTGATCCTTGTTCGGCGGCGTTCGGGTCTATTTTTACCGCTTTTGAGTAAGCTCAAAGAGAAACGGCTTCCTGTTGCGGGGGCCGATCTTCTGACAGTTGGCAATGAATTGGCGGTCCGCGATCTTTGTGCGTTGCTGTCCTTTCTGGCGCTTGAGGACGACGATCTGGCCTTGGCCGAAGCCCTCAAATCCCCATTGTTCAACTGGACCGAGCAACAGCTTTATTCACTCGCGCATAACCGCAAGGCGGCAAACCTTTGGCAGGAACTGCGTGCGCGCCGCGATGATTTTGCGCAAACGGTCGCGATCATTGATGATCTGCGTGTGAAACTGGATGTGCTGCGGCCCTATGATTTGTTGGAACGCGTGCTCGTCAAACATGGTGGACGGCGCAAGTTCCTTGCGCGGCTTGGGCCGGAAGCAGAGGATGGGATTGACGCCCTTCTTGATCAGGCCCGCGCCTATGAGACCGCGCAAACACCGAGTCTGACAGGGTTTTTGGCGTGGTTCGAGGCGGAAGATATCAAAATAAAACGGGTTCTGGATGAGAACTCCAATCTCATTCGTGTGATGACATCGCATGGCGCAAAGGGATTGGAGGCGCCGATTGTCATTTTGCCCGACACGCTTCCAAATTCAAAAGAAAACCAGGTGCGCGGGTCAATAATCGATCTGGGCGATGATAGACCCATCCATCTGGCCAGCGCGGCAACGGCGAGTGACATTGCGAATAACACACGTGCTGTGATTTTGGACAAAGCTGAACAGGAGCGCCGCCGCCTGCTGTATGTGGCGATGACCCGCGCGGAAAAATGGCTCATCGTTGCAGGTGCGGGAACAGCGCCGTCCAAAGGCAACAGTTGGTATGAACTGGTGACGGCGGGCATGGCCGATCTCGACACAGAACCGCTTGTCAGACCGTTGGCGGGTGGCATTCGGTATCAAGTCGGCACATGGGGGTCACATGCCGAACGCTCCACGGATCCAAACGACGAGCCGGCAACATTGCCGCATTGGGCGACAAAGGAAACGCCGCCCCCCACCAAAGACGCGGCCTACCTGTCCCCCTCCAACCTCGGCGGGGCAAAGGCATTGGGGGGTGAGGATGCCATTCTGGACGGGGAACAAGCCAAACGGCGCGGGCGGCAAATTCACCTCTTGCTCGACGTCTTGCCCGCATTGCCCCCAACAGATTGGGAGGATGCCGCACGGTTTGTGATCCCCGACGGGGAGGATGTTATCCTCGACCACGAAGTCGTAGACCTTTTGGACGAAATCACACCGGTCATTACAAAATCCTATGATTGGGCTGTGTTCGGGTCACATTCACTGTCGGAAGTGCCATTTTCAGGCGCATGTGCAGCCTTGGATGGCAAGGGGGTTCACGGTATTATTGACAGGCTGATTATCACTCCCGACCGGGTTCAGATTGTTGATTTCAAAACCAACGCGATCATCCCGGGCGATGTCGCGCAAATCCCCGAGGGGTTGCTGCGACAACTTGGGGCCTATGCGGATGCAGTCGAACAGATGTATCCGGACCACACCATCCAAACAGCACTTTTGTGGACAAAAACGGCCCAGTTAATGGAGGTCCCTCGCGAGATTGTGAGGGAGGCCCTTCATCGCGCCACTACATCTTGACGTCTTACCGCCGCAGACATAGGTTTTCGGCAACACCCCATTTCAGGAGAAATTCCATGGCTACTTTCGCTGCCTCTGATGACACGTTCGAAACCGAAGTCCTACAATCCGACCTGCCTGTGCTTGTCGATTTCTGGGCGGAATGGTGCGGTCCGTGCAAACAGATCGGTCCGTCCCTCGAAGAATTGTCTGCCGAATTCGAAGGCAAAGTCAAAATCGTCAAGGTAAACGTGGACGAAAACCCCGGCGTTCCCGGTCAGTTCGGCGTACGCGCCATCCCGTCCCTGTTCATGTTCAAAGGCGGCGAGGTTGTGTCCAACAAAACTGGTGCGGCTCCAAAATCCGCTCTCAAAAGCTGGATCGAAGAGGTCGTCTAAGACGCGCCTTAGCGTTTGAATCAGGGCGTCCTTCGGGGCGCCCTTTTTCGTTGGGTGGTTGCATGATCCGACCCGCGCCCTCATATAAATCCCAACGAAAGGACGGATCATGGCAAGCAACGAATTTCCGGGTTGGCACGGCACAACCATCATTGGCGTGCGGCGTGGCGACGAGGTTGTCATCGCAGGCGACGGTCAGGTCAGCCTCGGCCAAACGGTTATCAAAGGCACGGCCCGAAAGGTGCGCCGCATCAGCCCCGGTGGCTATGATGTGGTGTGCGGGTTTGCCGGATCGACCGCCGATGCCTTTACACTTCTGGAGCGGCTTGAGGCGAAACTCGAGGCCACTCCCGGACAGTTGGCGCGGGCCAGTGTGGAGTTGGCAAAAGACTGGCGAACCGACAAATACCTTCAAAAACTCGAAGCGATGTTGATTGTGACGGACGGTGATGTCCTCTTGGTGATCACGGGTGCGGGCGATGTATTGGAGCCGGAACACGACGTGGCAGCCATCGGATCGGGTGGCAATTTTGCCCTCGCGGCGGCACGCGGTCTGATGGAAACCGACCGGGATGCCGAAGAGATTGCACGCACGGCCATGGCGATTGCCTCCGACATTTGCGTCTATACCAATGGAAACCTGACAGTGGAAAAGATCTCCAAATGACTGATTTGACCCCCCGCGAAATTGTCTCCGAACTGGATCGGTTCATTATCAGCCAGAATGACGCAAAACGTGCGGTGGCTGTTGCGTTGCGCAACCGGTGGCGGCGCAACCGGTTGTCGGATGATCTGCGCGACGAGGTCTATCCAAAGAACATTTTGATGATCGGACCAACGGGTGTCGGCAAGACGGAGATTTCACGCCGCTTGGCCAAGCTTGCGAAAGCGCCGTTCGTAAAGGTCGAGGCGACGAAATTCACCGAAGTGGGCTATGTCGGGCGGGATGTTGAACAAATCGTGCGTGACCTCGTGGATGTGGCGATTTCACAGACCCGCGACCATATGCGCGAAGATGTAAAAGCAAAGGCCTATGAAGCAGCGGAAGAGCGCGTGATCGAGATCCTTGCGGGACAGGATGCACGCGACCAGACGCGGCAAATGTTCCGCAAAAAGCTGCGCGACGGGTTGCTTGACGATACCATTATCGAGTTGGACGTTCAGGACAACGCGACACCGCAAGGCATGTTCGAAATCCCCGGTCAGCCGCAGATGGGTGGCGGGATGATGAATATCGGCGATCTGTTTGGCAAAGCTTTTGGCGGGCGCACCGTAAAGAAAAAGCTGAGTGTCGCCGAAAGTTACACGGTGTTGATCGACGAGGAAGCGGACAAGCTTCTGGACGACGAGACCGTCACGCGGGCGGCGTTGGAGGCGGTCGAGCAAAACGGGATCGTGTTTATTGACGAGATCGACAAGGTTTGCGTGCGCTCGGACACGCGTGGCGGCGATGTCAGCCGAGAAGGGGTGCAACGTGATTTGCTACCGCTGATCGAGGGGACGACCGTCTCGACCAAACATGGTCCGGTGAAAACCGACCACATTTTGTTCATTGCCTCAGGGGCGTTTCATATCGCGAAGCCGTCCGATTTGTTGCCGGAATTACAGGGCCGCTTGCCGATCCGCGTTGAATTGCGTGCTTTGGAAGAGGCCGATTTTGTCCGAATCCTGACGGAAACCGACAATGCACTGACCCTCCAATACAAAGCCCTGTTGGAGACCGAAGAGGTCAACATCACCTTTACCGACGACGGGATCACAGCGATTGCGAAACTTGCGGCGGATGTGAACACGAGCGTTGAGAATATCGGCGCACGGCGTTTGTATACGATCATGGAGCGCGTGTTTGAGGAGTTGTCGTTTGTGGCGCCGGATCAATCGGGATCGACCGTGATCGTGGACGCAGAATACGTGAACAAGAACGTGGGCGAAATGGCCAAGGCCGCTGATGTGAGCCGCTACATGCTTTGACATCGCGCCACACGGGTTGATTGAGAGAGAGCGAATGCGCACAGGCGGTTTGCTCTTTCTTTTTGTCTTGGAAAGCGCGTTATAGGTCCATGACATATTTGCGCTTCATAGTCGAAAATGCCCGGTGGTTGGCGGTGGGGTTTCTATTAACCCTGACCTCCTCCTATGGTCAGACCTATTTCATCTCCATTTTTGCTGCCGATATCCGCGCCGAATTCGGGTTGAGCCACGGATCGTGGGGCGCAATTTATTCAATCGGGACAACGGCCTCTGCGATTGTGATGGTTTGGGCGGGGGTTCTCACCGACCATTTCCGCGTCCGTGTTCTGGCCCCTGTCATCCTTACGGGGTTGGCGGTGGCCTGTCTGACAATGTCGGCGGTCCCAAGTGTCACCCTGCTCGTTGTTGTGATTTTCCTTTTGCGGTTCACGGGGCAGGGCATGACAAGCCAGATCGCCATGGTGGCAATGGCACGCTGGTTCCAAGCCACCCGTGGCCGTGCCCTGTCGATTGCCTCGCTTGGTTTTGCGGTCGGTCAGGCAATTTTACCACTGATTTTCGTGGCGCTGATGACCGTAATCGGGTGGCGTCATTCATGGCTTGTCGCCGCGGGTCTGTCCGTGGTGTTGATTCCGTTGATTTTGTGGTGTCTGGCACAAGAGCGCACGCCGCAATCCATCGCGGATTCAACCAGTGCCGTTGGCATGGACGGGCGGATGTGGAAACGCGGTGATCTGCTTAGGCACTGGTTGTTTTGGCTGTGCGTCCCGCTGTTGCTTGGCCCGCCGGCATGGGGCACGGCGCTCTTTTTCCAACAGGTGCATTTGGCCGGGATAAAGGGGTGGTCGCTTGTTGAATATGTCTCGCTGTACCCATGGCTGACACTCACCTCCGTGTCTGCAACATTCCTTGTCGGCATGGCTGTGGACCGGTTCGGGGCAGGGCGGGTTTTGCCGCTCATGCCGCTGCCGTTTCTGGTCGGGTTTGTCGTGATTTCCTATGCGACCGTGCCATTTGTGGCGGGGATCGGCCTGATGATTGTCGGGCTTGGCATGGGGATGCAGGGGACAGTTGCGGGCGCGTTTTGGGCCGAGCATTACGGCACGCGCTACATCGGGTCGATCAAATCCGCCGCCACCGCCGTGATGGTGTTCGGGTCGGCCATCGGGCCGGGGGTGTCGGGTTATCTGATTGATTTCGGTGTGCCGTTCACGACACAGATGTTGGGCTATGCGGTCTATTTCGGTCTGAGCAGCATCTTGGCGGCAATGGGCGTTTTGCGGGCGCGAAAACGGTTACCGGCTACGGCGTAGGTAGACGTAATAGGCACCGCCACCACCGTGTTTGAGGTGGGCTTCGGTCACCTGCATCACCACCGAACGCAGCGGCGGTTGGTGCAACCAATGCGGCACTTGGTTCTTTAGCACACCCTTTCGGATCGGGATCGGCCCGCCCTCGTCGCGGTTCTTACCCTTGCCTGTAATCACCAGAACAAGACGACGGCCGGCGGCCGCAGACGACATGATAAACCCCTGAAGCGCGGGATGTGCATGCGCCAATGTCATGCCGTGTAGGTCAATACGGGCCTCGGGGTTAAGTTTTCCCCGCTGCATTTTTCCGTATTTTTTGCGATCCATATGCACGGGTGCATGGGCAAGGCGTTCGGATATGGACGGCGCAAGATCGTGGCCCATCGGTGTGCGGGTTGTGCGTGATCCGACCTCGAAATGGGACAGGGCGTCATCCATGTGATGAACCACAGGGGGGGTGACGGGGCGGCGTTTTGCCATGTCGCGCGGGATGACGGGTTCGGCACGCATCGGGATTGCGGTCTTTTTCACCTGCTCCCAAACCGTTCGATCATCCTCGCTCAATTTGCCCTTGCCGCGCCGTTTCATCCCGTTGCCTTTTCCAATAGGCCATAGGCGATCTGGATCGGGAGCAGCACCACCATACGCCCGCCGTCTTTGATGCGGCCTGCCTCGGTCCCCGCCGCATCACCGGTGCCGTAGAAAATATCGGCCCGCTGTGCGCCTTTGATGGCGGAGCCGGTATCCTGCGCGATCATCAGGCGGTGCATGGGGTTTTCGCCCGCCTTCTCAATCCAGACGGGCGCGCCAAGCGGGGTGAATTGCGGATCAACAGCAATCGAACGCAGCGTGGTAATCGAGCGGTTCATCGCGCCGATGGGGCCAAGTTCGGGGTGTAGGTCCTGACGCTCGCGAAAGAACACAAAAGACGGGTTGTGGTTGAGCAAGTCCTGTCCATCGACTGGATTGCGCCGCACCCAGTTTTTGATCACATCTGCGGAGACCTGATGCTCGTTGTACGTTCCGCGCCGCACCAGTTCACGGCCGATGGAGCGGTACGTATGGCCGTTTTTCCCCGCATACCCCACACGGGTCATTGTCCCGTCGTCAAGGCGCACGCGGCCCGACCCCTGAACCTGTAGGAAAAACAGTTCCACCGCGTCATCGACCCAGACGATTTCCAACCCGCGTCCGTTCAGCGCCCCATCCGCGATCTCGCGGCGGGAATAATAGGGGACACCGGCCACAAGATCATCGGGCTTGGCATAGATCGGAAAGCGGTAGCGGGCGCTGCGGTGGCGCGACCCGCGAAGTTCGGGTTCAAAATAGCCCGTAAACAGCGGGGCTGCGTCATCGTTGATCACAACGGGTTTGAAAAACAGCTCAAAGAAGCTTTTGGCGTCCGGATGGCTTTGGGCAACCTTGCATAATTGCGGCCATTCGAATTCACCGATGCGGTCACAGGTTTGCGCAAAAACCGAGAGGGCCGCATCGTGATCGTCGTCGGCCCACCCGTCCAGATCGGAAAATTCCAACACTGTGACCATCGATGCATCCTCGCCCAGAGCCGGACCGGCCAAGGTCAGCAGGGCTGACAGCAAAGCGCATGCCACCCTCCGTCGCATCATGCGCCGGTTGCGACCAATTGCCAGTTGGGGTCGTTGCTGCCCATTTCACGTGCAAAGGTCCAAATGTCCTTTTGACGCTTGATCTCTGTCGGGTTGCCCTCGATCAGCTTGCCATCGGCATCATGCACAGAGGAAATCAACTCGGCGACAAAGCGGATTTTCACTTCGCCTTCGCGTGTGGCATTGTCGAACTCGGCGTCGATCAATTGCAACTCCCGCAGGCCGACGAATTGCGCCTGAACCTGTAGTCCCTGTTCGCGGCGGGTCTGGATCACGCCGTCAAAGGCCTCATAGACCTCATCGGCAAGAAAATCGCGCACACTCTCGAGATCGTCGTGTTCGAACGCCATCAAAATCATTTCATAGGCGCCACCTGCGCCCCCCAGAAACTCTGTGACATTGAACGAAGGCTCTGCGCGTTTCATGGCCGCCAGTTCCGTGACAGCGCGAGATCCGTCAGCAACGTTGTCCGCGATGTCACGGTCCACGCCGCCCTCGATGACCTCAAATGTTTTCGATCCGCGGTCGGAGGCAACTGTGTCATCCAGTTCCACACGTGGTTTTTCAAAGCCTTCGCGCGTGCCAAGCACGTTGCGCAGGCGCAAAATCAGGAAAATCGCAATTCCGGCAAGCACCAGAAGGGACAGGATGGATTGGCTCATTTGATCCTCACAGCTCACGCGGCATAGAAAATGCCGCCGTCCCTTACTATGTAGGGTGGGAACCAGACCAAGTCCACCAGTGGACGGTCAAGAAAGAGAGGCAAACTCATGTTGCTTTTAGCGTTATTTGTCGCTGTGCCGATTATCGAGATCGCATTGTTCATTCAGGTCGGCGGGTTGATCGGTCTCTGGCCGACCCTGTTGATCGTTATTGTAACGGCTGTCATCGGGACAACTTTGGTCCGACAGCAAGGCGCCGCAGCGCTGTCACAGTTGCGCGGATCGTTTTCGGAGCTGCGCGATCCGACCGAGCCACTTGCACATGGGGCGATGATTTTGTTCTCCGGCGCACTCTTGTTGACGCCCGGCTTTTTTACCGATGCTTTGGGATTTGCGCTTTTGATCCCTGCGGTGCGGGGGGCTGCGTTTAAGGAATTGCGCAAACGGGTCAAGATCCAGAGCTTTCAGATGGGCGCAGGTGCGCAGGGCGCGGGATTTGACCGCGATCCATTTGCGGACGGGACACCACACGACACGCGGGTGATTGACGGCGAGTTCAAGGAAGTCGACATCAAAGAGAGTGACACCCCTGGTCATTCTGGTTGGACGCGCCATTGAGGCACCTGAACCAAGCTGATACAGTGACGCGAAACTAAAACTCTGAGGACCAATTGATGGCAGATGACGTCGAAACCGCAGCAGCCGAGCCTGCAGCACAAGCCGAACCCGTAAAGATGCAAATCCTTGGGCAGTTCACGCGTGACATGTCGTTCGAGAACATTCTCGCGCAAAAAGGCCTGAAGGCCGAGGGCCGCCCGAATATTTCCGTTCAGGTCGCTCTGGACGCGAAAAAGCGCGAGGTCGAGCACCAGTTCGAAGTGGCCACCAAGGTAAAGGTGGAAAGCAAAACCGAGGATGGCGCGACCACGTTGTTCATTCTCGAACTTGATTACGCGGGCGTATTCCACATCGAGAACGTGCCGGAAGAGCAAATGCACCCGTTCCTGATGATCGAATGCCCACGCATGTTGTTCCCGTTCCTGCGTCGCATCGTCCATGACGTCACGCGCGACGGTGGCTTCCCGCCGCTGAACCTCGACAACATCGATTTTGTACAACTGTACCGTCAGGACATGGCGCGCCGCGCCGAGGCACAGGCCCAAGCAAAACCGAACTAAGCTCTTTTTAGCTGAATTTTTTCCACAATGCGCCGTCGCCCAACTTGTCTACAAAGGCAGAATGGGCGGCGGCTTCGTCATTTGTGAGGCGTGACGGCAAGGGCGCGGGGCGCCGCGTGGGACGCCACGCTTCGTTTGTCTCACGTCCGGCAGATGGCGCATCATCCCGTCCGGCAGGTGCCAGAACAAGGTCGGGTTGACGCCCGCCGATAAGCTCCAGATAGACCTCGGCCAGAATTTCAGAATCGAGCAAGGCCCCGTGCAATGTCCGCGCCGAGCTGTCGATGTTAAAACGGCGACACAGTGCATCAAGGGTTGCGGGAGATCCGGGGAATTTTTTGCGTGCAATCGCAAGCGTGTCGATGGCTTGTTCCCATGGCAATTCCCGAAAGCCGTGTGTTTTCAACTCGGCGTTGAGAAATTTCATATCAAACGCGGCGTTGTGGATCACCAGTTTCGAGTCCCCGATAAAATCAAGGAACTCCCGCGCCACCGCTTTGAACAGGGGTTTATCCCTTAGCGTCACCTCGCCCTCTTTGGCGGGGCGGGGCGGGACGAGAATGTCGGGGCCAATTCCATGCACACCGAATGCGCCGTCGGGCATATCGCGTTCAGGGAACATATACTGGTGATAGGTGCGCCCCGTGGGCATGTGGTTCATCAGCTCGATCGCACCGATTTCAACCAACCTGTCGCCGCGATGCGGGTCGAATCCGGTGGTTTCAGTGTCTAAAACGATTTCACGCATGCGTTCGCCTGTTCTTTATGTGATCAAGAATATCATGCGCCTGACGCCGTGCGGATTCAAGGTTACGGGTGTCGATAACAAAATCGGCGCGGTCGCGTTTTTCTGCGTCGGGGAGTTGCTTTGCCATGATCGCGTCGAAATGGGCTTCGGTCATGCCATCGCGGGCGAGCGCGCGGGCGCGTTGTGTTTTGGCATCTGTCGAGACCACAACCGTGCAATCAACCTGTGCCTGTGCACCCGTTTCGAACAACAGCGGAATATCCACAACAACAATCGCCGCATCCGTATCCGCGATGAAGCCCGCGCGGTCGGCCGCAACGAGCGGGTGAACAATAGCTTCTATACGCTTAAGCGCCGCAGGATCCGCAGAAATAATGGTCTTTAGAGCCGCTTTAGAGACTGTATCATTTAAAACCGCGTCTGGAAATTCTGCATGAATCGGGGCAACAGCCGCACCACCGCGCGCATAAAGCCGCGCCACAGCCGCGTCCGCATCCCAAACGGGGATACCGGCATCGGCAAAGAACTGCGCTGTGGTGCTTTTGCCCATCGCGATTGAGCCGGTCAAACCGATGACATAGGGGCGGGTGGTCATTGGCCCAAAATGACGCGGCGGGTCTCGTCATCCACATCGGGGCGATGATCAAACCACCGCTCGAACCCGGGAACGGCCTGATACAACAACATGCCCAACCCGTCGACGGTTTGGCATCCGATCTCTTCGGCCTTTGCCAAAAACGCGGTTTTGAGCGGGGTATAAACAAGGTCGGTCACAACAGCGGTTTTTCCAAGCGCATCAAGCGGCACCTTGAACTCCGGTTTGCCAACCATACCCAAGGAAGTCGTGTTCACCACGGTGGTCGCGCCATCGAGCATATTGCCGGCCTGAACCCAGTCGACAATCCGGATTTTGCTTCCGAATTCCTCCCTAAGCGCCTCGGTCCGGTTGCGGGTCCGGTTGGAGAGGCGAATTTCCTGCACACCCACATCGATAAGGGACGCCACAACAGCACGCGCCGCACCACCCGCACCGAACACGGCGGCAGGCCCGAGGGTCGGATCCCAATTGGCATTGGCACGCAGGTTTTCGACAAAGCCGTAGCCATCGGTATTGTCCGCGTGCAGCTTGCCATCAGTACGAAAAATCAGCGTGTTGGCCGCGCCGATCAATGCCGCGCGATCCGTGACCACATCCGCAAGCGCCAAAGCGGCCTCTTTGTGCGGGATTGTGACGTTTGCACCGACAAATCCCATTTTTGGCAGCGTTTTCAAAACCTCTTTGAGGTCGACCTGAGCCACATCAACGGGAATATAATGACCGCGTATCCCGTAGCGTTTGAGCCAGTAGGTGTGAAGCTGTGGTGATTTGGAATGCGCAATCGGCGATCCAAGTACGGCGGCCAGAGGAATTTTTTCACTCATGATGCAATCATCTTTCTATCGACAAGGTGGGACAACAACGCAAGAAGCGGCAGGCCCAGAACATTAAAGTACTCACCTTCGATGGATGAAAACAACCGCACTCCTTCTTCTTCGAGTTTATAACACCCGACAGCATCGCGCACACTGTGCCAATTTCGATCGATATAGTCGTCAAGGTAGGCCGCCGTGAGGGGTCGCATCTCCATACGGACCTCACCGACATGACGCCATTTCGGCTCTCCATCCTCATAAATAACGGTTGCGGATAACAACCTGTGCCGCTCGCCCTGCATCTGGCCTAGCAAATTTCGCGCCTCGTCCGCCGTGGCACATTTGGAAACAAGCCGCCCTTTGAATGACAACACTTGATCGCAACCGATCACCATCGCCTCCGGATACCTGAGAGAAATTTTGCGCGCTTTGCCTTCGGCCAGTGCATCCGCGATATCACGGGGATGGGCGCCCTCCCCAACGAGCGCATCCTTAATCGTTTCTTCATCAATACGCGCCACTTCTATATCAATGGCAACTCCTGCGTTTTGCAAAAGTTGCCGCCGGATGGTCGAACCTGACGCAAGAATAATGCGTTTGGGCGTGTTGATCATATTGTGGATATATCCTGTGTTAAGCTGTCGTTAAGTCGGAGGACAGATAGCGGATCACCATCCTTGTGGAAAAGCCCTCTGTTTATCCTGAAACTGCGCTCTGTTTATCCTTGGGGAGATTTGATCCATCGCCGCGGGGGACAAACGGGATCCTAAAAAGTTATAGCCAACTTATCCACACCCGATCTGTACGATTAACCACTCTATAATCCATATTATTAAGAGATTAACGTGTTTTCCACATTCGACCGGAAATCCCGGGCGTTACATCACTTCACTGGGATCGATCTGTGGAAAAGCCACTAATCCACATTATCCACAGGCCCTACTTAAACATCATCTTTCTTTTTCTATTCTTTATTTTATTAAGAGAGAGACACAGAAAGGTCGGAATATGGGTGATTTTCTCGCAGTAATTTATCCTTGGGCAAAATCGCTTCATGTGGTTTCCGTAATCTCGTGGATGGCCGGTTTGTTTTATTTGCCGAGATTGTTTGTGCGCCATACCGAAAGCGTTCCGCTTGGAACCGAGACGGATCGTTTGTTTCAGGATATGGAGATGAAACTATTCCGGATCATCATGCGCCCTGCGATGATGTCATCGTGGTTATTTGGTCTTTGCCTTGTGTTCACGCCGGGTATTGTCGATTGGAGCGCCGGTTGGTCATGGCTCAAGGCGTTTAGCGTGATCGGAATGACCGGATTTCATTTCTGGTGTGATAAACGCCGACTTGATTTTGTGGCAGGTGAGAACAAACTCACGGGGCGTCAGTACCGGATGATGAACGAAATTCCGACGCTTTTGATGTTGGTCATCGTATTTATGGTCATCGCCAAGCCGTTTTGAGCGTCCGGGCTAAGAATTATTGACTCCGGTTGGTCTAAATCCTATGTAGTCAGAAATCCCGACCGTCCGGTCATTCACGGGATATCCCTTTACATGCCTGACCCCGTTCGCACCCTGAGGCGAACCATAGGAATTTCCATGACAACTGAAACTCTGAACCTCGCCGATCTCAAAGCTAAAAGCCCCAAAGACCTGTTGTCGATGGCCGAAGAGCTCGAGATCGAAAACGCATCGACGATGCGTAAGGGCGATATGATGTTCTCGATTCTCAAAGAACGCGCTGAGGACGGTTGGGAAATCTCCGGCGATGGTGTTCTGGAAGTTTTGCAGGACGGTTTCGGGTTCTTGCGCTCGCCCGAGGCAAACTACTTGCCCGGACCGGATGATATCTACGTTTCACCCGAGGTGGCCCGTCAATGGGGCATGCGTACAGGTGATACCGTTGAGGGTGTTATTCAGGCGCCAGGTGAGAACGAGCGTTATTTCGCGCTGACCAAGGTGACGAAGATCAACTTCGAAGAGCCGGAAAAAGCCAAGCATAAGATCAACTTTGACAACCTGACGCCGCTTTACCCCAATGAGCGGCTGACGATGGAGATCGAGGATCCAACGATCAAGGATCGCTCCGCACGGATTATCGACCTTGTCGCTCCGATCGGTAAGGGTCAGCGTTCGTTGATCGTCGCACCACCACGCACCGGTAAAACCGTTTTGTTGCAAAATATTGCGACTTCGATCGGCCAAAACCACCCTGAATGTTATCTCATCGTGTTGTTGATCGATGAACGTCCGGAGGAAGTGACGGACATGCAGCGCTCTGTGAAGGGCGAGGTGATTTCCTCGACCTTTGACGAACCTGCCACCCGTCACGTTGCCGTTTGTGAAATGGTGATCGAAAAGGCAAAGCGCCTTGTGGAACACAAGCGCGATGTTGTGATCCTGCTCGATTCCATCACGCGCCTTGGCCGTGCATACAATACTGTTGTACCGTCCTCTGGTAAGGTGTTGACCGGTGGTGTTGACGCCAATGCCCTACAGCGCCCTAAACGCTTCTTTGGTGCTGCGCGTAACATCGAGGAGGGTGGGTCACTGACCATTATCGCCACCGCTTTGATTGATACCGGTTCGCGCATGGATGAAGTCATCTTTGAGGAATTCAAAGGGACGGGCAACTCGGAGATCGTTCTGGATCGTAAAGTTGCGGACAAACGCGTGTTCCCCGCGATGGATATTCTCAAATCCGGAACGCGCAAAGAAGAGTTGCTTGTTGATTCCAAGGACTTGCAGAAAATGTACGTGCTGCGCCGCATCCTGAACCCGATGGGAACAACCGATGCGATCGAGTTCATGATTTCCAAGTTGAAACAAACGAAGTCAAATGGCGAATTCTTTGACTCTATGAACGCTTAATTTTTTAATATCAATGAGTTAACCTCATGGATACTATCTTCGCAGAAGCAACGGCCCGCGGCAAAGCGGGTGTAGCGGTGGTCCGGATTTCCGGGCCGCTCGCGTTTTCGGCTGTCGAAATGTTGGCGGGCGATGTGCCGTTGCCGCGCCGTACGGCGTTGCGGGTGCTTAAAGATGCAAAGGGTGCGGTGCTCGATGAGGCGCTTGTGTTATGTTTCGAACAGGGTGCGTCCTTTACAGGTGAGCAAAGCGCGGAATTACAGCTTCACGGTTCCATCGCGATTGTGCGTTCGGTACTTGCGGAGTTGGGCCGTATCGAGGGTTTGCGGGCGGCCGAGGCGGGTGAGTTTACACGCCGGGCGCTTGAGAATGAGCGGCTTGACCTGACTCAGGTCGAGGGCCTCGCGGACTTGATCGACGCTGAAACCGAAGCGCAGAGAAAACAGGCGATGCGGGTGTTTTCCGGTGCAATCGGTGCCAAAGTTGACGTCTGGCGTAGCGCACTCATACGTGCGGCGGCGTTGATTGAGGCAACCATTGATTTTGCGGATGAGGAGGTTCCTGTTGATGTGTCGCCTGAGGTGTTGGAACTCCTTGCGCAGGTCATTGGTGATTTGAACCGCGAAATTGAAGGATCCCACATTTCCGAACGTATCCGTGACGGGTTCGAGGTGGCAATTGTTGGTCCGCCGAATATCGGAAAATCAACGTTGTTGAACGCCCTTGCAGGACGTGATGCCGCGATTACGTCCGAGATAGCAGGTACAACGCGTGACGTGATTGAGGTCCGGATGGAGCTCGATGGGTTGCCTGTGACCATTCTCGATACGGCGGGACTTCGCGAGACGAGCGATGTTGTCGAGAGCATGGGCATTGAGCGGGCGCGATCGCGTGCGGAGCTTGCTGATTTGCGGGTGGTGTTGTTGCCGGATGAAACCTCCGAACCAGAGATACTTCCAAAGGCAGGGGATCTGGTTTTGATCGGAAAGGATGATTGCGGCACATTTGGTCCGGCCTCTATATCCGGTGAAACAGGTCATGGCGTGTCGGCGCTTGTGGCGCATGTGTCGTCGGTTTTGTCCAAACGCAGCGCGGGGTCCGCAGTTGCGACGCATGAACGTCACCGAATGGCGATGTCCCGTGCAGTTGGCTCTTTGGAAACGGCGCGAAATGAGATACTGCTCGACAGTGACAGGGCTGAAATCGCGGCGGAGTTTCTTCGGACAGCGATTTACGACCTTGATTGCCTTGTGGGGCGTATTGATGTCGAGGCCGTCCTCGGAGAAATTTTCTCGAGTTTCTGCATCGGCAAATAATCAGAATTTTGTGGAGTGTTTCACGTGAAACATTTGGATTTCGATGTGATTGTAGTGGGCGCAGGGCATGCGGGCTGTGATGCTGCCGCGGCCTCGGCGCGCGTAGGTGCCAATACGGCGCTTGTAACGCTAAAGCGTGAAAATATTGGCGTCATGTCGTGCAATCCTGCAATCGGCGGACTTGGCAAAGGCCACCTTGTGCGCGAAATCGACGCTCTGGATGGTGTTATGGGGCGTGTGGCTGATTGCGCGGGCATCCAATACAGGCTTTTGAATCGCCGCAAAGGTCCCGCCGTTCAGGGGCCGCGGGCGCAGGCTGATCGTCTTTTGTACCAAGCTGCAATGTTGGCCGAACTTGAGCAAACGCCAAATCTGTCTATCGTCGAAGCCGAAGTTGTCGATTTCCTGATGGATGGTGATGCTGTCTGTGGTGTTCGTTTGGCGGATGGATCCGAAATAGGATCCGCCGCGGTGATTTTGACAACGGGCACGTTTTTGAATGGCGTCATTCATATCGGGAACGAACAACGCCGTGGCGGCCGCATGGGAGACAAGCCGTCGATAGATTTGGCCGATCGCCTCTATGGATTCGGGTTACCCATGGGGCGATTGAAAACGGGGACACCGCCGCGTCTCAACGGTAAAACGATCGATTGGAGCATTCTGGAATCCCAGCCCGGGGATGAAGAACCTGTTGTGTTTTCGTTTTTGAACAGCAAACCAAAGGTTCGTCAGGTTGCGTGTGGCATCACGCATACCAATGAAAAAACCCATGACATTATCCGCCAGAATTTGGATCGCTCGGCGATGTATGGCGGTCATATCGAAGGGGTCGGACCACGCTATTGCCCCTCGATTGAGGATAAGGTTGTCAGGTTTTCCGATAAATCGTCACATCAGATTTTCCTTGAGCCAGAGGGACTTACCGTTGACACGGTGTATCCAAATGGAATTTCGACATCCTTACCCGTCGATGTTCAGGAGGCCTATGTGCGTTCGATCGTCGGCTTGGAAAATGTGGAAATTACACAGCCGGGCTATGCGATCGAATATGACTATGTCGATCCGCGGGCTTTGCGGTTAACGCTTGAAACGAAAGATGTGCCCAATCTGTATTTGGCGGGTCAAATTAATGGTACAACCGGATATGAGGAGGCGGCAGCGCAAGGATTGCTCGCAGGCCTGAATGCGGCACGCCATGCCAAAAATCTGGAGCAGAAAGTTTTTTCGAGAACGGACAGCTATATTGGGGTTATGGTTGATGATCTTGTGACGCGCGGCGTAACGGAACCCTACCGGATGTTTACCTCGCGTGCTGAATTCAGGCTGTCCCTCCGCGCTGATAACGCAGATCAGCGGCTTACCCAAAGCGGTGTTGAGATGGGGGTCGTCGGAAGTGTCCGTGCTCAGCGGAATTCAGAGAAAATGACAGCTCTCAGCGCGGCCAAGGCGCAATTGGCCTCTATAACGTACACGCCAAATGAGCTCAGGGCGGGTGGAATAGAGTCAAGTTTTGACGGATCCCGCCGGACTGGTTATGAGGTCCTGTCGTTCCCACATATAAGCTTTGCCCAGCTTTCAAAAATGACACCGGCGCTCTCTTCCATTGCACCGGATATACAGGTGCAGGCGCAAAGAGACGCACTTTATGCAACCTATATCGAGCGTCAAAAACGGGATGTTGTCTCGCTAAAGCGCGATGAAGCCGAGCAGATTCCGGATTTATTCGACTACGAGGGCCTTAATGGGCTATCAAATGAACTTCGATCAAAGCTACAAGCGTCACGACCCCAGACGATTGCACAGGCTATGCGGGTAGAGGGGATGACGCCGGCAGCAGCGACATTGATTTTGGCGCGTATCCGGCAGCTGCAGAAATTGAAGGCATCTTAGAATGAAAGATTTTGCGCATATCGGCTTGAATGTTTCACGTGAAACATTGGACCGACTGGATGTGTTCGAGAAACTTCTTAAAAAATGGAATCCGGCAATAAACCTGGTGTCGAAAAGTACACTTGAACATGCATGGGACCGACATTTTCTGGATTCAGCACAAGTATTCAACATTGTTGGCGCGCAGCGTGGCCATTGGGTGGATTTGGGATCCGGTGGTGGGTTTCCCGGAGTAGTGTGCGCCATTATCGCCGCAGAACGTTCGCCGGATATGACTTTCACATTGGTTGAATCGGATCAGAGAAAATCCACATTCTTGCGAACCGTCCTTCGGGATGTCGGTGTTGACGCACAGGTTTTGGCGCAAAGGGTAGAGGGCGTCGCACCTTTGTCTGCTAACGTGTTGACCGCGCGTGCCTTATCGTCATTGTCCAACCTATTGGAATTTGCTGACCGTCATTTAGATGAAAATGGGATTGCTTATTTTCCGAAAGGTGAGAAATTTCAACAAGAACTTGATGAAGCCCGTACCGCGTGGCGTTTTTCGCATAAATCACACGCAAGCGTGACGGATCAAAATGCAGTCATTTTAGAAGTCGGAGAAATTGAGCGTGTCTGATCCAACTCGACCCAAGGGGCCTCAAATCATCTCTATTGCCAACCAAAAGGGTGGTGTTGGAAAAACGACCACAACAATAAATCTCGCGGCGGCCTTGGTCGAGTTGGGATATCGCGTTCTGGTTATTGACCTCGATCCACAGGGGAATGCGTCGACCGGTTTCGGGGTCGAACCATCCGAAAGGACGCTCACAACCTACGATTTGTTGCTTGGCGAGGTTGATATTCACGACGCGATACAGACAACCGACATTCAGGGACTCTGGATCGTGCCTGCAACCGTAGATCTGAGTTCTGCGGATATTGAGATGATTTCAAATGAAAAGCGTAGCTTTTTGTTGCGCGATGCACTGCGTCAACGCGCATTGGATACCTATGCGATTGATTTCATTTTGATTGATTGTCCGCCATCTCTGAGTTTGCTGACAGTGAATGCAATGGTTGCATCCGACTCGGTTCTCGTGCCGCTTCAAAGTGAGTTTTTTGCATTGGAGGGGCTGACGCAGCTGATTATGACCGTTCGCGAAGTGCGCCAGACCGCAAACCCGTATCTTCGGATCGCGGGTGTGGTTTTAACCATGTATGACAAGCGCAATAACCTATCCAAACAGGTCGAGACAGACGCGAGGGAAAATCTTGGGGATTTGGTTTTCAAAACAGTTATCCCGCGTAACGTCAGAATTAGCGAAGCACCTTCCTATGCTTTGCCGGTTTTGAGTTACGATCCGACATCAAAAGGTAGCGAAGCGTATCGAGCTTTGGCAAAAGAACTCGTGAGCAAAAAGGGCTGAACATGACACAAAACAACGGTAATTCTAAAAGGCGTGGTTTGGGTCGGGGACTTTCCTCGCTTATGGCCGATGTCAATCAGACCGCTGATACATCCACATCCAATACGTCGGGGGCCGCGGCGCAAAGTGCTGATTTGATCGTCCCGATTGAGCGCGTGTCGCCAAATCCGGATCAGCCCAGACGGCGGTTTGATGAAGAGAAACTCAAGGAGCTTTCGGACTCCATTGCCGAAAAAGGGGTTATTCAACCCCTTATCGTGCGAGCAAACCCGCGTCGTTCGGGAGATTTCGAAATTGTCGCAGGGGAACGCCGCTGGCGGGCCTCGCAAATGGCAAAACTGCATGAAGTCCCTGTTATTGTTCGTGAATATAACGACACCGAGGTGTTGGAAATTGCGATCATTGAGAATATTCAACGCGCGGACCTCAATTCAATCGAGGAAGCTGTTGGCTATAATCAGCTTATGGAAAAGTTCGGTCACACACAGGAACAACTCGCGAGTGCTTTGGGAAAAAGCCGGAGCCATATTGCCAATATGATGCGACTTTTGCAGCTTCCCGAGGATGTTCAGGGTCTCCTTGAGCGCGGTGATCTCACGGCGGGTCATGCGCGGGCCTTGATTACCTCTGAAAATCCATCCGAACTGGCGCGTGATGTTGTAAAACGCGGGTTGTCAGTTCGCGATACGGAAAAGCTTGCGAAGAAAAGCAAGTTGCCACCCGTCACCAGAGACAAAACAAGCCGGAAAGCGACCGATAAGGATGCCGATACCCGTGCGCTTGAGGCTGATTTGAGCGCCACGGTCGGAATGAAGGTTGAGATCCAACACCAGAACGGATCAGAAAAGGGACAGCTATCGATCTCTTATGCGTCTCTCGATGATCTGGATATGCTTTGTCAGATCCTTTCACGCGGCAGATAGCGATTAGGGCAATAGGTCTTTTACAATCGCATTTATAAGCGGCCGCCCATCGCGTGTAACGATGAGGCGGCCGTTGTCCGTTTCGATCAGGCCATCGTCGGCCAGATATTTGATTTTGTTGTAAAAAACATCATCCAAAAGACAGGTGATACGACTCAAGGTAACGCCATCCCCGATCCTTAGGCCCATCATAAGGTATTCGAGAGCTTGATCCTGTTTGGACAAAGCTGTGCGTGTGTTTTCGCCATGACCTGTCTCATTCACTTGTGCGAGCCATTTGTTCGGCGCGAGCGGGGTATCAATTGCAAATTTTTGCCCGTCGACCGTGAGGCGTGCATGTGCGCCGGGACCAATACCCGCGTAATCGCCATAGCGCCAATAAATTTGATTGTGGCGACTTTCCATACCGGTTCGGGCGTGATTAGACACTTCGTAGGCGGGTAGACCTGCGGCGGATGTCATGTCTTGCGTTAAAAAATACATGTCGGCGCCAAGGTCATCGTTTGGCAAACCGCGCAGTTTTCCGGCGTTGTAGCGATCACCAAAGGCGGTGCCTTGTTCAATCGTGAGCTGGTAAAGGGACAGGTGCCCGTTTGCCAATGCGAGGCCTTCGGCCAACTCGCACTCCCAATCGGCCAGAGTTTGATCCTGACGGGCATAGATCAAGTCAAACGAGGTGCGATCAAACACAGATTGCGCAACATCTATGGCCCGCTTGGCGTCGGTAACGGAATGAAGACGGCCGAGACGGCGCAAATCATCCTCGCGCAGTGACTGGACGCCGAGGGACACGCGATTGACGCCAGTGGCTCTAAAGTCGCGAAACTTGGCAATTTCAACGGACGAAGGGTTTGCTTCGAGTGTGATTTCGACATCGTTTGACAGGGACCACCGAAGACGCACACGATCGAGGATTTTCCCGACAAGTGAGGGCTCCATCAATGACGGGGTGCCGCCCCCGAAATAGATCGACTGAACCAATCGTCCGGATGTTTCTGCGGATACACGGTCGATTTCGGAGAGAAATGCCGCCCCCCAGGCCTCTTGGTCCACCGCGCCCGATACGTGGGAATTGAAATCGCAATAGGGGCATTTTGATTGGCAGAACGGCCAGTGAAAATAGAGCCCAAACCCGCCATTTTGCCAATCTTCCATGTCTTTTTACACGCGCCCCGCAAAGGGCCCTTTTACAAATTTGGCAAAGGCATCGGCCCTATGGCTCATCGCGTGTTTCTTTGCGGGGTCCATTTCGCCAAATGTCTGTGTTTCGCCCGCAGGGACAAAGATCGGATCAAACCCGAACCCGAAATCGCCGCGCATCGGCCATTCGAGGTGACCCTCAACCTTGCCCTCGAACACCTCGTCGTGACCATCGGGCCACGCAAGGCACAGTGTGCAGCAAAACCGCGCGGTGCGTGGCATAGTTGCGTTCTTGGCTTCGAGCAGATCCCAGACCTTTTTCATCGCCATCGGGAAGTCGCGGCCATTTGGCGTTTCGGCCCAATCGGCTGTGTACACGCCGGGCGCGCCGTCAAGCCCGTCAACCATGATGCCGCTATCGTCAGACAAAGCGGGTAGACCGGATTTTCGGGCGGCATAATGCGCCTTGATCCGTGCGTTCCCGGCAAATGTGCTTTCGGTTTCCTCGGGCTCATCGAAGCCCAGATCACCCGCCGATACGACTTCGACACCAAAGGGAGCAAGCAGCGCACCGATTTCGCGCAGCTTGCCTTTGTTGTGAGAGGCCAGAACGAGTTTGTCGCCATCAAAGACGCGCATCAGGACACGGCCGCATTTTGGGCGGCGACCAGTTCGGCCACACCTTTGTCAGCCAAATCAAGCAACTCAACCAATTGAGCGCGTGAGTAGGTGGACCCTTCGGCGCTCATCTGTGTTTCGACCATCTGACCGTTGGCGAGCATGATGAAGTTGCCGTCCACACCGGCCTCGGAATCCTCGGGGTAATCAAGGTCGAGAACGGGTTGGCCCGCGTAGATGCCACAGGACACGGCGGCGACATTGGAAATCAGCGGGTCGGTTGTGATGTCACCCGCCTTGATCAGCTTGTTGACGGCAAGACGTAGGGCGACCCAACCGCCCGTGATCGAGGCACAGCGGGTTCCGCCATCGGCCTGAATGACATCGCAATCGACGGTGATTTGACGTTCGCCAAGGGCAACACGGTCAACGCCCGCACGCAATGAGCGGCCGATCAGGCGTTGGATTTCGATGGTGCGTCCGCCTTGCTTTCCGGCTGTTGACTCGCGGCGCATACGCGACGAGGTGGAGCGGGGCAGCATACCGTATTCTGCTGTCACCCATCCCTGTCCGGAATTGCGCATAAAGGGCGGGACGCGCGGTTCGATTGTTGCGGTACACAGGACATGCGTGTCGCCACAGCGGATCATACACGAACCTTCGGCGTGTTTTGTGACGCCGGTTTCGATGGTAATTGAACGCATCTCGTCTAGTTTTCGTCCAGAAGGTCGCATGATCTTTCCTTTTTGTTTGTTGTCCCCACATAAGATAGGCGGCGCAAATGGTGCAACCCTCATTGACGCTAAGCGCTCAACCCTTTTAATGGCAGTGCCTTTGGGAAACCGTGTCAGATGGTAGAACGCGCAAACATTATTGCTGAAATGAACGACCGGTCCCGCGAAGTATTTCGACGGGTGGTTGAGGGCTATCTGGACAGTGGTGGCCCTGTGGGGTCACGCACCTTGACCCGTGCCATGAGCGAAAAAGTATCCGCCGCCACAGTGCGCAATGTGATGCAGGATTTGGAATACCTCGGCCTGTTGGACAGTCCGCATGTGTCGGCGGGGCGGATTCCGACACACCTCGGGCTGCGCATGTTTGTCGACGGCCTTTTGGAGGTCGGTACGGTTTCGGATGATGTGCGCGAGAAAATGCACGAGACGTTGCGCGATGATGGCAAGGATGTGGGCGGAATGTTGGACCGTGTTGGTTCGGCGCTTTCCGGACTGACGCAAGGGGCGAGTCTCGTTTTAATCCCCAAACACGAAGCGCCGCTAAAACATGTGGAATTTGTGAGCCTTGCGCCTGAACGTGCCTTGGTTGTCCTGGTGTTTGCGGATGGTCAGGTGGAGAACCGCGTATTCACACCGCCCGCGGGGCAAACGCCATCGTCGTTGCGTGAGGCGGCCAATTTTATCAATTCGCTGATCGAGGGGAAAACCCTGTCCGAACTCAAGGCGACAGTTGAACGCGAGATTAAAACCAGACGTCAGGAACTGGATGGTCTGGCGGCGGATCTCATCGACAACGGGGATGCGTTCTGGGAAGGGGACGGGGCGCATTATGAACGTTTGATCGTGCGCGGGCGTTCGCATTTGTTGGCTCAAAGTTCGGAAGCGGCGGAGCTTGACCGTATCCGGACCCTTTTCGATGACCTCGAAAAGAAGCGCGATATCGCCGAATTTCTTGAATTGACCGAGGATGGCGAAGGGGTGCGCATTTTTATCGGCTCGGAAAACAAACTTTTTTCGCTTTCGGGTTCCTCTTTGGTGGTTTCTCCTTATATGAACGCTGATCGAAAGATAATCGGTGCCGTTGGAGTCATCGGTCCGACTCGCCTCAACTATGGGCGGATCGTACCAATCGTTGATTACACGGCCCAACTTGTTGGACGAATGCTGTCCAATAAGGCGTGAAAGGTTAAGAGATGACGGACCCGAAAGACCTAAATTTTGACGATGATAACCTCGATTCCGAGGATCAGATCGACATTGATGAACTGGATGACGCGTTGGACGAAGAAGTGGATGAGCTTGAAACTGCGCGCGCCGAGCGTGACGAGTTTCGCGACCGTTTCATGCGTGCCATGGCCGAAACGGAAAACGTGCGTAAACGTGCGGAGCGTGATCGCCGCGAGGCCGAAAATTACGGTGGATCGAAACTGGCTCGCGACATGCTGCCTGTTTTCGACAACCTGAAACGTGCGGTTGATGTGATCACCGATGAGCAACGCGAAGCACAGGCCGCTTTGATCGAAGGTATCGAGCTGACCATGCGCGAGCTTTTGTCCGTTTTTGGTCGTCACGGCATCGAGGTGATTTCACCCGAGCCAGGTGAAAAGTTCGATCCGAACATGCACGAGGCAATGTTCGAGGCGGCCGTTCCCGCGACCAAAGCGGGCGACATCATTCAGGTGATGAATGTCGGGTTCATGATCCACGATCGGCTGTTGCGCCCCGCGCAGGTCGGGGTGTCATCCACACCCGCCTAAACACCGGATAGTGTTTTGAGCTCATAGAGCAATTGAAGTGCCTCTCGGGGCGTCAACTCGTCGGGAGAAATTCCGGCGAGTTTTTTGTCGAGTTCGGATGGGCCTTTTGGTGTTGGTGCTTTTTGTGGTGCGGGGGAGGCGGCGAACAACGGTAGGTCATCGATGATTGCCTTTGGATTTTTGGCGTTTTCGGCCTCGCCGCTTTCAAGTGCCTCAAGCACGATTTTTGCGCGTTCCACCACGGAGGCCGGCAGACCCGCCAGACGTGCGACCTGAACACCATAGGACCGGTCGGCTTTGCCTTTGAGCACTTCGTGAAGGAAAATGACGTCGCCATCCCATTCCTTGACGGTGACGGTGGCATTTTCGGCACCGTCGAGCTTTTCGGAAAGCGCGGTCATCTCGTGGTAGTGCGTTGCAAACAGGGCGCGGCATTTGTTCACATCATGCAGATGTTCAAGCGTTGCCCATGCGATGGACAGGCCGTCATACGTCGCCGTTCCGCGCCCGATTTCGTCAAGAATAACAAGCGCACGATCATCCGCCTGGTTAAGGATCGCCGCTGTTTCAACCATCTCGACCATAAAGGTCGACCGCCCACGGGCCAGATCATCCGACGCGCCCACGCGTGAAAACAGTTGTGACACGATCCCGATGTGCGCCAAGGATGCCGGTACGTAGGACCCCATCTGTGCGATGAGCGCGATGAGCGCGTTCTGGCGCAGGAACGTCGATTTACCCGACATGTTCGGACCGGTGAGAAGCCAGATCGCCGCGCCGTCACGCCCGTCAGACAGGTCGCAATTGTTGGCAACAAATGTCTCGCCGCCCTGTTTGCGCAGGGCGCGTTCCACCACGGGATGTCGCCCGCCCTGAATGTCCAGTTTTCGACCCGAATCCACCACAGGACGCACCCAGTTTTCGGAGGTGGAAAGGTCGGCAAGTGATGTCGCGAGGTCAATTTCAGAGAGCGCGCGGGCGGTGTCGGTGATCTGCGGCGCATGTTCGAGAATGCGTGCGCACAGGTCCGAGAATAGATGTTTCTCGATTTCGAGCGCCCGACCGCCGGCATTGTGGATTTTTGTCTCGAGCTCGGACAGTTCCAACGTCGTGAAACGCACCTGATTGGCGGTGGTTTGGCGATGAATAAAGGTCTCGTTGAGCGGCGGAGACAGCATTTTGTCGGCGTGGGTGGTTGTGGTTTCGATGAAATAGCCGAGCACGTTGTTGTGCTTGATCTTAAGCGCCTGAACGCCCGCGATAGTTGCATAGTCGGATTGGAGGGAGGCAATGACGCCGCGCCCCTCGTCGCGTAGTTTTCGGCACTCTTCGAGTTCCGCGTGATACCCTGTCGCGATAAACCCGCCATCACGCGCCAGAAGGGGTGGCTCGGCAACAAGTGCGGCATCAAGCAGGTCAATGAGGTCGGTGTGTCCGGTTAAAAACGTCATATTCTGCCGGATTAGGGTCGGAATGGCATCTCGCGGTAGGGTGTCCGCGATGGTCTCCGCCCCGATAAGGCCATTGCGGATCGCGGCGAGATCACGTGGGCCGCCACGTTCCAGACCAATCCGTGACAAGGCGCGTTCAATGTCTGGCACGTTGCGCAAGGCATCGCGCAGGGTGTTGGTAAGTGCGCGGTTGTCTACCGCAAAATTTACGGCATCGAGGCGGTGGTTGATCACGTCAACATCGCAAGAGGGACTGGAAAGCCGTCTTTCCAAAAGGCGACCACCGGCCGCGGTCACGGTACGGTCCATGACACTCACAAGGGATCCATCACGCCCCCCTGACAGGGATCGTGTAATTTCGAGGTTGCGACGTGTGGCCCCGTCAATCTGCATATTCCCGCGTGCGATTTCCTTTGCCGGAGGGCGGATGAGTGGCAATTTCCCCTTTTGGGTGATTTCCAGATAGTCGATGACCGCACCCATTGCGGAGACTTCGCTGAGGGAAAACCCGCCAAAGGCATCGAGAGAGGCGACCTTGAACAGGTCGGTCAGGCGTTTTTGTGCGGATGTGCTGTCAAATGACGCACGGGACAGGGGCGTGACGCAATCGGCAAAATCAGGCACTAACTCGGCCCAATTCGCGCCAAAACTCTCGGACAGGAGAATTTCGGACGGGTTCAGGCGGGCCAGTTCGGGCGCAAGCCGCGAAAGCGGGCAGGGCATCACATGAAATTCACCGGTCGAGATATCGACCCATGCCAGTGCGCCCTCATCACGGATTTCGGCAAAGGCCACGAGAAAGTTGTGGCGGCGGGCGTCCAAAAGGCTCTCTTCGGTCAATGTGCCGGGGGTGACGAGGCGTACGACGTCGCGTTTCACAACGGATTTCGCGCCGCGCTTTTTCGCCTCGGCGGGGCTTTCGAGTTGCTCGCAAACGCCGACACGAAACCCTTTCCGGATCAGGGTGAGCAAATAGCCTTCGGCGGCATGAACGGGGACGCCACACATCGGGATGTCGTCGCCTTCGTGTTTGCCGCGTTTGGTCAGGGCGATGTCGAGGGCGGCGGATGCGGCAACAGCATCATCAAAGAACAGTTCGTAAAAATCGCCCATCCGGTAAAACAGCAAAGCATCGCGGTGTCTGGATTTGATTTCCAGATATTGCGCCATCATCGGTGTTACTTTGTGCTCTGCGTCGGCCACGACAATCCCCTAAATGAGTGGCCCACAACTTACCTGTCGGCGCAGCGGCGTAAAGGGGATGTGGTGTTCTTTGTTGAGATGGCCCGCCTGTCCCGATATGAAAGTGCGACTGGGAAAGAGGAGGCCCACCTGAATGCCCAAGATTACACAAACCCGCGAGGAAGCCCTCGCATTTCACATGGACCCGCGTCCGGGGAAATTTGACGTTGCGCCGAGTGTGCCGATGTCGACCCAACGCGATCTGTCTCTGGCGTATTCGCCCGGTGTTGCGGTCCCCTGTGAGGCCATCGCGGAAAACCCCGAAACGGCCTATGATTACACCAACAAGGGGAACCTTGTGGCGGTGATTTCCAACGGCACGGCGGTGCTTGGTCTTGGTAATCTCGGGGCATTGGCGTCCAAGCCGGTGATGGAAGGCAAGGCGGTTTTGTTCAAACGGTTCGCCGATGTGAACTCGATCGATATCGAGCTTGATACCGAAGACCCCGAACAGATCATTCAGGCGGTCAAACTGATGGGGCCGACCTTTGGCGGGATCAACCTTGAGGATATCAAGGCACCCGAATGTTTCATCATCGAACAGAAGCTCAAGGAAGAAATGGACATCCCTGTCTTCCATGATGATCAGCACGGTACGGCGGTGATTTGCGCGGCCGGTCTGATCAATGCTTTGCATATTTCCGGAAAGCGTATCGAGGATTGTAAAATTGTTCTCAACGGTGCGGGTGCGGCGGGTATTGCCTGTCTGGAGCTTGTCAAATCGATGGGCGCCAAGCATGACAATTGCATCATGTGTGACACCAAGGGCGTGATCTACCAAGGTCGCACCGAAGGTATGAACCAGTGGAAATCTGCCCATGCGGCCAAAACCGATGCGCGCACCTTGAGCGAGGCCATGGAGGGCGCCGATGTGTTCCTTGGCGTTTCGGCAAAAGGGGCCGTGACGCCGGACATGGTGGCGGCGATGGCTCCAAATGCGGTGATCTTCGCAATGGCCAACCCCGATCCCGAAATCACCCCCGAGGACGCCCATGCGGTGCGCGAGGATGTGATTGTGGCGACAGGGCGCTCTGATTATCCCAATCAGGTGAACAACGTGCTCGGTTTTCCGTACCTGTTCCGCGGGGCGCTCGACATTCATGCGCGCGCGATCAACGACGAGATGAAAATTGCCTGTGCCGAGGCCCTTGCCGCACTTGCCCGCGAGGATGTGCCGGATGAGGTTGCCTTGGCTTACGGACGCTCGCTGAGTTTCGGGCGTGACTATATTATCCCGACGCCCTTTGATCCGCGATTGATCTACACCATTCCCCCCGCCGTTGCGAAAGCGGGCATGGATACGGGTGTTGCGCGTCGGCCTATTGTGGACATGGAGGGATACGCCCACGGGCTAAAGGCCCGCATGGATCCAACGGCGCAGATCCTTCAGGGGCTTTATGCCCGTGCGCGTCAGGCACAAGCGACAATGCTCTTTGCCGAGGGGGATGACCCACGCATTCTACGCGCTGCGGTTGCGTATCAGCGCGGCGGCTACGGCAAGGCGCTTGTGGTCGGGCGGGACGAAGATGTGAGTGCCAAGCTCAAAGAGGCGGGTTTGGCAGATGCGGCGGGGGAGCTGGAAATCGTCAATGCCGCCAACACGCCGCATCTCGAAGAGTATAAAACCTTTCTCTATCAGCGGCTTCAACGGTCTGGTCACGATCAAAAGGACATTCATCGCCTCGCGGCCCGCGATCGCCACACCTTTTCGGCATTGATGTTGGCGCATGGCCATGCGGACGGTCTTGTTACCGGGGCGACACGCAAATCGGCGCATGTTCTGGACCGGATCAACACGGTGTTTGATGCCACGGCCGAGGACGGCGCGATCGGGGTGAGTGCGCTTATTCACAACGGACGGATCGTGTTTGTTGCGGATACCTTGGTGCATGAATGGCCGGATGAAAACGACCTTGCCGATATTGCCGAGGCAGCGGCCAAAGTTGCCCGCTCGATGGGCATCGAACCGCGCGTCGCCTTTGCATCGTTTTCGACCTTCGGCTATCCGGTGTCCGAGCGTGCAACAAAGATGCACCTCGCGCCAAAGGTGCTTGATGCGCGCAACGTGGATTTTGAATACGATGGCGAAATGACGGTTGATGTGGCGTTGAACGCAGATGCACAGGGGGCCTATCCGTTCTGTCGTCTGACCGGTCCGGCGAATATCCTTGTGGTTCCGGCGCGGCACTCTGCGTCCATTTCTGTGAAGCTGATGCAGGAAATGGCAGGGGCAACAGTCATCGGTCCAATTCTGACAGGGGTGGATAAACCTATTCAGGTTTGTTCAACTGTTTCGACGGTAAACGACATCATGAACATGGCGATCCTGGCGGCTTGCAAAGTCGGTCAGTCATAAACTGAAGGGGAACGCGTATGGCGATCTACAATCTCGGGTCGGTGAATATCGATCATTTCTATACGCTTCCCCACTTTCCGAAGCCGGGCGAGACACTGCATGCCTCGGATCACGCGCTCGGGCTCGGCGGGAAAGGCACCAATCAATCTGTCGCCGCGGCAAAAGCAGGGGCGCAGGTGTTTCACATCGGTGCAATTGGCAAAGACGATGACTGGGTGCGTGAGCGCATGAATTCTTACGGCGTCGACACAACCTATGTGCATGATGTCGCGGGGGTTACCGGTCACGCGATTATCAATGTGGATGCTGCGGGCGAGAACACCATCGTGTTGCAACCTGGTGTGAACGTGAAACAAGATGCCGAAGCTGTGCTTGACGCGATTGATAACGCGCAAGAGGGCGATACGCTTTTGCTGCAAAACGAAACCAACCTGCAAGATCACGCCGCTCGGTTCGCCTTGGTCAAGAAGATGCGGGTGATCTATTCGGCGGCGCCCTTTGATGTGACGGCGGTGACCAATGTCATTTCGGATGTGTCGATTCTGGTTATGAATTCGGTTGAGGCGGCGCAATTGACATCGGCGTTGGGTGTGACGCTCGACAAGTTGCCTGTGCCACAGTTGATTGTGACCCTTGGCAGTAAGGGTGCGATGTGGCGATCCAACGAGACCGGCGAAGTGATCGAGGTGTCCGTACCCAAAGTGACGCCTGTCGACACCACGGCGGCGGGAGACACATTCATCGGCTATGTCGCGGCGGGTCTGGACGAGGGCCTGACGATAAAGGACGCGATGGAGTGGGCCTCTCAGGCGGCGGCGTTGAAAGTCACCAGAAAAGGGACGGCGGATGCGATCCCGACAGCGGATGAGGTCGCGGCGTTTTCAGCCTGATTTTTTCGGACCGGACAAGAAAAGGGGCGCCACTGGCGCCCCGATTGCATTTTGTGATGCCCGACAAAGGTCCGACACATGTCCGACACTTTGCCGACCCCTTATTTCAGGCGGCGGTTGCGCGCGGCGAGAAGCTTCAGACGCAATGCGTTGAGCTGGATAAAGCCCGCTGCGTCCTTTTGGTCATAAGCACCTGCGTCATCTTCAAAGGTCACGTGAGCTTCGGAGTAGAGCGAGTGCTCTGACCAACGCCCCACGGTGACGGCGGACCCTTTGTAAAGCTTCAGGCGCACGGTGCCTGTGACGTGCTCCTGGCTTTTGTCGATGGCGGCCTGAAGCATTTCACGCTCGGGGCTATACCAGAACCCGTTGTAGATCAGTTCGGCGTAGCGTGGCATCAGGCTGTCTTTGAGGTGACCCGCGCCGCTGTCGAGAGTGATCTGTTCGATGCCGCGGTGCGCCTCGAGCAGGATCGTGCCGCCGGGTGTCTCGTAGATGCCGCGCGATTTCATTCCGACGAACCGGTTTTCGACGAAATCAAGACGCCCGATCCCGTGCTTGCGACCATATTCGTTCAGCTCGGTGAGAACGGTGGCGGGTGACATCGGCGTGCCATTGATCGCAACCGCATCGCCCTTTTCAAAGGTCACTTCGATGAACTCGGGCTCGTTGGGTGCATCTTCTGGTGAAACAGAGCGTTGATACACGTACTCGGGTGCTTCCTGTGCGGGATCTTCCAGAACCTTGCCCTCGGATGAGGTGTGCAGCAGGTTGGCATCGACGGAGAACGGAGCCTCGCCACGTTTGTCCTTGGCCACGGGGATCTGGTTTTTCTCTGCGAATTCAAGAAGTTTGGTACGCGAGGTCAAATCCCACTCACGCCATGGCGCGATTACCTTGATATCGGGGTTGAGCGCATAGGCGGCCAGTTCGAAACGGACCTGATCGTTGCCTTTGCCGGTTGCACCGTGCGCCACGGCATCCGCGCCGGTTTCCTCGGCGATCTCGACAAGACGTTTGGAAATCAGCGGGCGGGCAATGGACGTGCCGAGGAGGTATTGACCCTCGTACAGCGCATTGGCGCGGAACATCGGGAAGACGAAATCACGTACGAACTCTTCGCGCACATCTTCGATGAAAATGTTTTCCGGTTTGATGCCAAGCATCTCTGCTTTTTTGCGAGCGGGATCAAGCTCTTCGCCCTGACCGAGGTCGGCGGTGAAGGTGACAACCTCGCAACCGTATTCGGTCTGGAGCCATTTAAGAATGATGGACGTATCGAGACCACCGGAGTAGGCCAGAACAACTTTTTTAGGCGCAGACGTTTTGGGCGCAGACATGGGGGCATTCCTTTTTCGGATATCGCTTGGGCGATTATCGGGTTTTGGCCCGAAGAGCAAGGTTTCACACCTGAATGCTTTCTGTTTGGTGTGAAAAGACTTAAGTCTAATCTCAAATGGATGAATGAGGGACCTGATGACCGGTTTTCAAATACTCAAGACAGCGATTGACGATGTGTTCAAAAATCTCAACGACGCATTGGCGACGTCCGGCCTTTTGTGGATCGGTGTCACCGCCGCGCAGGTGGTGTTTTTGGGGAACTTTGGCGGCGTTTCAATGGGTGACCTCGAAACCCCGGCCGCGCTCCCTGTCGGATTGATCAAATGGATGTTCCTTTTGAACATGGCGACACTGGTTATTTCCCTGTGGGTGGCGGTCGCATGGCACCGTTTTATCATTCTGGGCGAACGTCCCGCGACATTGATCCCGCCGTTGAACGGTGCGCGGGTTATGGCGTATTTCTTGATGAGCCTGTTGATTGGTGTGATTGTGGTTGTGATCTTGCTTGTCGCGTCTGTGGTGCTGTCTCCACTCGCGATGATGGGCGGGTCGAGCCTTATCATGATGGGCTATTTCGCGCTCCTCGTTCCGATCACCTATGTCGTTTATCGGGTGTCTCCCGTGCTACCGGCAGCGGCGTTGGGCGAGGGGATCGGCATTGGCGCAGCATGGCGAAAAACCGCACCGATTAAGACCGCCGTTTTTCAGGTTGGTCTACTGGCAACGCTTGCGGGGTTTGTGCTTCAACAGGTCGGTATGCTGTTCGCGTCGAGCGCCCTTTTGACCACGCTGTATAGCCTTGCCAGCGGTTGGGTGATGTTGATGGTGGGGGTGAGTGTCTTCTCGACCATCTACAAACTGTCGAATGATGAGGCGCGTCGATGAGTAACGAGACGTTTAAATCCCGCGCAGAGAGTGCCGAGACCTTTGTGCGGCAGCTGTTTGAACCAACGCCCTGTGCGCGAAACGATCATTTGTCGGCGCAATTCGATGCCGACATCTGGCTCAAACGCGAAGATCTGACCCCCGTGCGATCCTACAAAATCCGCGGGGCGTGGCATGCGATGCATCGGGCCCGTGAGAAAACGCCGGATGTGTCACTGTTTGTGTGCGCCTCTGCGGGAAACCATGCGCAGGGCATGGCCTATGCATGCCGTGAGTTCGGGGTGCGTGGCGTGGTTTTTATGCCCGTGACAACACCGCAGCAAAAGATCGACAAGACCCGCACCTTTGGCGGCAATATGATCGAAATCCGCTTGGTTGGGGACTATTTTGACGACACACTCGCGTCCGCCAAAGCCTATTGTGCTGCGCAAGGCGGGCATTTTCTCGCGCCGTTTGATGATCCTCATGTGATTGAGGGTCAGGCGAGCGTTGCGGTCGAGGCCGTGCGTCAGATGCCACAAGCCCCTGATATTGTTCTTTTGCCGGTCGGTGGCGGCGGATTGTCGGCGGGTGTTTTGCAATACCTGCCCGAATTCTGGCCTCACACCGAGGTCTATCTGGTTGAGCCAAAGGGCGGGGCATCGCTTAAGGCGGCGTTGATCGAAGGTGCGCCCACAACGCTGTCTTTGGTTGATAGTTTTGTAGATGGGGCCGCAGTTGCGCGGATCGGGGCGCTCCCGTTTGAAACGCTGCGCCATATTAAACAGGACCATGTGTTGGCCGCGTCAGAGGACCGCATTTGCACGACGATTGTCGAGATGCTCAACGTCGAGGGTATCGTTTTGGAACCTGCCGGCGCACTGACGGTCGACGCTTTGCGTGATTTGGCGGATGTGATCAAAGGCAAACGGGTTTTGTGCGTGACGTCTGGTGGTAATTTTGATTTTGAACGGCTGCCCGAAGTGCGTGAACGCGCCCAACGGTTTTTGGGGCTCAAGAAATACTTCATTATGCGCTTGCCACAACGCCCCGGTGCGCTGCGCGAGTTTCTCGACATGCTTGGCCCACAAGATGACATTTCCCGGTTTGAATACCTCAAAAAATCGGCGCGTAACTTTGGCTCCGTGTTGATCGGGATTGAAACCAAAGATTCCAAGAACTTCAAAATCCTGTTCGCAAAAATGGAAGATGCCGGATTGGTGCATCGTGACATTACCAATGACGAGGCATTGGCTGAATTTGTGCTTTAAGCGTTTATGCCGTGGTGCCGGAGCCGCCGAGGTATTCGGTTAGTTGCGCACGTGAGGCGTGATAAACCGCAGAGATTTTTGTAACATCAATGGCGTCGACTTTGCCCGTTTTGGCGGACGCCTCGCCGGAAATGCACAGTTCGGAAAATGCGGTGAGGCCCAGATTGAGGGACGCACCTTTTAGAAAGTGCAGCGTGTCGCCCATTGTGACGGCGTCCGTGATCTGTGGAAGTTTCGAAACGGCCTCATCCATTTCGGACAGGAACAGGGTTGCGACCTCCATGAAATCTTCGGAGCCAATTTCATCTTCGAGTGTTTTTAAGCTGGATATGTTGATCATGGTGTCTCCGGTTGGAATTATGTGACCGCAAAATGGCTTTGATCCAGTGAGCGAACTGATCGGAAGTAAACAATTTTAGATTTAAGGGAGCCTTAAGGTCGATCGGGGAAAATCGGCTAAATTCGATAAGGAGCACCGCGTGGCGCTTGTCCAATCTAAAAACACTCTTTTGCAGGCCGTTCCCGAGCGGGGTGTCGTCAATCGCGTACTCGTGGTTGATGACTCTATGGCGCAACGAAAAATCCTTGCCTCTCATTTGAAGCGATGGGGCTACGAGGTGGTTGAGGCCGGATCGGGTGAGGCCGCCATAGAGATTTGCCGCAACGAAGAGATTGATCTGGTCATTTCCGACTGGGTTATGCCGGAGGTGACTGGCCTTGATTTTCTACGTATTTTTAGGGAGTTGGAGCGCGAGCATTACGGTTACTTTATCCTCGTAACCTCCAAATCCGATAAGGCCGAGATTGCGCAGGGGCTGGATGTCGGTGCCGATGATTTTCTGTCTAAACCTGTGTCGAGTGACGAGCTTTTGGCGCGAATTCGGGCGGGTGAGCGCATTTTGAAAATGGAACGCGAGCTGACCGAGAAAAACCGGCTTGTGTCGAAGACATTCCAAGAGATATCGGACCTCTATGACTCGCTTGATAAGGATCTGATCGAGGCACGGCGTCTTCAGCAATCTTTGATTCGCGAGCGTCATCGCGACTTTGGCAATGCGCAGGTCTCGTTGATGCTAAAGCCGAGCGGCCACGTGGGTGGTGATCTCGTTGGTTTTTACCCGATTACCGAGACTTGCTTTGGTCTGTTTTCGCTCGATGTTTCGGGACACGGGGTTGCGTCGGCGTTGATGACCGCGCGTCTTGCGGCCTATTTTAGTGGCTCGACGCCCGAGCAAAATATCGCGATTGAACGTGCTGATGATGGCTCGCCCAAGGCCATTCGTCCGGCAAAGGTCGCCGCAACCCTCAATAAACTGATGTTAGAAGAGATGGAGACGGATCTCTATTTTACGATGACGCTCGGGCATTTTGATTTTTCAACGGGCGAGTTGGTGATTACCCAAGCGGGCCATCCGCATCCGCTTCTTCAAAGCGAAGATGGCTCGGTTACCTTTTTCGGTGATGGGGGATTGCCCGTTGGGCTCATTCCGAACGCGACCTTTGAAGATGTCACTATCACTTTGAAGCCAAAGCAGCGGGTCATTCTCTATTCTGACGGCGTTACGGAATGCATGGATG
The DNA here is from genome assembly GCF_048259695.1 of Celeribacter sp. Lineage (GTDB taxonomy): Bacteria > Pseudomonadota > Alphaproteobacteria > Rhodobacterales > Rhodobacteraceae > Celeribacter. The sequence goes on along the minus strand of NZ_JBLXHL010000002.1, from coordinate 157,561 downwards.
ATAGCGGCGAAATGTTGGATGAACATGGGCTAAAGGGGATTGTGGAGAACCTCAGAGATCAAAGCGGAAATGCCTTTTTTGATACGTTTTTGTGGGATGTGAGTGCGTTCGGAAACGATCGTGATTTTGATGATGATGTTTCGGCTTTGATGTTGGAATTCGACCCTAAATAAGGGATGCGACAAAGGCACGATCCCCCGCGTTTCCTAATCCGGTTGCCGCACTCTCGGGTGTGATCCAATGAGCGGTGTGGTTAGGTTCAATCGGGTCACAAAGCTTTCGCACGGGGCGGGCGGTATAAATCAGACAAATCTTTTCTGCCCACATGTCGTATTCGGGAAGATATGCATATCGCCGAAATCGCCCGACAAAGCGCGGTTGGGCGATCCGCCATCCCGTTTCCTCCCATACCTCGCGATGTAGGGCGGCAATGGCTGTTTCCCCGGAATCAATACCGCCACCCGGCAGTTGAAATTCGTTTTGGCTTCCGCCTTGATAGGTGACGAGAAGCTTCCCATCTAACGGAAGCAGTGCATAAGCTCCGGGGCGTCTCGTATATCGCACGCCGGATTTTTGTGGATCACCATATTTTCTCATATCTACCTTGAGCCCCTCGACGAACTTGTGGGTTTAGCGTGAAAAAGGTATGCCAACCCCTTCAACTCAGGGAAAGCCTAAATGCTCGGTTCAAAAATTGCATGGGATGACACGATCCTCCCTTTTCAACTTGATGCGTCTGACGTGCGTGGTCGCGTTGCGCGCCTTGATGGTGTGCTCGAAAAAATTCTGGAGCAACATGATTACCCCGATAAAATCGAGGCACTTGTGGCTGAAATGGCCCTTTTGACGGCGATGATCGGCCAGACAATCAAGCTGCGGTGGAAATTGTCGTTGCAAATTCGGGGCAATGGCGCGGCCCGTATTGTTGCCACCGATTTTATTGCCCCCCAAGCCGAAGGTGAACCCGCAACGATGCGTGCTTATGCTTCCTTTGATGCGGAAAAATTGGCAGATGCCGAGACCTTTGAAGAGTTGGTTGGCAAGGGATACTTTGCCATCCTGATTGACCAAGGCAAAGGCTCTACGCCCTATCAGGGGATCACACCGCTTGCGGGGGATTCTATCTCTGCCTGTGCGGAGACCTATTTTGCGCAGTCCGAGCAATTGCCAACGCGGTTCTCTGTTTCCTTTGGGAAATCCCGAATGGCCGGAGGAAGCGAGGCGTGGCGTGCGGGCGGCGTGATGTTGCAAAAAATGCCAAAAGCATCGCCACTGATGAAGCCAAAAGACGGCGAAGACCCTGTTTTGGTGTCTGCGGTCGACCTGCTTGATGGGGATGACGAGGAAAACTGGAACCGCGCAAATATTTTGCTCGATTCCGTCGATGATCTTGAACTTATCGGGCCAAGCGTTCCTCCAACTGATTTGTTGGTACGGCTGTTCCATGAGGATCAGCCGCGTGTGTTCGATGCACAATCGGTTCGGTTTGGATGTGGGTGCTCCGAGGACCGCGTGCGCCAAAGCCTGTCGATCTATTCCGCGAAAGACCTTGCTCATATGACAACGGAAAATGGCGATGTGACCGCAGATTGCCAGTTCTGTGGCGCGCATTACGTTTTGGATCCGGCGACATTGGGGTTCGAGGCAAAGGACACGTCGGATGGCAGTGGCGATTGATATCAAACGCCTTGTGCGTGGGCTTGAGGCCGAGGGGCGGGAAACCTCCGACTTTGATCTCAATCCTAACGCAGACAGATTTGCCGCGTCGCAACTGCGTACGGCGGGTGTTTTGGTCGCCTTTATCGAGCGTCCCTCAGGTTTAAACCTGATCCTGACCAAACGGGCCTCGCATCTTAAACACCACCCGGGGCAAATTGCTTTTCCCGGGGGTCGAATGGATGAGGGGGACACGGATGTGATCGCGACAGCGCTGCGCGAGGCACATGAAGAGATTGGCCTGACTGCTGATAACGTCGAGGTTCTAGGCCAATTGCCGCCACATGAAACGGTGAGCAGATATTCCATGGTCCCGATTTTGGGCCGGATTAGAGCCGATTTTGACGCTGTTTGCGAGGTGGGTGAAGTGGCGGAGCTTTTCGAGGTTCCTGTTGATGCTGTTCTTGATCCGTCCAGGTTTCGTATCGAACAACGCATGTGGCGCGGAACGATGCGATCCTATTATACGGTTCCCTGCGGCCCCTATTACATTTGGGGTGCGACCGCGCGCGTTCTCAAAGGGTTAGCGGAAAGGGTTTCACAGTGACGCTTTTAAACGCGCCTTGGTTAACCGCCCCAAACACACAGTTGGTTCTATCGACGCTCACGGGCGCGGGCTATGAGGCCTATGTGGTGGGCGGAAGCGTGCGCAATACATTGCTCGGGGTGCCTGTGTCCGACCTCGATATTGCGACGTCGGCGCGGCCGGATCAGGTTGTCGGTGTCTTTGAAGCGTCAGGGGTCAAGGTCGTTCCGACAGGGATTGAGCACGGGACGGTCACGGTTGTTTTGGGGGGTGCGCCGTTCGAAGTTACGACGTTTCGCAAAGACATCGAGACCGATGGACGTCGCGCCGTCGTGCAGTTTTCCGAGACAATGGCGGATGATGCTTTTCGGCGCGATTTCACGATAAATGCGCTGTACTGTGATGCTACGGGCGTGATTTACGATCCTGTTGGCGGCTTGTCTGATCTGGAGCGCCGTCGTGTGCGGTTCATTGAAACTCCGGAAACCCGCATTCGTGAAGACTATCTGCGTATCCTGCGATTTTTCCGGTTTCATGCGTGGTATGGCGATGATGCGGACGGATTGGATGCGGACGGGTTAGCGGCCTGTGCGGCGAATTTGGACGGGTTGGACCAGTTGTCGCGGGAACGGGTCGGGGCCGAGTTTCTCAAACTGTTGGCCGCGCCACATCCGGAAACGGCTTTGGGTGCGATGGAGCAATCGGGTGTTCTGGCGCGATTGTTACCGGGAGCCGGATGCAAAACCGTCTTTGCGCTCTCGGTGCTTGGGGCCGATCCTGATCCGGTTGTGCGTCTTGCGGCGATGGGCGGCGTGGATGTGTCCGAACGGTTGCGTTTGTCGAAAAAACAGGCGGCCAAATTGGAGTTGCTGCGTGCCGCGATGGGGTCAAGCGAAGCGATTGACAGTCTCGCTTACCGTTATGGCGGCGCAATTGCTGTCGCCGCGACCTATCTCAGGTCTGCCATGTTCGAGACCTGTTTGCCAGATGGATGGCGCCGCGAAGTCGAGCGTGGAATGGCGGCGGTTTTCCCTGTAAAGGCAAGAGATCTGCCGCCCTCATTTGAGGGTCCGGCCCTTGGGCGCGCGCTTAAACAGATGGAGCAAAGGTGGATCAATTCACACTTTGACCTCACAAAACCGAACCTTCTTTCTGACTATTTAGGGGATACCTGACGTGGTGCATGTAACAATCGAACGCCTTGGCCACCAAGGTGACGGCATCGCCGATGGACCCGTTTTCGCGCCCCAAACATTGCCGGGTGAGGTGATCGAGGGGGATGTCGTCGATGGGCGCATTGCCAAGCCGCGCATTTTGACGCCATCCGGTAATCGGGTCAAAGCACCGTGCCGCCATTACAACGTCTGTGGCGGCTGCTCGCTTCAACATGCGTCCGATGATTTTGTGTCGCAGTGGAAGTGTGATGTGGTCGCGACCGCGCTAAAGCATCAAAATATTGCTGTGGATATCGCGGCGATTCATACCTCGCCTGCCGGATCGCGCCGCCGCGCCGTGTTTCACGGCAAGCGGACAAAAAACGGGGCCACCTTGGGTCTGTTTGGACGGGCGAGTGATATTTTGCATGATATTCCTGACTGTAAACTGATGTCGGCGCGTATCATGGACGGGTTTGAAATGCTTCGGGCGCTTGTTGTGCTTGGTGCGACAAGACGTGGCCAAATGACCCTCACCGTTACCGAAGTGGCGGGGGGATTGGATGTCTCTGTTGAAAACGGAAAAGATCTTGATCTTGGATTTCGGTCAGAATTGGCAGAATTTGTGCCGAATTCGGGTCTAATTCGACTTGTTTGGCATGGCGAAGTTATTGCGCAAAACGGACTGCCCTATCAGCTTTTTGGTGCAGCCAAAGTGGTTCCGCCGGCGGGAGCCTTTTTGCAGGCCACAACGCATGGTGAGGGTGTTTTGGTTGATGCGATGCGCCGCGCTGTCGGACCTGCGAAGTCGATCGTCGATCTTTTCGCGGGGTGCGGGACATTTAGCCTTCCGCTCGCCGAACATGCGCGGGTTCATGCGGTCGAGGATGTGGATGCAATGATGGCGGCACTGGATGCGGGGTGGCGTGAGGCGCGTGGTCTCAAAGTTGTCACAACAGAAACACGCGATTTGTTCCGACGCCCTCTTTTGAAAGACGAGTTGGCCAAATTCGAAGCGGTTGTCATGGACCCGCCACGTGCGGGGGCTGCGGCGCAAACGGATGAATTGGCCAAAAGTGATACCCGTGTGATCGGGTTTGTGTCCTGTAATCCGGTGACATTCGCACGTGATGCGCGGGTTTTGATGGATGCGGGGTTTGTGTTGGACTGGCTTGAAGTGGTCGATCAGTTCCGTTGGTCGGCGCATGTCGAGATCGCCGCACGGTTTGCGCGAATGTGATCAACATTGTGTTTGTGGATGAATGGGATTGGTGTATCAGCGGCCAAAACCAATCAAGGGCATGAGCATGCACCGTCGTCATTTTATTTGTTGTCTTGCTGCGGTTGCGGGTGTCCCGGGCATCGGATTTGCGCGTGAGCTTAAGCCCTATACCGGTCCTGAGATCACACGCGTGGTTTTGCACAAAAGCCGCCGCCGTCTTTACCTTTTGAGCGGCGACACGGTCGTAAAAGATTACAAGGTTGGCCTTGGGTCGGCACCCGCGGGGCCGAAGCGGTTCGAGGGTGACGGCAAAACGCCCGAAGGCAGCTATATTATCGACAAGCGGAACCCGAATTCGGCCTTTCATCTGTCGATCGGCATTTCGTACCCGAATCTTCAGGATGTTGAATATGCGCGCGCCAATGGGAAACGGGCGGGCGGGGATATTTTCATCCACGGCCGCGCCCGCCAGAATAGAGGTAAGGGACGTGACTGGACGGCAGGCTGTATTGCCGTGAAAGACCGTCACATCGAAGAGATTTACATGATGGTTCCGCTCGGAACCCAGATCGATATCTACCCGTAACGGTTAGTTGGCGGCGAGCGCCGTGCCACCGGAGCGTCCGCCAAGGATGAGCGTCCACCAAAGTTTGCCGTTGCTCTCCTGATACCAGGCAAATCCCATATCCGTGGCGCGACGATCAAGGATGATATCGCGGGTGTCGGATTGTTCCATCCACGCAGACAGCGTTTCAAGTTCCGTTTCATAGGTTTCGGAAATGTTTTCACCGAGCATGACACCCGAATAACCCGACCGTGCGACGCGGCTGATGGGGGAGGATCCGTCAGATCCAAAATGCCATGGACGGTTCTGAACCTGCATGTCGCGCGAATGGGTCGCGGCGGCGGCGTTCAGGTTGGCGTTCAATTCAACCGCATCACGGCCGGCCGCGGAGCGCAGTGCATTGATCGAGTCGAGCATACGATATTCGATCTTGGCCTCATCGCGATTGGCGATTCGATAGACGCGTGGCAACGGCTTCCCGTCCGGTCCAAGTTGTTCTGGCGGTGCGGCACAGGCAGTGAGGCCGAGTGCAAAAATCGTCAAAATGGCAAAAAACCGCGTCATATGAGACACTCCAAATTCTGTTCTCAGGTCAACTAGCGCGTTTTGCGAGGTGGATCAAATGGCGTTCGCGTGATTCCGCTTCTCGCGATTGTTTGAATTGCGACTGCGGCAATCGCGCCATATATAGAGAGGCAATGATTTCAAACAAACATGGACGACCAATATGTCGAAAACGCCTAACAACATCATTGGACGCCGCGCTTTTTTGGCTGCGGGGGCGGCAACCTTGGCGGCTCCGGCGTTTGCCCAGACGGATGATTCGACCGAAGTTGAACGCGATTTATCCGAGTCGGTCCGCCGCAATATCTCCAGTTTCCGGTCGCTCGACTGGCATCCGTATTTCGATTCTTTGAGAAACGGTGCAATTCTTGTCGATACAACGTCGCGTGCGCTTCATTATTGGAATGAGGCAGAGACGATTTATAAACTCTACCCGACCTCCGTGCCACTCACCGAAGATTTGACCCGTCGCGGGCGCACGGAAATTATCCGTAAGGTTGAGGGGCCAAGTTGGGCGCCCACACCGTCGATGCGCATTCGCAACCCCGAGTGGCCCGAGTTTGTCGGCCCGGGTCCGAACAATCCGCTCGGCACGCACGCGCTTTACCTGAGTTGGCAATATTACCGTATTCACGGCACGCACGACACGCGTAAAATCGGACGTCAGTCGTCGAACGGATGCATTGGTCTGTACAATGAACACATTGCGGAGCTGTATGAGTTGGCCAAAACAGGCACTCAGGTTTTGTTGATCTGAGCGACCTCACAGATTGAATTGAAAAAGGCGGCCCGATTGGAGCCGCCTTTTGTTTTGGGTTTTATGGTCGCCTAGATCAGATCCAGCCTGCGAGGTTTTTCTCGATCACATGGACGAGCGCGTCGATGTGTGCGGGATCATCATTGAGGCAAGGAATGTAGAGAAATTCCTCGCCGCCCGCCTCCTCAAAGCTCTCTTTGATCTCTTCGTTGATCTCTTCGAGGGTTTCAATGCAGTCGGCGGAGAAAGCCGGTGCGCATACGGCGATGCTTTTGTTGCCGGCTTCTGCTTGCCGCGCCACCTCCTCGACCGTGTAGGGTTGTAGCCAGTCCTCTGGTCCGAATTTGGATTGGAACGTCGTCATAATCTGTGTGTCATCCCACCCCAGACGTTCCTTGAGCAGGCGTGTCGTTTTGTGACACTGGCAATGGTATGGATCACCGCCCTCTTTGAGGTAGCGTTCGGGAAGCCCGTGATACGAACAAATCAGAATGTCAGGCTTGCGTTCCGCATCGGCATAGGCGCTTTCGACCGAGGCCGCGAGGGCGTCAACGTATTTGGGTTCGTCAAAGTACGGTGGGACAGTGCGGGATGCAGGTTGCCAGTTTTCTTCCATCAAGGCGCGGAAAAACTGGTCATTGGCCGTGGCAACCGTCGCCCCCGCGTATTGCGGGTAAAGCGGAAAGAACAGGATTTTTGTACAGCCCTGTGCGACCATATGGGCCACTTTCGATTTGGTCGACGGGTTGCCGTAGCGCATGCAGAAATCGACCATGACATGATCGCCGTGCTTGGCCTTGATCTGTTTTGTGATCGCTTTTGTCTGATCCTTTGTGATCGTCATGAGGGGGCTTTCATTTGCCTCCTCGTTCCAGATCGAACGATAGGCCGCGCCGGATTTTGACGGGCGAAAGGTCAAGACGATGCCTTGCAGGATGGGTTGCCATTTCCATTTCGGGTAGTCGATGACACGTTCGTCAGACAGAAATTCGTTGAGGTAGCGGCGCATCGACCAATAATCCGTTGCATCGGGTGTGCCGAGGTTGGCCAACAGGATGCCGATCTTTTCCTTTGGAATCTTCGGGTGGTCTGTCTGCGCATGCGCGGGGCATGTGGCGTCTGGCGCGTTCGTATTGATCCGCGTCGGCTTCATCTTTCCCATGGTGTCCCTTCCATATCTTTGTTCTGTAGGCTTAGTGCGTTCGGGCGTGCGGTCAATATCAACGGCGTCCACTTTCGGGTAGTTTTAGCTCATTTGTGCCAAGTGCGTCGGCAAGTCGCGATCTTGCACTGCCGGGTCTGAGCGGTTTGGGCTGACTTTCGTCCGGCGCCCATCCCGTGAGGCACACCAGATCAAACGTTGCGATGAGGCGGCCATCCTCGGAGAAATTGTCGCGGTAGACTTTCTCGGTCAACTCGAACAGGGTCTTGGGAGTAAATGTGCGCTTGCTTTGCGTGAGGGCCGCGGTCTCGCCCATTGCACGCAGATCATGCATGAGCCGCTTCAGGGTCGCATAACTGGCTTTTCGAACCACCTTGTCCGCAACGGGGAGAGCAAACGAGGCGCGTTGCAACAGCGCACCCAAGTCACGGATTTCCCCCATCGGCAAAATGCGGGGAGAAAGGCCGTTGGACAGTGAGATTTCAGCTTCGGCAAGGCTACTGCGCAACTCTTTAAGGGTCTCGTCGCCAAGAAACATAGCGAGCATTAGCCCGTCAGGGCGTAGCGCGCGGTTGCATTGGATGAGTTGGCCAACGGGATCATTGGCCCAATGCAGCGCCATTGCGTGAATAACGAGATCAAACTGACCTTCGGGCAGGGCAAGTGTATCGGTGTCCTCGATTACGGTCGCATCGGGGAGCCATGCTTTCCACAGATCGGGAAACCCTGTGACCACCGCAACATCGTGAAACGATTTATTAACCATATCAAGGCGATCTTCGACCTCAAGACGGACTTCGTCGTGGAGGAAAAAGTCCCCCTTTGCGCGCTCTGCGCGGCGGCGATGTTGGTCTAACGTCTCGCGATTGATGAGAGGGGGGTGAGCGGCCATTTCATGTCCTTTGTAGATTTTGCGCACTCTAGGAAACGGAAGCGGAAATGAAAACACTCGCGACACTTCTCTACCCACCCCAGTGCCTGAACTGTGATGTCTATATCGACGCGGATTACGGGTTGTGTCCGACATGTTGGGCGCAGACGGATTTTGTCATTGATCATCCGTGTGATGCCTGTGGCCGGCCCCTGATGGGGGAGGCGCGGGAAGGCGATTTGTGTGATGATTGCCTTGTGGTGTCGCGGGTATGGTCCAAAGGTCGGGCCGTGATGCAATACGCGGGTGTGGGGCGATCGCTTGTGCTGAGTTTCAAACACGGGGACCGTACCGACCTTGCGCCTGTTTTGGGTGCGTGGCTGGCCAAATCGGCCGCCCCGCTTATTGCCAACGATACCCTCATTGCACCCGTTCCGCTGCACTGGGTGCGGCTCTTGCGGCGGCGGTATAACCAGTCACTTCTGTTGTCACATGAGGTGGCGAAGCGCACGGGGGCGCAGCATGTTTGCAATTTGCTGACGCGTGCCAAACGGACCAGAAGCCTTGATGGACTGAACGCGCTCGCGCGACGTGATGTCGTTAATAATGCCCTGAAAATAACGCCCAAACATGCACATGTTTTAAAGGGGCGGCCTGTTTTGTTGGTTGATGATGTGATGACGACAGGAGCAACCTTGAACGCCTGTGCACAGGTCTGTCGCGATGCCGGTGCATCACGTGTTGATGTGGTGGTGCTTGCACGCGTTGCCAGGGAGCGCTGAATCCTTATAGTCCGCCAAAACGTACAAGGAATCCGCAATGCAGCCTGTTACCCTTTACACCACACCAACCTGCCCGTTTTGCATCGCAGCAAAGCGACTTTTGGACAAAAAAGGTGTCACCTACACGAATATCGACGTGATGCGTGATCCGTCGCGCCGGTCCGAAATGATGGAAAAGGCGCATGGTCGCCACACCGTTCCCCAAATCTTTATTGGTTCGACCCATGTGGGCGGTAGCGACGAGCTTCATGCTCTGGAGCGTGCGGGGAAACTTGATGCGCTATTGGCGGGTTAACCTGTGACCCGTGCCGCCCTCATCACGCTAAATTCAAGTGACGATCCTGTCGCCAACTTGGCCGACACCCTGTCGTTTTTGAATGAGGCGGCGGATGGCGGTGCGGAAATCATTTTGACGCCCGAAGTGACCAATTGTGTTTCGACCGACCGTGCGCATCAAATGGCGGTCTTGAGAGGACAAGCTGATGATCCAACGCTTGCCGCAATTTGTGATTTTGCCAAATTGCGCAAGGTTTGGGTCTTGGTCGGGTCCTTGGCGCTGAAAACCAATGATCCGGACGGGCGTTTTGCCAATCGGTCGTTTTTGGTGTCGCCAACAGGGGAAATCGCGGCGTGGTACGACAAAGCGCATATGTTCGACGTGACCGTCAGCGCCACCGAAAGCTATCGCGAGTCGGCGGGTTACCGGCCGGGTGATCGCGCCGTTGTGGCGCACACGCCGCTGGGTGCGATCGGGATGAGTGTTTGCTATGATCTGCGCTTTGCCTCTCTCTATCGCACGTTGGCCAAAGCGGGTGCAGAAATTTTAACAGTCCCATCGGCATTTTCGCCGGTGACAGGGGCCGCCCATTGGGACGTTTTGTTGCGTGCGCGGGCAATTGAAACAGGATCGTTTGTGTTTGCTCCTGCGCAAACAGGCGCACACCGTGAAAAAAATGCAACAAAACGGCAAACTTACGGTCACTCCCTTGCCGTTTCCCCGTGGGGTGAGATACTATTCGACGGCGGTACAGAGGTCGGCGTTGGATTTGTGGATTTCGATCTACCGGCCGTTCAGGATGCAAGGTTGCGCATCCCGTCATTGACGCATGATCGGACGTTAGAGGCGCCCCAATGAGTGAAAATGTTACAAATGACTCTCTGGCTGTGGCGCTGTTTTCCGAAATTTTTATGGCGGATCAACTGGCGCGCAACCGCCTGACCAAAGCTTTGCCGCGCGGGATGGAAATCAGCCACTTCTCGGTGCTCAATCACCTTGCGCGGGCAGGGGATGAACGGTCTCCGGCCCAATTGGCGCGGGCGTTTCACCTCACGCGCGGGGCGATGACCAACACGCTCAACAAACTGGAGTGGGCGGGCCATATCCATGTGCGTCCCGATTGGGACGATGCGCGCCGGAAATTCGTCTCGATTTCGCCCTCGGGCCGTGCCGCGCGTGACGCAGCACTTGCGGCGATTGCCCCGATCCTGAGCGATGTGGTGGACGCCATCGGTCACGACAAAGTCAAAAGCGCCTTGCCCGTTTTGCGCGAGATGCGTGTGCGTCTTGAGGACGAAAACTAAGGGCTATTCCGGCTTGATCGATGCGGTGACGTAGTTCACCGACAGGTCGCGATCGGACAATGACCATTTCCAGAGTGCAGGATTGAACACAAACCCCTTGCGATCAACAGGACGCAGGCCCGCCGTTTCGATCAGCGCGAAAAGTTCGTCGGGCGTGATGAACTTTTTCCACTCATGGGTGCCCTTGGGCAGCCAGCGCATCACAACTTCGGCGCCCACGATGGCCACCATATAGGATTTCGGATTGCGGTTGATGGTGGAGCAAATCATCAAACCGCCCGCTTTGAGCAGGGTTTGACACGCATTCAGGTAGGCTTGTGGATCGGCGACGTGTTCGACCACTTCCATATTCAGCACGATGTCGAACCGCTCGCCTGCGGCAGCCAGATCCTCGGCGGTGGTGAAGCGGTAGTCGATGTCGAGGCCCGCTTGTTCGGCGTGGACCTGTGCAACGGGAATATTGCGTTCGGCGGCATCGGCACCCACGACCGTGGCGCCAAGACGTGCCATAGGTTCGGACAGCAACCCGCCGCCGCACCCGATATCGAGCAGGCGGAGCCCCTCAAACGGTTTGTCCTGCGACAGGTCGCGCCCGAATTCTGCGGCGATTTGCGAGGTGATATAATCGAGTCGCGTGGGGTTGAGCATGTGGAGCGGCTTGAATTTGCCGTTTGGATCCCACCATTCGGCGGCCATTGCTTCGAATTTAGCGACCTCTTGGGGGTCGATTGTGGACTGATGCATTTGCATGATCCTCTCCTTCATGGTCAACTTGCGTCACAACGCGTCGCAATTCTTTGCTCTATACAGGACTTCCATGGACAAGGTCTCAGGCCAAAAGAGCGCATTCAGTTATCTCTATCCGCAAATCGTCCCCAATGACCATACGATGTTGGCGGTCGGGGATGGGCATGAGATCTATGTCGAAGAGTGTGGAAATCCAGACGGCATTCCCGTGGTGGTGCTGCATGGAGGCCCCGGGGGTGGGTGTAGCCCGTATATGCGGCGGTTTTTCAATCCTGCACTCTACCGCATTATCCTGTTCGATCAGCGTGGTTGCGGGCGGTCGCGGCCCTTTGCTTCGGTTGAGGCGAATACAACGTGGCATCTGATCGACGACATTGAAACCATCCGGCGCCATTACGGCATTGATCGTTGGATGGTGTTTGGCGGAAGTTGGGGTGCGACGCTTGCGTTGGCTTATGCGCAAACCCATCCCGACCGTGCGATCCATTTGATCCTGCGTGGTGTGTTTTTGGCCACGCAAGAAGAGCTTGATTGGTTTTATGGCGGTGGCGCGGGGCGGTTTTGGCCGGAACTTTGGGACGAGTTTGTCGCTTTGGTGCCCGAGGCCGAGCGCGGCGATCTGATTGCGGCGTATCACAAGCGACTGTTTTCCGGCGTTCGCGCGGATGAGATCAGGTTCGCGCGGGCATGGTCGGTTTGGGAAAATGCCTTGGCCTCTATCGGGTCGAACGGTGCGACAGGTGAGCCGCCAATAGAGTTTGCGCGGGCCTTTGCGCGGCTTGAGAACCACTATTTCACCAATCACGCCTTTTTTGCCGAGGATGGCCAGTTGTTGAGGGATGCGGGAAAGCTTGCCGATGTTGCAGGGACGATCGTGCAGGGGCGATTTGATATGATCTGTCCGCCGATGTCGGCCTATCGTCTGCAAAAGGTCTGGCCGCGTGCGCATTTACAGATGATCGGCCAGGCGGGTCATGCACTTTCCGAACCGGGGATCACGCGGGCTTTGGTTCAGGTCATGGATGGTCTGGCGCGGCCTGTGTCATAGAATATGCGATAGGGCTTGCCGACTCACGGTTTGACAGGTATACGGCGTCCAACAGCGGCGCGTCGGTGTCTCACCGAAGCTCCACCGGACTTCTTCGACGGGCCGCGCGCCCGTTTTTTTGTGCTTACATACCAGTGGGTACACAACTGACCGAAACAATAGCGAAAGGTTCAAGAGCATGCATTCCGACCTGATTGCGAAAGCTGCGATTGATCGCCGTCTGGCCGAGATCATCATTCCCGTGATCGAGGGAATGGGGTTCGAGCTTGTCCGTGTGCGCCTGATGTCGTCGACAAAATCGAAAACCCTGCAAATCATGGCGCAACGCCCTGATGGCGGTATCGAAGTTGATGAATGCGCCCAGATTTCAACAGCCGTGTCTGCGGTTCTCGATGTTGAAGACCCGATTGAGGACGAGTATACACTTGAGGTATCCTCCCCCGGGATCGACCGTCCCCTGACACGTTTGAAAGATTTCGCGGCCTTTGAGGGCTACGAAGTCAAGATCGAAACAACCGAGATGATCGAGGGGCGCCGCCGTTTCAAAGGTGTGCTCGCGGGCGTTGAGGGCGATGATGTGCTCCTGACCATGGACGAGAACGGCGAAGAGATCACGATCGGGCTGAAATTTGACTGGCTGTCGGACGCCAAACTTGTGCTGACCGACGAGCTGATCCGTGAAATGTTGCGCCAACGCAAGGATGCCGGTGCAATTGACGAGACCAATTTTGACGAAATCCAAACCGAAGACGGTTCCACAGAGGATTAAGAGAGGACTGAGTTATGGCAATCACCTCTGCAAACCAGCTTGAGCTGTTGCAAACCGCCGAGGCCGTGGCCCGCGAAAAGATGATCGATGCGTCGGTCGTTGTTGAAGCGATGGAGGAGAGCCTCGCACGCGCTGCAAAGTCGCGTTACGGCTCCGAGATGGACATTCATGTGTCTATTGACCGCAAGACCGGCAAGGCCACGTTCACCCGTGTTCGCACGGTTGTCGCGGATGACGAGCTTGAGAATTACCAAGCTGAGTTGACTGTCGATCAGGCCAAAGAATACATGACAGATCCGTCTGTCGGTGACGTTTTTTCCGAAGAGATCCCGCCCGTGGAGCTTGGCCGTATCGCCGCGCAATCCGCGAAACAGGTGATCTTGCAGAAAGTGCGCGAAGCCGAGCGTGATCGCCAGTACGAAGAATTCAAAGACCGCACAGGCACCATCATCAATGGTGTTGTGAAGCGCGAAGAGTACGGCAACGTCATCGTTGATGTGGGGCGTGGCGAAGGCATCCTGCGCCGCAACGAGAAAATCGGTCGCGAGGCCTATCGCCCCAATGATCGTATTCGTTGCTTTATCAAGGATGTGCGCCGTGAGTCGCGCGGTCCGCAGGTGTTCTTGTCGCGCACTGCGCCGGAATTCATGTCCGAGCTGTTCAAGATGGAAGTGCCGGAAATCTATGATGGCATCATCGAGATCAAAGCGGTGGCCCGTGATCCCGGATCGCGTGCTAAGATTGCTGTGATTTCCTATGATGGATCTATTGATCCTGTTGGTGCTTGTGTCGGTATGCGCGGTTCGCGCGTTCAGGCCGTTGTGAACGAGCTTCAGGGTGAAAAAATCGACATCATTCCCTGGAATGACGATCAGCCAACGTTCCTTGTGAACGCCTTGCAGCCCGCCGAAGTGACCAAAGTGGTTCTCGATGAGGATGCCGGAAAAATCGAAGTTGTGGTGCCGGACGAGCAACTGTCGCTTGCCATTGGTCGCCGCGGTCAAAACGTGCGCCTTGCGTCGCAGTTGACGAACCTCGATATCGACATTCTGACCGAAGCCGAAGAGTCGTCACGTCGTCAGGCCGAGTTTGCCGAGCGCACACAGTTGTTTATGGACAACCTCGATCTGGATGAGTTCTTTGCCCAACTTCTCGTGTCCGAAGGATTCACCAACCTCGAAGAGGTGGCTTACGTCGAAGTGGACGAGTTGCTTGTGATTGACGGTGTTGATGCCGATACCGCAAGCGAGTTGCAGGCCCGCGCCCGTGACGTACTTGAGGCGGCGAACCGCAAAGCGCTTGAGAATGCCCGCGAATTGGGTGTCGAAGACAGCTTGGTTGATTTTGAGGGCCTGACCCCCCAGATGATCGAGGCCTTGGCCAACGATGGCGTGAAGTCTCTCGAAGATTTTGCAACCTGTGCCGACTGGGAGCTTGCGGGTGGTTGGACGACCGTCAACGGCGAGCGGGTTAAGGACGAGGGTGTTCTTGAGAAGTTCGATGTGTCTCTTGAAGAGGCCCAGGCATTCGTTATGACCGCACGCATTCAATTGGGTTGGGTTGATCCCGCCGATTTGGACGTGGCGGCGGATGATGAAGCGGACGAAACAGAAGAGGGTTCGGAGGTCTGAGTTCAGGCCATCGAGAGAGGTAAAGTATGACCAGAGGCGGCCAACCTAAAGATAAAATGGAAGATGACGAGCGGCGCTGTATTGTGTCGCGCGAGGCGCAGCCGCGTCATGGTCTCATCCGTTTTGTGGTTGGCCCCGATGGCACCCTGGTCCCCGATCTGGCAGAAAAACTCCCGGGTCGCGGATTTTGGGCCACCTCGGAGCGTGCTGTTTTGCAAGAGGCCGTGGACAAGCGTCTTTTTGCGAAAGTGGCGCGACAGGATGTGATGATACCCGACGGGTATGTCGACCTGATCGAACGAGGCCTCGCGGATCGTGTCGTGCATTTGATTTCCCTCGCCCGAAAGGCGGGGCAGGCAGTGTGTGGGTTCGAAAAGGTAAAGAATTGGCTGATCGACGAGCATGCAACGATCCTGTTGCAGGCGTCCGACGGTTCAGAACGCGGAAAAGGCAAGCTCAAGACACCTGAAGGAGGTCGTTGGTTCGGTCTCTTGTCCAGTGCCGAATTGGGTTTGGCTTTCGGCCGCGAAAGTGTGATACATGGCGCGCTCGCAGGCGGCGGACTCAGCAAACGAATTGTTGTAGACGCTGAACGCCTGAAGGGTGTGCGCGAGACAGACGGTGGAGAGCGCTCCGCCGGGAAGGGTAAGACGACGAAATGAGCGATTCTGACGGTAAAAAACCCCTTGGCATTCGTGGCGGCCCCGGTTCGGTGAAGCAAAGCTTCTCCCACGGGCGGACAAAGAGTGTTGTTGTGGAGACGAAGCGCAAGCGTGTCGTGGTGCCCAAGCCGGGCGTTCCGAAACCCGCGAGTGCCGCGCCGGGCGGCAAGCCCATGAAAAGCGATCCCGCACGGCGGCCCGCTGGCATTTCCGATGCCGAAATGGAGCGCCGGATGAAGGCCCTCTCCTTGGCGAAAGCCAAGGAAGTCGAGGATGCTGAACGCCGCGCCGCGGAGGAAAGGGCCCGCGAAGAAGAGCGTGAGCGCCGCCGCAAGGAGGCCGACGATAAGGCCCGCGAGGAAGCTGAACGCGAAGAAGCGCTCAAGGCCAAAGAAGAAGATGAAGCACGCGCAAAGCGTGAGGCAGAAGCCGAGCGCACCCGTGCTGCTGCAGCGAAAGCTGAGAAAAAGCCGGAGACGCCCGACGATCCTGCGGCTGCCCAGGCGGCCATTCAAAAGCAAGGCGAGCGTCCGGGTCGCGGAACAACCGCGACTCCACGCGCACGTGAGCGTGAAGAGCCAACCCGCACCGCACGTGGCAAAGGCGACGCCGATAGCCGCCGGTCCGGTAAACTGACCGTTAATCAGGCGTTGACGGGTGGCGAAGGTGGCCGTCAGCGTTCCATGGCGGCGATGAAGCGCAAACAGGACCGCATGCGCCAAAAAGCGATGGGCTCCAACGAGCCACGCGAAAAGGTTGTGCGCGATGTTCAGGTGCCGGAGACGATTATCGTGTCCGAGCTTGCAAACCGCATGGCGGAGCGCGTGTCCGATGTTGTGAAATCGCTCATGAATATGGGGATGATGGTCACACAGAACCAACCCATCGACGTCGATACAGCCGAGCTTATCGTCGAAGAATTCGGCCACAAAATTGTGCGCGTGTCGGACAGCGATGTGGAAGATGTGATTACGAAAATCGAGGATGACGAAAAAGATCTCGTCGCACGTCCTCCGGTTATCACGATCATGGGTCACGTTGATCACGGCAAGACGTCTCTGCTCGATTCCATTCGTAACGCAAGTGTGACCTCTGGCGAAGCTGGTGGGATCACACAGCACATCGGTGCCTATCAGGTCGTCACAGACACGGGTGCGGTTTTGTCGTTCCTCGACACGCCGGGTCACGCCGCCTTTACCTCCATGCGCTCTCGCGGCGCACAGGTGACGGATATTGTTGTGCTTGTTGTGGCTGCGGATGACTCTGTTATGCCGCAAACGATTGAGGCGATTAACCACGCGAAAGCGGCGGGTGTCCCTATGATTGTTGCGATCAACAAATGCGACAAGCCCGATTCCGATCCGAACAAGGTGCGCACAGAGCTGCTTCAGTACGAAGTTGTTGTCGAGGCCATGTCCGGTGAAGTTCAGGATGTTGAGGTCTCCGCAAAGACGGGTAAAGGCCTTGATCAACTGCTCGAAGCAATCGCGCTTCAGGCGGAGATTCTTGAGCTTAAAGCCAACCCTGACCGCGTTGCCGAAGGTGCCGTGATCGAGGCGCAGCTTGACGTGGGTCGCGGTCCTGTCGCAACGGTTCTGATCCAGAACGGTACGCTGAAACGCGGTGACATTTTTGTTGTCGGCGAACAGTGGGGCAAGGTCCGCGCACTCGTGAACGACAAAGGCGAGCGCGTCGATGAGGCCGGCCCATCGGTTCCGGTCGAGGTTCTGGGCCTGAATGGTACACCGGAGGCAGGTGACGTACTCAACGTTGTTGCCACCGAGGCGCAAGCCCGCGAGATTTCCGAATATCGCGAACATGCGGCTAAAAACAAACGTGCCGCTGTTGGCGCTGCGACCACACTTGACCAACTTCTTGCGAAAGCAAAGGCGGATCAGACTGTTGCGGAGCTTCCGATCCTGGTCAAAGCTGACGTTCAAGGTTCGGCCGAGGCAATTGTTCAGGCTATGGAAAAAATCGGCAACGACGAAGTCCGTGTCCGCGTGCTGCACTACGGTGTGGGCGCGATCACCGAGAGTGACATCAGTCTGGCCGAGGCCTCCGGCGCCCCTGTCATCGGATTTAACGTTCGTGCCAACGCACAAGCGCGCAGCACAGCCAACCAAAAGGGCGTCGAGATCCGGTACTATTCCGTCATCTACGACCTTGTGGATGATGTGAAAGCGGCGGCATCCGGTCTGTTGTCTGCCGAGGTTCGCGAGAACTTCATCGGCTACGCAAAGATCAAAGAAGTCTTCAAGGTGTCCAACATCGGTAAAGTTGCGGGTTGTCTCGTCACCGAAGGTGTCGCGCGTCGCGAGGCCGGTGTGCGTTTGCTCCGTGATGATGTTGTGATCCACGAAGGCACACTCAAGACGCTCAAGCGCTTCAAAGACGAAGTCAAAGAGGTCCAGTCCGGTCAGGAATGTGGTATGGCCTTCGAAGCTTACGACGATATCCGTCCGAACGATGTCATCGAGATCTTTGAGCGCGAAGAGATCGAGCGTAACCTCGACTAATTGCAATAACAGACACAAAAAGGGGCGGAGTGATCATCACTCCGCCCCTTTTTCATTGGATATTCGTTATTCAGGCGAGTTTGTAAGAAGCGACGGGCGTTCCTTCGAACGTTTTTTCCCCAACGCGCACGACGATTTTTCCGTCGGTACTGTCGCGCACAAACAGTCCCTGCACCGAAATGTAGTTTCCGAGTGTGATTGATTTAATCATGTGCCATCCCTTTGTGATCGGGATCAATTTACGCAGTGTGCTTAAAAATACATGAACGCATTCAGGTTACAGGCGGTTCATAAGGATAGGTTTCGTGCAAAAAGAGGAGGTCCTATCAGAGGCGTCTGTGATCCAAGGGTTTAGAGCCAGTCGCGTAAGATCGAGATGAGAGGCACATCGGCCTCTGGCATCGGGTAGGAGCGCATATCGTTGGCGTGAACCCATTTCAGGGTCTGCCCCTCTTTTGGCACCGGCGTTCCATTCCACTTGCGGCACGCAAAAAGCGGCATCAACAGGTGAAAATCGTCGTAGGAATGTGAGGCAAAGGTGAGCGGGGCGAGACAGGAATTCCATGTCTCGATCCCCAACTCTTCGTGCAATTCGCGGATCAATGCGGCCTCTGGTGTTTCGCCTGCCTCGACTTTGCCGCCGGGAAATTCCCATAGCCCCGCCATGGATTTTCCTTCGGGGCGTTGTGCCAAAAGCACGCGCCCGTCAGGGTCGATAAGGGCGACAGCAGAGACCAGAACGGTTTTCATCACGACCGGTAATCCGCATTGATGGTGATATAGCCGTGGGTCAGATCACACGTCCACATAACGGCTTCGCCAGACCCGAGGCCAAGGTCGGTGGAGATGACAATATCCTCGGCTTTCATGTAGGTCGCACCTTTGTCTTCGCTGTAGTCGGGTGACACCCAACCGTTTTCAGCGACCGTGATGTCACCGAATTTGATGGTGAGGAGGTCGCGATCCGCCTCGGCGCCCGATTTCCCCACGGCCATGACGATGCGACCCCAGTTGGGATCTTCGCCGGCAACCGCGGTTTTGACGAGCGGGGAATTGGCGATGGCCGAGGCCACTTTTTTGGCGTCACTGGTGGAGGCCGCACCGGTCACGCGAACCTCGACGAATTTTGTCGCTCCCTCGCCGTCTTTGACAACCTGATGCGCGAGGTCGAGCATGATGGATTTGAGCCCCTCGTAGAAGGCCTCGCATGGTTTTGTGCCGCCCTGAAGGGATGCGGCGGGGGATTTTCCCGTTGCGGCAATCAACAAGGTGTCGGAGGTTGAGGTGTCGCTGTCTACCGTGATGCAGTTGAATGTTTCGTTCGTCGCGCGGGTCACCATGTCTTGCAACAGGGGGTGTGATACCTTGGCGTCGGTAAAAATGTAGACGAGCATCGTCGCCATATCGGGTGCGATCATGCCGGAGCCTTTGGCGATACCCGCGATTTTAATCGTGCCGCCGTCGGCCGCAATTTCGACCGTTGAACCCTTGGGGTAGGTGTCGGTGGTCATAATTGCGCGAGCCGCGTCCGAGATGCCGTTTTCATCAAGGGCTGCCTTGAGATCGTCGAGCTTCGCGGTGATCCGCTCCCATTTCAACGGTTCGCCAATCACACCCGTGGAGGAGGTGAACACGCGGGTTTGGTCAATGCCGAGGGCGTCAGAGGTTGCCTTTGTGATCGAGGCAACTGCATCAAACCCGTTTTTTCCGGTGAAGGCGTTGGAATTGCCCGCGTTTACCAGAATGGCCGCTTTGCCTTGGCTGTTTGCGCCCAGTTTGTCCTGACAATCGAGGACCGCGGCAGAGCGGGTGGAGGAACGTGTAAACGTGCCTGCTACGGTCGCGCCATCGCACAATTCCGCGAGCATAACGTCAACACGACCGGAATACCGCACGCCCGCCTCAAGCGAGGCAAAACGCACGCCGTCGATCACGGGAAGGGTGGGAAATCCACCCTTTGGAGCAAGAGGAGAGACCGTTTCAATTTTGGCCATGGCAGTGATCCTTGGGGGTTATTGGCGGATCAATCCGCCAGAAGTGTGTCGTCTTTAACGGCGTCTTTTGTCGGAAGGTCTACACGCTCGATCGTCGCCTCGGAGATGAGACGTTCAACGCCATCGCGCAATGCAACATCCGCCAACTGGGCTTCGATTTCTTCGCGCATGTCCTCAAGGGATGGAACATCCTGAAGGCGCGTTTCCACCAATTTGATGACGTGCCATCCGAATTGCGTCTGAACGGGGGCCGAAATCGACCCCTCTTCCATTGCGGCAACGGCCTCCTCAAAGGGCGCAACCATCATCCCTTTGCCAAACCAACCGAGATCGCCACCATTGGGGCCGGATGGGCCGGTTGATTTCTGGCGTGCAAGATCAGCAAAATCAACACCTTCGCCCAGTTCCGCAATCAATGCGAGGGCTTCTTCTTCGGTTTCGACGAGAATGTGGGCCGCGCGGTATTCACGGGACGGTTCGGCGTTGGTGTAGGTTTCTTTATAAAAGGCCTCGATCGCCTCATCCGTCATCGCACTCTCGGCGATGCCTTCAAGTGCGGCCCCGGCGAAAATGGCACGGGTTTCGTTTTCCATCTGGATTTGAAGCGCCTTGTCGGGATCACCCACGCTCTGGCGCAGGACCTCTTGTTGGATCATCTGTTCCAGAATGCCGTTGAACAATTCGTCGCTTTCGAGGGTCTGATATTGCTCCGGCAGGGTGCCGCGTGCCGCAATGACGTTGCCCATGGTGATTTGGGATCCGTTGACGGTTGCCACAACAGTTTCCGCCGAAATGTCTTCGGCGCTGAGGGCGGTTGTAAAAAATGCGGTCTGTGTGACGGCAAGAATGGCAAGAAAATGGCGATACTTCATCTGATTTGTCCTTCCGGGCCCGATCATCACGGGGCGCAACGTTGACACTACTCTAATGGCCCCTTACATCGCTTAAGGTCTATAAGAGGAGCCGTTGCGACCGTTTCTATGGGGTGATGAGCAGCGGGGCAATACCTCCTCTCACACGATCCTGTCAGGACGCATCGAGCGGAGAAAATATGCTAGGCATTGGTACACTCGCGAAAAAGGTATTCGGTACGCCGAATGACCGCAAAATCAAAGCGACCCGCCCTATCGTCGCAAAAATCAACGCTCTGGAAGCAGAGTTTGAGAAACTTGACGATGCGGGCCTGATCGCAAAAACCGAAGAATTCAAAAAGCGTGTTGCAGACGGCGAAAGTCTGAATGCGATTTTGCCGGAGGCATTCGCCAACTGTCGCGAAGCAGCCCGGCGTGCGCTTGGCCTGCGGGCTTTTGATACCCAGTTGATGGGGGGTATTTTCCTTCACGAGGGAAATATTGCCGAGATGAAGACAGGTGAGGGCAAGACGCTTGTGGCGACCTTCCCGTCCTATCTCAATGCGCTAACGGGCAAGGGCGTCCACGTTGTGACCGTGAACGACTACCTCGCGACCCGCGATGCGGAATGGATGGCCAAAGTGTTCGAAGCTTTGGGCATGACCTGTGCGGCGATTTACGGGCAACAGCCCGAGGATGAAAAGCGCGCGGCCTATGCCTGTGACGTTACCTATGCCACGAACAACGAACTCGGCTTTGATTATCTGCGCGACAATAGTGCGTCGGATTTGAACCGCGTTGTTCAGCGCGGTCACAACTTTGCGATTGTCGACGAGGTGGATTCCATCCTGATCGATGAGGCGCGTACACCGCTTATCATCTCGGGTCCGTCGGATGATCGTTCCGATCTGTATCTTTCGATCGACAAGCTGATCCCCGAATTGACGGACGAGCATTTCGAGTTGGACGAGAAAACCCGTCAGGTGTCATTCACCGAAGAGGGCAACGAGTTCCTTGAGCAACGTTTGGCGGCCGCGGGTCTTTTGCCCGAGGGTCAGTCCCTTTACGACCCCGAGAGCACGACCATCGTTCACCACGTGAACCAAGGCCTGCGTGCGCATAAGTTGTTCCAGAACGGCGTGCATTACATTGTGCGCGACAATAAAGTTGATTTGATCGACGAATTTACCGGCCGCATGATGGCGGGTCGTCGTCTGTCAGAGGGGCTGCATCAGGCGATCGAGGCCAAAGAGGGGTGCCCCATTCAACCTGAAAACGTCACACTCGCGTCCGTGACCTTCCAGAACTATTTCCGCCTGTACAACACCCTGTCCGGCATGACCGGTACGGCGTTGACCGAGGCCGACGAATTCATGGAAATTTACAAACTGGGTGTGGTCGAAGTGCCGACCAACCGTCCGATCGTGCGCAAAGATGACCATGACCGCGTCTATCGCACCGAGGTTGAAAAACTGGCCGCTGTGGTTGAATCTGTTCGTGATGCGAATGCAAAAGGGCAGCCTGTTCTTGTCGGCACCACCTCGATTGAGAAATCCGAAGAGCTGTCCAGGCTTCTGACCAAAGAGGGTGTGCCGCACAACGTCTTGAACGCGCGTCATCACGAGAAAGAAGCCGAAATCGTAGGCGATGCGGGCAAATTGGGCGCGGTGACCATCGCAACCAACATGGCGGGTCGCGGCACGGACATCAAACTCGGCGGCAACGTCGAGATGAAGGTGATGGAGGCCATTGCGGCCAATCCGGACGCCAACCCCGACGAGATTCGTGCAACCATTCAGGCCGAACATGCCGAGGCGGAAAAAGCCGTTCTCGAGGCGGGTGGTCTGTATGTTCTGGCCACAGAGCGCCATGAAAGCCGCCGCATTGATAACCAGTTGCGTGGCCGCTCCGGCCGTCAGGGGGACCCTGGCCGGTCCTTGTTCTTCTTGTCATTGGAAGATGACCTGATGCGGATTTTCGGGTCCGAGCGCCTCGATAAAATGCTGTCGTCGCTTGGTATGAAAGAGGGCGAAGCGATCATCCACCCGTGGGTCAACAAGTCGCTCGAAAAGGCGCAGGCAAAGGTCGAAGGCCGCAACTTTGACATCCGCAAGCAGCTTTTGAAGTTTGACGATGTGATGAACGATCAACGTAAAGTGGTGTTCTCGCAGCGTCGCGACATCATGGTGTCTGACAACGTGAACGAGATCGTCGCGGATATGCGCCATGAGGTGATCGACGATTTGGTCGAAGCCGCTATTCCGCCAAAATCCTATCCCGATCAGTGGGATATGGAAAAGCTCTACGTCTCCATCATCGAAACGTTGAACATGGATGTTCCCGTCAAAGCGTGGGCTGACGAAGAGGGTGTGGACGACGAAACCATTGCTGAACGCTTGTCGGATGTGACGGATAAAATGATGGCGGAAAAGGAAGAGGCCTTTGGCGCCGAACAATTCCGCCAGATTGAAAAGCAGTTTTTGCTCAACACCATTGACGCGAAATGGCGTGAGCACCTTTTGACGCTTGAACATCTGCGGTCTGTGATCGGATTTAGGGGATATGCCCAACGTGACCCGCTGAACGAGTATAAGAACGAAAGTTTCCAACTGTTTGAAACAATGCTCGATAGCTTGCGCGGTGAAGTAACCACCAAGCTTGCGCGCGTGCGGCCGATGACGGAGGAGGAGCGCAACACGATGGTTGCGCAGCTTCAGGCCCAACAGGCGGCTGCGGCAGGACAGGTTGCGGCAGCCGCGCCACAGGTCAATGCCGATGCCCGTCCCGGGTTTGATGAAACGAATCCCGAAACGTGGGGCAACCCCGGACGCAATGATGCGTGTCCATGCGGGTCCGGTCAAAAGTTCAAACACTGCCACGGCGCCGTTTGAGAGAACCGACCCCGCTGATCGATTGAAAAAGGGCCGCCACGTTGCGGCCCTTTTTTGTCTCCAAGTGTTCGCGAAAAAGCCACGTTCCGGAATTAACTAAAATTTAACGAAGTTCATTCGGAGGGTGAGATGATTCAAAAAGACAAAATCGCAACCGTCATTATTACCTTGTCGATTGCTGTGGCGATCGGCCACTTTATGCAAAAGGAGGCGGCCGCCGCCGCGCGGATCGACCCTGAGCAGACAGGCGCGGCCTCCGTGTCCCGAATGCCCCTTGCGCCCGCGGTGATGGCCGACACGTCCGGTTTGGCGCTCGAAAATCAAACGGCTCCGCTTATCTATGCTGCTGCGGTTACGTCTTTGGCTGATTTTCCGACCCTCACAGATGCCCCGAGCGCAGGTTTTGTTTCAGAGTGCGGTGTCGCATTTGAGGCGACGCCAACGGACAATGCGATGGTGCGATTGAGCTTTGCGGCGGCTTGCAACCCAAATGTACCCGTGACCGTGCATCACGACGGGCTTCAATTCACGCAGCAAACAGATCACAGCGGTATGTTCGAAATTGTCGTTCCCGCATTATCGAAATCCGCAAGCTATCAGGCGGAATTGCCAAATGGCACAACCCAGATCGCCGAAACGGATGTCTTTACCGCTGACGGGTTTGTCCGTGTTGCGCTTGTTTGGGATGGTTCGCCCGACCTTTATCTGCATGCGTTCGAAAATGGTGCGACGTTCGATGAGCCCGGACATATTTGGGCAAATACCCCCTTTGTGCCTGATGACCTTTCAACCGGAGAGCGTGGTTTTCTCGTGAGTTACGGAACGGGTGACGCTTTGGCGACCCGGACACAGGTCTATTCGCATGCAATTGACTGGACCGGAAATGGCGAGGAGGTGGAGATTATGATCGAGGCGGAGGTGAGTGACGCGACATGCGGCAAACCCCTCACGGGCGCTCTTGTCCAAAGTGATGGCCTAACCGTTTCCGAACCTGTGGGATTTTCGGTTCAGATGCCGGATTGTGATGCTGTGGGTGGGTTTATCCAGTTGAAAAATATGGTCAAAGGCCTGACACTCTCACAAAGCTGACCGACCGGTTGGAGCATTTGTGGGGCGAGGCTCTATGTTCGGTAATTTCCATTCTGTACTCGGTGCGATTTTTCTGTCCGCCTTTGCGGGCGTCATGTCTGCAAGCGCACAGGATATCTCATTGACCGCACGCGATGGGGCGGTTGAAATCAATGGGACATTCCTCGGATTTGACGGTGAATTTTATCGGGTCGATACCGAATTTGGCGTGCTCACCGTTGATGCCTCGGGCGTTAATTGTGAAGGGCCCGGATGTCCTGATCTGTCGTCTTTTTTCGCACATGTGCGGTTTTCCGGTGATCATTGGGCGGTGGATGGGCTCTTGTCCGCCTTGGTCCAGTCTTTCGCGGCACGCAGCAGCTATGCGACAAAAACCGAGCCATTGGAGAACGGACAACGGGTGACGATGTTGGCCGCAGAGACAGATACAGTCATGGCCGAGTTTGATCTCCTGTATACATCCGATGGCGAAGGATTTGCAGATCTGGCTTCCGAGAATACCGATATCGTTGTCGCCCTGCGCGAGGCCACGAATGCCGAGGTCGGTGTTGCAAAAGAGGCGGGCGTCGGCAATCTGCGCGATCCTGTTCGGGCGCGCGTGTTGGCGCTCGATGCGCTTACGCCATTGGTGTCGCGATCCAATCCCGTAGATGCGATTTCTCTGACGGATCTGACATCTATCCTGACAGGTGCGTATCAAAACTGGTCGGATGTTCGTGGTGGCGACGCGCCGATTTCGGTGCATATCCGTGGCAGTGATTTCGAGGCCGATCACGGCGGGTTTGATCTTTTGCCGCAACGGGATGCGTTTGCGGAAACTGTTGTCGTCCATGAGGATGTGACGGATGTCATCGCGGCGATCGAGGCGGATCCCTATGCCATTGGTTTGGGGTTTGTGTCGGCGGGCGGTGCGGTGAAGTCGCTTGGGCTAACGGGATCATGCGGATTTTTTGCGACCGTTGCGCCGGTGGACATAAAGACCGAAGATTATCCGCTGACGTTCCCTGTGTTCCTGTACACGCCTGCGCGGCGCCTACCGGCGTTGGCGCGCGAGTTTATCGAGTTTGCGACATCCCCCGCCGCACAGGTTATTGTGGCGCGTACGCAGTTTGTGGACCAATCCGTTGAGGAGCTGTCGTTCCGTGATCAGGGGCATCGGTTTGCGAATGCGATTTTAAGTGCCGGTGAGGGCGTATCGCTTGAGGATTTACAAGCCGTCACAACGCGGTTCCAAGGGGCAAACCGCCTTACTCTTGGTTTTCGGTTCGAGGGAGGATCAACGCGTTTGGATGCGCAATCGCGTTCAAATACGCGGCTGTTGGCCCGCCTTTTGCAGGCAGGGGTCTATGATGGGAAGAGCCTCATTTTTGCGGGATTTTCGGATGGCCGCGGGGATGCGCGTTCGAACGCGGACCTGTCAAAACGCCGTGCAGAGTCCGTGCGCCGTGCCGTTCTGAGTGCGGCGGGCGAGGAATTTGATGCGAGCCGTGTGACGTTTTCCACGCTCGGTGCAGGCGAAGCAATGCCGCTGGCCTGTGATGACCAGACTTGGGGGCAGGGTTTGAATCGCCGTGTCGAGGTTTGGGTGCGCGATTAGGCCCGCTTGTGCCGCTATAGGTATCCGGCCGACCGGAAGCTGAGTTCGGTGGACTTTCCGACAATCAGATGATCGTGCAGTTTGATGTCCATCGTTTCGGCGGCATCGCGAATTTGATTGGTCATCGTAATGTCCGCATCGGACGGGGTGGGATCCCCCGAGGGGTGATTGTGGACCAAAATAAGTGCGGAGGCGTTGACTTCGAGCGCCCGTTTAATCACCTCGCGTGGATAGACGGGTACGTGATCGACGGTGCCACGGGCCAGAGCTTCGTCGGCAATGAGGCGGTTCTTGCGGTCGAGATACAGCACATGGAATTGCTCGATATCGCCATGTGCCAAAACGGTATGGCAATAATCCACCAAGGCATCCCAACTCGAAATAATCGGCTGTTCAAGAATGCGCGCCCGCGCCAGACGGTGCGCACTTGCCTCGATGATTTTCAGCTCTTGGGCGATCTCCGCGTCCATGCCGTCCACTTTCAACAGGCGTATCATGGGCGCGGAAATGACGCTGTTGTAGTCGTTAAATGTCTGGAGCAACCGTTCGACCAAGGGGGCGACATCGGCGCGCGGCAAGGCGCGGCTGATAACCAGTTCAAGCAGCTCTGAGTCCTGCATTGCAACCGCACCCGCCATGGCAAAGCGATCCCGCAAGTCACGCCTGTGATTGCGCAAAAAGCTTGGGAGGCGCGTTGGCATCTGAACCGGACGTGCATCGTCGAGATCAAAAAGCCATTGCGGCATTTCGCGGAATTCAGGGGATGATGGTATCTTGGTCATGGCATGACTTTGGCCACGATTCGCTAAATTTTGAGTTAACAGCGATTCAAAATGGTAACGGCTTGGAAATGCTTGCCGTAAGGATCAAAAAAAACGAGGCACCGCAGCGCCCCGTTTTAAACTGTTAGTGGGTCATTCCGTCCCAGAAACTTTTCACCTTTTTGAAGAAAGATGAACTTTCCGGACTGTTGTCCTCACCGAGTTTGTCGAACTCTTTCAAAAGTTCCTTTTGCTTGCCGGACAGGTTCACGGGGGTCTCGACCCCGAGCTCGATAAACATGTCGCCCTGGCCCGCACCGCGTAGCATCGGCATCCCTTTGGCGCGTAGACGCATCTGGCGGCCAGACTGGCTGCCCGCAGGGATTTTGACGCGGCTGCGACCACCGTCAATGGTCGGCACCTCGATATCACCGCCCAAGGCCGCTGTCGTCATCGACACGGGAACGGCACAGTGTAGGTGCATCCCGTCGCGTTCAAAGATTTGGTGCGGTTGCACTTCGATGAAAATGTAGAGATCCCCCGTGGGACCGCCACGTAGACCCGCTTCGCCCTCACCAGAGAGGCGAATACGTGTGCCGGTTTCAACACCCGCGGGGATATTAACGGACAAGGAGCGCTCTTTTTCAACGCGCCCTGCGCCGTGGCAATCCTTGCAGGGGTCTTTGATTGTTTGACCGATGCCGCCACAGGCGGGACAGGTGCGCTCAACGGTAAAGAAGCCTTGTTGCGCGCGGACCTTACCCATACCTGAACACGACGGACAGGTTTGGGGTTCGGCGCCGTTCGCAGCACCGGTGCCGGTGCAGGTTTTACAGCTGACGGAGGTCGGTACGTTGATGGTCTTTTGAGCGCCCTTATAGGCATCCTCAAGCGTTACACGCATGTTATAACGAAGGTCGGACCCGCGTTGTGCGCGAGAGCGTCCGCCGCCGCGTTGCTGTCCGCCCATGAAGTCGCCGAAAAGGTCGTCGAACACATCCGAGAACGCAGACGAAAAGTCGCCCTGTCCGTGTCCGCCGAATCCACCACCGGGACGCCCGCCGCCGCCCATGCCACCCTGTTCGAAGGCTGCATGACCGAACCGGTCATATGCCGCTTTCTTTTCGGGGTCTTTTAGGACGTCGTAGGCTTCGTTGGCCTCTTTGAACTTTGCTTCTGCCTCGGGGTTGTCGGCATTGCGGTCGGGGTGAAATTCCATCGCTTTTTTGCGATAGGCTTTTTTCAACTCACCCGCATCCGCGCCTTTGTCGACGCCGAGGACTTCATAATAGTCGCGTTTTGCCATGGACTAAATCCTCCTGGAACGCGATGGCCGGCCCGCAAAGATACGGGCCGGCCGATCGGACCCAATCAACGTTTATGAACGCTTGTTGTCGTCCAAATCTTCGAAGTCAGCATCAACGATGTCGTCATCGACGCCCGATGGGCCGCCGTCATTCATGTCAACATCAGCTTCGCCACTGGCTTCCTGATCGGATTTGTAGATGGCTTCACCAAGCTTCATGGCGGCTTCGGTCACGTTCTGGAGACCAGAGCGGATTTTGCCCGCATCTTCGGTTTCCAACTGATCTTTCAGCGCCGCAATGGCAAGCTCGATAGCCTCGATGGTGGTTGGATCAACCTTGTCACCGTGTTCTTCCATCGACTTTTCGGTCGAGTGGATAAGGCTCTCGGCTTGGTTCTTGGCTTCTACAAGTTCCTTGCGCTCTTTGTCGGCTTCGGCGTTTGCTTCCGCGTCTTTCACCATCTGTTCGATGTCGGCGTCGGACAGGCCACCAGAGGCCTGGATCGTGATCCGCTGCTCTTTACCTGTACCTTTGTCTTTGGCGCCCACTTCGACGATGCCGTCGGCGTTGATGTCAAACGTCACTTCGATTTGTGGCATTCCGCGGGGTGCCGGTGGGATACCTTCGAGGTTGAACTGGCCGAGCATTTTGTTGTCTGCAGCCATTTCGCGCTCCCCCTGGAAAACGCGCAGGGTCACAGCCGACTGGTTGTCTTCGGCGGTCGAGAAGACCTGAGACTTTTTCGTCGGGATCGTGGTGTTGCGGTCGATCAGACGTGTGAAAACGCCACCGAGTGTTTCGATGCCGAGGGACAACGGGGTCACGTCGAGCAAGAGAACGTCTTTGACGTCACCCTGAAGAACGCCGGCCTGAATTGCGGCACCCATGGCCACAACCTCGTCAGGGTTCACACCCTTGTGTGGTTCCTTGCCAAAGAATTTTGTCACTTCTTCAATGACTTTTGGCATACGGGTCATCCCACCAACGAGAACAACCTCGTCGATGTCGGATGTGGACAAACCTGCATCTTTCAAGGCGGCCTGACATGGCTTGATCGAGTTTTTGATCAGGTCGTTCACGAGGCTTTCGAGCTTCGCACGGGTCAGCTTAACCACAAGGTGAAGCGGCGTGCCCGTAGAGGGGTCCATCGAGATGAACGGTTGGTTGATCTCGGTTTGGGTCGAGGACGACAGTTCGATTTTTGCTTTTTCGGCAGCCTCTTTGAGACGCTGCAGTGCCATCTTGTCCTTGGTCAGGTCAACGCCGTGCTCTTTTTTGAATTCGCTGGCAAAGTAGTTCACGATGCGCATGTCGAAATCTTCACCACCGAGGAACGTATCGCCGTTGGTGGCCTGAACTTCGAACACACCGTCGCCGAGCTCGAGAATGGTCACGTCGAATGTACCGCCGCCAAGGTCATAGACCGCGATGGTTTTGGTTTCTTGCTTATCAAGGCCATAGGCCAAAGCGGCCGCAGTTGGCTCGTTGATGATACGCAGAACTTCGAGACCGGCGATTTTGCCGGCGTCTTTGGTGGCCTGACGCTGTGCATCGTTAAAGTAGGCAGGAACCGTGATAACGGCCTGTGTCACTTCTTCGCCGAGGTAGGACTCAGCGGTCTCTTTCATCTTGCCGAGAATGAACGCGGAGATTTGGGAGGGTGAATATTTGTCGCCTTTGACTTCAACCCACGCATCACCATTGCCGCCGTCGACGATGGCATATGGGACGAGGTTTTTGTCTTTTTCCACTTCGGCGTCGCCCGTGCGGCGGCCGATGAGGCGTTTCACTGCGAATACAGTGTTTTCGGGGTTCGTAACGGCCTGACGTTTGGCGGCTTGGCCGACCAGACGTTCATTGTCCGTGAAACCTACGATGGACGGCGTCGTGCGCGCACCCTCCGAGTTCTCGATGACACGCGGCTGCGAACCATCCATGATGGCAACGCAGGAGTTGGTGGTCCCGAGGTCGATACCGATGACTTTAGCCATACTTTTAAGTCCTCTTCTTGGCGATGTTATGACGTTGGGCCCGTTCAGGCGCCCGCCGTCAATCCCAGTGATCAATGTTTAAGACCGGTAATGAACCGATCAGTGCTTCGGAGCGTATATAGGGATGCGATTTGACCCCTGCAAGTTGCGTGAGGCTACTAAAACCGCGAAAAATGGAGTCATTGTAGGAGGATCGCAGCTAAATGGACGGAATTCAGGTCAATACGCCGCTCGATTTGCGGGGAATGCGGGTGTTCAAGGGGTTGGTCGCCCCGACATTGCAGTCTGAAATTGTCGAGGATTTGCGCGATGTAATCCGTGCGGCACCTTTGTTTTCGCCCGTCACGCCCTCGGGAAAACCGATGTCTGTGCGCATGACGTCGGCGGGCCGGTTCGGGTGGGTCTCTGATCGCGGGGGGTATCGTTATGGGGCGGTGCATCCGTCTGGCACCCCCTGGCCGCTAATTCCTCCGCGCATTCTGGCGATTTGGGATGCGGTGTCACAGGCGGCGCGACAGCCCGAATGTTGCCTGATCAACTTTTACGACGAGCATGCCAGAATGGGGATCCATCAGGACCGCGACGAGCGTGATTTTTCACAACCCGTTGTGTCTGTCTCGCTTGGGGATGATGCGTTGTTCCGGGTGGGAAACACTGTGCGTGGGGGAAAGACCGAAAGCCTGTGGTTGCAATCGGGGGATGTGGTGGTGATGGGCGGCGATGCGCGATTGCTTTACCACGGCATTGACCGCGTCAAGCACGGGTCAAGCCGGCTGCTCGCCAACGCAGGGCGGATCAATTTGACGATGCGGGTTGTTACGTAAGGCGGGTTAACGCGCTGACCAACTGGCGGAGGCACGTTTGCGGGTGAAAAACTCCGCCAACAGACCGATGGTCAGGAACACCAGAGAGAACACGATCGGGTAGATGGGCGAACTGTAGTGCGGGTTGTAATTCACAAATGTATATCCGCGGGCCTGATCAATCGTGTGGAACAGCGGGTTCCATGTGAAAAAGGACAACATGAATCCCGGCATGGTGTTGGCGAGAAACATCTTTCCCGAGGTAAACATGTTGGCGCGCGTATAAAGGGTTTGAATGATCTTGACCAATTCAGGCGCCCACGGTTTGGCGGCAAGCAGAACCGTCCCGATCGCAGCGCCGGAGAACCATGCAAGGATGAACATCCCGAACGCTCCGGGAAGGTATTGAAACTCCACGCCGCCCCACCCGAGTTGGTAAACGGTCAGGATCACAACTACCGACAAAAATTGAATATAAAGGGCGCTGAGGGCTGCCGATGTAATGGAGATGGCCGTGTTCATTGGCGCGTGTTGCATCATCGGCGATGTGCCGGATTCCGCCCCCGATACCTGTGCGAGCGTTTTGTTGTGTGTCAGGAACAGAAAAATTCCGGACATAATAAACAAGATAAAGTCACCACGTACGGCGCTGCGCCGCATCCCGAGGATGTTCATCATAAACGAGAAAATGGCGACAAGGATAATGGCCTGAGAGATGTTGGTAATCAGGCCCATCACGGGGCTGCCGTGAGATTTGCGCACGTGTCGCACGGTGTTGTGGAAAATGAGCCTGAGGACATTCAGGGCCGCCGAGATGCCGTTTTGTTTTGAGGAATACTGAAACACGACGAAACCCTTGCACGTTATGTGGCGAATGGCTGACTTGCCGATTGACCTTTGGTGAAGCATAAGGTGCAAAAGTTGTACAATCAATAAAGCGGCATCACGTGATCCCGCGACGAAGAGGCATATGCCTTGCTAGGAGAGACCATTGGATTTTGAAAAACTCATCCCGCTTATGCGCAGTCTTGCCCTTGAGGCCGGTGACAAAATTATGGAGATTTACAACTCTGATGATTTTGAGGTGAAGTCGAAATCTGATGACAGCCCTGTGACTATTGCCGATGAAGCCGCGGATGCGATCATTTCTGCAGGTTTGCGCGCGGCCTTTCCCGATGTGCCGCTGATCACCGAAGAGCAAGCGCATTCCCACGCTCTCAAGGCCGATACATTCCTGATTGTGGACCCACTCGACGGCACCAAAGAGTTCATCAAGCGGCGCGGCGATTTCACGGTGAATATTGCCTATGTCGAAAAAGGTGTCCCGCAGCGGGGTGTGGTTTATGCCCCCGCAAAAGGCCGTTTGTTTATCACGGACGCCAGTGGCCAGTCCCATGAGGAAGTCGGCCCGTTCACTCGTGACGTGGCGGGTGTCCAGAACAGGATCGCGGTGAAAACGCCCGATAATGCGGCGCTTCTTGTGGTGGCATCCAAATCGCACCGTGATCAGGCGACTGAGGATTACATCAACAAATACACCGTGGCCGATAGCAAGTCTGCGGGCTCGTCTCTTAAATTCTGTCTTGTCGCGACGGGCGAGGCGGACATTTATCCGCGCGTTGGTCGCACGATGGAATGGGACACTGCGGCGGGCCATGCTGTGTTGCTTGGTGCGGGCGGCGATGTCGTGCGGTTCGACACGCACGCGCCTCTCACCTACGGCAAGGAAGATTACGCCAACCCGTTCTTTATTGCCTATGCGCCGGGTGTGGATTTGAAGCTCGCCTGATGAAAACACTCATCGTCATTCCCGCCCGTTATGCGTCGATACGCTACCCCGGCAAGCTTCTTGTCGACCTTGCGGGTTCGGGCGGGGTGGCGAAAACGGTTATCCAACGCAGTTGGGAAGCGGCAAAATCGGTGCGGGGTATCGATCGCGTGGTTGTGGCCACAGACGATGCGCGTATTCGCGATACGGCCGAGGGGTTCGGCGCGGAAGTCGTGATGACATCGTCGACCTGCGTCAACGGCACAGAGCGCTGTGCCGAGGCCCACGCCGCACTCGGTGACGGGTATGACGTGGTTATCAACCTTCAAGGTGACGCGCCCCTTACGCCCCATTGGTTCGTTGAGGCTCTTGTTGATGACCTCATATCTGATGATGGCGCCGCGATGGCAACGCCTGTGTTGCAATGTGATGGGCGGTCATTGAACGGTTTCATGGACGATCGAAAGGCGGGGCGTGTCGGTGGCACGACCGCTGTGTTCGATGCGGCAAAATACGCCCTGTATTTTTCAAAGGAAGTTGTTCCCTATACGACCGCAAGTTTTGCGGACAACGACCCGACACCGGTCTATCACCATGTTGGTGTTTACGCCTATCGTGCGTCAGCCTTGCGGAACTATCTGACCTGGCCGGAGGGGCCGTTAGAGCGGTTGGAGGGGTTGGAGCAGTTGCGGTTCCTTGAAAACGGGCATCGTATCAAATGTGTGAAGGTTCAATCGCGTGGACACCAGTTTTGGGAATTGAATAACCCGTCTGATGTTGGGCGTGTTGAGACAATGTTGCGGGAAAACCAGATGGAGTAAGGTCTGGGGCGCTAATATTTTAGTATTTTATGGGCATTGAGACACAAAAATTTTTTTTTGAATGCAATTGTGGAGCTCGTGCTGACGTTATGGCAATTCCCGTGTAGGTGTGGGAACGATTTTTATATTACGCCAGTTATTTTGGCGAAGGAGCAGTGATGAATCGTAAGGTAACAAAGGCCATTTTCCCTGTGGCCGGACTTGGAACCCGTTTTCTTCCCGCAACCAAAGCGGTCCCGAAAGAAATCATGACACTCGTTGACCGGCCGCTGATTCAATATGCGATTGATGAGGCTCGTGCGGCGGGGATCAAAGAGTTCATTTTTGTCACCTCTCGCGGCAAAGGGGCCTTGGAGGATTATTTTGACCATGCGCCTTTCCTTGAACAGGAGCTGCGTAAAAAGGGCAAAGACGACCTGCTCGCCGCGCTTAAATCCACGAATATGGACAGTGGTGAAATTGCGTATATCCGTCAACACAAGGCGCTTGGTCTTGGCCATGCGGTTTGGTGTGCGCGTCGTCTTCTGGGTCCAAAAGAGCCATTTGCGGTGATCCTGCCGGACGATGTCATCGCCGCAGAAAAGCCATGCCTGCAACAGATGGTGGAGGCCCATGAGGAGCTCGGTGGCTCTATGGTCGCCGCGATGGAAGTCCCCAAGGATAAAACATCGTCCTACGGCGTTCTGGATTTTGATGGGGAGCAGGGGGCCGCTGTATCCGTTAAGGGCATGGTTGAAAAACCACCCGCAGGCGAAGAGCCGTCCAACCTTGCCGTCATCGGGCGTTATATTTTGTCGCCGGATGTGATGAAGAACCTGAACAAGAAAAAAGCCGGCGCAGGCGGTGAAATCCAGTTGACCGATGCCATCGCCGACGAGATTGCCGAGGGGCGCAATGTCTACGGATACCGGTTCTCCGGTCAGCGTTTTGATTGCGGCTCTAAGGCGGGGTTCCTTCAGGCGACGATTTCGTTCGGTTTGTCGCGTCCCGATTTGCGCGAGGAGCTTCAGGGGTTTCTGGATGACCTTTCAATCATGCGCAGCGCGGCTCAGTAAAGTACAGATATGACCAATAATGTAATCGTCACTGGCGGCGCGGGCTATATCGGGTCACATGCCTGCAAAGCGCTCCGCGATGCGGGGTTCACCCCCGTCACGGTCGATAACTTGTCGACCGGGTGGGAGGATGCCGTCAAATTCGGCCCATTCGAGCGCTGCGACCTTTTGGATCGCGCGGCAATCGATGCCGTTTTTGCCAAATATGCGCCGATTGCCGTGATGCATTTCGCGGCGTTTTCCCAAGTCGGTGAAAGCATGCATGACCCTGCCAAATACTGGCGCAACAATGTCATGGGCTCGTTGACGCTTATCGAGGCAGCAACGGCAGCAAAGTGCGAAAACTTTGTGTTTTCATCGACGTGTGCGACCTATGGCGATCAGGATAATGTGGTTCTCGACGAGAACAGTGTCCAACGTCCGATCAATTCCTATGGCGCCTCCAAAAAGGCGGTTGAGGATATCCTCGGCAACTTTGAACAGGCCTTTGGCCTCAATCACGTTATCTTTCGCTATTTCAATGTGGCGGGCGGTGATCCGGATGGCGAGGTTGGCGAATTCCATCAACCCGAGACCCATTTGATTCCACTGATGCTTGACGCGATTGCCGGAAAGCGGGATGCGTTGACCATTTTCGGGACGGATTATGATACCCCTGACGGAACCTGCATTCGTGACTATGTCCATGTCTGCGATTTGGTCGATGCGCATGTTCTGGGTCTGAAATGGTTGCTCGATGGCAAGGGCAGTCGGGTGTTCAATCTTGGCACGGGTGACGGATTTTCGGTGCGTGAGGTGATTGACCATTCGCGCGCTGTCACCAACCGCGAAGTGCCGTACGTCGAGGGCGGGCGTCGCGCGGGCGATTGTACGAAACTTGTCTCGGGCTCCGCGCGTGCGGTAACGGAATTGGGTTGGACGCCAACACGATCCAACCTTGGAGAAATGATTGCGGATGCCTGGACGTGGCACCAAACCGGCCATTATGAAAAGTGATGCGTTCGCATAGGCCATGCAAACGCAGCGTTGAGGGTGCGTAAGATGAGGCAGCTATTCCAAGCCTACATGATGCGTCAGTTGCGGCGCCATTTGATGTGGCGGTCGTTTCGATCCCGACGTGCGTTGACCCCCATTGCGAACCGGACTTCGGACCTTGCGGATGATGCTATTCTCGGCGTCATGGTGGTGCGCAATGAGGCGTTGCGTCTGCCTTATGTGCTCGACTATTACCGTGATCTTGGCGTGACCCAGTTTCTCATTGTCGACAATGATAGTGATGACGGCACAACCGCCCTGTTGGCGCAGCGGCGGGATGTGTCGCTTTGGGTAACAAAGGCGGGTTATAAGGCGTCGCGTTTCGGGCTGGATTGGGCCACGTGGCTTTTGATGCACTATGGTAAAGGCAAGTGGTGTCTGACGGTTGATGCGGATGAATTGCTCGTTTTCCCAAGGATAAAGACCCGAAACCTGCGGGATTTGTGTCTGTTTTTGGATCAAAACCACATCCCTGCGATGGGGGCATTCATGTTGGACCTCTACCCGCAGGGGCCGATCAATTCGGTGAGCTATGTGGCAGGACAAGACCCCTGTGAGGTTCTAACGCATTTCGACCCTGCGCCCTATCACGCCACGCGCCAACAGCCGCGCGGTAACCTTTGGCTACAGGGCGGCGTGCGGGAACGGGTGTTCTTTGCAGACAACCCCGTTCGGGGGCCGACGTTGAACAAACTACCGTTGGTCAAATGGAATTGGCGCTATGCCTATATTAACTCAACGCATTCGTTGCTGCCGCCCGCGATGAATGCGTTGTATGATGGTCCGTCAGATCCGCGGTTGTCCGGCGTGTTGTTGCACACCAAGTTTTTGCCCTGTGCGATTGAAAAATCCCAAGAAGAGAAGAGACGAAAGCAGCACTTTAGAGACCCGAATGCATTTGGGGGCTACTATGATTCCATCGTCGCGGGACCTGATTTGTTCGGGGATGTTTCGGTCAAATACGAGGGGCCGGACCAGTTGGAGGCGCTTGGGTTGATGTCGCGTGGGGCGTGGGACTCGTAAGTATTGGGCGAGTAGGCGAAAACAATCGAAGAGATATGCCCTAATTGTTTACCAATCATGGGTAAAAGCGTAGGCTGTATCGAAAGCACAAGCAGGTCCAAACCTGTATCTATTGGGAACAGTTGGTCGATTGAGCAGGTTTAGCAAATATCGTATGCGGTGGAGGCGCAAAAAGGTCTTGTTCAAGGCCATGCGTGCGCGTCACGATTTAACGTCTGTGGTCAACCGTACGGCTCAAATCCGGCCCGATGATGCTCTTGTTGTTGTAACCTTGCGCAATGAAAATGTGCGCCTTCCCTATTTCTTACAGTACTACCGCGATCTCGGGATTTCGCATTTTCTTATCATCGACAATGATAGTGACGACGGATCTCGGGAATATCTCGAGGCCCAAGAGGATGTTTCTCTTTGGCACACCAAAGCAAGCTATAAGCGGGCGGATTTCGGGGTTCGTTGGATGAACTGGATCTCCCGGACCTATTGTCACGGACACTGGACGCTGACGGTGGATGTGGACGAGTTCTTTGTTTATCCGTTTTGCGATACGCGCCCGATCCCCGCATTGACGGACTGGTTGGACAATTCGGGACTCAAAAGCTTTTCAGCGATGCTGATCGATATGTATCCTAAAGGAAGCATTGACGCGGTGCCGTATCGCGCCGGTCAAAATCCGATGGAAATTGCCGAGTGGTTCGACAGTGGAAATTATATGCTTTCGACCAATCCGGAGTATTTTAACCTTTGGATTCAAGGCGGGCCAAGGGCGCGGCGGTTTTTCCAGGATAACCCCTATAATGCGCCATCGATGAATAAAATTCCGTTGGTAAAATGGGATAAAAAATTCGCGTATATTCAGTCCACGCACATGCTTTTGCCGCGCGGGCTCAACCTTGTTTATGATACGACGGGTGGCGAAAAGGCCTCCGGCGCGCTTCTCCATGCGAAGTTCATCAGCACCCTTCACGCCAAAACCGAAGAAGAGATGCAGCGGCAAGAACACTATGCAAGCAGCCGTGAATATGAGGCCTATCACCGCAACCTCAAAGAGAATTCGGACCTGTGGTGCAATTGGTCCGAGAAATACATCAATTGGCGGCAACTCGAAATTCTGGGCCTAATGTCTAAGGGAAATTGGGCATGACGGTCGGGTTTGTTATGTTGGTCCATACGGCACTTGGCCGTGCCGAACAGGTGGCGCGTCATTGGGCGCGGCAGGATTGCCCCGTGGTGATCCACGTAGACAAGCGTGTGCCGTCATCCGACTATCTGCCGTTTGTGGAAAGTCTGTCGGACCTCGATAATGTTTTGTTTTGCAAACGGCATGCATGTGAATGGGGAACGTGGTCATTGGTTGCCGCGTCCCAAGATGCCTCGGAACTGATGCTTGAGCGGTTCAAGGATGTGCAGCACGTCTATTTGGCGTCAGGGGCATGTTTGCCGTTGCGGCCGGTAGACGATCTAAAGGCCTACCTCGCCGCGCGTCCCACCACAAACTTTATCGAAAGCGTGACAACGCAGGATGTTCCATGGACGGTGGGCGGATTGGATGCCGAACGGTTCACGTTGCGGTTCCCGTTTTCGTGGAAAAAACATCGCCGCCTGTTTGATGGCTATGTGCGATTGCAGCGGCGGTTCAGGTTCCGGCGCAAGGTGCCGGAAAACGTTGTTCCCCACCTTGGATCACAGTGGTGGTGCCTGTCGCGGCAAACGCTTGAAAAGATTTTGCACGATCCCGAGCGGGCCACATATGACACCTATTTCAAAAGGGTCTGGATTCCCGACGAGAGTTATTATCAGTCGCTTGTGCGCCTCTATTCAACGGATGTGGAAAGCCGTTCTTTGACCCTGTCAAAGTTCGACTATCAGGGAAAACCGCATATATTTTACGATGATCATCTGCAACTCTTGCGGCGATCCGATTGTTTTGTGGCGCGGAAAATTTGGCCGAAAGCTGACCGCGTATATGATACGTTTCTCAATCCCAACCACAACCCGATGCAGGGCGCGGAGCCCAATCCCGGAAAGATTGACCGCATTTTTTCAAAGGCGGTCGACCGCCGCGTGAATGGGCGTGAGGGGCTTTATATGCAAAGCCGGATGCCGCACGCGGGTCAGGAGCATGGGAAAACCTGTGCGCCTTATTCGGTGTTCGAGGGCTTTGCGGACCTGTTCGAGGATTTCGACGATTGGCTGTCACGGTCGGTTGGTGCGCGGGTTCACGGGCATCTATATGCGCCGGAGGGGGCGCAATTTGCGGGCGGCCAACATGTTTTTGCGGGGGCGCTTTCGGACAATCCAAACCTGCGTGACTACGATGCTTGCGGATTTTTGACGTCCCTCATCTGGAACACCCGTGGCGAACGCCAGTGTTTCAGTTTTGGTCCGCGTGACAATCAGACGATCAGTTGGCTGATTGCGTCGGATCCAAATGCGCAAATCTCGGTGATTTCGGGCGCATGGGCGGTGACGCTGTTCCGCTCCAATATGGATTTCGCCAGTGTGCGTGCCGAGGCGGCGCGGCTGCAGCGTATTGAGGCGGAGCACTTGGAGATTTTGCGTTCAAGGCATGTTAAGGCGCGGATACGCATCTGGACGATGGCGGATTTTATCGAAAGCCGCACAGAGCTGCTTCAAACGATTATCGACGAAATAGGCCCGCGCAATTTGCGCCGCCTTACCGAGACGCCGCGTCTGCGTGATTTGACGGGGTTCACACAGTTCTTGCAAGATCTCAAGAACAAGGGGATGAGCCCCTATCTCGTCGGTGATTTCCCGACAACATCGGAATCCAACTTGCCGCAGCGTGAAAGCAAGCGCCCGTATCTTATAAAGTGAGCCCGACATGGCCGACCGGTTTGACTATTTTGTAATTCTTGCGGAAATGCGCACGGGTTCGAATTTTCTCGAAGCAACTGTGAACTCCTACCCCGGATTGAAATGTTGGGGGGAGGCCTATAACCCCGCGTTTGTCGGCAAGGCGAATACAGACCAGATGTGCGGTATCTCAAAGGCGCAAAGGGAGCGGCATCCAGAGGCTTTGCTACAGGCCATGATATCGCAGACCGAGGGGCTGGCAGGATTCCGGTTCTTTCACAACCATGATCCACGGATGCTTGACCGGTTTATGGATGATCCGAAGTGCGCAAAGATTATTCTGACCCGCAATCCGCTTGAAAGCTATGTGTCCAAAAAGATCGCGGACCAGACGGGCCAGTGGCGTTTGGGCGATTTGAAGGACGCAAAAACGGCAAAAATCTCCTTTGAGAAATCCGAGTTCGAGACAATGTTGGACGCCATCAAAGCGTTCCAGATCGAACTGCAGCGACGGCTGCAAACCACGGGGCAAACAGCGTTTTACATCAATTACGAAGACATCAAGGATATCGAGGTGGTGAATGGCCTCGCGCGGTTCCTCGGGGTGGATGTCGAACGCCACACGACCTCGCAAAAGACCAAGGTCCAAAACCCCTCCCAACTTAAAGACAAGGTCCACAACTACGATCAGATGGTTGCGGCGCTGTCGGGTATCGATCATTTCAATCTTGCAAACACGCCCAATTTCGAGCCGCGTCGCGGGCCAACGGTTCCCGGTTATGTCGCAGCGGCTCAGGCGCCGCTGTTGTACCTTCCCGTGCGTTCGGGACCCGAACGCGTTGTGCGTGACTGGCTTGCCGCATTGGACGGTGTGGACAGCTCTGAATTGACAGTGGGCTTTACCCAAAAGACGTTGCGCCAATGGAAACGCCGCGCCAAGGAGCACCGCAGCTTCACTGTGGTTTCGCACCCCGTCACGCGGCTTC
Organism: Celeribacter sp.; assembly: GCF_048259695.1. Classification (GTDB taxonomy): domain Bacteria; phylum Pseudomonadota; class Alphaproteobacteria; order Rhodobacterales; family Rhodobacteraceae; genus Celeribacter. Next base: position 116,499 of record NZ_JBLXHL010000002.1, on the reverse strand, counting down.
ACCGTGCGTTTTGCACCCATATCGTGTCAACGGGTGAACAGAGCTACGGCGAGATTCGAGAGATGTTGCAAAGCACCTATGGGGTGTCTTTGCCAAAGGGGGGCGGCACGTATTCGAAAGACCAACACAGGGCCGCGTTTCTCAAATTCATTGATTTTGTGAAGGGCAATCTGAACGCGCAAACCTCCGTGCGCGTCGACCCGTCATGGGCCTCGCAGTCGGAGATTATCAAGGGGTTTTCGGAATTCTCCCTGCCCGACATGATTGTCCGCGAAGAGACATTGTCGCGCGATCTGGCCTGTTTGGCGGAGGCGGCAGGCGTGGTGGCACCGGTCCCGTGTGGCGCTGTGGAGGCGGACCTCCCCTTTGCGCTCTCGGATATTTACGATGACGAGATCGAGCAGGCCGTAAAACAGACCTACCAACGCGACTACATGATTTTCGGGTTTCGCGCCCTCAGGTGAGCGCGGTTAGGCCGCCTTGGATGTGGTTGGGCCTGCGGACAGGATGGCGTGCAGGGTTGCGGCTTCGGTATTGGCGCGCAATTTGGCGCAAATGTCGCGGTCGCGCATCGTGCGGGACACCAAAGCCAGGGCTTTGAGGTGATCCACGCCCGAGTTCGCCGGAGCAAACAGCGCAAAAATCAGGTCAACCGGCTGACGGTCGACGGCATCAAAATCCATCGGGGTTTCAAGCCGGACAAAGACGCCAACGACGCTGCTCAGCCCGTGAATGCGTGCATGCGGCAGGGCCACACCGTGTCCTACGCCCGTCGGGCCAAGGCTTTCGCGCTCCTGAAGCGCATCAACCGCATCCCCGACAGGAATGCCATAGGTCGCAAAGGCAAGGTCGCCAAGGTCCTGAAACAGGCGCTTTTTGCTACTCATCTTGCCGACGACTTTGATCGCCTTGGAGTTTAATAATTCAGTGATTTCCATCGAAGTTCTTACCCGCCCTTCCCGGCCGGTTGGGCGGGTAAGGGTCCTTATTTCACGTTGCTTGGGTCAATCCAGCCGATGTTCCCATCGGTACGGCGATAAACCACGTTAAGTCCGGTCTTTCCTTCATTTTTGAACACCAAGGCATTTGCGCCCGAAATTTCCATCTGCATAACCGCTTCGCCAACCGAGAGCGTTGGAATCTTTGCTTCCATCTCGGCGATGATCATCGGCTGCAGGGATTCGGGTTCCTGCTCGTCTTCGTGTTCAGACGCGGCGAGGATATAACTGGAAGCTCCAAGGAGTTCAACCGGCACCGAGCGTTGCGCGTGGTGGTCTTTCAGGCGGCGCTTGTAACGGCGCAATTGCTTTTCCATTTTCGCGGCACAGTTGTCGAATGCCGCGTAGATTTCATGTGCGCTTGCGTGTGCTTGTGTGGTCAGGCCTGTGGACAGGTGAACAATGGTTTCACAGTTGAATTCGGCGCCGCTTTTGGAAAAAATCACATTCGCATCGGTGGGCCGTTCTGCATATTTGCCCATGACCTCCCCAAGTTCATTTTTGACGTGAATCTGAAGTGCCTCGCCGATGTCGATCTGTTTGCCGCTGATTTGGTATCTCATGTGATACTTCCTTTTGCTATTGGGAGCCCGCAGTGACGCGCCTCTATGCGCCAATACGTTTTCCGGCTCGGTTATTATTTGCGTAGCGGATATGATGCATGTACCGACCGTCTGGCCCTAGCAATATGCGGGGCCGACATTGCGCCATCGGATGTGCCATCATCTGGGCGCGGATCGGGGTACGATCTTGTTGCATCACAGTTATTTGGCGGCAGATACCCCCCGTTTGTCAACTGTCCTAGATCAAACTAGACACGAAAATTTTCGCCAAGGTAAACATCCCTGACGAGTTGGTTGGCGACAATCTCGTCTGTTGTGCCCGACATCAGGACCTGACCGTCATGCAAGATGTACGCGCGATCGATGATTCCCAAGGTTTCTTGCACGTTATGATCTGTAATAAGAACGCCAATGCGACGGCTTTTCAGCTCCAGAACGAGCGACCTGATTTCGCCCACGGCAATAGGGTCAACCCCTGCAAACGGTTCGTCCAACAAGACATAGGACGGGTTGGACGCGAGGCAGCGGGCAATCTCAACGCGGCGGCGTTCCCCGCCAGACAAGGACAGGGCCGGCGCGCGACGCAGGTGGGAGATCGAAAATTCGGACAACAGATCCTCAAGGCGCTCACGGCGCACCAACGGATCGCTCTCTGACACCTCCAGAATAGCGAGAATATTATCCTCGACGCACAGCCCGCGAAAAATGGATGCTTCCTGTGGCAGGTAGCCGATTCCCATGCGGGCGCGACGATACATCGGCAGGGCCGTAATATCGGTCCCATCCACGATAATCTGACCCGCCTCGGGCACAACAAGTCCGGCAATGGAGTAAAAACAGGTGGTTTTGCCGGAGCCGTTCGGGCCAAGCAAGGCCACCACTTCGCCCCGCTTCAGTTCAAGCGAAACATCGCGAATGACGGTTCGTTTGCGGTACCCTTTGCGCAGGTTCCGAATGCTGAGCGTCTTGGTGTCGCTCATTCCGATGTCCCGGGCTGTAGAATCGTTTTGACGCGGCCGTCGATGGTGCCGACGCCCGTTTTCAGATCGATTGTCATCGTATCGCCAGAGATTGCATTCGGCCCCTGCGTCAAAAGCACGCTGCCCGTGAGAACGACTGCACCGGACCCCAGATCATAGCGGGCTGTACGTGCTTCAACCGCTTCGCCGCCATTGGTCAGGGTGACGCCTTGGGTTGCTTCAAGTTGCGAAATATTTCCGCCGCCCCCGGCCCCATAGATGACGTCGACCTTTCCGGCGGTCAGGCGCATGCTGCCTTGCCCGATCAGAACATTGCCCACGAACACGGCTTTGCCGGTGGACTGATCCACAGACAGCTGATCGGCCGTGATTTCAACGGGCAGTTTTGAGTCGTGTTTCAGGCCACCAAAGGCAACCGAGGTGCCTTGTGCCATTACGGCATGTCCGGCAAGCGCGAAAGCGCAGGTAAGCGCGTATGCGATGATGCGTTTGGTCACGGGCGTCCCTCTATCTCTTTGGGTTGATATATCAGCTTAACGCTGTCCTTGAAAACAAGAAGGTAATTTCCAGTGTCTTTGTCCTGCGACAGTATCATGCGTCCGGCATCAAAAGTGCCAAGCGGGCCAATGGCATGAACCGCGCCAGAGCTCTCGACTTGTGTCGTGTCCAACATTGCGGCAATCCGCTCTGTTGTCACCACATACCCCGTCGATGTTGTGATCTCGACCCCGCCCGACAACTCCGCGATTTTGCTTTGCCCGTCAATCACCGCGTTGTCTGCCAGTAAATCAAGGGTTCCGTTGTCGGGCATACGTAGCCCCCCTTCGATTGTGGTGGAATTGACGGTGTTGGAGCCGGACAGATCGGGGCGAACGGCAGCCGCAGACAGATAAAGTTCCGAACCGTCTTTCGTTACGGTTGCAAAGGCGGGGCCATCAATGCGCTGTTCGCGTGCAAGCGTTTCGATGTCGATCCGGGCATAGGGTAGTGACGGTTCATAATCGCCACCGCGTGCGAACAAAAAGAGCGTTGCAAGAAGCGCCAGACTCATGAGCGGCAGGACAATTTTTGCCATCGCCACAATGCGGGAGTGTTTGTTGTTATATCGGGCCATATCCGTGCTTTACACGACACGCGCCCGAAGGCGGCGTTGATTATTCAAATTCCTGTTTGAACGCGTCTTTTCGGCGGCATCCCGCACAAACAGGTGGGTTTTTGGGGTCAGTGCGAAAAAATGTCGGTGTCGGACCAACCGGCAAGGTCGAGTTTGGCGCGGGTCGGGAGAAATTCAAAACAGCTTTGCGCAAGGTCGGTGCGCCCCTCGCGGGCAAGCATCGCGTCGAGTTTGTCCTTGAGCTTGTGGAGGTAAAGGACATCCGAGGCGGCATAATCGAGTTGCGCGTTCTTGAGGTCTGGTGCGCCCCAATCGCTCATTTGTTGATACTTTGAAATATCCACCTTCAACAGCTGTTCGAGCAGGTTTTTCAATCCATGGCGATCCGTATAGGTGCGCACCAGTTTCGACGCGATTTTGGTGCAGTACACGGGTGCGGCCAAGGCCCCGAACGCATGATACATCGCCGCAATATCAAAGCGGCCGTAATGAAAGAGTTTGAGTACGGTCGGGTCATTGAGAAGAGAGCACAGATTGGGGGCTTCGGTCTGACCTTTTTCGATCTGGACCAGATGGGCATGGCCGTCACCGTCTGACAGCTGAACGAGGCACAAACGGTCTCGATGGGGATTCAGGCCCATTGTTTCGCAATCAATTGCCACGATCGGCCCAAGTGTCAGATCGTCGGGAAGGTCTTTTTTGTACAGGAAATTTGTCACATCAGGCCTCATGCAAAACTTTGGTGTATCCGTGACATACGCATTCAGGGCAGACCCGACAAGTTTCATGGCGAAAGTGGGCGATGCGCGCGGCATCCCGTGGCGTTAGACCGCCACGAAAATACCGTTCCCCCTGTGTGAGGTTTCCGCAGCATCCAGAACCTTTTGAAGTGCGGCGCCGCGATCAAAATCGGGCAAAACGGCCGCTCCCTCACGGATCGCATCGATAAAGCGCACAAAGTTGGTTCTGACAGGCGGGGATGTGATGTCGCGCCATGTCGCGGTGAGCCTGTCATCGCCAAGGCAGGCACGCATCGTGCTTTTGTGGTTGTGGTCGCACACCTCAATGGCGCCGTCTGTGCCGTGGATGCGCAGCGTGAGATCGTTCAGGTGCCCAGTGGCGAACCGGCTTGCATGCACCACACCCACGGCTCCGTTCTGAAGGCGCACCTGCATCGTGGCGCTGTCATTGGCGTCAAGTGTGTATGCCCCGATTGCCCCGCCGGGGGCCTTGTCGAATGTCGTCAGGCGACAGGAAATATCGTCCACCCGAGAGCCTGCAGCAAGGGTGGCGAAATCGAGGATGTGAACGCCGACATCGCCCAAAACGCCCTTGGACCCATGTCGGGTCGAGAGGCGCCAAAGCCACGTTGGATCGGTTTTCCAATCGCCCCATGCGGGCTGTGTCAGCCAGCTTTGCAAATAGGAGGCTTCGAAATGGCGCACCGCACCAATCGCACCCTGACCAATGAGGTGGGCCGCATGCATCAGGCTCGCACCGTTTCGGTAGGATAGGTTAACCATGTTTATAACGCCCGCGTGTCGGGCCGTTATCGCCATCTCGCGGGCATCGGCATAGGTCGTGGCCAACGGCTTTTCGCATAAAACGTGTTTTCCCGCCGTCAAGAGCGGCAGCGTGGTGGCGGCATGTGCGCCGTCCGGCGTGACATTGGTCACGGCATCAAACGCACCCCACGCCAAGGCCTCGTCAAGCGTGCTAAATCCGTTGGAGATGTCATGTTTTTCGCAAAAGGCGCTCAATCGGTCCGTGTTTGTGTCCACGCCTGCGACGATATCCACACCGTCGATGGCCGCGAAGGCTTCGGCGTGATTGGCTGCCATGCCGCCCGTTCCGAGGATCAAAAGTCGAATTTTGTTCATGTGAAACCCCCTGCGCCATTTTGGTGGAATCTCGATCTGTGGGCCAAATCGGAAAACGACTCGCACCCAAGCCCGTTCGGATAACAGTCAAACAGTGGAATCAAGGTCGGTTCCAGTTGTTTTATCCGGAGGTCCTGCGGAGATTCGTTCAACTGACCCACGGTGATTTAGCCTCGTGGCAGCCGGAGTGTTGGCCCGGGTGAGGGGAATCTGTTCACAATGTCGGGGGTAAGTGGTGCCCAGAAGAGGACTCGAACCTCCACGTCCTTGCGGACACTAGCACCTGAAGCTAGCGCGTCTACCATTCCGCCATCTGGGCACGATGTCGTAGCGCCGCGATGTAAAGTGGGATTGAGCCGGTGTCAACGGCGTTTGTGTCGATTTTGTATCCTGCAATCACGTCTTGTTCATTCGTGTCTGAAAAGCTATTGAAAGTGCGACATTCAGGCATTGGAGATGCAGATGGCAAAATTGGTCACCATCTATGGCGGCGCTGGCTTTGTCGGGCGGTATATCGCCCGTCGTATGGCGAAAGAGGGTTGGCGCGTTCGCGTTGCGGTCCGTCGCCCCAACGAGTCGCTTCATGTGAAACCTTATGGCGCGGTTGGTCAGGTCGAGCCGATCTTCTGCAATATTCGCGATGACGCTTCGGTGCGTGCTGCGATGCAGGGTTCTGACGCGGTTATCAACTGTGTGGGCGTTCTTACCGAGCGTGGCAAAAACTCTTTTGCGGCTGTGCAGTCCGAGGGGGCCGGCCGTATCGCAAAGATTGCCACCGAGTTGGGTGTGCCCCGCCTTGTTCATCTTTCGGCCATCGGCGCCGACAACGCATCGCAAAGCGATTATGCCCGTACTAAAGCCGAAGGCGAAGCGGCTGTCGTGTCGGCCTTCCCCGGGGCTGTCATTTTGCGCCCTTCGGTGATCTTTGGCATTGAGGACGGATTCTTTAACCGCTTCGGCAAAATGGCGGCAAAAATACCGTTCGTTTTGTCCATCGTGGGTGGCGACACCAAATTCCAACCCGTTTATGTCGATGATGTGGCTCAGGCTGCGGTTGCGGGTGCGCTCGGTACCGCTCCTGCGGGCGTTTACGAGTTGGGCGGCCCTGATGTGGATACACTCAAAGGTATGATCGGCAAGATGCTTGTGTCGATCCGCCGCCGCCGTCTCATTATCAATCTGCCGTTCTGGGTGGGTCGGATTATGGCGACGGGATTTTCTGTCGCGCAGTTCCTCACCGGCGGCCTGTTTCACAACGGCATCCTGACAAAGGACCAGGTGAAAAACCTTGCTGTTGATAACGTCGTGTCAGACGGGGCCAAGGGATTTTCCGATCTTGGGATCAAGCCGACAGCGATGAAGATTATTCTGGACGATTACCTTTGGGTCTACCGTCCACATGGCCAGTTCGAGGCTGTTCGCGAAAGCGCAAAGGGCCTTCGCGAATACTAGAGCCGGCGTCTCCGGTGAACATAAAACGCGCTCCATTCGGGGCGCGTTTTTTCATGTTTAGGAGTAGGCCATTGCCAGAAGAACGAGACCAAGGATCACACGGTAATAGACGTAGGGCGCAAAGCTGACTGACCGCAACAGGCGCATCATCAGGGTGAGAGCAAGGAGGGCAGCGACAAAGGCAAAGGCTGCGCCGAGTGCGGCGTATTTCATCATCTCGATATCTGCCTCGCCCGCGACATCAATGCCAAGCAGGATGCCCGAGGCGATGATCGTGGGAATCGACATCAGCATGGAAATCTTGGCCGCGTCTTCGCGGGTGTAGCCCAATGCGCGCGCGCCGGTGATGGTGATCCCTGAGCGGGAGGTGCCGGGGATGAGTGCGATGGCTTGCCACAGGCCGAGAATAATGGCGTCGCGCCGGTTCCAGTCGGTGGCTATTTTGGAGTCCTCACCTTTTTTGTCGAACCAGTACAGGACAAGGCCAAAGATCAGCATGGCCCATCCGATAACGGTGATGGACCGCATCGCATCTGCGAGGCCGGTTACTTTGGCGATGAGGCCTACGACGATGACGGGAACGGTGGCGACGAGGAGGAGGAAGGCGAGTTTTGAGCCTTGTGTGTCGATCCGGCCCGTCAGCATGCGTGGAATGCCGGCAAGGCCCGATTTCACGTCGGTCCAGAAAAACAGGATCACTGCACCAAGGGTGCCGACATGAACGGCCACGTCGATGGTCAGGCCCTGATCCCGCATTCCTGTGAGTTGGGGTAGGAGAATCAGGTGCCCCGAGGAAGAAACAGGAAGAAATTCAGTGAGGCCCTGAATGAGAGCAACAAGAAGAAGGTAGAAGGTGCTCATAGAGGTCTCTTTTTTGCACTATTTCTGAAACGATAAACTCATTTAATCTCAATAAGAAGACCAAATATAAGTCATACAAGCTTACCTATAAGATCAGAAAAAATGTAAATTTTATGATGAGCTGTCAATTCAAATCCATAATACGTCAGCACTTATGACTTTTCTTTTGAACTTGGCTTGTGTAGATAGGGCGCAAATCTCGTCAACTCATGGGGATAGTGCGTTATGGCAAAAGAGCCTATGCTGAAATTTGTGTCGGTCGGGCGTGATATGCCTGAAAAGCGGACGGCGGAGGTCCGTAAGGAAGATTTCAATGAAATCTATGCGGAGTTCGCAAAGGAGAAGGCGGCGGAGCAGGCTTCGCGCTGTTCTCAGTGTGGCGTGCCGTATTGCCAGACGCACTGTCCGTTGCACAACAACATTCCCGACTGGTTGCGCCTGACGGCCTCCGGTCGCCTGAAAGAAGCCTATGAGATGTCTCAGGAAACCAATACGTTTCCGGAGATTTGCGGGCGCATCTGTCCACAGGACCGTCTGTGCGAAGGCAACTGTGTCATCGAGCAATCCGGCCACGGCACTGTGACCATCGGTTCGGTCGAGAAATACATCACCGACACCGCCTTTGACGAGGGGTGGGTCGAGCCGATTGCACCGACACACGAGCGCACCGAGAGCGTTGGCATCATCGGCTCCGGCCCGGGGGGTCTGGCCGCCGCCGACCGTCTGCGCCGCCAAGGTATCCAGGTCACGGTCTACGAGCGCTCCGACCGCGCCGGTGGCCTGATGATGTACGGCATCCCGAGCTTCAAACTGGAAAAAGACATCGTTCTGCGCCGCGTCAAACAACTCGAAGAGGGCGGCGTCAAAATCGTACTTAACTGTAACGTTGGCACGGACATCTCGTTCGATGACCTGCGCGCGAAACACGATGCTGTGTTGATCGCAACGGGTGTTTACAAGTCCCGCGACCTTCAGGGACCGGGTTCGGGATCCAAAGGGATCGTGCGCGCACTCGACTATCTCACGGCCTCCAACAAGGTCGGTTTTGGCGATAAAGTCGCCGAATACGAGAGCGGAGAGTTGAACGCAGCGGGCAAAAAAGTCGTCGTGATCGGCGGCGGTGACACGGCGATGGACTGTGTGCGCACCGCGATCCGTCAGGGCGCCACATCCGTCAAATGCCTCTACCGTCGTGACCGCGCCAACATGCCCGGCTCGCAACGCGAAACCCAGAACGCCGAAGAGGAAGGCGTGGAATTCGTCTGGCTCGCGGCCCCCAACGGGTTTGCGGGTGATCCGGTCACGGGCGTCATGGTGCAGAAAATGCGCCTCGGCGCACCCGATGCCTCCGGTCGCCAGTCCCCCGAATTGATCGAGGGTGCGGACTATGTCGAAGAGGCCGATCTGGTCGTCAAGGCGCTCGGGTTCGAGCCTGAAAATCTGCCCGAACTCTGGGGCACTGACGGGTTGGACGTCACGCGCTGGGGCACCGTTCTGGCCGATTTCAAGACCCACGCGACCGCGCTCCCCGGTGTCTATGCCTGTGGCGATATTCAACGTGGCGCGTCTTTGGTTGTCTGGGCAATCCGCGATGGCCGTGAGGCCGCCGATGCGATTCTCGAACAGGTCAACGCCGCCGCTGCCGTGGCCGCAGAGTGAAAAAGTAGGACAGGGATTGCGCAGCGATATCGGGTAAAATTGCCGGTCAGACCCCCGTCGGACAGTTGTCGGACATGTGTCGGACCCACCGAACGTTGCGCACCCGATCAGATTTCAAAATAGGACAACCGTCCTGACCCACCAACGAAGGAAGGGTTATACAATGACAGTATACGATGAAAAATGGGCCGCACGCGAAGAAGCAAAACGCGCTTACATGGCCGAGCACTCCTTGTTCCGCGAAGAGGATGAACACTCCTCTTGTGGTGTCGGGCTTGTTGTTTCCATTGATGGATCGAAGTCCCGCAAGGTCGTTGAAAACGGCATCACCGCGTTGAAGGCCATCTGGCACCGTGGTGCGGTTGACGCCGATGGCATGACGGGGGACGGCGCGGGCATCCACGTCCAGATCCCTGTTCCGTTCTTTTACGATCAGGTCGAGCGCACGGGCCACACGCCGCGCAAGGGCGAGTTGTTGGCCGTGGGTCAGGTGTTCTTGCCGCGCACCGATTTTGGCGCACAGGAAACGTGTCGCACAATCGTCGAGAGCGAAGTGTTGCGCATGGGGTATTACATCTACGGGTGGCGTCACGTCCCCGTGGACACGTCCTGTTTGGGTGAAAAGGCCAACGCGACCCGCCCCGAGATCGAGCAGATCCTGATTTCGAATTCCAAAGGTGTGGATGAGGAAACATTCGAGCGCGAGCTTTATGTGATTCGTCGCCGGATTGAAAAAGCCGCCGCCGCCGCGGGCATTGGTCAGCTTTATATCTGTAGCCTGTCGTGCCGCTCGATCATCTACAAGGGCATGATGTTGGCCGAGCAGGTGGCCGAGTTCTATCCCGATCTGATGGACGCGCGTTTTGAGTCCGCCTTTGCGATTTATCACCAACGCTATTCGACCAACACATTCCCGCAGTGGTGGTTGGCGCAGCCGTTCCGCATGTTGGCGCATAACGGCGAGATCAACACGCTCAAGGGCAACCTGAACTGGATGAAGAGCCACGAGATCCGCATGGCGTCGTCCACGTTCGGTGACATGGCCGAGGACATCAAGCCGATCTGCCCGCAAGGTTCGTCGGACAGTGCCGCGCTTGACGCGGTGTTCGAGGTTCTGGTGCGTGCGGGTCGCACGGCGCCGATGGCGAAAACCATGTTGGTGCCTGAGTCGTGGTCCAAGAACGCACAGGAGTTGCCACAGTCGTGGCGCGATATGTATTCCTATGTGAACTCGGTGATGGAGCCGTGGGACGGTCCCGCAGCGCTTGCCATGACCGATGGTCGTTGGGTTTGTGCCGGTCTGGATCGCAACGGTTTGCGCCCGATGCGTTATGTCGTGACGGGGGACGGTTTGGTGATTGCGGGGTCCGAGGTGGGCATGGTGCCGACCGACGAGGCCACCGTGGTGGAGAAGGGTGCGCTTGGTCCGGGTCAGATGTTGGCCGTGGATATGAAAGAGGGCAAACTTTATCAGGACACGGAGATGAAAGATGCATTGGCCAATGCACAGCCGTTTGGTGAGTGGGTTGGCAAGATCAATGATCTTGATGAGGAACTGACCGGTCTCGAAGAGAAGACCCTGTTCACGGGTGAGGAGCTTAGAAAGCGTCAGATCGCGGCGGGTTATTCGATTGAGGAACTGGAGCAGATCCTTGCGCCGATGGCCGAGGATGGCAAAGAGGCATTGGCCTCGATGGGTGATGACACGCCCTCTGCCGTGTTGTCGGAAAAGTACCGTCCGTTGTCGCATTTCTTCCGCCAGAATTTCAGTCAGGTGACGAACCCGCCGATCGACAGTTTGCGCGAGTTCCGCGTGATGTCGCTCAAGACGCGGTTCGGCAACCTCAAGAACGTGTTGGATGAGGACAGCAGCCAGACCGAGATCTTGGTGTTGGAGAGCCCGTTTGTGGCCAACGCGCAACTGGATGCGCTCAAGACGCATTTCAACGCGCCGATGAAAGAGATCGACTGTACCTTTGACGCGGATGGCGGGCCGAACGCGTTGCGTGACGGGCTTGACCGTATTCGGGCCGAGGCCGAGGATGCGGTGCGCTCCGGGGGTGGTCACCTTGTGTTGACGGATCAGGGGCAGAACGCCGACCGCGTTGCGATGCCGATGATTCTGGCGACCTCTGCGGTGCATTCGTGGCTGACGCGCAAGGGTTTGCGGACGTTCTGTTCGATTGGTGTGCGTTCGGCCGAGTGTATTGATCCGCATTATTTTGCGGTGTTGATCGGCTGTGGGGCGACCATCGTGAACGCCTATCTCGCCGAGGACAGCCTTGCCGACCGGATCGAGCGTGGTCTGTTGGATTGTACGCTGACCGAAGCGGTGTCGCGCTACCGTGCGGCGGTGGACGCGGGTCTGTTGAAAATCATGGCCAAGATGGGCATTTCGGTGATCTCGTCGTACCGTGGCGGTCTGAACTTCGAGGCCGTGGGGCTGTCGCGCGCGATGGTTGCCGAATTCTTCCCCGGGATGCATTCGCGCATCTCCGGTATCGGCGTCGCGGGCATTCAGCGCAAAACCGAAGCCGTGCATAAACAGGGGTTCCACGGCGGCAAAGTCCTGCCCGTTGGCGGGTTCTACAAGTCCCGCAAATCCGGCGAGACCCATGCGTGGGAAGCACAAGCGATGCACATGTTGCAATCGGCCTGTGATCGCGCGTCCTACGAGATGTGGAAGCAATACAGCGCCAAGATGCAGGCGAACCCGCCGATCCATCTGCGCGACCTGCTCGACATCAAACCCTTGGGCAAAGCCGTTCCGATCGAGGAAGTGGAAAGCATCACGTCGATCCGCAAACGCTTTGTCACGCCGGGCATGTCGCTTGGGGCCTTGTCGCCCGAGGCGCACCGCACGCTTTCCATTGCGATGAACCGCATTGGCGCGAAGTCGGATTCCGGTGAGGGTGGCGAAAGCCCCGACGATTTCACGCCGGAACCCAATGGCGACAACCCGTCCGCCAAGATCAAACAGGTGGCTTCGGGGCGCTTTGGCGTCACCGCCGAATATCTCAACCACTGTGAAGAGCTTGAGATCAAGGTGGCTCAGGGTGCGAAACCCGGTGAGGGCGGCCAGTTGCCCGGCATGAAGGTCACCGACCTGATTGCCAAGCTGCGCCACTCGACCAAAGGCGTGACGCTCATCTCGCCACCGCCGCACCACGACATCTACTCGATCGAGGACCTCGCACAGCTGATCTACGACCTCAAGCAGATCAACCCGCGGTGCAAAGTCACGGTGAAACTCGTGGCGTCCTCGGGTGTCGGTACGATTGCCGCAGGCGTGGCCAAGGCGAAAGCCGACGTCATCCTGATCTCGGGTCACAACGGTGGCACGGGCGCCTCTCCGGCGACCTCGATCAAATTCGCAGGTCTGCCATGGGAAATGGGCCTCACCGAGGCGCATCAGGTGCTCGCCATGAACAACCTGCGCGACCGCGTGACCTTGCGCACCGACGGCGGGTTGCGCACGGGGCGTGACATCGTGATGGCGGCAATGATGGGGGCCGAGGAATACGGCATCGGCACCGCCGCACTCATCGCGATGGGCTGTATTATGGTGCGTCAGTGCCAGTCGAACACCTGTCCCGTGGGCGTGTGTACCCAGGACGAAGACCTGCGTGCGAAATTCTCGGGCAGCGCCGACAAGGTGGTGAACCTCATCACGTTCTACGCGCAAGAAGTCCGTGAACTGTTGGCCTCTATCGGCGCACGTAGCGTTGACGAGATCATCGGTCGCGCCGATCTTTTGACACAGGTATCGCGCGGGTCTGCGCATCTCGACGATCTCGACCTTAACCCGTTGCTGTTGTCGATGGATGGGGCCGAGAACATCGTTTACGACCGTTCCAAGCCACGCAATGCCGTGCCTGATACGCTCGATGCACAGATTGTGTCGGACGCGGCGCGGTTCCTCAACGATGGCGAGAAAATGCAATTGTCCTATGCGGTGCAAAACACGTTGCGCACCGTTGGCACGCGCACCTCGTCGCATATCGTCACCAATTTCGGGATGCGCAACGATCTTCAGCCTGACCACCTGACCGTGAAACTCACGGGGTCGGCGGGTCAATCGCTCGGGGCGTTTGCCGCGCCGGGTCTGAAAATCGAGGTCTCGGGTGATGCCAACGACTATGTGGGCAAGGGGCTTTCGGGCGGGATCATCACCGTGCGTCCGCCGATGCATTCGCCGCTTGTGGCGTCTGACAACACCATTATCGGCAACACCGTTTTGTACGGTGCGACCGATGGCTATCTGTTCGCCGCAGGGCGTGCAGGCGAACGTTTCGCTGTGCGCAACTCGGGTGCAAAGGTGGTGATCGAGGGCTGTGGGTCCAACGGGTGTGAATACATGACCGGCGGTACGGCGGTGATTCTCGGGACGATTGGCGCCAACTTCGGGGCCGGTATGACCGGTGGTATGGCCTACCTCTATGACCCTGCGGGCAACGTTGAGGATCTGATGAACCTTGAGACGCTCGTGACCTGTCGTGTGACTGTCGAGCACTGGGAAAACGACCTGAAGACCTTGATCGAGCGGCACGCGGCGGAAACAAACTCCGCCAAGGCCCGCATGATCTTGTCGAACTGGGATGTCGAAAAGGGCAATTTCCTACAGGCCTGTCCAAAGGAAATGCTGGTCCATATTCCGGCGCCCTTGTGGCTCGAAGAGAAAGCGATTCCTGCCGAATAGGCCGGATTAGAGACGCATTACGGAAAGCCCTCGCACCTGCGGGGGCTTTTCTTTTGGTCACACCCGCGCGGTGATTTTGCGGTGGGGGTGTGGCGGTGCTTGACCCTCATACGAATTCCATGTTCCCACTGTCCCATGGCAAAAAAGACCACCAGAAAATCCACCAAAACGGCGGCGTCGGGACGGGCGCGACAGGCAACGCGTGCGCCAAAGGGCGGCGATGTGGCGCCGATGGGGCTCTTGCGTCGTGTGCGCCGGCGGATTGTGCGTCTGGGTCTGGCGGTGGTCGTGTTGTGGGTCGTGTGGATTCTGGCCTATGCCGTGATCCCCGTTCCGGTGACGCCCTACATGATGGCCGAACGGATGCGCGAGGGCGAGTTGGATTACCAATGGACGCCGATTGATGACATGGCGCCGGTTCTGGCGCGGTCTGTTGTTGCCGCCGAGGATGCGAATTTCTGTTTGCATTGGGGGTTTGATATGGCGGCCATTCGCGATGCGATCGAGCATGGTGGTGCGCGGGGGGCCTCGACGATTTCGCAGCAGACGGTCAAGAACGCGTTTTTGTGGCATGGGCGGTCGTGGCCGCGCAAGGCGATCGAGGCGCTCACGACGCCGGTGGTCGAGATGTTGTGGAGCAAGCGGCGGATATTGGAGGTGTATCTGAACATCGCCGAGTTTGACGCGGGTGTGTTCGGGGTCGAGGCGGCGAGCCGTCATTATTTCGGTGTCGGGCCTGACGAGGTGAGCGCCATTCAGGCCGCCCGCCTTGCCGCTGTTTTGCCCAGTCCAAAGGACCGGAGTGCCGGTAAGCCGGGCCAGTTTGTGCAGCGGCGTGCGCGTCAGATTGCCGATGGTGCGGCCACTATTGCCGCAGATGGCCGTGCCGGCTGTTTCGAGGATTGAAACGCCCCGCCATTCACGGCAAGTAGGGGCAAACAATGAGTATTAACCGATGAACCGACTGTATCACGTGCCGCTCTCTCCGTTTTGTCGCAAGGTGCGCCTTGTGCTTGCGGAAAAGAAAATCGAAGCCGAATTGGTGGAGGAGCGCTATTGGGAGCGCGATCCCGATTTCATGCGCCGCAACCCTGCGGGCAAGGTGCCGATTTTGCGCATTGGCGAGATGAACCTGTCGGAAAGCTCGGCGATTTGCGAGTATCTCGAAGAGGTTTATCCCACGCCGTCGTTGATGCCCAAAGACCCCGAGGGGCGGTATGAGGTGCGGCGTTTGGTGTCGTGGTTTGATGACAAATTCCATCAGGAAGTGACGTCGAACCTGTTGTACGAACGGGTGAACCGCAAGTTGATGAAGGCGGGTTATCCGGTGTCGGCGAACGTCAAGGCGGGGTCAAAGGGGATCAAGTATCACCTCGATTATATGGCGTGGTTGCTGGATCGTCGCCGGTGGCTTGCGGGGGATGCGATGACGCTTGCGGATTTCACGGCCGCGGCGCATCTGTCCTGTCTCGACTATATCTCGGATGTGGATTGGAACCGTTCGGCCGTGGTCAAGGATTGGTACGCAAAGATCAAATCACGTCCGGCGTTCCGGTCGCTGTTGGTGGATCAGGTTCCGGGCTTTCCGCCGCCCGCGCATTATGCCGATCTTGATTTTTGATTTATCCTGTCCCTGAAAGGGGCGAATGTGACACATCTCGATAAGGACACCGTGCGCGCCAAAGCGTTGGAGGAAGGATTTTCCAAGGTCGGGTTCGCGCGGCCGGATTTGCCGGAGGCGATGGCGCGTCTGCGGGCCTTTGTCGCGGCGGGGCGCCACGGTCAAATGGGGTGGATGGAGGAGCGCATGGCGTGGCGGGGTGATCCGACCGCGCTGTGGCCCGAGGCGAAATCGGTGATCATGTTGGCCGAGGCCTATACCCCCGACGATGATCCGATGGAGGCCGTAAACAGACCCGAATCCGGCGCAATATCTGTCTATGCTCGCAACCGCGACTACCATGATATCGTCAAGAAACGTCTCAAACGCGTTGGCCGCTGGTTGATCGAGCAGGCGGGCGAGGACACCCAGATCAAGGTGTTCGTCGACACCGCCCCCGTGATGGAAAAGCCGCTCGCCGCAAAGGCGGGACTGGGGTGGCAGGGTAAGCACACCAATCTTTTGGGGCGCGATATTGGCAGCTGGTTTTTCATCGGGGCGATTTTTACCTCGGTAGATTTCGACCCTGATCCCGCCGAAATCGAGCGATGCGGGTCGTGCCGTGCCTGTTTGGATGCCTGTCCGACCGATGCGTTCCCCGCGCCATACCAACTCGATGCGCGGCGCTGTATTTCCTATCTCACGATCGAACATCACGGCCCCGTCGACGAGGAATTGCGGGCGCGGATGGGCAATCGCATTTACGGCTGTGATGACTGCCTCGCCGCCTGTCCGTGGAACAAATTCGCGATGGAGGCCAAAGAGCTGCGCTATGCCGCACGCGATGACTTGCGTGCGCCGCCCTTGGCCGAACTGGTGCAACTGGACGATGCTGCCTTTCGCGAAAAATTTTCCGGCTCCCCGATCAAACGGGTGGGACGCGACCGGTTCGTGCGCAATGTCCTGTATGCCATTGGCAACTCGGGCGATCCGAAGTTTGTGCCACAGGCCACCGCATTGACCCGCGATCCCGACCCGACGGTCGCGGATGCGGCGCGTTGGGCGGTAGGGCGGCTTGCAAAAACGTAGACGGGTCAATGCTTGCGCGGGGTGTTGAACGCGCTACCCTACGGGCCTGTCAAAAGGACACCAAACCATGAGCGTGATGCGCGGCATCGGATTAAAACTTGCGTCTTTGGTGGTGTTTTTGGCCATGGCGTCTTTCGTGAAATCGGCAACCACCGAAGTGCCATCGGTTCAGGCCGCATTTTTCCGGTCGCTGTTCGCCATTCCGGTCGTTGTCGGCTATCTTTTGTCACGCGGCGAGTTGCGGCAGGGGCTAAAAATGGTGCGCCCCGGAACGCATTTGATCCGCGGGATTTTGGGGGCGTGTTCGATGATGCTCGGGTTTACGTCATTGGCGTATCTGCCGCTGCCCGATGCCACCGCTATCGGATATGCGCGCCCCCTTTTCATTGTGCTGTTCTCTGCGGTTTTGCTTAAGGAGCGGGTGCGCCTTTTCCGGTTTACGGCGGTGGCCATCGGGATGGTGGGGGTGTTGATTATCCTGTCGCCACGCCTGACCATGTTGCACGGCGTGCCGTCCCCGTCGGAGAAATACGGGGCCCTGGCCGCGTTGATTGCCGCCGTTATCGTGGCGTTCATCCAATTGCATCTGCGCACAATGGTCAAAACGGAATCCACCACCTCCATCGTGTTTTGGTTTTCGGTGATTGCCACGCTTGTCACGGGGCTGACGTTTCCGTTCGGATGGGTCATGCCAAGCGGGTGGATTTTGGCCCAACTGGTGCTTGCGGGGCTCTTGGGCGGGGTCGGCCAGATCCTTTTGACGGCGTCGTACCGTCATGCGCCTGCGTCGACTCTGGCCTCGTTTGAATACACGTCGATGGTGTTCGCGGTCCTTGTTGGCTACGCCTTTTTCGGGGAGGTTCCGACATGGATGACGATCATCGGGGCGGCCATCATTGTGGCGTCCGGTCTGTTGGTGATCCACCGTGAGCGGCAATTGGGTCTGTCCGCCGAGCGGTTGAAAAAGACCACCGCGCTTATGTAGCTGTCGCGGCGCTATTCAGACAGGATACGGACCCAGAAGCTACCGTTCTGAAGTTTTGCTTGTTCCTTGCGCAGCGCGAGGGCGCGTTGTTTTGTCACCATGCGCTCGGCCTCGACGGCGGGGCGAATGCCCTCTGCGGCCCGTTCAATCGGGAAGGGGCCGATGATGCTGTTGCCGACCTCATAGCGCACGGTGATATCGTTGCCGCGTTTCGCGGTGCGAAACTGGACCCGTGTTTCGGTGTTGAAGCCGCCAAAGGATTTGGTAAACGCCGCGCGGTAATCGTCAAGCGACAGGCTCGCGTCGGCCTGCGGGCCAAAGGTGATTTGTGTGACGATGAGTGTTCTGTCGCTCATATGGCCCGCTTCGATCATCCGTTCAAGGGTGATCCCGAGCGGGCGCAGCGCCGGATTTTTGGTGGTGTGGTACATTGCGAGCATAAAAAAGGCCGGTGCGATGACCAAAAATGCAGTGATGCTGATGAACATTGTTTCGCGCTTGATCAAAAGAACTCTCCGCCTGATTGGATCGACGGAGAGTCGCATTTTAACCTTTAGGACGGGTTAATTCCTTAGGCGCGCACGAGTTTTTCGTAGCTTTCGGCGATATCGCGGGTCAGGGCGCCGACCTCGAATGTGTAGTCACCGATCTGGCCCACGGGGGTCACTTCGGCGGCGGTGCCGGTGAGCCAGCATTGTTCGAACCCTTCGAGTTCCTCGGGCAGGATGCGGCGCACGTGGACCTTGATGCCTTTTTGTTCAAGCATCGTGATCACGGTCTGGCGGGTGATGCCGTTGAGGATGGCATCGGGATCGGGGGTGTGGACCTCGCCGTCCTTGACGAAGAAGATGTTGGCGCCTGTCGCCTCGGCCACGTAGCCGCGGTAGTCCATGAACAGCGCATCGGAGCAGCCTTTGGCCTCGGCGGCGTGTTTGGACATGGTGCAAATCATGTAGAGACCGGCGGCCTTTGCGGCGGTCGGGATTGTTTCGGGGGAGGGGCGTTTCCATTTGGCGATGTCGAGTTTGGCGCCGTTCATTTTGGCGTCGCCGTAGTAGGCGCCCCATTCCCATGCGGCCACGGCCATGCGGACGGGGTTTTTGTTGGAGGCCACGCCCATATCTTCGCCGGCGCCGCGCCATGCGACAACGCGGACATAGGCATCGTCCCACCCGTTGGCTTTGAGCACATCGTATTTGGCTTTTTCGATCTCTTCGACGGTGTAGGGGATTGGCATGTCGAGCAAGGCGCCGGAAGCCAGAAGGCGTTCGGAGTGTTCGACCGATTTGAAGATTTTACCGTTGTAGCAGCGCTCGCCCTCGAACACGGAGGAGGCGTAGTGCATGGCGTGGGTCAGAATGTGGACGTTCGCGTCGCGCCATTCGACCAGTTTGCCATCCATCCAGATTTTGCCGTCGCGATCATCATATGCGCCTGCCATAGGGTGTATCCTCCGATTGGGTCGAGGTGGGATGTGTGTCACAATACCGCCGCGAAGCCGTTATTTTATTGCACGAAATCGGATCGTCGCTACCAATTGGACCTTGGAATGTCAATAACGCTGACATAAGATTGCGGGCAACGGACTGGTGATGTGAGGATTGTATGGCGGACGGTAAAAGCGGCGGCAATACGGGGAGCGAAGGGCTTCTCTTTCTCACGGATGAACAGTTGCGCAAGGGCATCGAGGCGATGTTCTTTGCCTATCGCGGGTTCACCCAAGACCCCGATCTTATCCTTGACCAACACGGATATGGCCGTGCGCATCACCGCGCTGTCCACTTTATCAACCGCACGCCGGGGACGACGGTCAACAATCTGTTGCATATCCTCGGCGTTACAAAACAGTCTCTAAACCGTGTGCTTCGGGCCTTGATCGAGGATGGTCTGGTGGAGAGCCGGATCGGCAAACGCGACAAGCGCGAGCGGCATTTGTATCTGACCGATACGGGCAAGCTGCTTGAGGCGGAGCTGTCGGAGGCACAGCGCGGGCGGATGCGATCGGCCTACCGCGAGGCGGGCCACGAGGCTGTCGCGGGGTTTCGAAAGGTGCTTGAGGCTATGATGGATCCCGATCAAAGGGCGCATTTCGACGCTTTCAAGGAGGGGGACAGTTGAAGAGCGATATTCACCTTCTCATTGTCGATGACGACGAGCGGATCCGCGATTTGCTAAAGAAATATCTGATGCGCAACGGGTTTTGCGTCACATCGGCGCGGGATGCGGCCCATGCGCGGCGGCTGTTGGCGGGGTTGGAATTTGACCTCATCGTCCTTGATGTGATGATGCCGGGCGAGGACGGGATTGCGCTGACCCGTGATTTGAGGATGCGCATCGCGACCCCGATCATGCTTTTGACGGCCAAGGGCGAGACCGAGGACCGGATTGCGGGGCTTGAGGCGGGGGCCGATGATTACATCGCCAAACCGTTCGAACCCAAAGAACTGCTGTTGCGGATCAACGCCGTTTTGCGACGGGTTCCGGACGAGGACACCACGGATCAGGTACCAAAGCACCTGCTTTTGGGTCTGTTTCGCTACGATATCGAGCGTGGTGAACTGTGGCAGGGCGATACGCCTTTGCGCCTCACGGCGACCGAAAGCCAATTGATGCGCATCTTTGCCGCCACGCCCGCCGTGGCCGTGTCGCGCACGGATCTTGTGGAGCGGTTGGGCCGCGATGGCGGTCAGGCCCAAGAGCGCGCCGTGGACGTTCAAATCACCCGGTTGCGCCGCAAGTTGGAAACCGATCCACGCCAACCGCGTTACCTGCAAACGGTGCGCGGTGAGGGGTATATGCTCGTCCCTGAATAACGGTGCAGGTCAGGCGGATGTTAACACAAAAGCGGGTGGCGCTAACTGTCCTGACGCACTAGTTTGGGGGCGACGTGATTATCGCCGGGGAGCCTCACATGACCGATACAGCCGTAGACCAAATGAGTTTTGAAGCCGCTATGGCGGAACTCGATCAGGTTGTGGGCAAACTCGAGCGCGGCGATGTCGCACTTGAGGACAGTATCGCGCTCTATGAACGCGGCGCGAAACTCAAAGCGCATTGTGAAACCAAACTCAAAGATGCCGCAGAAAAGGTTGACCGGATTTCCGTCGGCGGCGACGGTCAGGCCACGGGAACAACGCCCGTCGAAGGTCTGTAATGCAAAGCCGGATGGACCACTGTCATCGCGCCGTTGATGCGTGTTTCGATGCGGCCCTCGCACCGCTGGGCAATCGCCCTGTCGAGGCTGCAATGCGCTATGCCTTGGGGGGCGGCAAACGGCTTCGGGCGTTTTTGGTGATGGAGGGGGCGCAGCTTCATGGTGTTGCGCCCGCGCAATCCGTCTGGGCCGCCGCCGCGATCGAGGCCATCCACGCCTATTCCCTCGTCCATGATGATTTGCCGTGCATGGATGATGACGACCTGCGCCGTGGTCAGCCGACCGTGCATAAACGGTGGGACGAGGCCACCGCCGTGTTGACGGGGGATGCGCTTCAGACACTTGCGTTTGATTTGTTGACCCGTCCCGAATTGGGCGCATCGAGCCGGATCAGGGTCGAATTGATCGCATCTTTGGCCAAATCGTCGGGCATTGGCGGCATGGTGTTGGGTCAGGCACAGGACATCGCGGCGGAAACCGCGCCGGTCCCGCTCGACCTTGCGGCGATCACCGAATTACAGGCCAACAAGACCGGCGCGTTGATCGAATGGTCCGCGCGTGCGGGGGCGATTTTGGGCGGGGCCGATCCCACGGCACTGGGCCATTATGCCAAAGCCGTGGGTTTGGCGTTCCAGATCCAGGATGATATTCTAGATATCGAAGGCGACGCAGAGAAAACGGGCAAGGCCGTTGGCAAGGATGCCGATGCGGGCAAGGCCACGTTTGTCTCTCTTTTGGGTCTTGCGGGTGCGAAAACGCGTGCGCGTGATCTGGTCGATGAGGCCTGTGCGGCGTTGAGTCATTATGGCTCGCGTGCGGATGCCTTGCGGGATGTGGCCCGTTTCGTTATCTCGCGTGAAACTTAAGGCAGGAGTTGCGACAATGTCCGACCGCCCCCAAACACCGATCCTTGACCGTGTCACGGTCCCCGCCGATATGAAGACGCTCAGCGATGGCGAGCTCAAACGCCTTGCAGGGGAGTTGCGGGCCGAGACGATTTCGGCCGTGTCCGAGACGGGTGGGCATCTTGGTGCGGGTCTGGGTGTGGTCGAGTTGACTGTGGCGCTTCATGCGGTGTTCGACACGCCAAAGGACCGGTTGATCTGGGACGTGTCGCACCAGTGTTATCCGCATAAAATCCTCACGGGGCGGCGCGATCGCATTCGCACCCTGCGCCAACCGGGCGGCTTGTCGGGGTTCACCAAGCGTTCTGAAAGCCCCTATGATCCGTTTGGCGCCGCGCATAGTTCGACGTCGATTTCCGCCGCCCTCGGGTTTGCGGTGGCGCGTGATCTGGGTGGGGCGACCGAGCACGGGATTGGCGATGCGATTGCGGTGATCGGCGACGGGTCGATGTCGGCGGGCATGGCGTTCGAGGCCATGAACAACGCGGGTCATCTGGGCAAGCGGATGATTGTCATTCTCAACGACAACGAGATGTCGATTGCGGAACCTGTGGGGGCGCTGTCGTCCTATCTGTCGCGGCTGTACGCGGGGGCGCCGTTCCAGGAATTGAAAGCGGCGGCCAAGGGGGCGGTGTCGTTGCTGCCGCATCCGTTTCAGGAGGGCGCAAAGCGGGCCAAGGAAATGCTCAAGGGCATGACCGTGGGCGGGACGATGTTCGAGGAGTTGGGATTTTCCTATGTCGGTCCGATTGACGGTCACGATCTGGATCAACTGCTGTCGGTTCTGCGCACGGTGAAGGCGCGGGCCACGGGTCCGATCCTGATCCACGCGATCACGAAAAAGGGCAAGGGCTATGCCCCCGCCGAGGCCGCCGCTGACAAAGGTCACGCGACTGCGAAATTCGATGTGGTGACGGGCAAGCAGAAAAAGGCGAAGTCAAACGCGCCGTCCTATACCGCTGTGTTTGCCAAGGCGCTTTTGGATGAGGCGGCGCGCGATGACAAGATTTGCGCGGTAACGGCGGCGATGCCCGATGGCACGGGATTGAACCTGTTCGCGGAGCGCTACCCGTCGCGGTGTTTCGATGTGGGCATTGCCGAGCAGCATGGCGTGACCTTCGCAGCGGGTCTGGCCGCGGGCGGGCTGAAACCGTTTTGCGCGATGTATTCGACGTTCCTGCAACGTGGTTACGACCAAGTGGTGCATGATGTGGCGATTCAGCGCCTTCCCGTGCGGTTCGCGATTGATCGTGCGGGTCTGGTCGGGGCCGATGGCGCGACCCATGCGGGATCGTTCGATGTGGCCTTTATGTCCAACCTGCCCGGTATGGTGGTGATGGCTGCCGCTGATGAGGCCGAGTTGGTCCATATGGTGGCTACGGCTGCGGCGCATAATGACGGGCCGATTGCGTTCCGGTATCCGCGTGGCGAGGGGGTCGGTGTCGAGATGCCCGAGCGCGGTATTCCGCTCGAGATCGGCAAGGGCCGGATCGTCAAGGAGGGCACGCGCGTGGCGCTGTTGTCCTTTGGCACGCGCCTTGAGGAAACCATGCGGGCGGCGGAAGCCCTGGAGGCACGGGGCGTGTCGTGCACCGTGGCCGATGCCCGGTTTGCCAAACCGCTTGATGAGGATCTGATCCGCAATCTGGCCGCGAACCACGAGGTTCTTATCACGATCGAAGAGGGCGCTATCGGCGGATTCGGGTCACATGTGGCCGATTTCCTCGCCAACGACGGTGTGTTCGACCGCGGGATCAAATTCCGGTCCATGGTGCTGCCCGACACGTTCATTGATCAGGCAAGCCCCGAGGCGATGTACGAGGTCGCGGGCCTGAGTGCGGCGGATATCGAGGCCAAGGTGATGGCCGTTTTGGGCGTGGCCGATATCGCGACCAAACGCGCCTGATCCGTCTTTTATTCCGCGTCCAAAAGCGCCTCTAGCCCCGTTTTGTAATCGGGGTACAGAAGCTTTACACCCAGAACGGATTTGATCCGGTCATTGCGGACCTTTTTGCTCTCGGCATAAAAACTGCGGGCCATAGGCGACATGTCCGCCGTTTCAAAATCGACAGCTTCGGGAAGCGGTAGGCCCAAAAGCTCTGCGGCATAGGCGATCACGTCCTGAGGCGGGGCGGGATCATCGTCACACACATTGAAAATCCCGCTGCATTGGGGTCGATCGAGCGCGGCCTCAAGCACCTGCGCGATATCGTCGACATGGGTGCGCGAGAACACCTGACCGTCCTTGATGATGCGCCGCGCGGTCCCGGCGCGCACTTTGGCAAAGGGGCCGCGCCCCGGACCGTAGATGCCCGCGAGGCGGAAAATCGACAGGGGGACATCGTGGGTGGCGCAAAAACCGCGCCATGCCGCTTCTGCCTCGACCCGCATCCGGCCGCGCCGTGTTGCGGGAGACAGGGCGGTGTCCTCGTCCACCCAATCGCCGCCGTGATCGCCGTAAACCCCCGTGGTCGACAGGTAGCCCACCCATGTGAGGCGCGGTGCCACCTCGGTCAAAAGAGCACGGTGTTGGGCCAGCATCGGGTCGCCATCGGCATCGGGGGCGGCGGAAATCAAAAGGTGGGTGGCGTCGCGCAACGCGGCGTCTATGTCTTGGTCGGGAACGACCACGGGCGTGACGCCGCTTGCGCGGATCCCCGCCGCTTTGGCCGCATTGCGTGTGGTTCCGGTGATGCGCCATCCCTGTGGCACCAACCGTGCAGCCAAGGCCCGGGCGCTATATCCGTGGCCGAATGAAAACAGATGTCCCGTCACGTTTGTTCCGTCCTTACGCTTTAGTTTGTGCGCACGGTCTTGCGCCGCGCCGTCAAGTGATGACAAATGACTCTAGAGGCTTGGACCCGAAATCAAGTCCAAAGAAAAAGACGCACAGGAAAAAGAGACCGCCCGTGATCCAGAATGTAAATCCGCTGACCATCGAGACGCCCGAGACACCCGATGCCGAACTGTTCACCGATCCCGTTGCGGCGGTGGACCGGTTGGAGGCGCTGTATCGCTCTGCCACGCGTTATCTGACGGAGCAGTTTTCCAAGGCGGCAACAGGGACGGCCCCCGCGGCGCGTCACCGTGCGTTCTATCCCGAAATCCGTGTCACCACGACATCGTTCGCGGCGATGGACAGCCGGCTGTCCTTTGGCCATGTGTCCAAACCCGGGAGCTATTCGACCACGATCACGCGCCCTGATTTGTTCCGTAACTACCTGATCCAACAGATCACCCAGATTGTGCGCAATCATGGTGTGTCTGTGTCGATCGGGGCCTCCGCCGTGCCGATGCCGGTGCATTTCGCCGTGGCCAATGACGAGAGCATTACCATCCCGCAAGAGGGCGCGATGAATTACCCGTTGCGCGATTATTTCGATGTGCCGGATCTGGCGACGACCCACGATGATATCGTCAACGGGTCGGGGTATCTGAACGCGGATGGCTCGGGCCCGCTTGCCCCCTTTACCGCGCAGCGCGTGGATTATTCGCTCGCCCGCCTGTCGCATTACACCGCGACCGATGCGACGCATTTTCAAAACCACGTCCTGTTCACCAACTACCAGTTCTATGTGTCCGAATTCGAGGCCTACGCCCGCGCTCAGATCGACGATCCGGATAGCGGTTACACGTCGTTTGTCTCGACAGGCAACGTCGAGATTTTCGACGGACAGACCCCGATTGCGCCGACAACCAAGATGCCGCAAATGCCGACCTACCATCTCAAACGTGCGGATGGGTCGGGTGTGTCATTGGTCAATATCGGTGTTGGCCCGTCGAACGCCAAAACCGCCACGGACCATATTGCCGTGCTGCGCCCCCATGCGTGGATCATGGTCGGTCACTGCGCGGGCTTGCGCAATTCGCAGCGGCTCGGGGATTTTGTCCTCGCCCATGCGTATTTGCGTGAGGATCATGTGTTGGATGCCGATCTGCCGGTTTGGGTTCCGATCCCTGCCTTGGCGGAGATCCAGACCTCGCTCGAAGATGCGGTTGAGGAGATTACCCAATTGGAGGGTTATGATCTCAAGCGGATTATGCGCACGGGGACGGTGGCGACGATCGACAACCGGAACTGGGAATTGCGGGACCATTCCGGCCCGGTGCAGCGGTTGAGCCAGTCGCGTGCTGTGGCGCTTGATATGGAAAGTGCGACGATTGCCGCCAACGGATTCCGGTTCCGCGTGCCGTACGGGACGTTGCTATGTGTGTCCGACAAGCCGTTGCATGGGGAGTTGAAACTGCCCGGTATGGCATCGGAGTTCTACACATCTCAGGTGTCGCGCCATCTTTTGATCGGAATTCGTGCAATGGAGAACCTGCGCAAGATGCCGATTGAGCGGATTCATAGTCGCAAGTTGCGCTCGTTCGAGGAGACGGCCTTCCTTTAATCCTGCTTTTTTACCCAAATACGGTAAAATATTGCCCAATCGCATACTAATCGTTGTGTCCCCTCACAATATTCGCTTAAAAATGCGCAATAACCCCCAATTACATGGGGGAGAGTTACGAGGAGTTACACAATGTCCACCAAACCAATGACCAAGACCCAGCTTGTTGCCGCACTGGCAGAAGATATGGGCACCGACAAGAAATCCGCTGCTGCTGCACTGGACGCCGTTATCGGCATCATCACCAAAGAAGTGTCTGCCGGCGGTGCTGTGACCCTTCCCGGTGTTGGCAAAATCTATTGCCGCGAGCGCCCCGAGCGCATGGTCCGCAACCCGCAGACTGGCGAGCAAATGAAAAAAGCTGCCGACAAAGTTGTCAAAATGACGATCGCCAAAGCGCTCAAAGACAGCGTGAACGGCTAAGATCGACATGTCGATTTTGAGGAGGGGGTCGCCGTGAGCGGCCCCTTTTCTGTTTGAGGCGATACCTGATGTTACATCGGGCAATGATGACATGAACCGGGGACCTACCTATGGATATAAAAGCAATCATGATGGGTCTGGCGTTTGTCCTTATCTGGTCGTCGGCCTTTACCTCTGCGCGGATCATCGTGGCGGATGCTCCCGCGCTTGCGGCGCTTGCGTTGCGGTTTTTCCTGTCGGGTGTGGTCGGTGTGGCCATTGCGCGGTCGCTTGGCCAGAGTTGGGCGTTCACGCGGGCGCAGTGGCGCGGGATCATCATTTTCGGCCTGTGCCAGAACGCCGCCTACCTCGGGCTGTACTTCCTCGCCATGCGCTCCGTCGAGGCCTCGCTTGCCTCGATTCTGGCGTCCTCGATGCCGTTGGTTGTGGCACTGTTTTCGACCCTGTTCCTGCATGACCGGCCCAAACCCCTCGCTGTTGCGGGGCTTGTGACCGGCTTTGTCGGTGTGCTTGTGATCATGTCACACCGGCTCTCGGCGGGGAGCGATGTTGTGGGCATTGTGATGTGTGTCATCGGGACGGTTGCCCTTGCCATCGCCACGCTCACCCTGCGCTCGACGGGCGCGGGTAAAAACGTGTTGATGGTGGTGGGCATTCAAAGCCTGATCGGGTCCAGTGTCCTGATCGTCCTGTCGCCCTTTGTCGACACCTATACGCTCAACATGTCGGGCAAACTGGTCTTTGCGATGCTCTACACCACGTTCCTGCCGGGCCTGTTTGCCACATGGCTGTGGTTCAAACTCGTCGAGCGCATCGGCACGGTCAAGGCCGCCGCCTTCCACTTTCTCAACCCGTTTTTCGGTGTGGCCATCGCGGCTGTGCTCTTGGGCGAAGCCGTGACGCGGTGGGACATGATCGGCGTGGCCACCATCATGGCGGGCATCCTCGCCGTGCAGCTGTCAAAGGCGTAGAGTCGTCCGCGCCCTTAGCCGCCGATCTGTCCCTTGGGTCCATCGCCCACCTGACCGCGATGCAAGAGCAGGTGGTCAAGCACGACACAGGCCATCATCGCCTCGCCCACAGGCACGGCACGGATGCCGACACAGGGGTCATGGCGCCCCTTGGTGATGAGATCGGTTTCGGCGCCCTCTTTGGTAATCGTCTTGCGCGGGGTGAGGATCGACGAGGTCGGTTTGACGGCAAAGCGCACGACCAGATCCTGACCTGTGGAAATCCCGCCCAAGATGCCGCCGGCGTGGTTCGATGCGAACTCTGGCCCATCTGGCCCCATGCGCATCTCGTCGGCGTTCTGTTCACCCGTTAGGCAGGCCGCGTTCATGCCCTCGCCAATCTCGACGCCTTTAACGGCGTTGATCGACATCATCGCGGCGGCCAGATCCGTGTCTAACTTGGCGTAAATCGGCGCGCCAAGCCCCGCGGGGACACCCGAACAGGTGATCTCGCAAATCGCGCCAATGGAGGATCCGCTCTTGCGAATGCCGTCCAGATAGGTGGCCCAGTGTTCGGCGGTTTTGGCCGAGGGCACCCAGAACGGATTGTTGTCGATCTCGGCCATATCGCGGGGGCCGTCGATGCCGTGCGGCCCGATTTGGGTCATGTAGCCTTTGATGTCGATGCCAGGCACCAGTTGATCCAGAACCGCGCGGGCAATGCCGCCCGCCGCCACCCGCGCTGCCGTTTCGCGTGCGGAGGACCGCCCGCCGCCGCGATAGTCGCGAATGCCGTATTTCTGGAAATAGGTGATGTCGGCGTGACCGGGGCGGAATGCCTGTGCGATCTCGCCGTAATCCTTGGATCGTTGATCGGTGTTGCGGATCAACAGCTGGATCGGCGTGCCTGTGGTTTTGCCCTCGAACACACCGGACAGGATTTCGACCTGATCGGGTTCCTTGCGCTGTGTCGTGTATTTCGACGTGCCGGGTTTGCGCTTGTCGAGCCAGACTTGCAGCATCTCTTCGTTGATCTCGATGCCGGGAGGACAGCCATCGACCGTCGCGCCAAGGGCAGGTCCGTGGCTTTCCCCCCAAGTGGTGAAGCGGAAAAGATGTCCGAAGGTATTCATGCTCATGGTCTGCTCCTCGTGTTGTCCCTGCTTTACCCGATGTCACAGGGTTGAGCAATCAGGCGTGGTGTGTCGCGTGTAGAGGGCTTGCACTTCGCGCCAAACGCACATAGCGTCGCCGTCACCTCGGGGTGCCACCTTTGTTGTGGCTGAGATGCGAAAGCGGACCCGTTGAACCTGAACCGGCTAACACCGGCGGAGGGAAGGTATCAGCGATACGAGCTGCCCCTTTTTCTTCGCCCATTTGACTATGGAGCGAGCCATGAAATATGGACTGACTTTTGCAGCAACCTTTGCTGCTTTCGGCGCGAATGCCGATCCTTTGACCATCTATGCCCCCGATTATTTCGCCTCTGAGTGGGGTCCTGGTCCCGCGATCAAAGCGGCGTTCGAGGAAACCTGTGGTGGTTGTGAAATCGAATATGTGACGGGCGATGTCTTGCCCCGTATCTTGCTTGAGGGCGAACGCACCCCCGCAGATGTCGTGATCGGGTTGAATTCCGATGTGACCAAAAAAGCCCGCGAAACGGGTCTTTTTGCGCCTCATGGGCTGGATTTGTCACCTTTGACGCTGCCGCTTGAGTGGACGGATGACACGTTCCTGCCGTTCAACTGGGGCTATACGGCGTTTGTTTACGACAACACGAAAATCACCAACCCGCCCGCGTCCTTTGCCGAGCTTGTAAACTCGGACGAGGAGTGGACCATCGCGATTCAGGATCCGCGCACCTCGATTTCGGGGCTTGCTCTGGTGCTATGGGGCCAAGAGGTGTTCGGGGACGAGGCCGAGGCCGCGTGGGCGAAACTGGCGCCCAAAATCACCACGGTGACAAAGGGATGGTCGGAGGCCTACGGGCTGTTCACCGATGGTGAGGTCGACATGGTGTTGTCCTACACGACCTCGCCCGCTTATCACATCATCGCCGAAGAGGACGACACAAAGTCCGCCGCTTTGTTCGATGAGGGGCATTATTTCATGGTTGAACTGGCCGCGAAACTGGCCGGAACCGATCAGCCCGAGTTGGCGGATGCGTTCATGGCCTTTATTCTCGATGAGCGGTTTCAGACCCTTATTCCGACTGCGAACTGGTCCTACCCTGCGGCGCTGCCAAAGGATCAGTGGCCCGCTGCATTCTCGGAATTGAACTATCCTGAAACGGCGATTTTCCTGAACGAAGACGAGGCCGCAGCGGCCCGTGACGAGGCCATCGCCGCATGGCGCGCCGGCCTGTCTCAATAGGCACTTGGTCGGGGCTGATTGCGGCGGCGCTTGTCGCGGTTTTCAGCCTCGGCACATTGATCGCAGTGGCGTTGAGGGCGGAAGAGTTTTCCGCCCTCTCAAGCTATGATTGGGCGGCGGTGCGGTTCACTGTTGTGCAGGCCGCATTGTCGGCGGGGCTGTCGGTGGCGGTGGCCATTCCCGTGGCGCGGGCGTTGTCGCGCCGTGCGTTTGTCGGGCGTGGGGTGCTTGTGACGCTGTTGGGCGCGCCGTTCATCCTGCCCGTTATTGTCGCGATCCTTGGTCTCACGGCGGTGTTCGGCAAAAGCGGAATTGTCTCGAAACTGTTGTTTTGGGCCGGATTAGAGCCTCTTTCGATCTACGGATTTCACGGTGTGATCCTTGCGCATGTGTTTTTCAACATCCCGTTGGCCACCCGACTTTTATTGCATGGGTGGGGGGCGATTCCCGCCGAGCGGTTCCGGCTTGCGGCCTCCTTGCGCTTTACGTCCCGTGATGTGTTTCGCCATATCGAGGTGCCGATGCTGCGTGACCTTGTTCCCGGGGCGTTTGCGGTGATCTTTCTGATTTGCACCACATCCTTTGCCGTGGCGTTGACCTTTGGCGGCGGGCCGAAAGCGACCACCGTCGAGCTCGCGATTTACGAGGCCTTCCGCTACGATTTCGACCTCGGAAAGGCCTCCCTACTGGCGCTGATCCAGTTTGCCATTTGTGCCGTTGCCGCCGGTGCGTCGATGCGGTTTCGGGTGCCTCAGGTGATGGGGGGCGCGCTTGACCGGACGGTGCTGCGGTTTGATGCGGCCACGCCGGTGGCGCGTCTGTCCGACGGGATCTGGATCGTGCTTGCCGCGCTGTTCCTGCTCTCGCCTCTGGCGGCGTTGATCGTGGATGGCGCGGCGGGGCTGTTGCACCTCCCCGCCTCTGTGTGGCTATCTGCGCTGCGTTCCATTGCCACGGCGCTCGGCTCCGCGGCGCTTGCCATTGCCCTGTCTCTTGCTCTTGTCCTCGTGGCACAGCGGTGGGCGTGGATCGAAGGGGTCGGGATGCTGTCCATCGCGGCCTCGCCCTTGGTGATGGGGACGGGGCTGTTCATTATGATTTTCCCGTTCATCGACCCCGCTGCGCTTGCCCTTGTCATCACGGCGCTTGTGAATGCGGTGATGTCGCTGCCGTTCGTCATCCGCGCGATTGCGCCCGCCGTTGCGGGGAGCGAGGCGGCCTACGGGCGTCTGGCGGATGGCCTTGGCATGTCGGGATGGACGCGGTTGCGGTTGGTGACCCTGCCGCGCATTCGTGCGCCACTCGGGTTCGCGGCGGGTCTGTCGGCGGCGCTGTCAATGGGTGACCTTGGCGTTATCACCCTGTTTGCCCGTCCCGAACAGGCGACCCTGCCGCTCCAGATTTACCGCCTCATGGGGTCCTATCGCATGGATCAGGCAATGGGGGCGGCGCTGTTGTTGCTCGCGCTGAGCCTTGGCCTGTTTTACATTTTTGACCGGGGAGGGCGCGGCCGTGCTCACACTTGACGACCTCAACATCACACAGGGCGATTTCCGCCTGAGCGCCGGTTTTGCCGTCCCGATGGGGACGACCACGGCCATTCTCGGCCCGTCAGGGGCGGGAAAGTCCACGTTGCTGTCGGTGATTGGCGGATTCTTTGCGCCCACGTCGGGCCGCGTGACGTGGGAGGGGCGTGACCTGACCGCGATGCCGCCCGCGAAACGGCCGATGGCGCATCTGTTCCAAGACAACAACCTGTTTCCGCATATGACGGCGGCGCAAAATGTCGGGTTGGGGATCAAGCCAACGCTGCGCCTGTCGCCCGCGGACAAGAGGGCTGTGCAGGAGGCTCTGGCGGCCACGGGTCTGGGGGATATGGGCAACCGCCGTCCGGCGCAGCTTTCGGGCGGGCAGCAATCGCGCGTGGCGCTCGCGCGGGTGTTGGTGCAACGTCAGCCGCTTGTGCTGCTCGATGAGCCGTTCTCGGCACTCGGACCGGCCATGCGCAAGGATATGACGGCTCTGGCGCGGGATGTGGGCGCGCGGATCGGCGCGACCATGTTGATGGTGTCGCACGATTTGGGCGATGCACAGGCCTTTGCCGATCAGGTGATCTGGGTCGAGGGTGGCGAGGCCCATCCGCCGCGCACATGGACGCAAATCGCGGCCCACCCGCCGCAAGGGTATCGTGACTACATCGGTCACTAACCTGCGTTTGATGCACCCCATTAAAAAAGCGCCCCGAAATCCGGAGCGCTTTTCATGTCATGTCATATCTGTCTGAACGTTACAGATCGACTTTTTTGCCTTTGTGCGGTGCCCAAAGCTTTTTGTTCGTCAGATACAAAAGCGAGGTCAGCAAGGTGAGGAAGACAACCGCGAGGAAGCCGGTGTGCTTGCGGGCTTCCAGTTTCGGTTCGGCGGCCCACATCAGGAAGGCAGCGACGTCTTCGGCTTCGTGGTGCAACTCGGTGGAGTGACCGTCCGCGTATTCGACATCATCACCGTAAAGTGGTGGCGCCATGGCAATCCATCCGCCCGGGAACGCGGTGTTCTCGTAGTA
Organism: Celeribacter sp.; assembly: GCF_048259695.1. Lineage (GTDB taxonomy): Bacteria > Pseudomonadota > Alphaproteobacteria > Rhodobacterales > Rhodobacteraceae > Celeribacter. The sequence continues at coordinate 83,857 of NZ_JBLXHL010000002.1, read as the reverse complement.
GATGGTGCCTGCTTCTTCTTTTTCTTCACCGGTGTAACCGGCGAGGATTCCGACGATGTATTCGGGACCACCCGTGCCACGCAGGAGCTGATTGATCCCGGAGCCGTAGGGGCCGTGGAATGCGGCACGTGCCTTGGCCAACAGGGACAGGTCAGGTGCGTTTTGCGAGTTGTTGGCGGGGAACTTGTCGTTCGCCGTCAGCGCGCGTGCGGCACCTTCGTCGTAGTCGAACAAATGCATGTTGGAGGCTTCGTCGTTCACGGGGAACTCGGCCGCATAGGCGCGAACCTGATCCTCGGGAAGCATCGGGCCGCCTTTGTCCGCAAGGGTGCGGATCGCAACGTATTGCATCCCATGACAGCTGGAGCAGACTTCAGTGTAGATCTGAAGACCGCGCTGGAGCTGCATCTGGTCGTAGGTGCCGAACGGGCCTTCAAAGGAGAAGTCCACGTCATGGATGTGTGCCGCATCGCCCGCAGCCATGGCCGCGGATGCGGTCAGGCCCAGAGCGGTGAGGGCGGAGAGGGTAAGTTTCTTCATCATTTCCCTAGTTCCTTTCTCACTCGGACGTGTTTTTGGCTGCGGCCGGATAGTGGGCCAGGAAGTCTTCTTCGATCGTTTCGGGAAGCGGAAGCGGCTTCTCGATGACGCCCAGGAGCGGCATGAGGACGAGGAAGTAGCCAAACCAATACGTCGCACCGATCAGTGAGATATACGGATAGATACCGTCGGTTGGCATCGCACCAACCCACATCAGCACCACGAAGTCGATGGACAGGAGCCAGAACCACCATTTGAACATCGGGCGGTATTTGCCGGAGCGGACCGTCGATGTGTCGAGCCAGGGCACCAGAGCCATGACGATGATCGCGCCGAACATGGCGAGGACGCCAAAGAACTTTGCGTCAACGATGCCACCGGTGAGGAACGATACGGCCTGAACGATCCAGACGTCAGCGGTGAAGGCACGCAGGATCGCGTAGAATGGCAAGAAGTACCATTCTGGCACAATGTGCGCAGGTGTCGAAAGAGCGTTGGCTTCGAGGTAGTTGTCGGGGTGGCCGAGGTAGTTCGGCATAAAGCCCACGACAGCAAAGAACACGACCAACACAACACCGAGAGCAAAGAGGTCTTTGATCACGAAGTAGGGCCAGAACGGCAGTGTGTCTTTCTCGGCTTCGGCTTTGGAGGTCTTGCGCACATCAACACCGGTGGGGTTGTTGTTGCCCGTGGTGTGGAAGGCCCAGATGTGAACGATCACAAGAGCGGCAATCACGAAGGGCAGCAGGTAGTGCAGCGAGAAGAAGCGGTTGAGCGTGGCGTTGTCCACAGCAGGCCCGCCGAGCAACCATGCCTGAATTGGCTCGCCCACGAGTGGGATCGCGCCGAACAGGCCGGTGATCACGGTTGCGCCCCAGAAGGACATCTGACCCCAAGGCAGCACGTAGCCCATGAAGCCCGTTGCCATCATCATCAGGTAGATGATCATGCCGACGATCCATGTGATTTCGCGTGGCGCTTTGTAGGAGCCGTAGTAGAGGCCGCGGAAGATGTGCAGATACACCGCAAAGAAGAACAGCGATGCGCCGTTCGCGTGCAGGTAACGCAGCATATAGCCACCGTTCACGTCGCGCATGATGTGCTCGACAGAGGCGAATGCCATGTCGACGTGGGGGGTGTAGTGCATCACCAGAACAATACCGGTGACAATCTGGAGGCCGAGGCAGAAGGCAAGAACAATGCCCCAGATCCACATCCAGTTGAGGTTTTTCGGCGTCGGGATCATCAGCGTGTCATAGACAAGGCCAACGATCGGCAGACGGGTGTGAACCCATTTTTCGATACCGGACTTAGGTTCGTAGTGGTCGTGTGGAATACCAGACATCAGTTTCTCCCTCAGCCCAGAATGATTTCAGCGTCGCCGTCAAAGGCCGCCATCGGAACCGGAAGGTTCTCGGGCGCCGGACCTTTGCGGATGCGGCCGGATGTGTCGTAGTGCGAACCGTGGCATGGGCAGAACCAGCCGCCAAAGTCACCGGCACCATCGCCGAGCGGCACACAACCGAGGTGGGTACAAACCCCCATCATCACCAACCATTCGCCGTTTTCGTCCATCGAACGGTTTTCGTCGGATGCATCAAGCGTTGCATCACGGTTGTCGTTGCGTGCGCTTTTGTCGGGCAGGTCGGTCATCGGCACAGCGCGGGCTGCGTCGATCTCGTCTTGCGTGCGACGACGGATGAACACGGGCTTGCCGCGCCATTTGACCGTCAACTGTGTGCCAACCGGCACATCAGCGATGTTTACGCGGATGGAGGCCAGAGCCTTAACATCTGCGGATGCGTTCATTTGATTGACCAAAGGCCAGACCGCGGCGCCGGCTGCTACTGCACCTGCGCCACCAGTGGCGTAGTACAGGAAATCGCGGCGGGTGCCTTCGTGTTCGTCTACGTGGGACACGAGCAAATCTCCATTGTCTCAAGCCGGAACCAACCGGCCAATGCTTTCGGGACCACAGTTTCCCCGTGGTCCTTCGGAGGCGCTTTTAGCGGGGCAATGCGTCCACGTCTAGCATACAATAGGACGCAGGGGCCGTTGAGAGGGTCCAGAGTGACATTCAAACCCGCCCGATGCGGGATTTTTGTCGAAATGTGAGCGCAACCATTGCCTTAAGGCCGCGGTGTGACCCGCTCGGGGAAACGTACCGGATCTGAGTCGCCCACCCATTTGGGATATTTCGCCATGATCGCCGCAAACCGGTCTGATGCGAGGAACCGCGTGAGCCATCCGTGAACGCCGGCCCAGTCCTGTGCGTCGAACCAAATGCGGTCCGTGTTGGCGAATTGGCGTACAAATGTGAGTGTAGCCATGTCGGCCAGAGTGGGTGCCGCCCCGAACAGCCACGGTGTGTCGCGCAACTGTGCATCAACGCGCCACAGTATCGCCGCCGCCGTATCGCGCTCGTGTGTGGCGTCGACATCGGCGTATCGTGTGGCATATTTGTAGCGGTCGAGCGCGGATTTGAATGGGCCGTCAATGGTGGCGATCCAGTCCTCCCCCTGAGGCGGCATGTCGCACCACCCCTCGGGATCTGCCTGCGCAAGCGCCCAGTCCATAATGTCGCGGCTCTCGTCAATCACGGTCCCGTCGTCGATCAGGACGGGCACCGTTGCTTTGGGGGAGGCCGCGATCAATTGCGCGGGCTTGTCGCGCAGCACCACTTCGCGCAGCTCGACCTCGATCCCTGCGGACACAATCGCAAGGCGGGCGCGCATCGCATAGGGGCAGCGGCGGAACGAATAGAGGATGGGACGGCCCACCGCGTCACACTGCGAGTTGCGAGCCGTTCAGCCCGATGATGGTGGCACGGACAATCGCGCCCTCTGTCTGTGGCACCGCAAAGCCGACTTCGGTGAACTGCTCGGTGCGGCCCATATGCGGATTTTCCATCAGGATGGAATGCGTCCGCCCGACCTGCGCCTCAAGGTGCTTGCGGACCTGCGCATCTCCCGCCCCGCGCAACCGCGCCGCACGATCCTTGATCGCCTTGCCGTCTACGGCGGGCATTCTGGCGGCGGGGGTGCCTTCGCGGGCAGAATACGGGAAGACGTGCAGCCACGTCAGGTCGCACTCCTCAACCAGTTTCAGCGAGTTTGCGAACATCTCTTCGGTCTCGGTCGGGAAACCCGCGATGATGTCGGCGCCAAAGGTCATATCGGGGCGCAGTTTCCTGGCGTCTTCACAGAACCGGATCGCATCATCGCGCAAATGGCGTCGCTTCATCCGTTTGAGAATCATGTCGTCCCCCGCCTGAAGCGACAGGTGAAGGTGCGGCATGAGACGGTTCTGGGTGGCAATTGCCTCCATCAGGGCGTCATCGGCCTCAATCGAATCAATCGAGGAAATCCGCAGCCGCGCCAGATCGGGAACCAGTTTGAGAATGCGCATGACCAAATCACCCAAACGCGGCGCGGCGGGCAGGTCCGCCCCCCATGAGGTCAGATCAACACCCGTCAGGACAACTTCGTTAAAGCCCTTCTCCACGAGCCGCTTGATCTGATCGACCACAACGCCCGCAGGCACAGAGCGCGAATTGCCGCGCCCGTAGGGGATAATGCAAAAGGTACAGCGGTGGTCGCAGCCGTTTTGCACCTGTACATAGGCGCGGCTGCGCGTGCCGAATCCGTCGATCAGGTGGCCCGCCGTTTCGGTGACGCTCATAATATCGTCGACCTGGACGCGTTCGGTCCGGCCGATGAAATCCGGCCCCATCGCGGACCATGTTTCCGGCTGCATCTTTTCGGTGTTGCCGATAACGATATCGACCTCGTCCATCGCACTAAAGGTCCCGGGTTCGGTTTGCGCGGCACAGCCCGTGACGATGATTTTGGCATCGGGGTTGTCGCGGCGCAGTTTGCGGATCTCTTGGCGCGCTTTGCGCACGGCCTCTGCCGTCACGGCGCAGGTGTTGACCACCACGGCGTTTTTGACGCCCGCTTTCGCCGCGAGATCTTTCATCGCTTCGGTTTCATAGGCGTTGAGGCGACAGCCGAGGGTCGCAAAGACGGGCGGTTTTTCGGACATTACAGACGCTCCAGAAAGGATGCGTCGAACTCGCCCTTGAACACAAGCTGCACAGGGCCGGTCATCCATACGCCATCGTCGCGCCAGTCGAGGCTCATCCACCCGCCATCGACCTCCATGCGCACACAGCGATCCGTCAGGCCGCGCTGGGCGGCGGCCACAACGGTGGCGCAGGCCCCCGACCCACAGGCCAGAGTGATTCCCGCCCCGCGCTCCCACACGCGCATTCTGATCTCGTCGCGGCTGCGCACCTGGGCGAACTCTACATTGGTGCGTTGGGGGAACAGCGGATCATGTTCGATGGTCGCGCCACGCACGGCCACGTCCACACCCGCGATGTCGTCAACAAAAAACACCGCGTGCGGATTGCCCATGCCGACCGCCACGGGGTCGCCCGCGAGGGGCAGGTGGTCGGTGTCCACGGCGTGGCTCAGCGGCACCTCGTGCCAGTCGCGTTGCGGATGGCCCATGTTCACCGACACCTCGTCACCTGCGCGCACCGCGCCCAGAATGCCGCGCTCTGTGCGGATGCTGACGCTATCCGCGCCGCTCTCGGTCATCATCAGCCATGCAACACAGCGGGTGGCATTGCCACAGGCCCCTGCGCGGCTGCCGTCACTGTTCCAGAAATCAAGCGTGATGTCGGTGTCCTCGCCGTCACGGATTTCGGCAAGCTGGTCAAACCCCACGCCGCGATTGCGATCTCCGACCGCCTTGGCCAAGGCGGGGGTCACGCGTGCGTCCATCCCCCGGGAATCAAGGATCACGAAGTCATTGCCGAGCCCGTGCATCTTTACGAAGGGGAGGTTCGAGGGGGAGAATACCTGTTTCATATCGCGGCATATAAACCTTGATGGAACCTTTTCCAAGAAAATCTCTGTTTAGTCCTTGACCCTCACGCGCTGCGCTCTTAATACCCGCAACACGATGAAAGTGGGCCGTTAGCTCAGCTGGTAGAGCAACTGACTTTTAATCAGTAGGTCGATGGTTCGAACCCATCACGGCTCACCACTTCGTCCCTAAGAACCCGCGCTTTCGAGCGCGGGTTTTTTGATTCTGGGGGTTTTGCCTGCGAATCGACCCCAATCCCCGTAAAACCCCCCGTAAAAACGCAAAACGCCGCCCCGAAGGACGGCGTGATGATCGTTCCGGTTGGCCGGATTTATGCGTCGTCAGGCAGAATCCGAACCGCGCCCTTGTCGGCGGCAGAGGCCAAAAGCGCATAGGCCTTGAGCGCGGTGGACACATGACGCGGGCGCGGGTCCTTGGGTTTCCACGGCAGTGGGCCCATTTCCTCGCGGCGGCGTGCCAATTCATTTGCCTCGACCTTCAGATTGATTGTGCGGTTGGGGATGTCGATTTCGATTACGTCCCCCGTTTCAACCAGTCCGATCGTACCGCCCTCCGCCGCCTCGGGAGAGACGTGGCCGATGGACAGGCCCGATGTGCCGCCCGAAAACCGGCCATCCGTGAGCAAGGCGCATTTTTTGCCGAGGCCTTTGGATTTGAGGTAGGAGGTGGGGTAGAGCATCTCTTGCATCCCCGGACCGCCCTGTGGCCCCTCATAGCGGATCACAACGATATCGCCCGGCTCGACCTTGCGGCTGAGAATCGCGCTCACCGAATCATCCTGACTTTCGAACACCCGCGCTTTGCCGGTAAATTTCAGAATGCTGTCGTCCACGCCCGCCGTTTTCACGATACAACCGCGCTCGGCGATGTTGCCGAACAGAACGGCCAGACCGCCATCCTTGGAAAACGCGTGCTCAACCGAACGGATCACACCGTTCTCACGGTCGGTGTCGAGTTCCTTGTAGCGATTCTCGGTGGAGAAGGCCTGTGTTGTGCGCACCCCGCCCGGGGCGGCCTTGAACAGGTGTTCGGCCTCGGGGTTGTTGGCGACCGTGATGTCCCATTTGGCAATCGCGGCGGCCATCGTGTCGGCGTGAACCGTGCGCACGTCGCCGTGGATCAACCCGCCACGGTACATCGACCCGAGGATGGCGAAAATGCCGCCCGCGCGGTGGATGTCCTCCATGTGAACGTTCGCCACCGAGGGCGCGACCTTGCACAGCACCGGAACCTTGCGGCTCAGGCGGTCAATGTCATCCATCGTAAAGTTGACCTTGCCCTCATAAGCGATGGCCAAGAGGTGCAACACGGTGTTGGTCGAACCACCCATCGCAATGTCGAGCGACATGGCGTTTTCAAAGGCTTCGAACGTGGCGATTTCGCGGGGCAGGTAGCCGGGAAGCTCTTCTTCGTAGTGTTTCTTGGTGATCTCGACGATCTTGCGACCGGCTTCCAGAAAGAGGTTTTTGCGATCCGCATGGGTGGCCAAGGTCGATCCGTTGCCCGGAAGGGCAAGACCGAGCGCCTCGGCCAGACAGTTCATCGAGTTGGCGGTGAACATACCCGAGCATGACCCACAGGTCGGACAGGCGGCTTTCTCGATCTCCTCCACCTGCGCGTCGGTGTAGCTTTCGTCGGCGGCCGAGACCATCGCATCCACGAGGTCGAGCTTTTGCACGATGTCGCCATCTTGCACCTTGCCCGCTTCCATCGGGCCACCGGAGACGAAAATCACGGGGATGTTGAGGCGCATTGCGGCCATCATCATCCCGGGGGTGATTTTATCGCAGTTGGAAATACACACCATCGCATCGGCACAGTGGGCGTTGACCATGTATTCGACGCTATCGGCAATGATTTCGCGTGAGGGCAGGGAATAGAGCATCCCGTCGTGGCCCATCGCAATGCCGTCATCCACCGCAATGGTGTTGAACTCTTTGGCCACGCCGCCTGCGCCCTCGATCTCGCGGGCCACCATTTGACCGAGGTCTTTGAGGTGGACGTGACCGGGAACGAATTGGGTGAACGAGTTGACGACCGCGATGATCGGCTTGCCGAAATCGTCGTCCGTCATGCCTGTGGCGCGCCAAAGGCCACGCGCACCGGCCATGTTACGTCCGTGGGTAGAGCGGCGGGATTTGTAATGGGGCATCTGCAGTTTCCGTTGTCAAAATGTGTTGTGGTCACGCATAAGCACGCGCGTTTGTCGCCCGTTTACGCGGTTTTCACGTTTGTTTCCAGTCAATCAGTGGTGAGATTGCGTTCAGGGGGGCTTGCCTTAAAGCGGCTTTTTCTTACGACGGAGCGTGTCGCCAAAATAAAGCTGCGGCTCAAGGATGATTTCCTCACCGGTGGGCGCCTTGTCATCGGCGGCACGTGCGGCGATGATTTTCGCGGCGGCACGGCCGATTTCAACACGGCACGCATCCATTGTGGCAAGCTTTTTTGGCAGACCTTCGATGAACTCGATCTTGTTGAACCCCGCCAACCCGATGTCCCCCGGAACGTCGATACCGTTGTCGAGACAGTACAGCAACCCGCCAGAGGCGATCATGTCGTTGGAGTAATACAGGAAATCAAGCGGCTCATCGGCGTTGCGTTCCAGAATGGTCTGGGTCATCTCGCGCCCTTTGACCAAAGCGGAGCCGCCCGAATAGAATTCCTGATCGGCGATCTCCAGACCGGCCTTGGCAAGGGTCTCGGTAAAGCCCTCGAAGCGTTTGCGCGCACGGTGGTCGAGCGGCATTTTCGTGCCGAGGAACCCGATCCGCTTATACCCCGCCTCGATGATGGCCTGTGCCATCTGGCGACCCGCACGGCGGTGCGAAATGCCGACCTTTGCGTCAATGGCATCGCCGTCCGTGTCCATGATCTCGACCACGGGAATCCCCGCTGCGGCCAACATCGCCTTGGAGGCATCGGTATGTTCAAGCCCCGCAATGATCACACCCGAGGGGCGCCATGACAGCATCTGGTAGAGCACTTTTTCTTCGCGTTCGGGTTTGTAATGGGTGACGCCGACCACGGGTTGGAGTTCCGTGTTGTCGAGGATGTCGGAAATGCCCGTCATCACCTCGGGAAACACCATGTTGGACAGGGACGGGATAATCACCGCCACGAGGTTCACACGGCTCGACGCCAAAGCCCCGGCGATTTTGTTGGGGACGTAGCCAAGCTCGCGGGCCGCCTCCAGCACTTTGTTGCGGGTGGCTTCCGACACATCGCCGCGATTTCTAAGCACGCGGCTGACCGTCATCTCGGAGACGCCCGAGGCCTCGGAGACATCGCGAAGTGTAAGCGGACGCTTCGGTGGTGTGAAATCCTGATCCTGCGACATGGCCATTGGCTCCATTTTATATATCCCTCACAGAATACATTATAAAACCACCTTGTCCACGCTGCGCAACCTGTGTATGTTATCGCTAACACGTTGCCCGATACCCTTTGCGCGCACAGTTATATCCGGATCGTCCTGCAAGCTCTCTAACTCTCAGTGCGGTTCCGGATTTAAAAAGGGGGAGTGGTGGGCCAATTTCACTCCCCCTTTTTTCCTATCCGGTCCCGGAATCGCCACTCAAAACACACCCCGCACCGCGCTGCGCCGGATTTGGACGGCTTTCCCCTTGCCCCCAAACACTCCCCCCCGCTAAACACCGCGCAGTGGTCCCGTGGCTCAACTGGATAGAGCAGCCCCCTCCTAAGGGGCAGGTTACTGGTTCGAATCCAGTCGGGGTCACCATTTTCAATGTGCGTGGTTCGGGTGTTCGGGGGTCAGACCATCTGGATGGCGTCTTTGGACACCGATAACAGGTAGCCTTTGCGGGCGATGTTTTTCACCAACATCTCGCTGACCATTTGATTCCCCAACGTGTCGCGCAGGCGTTTGATGCGTGTGGCGCCGGCGGCCTCGTCGCAATCCGCGACCGGGCGCCCTGAAATCATCGCTTCTATTTCTGCGCCCGATAACATGTCGCCATCAAGGCGCGCTTCGGCCAGTATCGACATGGTTTCCATCGCGGCGGGTGTCAGTTGGAATGCCATGTCGTTGAGGTAAACGGCGTTTTCGGCGCGGGAGATTTGCAGGCTCGATACCTGCATTCCGGCGCGCTCAATCTCGCTCATGCGGCGGTTCATGGCGAGGATCGTCACCACAAACACCAAGGCGGCGACCAATAGAGCGGTGGCGAAAATCAGCAGGACGAAAATCACCATGCGGTAACTGGTCAGCGTGTCCGAGAATGCCGTGCCCGACTGGGCGAGGATTTCGAGCAGTTTGATTTCGGCCCCTGTGGTCAGGTCGTTCTCGACGAAAATCCGTTCCACCCGCGCGTTGAACGCATTGGCGTCCGGCAGGGTGGCGAACAAAAACGCGGCGGTGGCAAGCAATATGAGGACAATTGCCCCAACGCCGACCGCCACAACCCGCGCCGAACGCGCACTATCAGTATTTGAGGAAAAACGCGCCAACACTGTCTTTCAGAGCCTCCAGTTCGGTCTCGTCGATCATTGCGGCAATCGTCAGAAGAATCCACCCGTCATGCGCAAGGCGCGGGGCGAGTGCTGCGGCTGCGGCGTCTTTTGAACAGGCCGCGTCAGGCACCGCCGCCACACCAAAGTGCAGCTTGAGCGGATCTTCCCGCTTGGCCTTATACGAGACGTAGCACTCCGCCTGCGCGAGGGCGGGCATGAGCGCGATGAGGCCGGTGGCCAACCCGATGCGGGCGATATGTGTGATGCGTGTCATGGCGGTATCCTTGGGCAAAGGGCGCGTGATATTCAATAACAAAGCCCGCTTTGGCGGCTGCTATCCGATATCATGCGGCTGATATTGTGCGATTTTGCCGCTCTGGCCCAATGTTGTTTCATCACCGACGCCTCTGTTTGCCTGTCGGTCACGTCACACAAAGGATCACCAGATGAGACATACAAAATTCACCGCAGGCCTCATGGCCCTTTCGATTTCTGTTGCGGCTTATGCCGCCCCCGCACGCGCAGGGGACGAGGATGTCGCCCGTGTCGTCGGAGGCCTGTTGACGCTGTTCGTGGTCGGAAAGCTCATTGATGACGCGGGCAAGTCGAAAGCAACGGTGACCACCGCGCGCCCGCCGGCCCAATCGCACCACGATAGAAACGGGCGCCGCCGCCACGATGTACCGCGCCACGAGACAAAACCGACACCCTCGGCGCATTTTGCAATCCCCGCGCAATGCATTGTGACGGTGGATCGGCGTCATGGGCCGGATACCTCCATCGCGATGGAACGGTGTCTGGATCAAACCCGCCGCTCCAATGCGCCCTTGCCACGCCGCTGTGAGACGGATGTGCATACCCGCAAAGGCACGGTCGGTGGCTATGACATGAGCTGTCTGAACCGGTTCGGTTACGAGGCGGTCGCCGCCCGCCGCCGCTAATCCGGAACCCATCCACATAGAATACGCGACAATCATGTCCCCATGGGTCGCGTTACGCGGGCGGGAGGTTACATGTGGACCTCCCGTCCCTTTTTCATATCCGTTTCTTGCCATTCGCCCCGCGATGGGGTTTCACGGGCCTATGGTAAAAACAGCGCCCGATTATTCATTCGAAACCGCCGCGACCACCCGTGGCTATGGCCGTATTGTCGGTGTGGACGAGGTGGGCCGTGGTCCGCTTGCCGGACCTGTTACCGCCTGTGCGGTTTGGCTCGACCCCGCCCGTATCCCCGCGGGGTTGAATGATTCCAAAGCCCTGACCGAAAAACGCCGTCTTGTGCTCTACGATCAGATTATGGCGGTGGCGGATGTGTCGATTGCCTCGTGTTCGGTCGAGGAAATCGACGAGATCAATATCCTGCAAGCGTCATTGCGGGCGATGGAGCGTGCGGTTGCGGGCCTGTCGGTGGCCGCTGATTATGTTCTGGTCGACGGCAACAAAATCCCCGCCGCATTCGGCCTAAATGCCGAAGCCGTCGTCAAAGGCGACGCGCGATCCGTGTCGATTGCGGCGGCCTCGATTGTGGCCAAAACATGGCGCGACCGGCGGATGGTGGATTTGGCGCAACAGTACCCCGGCTACGGGTGGGAAAAGAACGCGGGCTATGGGACAAAATTGCATCTCGACGGCCTCCGAAATCTTGGGGTGACCCCTCACCATAGACGTTCGTTCAAACCGGTACACAACATCTTGTATCAAGATAAATAACTAAGTGACTGATTCAAAAAAGAAATTGACCGCGAATCATCTTTGACTCATCTTAAGCCTCATAAAATGACGCCGAAAACGGTGCGGTAACGATGCTCCAATAAGGGGCGCGACAAGAGGCAGAGTATGACGACGAAAACACGTGAGGCAGCCACAGAGCTGCCGCTAAACCAGATCCTTGGTGGCGATTGCATCGAGATCATGAACAGCCTTCCCGAAGGCTCGGTTGACCTGATCTTTGCGGATCCGCCCTATAACCTTCAACTGCGCGGCGATCTTCACCGCCCCGACAATTCCAAAGTCGACGCGGTTGATGATGCTTGGGATCAATTCGACAGCTTTAAGGTCTATGACAATTTCACGCGCGACTGGCTTGCCGCGGCGCGTCGGATTCTCAAACCGAATGGTGCGATCTGGGCGATCGGGTCGTATCACAACGTCTATCGCATGGGCGCCGAGCTTCAGAACCAAGGCTTCTGGATTCTCAACGATGTGGTGTGGCGCAAATCCAACCCGATGCCGAACTTTCGTGGCAAACGGTTCACCAATGCTCATGAGACAATCATCTGGGCGTCCAAAAACGAAGCCGCGAAATACACCTTCAACTACGAGGCGCTCAAGGCGCTGAACGAAGGCATCCAGATGCGGTCGGATTGGGTCTTGCCGATTTGTAACGGGGGCGAACGTCTCAAAAACGAAGACGGCGAAAAAGCACATCCGACGCAAAAACCCGAAAGCCTGCTGCACCGTATTCTGGTTGGCACGACCAACCCCGGTGATGTGGTGCTTGACCCGTTCTTTGGCACGGGGACAACGGGCGCTGTCGCCAAAATGCTTGGCCGTGAATTCATCGGTATCGAGCGCGAAGAGAAATACCGCAAGGTCGCGCAAAAGCGCATTGATGCCGTGCGCAAGTTCGACAAGGACGCGCTGCGTGTGTCCACCTCGAAACGCGCCGAGCCACGCGTGCCGTTCGGCCAGTTGGTCGAGCGCGGCATGCTGCGCCCGGGCGAGGAATTGTACTCTCTCAACGGTCGTAAAAAGGCAAAGGTCCGTGCCGATGGCACCCTTGTGGCCAATGATGTCAAAGGGTCGATCCATCAGGTCGGCGCACATCTGGAGGGGGCGCCCTCGTGCAACGGGTGGACCTACTGGACGTTCAAACGCGATGGGCAACAGGTGCCGATTGACGTGCTGCGCCAACAGATCCGTGCGGAGATGAACTAGCCCCGCCTCCGCCCCGTCATAGCCGTGGCGCCCGCCCGTTTGCCCGACAAAAGTCCGACACAGGTCCGACAAAAGTCCGACAGGCCTTTTTGCGGGTGCCACGCGCTTTATTTTCCAGATTTGAATACCGCCTGATGCCTGTGGTCTGACTTCCACGGCATCCACTTATGCCCCGCCTTTATGGCGGGGCTTTTTTATGTGGCGCTATTGCGCAGGGGCCGGATTGCGACCGTATTTATAGTCATCCCAATCGGTGATGTCGGGATAATACCGGTCGCGCCATGCCCGCACTTTGGGGTTCATAATGCGCCGCCAAAGCGGTGGCACCAGAGCGACAAAGGCAATCACGGTATAGCCATAGGGCAGTTGTGGTGCGTCCGTTTCGTCATAGTTTTGCAGCAAGGGAAACCGGCGATCCGGTTTGTAATGGTGGTCCGAATGGCGTTGCAAATTGATCAGCAACCAATTGGTCGCCATATGCGCCGCGTTCCAACTGTGGTGCGGTTTGACGTGTTCATATTTGCCGTCCCCGAGGTGGCGGCGGGTCAACCCGTAATGTTCGATGTAGTTGGTCAATTCCAATTGCCAAATGGCCACGCTCGCCTGCCAGATAAACAGGAAAAACCCCGCAACACCGCCAAGCAAAACCGCGAGGGCGAGCATCAGGATTTGCAGTGTCCAATAGCGGAAATGCGGGTTGCGCGGATGCCACTTTGACAGGCCCCGACGCGCCAGCATCGCGGCCTCGGCGCGCCACGCAGAGCGCGGACAGGCCCGCAACACCCGAAAGAGATAGTGGTGGAACCCCTCGTTATAGCGCGCCGTCACCGCATCGCGCGGCGTGCCGACATGGATGTGGTGGACAAGCAGGTGTTCGGAGCGGAAATGGGAGTACAAAACAGACGCCAAAAGCAGATCGCCAAGCCACCGTTCCGTGGCATTGCGTTGGTGCATAAGCTCGTGGGAATACACGATCCCGATGGTGCCTGACGAGACGCCAAGGCCAAAGAACAGCACGATGGTGGCAAGCGTCGACAGGTGGTCGGTGTGGGTGACAAAATAGATCAGCCCAAAGATATTGACGGCCTGTATCGGGAACCAGATCAGCGTCACCAACCGATACCAGAATAGCGCCTTTTCAGGGGTTTGTGGGTCAGGGTTTTCCGTGTTGAGACCCAAAACGGCATCCAGTGCGGCGAACAGATACCACGCGTAAAGCGGCACCAGAATGGTCCACCATCCGCCCATGACGGCCCCGATCCACAACAGCGGCACAACCCCGAGCGACAGCCAGAACGGTATCGCGTTTCGGGTGGAGATTCTGGTCATATCCATCTTGGCACCTCATACAGTCACGTTGGTCATCACGTTGGCGCGGACCCTACCTCCCGATTGTCGAAGGTTGCTTGGGCAAGGTCAAATGCCTTTCGCATCAGGGTCGGCAAATCCGAAGGGCGGAATGCGGCCTGCGGGACCAAAACCGTCCCTTCGGGGGCGGTGACGCAGGGCGCGACATGCACGGATAATATCAGGTGGAAATGGGTAAAGGTGTGACGGACCTCCCCGACGTGGTGCCACGGCGCATCATAGGGGGGCGTGGCGGACGGGGCCTCGTTCCATTCGGATGTCGGCCATCCGAGCATCCCGCCCAAAAGCCCCTTTTCGGGGCGCTTTTCCAACACCCATTCCTTGGCGGCGGTGCGGGTGACATAGACATGGCCCAACCGCACGGGTTTGGGTTTCTTTGGCACCTTCTTGGGCAACTGCGCGGCGACGCCGGACCGGTGGGCGCGGCAGACGTGAACGAGCGGGCAGATGTCGCAGGCGGGGGATTTCGGGGTGCATACCGTCGCGCCCAGATCCATCACCGCCTGCGCATAATCGCCGGCGCGGGCTGTGGGCGTCAGGCGCGTGGCCAAAGCCATCAGTTCGGGTTTGGATGTGGGCAGCGGGATCTCGACCAGAAACAGCCGTGACATCACGCGTTCCACATTGCCGTCCAATACGGTTTCGGGGGCGTCGAACGCAATCGCGGAAACGGCGGAGGCCGTATAGGGGCCTATGCCGGGTAGGGTCAGAAGCGTGGCGTGACTGTTCGGGAACGCGCCGCCGTGCTCGGCCACGATGACCCGCGCACATTTGAGCAGGTTGCGGGCGCGGGCGTAGTAGCCAAGCCCCGCCCACTCGGCCATCACGGCATCGTCGGGTGCCGCGGCAAGGTCGGCGACCGTTGGCCACAGCGCGGTGAACCGTTCGAAGTAGGCCTTTACCGCCGCGACCGTTGTTTGCTGTAGCATGATCTCGGACAGCCATACGCGGTAGGGGTCTGGAATGATTCCCCGTGCGCGATCCTGTGGGGCGATGCGCCACGGCAAAACGCGGGCATGGGCATCGTACCACGCCAGAAGCGGGCCTGTGATGTCATTACATTTCAAATCGTCACGCAATGTTTAGCATCCGTCATCGGCTTTCTACTGGTGCAAGGCGTCTGGACCACTACAATAGAGCGCAGGGCCGAAGAGGCCAGATGGAGACTTGGAATAATCGATGGCCGCCAAACCGGAACATAAAACCGCGCGTAGACGGAAGGGGTTCGAAATGACCTCCGGCCTTTTGCAGTCGCGTATCCGCACGGCGACCGAGGCGCGCGGGTTTTCCGAAACGCGGCTTTTGACCCATTGGCCCGAGGTGGTCGGTGAGCAAACTGCCGCAATGGCCCGCCCGATCAAGGTGTCCTACGCCAAGGGCGGGTTCGGCGCGACGCTCACCCTGTTGACCACTGGCGCCTTTGCCCCGATTTTACAGGCCGAATTGCCCAAAATCCGCGACCGCGTGAATGCGGTGTACGGGTTCAGCGCCATCACCCGCATTCATATTACACAGACCGCTCCCACGGGTTTTGCCGCCGGGCGCGTTCAGTTCGAGACGACGAAAACCGACCAGAAACCCGCCCTTGATCCCGCATTGGTTCACGAGGCGCATGAGATGTCGACAGGTGTCCATGACGAGGGATTGCGCGCCGCGCTTGATCGACTCGGGGCGAATGTCCTAACCAAAAACGCCAATCATTCAAAGGTGGACCCATGAACAGACGCACTTTCCTTACAACGACCGCTCTCGCAACCGTTGGATTTATGTCGAGCTTTGCCCTGCCAGGCTTTGCACAGGACGCCGAGGCCGTTGAGCCGACCACTGTTGTGGTGCCTGATCTGACAATCGGTGACGCCGATGCGCCAATCGAGGTTATCGAATATGCATCCTACACCTGTCCGCATTGCGCGAATTTCCATGAGGCGGTCTTCAAGCCGTTGAAAAAGGATTACATCGA
The DNA here is from genome assembly GCF_048259695.1 of Celeribacter sp. Lineage (GTDB taxonomy): Bacteria > Pseudomonadota > Alphaproteobacteria > Rhodobacterales > Rhodobacteraceae > Celeribacter. The sequence continues at coordinate 67,686 of NZ_JBLXHL010000002.1, read as the reverse complement.
CACGGGTAAGGTCAAGTTCACCTACCGCGAAATCTACTTTGACAAATTCGGCCTTTGGGCGTCGATGGTTGCCCGCTGTGGCGGTTCCATGCGGTATTTCGGTATTCAATCCTTGCTTTATGAACAACAGGAAGAGTGGATTGCAGGCGGCAAGGACGCGATGCAAATCGTCGAAAACCTGCGCAAAATCGGCAAAACGGCGGGCCTGTCCGATGCTGATCTGGATGCCTGTATGAACAATGGCGAAATGGCGCAGGCGATGTTCGAGAAAGCCAGTCAAGAGGCTGAGGCCGACGATGTCAGCTCGACCCCGAGCCTCGTCATTGATGGCGTGAAACATTCCAACATGTCCTACGCGGATCTTCAAAAAATCCTCGACGAAAAATTGGCGCAATAACCTTTAATCAAGTCCGAGGCGTGTGAGGGTGGCGTCGATCACCGCCCAATCGTCGCTCGCCAAACGGACGGGTAGGGTGACAACCTTCTGGCGAAAGGCGCGGGGCAAACGCACCGCGTCTTTTTCCGTTGTGACCATCTGTGCGCCCAGGGCGAGGGCCTCGATCTCCAGCCGTGTCATCAGTTGCGTCGACAGCGGTTGGTGGTCACTCAGAGCTTCGGCCCGCAGGAGCTGCGCCCCAAGGCCTTTAAGCGTCGCAAAAAATTTCTCGGGATGGCCAATGCCGGCGAAGGCCAGAACCGGCTGTCCCTCCCATTCGAACCCCGTTTGCAACGGTGACAAATGCGCCCGAACGCGCGGGACGGACACCACATTTGACCACAGTGACGAAAAGCGGTTTTGGGCTGCGGCATCCCCGATGGAGATGACGGCGTCCGCGCGGGCAAGGCCGCGTGTGACGGGTTCGCGTAGCGGTCCGGCGGGAATGACGCGCCCGTTGCCAAAACCGCGATGGGCATCGACCACGACAAAGGTCGCGTCCTTTTCGACGCTGCCGTTTTGCATTCCGTCATCCAGAAGGATGACATCGGCGCCTCCGGCCTGTGCGGCGCGGACCCCGGCGGCGCGGTCTTTGGCAATCCATGCGGGGGTAAAGGCGGCGATCAGGAGCGGCTCGTCGCCCACCTGATCCGCGCTGTGGCGGCGTTCATCGACACGGGTCGGCCCGTCGAGGGACCCGCCATAGCCACGCGAGACAACATGCACCGATTTGCCACGCGCGATCAGCCGTTGGGCGAGGGCGATCACGGTCGGCGTTTTGCCTGTGCCGCCGGCGTTGATGTTGCCGATGCAAATGACGGGGACGGTTGCCGTGAGCCCCGTTTTGGCCACGCGGCGTGCGGTTTGACCGGCATAGACCGCGCCAAGCGGCGTCAACATGCGTGCAAGAAATCCGGGGTGTTTGGCCGTGTTAGACCAGAATTTTGGCTCTCTCATCCGTCAATCGCCTCTCGCACATCGAGAAGATCGTGCAGCAGGTCGGCTGTGCGTGTCGAGACTTCCGCCCCCGACGACATCACCGCCCATGCGGCATTTGCGGCCACAGCGGCGGCATCGGGGGCGAGCAGTTCGCGCACGGCTTCGCTCAAATCCGTGTCCGAACGGACAAGTCGGGCCGCTTTGGCCGCGCTCAATCGCGCATAGGCATTGGCGTGGTTGAACACGTGTGATCCATGGACGATCGCCGACCCGTAGCCCACAGCATCATTGGGTGACGTCCCGCCGTCCTGAGTGAGGGACGCGCCCAAAAAACTCGTCGGGGCGGCGCGATACCAGAGGGCATTTTCGTCAATCCCGGGATCCGCAATCAGGATCTGGATTTCTTCGGTTATAGGGGTGAGGTCGCGGCGATGCGCGATGCGCAGGCCCGCGTTTGCGGCCTGACGTTCGAACGTATCCCGGGCGGCGTCGTCGTTGAATGTCGCGATCAACAAAAGCCGGTGTGCGCGGCGCATCACGGTGGCATGGGATTTCAAAATGTCGGACACTTCGCCCGCGCACAGGTTTGCGGCGAACCATGTCGGGCGGGTGCCGATTTCGCGGGACAGCTCTGTAAACCCGTACTCTTCGAACCGGTGCGACAGCGTGCCTTCTTCGAGGGGGCCGAGCACATCGACCTCACGCCCCTCGGCCCCCATCCGTCTCCAAACGGCAGCTTGGGCCTCATTGCCGGCGATGACATGATCGAACCGGGAGAGGGTGATGTGGCGCAGCGCAGGGAGGAGAAACCGTGTGTCGATATCCAATGCGCAATCGGGGGCCGCAATGGCGACACTTGCGATTTGCGCCTCTTGCGCGTGCCAAAGTAAAGAGGGGCGAAACCCGTCTCCGATCCACCCCAAAGCGTCCGGTTGCCAGTGATCCAGAAACCGTTTGACCACCACAGTGCATTCGTCGGGAAGTGGCATGTGGATGACGTTCGCAAGGAGGGTGATATGCTCGGGCAGGGGATCAACAGTCGTCAAAAGACACGCCAGACCCGGCCGTTCCTCGCGTAGGGTTTCCAACAGTTCAAGGGCGGCAGGCACCGATTGGATGCGGGCGACGTGAAACCAGACGAGCTCCCCCACAGGGCGCTCGGGGAGGGTCCGCGCGAGGCGGTGATCACAGTCTTTTTGCGACAGGACGCCACACGCCTGAAGGCGCCGCAGCCGTTTTACGGCTTGCGACTCCGAACGTGCGGTACTGGCGAGATAGGCCCGAAGGGATGCGGGTTTGGCCACGAGGCCGATCCTCAGGAATCAAGCTCTTCGGTCGAGCTTGCGGCCGCTTCTTCGTCACGCAGGCGATGCAGGTGCGCGATAAAGTAGCGCATGTGCGCGTTATCAACGGTGCGCTGGGCCTCGGATTTCCATGCCGCGTGTGCGGAGTCATAATCCGGAAAAATGCCGACAACGTGGATGTCATCCGTGTTGCGAAATGTGGTTTTGGTCGGGTCGACCAGTTCGCCACCGAAGACGAGGTGAAGTCGTTGAGCCATGAAATCCTCCATCGGGTCATTGCGGTTGCACCCTATCCGATCCAGTTGGACGGTCAAGGCGCTCTGGCGGAATGCCCGCCGCCTTACGCTTTGGCGAGGCGGGACACGATGGCATTGGAAAGTGTGTCACAGCCCGCGATAAGGCCGTTGATCGCGGGGTGCGGTTGGTTGAATGCGGGGCGTGCGCCCGTGCGGTCCATCACCACGCCGCCTGCCTCCTCCATAATCAACGACCCCGCCGCCACATCCCATTCCCATGTCGGGCGCAGCGTCATCATGGCATCGTAGCGTCCTTGGGCGACAAGCGCGAGACGGTAGGCGAGGGAGGGACGGAACTTGCGCACAAAAGACGGCGGACCGCCTTGCCAATGTTCCGCGGCCAGAACCCCCTTTTTCATCAACACGCGGGCGCCATCGGGCAGCTGACAATTGCCGACCCGAATGGCTTGGCCGTTCAGGGTCGCGCCGCCGCCTTTGGTTGCCGCAAACAGGCGGTCGCGCAGCGGCAAATAGACCACCGCCGCGATGGGCTCGCCGTGTTCGACAATGGCCAGAGAATGCGCCCAGTTGGTATCGCCCTGGATAAAGCTGCGGGTGCCGTCAACCGGATCGACGATCACCACGCGGTCCTTGCCCAGACGAGCGTCCGTATCGGCGGTTTCCTCGGACAGCCACCCGTAGGTCGGGCGCTCGGTCGCAAAGCGGTCCCGCAGATAACCGTCCACGGCCAAATCGGCCTCGGTCACGGGACCTGCGCCGTCCCCCTTGTCCCAGACTTCAGGGTTGGCGTTCCAAAACGGGACCGCCAGTCGACCCGCTTCATGGGCCGCGTCAATCAGCAGCGCGAGGTCATCAGTCACCGGCAAGGGTCATCCCCTCGACCAAAAGCGATGGCACCACGGTGCTCAGGTGCGTGCGGGCATCGTTTGCGGGGATGAGCGTGGCGAGCATCTCGCGCAGGTTGCCCGCGATCGTACATTCGTTGACGGCATAGGCGATCTCGCCGTTCTCGATCCAAAAGCCCGCCGCGCCGCGTGAATAATCGCCGGTGGTGGGGTTGATGGTAGAGCCGATCATGGATGTGACGAGCAGGCCCGTTCCCATGTCGGCTATCAGCTCTTCGCGGGTCTGTGTGCCCTGCGTTAGGGTCACATTGGACAGCGAGGGCGAGGGTGGGGATGAAACGCCACGTGCCGCACTTGCGGTGCTGTCCATGCCCAGTTTGCGGGCGGAGGCAAGGTCGAGGGTCCACCCCATGAGGCGTCCGTTTTCAATGATGGCGCGGTCCTTGGTCGGCAACCCTTCGCCGTCAAACAGGCGCGAGGCCGTGACCCGTTTGCGGTGTGGCTGCTCCACAATCGACAGGCCTGCGGGCAAGATAAATTCACCCATCGCATCGCGCAGCCAACTGGACCCGCGTGCAATCGACGCACCGTTTACGGCCCCGAGCAAATGCCCGATCAAAGAGGCGGAGATGCGTTCATCGTAAAGCACGGGGTAGCTGCCGGTTTTGGGTTTACGTGCGCCGATGCGATCCACCGTGCGCTTGCCCGCGAGGGTTCCAATGTCGTCGGGAGTGGGCAGGTCGGTTTGAAACACGCGCGACTCGCCGCAATAATCGCGCTCCATCTTTGCGCCATCGCCGGCGATGGCCACACAGGATGTCATGCGGTCCGAGCGCATGTAGCGGCCTTCGAATCCGTTGGATGCGGCCATCTGGATGCGGCGGCGACCATAGGCGGCGGAGGCGGACTGGACCTGGCTTACGCCCTCGACGGCCAGTGCGGCGGCCTCGGCGCGGGCGGCGTCCTGTTGCAGATCGGCGGGGCTTGGTTCGTCGGTCGGGTCGTAAAGCTCCAAAACGGATGTATCGCGGTCTTGCGCCAACTGGCTTGCCTCGGCCAGACCGATATAGGGGTCCTCGGGGGCCATACGCGCCATCGCAACGGCCCGTTCGGCCATCGTGGTCAGCGTTTCCTCGCGGGTATCGGAGGCGGAGACACAGGCCTGTCGCTTACCGATCAGAACGCGCAGACCGATGTCGACGCCCTCGGAGCGCTCGGCATGTTCCAACGCACCGGCACGCACATCAATAGAGACCGATGTCCCATCCACCGCGAGCACATCGGCGGCCTCGGCCCCTGCACGTTTCGCTGCATCCAAAAGCTGTGCGGCCAATGCCGATAGGTCTTGCGCCATGGTCTATCCTTTGTCTCGTTTGGATAAAGGACTTAAGCCGCATGGCTCTATCTCGCAAGGGCGCGCAGGCTTTCGGGGTGTTGCGTCAGAACGGCAGCGGCATCCCGTTGGCAAGGATCTGTCCGTCCTCGGTCCGCTCGATATGCGAGACCAATGTGCCAACCTCCGGACCCGGGCGGGCGAGCATTCCGAGCATCATCTGTGCCATGCCGCCAAATTCGGGTGGGGCGATGCCCATACGGGTCAGTGTATCGATCAACGAGGTGACATTTGTCATCGTCACATCGATGCTTCCGGCCAGATCAGGCAGCCCGCCCATGGGGCTCGCCGCGCCTGTGATCGCCTTGAACGCGCCGGTGGCGTCGACTTTGGCCCCGGCAAAGGACACCAGAAGCGTATCGAGGTTCAGCCTGTCGAGTTGTGGCGCCCCCCCGTCCGTGATCGCGGCCGGATTGGTCGGGGTCAGGGCCTCCGTCACCAAGGCATCACCGCTCAGTTTCAGGGTCACGGTTGCGGGTTCCTGGCTCAGTTGCCCTTGCGGGTCGAACATCGCCCAAATTGCGGAGGACACGCCGATATCTTCGAATGACAGGCCAAGCCCGAAGGGCTGTGCGGTTTCGCGCCCCGTCAGAGGAAGGTTGATATTCGTGCTCATGTTGGCAATGAAAACTTGTGCATCGTCAACGGGGACCGCAGGTCCTGAAATCGTTGCTGCGATGTCGCTGCTGCTTGTCTCGTAACTTGCGCTGCCGTCCAACGTGGACATATCGACCCATGTGTGGCCTATGGTGCCGGCGACTTTGGTGGCGGACGGGCTGTCCCCGTCGGCGAATTGCGTCTCGAACGTGCCGGTTTCAAACGATTGTGCGAACCGTGCGGTCAGGTTCGACAACGCGGTGTTCCAATCCTCGGGATTGGCCTGTTCGGTTCCCTCGTACTCACCTTCGGTCGACACGTCTTTCATGGTGAGGTTGATCTGGGCTTGTGGACCCTCGGCCCCCGGTTGGTTCATCTGAAGGCCGTAGCTGTCGGCATCGAACAGGAACTGGCCTGTCAATTTGGTGCCGTCCAGTGTTGACGACCATGCGCCCGAGACATCGCTCATCGTCATCTCGGTGGTCTGGGCCAAGGCCATTTCATCCGCGCTTGAAACTTCGGACAAAAATTCGAAATCGGCGCCGTCCACCTTGTACATGACCGCATCGGGATCGCCGGACACGATGATGTCACCCATCACCATCACATTGCTCGTCATTTCCGCGAGAATGTCATCGCCGTCTATCTCGCTAAATGTCGGGTAAGAGGCATGGCTTATGATCGGTGATACAAAGTCCATTTTCACCGTGCCGTTGCCCAAATTCACGAGGTTCAGTTGCTCCATCGTGGTGACGGAACTCAGCCCGCCCTCGTCCGCGCCTGAGCGAAACTCCACATTGCGCGCGATGAGCGTTTTGCCGTCCCGTTCCAGATCGGCGGTGACAGACTGGCCAAACAACTTGATCGTCGCCAAGGTATCGTTCCACACGTCCTCTGGCGTCACATCCGCGACGACGGGCATGGCGATGGCGGTACAAAGCAGGGTGGACGGGATGAGGGCAAATGCGCGCATGAAATCTCTCCTTAGAAAAGTTACCTGTAGGGTTTCCCTCTTTGACGGTGGGGTCAAGACTGGAACGCACTTGCGGCCCACCGTAACATGGACCTATCAGACATATGCGTCCGCTTTGGGCGGAACTTGGCTGATACCGAACCACAAGGAGATCTGCGATGATTGACGTGCGCAAAGAGGGCGGTCTGTGGGTTGTGACCCTGAACCGACCCGAAAAGGCAAATTCGCTGACCGCAGATATGCTTGCCACCTTGGTTGATACCGTGCGGGCCGCGCATGGGGTGGCGCAGGTTCTGGTGCTGACGGGGGCGGGCAAAGTGTTTTCTGCGGGCGCTGATCTGGACGCGGCCAAAGCGGGCCTTGCCGTGTCTCCCCTGTGGGAAGATCTCTCATCGGCCTTGGCGGACCTGCCGTGTCTGACCATCGCCGCGTTGAACGGCACGCTTGCGGGTGGTGCGTTTGGCATGGCCTTGGCCTGTGATTTGCGTCTCGGCGTCCCCGAGGCAAAGTTTTTCTACCCTGTGATGAAACTCGGCTATCTGCCGCAGCCCTCTGACCCGAAGCGCCTTGTGGCGCTCGTTGGGCCGGCGCGGGCCAAAATGATCTTGATGGCGGGGCAAAAGATCGACGCGGAGGAGGCGCTGTCGTGGGGGCTTGTTGACCGTCTTGTGGATCGTGACGGCCTACTGTCTGCGGTATCGGAATTGAGTCAGGCCGCCCTGTCGGCTACGCCCGAACATGTTGCAGGGATCAAAGGGTTGGTGCGCGGTGGCTGATCCCGTTGAGACCTGCGATGCGCTTGTCATCGGTGCGGGGCCTGCGGGTCTGATGGCGGCGGATGAAATGTCGCGGGCGGGTCTGTGCGTTGTGATCGCCGAGGCCAAACCATCGCCTGCGCGTAAATTCCTTATGGCCGGAAAATCGGGTCTGAACCTTACGAAACACGAGGATTTGGAGGCGTTCATCGCCGCCTATGACCCGTGCCCGCCGACGATGGTGGAGGCCTTGCGCGGATTTGGCCCCGAGGCCGCGATTGCATGGGCCGGAGCGCTTGGGCAAGAGGTCTTCACGGGATCGACGGGGCGGGTGTTTCCCAAAGCGATGAAGGCCTCGCCGCTGTTGCGCGCATGGCTCGCCCGACTGGACGGCCAAGGCGTCACCCTGCGGCGCAACTGGCGTCTGACGGGGATCGACGACGGGTTTACGTTCGAGACGCCCGAGGGCGTGCACCGCCTGTTGCCCGCCGTTGCGGTTCTGGCCTTGGGCGGTGCCAGTTGGGCGCGATTAGGGTCGACAGGCGCGTGGCGCGATATGATTGCCCCCCTTGGTCCCGTGACGCCCTTTCAGGCGTCAAACGTGGGATTGCGCCATACGTGGTCATCCCACATGGAGCGGTTCTTTGGCTGTGCCGTCAAAAATATCGGTTTGAAGTCGGGCGATTTTTCCTCTCGTGGCGAGATGGTCATTTCGCGCAAAGGTCTTGAGGGGGGCGGGATCTATTCCGTGTCTCGCGGCTTTCGGACGGGGGCGCCGTTGGTGGTCGATTTGATGCCCGATTGGGATGACGCGCGTCTGGGACAGGCTCTAAAGCGGCGCAAGACAAAGGACAGCACAGCGAATTTCCTGCGCAAAACATTGCGCCTGCCGCCCGAAAAAATTGCCCTGTTGATGGAGTTCGCGCGACCGTTGCCCGTTGATCTCGGTCCCGCACTCAAGGCCTTAAAGATCACCAATGCAAAGCCCGCGCCAATGGACGAGGCCATCTCGACATCGGGTGGCGTGTCGTTTGATGCGCTCACACCTGCGCTTGCGTTCAAATCGCGCCCCACCTTATTCGCGGCAGGTGAAATGCTCGATTGGGATGCGCCCACGGGGGGCTATTTGATCACGGGGTGTCTGGCCACGGGACAGCTCGCAGGGCGGGGGGCACTCAGCGCCTTTGCGCAAGCATCGCAAGACGGATAAGCGCACGTTCCATCACGGCCATGGTCGGCGCCCGCGAAGCAGAGCGCAATGTCAGGTCGGTTTCCGTCAAGATCTTGAGCGCGTCTTCGAGTTTGAACATACCCCAATTGTGGGCCTGTCGTGTCATGCGGTCGCGGCGCGGGCCAAAGATCGGCGGGCGGGCGCGGGCAATCCCCGAGGACGCCCCGCCCGGATCAGAGGCGGCGGCGTGCAGCGCCCGAAAATGACGCATCGTGTAGATCGACAACGCCACGGCATCGATGCCCTGACCTTCGATTTTTTTGAGGATAGGACCGAGGTCCTCCTTGCGCCCGTCTGCGGTGGCGTTGAGCACATCATCCACTTCCGTCTCGGTGGTCACGGGGGCGCATGCTTCGATCTCTGCGCTTGTCAGCGGGGTCTCGTCGCCGATTTTGTAGAGCGATATTTTTTCAAGCGTCTGACGGAAATCGCCGGGATCAAGCACCCGCGCCAAGGCTTCGATATCCGCCATGGCGTGGTTCGATAGGTTTTTCAGGCCGGATCTGGTCAGGGTCGCCTCGATTTCCGCGCGGGACGGCGGATCGGCATAGATCGCGGCGGCATAGGCGCGGGGGTGCCCCTCGAACGCCTTGCGCAGCTTCGATGTCGCTTTCAGACTCCCTGCGGTGACAACGATTTGGGCATCGCCCTCGCTCCAGTCGCTGAGCGCCGCGATGATCATCGGGCCGACGAGTTCGGTGGCCTCGTCGACAAAGGCCACACGCGGACCGGGAAAGAACCCCTGACTTTTGACCGCATCCGATAGTAATGCCTTGTCCTTGCGCAACTCCGCTCCGGATATGCGGGTCAGGCGCATTTCCTCTTCACCCTGAGGGCCGATGAGGGCGGCGATCAATTCCTGACGTTTGAGGGCGATCCGCATCGTGTCGGGACCGTAGATCAGCACGCCTGCGCGTTTCGGGTCCGGCTTGGCAAAATAGCCCACAGCGTCACGGGGGGACAGTTTCATCCCGCGGTTCCCACACCGGCGAGGATCTGTGCCACGACCTTGTCGGCCAGTTGCACCGTCAGGCGGGTATAGGCATCCCGCGTGGCTGTGAGGGCGGCAAAGGTCGATCCGGAGGTGGAGTAGGCGGAAAAGGCCGTGACGTTCCCGCTGCTGACGATGTCGCCCGACGACAGGTCCGTCAATGTATAGGTCGCCTCACCCGTGACGTGGTAGCGGTTGATTTCCTGATCGCGGGTCAGGCCGATAGAATCCTCATCCGTGGAAATCGTGTAGTCGAGTTTGAACCGCGCCGTGCGGGCGGCGCCGAACCGGTCTTCGACAGCGCGCACGAAGGTATAGTCCTCGCGCGTTTCCGGCGTGGCCAATTCGATGGCGTCACGCAACACACCCGCCCGCCCGTTCGGGCCATAGGCGGGCGCAAACCCACAGCCCGCCAAGCCGCCAAAGGCGGTGGCGGTCAAAAGAAAGCTGCGGCGGTTAAACGACGACATTGACGATGCGACCCGGGACAACGATGAGTTTTTTCGGCTGCCCGCCATCGAGCGCCTTGATCACAGCATTGTTCGCCAGAACCAGTTTTTCAATCTCTTCTTTGGGCATATCCGTTGGCACCGTGATCTCGTCACGGCGTTTGCCGTTGATCTGGATCGGTAAGGTCACGTTGTCCTCAACGAGCATTTTCTCGTCCGCACGGGGCCATGGCGCCCGCGCGATCAGGCCCTCACCCCCCAACATCGACCACATTTCCTCGGCGAGGTGCGGGGTCATGGGGGACATGAGTTGTGCCAGGATCTTGAGCGCAAACCGTTTTGCCTCACGGCCCGCTTTGGATTTCGCAATGGTGTTGGTGAAACCGTATATTTTGGCGATCGACGCGTTAAAGCCGAAACTCTCGATGCCTTGCGTCACCTCAAGCATGGCTTTGTGTGTGGCACGAATCAAATCATCATCACCGGTGCCGCTCTCCGGTGCATTTTCCAGTTCCGCCGTGAGACGCCACACGCGGCCAAGGTGTTTGAACGACGCCTCTGCACCGCTTGCGGTCCATTCAACGTCCCGCTCGGGAGGCGAATCCGAGAGTACAAACCAACGCGCGGTGTCGGCACCGTATTGTTTGATGATCTCGACGGGATCGACCACGTTGTTCTTGGATTTCGACATCTTGGCGGAGGGGATGACGGTGATCGCCTCGCCTGTCGCTTTGACATAGGTGCCGCCATCGCGCTCCTCGACCTCGTCGGGATAGTGGTAGATGGCGCGGCCGTGTTCGTTCTTGCGCTCTGCATTCTGATAAATCGCGTGTGTCACCATCCCTTGGGTAAAGAGTGCGTTGAACGGCTCGCGGGCGCTGTCGGGCAGGTGGCCTGTTTCGTTCATGGCGCGGGCGAAAAAGCGCGAGTAGAGCAGGTGCAAAATCGCGTGCTCGATGCCGCCGATGTATTGATCGACGTTCATCCAATAGGCCGCGTCCTCGGGCTCGGTCGGCGTGGTGGCGTGCGGCGAGGTGAAGCGGGCGTAGTACCACGAGCTGTCCACAAAGGTGTCCATCGTGTCCGTCTCGCGCAGCGCATCGGCGCCACAGCTCGGGCATGTGCAGTTGCGCCATGACGGATGACGGTCAAGCGGGTTGCCCGGTACGGAGAAATCAATCGGCTTGCCATCTTCATCGAAGGGCAGTTCGACAGGCAGGTTCTCTTTCTTTTCGGGCACCACGCCGCAGGTCTCGCAATGGACCACGGGGATCGGACAGCCCCAGTAGCGTTGGCGGCTCAAGCCCCAATCGCGCAGGCGGAACTTGGTGACGCCATGACCCACGCCGTTGCTCTCGCAAAAATCGATGGCGGTTTCGACGCCTTGATCCCCCGTCTGGACCTCGTCGCCTGCAAACCCGAGCAGGTATTTCACCGCGTCGGTTTTGAACGGCACAAAGGCCTCGGTGGTGTCCAGATCGCCCTCGGTGGGCGCAAAAACGTAGTTGATCGGCAGACCGTATTTGGTCGCGAAATCATAGTCGCGTTGGTCGTGCGCCGGACAGCCGAAAATCGCGCCCGTGCCGTAATCCATCAAGATAAAGTTGGCGATATAGACGGGCAGTTCCCATGCCGTATCAAACGGGTGGCGTACTTTCAGGCCTGTATCAAGACCAAGTTTTTCCGCCTTTTCAATGACCTCTTCGGTTGTTCCGCCCTTGCGGCATTCGTCACAAAACGCGGCAATCTCGGGATTGTCGGCGCAGAGTTTCTTGGCCAGAGGGTGATCGGCGGAGATGCCGACAAAGGATGCGCCGCGCAATGTGTCGGGACGGGTGGTGTAAACCTCCACACGGTCGTGGCCCTCGGGCGCGTCGATCAACGAGAAGGCAAATTGCAGACCGCGTGATTTGCCGATCCAGTTTTTCTGCATCGTCTTGACCTTGTCCGGCCAATTGTCGAGCGCATCGATGGACGTCAAAAGATCGTCGGAATAATCGGAGATTTTAAAGAACCACTGCGTCAGGTCACGCCGCTCAACGGGCGCACCAGAGCGCCACCCGCAACCGTCAATCACCTGCTCGTTGGCCAGAACCGTCATGTCGACGGGATCCCAGTTCACGGTGGCGTTCTTGCGGTAGACCAGACCCTTTTCGAGAAAGTCGATGAACATGCTCTGCTGTTTGCCGTAGTACTCGGGATCACAGGTTGCGAACATGCGTGTCCAGTCGATCGACAGGCCGAGCGGCTTCATCTGATCAACCATCGTGTCGATATTGGCGTAGGTCCAGGTTTTCGGGTGTCCGCCCGAGGCCATGGCCGCGTTTTCGGCGGGCATTCCGAAGGCGTCAAAACCCATCGGGTGCAATACGGAAAATCCGCACGAGGATTTGTAGCGCGCGACAACATCGCCCATCGTGTAGTTGCGCACGTGGCCGATGTGGATGCGTCCCGACGGATAGGGGAACATCTCGAGGACGTAATATTTCTCTTTGTCGGGGTCCCGTTTGGCGAGGAAAACCTCGGCCTCGTTCCAGGCATGTTGCCATTTCGGTTCCAGATCGGCGGGCGCGTAGCGGCTCATGTTCGTTTCCTTCGTTTCTCACGTAAAACGCCGGGCATCAGTGGCCCGGCGTGGTGATAATCCTTTGGCTCTCTTGGGTCTAGAGGCCAATGCAGTATCGGTTATTTCCCCGACCGCAACTGGCGGGCGCGGGTCAAAATCGCATCTTCGACCGCGCGAACGGTTGCGGCACTGACAGCGCCGCCGCGGGTATAAAGCGAAATGTTCAGGGTGCGGGCATCCAGAGCGGGATCGGTGACGTGGATTGTCGCGCGGTAAGCGCGACCACCCCCCGGAGGGGTGCCATACCCGGTGGTGATCACGCCTGTGAATGGGTCCGCGGATTGGACGGGCAAAAAGGACAGCACTTCGAGTGCGGCGTTCCAGATGTATTTGTTGACCTGAACATCGCTCGTGGCGCCATTGCGCCCGCCGCCAAAGATGGTGCGGGATTTGCGTTGTTCGATGACAATGGTTTCGCCGTTGGGGATTTCGACGGCTTGGCCGGTTGAGCGTGTGTCAACGACTTGGCCGCCATCGGCCACAACGGTCTTGCCACCGCCCGAAAACGGGCCGGAGCCGATCGAGCCGAACCCGATGCTGTCGCTGATCGAGCCACAGGCGGTTAGGGCCAGAGTTGCAAATAGAGCAAGGCTTGGACGGTACATGCTTGATCCCCTCAATATCAATCGCCGCAACCGTATAGGCCAACGTGAGAGGGAACAAGTGGTTAGACGCAGGACGCCGGATGCAAATGGCGTCTCCGAACGGAAAGGGCCACCCCGAAGGGTGGCCCAAACTTAACTCAAATCTCGGGAGAGATTAGAATTTGAGGGACAACTGAAGTGTTGCGCCTGTGTTCAGCTCGTAACCGCCGGTGACTGTGTCGATGTCGTCGGTTGCAGCGCCGGTGTAGCTTGTGTGGTCAGCGTAGGACGCGATGAAGGATGCGCCGCCGCCGAGGTCGTACTCAGCTGCTACGTAGGCTGCGAAATCGTTGTCTGCAACGGAGTCGCCGTCGATGTAACCACCGGTAACTTTCAGGCCATTGCCCATGTCGTATGTCGCGCCGAGGCCGTACTCGTCGGAACCCATGAGGTTCTTGTAGTATGCTTTAGCTGTGAGTGCGCCTTCGGAGTAGACAGCGGATACGCCGTATGTGTCGTCGCCTGCGGATTCAGCAACGTAGAACGCGCCGAGAGCAACGGGACCAACAGGGTAGCCAACTTCGAGGCCGAGCGAGTTTTCGTCAGCTGTCTGGTTTTTCGCGTATGCAACTTTCACGGACGCGCCGGAGAAGGTTGTTGCTGCGGACAGAGCGAAGATTTCGTCGCTGTTGTAGTCGCCGGAAACGGATGCTGGGCCTGCATCTTCTTCTTGGTAAGCTGCGGTCAGAACAACGTTGCCGAATGTTGCTTTAGCGCCGAAACCAACCTGGTATGTGTCGCCAGTTGCTTCGTCAACGCCAGTCGACACAGCAGCTTCAACACCACCGAAAGTGCCGCCGATGATCAGAGTTGCTTCACCGTCGTTTTCGGAGAAACCGTCTTGTGCCATTTCGGACACGCCGGACCAATGGGAAACAGCAGCCCACTCGGTGTCGCCGTATGTGAAGTAGGAGTTGGCGTTGGCCAAGGAGATTGTCAGGTTGTCGTCGAAGTTAACGTCCTGATCTACGTTGCCACCGTTGTCGTCAAGCTCAACACCGTATGTTACGGATGCGGTCCAGCCGTTGTTCAGCTCGGCAGATGCTTTCATGTCAACGTCAACATCAACGTACACGCCGTCTTGGAAGTCGTCGTTGTAGCCCAGTTTGGCTGCGCCGGAGAAAGAAATGTCAGCAGCAGCTGCGCCGGCGAAGCCAACGATTGCTACGGAGGAGAGAAGGATGTTTTTCATAGTGCCCTCGTGGAGTTTAAAAATCAGGATGCCGGGTTGCCCGACACATGCCGAATGAAATGCGCCGAATGACTGTTTTGGTCAAGCGACAGGCGGGGCGGGTGCGCATGATACACAGAAATGATGCAACTAGGACACACACCTGTTGCATGGCCTATGGTGCGCACAATACAAAGCGAACAGGCCATAAATGCGATGAAAGAGAGTAAAATATGGGGTTTGAACAGGTCAATGCACGGGTGGAAGCGGCCGTAGAGGCTGCGCGGCGGCCAAAAGGCGCGGTGCAGCTTATCGCTGTGTCCAAAGTGCAACCCAATGCCCGTGTGGCGGCTGTTTTGGAAAAAGGACACCGCGTTTTCGGTGAAAACCGCGTTCAGGAGGCCGCGGAAAAGTGGCCCGGGTTCAAAATGCGATTCCCGGGGGTCGAGTTACACCTCATCGGACCGCTGCAAACCAACAAGGTGCGTCAGGCGATGGAGCTGTTCGACGTGATCCAGACGGTGGACCGGCCGAAACTGGCCAAGACCATTGCGCGGATTGCAGATGAGGTGGGGCATTGTCCGCGTTTGTTCGTTCAGGTCAACACGGGCGAAGAGGCGCAAAAGGCGGGTGTTTTGCCCGGTGATGCGGATGGCTTTATAACAGAGTGCCGTGAGATGGGGCTCACGGTTGAGGGATTGATGTGCATTCCGCCTGCCGATGGAGATCCTGCGCCCCACTTTGCCATGCTCGCCGCGATCGCCGCCCGCAACGGGATCGACGCGGTGTCGATGGGCATGTCGGGGGACTTCGAGGTGGCGATTGCGGCGGGGGCCACGCATGTTCGTGTCGGGTCGGCGATTTTCGGGGATCGTGACTACGGGTGATGCGCCTTAGCGGATGACCAACCGTGTGCGTGGTGTGATGTGATCCACGATCCATGCGAGGTGATCGGCGCGAAAGGCTACGCACCCTTCGGTCGGGTGGCGCGGTTTGCGCCAACGATGCACGAAAATGGCCGAGCCTTTGTGTGGTGTGGCCACAGGCCAGTTCCAATCTGTGACCACAAACAGGTCATAAAGCGGGTCGGCGCGGCGTAGTTTTTCGTGGCTCCCGGAAAAGGGTGATTTTACCGCCCCATTATAGAGTGCGTGATTTGGGGCGTCGCACCACAGATCGCGGGGGGTGATTGGGCGGGCGCCGTGGACCAATATGCGGTCGGGGCGCGCCCAGACGTGCGGGAGGGCGTGGATGCCGCGCGGTGTGGCGCTGTCGCCTTCGTGTTTGTTGTCCGTTATCCCGCCCTTGCCGATGGCGCAGGGAAAGCGGCGTCCGCGAAACCGTGCGCCCCATTTTGTCACCACAATATCGTCGGGGCCGATGGCGCGGGTCACAGCAGATGCCCCGATTTCTTGGCTTTGGTCGCCAGATAGGCGGTGTTGTGGGCGTTTTCGCCAACCTTGAGCGCCACACGTTCGGTCACGGTGATCCCTTGGTCCTGCATCCGTGCGATTTTGGCGGGGTTGTTGGTCATCAGGCGCACCGCGCCAAATCCCATCTCTTTCAGGATCGCGGCCCCGATGCGAAAATCGCGCTCGTCGTCCTCAAACCCGAGGCGGTGATTGGCCTCGACGGTGTCAAAGCCCTGATCCTGAAGCGAGTAGGCGCGCATTTTATTGGCGTGGCCGATGCCGCGCCCCTCCTGATTGAGGTACAACAGCACGCCTGTGCCTTCCTCCCCCATTTGTGCCAGTGCGCTGCGCAGTTGCGGGCCGCAATCGCATTTGAGCGATCCGAGCAGGTCGCCCGTAAAACACGCCGAATGCAGGCGGGCCAGAACCGGCTTGCTGCGATCAGGGCGACCGATTTCGACAGCAAAATGTTCCTCGCCGCCATCATCGGGACGAAACACATGCACGCGCCCCGCCTCGGATGCGACGAGCGGCACGCGGGCGTGGATCACATCCATGAGTGGCGCAAGGTCGGCCATGAGAGGCAGAGCGGTCTCGACGGGCAATACGGTGAGGCCGTTGGTGGCGGCGATCTGTGCCGCATTGGCAACCGTGACAACAATCGCGGCGGGCAACAGGCGGGCGGATTTGGCGAGGGCAATGGCGGCGCGGTGAACGGTGGCATCCCCGTCACGGACAGAGACAAACGGACCTTTCATCGGATGGGTCAGGTCGTCGGCGGGGTCCGCGACCGACCCGACCCAAAGCGTTGTGGCGTCCTTTGGCAGTGTCAATCGCGCCACGTCACCGTCATAGGCGCGCGCATTCAGGGTCGTTGCGCGGCGTGACGTAATGGTCAAAACAGGCGCACCCAATGCGGTCATATCCGCGAGGCGTTCGGGGGACAGCCCCTCGGCGGCAATCGCAATTGCATCGCCGTGGGGGCTGCGCAGGGCCACGGGAACCCCCATACGCAGGTCGGCGCGGGCGCGGGCGATTAACTCAGGCAGGCTGGGCGCGAGGCTCATGGGCGGGCTTTCCGTTACAATCGTGACCCCTGATGTAGCGATTATTGGCGCAATGTGAAACATTTAGCGTGCATTTCACACGGTTGCGTGAGGGAACTGTCGCAAATCTTGTCGAATGCGTGATCGCGCATCACATCTATCCCAGACAGAGACAAATGCAGGAGGTCTGACAATGGCCACTCTCAAACGAATTCTCCTTGTGGATGATGATGACGATCTGCGCGAGGCCCTGAGCGAACAACTCGTCATGACCGAAGACTTCGACGTCTTTGAAGCGGGCGACGGGGCCGGCGGCATGGAGCGGGTCAAAGAAGGTCACTATGACCTTGTCATTCTTGACGTGGGTCTGCCCGATACCGACGGGCGTGAATTGTGCAAACGGATGCGCAAATATGGCGTGAAATCCCCGATCCTGATGCTCACGGGGCAGGATAGCGATGCCGACACGATTCTCGGCCTCGATGCGGGCGCGAATGATTATGTGTCCAAGCCGTTCAAGTTTCCGGTCCTTTTGGCGCGTATCCGTGCGCAGTTGCGCACCCATGAGCAATCCGAGGCTGCGGTGTTCCAACTCGGGCCGTATACCTTTCAGCCGGCGCAAAAGATGTTGATCACCGAGGACGAAAAGAAAATCCGTCTGACCGAGAAAGAGACCAACATCCTTAAATTCCTCTATCGCGCCACCGAGGGTGTCGTGGCCCGCGACACGTTGCTCCACGAGGTGTGGGGATATAATGCCGGTGTGACCACGCACACGTTGGAAACCCACATTTACCGCCTGCGCCAGAAGATCGAACCGGATCCCTCGAACGCGCGTTTGTTGGTGACGGAATCGGGCGGATATCGCCTCGTTGCCTAGGCGCCGGAATAATTTTTGAAAAAAATGCAAACACGCGGGAACCTTTTGACGGTCTCGCGTGTTGTCTTTTCGAAGCCGCAGCGTATCGCGGATAAGATACGCAGTCCCTCGTTCCCTCCTCCCATAGCCCGGCTCTTGTAGCCGGGCTTATTTTTTGCACGGCTTTCGGGTGGCCTTGGGCGTGGCGCGGCGCTACTGTTTGCGCCGATCCAAAGGAGACGAGCCTCATGTCCTTCACCCTTGCTACGTGGAATATCAACTCCGTGCGTTTGCGCGAACCGATTGTGTGCAAGCTGCTCGAGGAGGAGGCCCCCGATGTGCTGTGCCTTCAGGAATGCAAATCGCCCGTCGATAAAATCCCGATGGAGCGGTTTCACGCCCTTGGCTACACCCACATGGTTGCGCGTGGCCAAAAGGGCTACAACGGCGTGGCGATCCTGTCCAAGATCCCGATGATCGAGGCCGGAGCGGCGGATTATGCCTCTCTCGGCCATGCGCGTCACATCGCGGGCAAGTTGGAAAACGGCGTGACCATCCACAACTTTTACGTCCCCGCAGGGGGTGACAAACCCGACCGCGAGATCAATGAGAAGTTCGGGCAAAAGCTCGATTACCTCACCGGGATGCGCGATGCGTTTTTTGCCGATGCCCCTGAAAAGGCGATCCTTGTGGGGGATCTCAACATTGCCCCGCGTGAGGACGATGTGTGGGACCACAAAAAGCTGCTCAAAATCGTGTCGCATACACCCGTCGAAATCGAACACCTCGCCCAAGTTCAGGACGCGGGAAAATGGGTCGACATCACCCGTCAGGATATCCCCGACGGATTGCTCTATTCGTGGTGGTCGTATCGCGCCAAGGATTGGGATGATGCCGATAAGGGCCGTCGGCTTGATCACGTTTGGTCCACGCCCGACATTGCGACCGCGGCGCATTCCAGTCGCGTGTTGCGTGCCGCGCGCGGGTGGGATCAACCCTCGGACCACGCCCCCGTGTTTGCGACATTTGACCTCTAACGCGGCTCTTTAAATCGCGCCCCGCACGGCGCATATAACAGCCAACAGACCTTTAGCGGAGACGATCCAATGGATTTTGGGCAAGCAACCCCCGTCGTATCTGACGACAACGTATATGATGTGACCGAAGCCGATTTCATGGAAAAGGTCATCGACGCCTCGCATGTCACGCCGGTCATCCTTGATTTCTGGGCGCCGTGGTGTGGCCCGTGTAAAACGCTTGGCCCCGCGTTGGAGGCGGCGGTGAATGCCGCAGGTGGCAAGGTCAAGATGGCCAAGATCAACGTGGACCAGAACCAAGGGATAGCGGGCCAGATGCGCGTGCAATCCATCCCGACCGTGTTCGCCTTTCATCAGGGCAAGCCCGTTGACGGGTTTCAGGGCGCCTTGCCCCAATCCGAGGTCGATGCTTTCGTCGCCAAAATTGCCGACATGCACGAAGAGGACGGCGGGCTTGCCGATGCGATCGAGGCCGCAGACCTGATGTTGGCCGAGGGCGAGATCGATGACGCGATCGAAACCTTTACCGCCATCCTCGAAGAAGACCCCGATGCCGCCGCGGCCTTTGCGGGTCTGGCGAAATGCCATCTGGCCAAGGGTGATCTGGAGGCCGCCGAGGCCGTGCTCAACGGTGCGCCCGCCGATGTGGCCACCCATGCCGCGATTGAAGCGGTTCAGGCGCAGATTGCCCTTGCCCGCGAGGCCGAACATGCCGGTCCCGTTGACGAGTTGCGCGCCAAGGTGGCCGCGGATCCCGCCGATATGGCGGCCAAACTGGAGCTGGCCACCGCACTTCACGGTGCGGGCGATGTGGCGGGGGCTGTCGATGTGCTGCTTGAGGCGGTGCGTATGGATCGCGATTGGAACGAGGCAGCGGCCAAAACGCAGCTGTTCAAAATCTTTGACGCACTTACCCCCAATGACAAAATTGCGCTCGACGGGCGGCGCAAATTGTCGTCGATCCTGTTTGCCTGAGGCCCTCACCGCGCTAGGTGTGTTCCTATGATGAACGCAATCGAACTCCCACAGGTGATCCCTGTCTTTCCGTTGCCCGGGGCGCTTTTGCTGCCACGGGCGCGGCTTCCGCTTCATATCTTCGAGCCGCGCTATTTGCAGATGATCGAGGAGTGCATGGCCACGCCCGCGCGTCTGATCGGCATGGTGCAACCCGTCACCGATACGCGCCTGAGCGCCATTGGCTGTGCGGGGCGCCTGACGGGGTTTTCCGAAACCGAAGATGGCCGCTACATGATCACCCTGTCCGGCGTGTCGCGTTTTCGCGTGGGCGAGGAGGTCACAGGCCCCGCCGCCCCCTACCGCACATTCGCCGTCAATTGGGACAGTTTTGCCGCCGATATGGGCCGCACCGAGCATGACCCGTCTTTGGATCGTGACGGGTTCATGCGTTTGTTGTGTCGCTATTTCGAGAACGAAGGGCTTGAGGCCGATTGGGACAGTCTGGGCGAGGCCGATGACGAGTTGCTGATCAATTCGCTCTCGATGCTCGCGCCGTTTGAACCGGAGGATAAACAGGCCCTTTTGGAGGCACCCTCCCTTTCCACGCGCCGCGAAACTCTGGTAACGCTTATGGAGTTCGCCCTACATGGCGGCACCAATCAGGAGATAATGTGATGGACGCCGAGCAATCCCAAATCCAATTCGACCGCCGCATGTTGGAGGCGCTTGTCTGCCCCGAAACGCACGCGGTGTTGAGCTATGACGCCGAACGTCAGGAGTTGGTTTCCAAAGCCGCCGGACTGGCGTTCCCGATCCGCAACGGCATTCCGATCATGTTGATCTCCGAGGCCCGCAAACTCGACGGTTAAGCCCGCGTCACAGCGGGATCCCGCGCATCAGTTTCGGCAGATCCCCGTTGACGCCCGCGGCTTCACGGATCGCTTCGCGGCGCACATTCGGCAGCGCATTCACAACACCCATCCCGAGGTCGCGCACAAGACGCAGCATGGGATTGTCGTTTGAGAACAGTTTGTTGAACGTGTCTGTCATCAGGGCCATCGTGGCAATGTCAAAGTGGCGCCACTGGCTATAGCGGGCCAGAACGTCCTCGCGTCCGATGTCTTCGCCACGGCGATGCGCCTCGACCAACACTTCGGTGAGCGCTCCCACATCCTTTAGCCCTGCGTTCAATCCCTGTCCCGCGATGGGGTGCATCCCATGGGCGGCATCCCCGACCAAGGCCACGCGCGGGGCGTAAAATGCATTGGCGAGCGTGATGTTGAGCGGGTAGGTGAACCGCCCGCCGGCAAGTGAAATCTCTCCGAGAAAATCGCCAAAGCGCGGTTTGAGCACGGCGAGGTAATCCTCATCCGACAGCGCCTGGATTTGTTGTGCCACCTTGTCGCTCTCGGTCCAGACAATCGAGCTTTGATTGTCGGGCAGAGGCAAAATAGCAAGCGGGCCGGGGGGCAGGAAATACTGATGGGCGCAACCGCCGTGGGGCTTTTCATGTTGGATCGCACAGACGAGCGCGGTTTGTTTGTAGCTCCACCCCGTGCGCTTGATCCCCGCACGCACCGCCGTGCCGGAGGCGCGTCCATCGCAGCCCACGACCAATTTGCCCGCAATGGTGGTGCCATCGGCAAGGGTCAGCACCGCACCCCGCTCCGAGATGTCCTGTGCCGCCACCATGCCCTCGATCTGGGTGATCCTGGCGTGACCGTCCAAAGCGTTCAGAAAGGCACGGCGCAAAAAACGGTCTTCGAGCATGAACCCGACCGGACCGTCGTCAATTTCGGCGTGGTCGAATTCGAGCATGAACGGGGCAGGGGCCTCGCCCGGTTTGCCGTCCGTGACTTTGACGTCAAGGATCGGTTGGGCATGTGGCGCGACCGCGGCCCAAAGGCCGATGGCCTTGAGCAGACGTTGCGAGCCAAGCGACAGCGCGTAGCCGCGTCCGTCGAAATCCGAGGACATGCGTGCCTGCGCGGGCAGGGCGTCAATAATGGTCACGGACAGGCCTGCGTTGGCTGCGGCCAACGCCAAAGCGGGACCATTGAGCCCGCCGCCCACGATGAGCAGATCGTTTGTATGTGTCATGACCGTCAATATGACGCGCCGCACGGGATTGTCCATGCGCCTTTGCGTCGCTAGCGTAGGGAAAACGACATGACAGCTATCAGGGATAAACCATGGCCGATTACCACGAGATGAGCATGTGTGATCTGGGGCGCGCGATTGGTGCGAAACAGATTGATCCCGTTGATTTGACCGCGCATTTCCTTGACCGCGTGCAAACGCACCGCCTTTCGGATCGCATCTATGCGCGTGTCATGGCGGACCGCGCGATGGCCGAGGCCACGGCGGCGGCCGAGCGGGCGGCATCGGGTGTGCGGCGCGGGCTGCTTGATGGTGTGCCGGTGTCGTGGAAAGATCTGTTTGATACGGCGGAGGTCGCGACCGAGGCGGGATCGGCCCTGCTTAAGGGGCGCGTTCCAACGGCAGATGCACAGGTGCTCAAACGCGCCACGGCCAACGGTCTGGTGGCGCTGGGCAAGACCCATATGAGCGAATTGGCGTTTTCGGGTTTGGGCCTCAATCCCGTCACCGCCACGCCGCCCTGTGTAAATAATGAGGCGGCGGTGTCGGGCGGCTCGTCTTCGGGCGCTGCGACCTCGGTGGCCTACGGTTTGGCGGCGGGGGCAATCGGGTCGGATACGGGTGGATCGGTGCGCATTCCGTCGGCGTGGAACGATCTTGTGGGGTTGAAAACCACCTCCGGTCGGCTGTCGCTTGATGGTGTTGTGCCGCTTGTGGCGTCCTTTGATACCGTCGGGCCGCTGTGCAAAACGGTCGAGGATGCGGCGGCGAGTTTTGCGGTTCTCGACGGCACGCCTGCGCCCGATTTGCGCGGCACATCGCTTGCGGGTAAACGCTTTTTGATCCTCGATTGTGTGGTGTTTGACGACATCCGGACCGGGCCGCTTCGCGGGTTCGAGGGGGCGGTTGAAAAACTCAAATCCGCAGGGGTCACGATTGACCGCGCCGCCGTTCCCGCCGCCGAAGAGGCGATGGAACTGTCCGCGATCTTGTTCAATACCGAAGCCTACGCCGAATGGCGCGAGGTGATCGAGGCCGCGCCTGAGGTGATGTTCCCGCGCATTCTCGACCGTTTTCGCGCCGGGCAATCCTTTGGCGGTTGCGACTATGTGGCCGCATGGAAATTGCTGCACCGTTTGCGCACCGAATACCTTGCGCAGACGGCGGGGTATGACGCGGTTCTCCTGCCGACCGCACCGATCCTGCCGCCCGATATGGCGCGGCTGATGGAGGATGCGGATTACTATGTGACCGAGAACCTCCTCGCGCTGCGCAATACACGGGTCGGAAACCTGTTGGGGTTGGCTGCATTGACCCTGCCAACGGGTGTTCCGTCCACGGGGATTTCATTGCAAACCCCGCCAAATTCCGAAGCACGATTGCTGCGCCTCGGGGCGGCGGTGGAGGCGGCTTTGGCCTAAAAGTCACATATTATGCCCGAGGGGCGTGATGTGACGCCTCTTTTTGTGGACCGGAGCCGCGCGTCTCGTTATCTTGGGCGTAATGAACCGGGCGAAAATGATCCGGAAAATGAGGCAGTAGCAGTAATCATGACGTTCCCTGAGCGGTTTTCAAACCTGCCAGAATATGCGTTCCCGCGTTTGCGGAGCCTTCTCGACGCGCATGCGGCGGGTGGCGATGTGATGCATATGACCATTGGCGAACCCCGCCACGCCATGCCCGATTTCGTGGCGGGCGTGTTGGCGGAAAATGCGCACCTGTTTGCCAAATATCCCGCCAATGACGGTACAGACGCTTTGCGTGCGACTATCGCTGCATGGATTGCCCGCCGGTTTGGCGTGACCGTCGATCCCGCCACCGATGTGATGGCGCTCAATGGCACGCGCGAGGGGTTGATGAACGCCTGTATCGCCCTGTGTCCCGAGACCAAGCGTGGCAAACAGCCCGTGGTTTTGACACCCAACCCGTTTTATCAGGTCTACGCCGTGGCGGCTGTGACCGTGGGGGCCGAGCCTGTGTTCGTGCCTGCAACCCGCGAAACGGGGTTCTTGCCCGATTATGCGGGATTGCCCGCCGATGTGCTTGACCGGACCGCCATTGCCTACATCTGTAGCCCGTCCAATCCACAAGGGGCTATTGCGTCACGCGACTATTTGCGCGACCTGATCGCACTGGCCGAAAAGCACGATTTCAAAGTGTTCGCGGATGAATGCTATTCCGAAATTTACCGCCGCGAGAAACCCGTGGGCGCGTTGCAGGTGGCACGTGAAATGGGCGCGGACCCCGAGCGCGTGGTGATTTTCCACTCGCTGTCCAAGCGCTCCAACATGCCCGGATTGCGGTCCGGCTTTGTGGCGTCGGGACCAAAAAATATTCACCACATCAAACAACTGCGGGCCTATTCGGGGGCGCCGCTGCCGTTGCCGGTTCAGGCGGTCTCGGAACGGGTGTGGGCCGACGAGGCACATGTCGACGTCTCACGCGCGCTCTACGTCGAGAAATTCAATATCGCGGACGAGGTATTCGACGGCATCGCGGGGTGCGCGGCACCCGATGCGGGATTTTTTCTGTGGCTGCCTGTCGCCGATGGCGAAGAGGCGGCGATAAAACTCTGGACGCGCACAGGCATTCGCGTCCTTCCAGGCGCGTATTTGTCGCGTGACGCGAACGGGCAAAACCCCGGCGCGGGCTATATCCGGGTCGCTTTGGTGGCCCCAAAAGAAGAAACACAGCGCGGGCTCATCACGCTTCGCGACTGTTTGTACGGGTAGGAAAGAGGCAAAGATGGCATCGTATCAGGCACGCGGGAGAGACCCTCTTTTTGATCGCAACACGCAAGCGGTCTTGGAGCGGCGCAGCAAGGAACTCATCGGGATCTGCCTGTTGGGCGTGGCTGTTGTGTTTGCTTTGATGCTTGGCTCCTATGTTCCCGAAGATCCGTCATGGATTTCCGTGACCGAAGCCCCTGTCCAGAATATTCTCGGGCGTGCCGGTGCGATGGTCGCCTCGCCGCTGATGATCGTTGTCGGCTATGCCGCATGGGGTCTGCCGTTGGTGTGTGGCGCATGGGGGCTGCGGTTCGTGCTTCACCGTGGTGCCGAACGCAGCCTGTCACGCTCCGTGTTCGCCCCAATCGCCATTGCTGTCGCCGCTGTTTTCGCCTCCTCCTATGGCACCACGACACAGGGGTTTGGTGGGCTGTTCGGAGATACGGCGCTCGGGGCGCTTGTCGGACTGTTGCCGATGGGGGCCGCATGGTCGCTCAAAACGATGACCTTTGTCAGCCTTGCTGCGACCGTCATTGCGGCGCTCTTTGTGTTGGGTTTTACCCGCTCCGAATTGAATACGGGCCTGCGCTTTCTCGTGTTGGGCGTCGTGTCGCTTTACGCTGTTTTGCTGCACATTTTGGGACGCACCGCCAAAGGCTCCGTTTCGGCCACCCAACGTATGGCGAGCCATGCCGCCGAGCGCCGTGATGTGCGCCGTGCCGCAGCGGCACAAGCGGCCGAACGACAGGCCGCGATTGACGCGCAACATGCACATGCGGCCCCTGTCGCCGCGCCGCGCGTGGTGCGGGCCGATGCGCATATGGTTGCCCCTGCGCCCGCGGGATACCCCGCCGAACCGGCCCCCGCAAAACCGTCTCTTTTGGGCGGCTTGCTCAAACGCACGCCGGAACCGGCCTACGACCTCGAACCCGAATTGATCGAGCCGGAGCTTGCCCCCGAGCCGCCTGTGACCCACGGCAATGATCAACGGATTTCGGCAAAGATTTCGACCATTATCAGTTCGCGCGCCCGTGCCGGCGCACGCCCCGCCGAGACCCCCGAACGTGTGGAGCCGCCATTGAGCGCCGCGCAAAAGGCTGCCGCACGCTACAAAAAGGGTCCCGCGCCGATGATCCTCGCGGACGGGCCACGCGCCGCCACCGCATCGGCATTCGATGCGCAGCAGGGCTATGACGCACCGTCCGGATATGCAGACCCCTATGATGATGGCTATGGCGACCCCTATGCGGGCGCTGACGAGGAGCCGGTTATCGAGCCGTTGGACGTGCCTGATTACGTGTCCCCCCAAGCGCAACGGTTCACGCCCGCCCCTGCGATTCCCGAGGCCAAAAAGGTTGTGCAGCACCCCGTGCGCAAACCTGCCGTCCCGTCGAAACAGGCACAGGCCGAGGCGCAGCCTGCGCTCAAATTCGACCCGAAAGAGGCCGAATACGAAGTTCCGCCACTGTCCTTGTTGGAAAACCCGATCCACATCGAGCGCCACACCCTGTCCGACGAGTCGCTCGAAGAGAACGCGCGGATGCTCGAAAACGTGCTCGACGATTACGGCGTCAAAGGCGAGATTGTCTCCGTGCGCCCCGGCCCCGTTGTGACCATGTACGAACTGGAACCCGCTCCGGGTCTCAAGGCTTCGCGCGTGATCGGTTTGGCCGATGATATTGCACGCTCGATGTCGGCGCTTTCGGCGCGTGTGTCCACCGTTCCCGGCCGGTCGGTGATCGGCATCGAATTGCCCAACGAACATCGCGAAACCGTGTCGTTCCGCGAAATCCTGTCGACCCGTGATTTCGGAGACGGCAACCAAAAGCTACCGCTTGCCCTCGGCAAGGATATCGGCGGCGACCCCGTTGTGGCCAACCTCGCAAAGATGCCCCACCTGTTGATCGCGGGGACCACCGGTTCGGGTAAATCCGTGGCCATCAACACCATGATCCTGTCGCTCCTCTACAAGCTGACGCCAGAGGAATGCCGCCTGATCATGATCGACCCGAAGATGTTGGAGCTGTCCGTTTATGACGGCATTCCACACCTGTTGTCGCCGGTTGTGACCGACCCGAAAAAGGCGGTTGTGGCGCTCAAATGGGCCGTGGCGGAGATGGAAGACCGCTATCGCAAAATGTCCAAAATGGGCGTGCGCAACATCGACGGTTATAATGGCCGCGTCAAAGATGCGCTTGATAAAGGCGAGATGTTCTCGCGCACCGTACAGACGGGATTTGACGACGAGACGGGGGATCCCATCTTTGAAACCGAAGAGTTCCAACCCGAAAAAATCCCCTATATCGTCGTGATTGTTGACGAGATGGCCGACCTGATGATGGTTGCGGGCAAGGAGATCGAGGCCTGTATCCAACGCCTCGCCCAGATGGCGCGGGCCTCTGGTATTCACCTGATCATGGCGACACAGCGTCCGTCCGTCGACGTGATCACCGGCACGATCAAGGCCAACTTCCCCACACGTATCTCGTTTCAGGTGACGTCCAAAATCGACAGCCGCACCATTTTGGGTGAGCAAGGCGCCGAGCAGCTTTTGGGCATGGGTGACATGCTTTACATGGGCGGTGGCGGTCGGATCACGCGGTGCCACGCGCCGTTTGTGTCGGACGAGGAAGTCGAAAAAATCGTGTCCTATCTCAAGGCCTATGGCCCGCCCGATTACGTTGGCGGCGTGGTCGAGGGACCTGCGAGCGACAAGGAAAGCGACATCGATGCCGTGCTTGGCCTGTCGACAGGCGGAAACACCGACGTCGAGGACGCGCTTTATGACACGGCCGTGGCCATCGTCGTCAAGGACCGCAAATGTTCGACCTCCTACATTCAGCGCAAACTGTCGATCGGCTACAACAAAGCCGCGCGACTGGTTGAGCAAATGGAAGACGAGGGTGTCGTGTCCTCGGCCAACCACGTCGGCAAGCGCGAGATTCTGGTCCCCGAAAAATAGCGGCCACTCCGGAATCCTGAAATATGAAATCACGCGGAATTATGCCCGCGTGATTTCTTTTTAGGTGAAAGCAGTCCGTCGCGCGCCTATATCTACGCTATGACATTCATTCGTACCGCTTTGGCGCCCGCCCTTGTTGTGATCTCCCTCGCCGCGCCTGCCGCGGCGGACAAACTGTCGCTTGACCAGTTGTCGCAATACCTCAACACGCTCGGCACCGTGTCGGCCGATTTCGTGCAGACCAACGACGACGGGTCCAGATCCAATGGTGTTTTGACGATCAAGCGACCCGGGCGGATGCGGTTGGAATATACCACCTCAAAGGATCTGGTGCTGACATCGGGCGGTCAGGTCGGGGTGTTTGATGCGGGCTCGAACGAACCGCCACAGCGGTTCCCGCTCTCGAAAACGCCGCTCAACGTTATTCTCAAGAACAATGTGAACCTGTCGCAAGCCCGCATGGTCGTGTCGCACACAGAGGAAAACGGCGACACGGTGGTGCGCGCACAGGATCCTGCGCACCCTGAATACGGGTCGATCGATCTGATTTTTAGCGATACACCGGTTCTCAAGGCGTGGGTTGTGCATGATGACACGGGAGGATCGACCACGGTGCAACTGACCAGAATGCGTCTGGGCGGGAATGTTCCGGATGCACAGTTCAACATCATGGCCGAGGCCGACAAACGCGGGACGCCCGTGGACTGACGCCGCGCCGTCACGATGAACAGCAGACATGAAAAAGGGCGGCCCGTGCGGGACGCCCTTTGATGTTTTTGTCGTTCATTCCGTCCGGATGGACGCTTATGCCTTGCCGCAGGCCCTGAGCTGTGCGGCATAGGTGCTTGAGCGTGCGCCCACTTCGGCGGACACCCGCATCAGCCATGACTTCGCGCGGTAGCTGCCGCGGGCATAGCCGGTGCGGCCCTCGTGATAGGCGAGGTATTGCGCGCGGGCGTCGGATTTCGCGATGCCAAGCGTGTCGGTCGATTTCGCCATATACCACCCCATAAAATCGGTGGCGTCGTTGATGCGGTCACGCCGTGCGCCAAACCCGCCCTCGGATTTGCGGTACTCGTCCCATGTTCCGTCAAGGGCCTGCGCATAGCCATAGGCAGAGCTTTGGCGGCCCATGGGAATCACGCCGAGCACGAATTGATAGGGCGTGCGCGCGTTGCCGATGAATTTGCTTTCCTGATAGATTGTCGCCATCTGGACGTTGACGGGGATGCCCCACTTGCGCTCGGCGCGTTTCATCGCCCGCAGATAGTTCGGGTGTTGGCTCACGATGGAGCACGCATTGTCTAGGTTGCGCGGTGCGGAATGGTTGCCGCTACCGCAGGCCGACACCAATACCAATAGTGCGACTGTTTGGACTGCTTTACGCATGACTGCCTCTCGAGTTTTTTATCGTCTTTTTCCCGACACTACCCGATTTCACGCTTTGGTAAAATGCCTTTCCCGTGATCGTGAGGCCCGTCGGCAATAATCAGAGAAGCAGACCGAGCAACACGGGCAAGTAGATCACCGATAAAAGTGTCGAGGCCACGACGAGGCCCGCGACCTCTTGGGCCTCGGCGCCATATTTTTCGGCCAACATGTAGGATGTCACGGCAACGGGAGTGGCGATCTGGACCACCAGAACGGCAAAGGGAACAGAGGCAAGATCGAACCATGTGCCGACGACGGCGGCAATGCCCGCGCACAAAATCACCTTGCCGATAGACAGGGCCACCGCGCGTCCCATGCTTTTGACTTGCAGGCGGGCAACGGCGACGCCGAGTGTGATCAGCATGACGGGAATGGCGATCTGGCCAAGCAGATCGAGCGTGTTCATGGCAAAGGCGGGCAGGGTCCATCCCTGCCACAAGAACAAACCGCCCAGAACGGTTGCGCCGACAAGCGGTTCCTTGATCACCTTTCCCGGATGCCCGCCACCGGCCGTGACATAAACACCAAAGGTGAAGGACCACAGGGCCATGACGGCAAAAACGATCACGGCGTAGCTGAGGCCTTCGTCGCCGAATGCGAAGTAGGCCAAGGGCAGGCCGAGGTTGCCGGTGTTGCCGAAAATAAGCGGGGCGAGATAGGTGCGGATGTCCATTTTAAAGACTTTGACCACCACAAACGCGACCACCGTGACGGCGGCAAATGCAACCGTGGCGGCCAGAAACAGCGAGGTCAGGGCGGCGGGATCAATCTTGGCATTCACCAGCGCGACAAAGATCAGAGCGGGGATCGACAGGGTCATTGCAAGCCGCGTGACAAACTCGATCCGGTATTCATGACCTGCCTTGACCCACCCGAACCCGATGAGGGCAAGGATGAATACGGGGGCGACAATTTCAAGGACTGTTAGAACAAGCTGCACAGACTGTTTCCCGAATTTTTGGCTCCCCACCGTGGACAGCCCTAGGGTTAAAGGTCTACTAACCAGAAACGGGGGTTGCAATGTCATGCTAAAGACGCGCGCCAAATATCATCTTGGACAGGTCGTCAAACACCGCAAACACACCTTTCGCGGCGTGGTTTTCGATGTGGATGCCACATATTCCAAAACGGAAGAGTGGTACGACAATATTCCCGAGGCCAGTCGCCCCGAAAAAGATCAGCCGTTTTACCATCTGCTCGCGGAGAACGAGGAAAGCTATTACCTCGCCTATGTGTCGGAACAGAACCTGATTGCGGATTATTCAGGGGTTCCGGTGGAGCACCCCGACCTTCCCGATCTGTTCGGCCCGTTCGAGGACGGAACGTATCCGCTCCATTTCCAACTGAACTAATCGTACCCGCCGGTTAGGGACGGGTGTCATGGTTGGTGGCGCTATTCATGCAAAAGCTGAATACATTCGAGTTTCCGTTGCGGACGTAACGGAGATCGTGGGCCAGTTCACGGATCAAAAACCAGCCAAACCCGCCTTCTGGTAAATCATTGATCTCCCCGTTGATGGGCGCAAGGACGCCCAAGGGCGGCTCACCGTTTGGCATGGCTTGTCCGCGATCTGTCACTTTGAACTTTAACCGGCCGGGTTCGCCGGACACTTTCACCTCGATCATGCCCTCGCCGGTGTCGTCATAGGCGTGTTCGACGATGTTGTTGAGGGTTTCGGCCAGAACCAGTTCAATGGACGTGACTTCCTCGGACAAAAGCCCGCGCTCGGTCAGGGCGGCTTTTAAGGAACGCAAGGCTTTGCGCACGGACGTGTTCGACGCCTTCATCGACACCCGTTGAAGAATGCGTTCAGGCCGGACGGTGAATTCGGGGTCGACTTTAAGAAGCATGCTCTAATCCGGTGGTAACATCAGAAACGGCAGAGTGGATTTTGAACACTGTGTCCATGCGCGTGAGGTGAAACACCCGTTCGACCGGCGGCTGAAGCGCCGCCAGTTCAAGTGTCATTCCGTTGTCTAGCGCCTTCATACAGGCGACAACAGCCCCAAGGCCGGAGCTGTCGAGAAACCCGACCTGAGCCAGATCGAGCAACACACGATCCGGTGCGCCCTGTGTCAAATTCCGGATGCCATCCTTGAACTTGATGGCACTGGCCGCATCAATACGGCCCTCCTCGACGGTGATCAGGCGAAGATCGTCAAAATCCTTGTGCGTCAGTTTCATCGGCCTACCTATTCTTCGAACTCTTGCAGAGGGTAGGGGCAAATCGTTAAGAGCGGGTTTGCGCGTCACAATAAATAAAGGATTCCACAAATGGATGATGGACTGGACCAACGGGTCATTGCGCTCACGCAGGGCGAAACGGACGCTGTGGCGTTGATGGCCACCGTGGCCTGTGAGGTGCATCATAGCGACACGCGCTTTCACTGGACGGGATTTTACCGCGTTGTCGCGCCCGAACTGATGAAAATCGGTCCCTATCAGGGGGGACACGGGTGTCTTGTGATCCCGTTTTCGCGCGGGGTGTGCGGGGCCTGTGCGCGCACGGGCGAGGTGCAATTGGTCGATGATGTCGAAACCTTCGCCGGTCATATCGCCTGTGCCTCCTCCACGCGGTCCGAACTGGTTTTGCCTGTGCGCAACGCGGCGGGGGATCTCATCGCGGTTTTCGACATTGATAGTGACCTGCCCGCCGCGTTTACGTCACAAGATGCGGTACAGTTACAGGCGCTCCTCGATCAGGTCTTTGCGGATGTCGCGCCCGCGTGCTAGGCGCAGGACATGAACCCGATGACCTCTTCCGACTACACCCCGCCCGATGTTCCGCTCGACGTGATCCACGCCGACCATGAGGTTTTGATTGTGGGCAAACCGGCGGGGCTTCTCTCCGTCCCGGGCAAGGGCGAACACCTTGCCGATTGCCTGATTACGCGGGTGCAATCGGCCTTTCCGGAGGCGCTATTGGTGCATCGGCTCGACCGTGACACGAGTGGCGTCATGGTGTTTGCCCTCACGCGCCACGCCCAACGTCACCTCGGTCTGCAATTTGAAAAACGTCATATGAAAAAGACCTATCTGGCGCGGGTTCATGGCAAAATGGCCGAGCGCACGGGGACGGTTGATTTGCCGCTGATCGTGGATTGGCCGAACCGGCCCCGCCAAATGGTGTGTCACGAGACAGGGAAACAGGCGGTGACCGACTGGCGGGTACAGCGCTATGAGGACGACATTCCCGCCACCCGTGTGCGCCTGTTCCCCAAAACGGGCCGCACGCACCAGCTGCGCGTTCATATGTTGGCGCTTGGCCATCCGATTTTGGGCGATCCGTTTTATGCCACCGGTGCCGCGCTCGATGCCCCGCGTCTCATGTTGCACGCCGAAAACCTGAAGTTCCGCCACCCCGATGGCGGCAAAGGCATGTCGTTCACAGCCAAATGCCCGTTTTGACATAGGGCACATGGTCTCGTTGAGGCGTATTGTCGCGAACAGGGGTCTTTCCCCGATACGCCCTCTTTCAAAGTGGGCGTGCGCTCTTATGTTGTGGGGGACAGCTTCATAATGACAGAGGAGAAGACCATGGGCCTTCGTATCAACGACATCGTTCCCGACCTTACCGTTCAAACCGATCTGGGAGAGTTTTCCCTGCATGACTGGATTGGCGACAGTTGGGCGATCCTGTTTTCGCACCCCAAAGATTACACCCCCGTCTGCACGACCGAATTCGGGGCCGTTGCGCAACTGACCGACGAATGGGCTGCGCGTAACACCAAAGTGCTCGGTATTTCCGTTGATGGCGTCGAGGAACACAAAGGGTGGAAGGGTGATATCGAAAGCTTTGCCGGCACCAAGGCGGGTTTCCCGATTGTGGCCGATACCGATCTGGCGGTTGCGAAAGCCTTTGATATGCTGCCTGCCGAGGCCTATTTGCCCGATGGCCGCACACCCGCTGATACCGCCACCGTGCGCTCGGTCTTTATCATCTCGCCCGATAAAAAGGTGCAGCTGATTATGACTTACCCCATGTCTGTGGGCCGCAATTTTGCCGAGGTACTGCGTGCGCTCGACGGCTTGCAACGCACCTTCGGGCAACCGCTTGCAACACCTGCAAACTGGACCACAGGTCAGGACGTGATCGTCGCCACGGCGCTCGATGACGCCGCCGCCACCGAAAAATACGGCGCACTCGACAAAAAACTGCCCTACCTGCGGTTCGCAAAAGATCCGAAGTAAGCGGTTTGATACGCAAATAGCGCGGGCCCCCATCGGGGTGGCCCGCGCCGTTACTCGTTACACCAAACTCTTGGTCGAGCGTGTTTAGGTCATAGAGTTGAGGCCAAACATGTTGCCCTCGGTATCTTGGCACAATGTGACAAACCCAAACTCCCCGATTGAAAACTTCGGCCGGATAACAATGCCACCTGCATCGGCCACGCGGGCTTCTTCGACAGCGGTGTCTTGGGACGCGAAATAGACGATGGTGCCGCCAACTCCGGGGCCTGCGTGGGCAGATTTTGTCAACGCACCCGCCGCGCCATAGGTGCTCATATCCGCGTTGAAGCTCATCATCTGGGACTCACCCGTTGGATCAACGATCTCGACAAGCTTTTGGCCAAGGACCGTTTCATAGAAAGCCACTGCGCGGCTCAGGTCGTCTACATAGATGTCAAACCATCCAACTGCGTTCATTTTCGTCATGTCATGTTCCTCTGAATTGCGGGGTATGACACGAAACTACCGCGCTATCGCGGGTGTGTATTGTAGATATCAGACATCGAATTTCCGGTTGTACTTTCCGGGCGTGTAACCCGTTGCGTTGCGAAACGAGTGGATGAAATGCGACTGGTCGGCATAGGACCACGTGTCAGTGCCATTCAACGCCTGTTGCAAACGCAGGATTTTGAGAAAGTCATGCGGGGCAAACCCCGTGGTGCGCTTGAGCGTGCGTTGAAGTTGGCGTGTGGACAGGGCGCATACCTCGGCCATGTCGGCCACGGTACTGATCCAGTCGAGGTTTTGAAATATTTTTCCGGTCACCGGATTGGGGGCGACCAGTTTGGCGTCGACCAACATCTCCACCAACTGTACGAGGATCTTTTGTTGTTCCTTGAAATTCCGGTTGTGCAGGTCTGCGTTGACCCCGAGCAAGGGCAACTCACCCGTGTAGGGCACGCCTACCATCCCGTGCGCCACCTGCGCGCTGTCGCCTTGCCAGACACCGGGTAGAAACCGGATGTTCACAAAATGAAATGACCGCCCCAGATTGAACTCCTCGGAGGCGGCGCGCAATTTGGACACGCCCGTAATCTTGTCATTGAGTTGGTCGAACACGACATAGGTGCAGGCATCGGGCAGGGCGTGGAACCGATAATCGTCGGGCAATGCCCCGTCGGTCTTGAGCTCCAAAAACCGATGCACAACGCCGCGCAAATGGCTTGGGGGCTCGGCCTCGACGAATTGTACGTCTTGGACCGCCTTCTCGATGCCGTTGCCTTTGGGGTCGTACATCTGTGGTGTGCCTCCGATCCAGTGCCATTTTGCGGTCGGTCTTTTCTAACGGCACATTTCGAAATCGCAAAGCATCCTTGGGGCGATGCGGGTTGCGCCGCCTGTCGCGTCCCCTTGTCCGGAATGCGAAAAAGCCCCGCCGTTGCCAGCGGGGCTTTTCAATTCTTTCAAAGAAAAGGGAGGATTAGTCCTCTTTCTTCTCTTCTGCGATCTCTTCGCCCGTTGTCTGGTCAACCATTTTCATGGCCAAACGGACCTTGCCGCGGTCATCAAAGCCCAGGAGTTTGACGTAAACTTCCTGACCTTCCTTGAGGACGTCGGACGGGTGGTTGAGGCGACGGTTTTCGATCTGGGAGACGTGCACGAGGCCGTCACGCTTGCCAAAGAAGTTCACGAATGCGCCGAAATCGACGACCTTCACGACTTTACCTTTGTAGATCTTGTTTTCCTCGGGCTCTGCGACGATCGAGTGGATCATGTCGTAGGCTTTCTGGATGGCGTCACCGTTCGGGGATGCGATCTTGATGATGCCTTCGTCGTTGATGTCGACCTTGGCACCGGACACTTCGACGATCTCGCGGATGACTTTGCCGCCGGAACCGATCACTTCGCGGATTTTATCCGTTGGGATCTGCATGGTCTCGATGCGTGGTGCGTGGACAGAGAAATCGCCCGCGCCGGACAGCGCTTTGTTCATCTCGCCAAGGATATGCAAACGGCCCGCTTTGGCCTGAGCCAGAGCTTTTTGCATGATCTCGGGCGTGATGCCCGCGATTTTGATGTCCATTTGCAGCGACGTGATCCCGTTTTCGGTACCTGCCACTTTAAAGTCCATGTCGCCAAGGTGATCTTCGTCGCCCAGAATGTCGGACAAGATGGCGTATTCGCCGTCGTCTTCCATGATCAGACCCATCGCAACACCGGCCACAGCGGATTTGAGCGGAACGCCCGCATCCATCATGGACAGGGAGCCACCACAAACGGAGGCCATCGACGAGGAGCCGTTGGATTCGGTGATCTCGGAGACCACGCGCACGGTGTACGGGAAATCGGTGGGCGCAGGCAGAACCGCCTGAAGCGCACGCCATGCCAGTTTACCGTGGCCGATTTCACGACGACCCGGGCCAGACACACGACCAACTTCACCCACCGAGTAGGGAGGGAAGTTATAGTGCAGCAGGAAGTTCGATTTGTACGTGCCTGTCAGCGCGTCGATCATCTGTTCGTCGTCGCCGGTGCCGAGCGTGGTCACAACCAGACCCTGTGTCTCGCCGCGTGTAAACAGGGCGGAGCCGTGGGTGCGGGGCAGGATACCGGTTTCGGACACGATCGGACGGATCTGGTCCAGAGCACGACCATCGATACGCTTGCCCTCTTTCACGACAGTGCCGCGCAGGACGGAGGACTCGAGCTTCTTGAGAGCGGAACCGAGGTTCTCGTCAGCAAGCTGCTCCTCGCTCAAAGCGGCTTTGATGCCCTCTTTGGCGGCGGCAACGGCGGCAACGCGCTCTTGCTTGTCGGTGATCGCATAGGCCGCTTTCATCGCCGCCTCGCCGGCGCCCTTAACCGCGTCGAACAAGGCCGCGTAATCGGGGGCCTGGAAATCGAACGGCTCTTTGGCGCAATCTTCGGCCAGATCAATGATCAGGTCGATGACGGGCTGGATCTGCTCGTGGGCAAAGTTGACCGCGCCGAGCATCTCTTCCTCGGACAGCTCGTAGGCTTCGGACTCAACCATCATCACGGCGTCTTTGGTGCCGGCCACAACCAGATCGAGACGCTGCTCGGGGTTGTTGCGCAGCATGTGCATGTCGTCGACGGTCGGGTTGAGGATGTAATCGCCATCTTCATAACCGACGCGCGCACAGGCGATTGGGCCCATGAACGGTGCGCCAGAGATCGTCAGAGCCGCGGAGGCGGCGATCATGGCCACAACATCGGGATCGTTGACGAGGTCGTGGGACAAAACGGTACACATCACGAGCACTTCGTTTTTGAAACCCGGAACAAACAACGGACGGATCGGACGGTCGATAAGACGCGCAGTCAGCGTCTCTTTCTCGGTCGGACGCGCTTCGCGTTTGAAAAAGCCGCCCGGAACTTTACCGGCCGCATAATATTTTTCTTGGTAGTGAACCGTGAGCGGGAAGAAGTCCTGACCCGGCTTTTGCTGTTTGGCGAACGTTACGTTGGCCATAACGGAGGTCTCGCCCAGAGTGGCGATGACGGTCCCGTCAGCTTGGCGGGCAACTTTGCCCGTTTCCAGTGTCAGCGTCTCTTCGCCCCACTGGATGGATTTTTTCACTTCGTTGAACATCTAGCTATCCTAATTGGGAGCACTCCCGACCCCTGTCGGGTCTCCCGTTATATATGGCGGCCGCATTGCCGCCGACCCCTCGTATCTATCGTTCGCTATGCGGGGGTCGTCGCATAGACATCTCAGATATGCCGCGCACATACAGCAAAACCACGCTTTTGGAAAGAGGGTGCATGCGGGCGGCGTCCGGGCGGGTTCGCCACGGTGGTTTTCTGACGGTATCGCGTTGAATGGGGACAGAGGGGGCGGCGGAGGAAAGGGGCGAAAGCCCGCGCCGACCCACATCCCCGCTCCCCACGACAGTTTTCCTCACCGAATGTTGTGCTGTACCGGCGATTGGCGCGCGCGGCAAAGATCCGTAAACTTCCGTAAAGAGTTGTGCGATACTGTGTGCGTCACCATCGCATCCTTGATGCCGTGAGGTTTGATTTGATCCGTTTGTTTTCTCTTTTGAGCGGCCTGTTCTTTGCGCTCTGCGTCCCCGCGAGCGCACAAGAGGGGGCCAGAATTCTCGCCATCGGGGACTCCCTTATGGCGTGGCACGAGGCGGCGGGGCAATCGATTGCGGATGTCGTGGCCGAGCGCCTTGGCGAGCCTGTGGCAAACCGGTCTGTGAGTGGGGCGAAAATCATCCATGCCCTGCCGATCACGGGGGCTTTGGGAATGCGGATCGACAGTCAGTTCCAACCCAAAGGATGGGATTGGGTGATTATGACGGGCGGGGGAAATGATCTCGTTTTCGGATGCGGGTGTGGCGCCTGTGAACGTCGCATGGAGCGGATGATCGACGCCAATGGCACGCGCGGCAAAATTCCCGAACTGATCGCCCGTATCCGGGCCACGGGCGCGCGCGTCGTCTATATCGGCTACCTGCGCAGTCCCGGTGTCGGATCCATGATTGATGCCTGTTTGCCGATGGGCAACACGCTTGAGGCGCGGATCGCCGCAATGGCAGAGCGCGATGCGGGTGTGACGTTTCTGTCACTGGCGACGTTGACGCCGAACGGGGACCGGTCGATGCATGGTGTGGATATGATCCACCCGTCGGTGAAGGCGTCCCGTGTCATCGGGATGCAGGTGGCGCAGATTATCCAAAAGGCGGATAAAACCCGCTGACCTCATAACGCACGCCGGCCTCATGGGCCGCCCTGATCGCGGTTGTGTGTCGGGGGGCAACGGTTTTTGTGGGGTCGCAAGCGGGTGGGCTAGCCGCGTTTTGCGTTGGAAATTGTTTAAACCCTGCGCCCCAAAGATATGCATCTTGTCAAATAGTCTGTCCCGAAGATGTGTAACTTATCAATCTATTGGTCTAAATCCTGTTCAGAATGCACATGCAAAAAGCGCGCCCCGGGGGACGCGCTTTTCACTAAAATGTCTGTCAGCTTAGCGACGGATGCCGAGACGCTTGATAAGGTCGAGGTACCGTGCTTCGTCTTTGGACTTCGTGTAATCGAGAAGCTTACGGCGCTTTGCAACCATCATGAGAAGGCCACGGCGACCGTGGTTGTCTTTCTTATGGGTTTTGAAGTGCTCTGTCAGTGTCGCGATACGCGAGGAGAGGATGGCAACCTGTACTTCGGGCGAACCTGTGTCGCCGTCTTTGGTGCTGAACTCTTTGATAAGGCGTGCTTTTTCTTCTACAGTAATCGACATCGGGGTCTCCTTTAAAGGTTAGGGTACGAAGACGGCGCAGGCCGGGATGTCGTCCAGCAAGGCCCATGAACACCCGCATGTCACCACGCGGATGGGGGCGTATAGGCGGATTCTTTCAGAAAAGGAAGGGATTTTTGGCTGCGGGCGTTATTCGCCGGTCTCGACCCGTTGGCTTTCGCTCATGATTTCGGAGGCCAGTTGTTTGGCCCATTCCCCGACAATTGGAACGACTTCCATCTGGTTGAGGATGAACCCGACAATCGATACCAAAATCGTCGCCCCCGCGACAGAGCCAAACCCAAAGGCAAGGCCTCTAAGCAATTGAAACCACATGAGTTTCCACGTCGAGTTGTGAATTTTGACAAAGCGATGGTCGTTCAGGCGCCGCACCTCGGCGGTGAGCGCGTCCAGTTCGTCATTTTGGAGTTTGGCATCGGTCATGGCCTGCACGATAAGAGTATTTACAGAAAAAACAATGACCTAGGGCGCCCCCGAAGGAAAATTAATAAAGTTTAACAAGTGTTTAGTCTGAATTTTTGGCATTTTAACTTAACGTAAGCCCCAAAGTGTTGTATACATACGCGTGTATTTAGATTTGGGGTTTGCACATGTTATGGGCATTGGCACTTTTAGGGGTACTGCCAGCAGCGTTCCTGTTCGGCGATGATACCGCAGACTCTGATTCAGAGGCCGAGGCCGATGATATGTCCACGGCCCCTGTCGCGGATAACGCCGACGATGGTTCGGATGGTCTCTCTTTCCTTCTTGATGCCTCGAACATTGCCCTGCGCGATTCCCCACTGAATTTGTCCGATGAAGACGACGCAAGTGGCGAGGATGATGTTGTCCTTCCAAACGATCCGGATGTTGCGGCCACCCCTGGCCCGTCGGGTTCGGATACGGATGAGGTTGCGTCAATCACAGATCCCGATTCCGCCGCCGTTGCGGGGCCAGATGGTGCCGATACGGATGATGTTCTCGACGCCAATATGGACGATGAAAACGTTACGGGCGATTCGAGTGGCGAGACGGTGAATTACATTCTCGACGATGAGGGGGACAGCCTTGTCCTGCCCGACGCCCGTGAACAGGGCGGCACGGATGCGACGCTGACCGTTGAGGATGGCGTGGCTTCGTTGGAGACAGATGGCACGCTTAATGTCGTTCAGGGTGGCGCGGGAGATGACACCATCGGCGGCGGTGATGATGCGGCGATTGTGTTCGGAAATGCGGGCAATGACGCGCTATATGCGGGTGATGGCTCTGCGATCCTTGATGGCGGTGAGGGCGATGACACACTGGTCGCAGGTCAGGATGCCCATGCAAGCTACTACCTGAACGGCGGCGCGGGTAGCGATACGTTTGTCATGGAATTTGATTCCGCCGCCGGGATGCCAACAATCGAGATCGCCGATTTTGATCCCTTGGTTGATATCATTTCTATCGAGGTGGACGCGGTGACGGCCGCGAGCGGTCCGGTTGATTTGACGGTCACACAGACCGAGGATGGCCTTTCAAGCACGATCGAGATCAATGAAATCGTTGTCGCCACTGTGACAGGTGTCGCGAACCTCGACCCAAATATCATCGCGCTGACGGGCGTTTGATCCCGTCCCAATCCTGTTGCCTTTAAACCCAAAGTTCGGGTTGCGTCTCGTATGAGATATAGAGCGGGTGCTTGGGATGCCCCGCTTTTGAAAGCCCGAGGTGGAAAAGGTCGTGACCCGTTTCCCGCAGTAATTTCTCAACAGATGCGCCGCGCGATAGATGCGCCCCGTGCGTTCCCCACGCGCACACAATGCTGTCGGCCCAGTCACTGAACGCCAGAATCGTCGCATCATTTTCGGGACCAACGGGGTCGGGGGCTGCACGCATTTTTTTCGGGTCGGTGTCGCGCCACGCAAATATATTGGTGACACAAAAGGACCCGAACCCAAGTGCGCGGGCGCGGCGTTCGCATCTCTCGACGGTGGGGTCGTTTTGAACCTCGGTTGCCGTGGACGGGTTGAGCATAACGAAAAGCACTTTACGCCCGTGTGTATTCCACGTGCGGATCAGGGAATAGCGATAGGCCTCACAGTCGGAGTAGACAGCGACCGAGGGAGCATCATCTTTGATGTGTGTGCGTGTAATCATTGCGACATGAATGGCCGCTTGCGGCGCGTGGTGCAAGCGGCGTGTGGTCTGCCTAAAGGTTGAACACGCGGGACGGGTGCAATTCGCCGGACTTGAACACTCCGACCGCAACGGGTTGCCCCTCAAAGGACGCCCAGACCTCGTCGCCATATTCGACGCCATCCGCGGGGTAGACCATTCCGGGGTTGCCGTTGCCCAGACGGATTACGCCATCGGGGGTACAGCGCACCTCGTCGAGGTCGGCAAGGCCTTCCTGGATCGGGCGAATGTAGCTGTCGAGGCTTTCGGTTTTTGCGTGTGCGTCAAGGGTCTCGATGGTGATGCCATCAGAGGCCTCCCACGGTCCGGACCATTCGCGGCGCAGCCATTCGACGTGACCGAAACAGCCCAGAGCCGCGCCAAGATCGCGGGCAATCGCGCGCACATAGCCGCCTTTGCCACAAACCATTTCGAGCAAAACGTGGTCGTCGTCTGTGCGCTCGATAAAGCTCAACTCATCCACATACAGCGGGCGTGCGGCAATTTCGAACTCGGCATCATCGCGGGCCAGTTTATAGGCGCGTTCGCCGTCGATTTTGACGGCGGAAAACTTTGGCGGCACCTGCATGATATCACCGCGAAACGGAGCAAGTGCGGCTTTGATGTCGTCGTCGGTGGGGCGCATATCGCTTTCGGACAGGACTTCGCCTTCGGCGTCATCGGTGTTGGTGGCTTGGCCAAGGCGCACGGAAAACCGGTAGCATTTCAACGCATCGGTGATGAAGGGAACGGTTTTGGTTGCCTCGCCAAGGGCCACAGCCAGAACACCCGTTGCGTCGGGATCAAGCGTACCGGCATGGCCCGCTTTTTGTGCGTTCAAGGCCCAACGGACTTTGTTCACAACCGAGGTCGAGGTCATGCCTGCGGGTTTGTCCACGATGACCCAACCGTGGAGTGCGCGGCCCTTTTTGCGTCGGGCCATTATTCGTCCTCGTCAGTCTCTGGGGTGTCGGCCTTGTTGATGTCGCGCTGCACGCGCTCATCTTCGAACAGGCGACGGGTCGCGTCCATGCGGTCAAACGTATCGTCGAGCGCAAAGCGCAGCTCGGGCGTGTGTTTGATGCCCAAGGCCTTGCCAATGTGATGGCGGATTTCGCCACGATTGCGGCGCAGCGCCAAAAGGGCGGTTTCCGCGTCTTTGCCACCCAGAGGCAGGACAAAGGCGGTGGCCACACGCAGATCGGGTGACACGCTGACCTCACCCACGGTGATGGACATCATCGTGAGGTCGGGATCATGGATTTCTCCACGCGACAAAAGCTCCGACAGGCGTCTGCGGATGGCTTCGCCGATGCGAAGAGTGCGGTGCGAGCCACTCGGCCCGCTTGTATGAGATCGTTTTGCCATAGAGGCGAGATAGTCGTGATTGGCCGTTCATGCAAGCGAGCCTTTGCCAAATAACCAACCACGCGTTAAACCACGCGCAACGTAATTCCCGTCATTTCCACTGGAGACCGCACATGTCTGACCTTCCTGGCATCGTTATCACCGGCGCATCGGGCCGTATGGGCCAAATGTTGATCAAAACTGTTATGGCCTCGGACAAGTGTGCTTTGGTCGGAGCGGTCGAACGTACGGGCCACGATTGGGTCGGGCGCGATGTGGGGGAGGCTATGGGTGGCGCCGCGATTGGCGTGCGGGTCACGGACGATGCGTTGGAGGCGTTTGCAACGGCGCAGGCTGTGATTGATTTCACGGCCCCCGAGGCAACATTGGAATTCGCGGCCTTGGCGGCGCAGGCGCATTGCGTCCACGTGATTGGCACCACAGGGATGAGTGACGCACAGATCGCCAAACTGGAACCTGCGGGCCGCCATACGACGATCATTCGTGCGGGCAATATGTCGCTCGGTGTGAATCTGTTGACCAAGCTGACAAAGATGGTCGCACAGGCGTTGGACGATGACTACGACATCGAGGTGGTCGAGGCGCATCACAACCGCAAGGTGGATGCCCCGTCAGGTACCGCGCTGATGCTTGGAGAGGCCGCCGCCGAAGGGCGCGGTATCTCGTTGGACGATGTGCGCGATTCGGGGCGGGACGGGATCACCGGTGCGCGTCAAAAGGGCGACATCGGGTTTTCCGCGATCCGTGGTGGCGATATTGTGGGTGAACACGATGTGATGTTCATCAGTGGCGAAGACCGCATTATTTTGCGCCATGTCGCCAGTGACCGGTCGCTCTTTGCCAAGGGGGCCGTGAAAGCGGCGCTTTGGGGTCAGGGCCAAAAGCCCGGCGAATACGACATGATGGACGTGCTCGGGCTCTAAGCGGCTAACCGCATAGCGGGCCTCGTCAAAAATCGATGGCGAGGCCTTTTTTCTCCCAGTCACCATAGCGCACGGGCTCGGGGCCATCGCGGCCGCCAAGCTCGATCGGCATGGATTTTGCCTCTGCTTGGGCTTGCACGCGGCGCTCTTCGGCTTCGATCAGCGCACGTTGGGCCGCCGCCGGCAGGTCGGAAATGTCGCGTCCGTTTACAATGAGAGGCATTTCAGGCGTGTCGTTCATGGTCTAATCCTTGTCCGTGCGTTCATTCTGATATACCCGCCATGACCATGAAAACAAGTTCCTCAAAAGTCGCGGGCCTCGATCCGCGCCGTGTGGCCCTCGCATTGCTTGATGCGGTGACGATCGAAAACCGTCTTTTGTCCGAAGTCCTGACAAAGAAAACCGCTGTTCTCGCGTTTGATGACCGCGCCCGTGCGCAGCGTCTCGCGACAGAGTGTCTGCGGGTGATGGACCGGTGTGACCGGATGTTGGGGCCGTATTTGTCGACGCTTCCCGCGCCGCATGTGATGAATGCGCTGCGATTGGGCGTCTATGAGATGTGCGAGGCGGGCGAGGCATCCTATGGCGTGGTGAACAGCTATGTCTCGCTGATGCAGGAAAATGCGACATTTGCGCATTTCA
The DNA here is from genome assembly GCF_048259695.1 of Celeribacter sp. Taxonomy (GTDB): domain Bacteria; phylum Pseudomonadota; class Alphaproteobacteria; order Rhodobacterales; family Rhodobacteraceae; genus Celeribacter. The sequence continues at coordinate 24,017 of NZ_JBLXHL010000002.1, read as the reverse complement.
AAGGGTTGATCAACGCGGTTCTGCGCAAGGTGTCGGGAGATATCGCCAAGTGGGAGACGCTGCCCGTTCCGATGATGCCCAAATGGCTGCGCAAGCCGTTGATTGCGGATTTCGGAAAAGCGACCGTTGCCGCAATGGAACTTGCGCAATCCAAAGGTGCGCCGCTTGATCTCACGGTCAAAGGCGATGCGGCTGCGGTGGCGGCAGCGACGGGTGGCACGGTTTTGCCAACGGGATCCGTGCGCGTGGATGGGGCTGTCCAGGTGACAAAACTTGCGGGTTTTGACGCGGGTGAATGGTGGGTCCAAGACGCGGCTGCGGCCTTGCCTGCCAAAATCCTTGCGGCCAAACCCGACGAGCGTGTGCTTGATCTGTGTGCCGCACCGGGCGGCAAAACGATGCAACTTGCGGCCACAGGGGCCGAGGTTACAGCACTTGATATTTCCGAGAGCCGGATGAAGCGCGTGACGGAGAACCTTGCGCGTTGCGGTCTGTCGGCGGAAATGATTGTCGGTGATGCCCTTGAATACGAGGGCGGGCCGTTTGATGCGATTCTTCTGGATGCGCCTTGCACGGCGACAGGGACCATTCGACGTCACCCCGATTTGCCCTATGCCAAAGACGGGTCTGATTTCCCGTCCTTGTTCGAGTTGCAAGAGCACATGATTGACCGTGCCTTGGGTCTTTTGAAACCCGGCGGACGGTTGGTCTATTGCACCTGTAGCCTGTTGATTGATGAGGGCGAGGAGCAGGTGCGCGATGCCTTGGCCCGTCACCCTGATCTGTGTGTGGACCTTGAGGCGTTGAAAATCCAAGGGGTCGAGGACGATTGGATCGGCGCAGAAGGTCTGCGCACGCGACCCGACTTTTGGGCCGAACGTGGCGGGATCGACGGGTTTTTCATTACGGTTTTCCGCCGCACGTGAGCGCGGGTATAAAACGGCAATGACAGATCGGCTGCGTCACGTTATCTTGCCCGCAAAACAACGACCCGCACACAGCGGGCGCAGGTGAGTTTAGTGAGGCAGACGCGGATGTCGCGGAAAGACGATTGGCGGGCAAAAACCATTCGTCGCATGAACAGGGTTCATGCGTGGCGTGCATCGCGTAGCAAACCCGCAATGGGGTTTGTGTCGCAACCCGAACCCAAATCTATCGGATCCTTTGCCAGAGGGCGTCAGCTGATCGCGGGTAACTTCTTGTTTGCCGGACATCTTGTGGAGGCGCCAAAGTCCTCCGTTTGGGATATCACGCCACCCACACCCGATTTCACCGAGGACCTGCACGGCTTTGCGTGGCTCGATGATTTGGCCGCGGTGGGGGACGTGAATGCGCGGGCGCGGACCCAGGACTGGATCAAGGAATGGATGCGTCGCCATATGAATGGCTCGGGCGCAGGATGGACCCCCGATCTGACGGGGCGGCGCTTGATCCGGTGGATCAACCACGCATTGTTTTTCCTGTCGGGACAAGACGCCGCGACCTCGGACGCCTTTTACAAAACCCTTGCACAGCAAACAATTTTCCTGACCCGCCGGTGGCATACGGCGTCCGAGGGCTTGCCACGGTTCGAGGCCCTTACGGGGCTTATCTATGCAGGTTTGTCGCTTCAGGGGATGGAAGAGCATGTTGCGCCCGCCGTCAAAGCGCTCGCGCGGGAATGTGATGCGCGCATTGACGCGCAGGGTGGATTGCCCACGCGCAACCCCGAAGAGTTATTGGAGGTCTTCACCCTGTTGACATGGGCGGCCTCGGCGCTGTCCGAGGCGGGAAAGGTCGCCGACGAGGCGCATCTGTCTGCCCTTGCGCGGATTGCGCCGACCCTGCGTGCGCTGCGACATTCCGATGGCGGGTTGGCGCGGTTCCACGGTGGCGGACGCGGTGCGGACGGGCGGCTTGACCATGCTTTGGCGGCCTCGGGTAGCCGCGATGCGGCGGGCGAGGGATTGCACATGGGCTATCTGCGGATCCACGCGGGGCGTACCTCCCTGATCACCGACGCGGCTCCGCCGCCCGCGATTCCCGTGTCGTTTAATGCCCATGCCTCGACCTTGGCCTTTGAGATGACATCGGGGCGACGCCCTGTGATTGTCAATTGCGGCTCGGGTGTGAGTTTCGGGCCGGATTGGCGCCGTGCCGGACGGGCGACCCCATCGCATTCCACGCTTGGGATCGAAGGGTTCTCGTCGTCGCGGCTTGGCCCGAAAACGATGGTCGGGGGACATTTGCGTGAGCTCTTGGTTGATGTCCCCACAGATGTACGGGTCGAGATGCGTGCCGGCGGCGACGATGTCGGGTTTGTTGGTGGCCATAATGGCTATGTGCGCACCCACGGTTTGACCCATGTCCGCCAGATTGATCTGAGCCATGACGGGCGTGGTTTGGCGGGTGAGGATACACTGGCCACGATCACCGGTGCGGATGAAAAGCAATTCGACCGTATGATGGACCGCCAAAAGCTTCAGGGTATTCCGTTTCAGGTGCGGTTCCATCTCCATCCCGATGTGGACGCCGAGTTGGATATGGGCGGTGCTGCCGTGTCTATGGCGCTCAAGTCGGGGGAGATTTGGGTGTTCCGCCATGACGGACGGGCAACTTTGAGCCTCGATCGGTCGGTTTATCTCGAAAAAGGACGATTAAAACCGCGTGCGAGCAAACAAGTGGTTCTATCTGCGGCCGCAATGGATTATGCGACGCGCGTCCGTTGGACTCTGGCGAAAGCGCAGGAGACGCCAAACACCCTGCGTGATCTAGAGATGGATGACGAGACGCCGAGTTGATTTAGACTTTTGATCTGGGGACTGCCACATGACCGATCTCGCACCTGTAAAGCGCGCGCTTCTTTCCGTATCCGATAAAACCGGCCTCGTCGCATTGGGCCAAGCGCTCGCTGCGAAAGGCGTTGAACTGCTGTCGACGGGCGGCTCCGCCAAGACATTGCGTGACGCGGGCCTCGACGTCAAAGACGTGGCGGATGTCACGGGCTTTCCCGAGATGATGGACGGTCGCGTGAAAACGCTGCACCCCAAAGTTCACGGTGGCTTGCTTGCCCTGCGCGACAATGCCGATCACGTCAAGGCGATGGATGCGCATGATATCGGCGCGATTGATCTGTTGGTGGTGAACCTCTACCCGTTCGAGGCCGCGCTTGCGCGGGGTGCGGGTTATGACGAAATGATTGAAAACATCGACATTGGTGGCCCGGCTATGATCCGCGCCGCCGCCAAAAACCACGGGTTTGTGACCACGGTTGTGGATGTCGAGGACTACGATGCGCTGATCGCGGAATTGGATGCAAATGGCGGTCAGACCACCTACGCCTTCCGTCAGAAACTGGCTCAAATCGCCTACGCCCGCACCGGTGCCTATGACGCAGCCGTGTCGACATGGATGGCCGATGCTCTCGGTGATACGGCCCCGCGTCGCCGCGTTGTCGCCGGCCAGATCAAACAGACCTTGCGCTATGGCGAAAACCCGCACCAAACCGCGTCCTTCTATGTTGATGGCTCTGCGCGTGCGGGGGTTGCAACCGCGACCCAACATCAGGGCAAAGAGCTGTCCTATAACAACATCAACGACACCGATGCGGCATTCGAATTGGTTGCCGAATTCGATCCCGCCGAAAGCGCCGCCGTTGCGATTATCAAACACGCCAATCCCTGTGGTGTGGCCAAGGGGGCTACGCTTCTGGAGGCCTATCAAAAGGCGTTCGATTGTGACCGCACGTCTGCGTTCGGCGGCATTGTCGCACTCAACAAGGCGCTCGACGCGGACACAGCGGCGGCAATCACCGAGATCTTTACCGAAGTCGTCATCGCCCCCGGTGCATCCGATGAGGCAAAGGCGATCTTTGCGGCGAAAAAGAACCTGCGCCTTTTGACCACGGACGGCTTGCCGGACGTATTGGCGACCTCGAACACGGTGCGTCAGGTGGCAGGCGGAATGTTGGTTCAGAACAAGGATGCGGGCTTCATCGGTCTCGATGATCTGCGTGTCATGACGGAAAAAACGCCGACCGAAGAGCAACTTCAGGATCTGTTGTTTGCATGGAAAGTTGGCAAGCACGTCAAATCCAACGCCATTGTTTATGTCAAAAACCAAGCCACTGTCGGTGTCGGCGCGGGACAGATGTCGCGCCTCGACTCGGCGTTGATCGCCGCGAAAAAGGCCGAGCGTATGGCCGAGGCGATGGGCCTTCCCGCGCCACTGACCATCGGGTCGGCTGTGGCGTCCGATGCGTTCTTCCCGTTTGCGGACGGCTTGCTTGAGGCCGCGGCTGCGGGGGCGACCTGTGTGATCCAACCAGGTGGCTCGATGCGCGACCAGGAGGTCATCGATGCGGCCAATGAGGCGGGTCTGGCGATGGTCTTTACGGGTATGCGCCACTTCCGTCACTAATTGATCCACCCGAAACACCGAATTGGAGAGCGCATGCGCCTAACCCTCTGGACAGCTTTGATCACGTTTGTTTTCGATCAGATGTCGAAATGGGTCGTGGTGCATGCGCTCAATTTGCGCTCCGTGGGTGAGATTGTTGTCGTAGATCCCTATCTCGTTTTCCGGATGGCATGGAATGATGGTGTCAATTTCGGTCTGTTTTCCGAGTATGCGGTGTTTATGCGGTGGATCTGGATCGGGTTGGCTGTTGTCGTGTCGATCTGGGTCGCTACATGGGTGCGTAAAGAGGGATTCTCGGCCATCGGCAACCTGAGTGCGGGTCTGTTGATTGGCGGGGCGCTTGGCAACGCGCTTGATCGCGTGCTTTACGGCGCCGTGGCGGATTTTCTCAACACCTCATGTTGCGGCTTTTCCAACCCCTATTCGTTCAACGTCGCGGACATCGCGATTTTCGCAGGGGCGTTCGGTCTTATCCTTTTCACGGGTGATGGTAAAAAGCGGGCGTGACGTCCTCGTTCGCTTGCGTTACATATGGTCTGGCAAACGGCTTAAGGGACGGGGTTCATGCAATTTAAGGCTCTAAATACGGGATTGTGCCTGATGGTGATGCTCGCGTTGACAGCGTGTGCGCCCAAAGCGGATTTGCGCCCCGCCGCGATCTCGACCGGCCCTGATGAATTTGGTGTCGTTCCGTCCAAGCCGCTCGAAGCGCCAACCGATTTCACGACCTTGCCGACCCCGACGCCCAAAGGCGGCAACCTTGCCGATCAACAACCCAAAAACGATGCAATTGTCGCACTTGGCGGACGGCCCAACACGGGCAGCGACGTTGACGGCGGGATTGTGTCCTATGCCTCGCGTTTTGGTGTCAATCCGGCGATCCGCACCGATCTTGCGGCCGCGGACGAGGCAAAACTCAAACGCAGCGGGTGGGCGGGTTTGCCGTGGCAGAAAAACAAGTATGAGCGAGCGTATAAACGCTTTGCGCTTGACCCTTTTTCCGAGTGGCAACGCCTGCGTGCGCTTGGTGTGAACGTGCCATCCGCGCCGCCCCGCAACTAACGCACCCTCCTGTTCGATCACATCCACGTCACCCCCGCTTGCTCTTCGCTTGCGGTGGCGCAACTATGTCGTGAACGCATTTAGATAGGTACTCGAATGATCCGTAATCTCGCCGTTGTGTTGAGTGTGCTTGCCTCCCCGCTTTTTGCCGTGGAGGTCAGCCAGTTCGAGTTGGATAACGGTATGGAGGTCTATGTCCTCGAAGATCACCGCGCTCCCGTTGTTGTGCATACCGTGTGGTACAAAGTGGGCGCTGCCGATGAGCCGATGGGCAAAAGCGGTATTGCGCATTTCCTTGAGCACCTGATGTTCAAAGGTACCGACAAGATGGCCGCGGGCGAGTTGTCGGAAACCGTGACGCGTAATGGCGGGTCGGACAACGCGTTTACCTCGTGGGATTATACCGCTTATTACCAACGGGTTGCCGCTGACCGTTTGCCGTTGATGATGGAGATGGAAGCGGACCGGATGCGCAATCTGCAGATGACCGAAGAGGACGTGGTGACCGAGCGCAATGTGGTTCTTGAGGAACGCAATATGCGCACGGAGAACAACCCCGGTGCGCTGTTCATGGAACAACGCCGCGCCGCGCAATATCTCAACCACCCTTACGCCATTCCGATTATCGGGTGGAAGCACGAGATCGAACAACTCAATCGTGATGACGCCTTTGCGTTTTATGCCCGCTATTATGCGCCCAACAATGCCACCCTCGTGGTGGCGGGGGATGTCGATCCCGATGAGGTGTTCGAGATGGCAAAAACCTATTTTGGTCCAATTGCGCCCACGCCGGATTTGACGCCACGCCTGCGCCCGACCGAGCCGCCGCAATTGTCCGAGCGCCGCCTGTCCATGTCGGACCCGCGTGTGTCGCAGGCCTATGTCACACGGACGTACCTTGCGCCGGAGCGCAACACAGGTGACCAAAAAGAGGCCGCGGCTTTGCAATTTCTCGCGGCGCTGTTGGGGGGCGATGCCGCGACATCGGTGTTGGGGCAAAAATTGACATTCGAGACGCAAAAGGCGGTCTATGTGTCTGCATATTATGATGGTGCAACATTGGATGCGGCGAGTTTCGGGTTGGTGATCGTGCCAACGCCCGATGTGAGTCTGGAGGATGCGGAGGCCGCATTGGATGGCGCCATTGCCGAATTTATGGACGAGGGCGTCGATCAGGAACAGTTTGACCGCCTTAAATCGCAACTCCGCGCGTCCTTGATCTATGATGAGGACAATATCGAAGGATTGGCGCGCCGGTACGGCGAGCTTTTGACGCTTGGCCTGACCTTGGATGATATTCAGGCGTGGCCGGATGTGCTTGGTGCCGTGACGCCCGATGACGTCATGGCCGCCGCGCGTGCCGTATTTGATAAATCCAACGCTGTGACCGGATGGTTGATGCCAGACGCGCCACAAGCCGCCACGGAGGTGACGCAATGATCCGTATTCTGGCCGCGGGCCTCTTTGCCATTTTCACAACCTCTGCACAGGCCGCTGTCGAGGTTCAGGACATCACCACACCTGACGGGTTCAAGGCATGGTTGGTTGAGGAACATTCGATTCCCTTTACCGCGCTCGAAATCCGGTTTCGCGGTGGCTCGTCACTGGACCGTGAGAACAAGCGGGGCGAGATCAACCTTATGATGGCGCTGATCGAAGAGGGGTCGGGCGATTTGGATGCGCAGTCCTTTGCCAAGGCCCGTGACGCGCTTGCGGCCAGCTATTCGTTCGACGCGGGCATGGACAGCGTGTCGATCTCCGCGAAGTTTCTTACCGAAAATCGCGATGTGGCCGTGGCGCTTTTGCGTCAGGCCATTTTGGAGCCACGCTTTGACCCCGACGCAATCGAGCGGGTCAAAGGGCAGGTGTACTCGGTGATCCGCTCCGCGCAGACCGACCCAAGCGAGATTGCATCGGCGATGTTCTATTCCAATGCCTTCGGGACACACCCGTATGGCACCTCGGCGGACGGTACGTTGGACAGTGTCGAGGCGCTCACCCGTGACGACATGTTCACCGCGTATACAAACGCGATGGTCAAAGATCGCGTGTACATCGGGGCGGTCGGGGACATCACCGCAGAGGCGCTTTCGACGCTCATTGATGATCTGCTCGGGGATCTGCCACAAAGCGGTCCCGATATGCCCGCATCCATTGCGCCCGCGCTGCATGGGGGCGTGACGGTGGTTCCCTACGAGACGCCGCAATCTGTGGTTCTGTTTGGTCATGCAGGCATCGCGCGGGACGCCGAGGATTATATCCCCGCCTATATCGCCAACGAGATTTTCGGCGGCGCCGCCGAAAGCCGTTTGATGGAAGAAGTCCGTGAAAAGCGCGGGCTGACCTACGGTATCGGCGCATACCTTGCGTCATTTGATTACGCAAATATGGTGGCAGGCCAATTTTCATCGGCCAATGGTGCCGTGGCCGAAGCTGTTCAAGTGGTCAAAGACGAATGGGACAAGATCGCCCGTGATGGCATTACGGCCGAGGAGCTGGATATCGCAAAGACCTATCTGACGGGTGCTTACGCGTTACGGTTCGACGGGAATGCGCCGATTGCGAAAATTATGGTTGGGATGCAAATGGTTGGCCTTAGCCCTGATTACATTACCAAAAGAAATGACATGGTGAACGCTGTGACACTGGATGAAATCAACCGTGTGGCGCGGGCGCTCTATGATCCCGAATCGCTGACGTTTGTTGTCGTGGGCCAACCCGAAGGATTGAATGCCGAGTAAAACCGGCGCGAAATCCTGCCGAATTCGGCATAGTCGAATCGGGAGGGGCCATGCTACCTCTAGTGGCATGAATTCCCCACGCCCCAACATAAGCTATGAACCGCGCCCCTGGATCCGTCAACTGGACGAGGGGGCCATCAACCGTATCGCGGCGGGCGAAGTGGTCGAGCGACCTGCGTCCGCGGTGAAAGAACTGGTTGAAAACGCGGTCGATGCGGGCGCGCGCCGGATCGAAATTGACTATGCCGATGGCGGCAAAACCCTCATCCGTGTGACCGATGACGGCTGTGGGATGACGGGCGATGATTTGCCGCTCGCCCTGTCGCGCCACGCTACGTCAAAGATCGACGGTTCCGACCTTCTCGACATTCACACCTTCGGGTTTCGTGGTGAGGCTCTGCCGTCGCTTGGTGCTGTTGGTCGCCTTAAAATCACCTCCCGCGTTGAGGGGGGCGAGGGCGTATCGCTGACCGTGTCGGGCGGACATATGGAGCCGGTGAAACCCGCAGCCTTGTCAAAGGGGACGATCGTCGAGTTGCGCGATTTGTTCTACGCCACGCCCGCGCGGCTCAAATTTCTGCGTACAGACCGTGCTGAATCTCAGGCGATCACCGATGTGATCAAGCGCCTTGCGATGGCCGAGCCGTTTGTGGGGTTTACCCTGCGTGACGTGTCGGGCGGGGGCGAGGGGCGCGTGACGTTCCGCGCCGACCCCGAAAGTGGTGATTTGTTCGATGCTCTCCACGGACGTTTAGCACAGGTTTTGGGCAAAGAGTTTGCCGAAAACGCCTTGGCGATTGATGCCGAGCGCGAGGGGCTGCATCTGACCGGCTACGCTGCCTTGCCCACCTATTCGCGCGGATCCGCCGTGACGCAGTTCCTGTTCGTCAACGGACGTCCCGTCAAAGATAAACTTTTGGTCGGGGCGCTGCGGGGAGCCTATTTCGATTTCCTGAGCCGTGACCGCCATCCTGCGGCGTGTCTGTTCATCGATTGTGATCCGCATCTGGTTGACGTGAACGTCCATCCCGCCAAATCCGAGGTACGGTTTCGCGATCCCGGATTGGCGCGCGGGTTGATCGTCTCGGCGTTGCGCCACGGGTTGGCGGAGGCCGGTCATCGGGCCTCCTCGACTGTGGCCAATGCCACTTTGGGCGCGATGCGGCCCGAGGGGCAGGGCGATGTCCCGCGGTCCTACCAGATGGATCAGCGGTCAGTGGGTGGTTTCGCGCGGGGATACACACCACCACCGCGTCCCTCGTCGGATGTGATGGAGCAGAGCTATCAATGGCAGGCGCCAGAGCGGTTCGACACCCCGGGGTTTGCCGAGGCGGCCTATCCGTCTGCACGATTCGAGGATGTGGAGGCTGCGCCCGAGGTTGAGGCGCTCCCGCTTGGAGCCGCCCGTGCGCAGGTCCATGAAAACTACATCATTGCGCAGACCGGGCGTGGTATTGTGATCGTCGATCAACATGCTGCGCACGAACGTCTGGTCTATGAAAAGCTCAAGGCGCAGATGGCCGAAAACGGTGTGGCGTCTCAGGCTTTGTTGATCCCCGAAGTGGTCGAACTGGGGACAAATGATGCGCAGACGTTACTGGATCTGGCGGATGATCTGGCGCGACTTGGCCTTGTGATCGAACCCTTTGGTGGCGGCGCCATTGCCGTGCGCGAAACCCCCGCCATTTTGGGGCGTGTCGATGCAAAGGCGATGATCTCCGACGTGCTTGATGAGTTGGCGGATGTGGGCGATAGCCTCACCGTACAAGCGCGGATCGAGGCGGTGTTGTCGCGCGTGGCCTGTCACGGGTCGATCCGTTCGGGCCGCCGGATGCGTGCCGAAGAGATGAACGCGCTGTTGCGCGAGATGGAAGCCACCCCGCATTCGGGTCAGTGCAACCACGGACGCCCGACCTATGTGGAATTGAAACTCACCGATATTGAACGGCTGTTCGGGCGCACATGATCCAGATTGGCGCGACAACGATCAATTTGTCTGATCCGCTGACGGCTTTGGCCTTGATTGCAGGCGGGGTGCTTTTGCTCGTTGTTGTGCTCCTGTTCGTGATGCTTAAACGGTCGAGTGAGGCCGCACGTATGACACAGCCGCTCGCGGGCCAGATGTACCAATTGGGCCAAACCGTGCGAATGCTGTCGGACGGGCAGCAACAGCTTGCGGGCGGGTTGACCCATGTGTCGGAGGCGCAGGCGGCATCACAGGCGAACATGATCCAGTTGATGGAGAAGCGTCTGGCACTGGTTAGCGAAACGATGAACGAAAGTCTTCAGGGGTCGGCGCGGCGCACCGCACAGTCCCTCGGGGATTTACAACAACGCCTCCAAACCATCGATAAGGCACAGGCCAATATCGAAAAGCTGTCGGGAAATGTCTTGTCATTACAAGATATCCTGTCGAACAAGCAGACCCGCGGGGCGTTCGGAGAAATCCAGCTCAACGACATCGTGGGTAAGGCATTGCCCAAAGACAGCTATACATTGCAAGCAACACTGTCGAACGGCAAGCGGGCCGATTGTTTGATCCACCTGCCCAACCCGCCGGGGCCGATTGCCATCGATAGTAAATTCCCGCTAGAGGCCTATGAGGCATTGCGGCGCGCGGATACGCAATGGGAGTTGAATGACGCGGCCAGAATGCTGCGGGCGGCGGTGAAAAAACACATCAACGACATTTCCGATAAATATATCCTTGAGGGTGAAACCGCCGATGGCGCGTTGATGTTCCTGCCGTCCGAGGCGGTCTACGCCGAGTTGCACGCCAATTTCCCCGAACTTGTGCGCGAGGGGTTTGATAAACGGGTCTGGATCGTTTCGCCCACGACCTGCATGGCAACGCTCAACACCATGCGGGCGATTCTCAAAGATGCGCGGATGCGTGAACAGGCGGGCGCTATTCGCAAGGAACTGGCGTTGCTGCATGGTGATGTCGAGCGGCTCGGGACACGGGTCGGGAACCTTGACCGTCATTTCGGACAGGCGGCCAAAGACCTTGAGGACATCAAAATTTCGGCTGATAAGGCGGGCAAACGGGCGCACCGGCTCGATAATTTTGATTTCGAAGAGCTGGCTCCGGACGCGCCAGTCGTGCCGATCACGTCCGGAACGTGAAACGACGCGGGGCGATCCGCGTTTGACCTAGGTCATGTCTGACCTGCATCCCAGAGCGCACACTCGACCATGAAAGATATGGAGGAGCATGATGGATATCAGCCCAAACAAAGTCGGTTTTGTGATTGTCAGAGCGCGTGAACTTTCTGTCAAAGTGGGCCGTTGGGATCGATCGGGCGACGATGCCGATGCTGATACCATTTACGAATCCCGCCGCTCGGACGCCACGGGGAGCGAGCTCAAAAGCTTCATCAAAAATCTCAATGAGGATGAAAAGGCCGCTCTGGTGGCGATTATGTGGATTGGCCGCGAGACCTTTACGGCCGACGATTATGACGAGGCGTTCGAAACAGCCAGGCAAGAGGCCTCGGCCCCGACGGAAAACTACCTACTCGGTATCCCGCTTTTGGCTGATTACCTTGAGGACGGATTGGAATCGCTTGGTGTCGACACGTCCGAATTGGAAGACGAGCTTTACCGCAAACTCTAATGCGCCGGTTGTCGCCGTGATGTGATTGTCGCAGACCTGTTCTCTCTGCTACCAATACGGGAACGGAGAGGAGACCCCATGCGATTTTTGACAGGTATTGTGGCGAGTATTGTGTTGCCCCTGAGTGCGGCGGCCGATCCCGTCACACAGGCGGTGCAATCCTATTGCATTACACCTTTGGCCAATGACATTGCGCTCGGTTTTGGCCTTGAGCGGGCGCCAAAGGAGATGGAGGGTAAACTCCTCAACGGGAAAGTGGCAAAGCTGTATCGCACCGATGATTCCCGGGTGTTGGTTGTGGCGCATGAAAGCGGGCAAACCTGTGAGATTATGGCGCTCGGCACCGATATCGTTGAGTTCGCGGTTGCCACGTCTGAGTGGCGTGTGGACGGGGTGCAGATGACCGCAAGCGCCAGTACCAACATCAATCCGGAGGGCCAAAGTGGCGGGTATTTCGCGGCGGCGTTGGAGGCCGGTGGCTACGTACAGTCGTTTGTGACGGTCCTGCCCGAGCGGCATTTCATCGGCGTGACCACATCGCGGGTGGACGATAGCGCACAGGCACGCGAAGTGTTGCAGGACCAATGAGCGGCGCAAGCAGCCCGTTCTGAAACAAGCCCACCATGCAACACGACATAGAAAAAGCCGCGCGGGTCGCCCCGTGCGGCTCAATCAATAATCGCTGCTGAACTTCTTAACCCTGACGGGCCTTGAAGCGGCGTTGCGTCTTGTTGATCACGTACACGCGGCCTTTACGGCGCACGACGCGGCAGTCGCGGTGCCGGTTTTTCAGCGAGCGGAGTGAGTTACGAACTTTCATAGTCTTTCTCCTAATCGCGGCGCCTGCGTGCGCCAGTTAAAACCTATCCAACGTCAAAGAATGGTGGGCGTAACAAGGTTCGAACTTGTGACCCCTTCGATGTCAACGAAGTGCTCTACCACTGAGCTATACACCCATCCTACCTCGGAAATTTGCGCTTTACTCTCCAAGGCCTTGTGAGCCCCGAAAAACAAAACGCAGGATAATTTCCGCGTCAGTTCGTGGGCGTATAAAAGGAGTCGGGTGATTGATCAAGGGCTTTTGGTGAGTAATTTCACTCGTTATAGTTTCGAGCAAGAGGACCCATGCATGAGCAACGCGTCATATCTGTTGAAACACCCCAAGGAAAGAACCACGTCGGTTGTCTTTTCCTCGCCGCATAGCGGTCGTGAATACCCTGAAAGTTTTGTAAAACAATCGGTTCTCGATCCTTTGACGCTGCGTTCGTCCGAGGATGCCTTTGTCGATTTGTTGTTCAAACAGGTCACTGATTTCGGCGCTCCGATGATCTCGGCTGTGTTCCCGCGTGCCTGGGTTGATCTCAATCGCCGCCACGACGAGTTTGATCCCGCTCTGATCGAGGGCCTTGTGCGTGGTGTCCTAAGTCCCCGCGTGACCTCGGGGTTGGGTGTTGTGCCCCGTGTCGTGGCGGGCGGGCGCAATATTTATCGCGGCAAACTCACCCGTGAGGAGGTGCGGTCGCGCATCGAGGTGTTTTGGAAACCCTATCACGCCGCGCTTAAGTCGCTGTTGGACGAGGCGCATGCGGCATTTGGCCAATCGATTCTGATTGACTGCCATTCGATGCCACACGAAGCCTTGGTCTCGAGCGGCCCGCGCATGGCAAAGCTGCCCGAAATTGTGGTGGGTGACCGTTATGGTGCCTCGGCCGATCCGCGCATCGTCGCACAGGTCGAGGCGGCGTTTCGCGCCGAAGGGTTTGCAGTGACACGCAACATGCCCTTTGCGGGCGCGTTTGTTGTCGAACACTACGGGCGGCCAACACAGCGGCGCCATGCGATTCAGGTCGAAATTGATCGCTCGCTTTATATGAACGAGGCGCGCATTGAGCCACGGGCGGAGTTTGCCGAGGTTCGCGCGGCGTTGCTGCGTGCGGCGCGTCGTGTCGCGGCGATCGAGGCCGACGATGTGCCACTCGCCGCAGAGTGACGATCAGCGCAAGGATCGGCCTTTAACGATGGCGTCCTTGCCGAATTTTTTACGAATTTTGTCACTGGCCTCTTCGGCGCGGGCGCGTTTGATTGCATCGGGGTCAAGCAGGTCGGGCGAAAGATCCGCCCCGCTTGCATCGACCAGATTGGACAGGCCCACACCGATCAAGCGAAACGGCGCTTTGTCCATCGTATGATCGAGCAACCCGCGTGCCGTACGGTACAGCCGGTCAGCGGTATTCGTTGGATCATACAGGGTCAGGCGGCGTGTGAAGCTCGCATGTTTGGCGTTTTTGACCTTGAGCGTTACAACCCGCCCCGCAATCCCTTTGGCCTTGGCGCGATCCGATACCTTTTGCGCCAACCGCCACAGGTGTCCGTCGAGCACATCAAGGGCGGCGGTGTCTGCGGAAAATGTGGTTTCATTGGAGATGGATTTCATTGGCCGCCTGGCGGAGATCCGGCGCATATCCTGACCGCGCGCCAAATGCCAAAGGCGGTCGCCCATTGCGCCAAACCGCGCATGAAGGTCGTCTTTTTCCCAACGGCGCAGGTCTGTGAAGCTGCGGATGCCGGCCTTTTCCAACGCGGTCCGTGTCGCGGCCCCCACGCCCCAAATCAGGCTGACAGATTTGTCGGCGAGAAAGTCCATCGTTTCCGCCTCACCGATCACCGAAAATCCGCGGGGCTTGTCGAGGTCTGACGCGATCTTGGCGAGGAATTTGTTGTGACTTAGGCCAATGGAGCCGGATAGGCCCAGTTCGTCTGCCATGCGATTGATGAGGCGGGCAAGCATCACGGCGGGGGGACGACCGTGAAGTTTTGCGGTGCCACGCAGGTCCATAAAGGCCTCGTCAAGCGAAAGCGGCTCCACGTCTGGCGTCAGCTCGTCCATCAGCGACCGGATCGCGCGGGAGGCTTCGGCGTAGGCCGCCATGCGGGGCGGGACAACGATGGCTTCGGGGCATAGTTGCAGGGCTTTGAACATCGGCATGGCCGAGCGCACGCCCTTGATCCGGGCAATATAACATGCGGTTGTCACAACGCCGCGTTGTCCGCCCCCCACGATAAGGGGTTTGTCGCGCAGGTCCGGGTTGTCGCGCTTTTCGACCGAGGCGTAAAATGCATCGCAATCCATATGCGCCACGCCAAGGTCGAACAGCTCGTCATGCACCAGAATACGCGGCCGCCCACAGGCAGGGCAGCGGCGTCCAACGTCAAAGGTGGTGAGGCAATCGCGGCATAGGGCGGGCATGACAAGTCCTTGAACTGACGCGAGACTATACCCACATAACGCTCTATACTATCCATAGAACAAAGAACTTTACGAAGACAGGGACGCCAATGGAACCTTCTGATTTCTCACCTTTTTTGACGGGCGGAAACGTTGTTGCGTTGGCGCTTGCCGCGTTTATCGTCATCCTTATTCTCAAAGGCGTGCGGATTGTCCCGCAGTCGGAGAAATACGTGGTGGAGCGCTTTGGGCGCCTACGGGCCGTGCTTGGGCCGGGGATCAACCTGATCGTGCCGGTTGTTGATAATGTGCGCCATAAAATATCGATTCTCGAGCGCCAATTGCCCAATGCGATGCAGGATGCGATCACCTCGGACAACGTTTTGGTCAAGGTGGAAACATCGGTGTTTTACCGCATTACCGAGCCCGAAAAAACCGTCTACCGTATTCGTGATGTGGACGCCGCGATTGCAACGACCGTGGCGGGGATTGTGCGGTCACAGATTGGCAAGATGGAACTGGACGAGGTTCAATCCAACCGTGCGCAATTGATTTCCACCATTCAGGAATCGGTTGAGAATGCGGTGGACGATTGGGGTATCGAAGTGACCCGGGCGGAGATCCTCGATGTGAACCTCGACGAGGCCACGCGCTCCGCGATGCTGCAACAGCTTAACGCAGAACGCGCCCGCCGTGCCTCCGTGACCGAGGCCGAGGGCAACAAGCGTTCGGTCGAGTTGAACGCCGATGCGCAATTGTATGCGGCCGAGCAAGCGGCCAAAGCCCGCCGGATCCAAGCAGACGCAGAGGCCTACGCGACAAGTGTTGTGGCCGTGGCAATTGCGGAAAACGGCATCGAGTCGGCACAATATCAGGTGGCCCTTAAACAGGTTGAGGCGCTGACGGCGCTTGGCAACGGCACGGGCAAACAGACCATCGTTGTCCCCTCGGCTGCCCTTGAGGCCTTTGGTGACGCGTTCAAACTGTTCAAAGGGGCGAAATGATGGATGGTGGCCTAATCGTGCAATGGTGGGCGTGGGCGGTTTTGGCCATCGCCTTTTTCGGGTTCGAGGTCCTCGCACCGGGATTTGTGTTCCTGGGCTTCGGGGTCGGTGCGGGCCTTGTCGCGGGTCTCATGGCGTTGGGCCTGTTCGGACCCAACATTGCGGTAATCTTGTTGGTGTTTGCCGTCATCTCGTTGCTGTCCTGGTTCGCAATGCGTCAGGTGTTCGGCATCCGAAAGGGACAGATCAAAAAGTGGGATATCGACATCAACGATGATGTTTGAATTTGACGGTTCCGATTTTGACGGGGCCAAGATTGCGATTTTGCGGGGTGCGGATGTGCTCACGTTATTGCGCGATGATTTTGCTCACATCCCGTTTCCAAACCATTGGGATTTACCCGGTGGTGGCCGTGAGGGGATCGAGACGCCGCTCGAAACCGCTGCCCGCGAATTGGCCGAAGAGCTCGGGCTTGTGATGGATCCGGCCCGTTTTATCTATGCCAGAAAAGAGGCCGCGTATGACGGGATATCCGCACCGGTGTATTTTTTCGTCGCGCGGTGGGAGGCGCTTGTGGATTCCACGATCTGTCTGGGTGACGAGGGGCAAGACTGGCGTTGGATGGGGGTGACCGATTTTCTCGCTCACCCGATGGCGGTCCCGCCCCTCAAGGATCGTTTGCGCCGTTATGTTGACGATGCGGCGATGCTTTAAGCGCCCGCGATTTCGTCCTGGATCATTTTGGCGGCGGCGTGTGGATCGGCGTGTTGCCAGATCGGGCGGCCGACCACGATGTGATCCGCGCCATCTGTGATCGCTTGTGCGGGGGTTGCGACACGTTTTTGATCCCCAAGCGCCGCACCGCTCGGGCGCACGCCGGGGGTGACGATGAGTTTCCCTTCGGCTTCGGGCAGGGCGCGGATGAGGGCGGCCTCTTGTGGCGATGCGATGACGCCATCTGCGCCTGCGGCAAAGGCGTTGCCCGCACGCTCCTGAACCAAATCGCGGATGTCGCCGGTTTTGATCAGTGCGCCGTCAAGGTCGGCACGATCAAGAGAGGTGAGGATCGTGACGGCGAGGATTTTCATGTCCGATCCGCTTGCCCCCTCTTTGGCCGCTTTGACCACATAGGGGTCGCCGTGGACGGTGAGGAAATCCATGTCGAACTGGGCGATCCCGCGGACCGCATTTTCCACGGTCGCGCCGATGTCAAAGAACTTCATGTCGAGAAAGATCTTTTTGCCGTGCTCCTGTTTGAGCTCGTTGGCCAGTGCAAGGCCGCCCCCTGTCAGCATACCGAGGCCGATTTTGTAAAACGAGGCCGCGTCGCCGATACGGTTTACAAGGTCGAGCCCCTGCACAACGTTTGGTACATCAAGGGCGACGATAAGACGATCTCGGGCAGATACGGGAGCAGACATGGGACATCCTCTTTTATACTGTTTCCCTCACATGCGCTGTCCACCTTTGAGGGTCAAGAGTCTGTGGCCATTACGCGGCGGGGGAGGCGTGGTGTCCGACATGCATTGCGTGGGCAACTATGGATTTCAGATGCGCAATATTTGCGCCCCGTTCCTGTTTGCGGATGACCCGTGCGCGCAACACCAATCCCCGTGAGACTGTTTCGAAATCTGCGGTAATCGGCGCGGCCAATTCCACGGGATAGGTGATGCGATCCGTTCCTTCGTGGAAAATTACGCGGGCCTGAAACCGTTGTGTGGCGGCGTTAAAGGTGAGGCCGCTGACCTGAACGCGGTAGGGTTTCATTTTGCATCTCCTTCGGGGCTCAACGCAGGTGGTGTTCGATTGTTCCAAATCTGTGCTGATAACCCTTGAGATTGAGTCAATGCGGTCCCATTTAAATATCAAGGTTCCGACCCGGGGCGCGCCATATCGGGCGTCATCAAAAGCGGAACGCTTTATATGAAAGGAGATACCGATGGACATGGAGAAGTTCACGGAGCGCTCGCGCGGCTTTCTTCAGGCTGCGCAAACGATTGCAATGCGGGAGAGCCACCAGTCGCTCAAGCCCGAACACCTGCTTAAAGCCCTTATGGATGACAGCGAGGGGTTCGCCACGAGCCTCATTTCGCGCGCGGGCGGTGACGCGAAAGCGGTCGCGGCCAGTGTGAATGCCGCCGTTGCCAAGTTGACGCGTGTCACGGGCGATGCGGGCCAAACCTATATGGACCAAAGCACCGCAAAGGTGCTTGATGAGGCTGAAAAGATTGCCACGAAAGCGGGCGATAGTTTTGTCCCCGTCGAGCGGCTTTTGACGGCACTTGCCCTGTCGCGTTCCGAGGCCAAAAAGGCATTGGAAGCGGGCGGTGTGACTGCGCAGGGCCTCAATGAGGCGATCAACGACATCCGCAAGGGCCGCACCGCTGATAGCGCGTCCGCCGAGGACGGGTATGAGGCGTTGAAAAAATACGCCCGCGATCTGACCGAGGCCGCCGAGCAGGGTAAAATCGACCCGATTATCGGACGTGACGAAGAGATTCGCCGCGCGATGCAGGTGTTGTCGCGCCGGACCAAGAACAACCCCGTTTTGATCGGGGAACCGGGTGTGGGTAAGACCGCGATTGCGGAGGGTCTCGCACTGCGCATTATCAATGGCGATGTGCCTGAATCCTTGCGCAACAAAAAACTTATGGCGCTCGACATGGGCGCCCTCATTGCCGGGGCCAAATACCGTGGCGAGTTCGAGGAGCGGTTGAAATCTATCCTCAAAGAAATCGAAGCCGCAGCGGGTGAAATCATTTTGTTCATTGACGAGATGCACACGCTTGTCGGCGCGGGCAAGGCCGATGGCGCAATGGATGCCGCCAACCTGATCAAACCCGCACTTGCGCGCGGGGAGCTTCATTGTGTTGGCGCGACCACACTTGATGAGTACCGCAAATATGTCGAGAAGGACGCCGCTCTTGCCCGCCGTTTCCAACCCATTGTGGTTGAGGAGCCAACGGTCGAGGATACGGTGTCGATTCTGCGTGGCATTAAAGAGAAGTACGAGTTGCACCACGGCGTTCGGATTTCCGACAGCGCACTCGTGGCGGCGGCCACCCTGTCGCACCGTTATATCACCGACCGCTTTTTGCCCGATAAGGCGATTGACCTCGTGGACGAGGCCGCATCGCGGTTGCGGATGGAAGTGGATAGCAAGCCCGAAGAGTTGGACCAGTTGGATCGTCAGATCCTACAGCTTCAGATCGAGGCAATGGCGCTTGGCAAAGAGGACGATGATGCCTCGAAGTCGCGCCTTGAAAAGCTTGAGGGCGAGTTGACTGCGCTTCAGGAGCAATCTGCCTTGCTGACCGCAAAGTGGGAAAACGAGCGTCGTAAACTTGAGGGCGCCCGTGATCTCAAAGAGCAGCTTGATCAGGCCCGCGCTGCGTTGGAAATTGCCAAACGTGAGGGCAATCTCGCCAAGGCGGGGGAGCTGTCCTACGGTGTGATCCCGCAGTTGGAGAAACAACTGGCCGAGGCCGAAGCGGTTGAAGCCGCGGCGGACGGAGCCTTGATGGTCGAAGAGGCCGTGCGCCCTGAACAGATCGCCCAGGTAGTGGAGCGGTGGACCGGCATCCCGACCTCCAAGATGCTTGAGGGCGAACGGGACAAACTGTTGCGGATGGAAGACGGGTTACACAAACGCGTCATCGGTCAGCATACGGCCGTTCACGCCGTGGCCAATGCCGTGCGCCGTGCGCGGGCGGGCCTGAATGACGAGAACCGGCCGCTTGGCTCGTTCTTGTTCCTCGGACCGACCGGCGTGGGTAAAACCGAACTGACAAAGGCCGTGGCCGAGTTCCTGTTTGACGATGACAATGCGATGGTTCGCATCGATATGTCCGAGTTCATGGAGAAACACGCCGTGTCACGTTTGATCGGCGCCCCTCCGGGCTATGTTGGCTATGACGAGGGCGGCGTTTTGACCGAAGCCGTGCGGCGCAGACCCTATCAGGTCGTGTTGTTCGATGAGGTTGAGAAAGCGCACCCTGACGTGTTCAACGTGTTGTTGCAGGTTCTTGACGATGGGGTTTTGACCGATGGTCAGGGCCGCACCGTGGATTTCAAACAAACGCTGATCATTCTGACATCGAACCTGGGGGCACAAGCCCTGAGCCAGATGCCGGACGGGGCGGATCCGTCACAGGCGAAACGCGATGTGATGGACGCGGTGCGGGCGCATTTCCGCCCCGAGTTCCTCAACCGTCTCGACGAGACGATCATCTTTGACCGGTTGGGACGTGAGGATATGGGCGGGATTGTTGAGATTCAATTGGGTCTTTTGGCCAAACGTCTGGCCAAACGCGATATCGTTCTGACCCTTGATGAGGGGGCCAAACAGTGGTTGGCCGACGAGGGCTATGACCCTGTGTTCGGGGCGCGTCCGCTCAAACGGGTTATCCAGCGTGCGTTGCAAGACCCGTTGGCCGAAAGCCTGCTTGCGGGGGACGTCAATGATGGTGACGCCATCGCGGTGACAGCAGGGGCCGAAGGGCTGATTATCGGCGAGCGTAAAGGCGCGTCGAACCGGCCCAAACCCGACGATGCGGTTGTCCATTAACAAAGCGATATAAAAGACCAGAGGAAGGCGGCCCGATCGGGTCGCCTTTTTCATTCCGGCGTAGGACGATATGTTTGCGTTAACCCTGTTGTCATCTCGGGCGCTTATGTCAGGGTGAGCGAAAAGTGAGATGGAGATGGCGATGGTGATTTGGGCTTGGGCGATGAGTGCGTTACAGGTTTTGGCGCTTGTGTTTGTGGTTGTGGTCGGTTTGGTGGCGCTTTGGGCGTTGGTGATCTACTTCTTTGACAAAAGCCAAACGCGCGATGCGATCTTGCGCAACTACCCTGTGATCGGCCACTTTCGTCATTGGTTCTCGGTTCTGGGTGAGTTTTTCCGCCAATACTTCTTTGCGATGGACCGCGAAGAGATGCCCTTTAACCGTGCGCAACGCGATTGGATTTACCGTGCGGCTGACGGAAAAGGTAACACCGTGGCCTTCGGGTCCACCCGCAGTCTCTCCATTCCCGGCACGCCGATCTTTATGAATGCTGCCTTTCCGCCACTCGATGACCAGTTCACCATGTCCGAACCCATGGTGATCGGTCCGCATTGTCGTGTGCCTTATACGGCCAAGTCGATTTTCAATATTTCCGGTATGTCCTTTGGCGCGATTTCAAAGCCCGCCGTTCTGGCGCTCTCAAAGGGCGCAAAGGAGGCGGGGATTTGGCTCAACACGGGGGAGGGGGGGCTGTCGCCATTCCACCTCGAGGGGGGCGGTGATCTTGTCTATCAGATCGGCACGGCAAAATACGGTATGCGCGATGAGGACGGCAATCTTGATGATGACAAGCTGCGCGAAATGGCGGTGCATGATCAGGTAAAGATGTTCGAGATCAAGCTCAGCCAAGGCGCGAAGCCTGGCAAGGGGGGGATTCTCCCCGCTGCAAAGATCACGGCGGAGATTGCCGCGATCCGCGGGTTGAAACCCGGAGAGGATGGCGTTTCCCCGAACCGCCATCGTGAGGTGGATGATTTCGCAGACCTGCTCGATTTCATCGCCCATATTAGAGAGGTCACGGGAAAGCCTGTCGGGTTCAAGTTTGTGGTTGGGTCCTCGCGACCATGGGCGGAGTTTTTCGAATTGATCAACGCGCGCGGTCCCGAGAGTGCGCCGGACTTTATCACCATCGACGGCGGTGAGGGCGGAACGGGGGCGGCCCCGATGCCGCTGATCGATCTGGTGGGCATGCCGATCAAGGAAGCCCTGATCCGGATTGTGGACCTGCGGGACAAATATGGTCTGCATGATCGTATCCGCATCGTTGCAGGCGGCAAGCTTGTGAACCCCGCTGATCTGGCGTGGGCGATTTGTGCGGGCGCCGATTTTGTCGTGTCCGCACGCGGATTCATGTTCTCGTTGGGGTGCATTCAGGCGCTTAAGTGCAACAAGAATACCTGTCCAACGGGGATCACCACCCATGACCCGCACTTGCAAAAGGGGTTGGTGGTCGAGGACAAATATAAAAAGGTTGCCGCCTACGCCAAAGCGTCGATCAAAGAGTTGGAAATGATTGCGCATTCCGTGGGGGTTTTGGAGCCGCGTCAGATGCGCCGCAGCCATGTGCGCATCGTTCAGGCCGACGGCACCTCTATTCCGCTCGACCGTATCGTTCCGGGATTTAATGGTGAGGAGTGAGTGTTCGGGGCAAACGTTACAATTCTCCAACGCAGATGTGAAATGAGTTTGGTTTGCCAATGAACATGTGCGGGCTACCGTCATGGAAACACCGAAAGGGCCGGCAGATGACATTTAAATCCAAACTCAAATATTCCGATATCACATCCGAGCACACGTATATGAACCGCCGCGCGTTATTGGCGGGCATGGTGGGTGCGGGCGTGTTGGGCGCGACAGGGGCGCGGGCGCAGGACAAGCCCGTTTTCTCGATCAACGGGTTCGACACAACCGAGACGCCCAATACCTATGAGGAAATTACGACCTACAATAACTTCTACGAGTTCGGCACCGACAAGACTGATCCTGCAAAATATGCGAGTGCACTGACGACGGACCCTTGGTCGGTTGAAATCGACGGACTTGTCGAGCGCCCCGGATCCTACGGCCTCGGCGATATTCTGGCCAAGATGGATATAGACGAGCGCATCTACCGGTTCCGCTGCGTCGAGGCATGGTCGATGGTCATCCCGTGGAACGGCTTCGAGCTGCGTCAGCTTTTGCAATTGGCGGGGATACAATCCAAAGCCAAATATGTGCGGTTCGAAACACTCTACCGCCCCGAAGAGATGCGTGGGCAACAACGCCCCCTTCTGGATTGGCCGTATGTCGAGGGTCTGCGCCTTGACGAGGCGATGCATCCGCTCACTCTTATGGCCACGGGGCTCTATGGCAAAGAGTTGCCAAATCAGAACGGCGCGCCGCTGCGCCTCGTTGTGCCGTGGAAGTACGGGTTCAAGTCGATCAAATCGGTGGTGAAAATTACCCTGACGGATACGCAGCCCGTGAATACCTGGAAAGCGATCAATCACCGCGAGTACGGATTCTATTCCAACGTGAACCCCGAGGTGAGCCATCCGCGCTGGACCCAGTCCTCCGAGCGGCGCATCGGGGGCGGTCTGTTTGCCAAACGCATCGAGACCGTCAAGTTCAACGGATATGAGGAACAAGTGGCCGACCTGTATAAAGGTATGGACCTCACGGTGCAGTACTAATGGCGTTGGTCGATGCTGTGAACAAAGTGGCGCGGCGCATTCCCGCGTGGCCTCTTTATATAGTGGCGATCATTCCGCCCGTTGTGATGTTCTACTGGGCGGTCACGGGGCGTCTCGGCGTGGATCCCGTAAAAAGCCTCGAACACGAAATGGGCGAGCTTGGCCTCAAGGTCCTGATTGCAACGCTCGCCATTACACCGCTGCGCAAATTTGCGGGCCTCAACCTGATCAAGTTCCGCCGTGCCTTGGGGTTGATCGGTTTTGCCTACATCTTTCTCCATCTTCTGGTCTGGCTTGTTCTCGATGTGCAAATTGTCAGCCAGATCATCAAGGACATCCTCAAACGTCCCTATATTACGATCGGGATGGCAGGGTTTGTTATGATGCTGCCGCTTGCGGTGACATCGAACAACTGGTCGATCCGAAAGCTCGGGTCGAAATGGCGCGGGCTACATAAGCTCTTCTATCCTGCAATCTTGCTTGGCGCCGTTCACTTCGTGATGTTGGTCAAAGGGTGGCAGGTGGAGCCTCTTGTCTATTTGGCAATTGTCGTCGCTCTGTTGGCCACGCGCGTAAAGATGCCAAAGAGACTACGACCCGCGGCGTCGTGAGGTTTCGTGAAGTTGTGTTTTGGGAAGGGCGGTTCGGGTACGGGCCGCCCTTTTTCGTGGAGCGGGTTGTGGTGAGTGTGGTTTTTTGGGTGAATTGCGGGTGAGAGCGGTGTTTGAGC
>NZ_JBLXHL010000001.1:0-721522 GCF_048259695.1 Celeribacter sp. | reverse complement strand
GGGCGTCATCCAGTCGAGCGTCTTGCCCATCTCGCCCCAAAACCCCACAGGATCAGACACAGACCGCGCGTACATCTCGTCATACGCCGCACGATCAATATGGGCAGACGCCGTAAATGCGGCCGTGGGGGGTGTCATGAGGGTCTCGTCGGACATTGGAAGCTCCCTGAATAGTCTCTCTGTAGGGTCCGCCGGTCACGGACCTCCTCCTGAGGCTAGGTTTAACGAAGTATTTGTCAAAAAGCGTCTAAGTTACTACTGACGCTACGTTTTTTTGTAAACAAATTCACCAAACGGGAGCGAGTTTTGTAAATTATTGCGAATATTCTGAAAACTTCGCGTGTTTGCAGATGGTTAGCGGAGGGCGAACCGCACCGGTTTGGCGGTGAAGGCCGGTGGCGGATATGGTGCAGGAATTATGTGGGCGCTAACACTGTCGGGGAGCGACAGTGGCAGGGTGCATGTTGTTACCTTTCGGGCGCGACTCACCCGGGCGGTGTCACAGCGGGATGTCCCAAATCCGGGCGGCGTTAAGGGCATAGAGGCGTGCGCGCTCATCTTCCGATGCGCCTGCGGTGAGGGCATGGGTGGTTTCGACCCACCGTTCGAGTGAGGCATTCAATGTGCATACGGGGCTATCGGAGCCCCAGACCACGCGGTCCCATCCAAAGGCCTCGATCACGTGCTCAACGTAGGGGCGCAATGTGTCGAGGGTCCAGTCGGGTGTGGCGTAAGCCGTGATCCCGGAAATTTTGGCGTTCACATGGGGGCG
This sequence comes from Celeribacter sp., assembly GCF_048259695.1. GTDB lineage: Bacteria > Pseudomonadota > Alphaproteobacteria > Rhodobacterales > Rhodobacteraceae > Celeribacter. The sequence goes on along the minus strand of NZ_JBLXHL010000001.1, from coordinate 720,750 downwards.
CTGCGCAAGGTCGCTGATCGCCACGGCCCAATCGTCATAGTGGTCCCCTGCGATGTCAGGCACGCCGCAATGGTCGAGGACAAATTCGGTGCTGTCGCAGGCATCGGCAAGTTCGATCGCGATGTCGAGTTGGCGGGCGAGTACACATATATCGAATGGCAGGCCCTGCTCCCCGAGTTTGCGGACATTGGCGCGAAAGGTCTCCGAGCGGGACAGGTCGTCGGGCATGACATGCAGCACGCGCCGCACGCCTTTCACAACGGTCAGGTCGAGTGCGTCAAGGAAGGCGTCAAAGCCTGCGTCCTCGGGGCGGGCGGATGAAATGGCGCCACGCATGAGGGTATCGTCCGTGTCCATGATCTCGCCGATCCATGCGGTTTCGCCCGCGATGTCGGCGGGATCTACGTCCACTTCCATATGGAGCGCCCCCGTGATCCCGAGGCGGGCGGCGGTCTGTGCATAATCCTCATAGCTCCAGTCAGCATTCAGGGCGGGGGCCTGTGCGAGCCAGGGGTAGGACAGGCGGCTGCGGTCAACGAGGTGAAGGTGCGTGTCGATGAGCATGTGAGGTTCCTTATCGGAGGACGGGTGTATGGGCAGTCTAGCGGAATTCTTTTTCGAGTTCACCTTGACTCACTTTCAGAGTCAAGTTTAGATATGAAACAGGCTTCCGAATATGAAATTTGCCAAATGGGAGGGCGAATGGGTTGGGAAGCGGGATCCAGCGTCGCAAATGCGGTGTTGTATAATTGGGAGGACTAAAATGAAATCTTTTGTAGGTGGTGTTTCTGCCGCTGCACTGATGCTCGGGGTCGCCGTTTCGGCGCAGGCCGGTGAGTTTGATGGTGTCACGATCGAAGCCAAGCTGATCGGTGGTCAGCAATACGAGGCGCTCTATGCGCGCATTCCCGAGTGGGAAGCGGCCACAGGGGCGACTGTCAAAATCATCTCGAAAAAGAACCACTTCGAGCTTGATAAAGAATTTAAATCCGACATCGCGGCGGGGACAACCGATTGGTGCGTGGGCTCCAACCACTCGTCTTTTGCCTCGCAGTATCCTGTCCTTTACACGGATCTGACAGGGCTGATCCCCGCCGAAACCGTGGCCGAGTTTGTTCAGGCCAATATCGCGGCGGCGACCCTTGAGGGGCGGCTTGTTATGTTGCCACGGGCGCAATTTGATGTCTCCGCGCTCTACTACCAAAAAGATCTCTATGAGGATGCCGACAAGGCCGCCGCATTCGAGGCGGAATATGGTTATGCTCTGGCTGTGCCTGAGACTTGGGAGCAGTTGAAAGATCAGGCGATCTTCTTCTCCGATCCCCCCAACTTCTATGGCACGCAATATGCGGGCAAAGACGAGGCCATCGTCGGTCGCTATTACGAGATGATCGTGGCGGATGGCGGCAAGCTGTTCAATGACGACTTCTCGCCTGCGTTCAACTCGGATGCCGGTAAAGAAGCGCTTCAGTGGTTTGTCGATCTCTATGAGGCCAGTGCGGTTCCTGCGGGGACCACGAACTATCTGTGGGACGATCTGGGTAACGGCTTTGCCTCCGGCACCATCGGCCTCAACCTCGACTGGCCCGGATGGGCGGGGTTCTTTAACGACCCTGAAGCGTCCAAGGTTGCGGGCAATGTCGGTGTCGCCCCTGCGCCCAAAGGCTCCGCGGGTGTTCGTACAGGGTGGTCCGGATTCCACGGGTTCTCCGTGACCGAAAGCTGTGCAACGAAAGAGGCCGCGGCATCTTTGGTGAACTTCCTGACCAACGAAGACAGCCAGAAACTTGAAAGTGCGGCCGGACCATTGCCGTCCCGTACCGCTGTTTGGGATTATGTCTCCGAGCAGGCGTCTGATGACCCCTATCGTTCGGAAGTTCTCGCCGCGTTCAAGGAAACGGCTGCGACCGCCTTTGCCGTGCCGCCGACCTCGCTTTGGATCGAGGCAACAAACCTCATTTATCCCGAGCTGCAGGCGGCCATTCTTGGCGATAAGACCGTGGACGAAGCTTTGGCAGATGCCGAAAGTGCCGTCGATGATCTGATGCGCGAAGAGGGCGTCTACTAAGCCTTTCGCACCTCTTGGTGGCGCGGCGGTCCCTCACCGCGCCACCCTTTTCTAGACGCGGCATGTCACATCGTGCCGATCCTCGGGATAACCCAATGAAACGTATGAAACTGCCCCCATGGCTGGCCCTGTTGATGCCAGCCATCATCATTCTATCCGCTGTCGTTCTGGTCCCTTTGGTGCTGTCGCTCTATTCGAGTTTCACCGCGTATAAATTGACCAAGCCCGAAACCCTGTATCGGTGGATCGGCACGTTCAACTATGAAAAAGCGGTTGGGGATGCAAAATTCTGGGCCGCGTTCGGGCGCACGGTCTTGCTGTTGACCCTCGCGCTGAACCTCGAAATGATGTTGGGGTTGGGCCTTGCGCTTATGGTGTCAAAGGTCACGCGCGGGCAACGGATGTTACGCACGGCGATGATGTTCCCAATGATGTTCTCGCCCATTCTCGTCGGGTTCCAGTTCAAGTTTATTTTCAATGATAACGTGGGTTTGGTGAATAATGCGCTGCAATCATTGGGGATTACGGAACGCGCAATCCCGTGGTTGGTCGATGGCAAGCTCGCCATGTTTTCCATCATTTTTGCGGAAGTCTGGACCGCCACCTCTGTCTTTGCGATCCTGATCCTTGCGGGGCTGTTTGCCATTCCGCAAGATCCGCTCGAGGCGGCGAAAGTCGACGGGTGTACGCCGTTCCAAACGTTCAAATACGTCACTTTGCCGTTCTTGATGCCGTTCATCTATATCGCCATGGCGATCCGCTCGCTCGATGTGGCGCGGGCCTATGACATTGTGCAGATCATGACCAACGGGGGACCTGCGCGACGCACGGAACTGATTTGGACCCTGATAGGACGAACGGGATATGTGGACGCCAAAATGGGCTACGCCAATGCCATGGGCTATATCTCGATCTTCCTCGCTATCTTCTTCACCGTCTACTTTTTCAAAAAACTGACCTCGGCGCGGGCCGAGCTTGGGATGGGGGTGTAAATCATGGCGAGCAATCTGACCCACCGCAATCGCAAGCGTGCGCTCAAGGCGCTGCATCTCTTTGGCCTGTTCATGGCGATGATGGTGCTGTGTGTGCCGGGCCTCTGGATCGTGCTGAACTCGTTTCGCCCGACTGTCGAGATCATGGCCAAACCGCCCGTCTGGATCCCCAATGAGTTGAACCTCGATCATTACCGCGCCATGTTTGGCGGCGCGGGTGAGGGCGGCGTGCCGGTGCTGACCTATTTCCGCAACTCCTTTGTGATCTCGGTGACTTCGACCGTCATCGCGATCCTTGTGGGGATGAGCGGCGGCTATGCCTTTGCCCGTTACAAGTTTAAATTCAAAGGTGCGATTTTTGTCGGCTTGATGGTGACGCGGGCGGTTCCCGGGGTTGCCCTGTCGCTGCCGTTGTTCATCATTTTCGCGCGGATCGGGATTATTGACACCCACTTTGGCATGATCCTTGCCTATGTCGCTATGAACGTGCCGTTCACGATCTGGCTGATTGACGGTTTCTTTCGCCAGGTGCCGCCCGAACTGGCCGAGGCCGCCGAGATTGACGGCTGTACGCGGTGGCAGGCATTCTGGCGGGTCGAGTTTCCCGTGGCCAAATCGGGAATTGCGTCGGCGGGTATCTTTGCCTTTTTGACCTCGTGGAACGAATACGCATTGGCCTCACAGCTCACGCGCTCCACCACGTCGAAAACCATGCCTGTTGGCCTTCTGGATTTCACATCCGAATTCACACTCAATTGGGGCGGCATGTGTGCGCTGGCGGTTTTGATGATCATTCCCGCGCTCATCCTCACGTTCCTCGTCCAAAAACACCTCATTGCCGGCCTCACTTTTGGCGGCGTGAAAGGATAATACTATGGCTCAAGTTCACCTGCGTGATGTGGTCAAAAAATATGGCAACCTCGAAGTTGTCCATTCCATCAATCTCGACATCGAGGATAACGAGTTCGTTGTTCTGGTTGGTCCGTCCGGCTGTGGTAAATCCACGACATTGCGGATGATTGCTGGGTTGGAGGACATTTCGGGCGGCGAAATCCTGATCGGGGATCAGGTGGTCAATGACCTGCCGCCGCGCGATCGCAATATCTCGATGGTGTTTCAGAACTACGCGCTCTACCCGCATATGACGGTCCGTGAGAACCTCGGTTTCTCGCTCAAGATTGCCAAGCGCCCACAGGCTGAAATCGATGTTGCGGTGGATGAGGCCGCGGAAATTTTGTCGCTCACGCCGTTGCTTGATCGCAAGCCCGGTGCGCTGTCGGGGGGGCAACGCCAACGGGTCGCGATGGGGCGCGCAATTGTGCGCCACCCTGAGGTCTTTCTGTTTGATGAACCGTTGTCGAATCTGGACGCCAAATTGCGCACCCAGATGCGGGTGGAGATCAAAAAGCTGCACCAGAAAGTGACATCGACCATCGTCTACGTGACCCATGATCAGGTCGAGGCGATGACGCTTGCCGACCGGATTGTCATCATGCGCGATGGCTATATCGAACAAATCGGCACGCCGTTGGATGTGTTTGAAAACCCGCGGAACACCTTTGTCGCGACCTTTATCGGGTCGCCGCCGATGAACCTGCTCGACGGTGTGGTGAAGGGCGGGAATGTCGTTTTGACGGATGGAACCACGTTGCCTATTCCGCCGCTTTATACCGCGTCGGAGGGCCAGGACGTGCAATTCGGAGTGCGCGCCGACAACATTATGCCCGTCGGTCACGCCCTGCCGCCGAGCGCGCATATGTGCGAGATGGAAATGGCCGTGAACCTCACGGAACCGCTTGGCACCGAGACGGTTTTGTATGCCGAACTCGCGGGCAAGGAAGTCCAGGCCAAGATGCTGAACCCGCGCCCTGTCGCGATGGGTGAGCGGATGATGTTCCAGATCACACTGGACAAATGTCACCTCTTTGACGCCGGCACGGGCGTTGCATTGAAAGGCTAGGTTATGGCGAAGATCACCCATGCGCGCGCTTTTATGGTGGACCTTGAACCCAAGGTTCTGCGCACCGACGCAATCCAGTCGTTCAAATCCCAGGAGACGATTTTTGTCGAGCTTCGGGACGGTGATGGCGCCCGTGGTATGGGCTATTCCTATACCATCGGGGATGGCGGTCCGTCCGTACTTGCACTGTTGCGTCACACGCTTTTGCCGCGTTTGATGGGGCAGGATGCCGACACCATCGAGGCCATTTGGCGCGACCTGTTGTTTTGCTCACATGCCACGGCTGTCGGCCCGATCATGTCGCTTGCACTGGCCGCGATCGACACAGCGCTTTGGGATATGCGCGGTGTCAGAACAGGGCTGCCGTTGCACCGGTTGGCGGGCGGGGCAAAGGCGTCTGTGCCGATGTACACGACCGAGGGCGGGTGGTTGCACATCTCGCCCGAAGCGCTCGCAGAGGATGCTCTTGCCGCCCGCGAACAGGGATTTAGGGGCTCGAAAGTCAAAATCGGAACCCCCACAGTTGCGGGTGATGCGGCGCGGCTCGGGGCGGTGCGTGATGCCCTTGGTCCCGAATACGAGATTATGACAGACGCCAATCAATCCCTGACCGCCGCCGAGGCGTTGCGCCGCGTGCCGATGTTGGAGGGGCTCGGGATCGCGTGGTTCGAGGAACCGTTGCTTTCTGACGATATTGCGGGTCATGCCCGTTTACAGGCGAGGTCCTGCGTGCCGGTGGCGGTGGGCGAAAGCCTGTATTCCGCAGGGCAGTTTGCGGACTACATCGCGCAGGGGGCGTGCGGGATTGTTCAGGCCGATGTGGCGCGGGTCGGTGGTATCACGCCGTGGCTCAAAATCGCGCATCTGGCCGAGGCACATAATATGGCGATTTGCCCGCACTTCCTGATGGAATTGCATGTCAGCCTTGTCTGTGCCGTGCCAAATGCGCCGTGGTTGGAATTCATCCCGCAGCTCGACGATGTGGCCGCTCCGATGGTGCGTGCGGGTGGCATGGCGATTGCGCCGACGGCGGCGGGGCTTGGCATTGATTGGGATCACGACAAGCTCGCGGCACTGACAAGTGCGGGTAGCGCGTTCGAGATCAAGGAGGGCTGACATGCAACGCCACGGACAGGTAATCGGCATCGGCGCAGAGGCGGTGGCCGAATACAAAAGGCTCCACGCGGATGTCTGGCCACAGGTGCTTGAAATGATCAGCGCCTGCAACATCCGCAATTATTCCATTTTTCTGCGTGAGCCGGAAAATGTGATGTTTGCCTATTTCGAATATGTCGGCACGGATTTTGCCGCAGATATGGCGAAAATGGCTGCCGATCCCGTGACACAGAAATGGTGGGATGTCTGTATGCCGCTCCAGCGCCCTTTGGAAACACGCGCCGAGGGTGAATGGTGGGCCGAGATGGAAGAGGTCTTTCACCATGACTGATCTTGCCGCCTTGCGTCAAACCGTCGAGATGCCCGATACGCCTGTTCCTGTTGTGATTTTCGGTGCGGGGTCGATTGTGAGCGATGCGCATCTACCCGCGTACCGCGATCTTGGTGTGCCGATTGCGGGGATTTATGATCCTGATTTTGCCAAAGCTGACGCCCTCGCGGCCGCGTGGGACACACAAGCCTTTGCAACGCTTGAGGCGGCGGTGGATGCAGGGCGCGTGATCTATGATCTGGCCGTTCCGCCCGTGGCCATTCCGGCGTTGCTTGAGGCGCTGCCCGATGGCGCGACTGCGATCATTCAAAAACCGCTGGGCTCGGATCTACAACAGGCGGATGCAATCATGCGGATATTGAACCGCAAGGGCATCCATGCCGCCGTGAATTTCCAGTTACGTTTTGCACCGATGAGCCTCGCGCTCAAGGATGCAATGGCGCAAGGGGTGCTTGGCGATCTGGTGGATTTCGACGCCACACTCGCGTTGGATACCCCGTGGCATCTTTGGGCGTTTCTGGCGGATTTGCCGCGGGTCGAGATTTTGTTGCATTCGATCCACTACCTTGATTTCGTGCGTGACATTCTGGGCAATCCGTCGGGCATTCATGCCAAAACGATGGGGCATCCGTCCTCAACGGTTTCCAATACCCGCACGTCGATGATGCTCGACTACGGCGACACTGTGCGCTGTGCCTTGTCGATCAACCACAATCACGGGTTCGGGCGCAAATTCCAGGCCTGCGAATTTCGCATCTGCGGCACCAAAGGCGCGGCCTATATGAAGCTCGGCGTGAATCTCGATTACCCCAATGGCGAGCCTGACGAGTTGTGGCTGAACACGGACGGGGCGTGGCGACAGGTGCCGCTTGTCGGTGATTGGTTCATCGCCGCGTTTCACGGACGGTTTGCACAGGTGCAGCGGTTCGCGGCGGGGCTTGATCCGGAATTGACCGGTTCGGCACGCGATGCGTGGCACACGATGGCGCTCGTTGAGGCCGCCTATGAAAGTTCACAAAACCCCATGCACGCGATCAAGGAGGCTCCTGATGCTTGAGCAGGTCAAATATTATGAAGACTACGAGATCGGCGAAGCCCGCGACACGGTAGGGCGCACGATCACCGAGACAGATTTCGTGGTTCACGCTGGCCATTCGGGCGACTTTTTTCCGCATCACCTTGATGAGGAATTTTGCAAGACGCTGCCGTTCGGCCAACGCATCGCGCACGGCACGATGGTGTTCACCATCGGCGTCGGATTGACCGCGACACTGATCAACCCCGTGGCCTTTTCCTATGGCTATGACCGCTTGCGATTTGTGAAGCCCGTGTTCATTGGCGACACGATCAAAAGCCGCGTTGAGATCACCGCCAAAGAGGTGATGGAAAAACGTCCCGGATATGGGCGCGTGATCGAACGGTTGACGGTGACAAAGCAAACGGGCGAGACGGCTTTGGTCGCGGACCACATTTACATGGTGGAGATGAAATCGTGACGGGACCGTTTCTTTTGCTCAATGAGCACGACAATGTTCTGGTGGCGCGTCAGGCCGCGCCGGAGGGGGCGTCGATCACGTTAGAGGCCGGTGAGGTTCAGCTCGCGCGGGCTATCCCTCTGGCGCACAAGGTCGCACGCCACGATATTGCGGAGGGTATGAAAATCCTGAAATACGGAATGCCGATCGGGATCGCGACCCGCAACATTGCGGCGGGCGAACACGTTCATATTCATAACATCCGTTCAGCCTATACGCCGACCCATGCGCTACAAGATGGCGATGGCGTGAGTGCGGGGGTGTCGCAATGACCGTGCCCGTTATCCACGGCTATCCCCGCGCCGACGGGCGCAAGGGCATCCGCAACACGGTCCTCGTGGCCTATCTCGTGGAGTGTGCGCATTTTGTGGCCTCCAAAGTGGTCGCGGGCTTTCCCGATGACGATGTGCAATTGATCGGGTTTCCGGGGTGTTTTCCCAATGAATACGCCGCGCAAATGATGGAAAAGCTGTGTGCCCATCCTAACGTTGGCGCGGTGCTGTTCGTGTCGTTGGGCTGTGAGAGCTTTGACAAGGTTCGCGCATCGGATGCGGTCGCGGCCTCGGGGCGACCCGTCAAAACACTGGTGATCCAAAAGGCGGGTGGAACCGCCTCGACCGTGGCGGCGGGGCGCGACTGGGTGCGCGGTGCCTTGGACACGGTGGGCCAAATCGAACGCGTTCCGATGGGCGTGGACGAATTGGTCATCGGCACGATCTGTGGTGGTTCTGACGGGACCTCGGGCATTTCGGGCAATCCCGCGGCGGGCAAGGCGTTCGATTTGCTTGTGGGCGAGGGGGCGGCCTGTATCTTCGAGGAAACGGGTGAGTTGATCGGCTGTGAGGACATCATGGCGGAGCGGGCCGTGACGCCCGAATTGGGTCAGGAATTGCGCGAAAGCGTTCAAAAGGCGGAGCGCTATTACGCCACGCTTGGCTATGGTTCATTTGCCGCCGGAAACGCCGCAGGCGGGTTGTCGACGATCGAGGAGAAGTCGCTCGGGGCCTATGTGAAATCGGGTGACAGTCCGATTGCGGGGTTGATTAAACCCGGTGATGTGCCGCCCACGGGCGGGCTGTATCTTATGGATGTGGTCCCGGACGGGGAGGTCCGGTTCGGCTTTCCCAATATTTCCGACAACGCCGAAATCGTCGAGATGATCGCAAGTGGTGCGCATTTGACGCTGTTCGTGACGGGGCGTGGCTCGGTCGTCGGGTCCGCCATTTCCCCGGTGATCAAGATTTGCGCAAACCCCGATACGTACCGCGCCCTTGCCGGAGACATGGATGTGAATGCGGGCGATATTATCGAGGGGCGGCGCACAATCGAACAGGTGGGCCGCGAAATTCGCGATCTGGTCATTTCGATTTCAAATGGTATACCATCCGCGTCGGAAGCACTCGGGCATCGCGAGTTCATTTTGACTTACAAGACTTTCGAGCCCATCGGTCCGGCCTGTTTGCCGAGCCGGATATGAGGAGGGAATAATGAAGAGACTGGCGAATAAAACCTGCGTCGTGACGGCGGCGGGGCAAGGGATCGGACGCGCCTCTGCGGAGCGATTGGCGTCCGAGGGCGCGCGGGTGATCGCGACCGACATCAACGAGACCGCATTGGCCGAACTGGCACAGGCCGACGGGATCGAGGCGCATTACCTCAACGTTCTGGATGGCGATGCAATCACCGCATTCGCGGCAAAGATCGGCACGGCGGACGTGTTGTTCAACTGCGCGGGCATCGTGCATGGCGGCACCATTCTCGAGGCGTCCGAGGACGATTGGGATCTGGCCTTTGACCTGAATGCCAAGGCACAGTTCCGGATGATTCGTGCGTTCTTGCCCGCGATGTTGGAACAGGGCAAAGGATCGATCATCAATATGTCCTCCGTCGCCGGCCCCGTTACCGGCCCGGTGAACCGTCTGATCTATTCGGCGTCAAAGGCGGCTGTTGCGGGCATGACCAAAGCCATCGCCAACGATTATGTGACCAAGGGCGTGCGCTGTAACGCCATCGCGCCCGGCACGGTTGATAGCCCCTCGTTGCACCAACGTCTGCGTGACACGGGTGACTATGAGGGGGCTATGGCTGCGTTTATTGCGCGTCAACCGATGGGACGCATCGGGCAACCCGAAGAAATCGCCGCCCTCGTGGCCTATCTCGCCGCTGACGAGAGCAGCTTCACCACGGGCCAAGTACATGTTATCGACGGCGGCTGGACCGCTTAAGTCGTCAAGGAAAAGGAAATAGGTATATGAAACTCGCACGTTATGGCGAACGCGGCGCAGAAAAGCCCGCATTGGTAGACAACGACGGCAATCTGCGCGACCTCTCGGCCCATGTGGCCGATATTGCGGGGGACGTCCTCGTCAACCTGTCGGCGCTCAAGGACATCGATCCGGCGTCCTTGCCCCTCGTTGAGGGCAATCCGCGTCTGGGCTCTTGTGTTGGCGGTACGCGCAAATTCATCTGCATCGGTTTGAACTATGCCGATCACGCGGCTGAATCGGGTCTCGAAGTTCCGCCAGAGCCCGTCATCTTTGCCAAATTCACCTCCGCGATCTGTGGTCCGAATGATCCGATCATCATCCCGCGCAATTCGGTTAAAACCGACTGGGAGGTCGAACTTGGTTTCGTGATTGGCAAGACCGCGAAATACGTGTCCGAAGAGGACGCTATGGATCACGTTGCCGGTTTTTGCCTGATCAACGATGTGTCCGAGCGCGAGTTTCAGGCGGAGCGGGCCGGCCAGTGGGTCAAAGGGAAGTCGTCGGACAACTTTGGCCCGACCGGTCCATGGCTTGTGACGCCTGACGAGGTTGGCGATTTTGACAATCTGGGCATGTGGCTTGAGGTCAATGGCGAGCGTGTGCAGGACGGGTCCTCGGCGACGATGGTCTACCGTGTGCCGTTCCTCGTCTCCTACCTGTCACAGTTCTTTACGCTTGAGCCGGGCGACATCGTGTCCACGGGAACCCCTCCCGGTGTGGGGCTCGGGTTCAAACCGCCCCGCTATTTGAAAGTGGGCGACAAGGTCGAGCTTGGCATTGAAAAGCTCGGGACACAGAGTCAGGTCTGCGTCGCAGATATCTAAGCCGTCAGGCCCGGACGAGAATTGGAAAAGCCCGTAGGAGACTGCGGGCTTTTTGTTTGGGGGCGGGGAGGCAGAGTGAGTGTGGCGTGCCTACCACCCATCTGCGAGCAAGGCGTTGGCATCGCCAAGCTCGGGGGCCGCCCGTGGTGACGCAGGGCGCGCGCCGTCAATGCGCAGCGGAAGTTTCGTTGTTTTCATCGCCACATCCCCGCGTGAAATATCCTGAACCATATCAAGCGTGTCCAACACGCCGCTTTGCACCACGCCATCCCAATCCATCACGGGGGCGGCCCAAATGTCGGCGGCGACGAATTTCGCCATCCATACGTCTGTGGGCGCAGTTGAAAGGCGTTGGGCCAATCCGGCCTTGATCGCATCGCGCTGTGTAAAGGCGTCGAGCGTGGCGGTGGCGGTGTCCAACCCTGTGATTTCGGCCAACAGGTCGAGTTTTCCCATAGCGATGGCCACATGCCCGTCTGCGGTCGCATAGACCCCGTAAGGGGCCGCGAGATAGGCGTGGGCGGGATTGTTGGCGGACCGTTTCGGGGTGCGCCCGCCGTCATTGAACCATGTTGTCAAAAGTTCGAACTGCAGATCGGCGAGAACCTCGATCAGGGATGTTTCGACCCGTCCGCCGATGCCCTGTGTCGCGCGGCGGTACAACAGTGCGAGGATGCCGTGGGTGAGCGAGGCGCCCGCCAGGACATCGGCAATGGGCAGGCCCATGGCCACGGGGCCATCGTCACAACCGCCCGAAAGCCACATGACACCGGAGCGGGCCTGAGCGAGCAAATCCTGACCGGGTAAATCGACCCACGGGCCGTTCGACCCATAGCCGGTAACCGTGCCGTAGACCACGGTGGGGTTGAGGGCCTTGACCGCCTCATACCCGAACCCCAAGCGGTCCATCACGCCGGGGCGAAAGTTTTGCAGCACCACATCGGCGTCTTTGATCAGCGCCCGCAAGGCGTCTTTGTCGCTCTCGGATTTGAGATCCACGGCCACCGAGCGTTTGTTGCGGTTGATGGCGTGGAAAATGGTGCTTTCACCCGCAATTTTGGTGTCGGTCAAATAGAGGTAGCGCGACAGGTCGCCCATGCCCGCACGCTCCACCTTGACCACATCCGCGCCAAGGTCGGCGAGTTTGAGGGCGCAATACGGCCCCGCCAGAAATTGCGAGAAATCGAGAACTTTGAGGCCTTTAAGGGGGAGGGCGTCGGTCATGTCGGAAAGCTTTCATCAAAGCGGGTTTGAAGGGCATCAAGCGCGGTATCGGGGGCTGTTTTTCCGGCGAGCGCATCGAGAAGGATAAGTGATCCGTCTTCTTGAAATCCCATGTATCCGGCGTGGCGCGGGCGCAGCCATGCGGCTTCATGGGTCATGCGGGTGTTGGCGTAGGCATTGCCGACGGCGGCATTCACATCCGTATCGCCCCACGCCACCGCATTGCCCGGCTGTCCGTTGTTTTGCGCATACAGGCCGCGTTGGACCGTATCGGAGGCGACCCACAGGGCGAACGCGCTGCACAGCTCAGGGTGCGCCGTGCGGGACGAAATGGCGATGCCTGTGCCCCCGAGGGCGGAGCCAAGCGGGCCGGAGCGGCCGAGGGTTGGCATGTCGTGAAAGGCGATCGGGTGGGTGCGGTATCCGTGCGCCGCGTAGGGGGCGTAGAGGTAGGTGAGCGGGCAAAGCGCAAAGCGGTTGCCCTCGGCCAAGGCGTCCAGTGCCGCGATGGGATCCATCTCCCGACACGCCGGATCGACCGCGTCATAGAGCGCCTGCATGGTCGCCAGTGCGGTGCGCCCCGCCGCGCGGTTGATCTGTGCGCCACGTGTTACGGGAAAGGATGCGCCGAGGTTGGCGGTGAGCGTGTAGAGCGCCATCAGAACGTGCGGTGGGCGCAGGGGCCAGACAACGCCGCCCGCCCGTGCGAGTTCAAGAACCTGCGCATAGGTTGTGAGCGGGCGCGGGATGAGGTCGGGGCGGATGGCCTGTACCTGACAGGCGGCATCAACGGGCAACGCCCATTGGTGGCCACCGTAGAAATAGCTGTGGAAACTCTTGCCGACGGTTTGCGCCTCAAGGCGTTTGAGCGCCTCGGGGTCGCCGTGCATGTCGATGGGCAGGAGACAGTCCTCATCGACGATGGCGCCGACGTGCGGGTGGTCGATGATCATCAGGTCATAGTCCCGCGCGAGGGTCTCGACCGGGGTGCTCTCGAACCCTTGCAGGGAGCGTTTGTCCCATGTGAGTTCAACATCCGGATGGCGTTGTGCAAAGGCCGCGCTGGCGGCAATCAACGGATCGTACCCGCGCGGGTCCGACCATGTCATTCCTCGAAGTGTTCGTTTTTCGACCATATTGTCCTCCCGCTTTTCAGGTAGGTTAGCGCAAGGTATTCACAAGTAAAAGAGTATTTTATATTTAAATTTGACTGTGCGTCCGACTTCCCGTGTTGCTACTGTTTTGCGGGTGAGGCATACATTCTATAGATAAAACACCGCCAAGGGCGCCCGAGGACACATGACGAGCAAGTTTGACGAGCAGAATGACGACGAGAAATACCGCGCCCCGGCTTTGTCAAAGGGCTTGGATATTCTCGAACTATTGGCCTCTGACGCCGAAGGGTTGTCACAGGTCGACATCGCCAAGCAACTCGGGCGAACCACGTCCGAGATTTTCCGGATGCTGATGGTCCTTGTCCAACGCGGCTATGTCGAGCAGCGCACGGAGGACGAGCGCTATTCGCTCACCACCAAAATGTTCGAAGTGGCCCACCGCCACCCGCCGATCAAACGTCTGACGTCCATTGCGGGCGAGGCGATGCAGCGGCTTGCCGATCAGGTCAACCAGTCGATGCATCTGAGCATTATCCATTCGGGGCGGGTGTTGGTCATCGCGCAGGTGGATTGCCCGGACAACAATGTCACGTCCGTGCGTCTGGGTGCGCATATTCCGCTCTATGATACGGCATCGGGGCGGGTGTTGGCCGCGTGGATGGACGGCGAGGCGCGGGACCGGTTGCTTGCGGAGGCGGGCTATGAACCGGTCGACAAATATGAGGCGTTTACCGCCGATCTGGCCCAAGTGCGCGACGCAGGGTTTTGCGAAAGCCCGTCGTTGACCATCGCGGGGGTCCACAATATTTCGGCGCCGGTGTTTGATTTCTCGGGTCATGTCGTGGCGGCCGTCACCATCCCGTTTATCCAACGGATTTCAGGCACGTCGATTATTTCGTCGCGCGATTGCTGCACGGCTCTGGTCGCCATGGCGAAAGATATTTCGCGGCAATTGGGTGCGGGCGCACGGTGACGGGGTATCATCGCGCAGCGGGATGCGCGGTGTGCCTGTCACAGGGAGAACCGACGTCACGGCGCATCAAGTGCCCCGACCAAACGCATCGGGTCGCGCATTTATTTGCCAAGGTGTTCGAAACGGATCGGGAGGTGAGGTTTTGGTGGAGCCTAGCGGGATCGAACCGCTGACCTCCTGCATGCCATGCAGGCGCTCTCCCAGCTGAGCTAAGGCCCCAAAAACCAAGTGGGTAACAACCTTTCGGGCTGTTGTGCGGGGGGCGTTGTCCGCCCGCCCGCGCTATCTATTTTGACTCGCAATCGAGTGCAAGTACAAAAATCACATAGACGAATTAATCGTCGTCGTCGGCAGCAACATCGGCGATTTCGTCGAGCGACACGTTGTCGTCTTCGTCGTCGTCCAACAGATCGTCATCGAGATCGATGTCGTCATCGTCGTCAACCAACAGATCATCTTCGTCGTCTTCGACGTCTTCCGGTGCGGGTTTCGTCTTTTCGACGGCAACGTGTGTTTTGTTGTTGGCGTCAAACGTCACGGTTTCACCCGTGTAGGGCGACACGATCGGGTCTTTGTTCAGGTCGTAAAACCGTTTACCCGTGGTCGGGCAGACGCGCTTTATACCCCATTCCTCGTTGGGCATTGCAATCCCTTTCGTAAAGTCATGTCCATTATTGGAGATTTCACGGGCCATGCCATATCACGGGCAGGGTGTCAAAGGCTTTTGGGTTGATTTTGCGTGAACGTGGTGGCTCTCGGGCGGCGCACAGGCTATGCCTGCAAGCCTCTGGGTCGATATTGCGGATCTCTCATGGCTGAATTCATTTTGGAGGGGGCGCCCCCCGTGCGGGTTGCTTTGCGCCGTTCGGCTCAGGCACGGCGGTTGTCGTTGCGCGTGTCGCGACTGGATGGGCGGGTGACGTTGACCATGCCGCGCCATGTTCCCGAACGCGAGGCGGTGGCCTTTGTGCGTGAAAAGGAAATGTGGCTGCGGCGGCAACTGGATTGTCAGACGCCTGTGCGCCGCCCTGCGTTCGGGGTGACAATTCCCGTTCTGGGCGATCCATTGGAGATTACCCGCGGCACAGGTCGCACGGCGCGCGTGGATGCGGGCTGCCTCGTGGTGCCCGGCGGTGAGGATATGCTGACGGCGCGGATCACGGCCTATCTCAAGCTACAGGCCCGCACCCGTTTGCGGGAGGCCTCGGACCATTACGCAAAGGCGCTTGGTGTCTCGTTCGGAAAGATCACCATTCGGGACACACGGTCGCGGTGGGGATCGTGTACCTCGGACGGCAACCTGATGTATTCGTGGCGGCTTGTGATGGCCCCTGAGGTGGTGTTGGACTATGTGGCGGCTCACGAGGTGGCGCATCTGTTGGAAATGAACCACAGCGCCGCCTATTGGGCCAACGTCGCCCGTGTGTGTCCTGACTATCGCCGTCACCGTGACTGGCTGCGCGTTCATGGCCAAGAGTTGCACGCATGGGATTTCTCGCGTTGACCGCCCCGTGGTTTGTGATCACAGTGCGCCTATGATTACGCCCATTCCACGCCCCTCGGATACAAGCACAGCCGCGCATGACCGCGTTTACCGCGCGTTGCGGACCAAGATCATGCATGGCGAGTTCAAACCCGGTGCGGCGCTGACCCTGCGCGGCATTGGCAAAATGTACGATGTCTCGATGACCCCCGCCCGTGAGGCCGTCCGCCGTTTGGTGGCGGATGGCGGGTTGCAGCTGTCGGCCTCGGGGCGCGTGAGCACCCCCGCGTTGACCAGTGAACGGATCGAGGAACTGGCCTCCATTCGCGCCCTGATCGAGCCGGAACTGGCCTCACGGGCTTTGCCCCGCGCCCATATGGCGCTCATTGAGCGGCTGCAAAGTGCCAATGCCGTGATCGCCGAGGCCGTGGCAAAACACGATGATGTAGGCTATCTGCGGGCCAATCTGGATTTTCACCGCACGCTCTATTTGCGCGCTCAGGCCCCTGCGATGTTGGCGCTGACCGAGACGGTGTGGCTACAACTCGGGCCGACCATGCGCGCCCTTTATGCGCGGCTCAACCGGACGGAAGTCCCGCATAACCACCGTTTGATCGTGGCGGCGCTCAAGGCGGGGGACGAGCCGGGTTTGCGGTTGGCGGTGCGCTCGGATGTCACCCAAGGCCTGCGGATGCTGACTGTGTAAGGAGAGGCCGGATGCCCCAACACCGCTTTTTAGAAATGACCGAACTCATGACGCCCGACATGGCGAATTTTTCGGGCAAGGTGCATGGCGGCGCGTTGCTCAAGCTGCTCGACCTTGTCGCGTTTTCATGCGCCTCGCGCTATTCGGGCGAATATGCGGTGACGCTTTCCGTCGATCAGGTGGTGTTCAAAGAGCCTATTCATGTGGGCGAACTGGTGCATTTTCGCGCGTCCGTGAACTTTGTTGGCCGCACCTCCATGGAGATCGGGATTCGGGTGGAGGCGGAGAACATCCGCACCCAGATCGTGCGCCACACCAATTCGTGTTATTTCACCATGGTGGCGGTTGATGATGCCGGAAAATCAGTCGAGGCCCCGCAGTTTCAACCCGAAACCACACTGGATCGCAAACGGTGGCGGGCCGCCGACATGCGCCGCACCCTGCGCCGTGAACACGCCGACCGGATGGCCGAAATTTCAAAGGCCGGGTAGGGCCGTCCCGCACGCGGCGCCATAAAAAAGGGCCGCCCGCAGGCCGCCCTTTGTTCGTTGTATCTCTTTGAAACTCAAGCGTGAATGGCGCCGTCGCCGCAGGCCAGTGCCGCCTCGCGCACCGCTTCCGAGAAGGTCGGGTGGGCGTGACAGGTCAGCGCGATATCTTGTGCCGAGCCGCCGTATTCCATCGTCACGCAGACCTCGTGGATCAGATCGCCCGCACCCGGTCCGATGATGTGACAGCCCAGAACGCGGTCGGTGTCTTTGTCGACGAGCATCTTCACAAAACCGTCGCCTTGCTGCACGGCTTTGGCGCGGGCGTTGGCCATAAAGGAGAATTTTCCGACCTTGTAGGCGCGGCCCTCTTCTTTGAGTTGCTGTTCGGTTTTGCCGACGGAGGCGACCTCGGGGGTGGTGTAGATCACGCCGGGGATCACGTCGTAATTGACGTGACCGTGTTTGCCCGCGAGGACCTCGGCGACGGCCATGCCTTCGTCTTCGGCTTTGTGGGCGAGCATCGGGCCGACAACGGCGTCACCGATGGCGTAGATGCCTTTGACGGAGGTGGCCCAATGGGCGTCGGTTTTGATCTGGCCGCGCTCGGTCATCTCGACGCCGAGGTCCGCGAGCCCGAGCCCGTCGGTGAAGGGTTTGCGGCCTGTGGCGACCAGAACGACATCGGTATCGATGGTGTGTTCCGAGTCGTCCTTGCGCAGTTTATAGGTCACTTTGGCCTTGGATTTCGCGGCGTCGACGGATTGGACGGCGGCGCCGAGGGTGAATTTAAGCCCCTGTTTTAACAGTATTTTTTGCAAGTTGCGTTGGACTTCTGCGTCCATGCCGGGGGTGATGGTGTCGAGGAATTCGACAACCGTCACCTCGGCGCCGAGACGGGCGTAGACGGAGCCAAGCTCCAGACCGATGACACCCGCGCCGATCACGACCATTTTCTTTGGTACTTTGGGCAGGTCGAGTGCGCCCGTGCTGTCGACCACCACGCCGCCGTCATTGTCGACCTCGACACCGGGCAGGGAGGTCGGGACGGAGCCAGAGGCGATGATGATATTCTTGGCCTCGTGGACATCATCGCCCACCTTGACCTGACCTGCCGCAGGGATGGAACCCCACCCCTTGAGCCAGTCGATCTTGTTCTTTTTAAAGAGAAATTCGATGCCGCCGGTGTTCTGGCTGATCGTCTCTTCCTTATAGGATTTCATCTGTGGCCAATCGACCGAGGGGCTTTTGCCCTTGAGGCCCATTTTGGTGAAATTGTGCTCGGCCTCATGCAGCATATGCGAGGCGTGCAGCAGGGCTTTGGACGGGATACAACCCACGTTGAGGCAGGTGCCACCAAGCGTTTCGCGGCCCTCGACCACGGCGGTTTTGAGACCCAGTTGGGCGCAGCGAATGGCGGAGACATAGCCGCCGGGGCCTGCACCGATGATGATTACGTCGTAGGAAGCCATGATCTTCTCCTTGGTCGATTTTCGCTGTCTGATCGCTGTCTGCGATGTGTCGGCTATCTGTATGTCATCTGTTTTTGTCGGGTATAGCAAGGCACCCGAGGTGAAAGGCGGGGCGGCTCAGAACAGAGCCGCGAGAAAGAGCGTGGCGACGGAGGCCATGGCAACGATCCAAACATAGGAGCGCCACGGTTTCCACCCAAGAGCGTAGGCAGGAATATAGACCAGTCGCGCCGCCAGATAGACCCAAGCGGCGGCAAGGGTCACGCCGCTTGTCTGGCCCGTGACGTGCAGGGCGAGCAGGGCGGCGGCAAAGAACGGAAACATCTGAACGTGGTTGTCATAGGCGCGCAACATCCGCGCGGTGGTGATGCGCATCTCGCGGCTTGGCGCACGGTCGCGGGGGGAGGTGGTGTAACCCGGCCCAAGATCGACATTGGCCATGTAAGAGGCCACCACGAATTGCGCGATGTGCATGAGGCCTACGAGGGCGAGGGGGATGAGGTCAGGGGTCATTTTATGATTGCTCTATATTGTCCCTCTTCGGAAATTCCGAAGTGAGATGCGCCAAGCCAACAAAAAAAATACACAACTAAAAAGGGAGGGAACAGCATTGTTGCGACGATTGCTAAACCTAAGAAGAGAAGCGGTTGCTTGATGAAGGTTGGTAGCAAGCCGAGCAACTGAAGTAGGTCTATGTGAAAGTTCCATACTGTTGCCGCTATAGTGAGGGCCGATGAAACGACCGCCCCGATTCCTTCCCCGAACCGTTCTGCCCCACCGCCTCCCTGTTCAGAGATCGGCGATGGGGAGTTGTTGGACAAGTCTTCAGCTTGATCGCTTTTTGTCGAGATTAGCCAGCCGATAAATGCGCCGAGTGGAACTAGAAAAACGGCTCCATTATATGCAGTGCCACCAGCGGCAATTCCGATCGAGAGACCGATAAACAGCCCAATGCCTGAGCCTGCAATAATGAGAGCCAATGGGCGACGCATCAAACGTACCTCTTACAGATCCATCAACAGACGACGGGGATCTTCCAGTGCTTCTTTGACGCGCACGAGGAAGGTTACGGCGCCTTTGCCGTCGACGATGCGGTGATCGTAGGACAGGGCGAGATACATCATCGGACGGATCACAACTTGACCGTTGATCGCCATCGGGCGGTCCTGGATTTTGTGCATGCCGAGGATGCCCGACTGTGGCGGGTTGAGGATGGGCGAGGACATCAGCGAGCCGTAGACACCACCGTTGGAGATGGTGAAGGTGCCGCCCTGCATTTCGGCCATCGACAGTTTGCCGTCACGCGCACGCGCCCCTTTTTCGGCAATCGCTTTCTCGATGTCGGCGAATGACATGGCGTCGGCGTTGCGGATCACGGGCACCACGAGGCCCTGCGGTGTGCCCGCAGCGATGCCCATGTGGACGAAGTTTTTGTAGACCACATCGGTGCCGTCGATCTCGGCGTTCACTTCGGGAACTTCGTTGAGCGCGTGGACACAGGCCTTGGTGAAGAAGGACATGAAGCCCAGTTTGACGCCGTGCTTTTTGAGAAAGAGGTCTTTGTATTCGTTGCGCAGGGCCATCACCTCGGTCATGTCGACCTCGTTGTAGGTGGTGAGCATCGCGGCGGTGTTCTGGCTCTCTTTGAGGCGGCGCGCGATGGTCTGGCGCAGTTTGGTCATTTTGACGCGCTCTTCGCGGGATGCGTCGTCGGGCGCAGAGGGCGCACGTTTCGCGGCGGCGGGTGCGGGGGCTGCCGCGGCGGGGGAATTGATCGCTTTCATCACATCTTCTTTCATGATGCGGCCGTCTTTGCCTGTGGCGGTCACAGACGCGGCGGAGATGCCTTTTTCCGCCATCAGTTTGTTGGCGGAGGGTGCGTTTTCGACGTCCTTGCCGCCCGATGAGGCGGGGGCAGGTGCGGCGGCTGCGGGGGCCGGTGCGGCGGCGCCTGTCCCCGAGGAGATCACGGCGAGTTTGGCGGTGGCGTCAACGGTGTCGCCCTCGTTTGCGACGATTTCGGTCAGCACGCCCGCGGCGGGGGACGGGACCTCGACCGACACTTTGTCGGTTTCAAGTTCGCACAGCATTTCGTCCTGAGCCACGGTATCGCCCACGGATTTGAACCATGTGGACACGGTGGCCTCGGTGACGGATTCGCCAAGGGTCGGCACCATCACGTCGACGGTGCTGCCGCCTTTTGCGGCTGCGGGGCTTTCGGTTTTGGCGGCGGGGGCGGGGGCCGCACCTGCGCCCTCGGAGAGGGTTGCAAGCAGGGCATCGACACCAACGGTGTCGCCCTCGGCGGCGATGATTTCGCCCAGTGTCCCCGCGGCGGGGGAGGGCACTTCGACGGTGACTTTGTCGGTTTCGAGCTCACAGAGCATTTCGTCGACAGCCACGGTATCGCCGGGCTTTTTGAACCATGTGGCAACGGTGGCCTCGGTGACGCTTTCGCCAAGGGTCGGGACGCGGACTTCTACGGACATTGGATTACCCTTCGATGTTGAGCGCGTCATTCACGAGCGCTGCTTGTTGTGCTTTGTGCTGGGATGCAAGACCCGTGGCGGGTGATGCGGAGGCGTTGCGGCCCGCGTAAACGGGGCGGGTGTGTTTGGCTTTGATGCGGGTGAGGACCCATTCGAGGTTCGGTTCGACAAAGGTCCATGCGCCCTGGTTCTTGGGCTCTTCTTGGCACCAGACGATCTCGGCGCCTTTGAAGCGCTCCAGTTCCTTGACCATGGAGAGGGCAGGGAAGGGATAGAACTGTTCGAGACGCATGATGTAAATGTCGTCCTGTCCGGCGGCATCGCGGGCCTCGAGCAGGTCATAGTAGACTTTGCCCGAGCAGATCACGACGCGTTTGATGTCTTTGTCGGACTTCAGCGTGATGTCGGATTTGCCGGTTCTGTGGTTGGCATCGGCATCATCCCACAACACGCGGTGGAACGACGATCCGGTGGTGAAATCGGCGGCCACGGAGGTTGCGAGTTTGTGGCGTAGCAGGGATTTCGGCGTCATCAGAACAAGCGGTTTGCGGTAAGAGCGGTGCAACTGGCGCCGCAGGATGTGGAAGTAGTTCGCAGGGGTCGTGCAGTTGGCGACGATCCAGTTGTCCTGACCACACATTTGCAAGAAGCGTTCAAGGCGGGCGGAGGAGTGCTCCGGCCCCTGGCCCTCGTAGCCGTGCGGCAGCAACATGACGAGACCCGACATGCGCAGCCATTTGCTTTCGCCCGATGAGATGAACTGGTCGAACATGATCTGTGCGCCGTTGGCGAAGTCGCCGAACTGGGCTTCCCACAGGGTCAGTGCGTTCGGTTCGGCAAGCGAGTAGCCGTATTCAAAGCCCAGAACCGCATACTCGGAGAGCATGGAATCGATGACTTCGTAGTTGGCTTGGCCTTCGCGGATGGAGTTGAGCGGGTAGTAGCGATCCTCGGACCCCTGGTCGATGAGACCCGAATGGCGCTGTGAGAAGGTGCCGCGTGTGCTGTCCTGACCGGCAAGACGCACGGGGTAGCCCTCGGTCAGGAGCGAGCCAAAGGCAATTGCCTCGCCGGTTGCCCAATCGAAGCCTTCGCCCGTTTCGAACATCTTTGCCTTGGCCTCGAGTTGACGGGCCACGGTTTTGTGGATGTTGAACTCGGCCGGATGGGTGGTCAGGCCACGGCCGACGTCGGCCATGGTGTCCGGGGAGATAGCGGTTTCGCCGCGCTGGTACTCTTCGCCCTCGGCGTTGAGGTGTTTCCAACGGCCATCAAGCCAGTCGGCCTTGTTCGGTTTGTAATCCTTGCCCGCCTCGAACTCTTCGTTCAGGTGGGACTGGAACGCCGCTTTCATATCCTCGATCTCGCCCTCGGGAATGAGGCCGTCCTGAACGAGGCGTTCGGTGTACAGTTGCAGCGTGGTTTTGTGACGCTTGATGCGGTTGTACATCGCGGGGTTGGTGAACATCGGCTCGTCGCCTTCGTTGTGACCGAACCGGCGGTAACAGAAGATGTCGATCACCACGTCCTTGTGGAATTTCTGGCGGAACTCGGTGGCCACTTTGGCGGCGTGGACCACGGCCTCGGGATCGTCGCCGTTGACGTGGAAAATCGGGGCCTCGACCACAAGCGCGTTGTCCGTCGGATAGGGTGAGGAGCGCGAGAAGTGCGGCGCGGTGGTAAAGCCGATCTGGTTGTTCACCACGATGTGGATCGTCCCGCCGGTGCGGTGGCCGCGCAGACCCGAGAGGCCGAAACATTCGGCCACAACGCCCTGACCGGCAAAGGCCGCGTCACCGTGCAACAGGATCGGAATGACCGAGGTGCGCAAGGGATCGTTGTTCTGGTCGGTCTTGGCGCGGCACTTGCCGAGCACAACGGGGTTCACCGCCTCAAGGTGCGAGGGGTTGGCGGTCAGCGACAGGTGGACCTTGTTCCCGTCGAATTCGCGGTCGGACGAGGCCCCGAGGTGATATTTCACATCGCCGGACCCGTCGACATCCTCGGGTTTGAACGACCCGCCCTGAAATTCGTTGAAAATCGCGCGGTAGGGTTTGCTCATCACGTTGGCCAGAACGGACAGGCGGCCACGGTGGGGCATGCCGATCACGATCTCTTGTGCGCCGAGGTTGCCGCCGCGTTTGATGATCTGTTCCATCGCGGGGATGAGGCTTTCGCCGCCATCAAGGCCGAAACGCTTGGTCCCCATGTATTTGACGTGCAGGAATTTCTCAAAACCCTCGGCCTCGACCAGTTTGTTGAGGATGGCTTTGCGGCCCTCGCGGGTGAAGGCGATTTCCTTGCCGTAGCCCTCGATGCGCTCTTTGAGCCATCCGGCCTCTTCGGGGTTGGAGATATGCATGTATTGCAGTGCGAAGGTGCCGCAATAGGTGCGTTTGACGATTTCGAGAATGGTGCGCATGGAGGCGGTTTGCAGGCCAAGCACCTGATCGAGGAAAATCGGACGATCCATGTCGGCATCGGTGAAGCCGTAGGATTTCGGGTCCAGTTCGGGGTGCGGCGTGCTTTCGCGCATACCGAGCGGGTCGAGGTCTGCGACGAGGTGGCCACGGATCCGGTAGGCGCGGATGATCATCAACGCGCGCACACTGTCCAGAACGGCGCGTTTTACGGCATCCTCGGAGATATCGACGTTCTTTTCGGCGGCTTTTGCCTTGATCTTTTGTTCGACCACGGCGGGTTCGGTCCATTGACCGTCAAGGGCGGCCGTCAGGTCGTCGTTGGGAACGGGGGGCCAGTCGGCACGCGCCCATGAGGGACCGGCGGCCTCTGCCTGCACATCGCCCGCGGCATCTCCGAGTGCGTCGAAGAACTCCGCCCAGGAGGCATCCACGGATGCGGGGTCCTGGGTGTATTGCGCGTAAACCTGTTCGAGGTATTCCGCGTTATGGCCCTGCATGAAAGAGGACGCGTGGAAGGTATCGTTCGGGCTTTGGTCGTTCATCGGTGTGACCTTTCTGGGGCGCTGTTGCGCAGGGTTGTTGGTGCTGTTTTGGCGCGCATCGCCTTACGTGCGTACGCCTGCGCCCCGTTTTGTCGGGGCGCAGGCATGAAAGAGCGGGGTGGCGTGACAGACACCCCGTACGGTTTAGCCGTTCTTGATGGCTTCCATCACAGCTTCGCCAAGGGTGGCGGGGCTGTCGGCCACAACGATACCTGCGGATTTCATCGCTTCGATCTTGCTTTCCGCATCGCCTTTGCCGCCTGCGACGATGGCGCCTGCGTGGCCCATGCGACGGCCGGGAGGGGCGGTGCGACCGGCGATGAAGCCGGCGGTGGGTTTCCAACGGCCCTTTTTGCGCTGCTCGGCGAGGAATGCCGCGGCTTCCTCTTCGGCGGAGCCGCCGATTTCACCGATCATGATGATCGAGTGGGTTTCGGGATCGTCGAGGAACATGTCGAGCACGTCGATGTGTTCGGTGCCTTTGATCGGGTCGCCGCCGATGCCCACAGCCGTGGATTGGCCGAGGCCGAGATCGGAGGTCTGTTTCACGGCTTCATAGGTCAGCGTGCCGGAGCGGGACACAACGCCCACGGAGCCACGGCGATGGATGTGGCCGGGCATGATGCCGATCTTGCACGCATCGGGTGTGATGACACCGGGGCAGTTCGGGCCGATGAGGCGCGATTTGCTATCTTCGAGGGCGCGTTTCACCTTCATCATGTCGAGCACGGGAATGCCCTCGGTGATGCAGATGATCAGTTCCATTTCGGCGTCGATCGCCTCAAGGATGGAATCGGCGGCAAAGGGGGGCGGCACGTAGATCACCGACGCGTTTGCCTCGGTGACGTGTTTCGCCTCATGCACGGAGTTGAACACAGGCAGGTCAAGGTGGGTCGATCCACCTTTGCCGGGGGTCACGCCGCCAACCATTTTGGTGCCGTAGGCGATGGCCTGTTCGGAGTGGAAGGTGCCCTGCGAGCCGGTGAAGCCCTGACAGATGACTTTGGTGTTTTCGTCTACGAGAATTGCCATGTCTGTTAGCCCTTCACTGCTTTAACGATTTTCTGGGCGCCGTCTTTGAGGTCGTCGGCGGCGATCACGTCAACGTCGGAGTTGTTGATGATCTCTTTGCCAAGCTCCACGTTGGTGCCTTCGAGGCGGACAACGAGCGGCACCTTGAGGCCCACTTCTTTCACCGCGGCGATCACGCCCTCGGCGATGACGTCACAGCGCATGATGCCACCAAAGATGTTCACGAGGATGCCTTTGACGTTGGGGTCAGAGGTGATGATCTTGAACGCTTCGGTCACTTTTTCTTTGGTCGCGCCACCCCCCACGTCGAGGAAGTTGGCAGGCTCTGCGCCGTATAGTTTGATGATGTCCATTGTGGCCATCGCCAGACCCGCGCCGTTCACCATGCAACCGATTTCGCCGTCGAGGGCGATGTAGTTGAGGTCGTGTTGGGAGGCCGCCAACTCTTTGGGGTCTTCTTCGGTCTCGTCGCGCAGACCCACGATGTCGGCGTGGCGGTACAGCGCGTTGCCGTCAAAGCCCGCTTTGCAGTCGAGACATTTCAAATCGCCCGCCGGTGTCACGATCAGCGGGTTGATTTCGAGCATCTCCATGTCTTTTTCGATGAACAGGCGGTACAGGTTGGCGAGCAACTGTGCGCATTGTTTGATCTGCTTGCCCTCGAGGCCAAGCGAGAAGGCGACGCGACGACCGTGGTAGCCCTGGAAACCCGTGGCGGGATCAATGGAGAAGGACAGGATCTTTTCGGGGGTGTTCTCGGCCACTTCCTCGATGTCCATGCCACCTTCGGTGGAGGCCACGATGGAGACGCGCGATGTCTGGCGATCCACGAGAAGGGCGAGGTAGAGTTCGCGTTCGATGTCGGAGCCGTCTTCGATGTAGACGCGGTTGACCTGTTTGCCTGCGGGGCCGGTCTGGTGCGTGACCAGAGTGTGGCCGAGCATACGATTGGCTTCCTGTGCGGCTTCTTCCACGGATTTGGCAAGGCGGACACCGCCCTTTTCACCGGCGTTGGCCTCTTTGAAAGAGCCCTTGCCGCGGCCACCTGCGTGGATTTGCGCTTTGACAACCCACAGCGGGCCGTCAAGCTCACCTGCGGCCGCTTTCGCGTCGTTTGCGTTCAAAACAACGCGCCCATCGGAGACGGGGGCGCCATATTCCTTGAGGAGGCACTTGGCCTGATACTCGTGGATATTCATAGAACTGTCCTATCCTTTTTCGGTTACCCGAGGACATGACACACACGAATAGTCTTAAGAAACGGTTTTTTGTTGTGTTAGCGGTAAAATAGCCATGTTTCGCCATTTTGTGATCACAGTCGTAAAAAGTGTGATCACAAATAGGATTTGGCGGCTTTGCCCGAATCAAACGCCCGCGCACAGGGCCTTTGCACAAAGGGGGCGTGCCGGTCGGAGCGGATGTCAGGGGCGACCTCCGGCCCGTTTGATGCGAGGCTCAATGCGAAAAAGGCCCGCGCGGTGTGCGCAGGCCCTTTCCAATTCGATCTGTTGCCAAGGGCGCCTGACTTAGGACAGGTTGCCGTCGATGGCTTTGCACGCCTCAACGAGACCTTTGACGGCCTCAACGGATTTGTCGAACATGGCCTGCTCTTCTTTGGACAGTTTGATGTCCACGACTTTTTCGATGCCGTTCGCGCCGATGATGGTCGGCACGCCAACGTAGAAACCGTCGAGACCCAGTTCGCCGTCGCAATAGGCGGCGCAGGGCAGGAGGCGGCGTTGGTCCTTGAGGAAGGCTTCGGCCATCTCGATGGCTGATGTCGCGGGCGCGTAGAAGGCGGAGCCGGTTTTCAGCAGGCCAACGATTTCGGCACCGCCATCACGGGTGCGCTGAATGATCGCGTCCAGTTTTTCCTGTGTGGTCCAACCCATCTCGACCAGATCGGGGAGCGGGATGCCGCCCACGGTGGAGTAGCGTGTGGAGGGGACCATGGTGTCGCCGTGGCCGCCCAGAACAAAGGCGGTGACGTCTTTCATGGAGACATCGAACTCAACCGAGAGGAAGTGACGGAAGCGCGCGGAATCGAGCACACCCGCCATGCCGACCACTTTGTTCGTGGGCAGGCCGGAGTACTGTTGCAGCGCCCAAACCATCGCGTCGAGCGGGTTGGTGATGCAGATCACGAAGGCGTTCGGAGCATGCTCTTTGATGCCTTCGCCGACGGATTTCATAACTTTGAGGTTGATGCCAAGCAGGTCGTCGCGCGACATGCCGGGTTTGCGCGGAACACCGGCGGTGACGATACAGACGTCTGCGCCCGCGATGTCGGCGTAATCGGTGGTGCCTTTGAGTTTGGCGTCGAAGCCTTCGGAGGGACCGGACTCTGCGATGTCGAGGGCTTTGCCTTGCGGGGTGCCTTCTGCGATGTCGAACAGGACGACGTCGCCGAGTTCTTTGATTGCTGCGAGGTGGGCGAGTGTGCCGCCGATTTGACCTGCGCCGATAAGGGCAATCTTGGGTCTGGCCATTTTCATAACTCCAGTTTGTTGGACGAAATCACGATGAAATCGGGCGCATGGGTAGCCCGTCCGCCGCATTCGCGCAAGCCCGCTGCGCTGCAGAACACATCTGTGGGGGCTAGCGTTAGCGGTAACTTGCCCTTATTCATCAAGAAAAGCCGCCCCTTGAAAAATTTGGACACCCTCATGTTATTTGATGCACATTTTTTCGCCTTTGCCATTCCGGCGGTTATTTTTGCGGGGATGTCCAAGGGGGGATTTGGGTCGGCGGCGGCCTTTGCGGCCACGCCGTTTCTGGCGTTGATTCTCACGCCGGGTCAGGCGGTGGGGCTGATGTTGCCGCTGTTGATGATCATGGATGTGACGGCCATCCGGGTGTTCTGGCGCAAATGGGACTGGCCCGTGGCGCGTCAACTGATCATTGGTGCGGTTCCCGGGATTGCGCTTGGGGGCGTGCTTTACGGGATTGCCTCGCCCGATGTGTTCCGTTTTCTGATCGGTGTCGTGGCGATCGGGTTCGTGATCTATCAGGGCGCCAAGGCCAAGGGGTGGATCCCGCAGCCAAAGGTCAGAATGGGCGCCAAGGGCGGGTTGTTCTGGGGCGCAGTGACGGGGTTCACCTCGTTCATCTCCCACGCGGGCGGGCCACCCGCCGCCGTGTATCTGCTCAGCCAGAAGATGGACAAGACCACCTATCAGGCGACGAGCGTGATCGTGTTCTGGGCGGTGAACCTGCTCAAGTTCATTCCCTATTTCATGGTCGGGATTTTTAGCGCCGACACGTTCAAAGCGGATGCGATGTTGTTCCCCTTTGCCATCTTGGGCGTGTTGGCCGGCGCCTATTTGCACCACAAGATGTCGGACAGGCTGTTCTTTGCTCTGGCCTATATTTTCCTTGTGGTTACGGGCTCCAAGCTGATTTTTGACGCCCTGACGTAACGCGCGGGCTTAGGCGTCTTCGCCTTTGGCCACGGCGGCCTCGGCCAGTGTTTCGAACGCACGTCCCGAGGCCACGAGGCAGGATTGCCCGTTGGGTTGGGTGACGAGGATCGTCCATGTGCCGGTTTCATTCGAGGCGTAGACCTCGAACACGCCACTGTTGGGGGCAAGCCCGATGGATTGGCGGCTTTCGCCGTATTTATCCTGAAGGCGGGTGATGATCTGGTCCCGGGCGGCGCAGGCCGATTGCGCGAACGCGGGGGCGGTGGTCATCACGAGGGCCGCGAGGGCGGCAGGCAGGGCGCGGTTGAAAGCGTGTGTCATATGTCGTCCTTTCTGACATCGGGGGTGTCCCGTGTTGTGTCAGCCGAACCGTTTGGGCCATTGCCCGATATGTTCCACGCTTTGCGCAGCTTTGCGTTCCTCCCGCTGGTCGGCGGTCATCCGAAAGCCTGCCCGAGGGGTGTCAAAAACAGGTTAACGCAGCGAGGCGTTGCGTGGGGTCGGCGTGGGGTCGGCGGAAAAATGTTGGCAAAACGGGGTGGTTGAGGTGGCGACGGGCGTGATTTTTCTGCATTGCGGCAAATTTGACCTTGCATAATGGTGCGCATCTGTGGCCTCTTGCGCAACAATATTGCTCACCAAAAGAATCCCGAAGGAAGAATCATGACGCAGGCCCGCCCCTATCGTTCCGCTCTTTATATCCCCGGCTCGAAAGAGCGCGCTTTGGAGAAGGCCAAGGGGCTCGCCTGTGACGCGATTTTGTTTGACCTCGAGGATGCGGTGGCGCCCGAGGAAAAGGTCAACGCCCGCGCCTTGCTCGTGGAGACGCTCAAGGCGGGCGGCTATGGCAATCGGGCAAAGATTGTCCGTGTGAACGGGTTTGACACGCCTTGGGGCCGCGATGATGTGGCGGCCTTCGCGGGTGCGGATATCGACGGCATCCTGCTGCCAAAGGTCGAGAGCGCGGCGATGGTCGAGGATCTGGCACAGGCCATTCCCGATGTGCCGCTGTGGGCCATGATGGAGACGCCGCTTGGCATGATCAACGCGGCCGGGATCGCCGCCCACCCGCGTATGGCGGGGTTTGTGATGGGCACCAATGATCTGGCGAAAGAGCTGAACACGCGTTTTCGCACCGACCGCCTGCCGATGATGGGCGGGCTGCACCTGTGCCTGATCGCCGCGCGGGCCTACGGGCTTGTGGCGCTCGACGGTGTTTATAATGCGTTCAAGGATGAGGCGGGGCTCAAAGCCGAATGCGATCAGGGCCGCGACATGGGCTTTGACGGCAAGACCCTGATCCACCCGGCGCAACTTGATATCGCCAATGCCGCCTTTGCGCCCTCCGAGGCGGAAGTGGACCTCGCACGGCGCCAGATCGCGGCCTTCGAGGAGGCCGAGGCGAAAGGCGAAGGCGTGGCGGTTGTGGATGGTAAAATCGTTGAAAACCTGCATATCGTGACGGCACGGGCAACGCTTGCCAAACACGAAGCCATTCAATCCGTCGGGTAACGGCCCGCACGAGAGCAGGGAGTATATTATGGGTCTACTTATTCTGGGGGTGCTGCTGTGGAGCGGCGCCCATTTGTTCAAACGCCTCGCACCCGATGCGCGGGCCAATATGGGCGCAAAGGGCCGCGGGCCGATTGCGATTGTCCTGATTGTATCCGTGGTTCTGATGGTGGTGGGCTATCGCTCTGCGCAGACATACGATCTGTATTCGACGCCCGATTTTTTCCGCCATATCAACAACCTGTTGATGCTTGTCGCGGTGGGCCTGTTCGGTTTGGGCAATTCCAAAAGCCGCCTGCGGGCCAAGATGCGTCACCCGATGTTGACGGGCATGTTGGTCTGGGCCGTGGCGCACCTGTTGGTGAACACGGACGTGGCGAGCCTTGTTCTGTTCGGCGGCATGTTGGTGTGGTCGCTGTGGGAGATGACCGTGATCAACAAGCAGGACCCCGGGTTCACGCCCTATCGTGGTGGCTCGAAAGCGGGCGATATCCGTTTGGTCATCATCACACTCGTGGTCTACCTCGCCATTGGTGGTCTGCATATGTGGATCGGCCCGTCGCCGTTCCCGATGGGAGGCTAGGATGCGGGCGTACCGTTTGCTGACCGAGGATGACACATCGGCGTTTTGTCACAAGGTGACGGACGCCTTGAACAAGGGGTGGGAGCTGCACGGCTCCCCCGCCTACGCCTATGACGAAAGCACGGGGCGCATGCGCTGTGCGCAGGCGGTCACAAAGGAGGCAGAGGGGGTGTATTCTCCCGACGTGAAACTGGGTCAGCTTTAGGCCCCCTGATCGGGCGGGATGCGCAGGCCCACGCGCGATCTCCGCCCGACAGCCATTGAAAAGAGTAGAGAGATGAAGACCAATTCAGGACGATTTTTCGAAGACTACGCCATCGGTCAGGTGATCGAGCACGCCGTGCCGCGCACGGTGTCGGGGGGCGAGCGGGCGCTGTATCACGCGCTTTATCCCGCCCGTCACGCGCTCGCGTCCTCTGACGTTTTTGCGGCGCAATGTGGTCTGGAAAAATCGCCGCTGGATGATCTGATCACGTTCCATGTGGTGTTCGGCAAAACCGTCCCTGATGTGTCGCTCAATGCGGTGGCCAATCTCGGCTATGCCGAAGCGCGGTGGCTGAGCCCCGTGTTTGAGGGCGACACGTTGCGCTCTGTGTCCGAGGTGATCGGTCTCAAGCAGAACTCGAACGGACAGTCGGGTGTGGTCTGGGTCCGCACCACGGGGTTCAATCAGCGCAATGAGGCGGTTCTTGAATACGTGCGTTGGGTGATGGTGCGCAAATGCGATCTCGACGCGCCCGCGCCCGAAACGGTGATCCCCGATTTGAAGCCGGTTCTGCATCCCGAGGATCTGGTGATCCCTGAGGGGCTGAACTTCACCGGCTACAATTTCACCCTCGCCGGAGAGCCGCACCGGTTCGGCGATTACGAGGTGGGCGAAAAGATCGACCATGTGGATGGTGTGACCATCGAGGAGGCCGAACACATGGTGGCCACGCGCCTGTGGCAAAACACGGCCAAGGTGCATTTCGACGCGACCAACCGCGCCGATGGCAAGCGGCTGATCTATGGGGGTCATGTGATCTCCATGGCGCGGGCGTTGTCGTTCAACGGTTTGGCCAACGCGCAGATGATCGTGGGGCTGAACGGTGGCGCACATGCCAACCCGTGCTTTGCGGGCGATACGGTGCGGGCCTATTCCGAGGTGCTCGACAAGGCAGAGACGGCGACATCGGGTGTCGGCGCGGTGCGGTTGCGCTTGGTGGCCTACAAACACGGCGCGCCCGAGTTTGCGCTCAAAACGGACACGGGCAAATATCACCCCGATGTCTTGCTTGATCTTGATTACTGGGCCTTGATGCCGCTCTGATTGCGGCTGAGGCGCGCCCCCTTAACGATATCATGCCGTGATGCGCCGTTACTGTGGTGCGCTGTTTCGGGCCTTTGCGGTCTGTTGCCTGCGTGAAACGGACGAATTTGCGCGGGCGGTGCGCCGCATCGCGCACGGGGCCGTGGGGATCGGGCGCAACCTGTCGCTGTTGCCGTTTCGGGGGTGGTTTCGACGCGGTGCGACCCGCATCCTGCGGCGTGAAACCGGCGGGCGGTTGACGGCGGCAGGGGCGGCGCGCGGGTGCGGGCGCGCTCTAATCCTGACGGTTTCACACAGGTTTTCCGTATGATTTCAAACGCAAGGCTGCGGCTGTAAATTTGTGATCACAGCAGATTATTTGTGATCACACTTTATATTTTTCGCGGTCTGCGGGCCATTTTTCGCCCGATGTTAGCGCACTCAGGTGGTGACTTGGGCTGAAAAACGCGCAATAGATGGTGCAACCTATGACCGCATCAATCGTGAAAGGACAGTGCCATGGCTGATGCTAAAGGCGACAATCGCCCGCTATCGCCCTTTATGTTCGGACAGTACTATCGACTTCAAATGACCGCGCTCTCGTCGATCATGGTCAGGATTACGGGCAACGCCCTTATCCTTGCCACGGTGTTGATCGTGTGGTGGCTTCTGGCCGCCGCGACCTCCTCGTCCTACTTTGAGGTCGTGGACGGGTTGATCACCTGCTGGCTCGGCGATCTGATCATGTTCTTCTCGGCCTGGGCGCTCTGGTATCACCTGCTTGGCGGTCTGCGTCACCTGATCTGGGACTTCGGCTACTGCCTTGAAGTCGCGATCTCCGAGAAAATGGGATATGGCATGTTTATCGGCGCCACCGTCCTCACCATCTTCACCGCAATCGTGGTTTAAGGAGGCTCCAATGTCGTTTCTCACCGACCGTAAAAAAGCACAGGGCCTTGGTGCCGCCGGACATGGCGCGGACCACCACTGGTTCATGATCGTCTCCTCCATCGGCCTGCTGATCCTTGTGCCGCTGTTCATCTTCACCGTCGGGTCCGCCATCGGTGGAAGCTACGACGATGTGGTCGCGTATTATGCGCGCCCCTTCCCCTCAATCGTTGCGGGTCTGACCCTTGTTGTGGGTCTGGTGCATTTCATGCGCGGCGCACAGGTGTTGGTCGAGGACTACGTGGGCGGGCTGAAACGCAAGCTCACCATCATCGCGGTGAACATGTTCTCTTATGCGCTGATGGCCACCGGCCTGTTCGCGCTCGTCAAACTCGCGCTGTAAGGAATAAAATCAATGGCAGCTGCATACGAATACGAAACACATGAATATGATGTCGTCGTGGTTGGCGCGGGCGGCTCCGGCCTTCGTGCCACATTGGGCATGGCCGAACAGGGGTTGCGCACCGCGTGTGTGACCAAAGTGTTCCCGACCCGCTCCCACACCGTGGCCGCACAGGGCGGTATCGCCGCCTCGCTCGGCAACATGGGGCCGGATAGTTGGCAATGGCACATGTACGACACCGTCAAGGGCTCCGACTGGCTCGGGGATACCGATGCGATGGAATACCTCGCCCGCGAAGCGCCCAAGGCCGTGTACGAGCTTGAACATTACGGTGTGCCGTTTTCGCGCACCGAAGAGGGCAAGATCTACCAACGTCCCTTTGGCGGTCACACCACCGAATTCGGCGAAGGCCCCCCCGTACAGCGCACCTGTGCCGCCGCCGACCGCACCGGTCACGCGATCCTGCACACGCTTTACGGTCAGTCGCTCAAAAACAACGCCGAGTTCTACGTCGAATATTTCGCCATCGACCTGATCATGTCCGATGACGGCGTGTGTCAGGGCGTTGTGTGTTGGAAACTCGACGACGGCACGATGCACGTGTTCAAGGCAAAGATGGTCGTTCTGGCCACGGGCGGCTATGGCCGTGCGTTCTTCTCCGCCACGTCTGCGCACACCTGTACGGGTGATGGCGGCGGCATGGTGGCGCGTGCGGGTCTGGCGCTTCAGGATATGGAGTTTGTCCAGTTCCACCCGACGGGAATCTACGGCTCCGGCTGTCTGATCACCGAGGGCGCACGTGGCGAGGGGGGGTATCTGACCAACTCCGAAGGCGAGCGGTTCATGGAGCGCTATGCGCCGACCTACAAAGATCTCGCACCGCGTGACTATGTGTCCCGCTCGATGACGATGGAAATCCGCGAGGGCCGCGGTGTGGGCGCCGAGGGCGATCACATCCACCTCAACCTGAGCCACCTTCCCGCCGAAGCACTGGCCGAGCGCCTCCCCGGCATCTCCGAGTCCGCGAAGATTTTCGCCGGCGTGGACGTGACCAAAGAGCCGATCCCTGTGCTGCCGACCGTGCACTATAACATGGGCGGTATTCCAACCAACTATCACGGCGAAGTTCTGAACCCGACCGACAAGGATCCGCTTGCCGTTGTGCCGGGTCTGATGGCTGTGGGCGAAGCGGGCTGTGCCTCTGTGCATGGGGCCAACCGTTTGGGGTCCAACTCGCTGATCGACCTTGTGGTCTTTGGCCGTGCCGCCGCGATCCGCGCGGGCCAGATCGTTAAGGCCGATGCGCCGAACGCCGAACCGAACCAGGCGTCTCTGGATGCCGCGTTCGCCCGCTTCGACGGGTTGCGTCATGCCAATGGCGGGGTGCCAACGGCCGAGCTGCGTCTCGAGATGCAAAAAACCATGCAGTCCGACGCGGCCGTGTTCCGCACGGATAAGTCGCTCAAAGAGGGCGTCGAGAAAATGACCGCCGTGGCCGCCAAGATGGGCGACCTCAAGGTCACCGACCGCTCGCTCGTGTGGAACTCCGACCTGATGGAGACGCTTGAGCTTGCCAACCTGATGCCCAACGCCTTGGCCACGATCCACGGTGCGGAGGCCCGCAAGGAATCCCGCGGTGCGCACGCGCATGAGGATTACCCTGATCGCGACGACAAAAAGTGGCGCGTCCACACCGTGTCGCGCGTTGACGGGACCACGGTCAAACTGTCCTATCGTGACGTAATCAAAAAGGGCCTGACCACCGAGAAAGAGGGCGGTATCAGCACCAAAACCATCGCGCCCAAAGCGAGGACGTTCTGATGCTGCGAGTGGCCGCGTTGGTCGGACTGACGGGCGTTTTCCTGTCGGGTTGTACCGTTGGCTCCCTTGTTCCGCTGCCGACAACGGCACAGGCGTGCAAGGCCGAGTTCGACGCGTCAATGGTCCGCGCGCGGTCATCGCAAACCTATTCCCAACCCAGTGGCGCGTCCTTTATCGGCGCGTCGATTGGTCGGGGCCTTGGCAAGGGCATAATCGAGAGCCGCTATCAGGCCTGTCTCGCACAGGTCGGCAATGGTGGCATCGCGTCCCAAAGCTATTCGGCCACGCAGGGCTCCTCCCGTGTGGTTGCGTCCCAAACACCGGGCAGTGAAAAAGCGATGCAGGCCTGTGTCGAGGCGGCGGGGATCGTGAACAGCTACGAGATGCTGCCGCCTGCGGCGGCGGGGGCGGGTTATTCGGTTCTGGCCGGACAAAATGTGAGCCAGAGCCAAGCGGCTGCGATCAATAGCTGTATCGCCAAGGGCGCTCCGGTGAAACGTGTCGACGCTGTTTATCAGGACCGCGAAGATTACGCCCCCGAATTGTCGAGCGATTATAGCGGCGATTTCTCTTATGACTGTGGCTCCTCCGTCTTTGTTGGCGGATCGGGCTATTGCATTAAGGGGAATTGAGCATGGCGCGGGCAAAACAGAAACGGGCCCTGGCCTCGCTCTGGATGGGGCCTGCGCTGAGCTATCTTGAGGTTGTGTGCCTGAAATCCATGTTGGCGCAGGGGCATCGCGTGGTGCTGTATTCGTATCAGGATGTGGCCAATGTCCCCGAGGGCGTCGAGCAATGTGACGCGCGCGACATCTTTGATCCGGGGTGCATTTACGTCCACGAGCGCACCAATACGCCGGCCATTCACGCCGATTTTTTCCGCTTGGAAATGCTGCGCAAGACGGATCACATTTGGGTCGATACCGACGTGTATCTGGTCAAGCCGATCCCGCTGCATCTGCCCTATATTTTCGCGTGGGAAAAGAACGGCAGCATCGGCAATTCGGTGTTGGCCCTGCCCAAAGCGTCCAGGGCGCTTGATGTATTGAGCACCGTGATCGACGAGGCGATGGCCACGGTCGAACGGATCGAGATGCCGGATGTCCCTCATGCGTTCGGCACGGGCTACGGCGCGGTGGCGCTTAAAATGTTTATCGCGACGATGGGACCGGTGGCCCTGACGGCGGCGCTCAACGAGACGATGGAAATCCATTATGCGCTGCCCAAGGCTACGTTTTATCCCATCGACATCGGCAAGGTGCAGCTCTTTGTGAAACGCCCCGCTGTTGTCAAAGAAAAGATCACCGCCGATGTGATCGGGGTGCATATGTGGTCATGGCGGTTGGACAATGCGCTTGCCCGCCGCGACGAGGCGCACATCGAGAAAAGCTATATTGGTCACATCTGCCGTGCGCATGGTGTGGACCGCACCGAGACACCGCTGACGCTCGCCGCAGATACGATGGCGGCACAGTAATATGAACACCAAACACAAACCTTCCGTCCGCACAGTGCGGCGCTAAAAAAGGGATAAGGCAATGGTACAATTAACCCTTCCCAAAAACTCGAAAATCGTGACGGGTAAAACGTGGCCGAAGCCCGAGGGCGCGACCAACGTTCGCAAGTTCCAGATTTACCGCTACAATCCGGATGAGGAAAAGAACCCCTCGGTCGACACCTATTTCCTCGACATGGACAAATGTGGTCCGATGGTTCTCGATGCGCTTATCAAGATCAAGAACGAGATCGATCCGACGCTGACCTTTCGCCGGTCGTGCCGCGAGGGCATTTGTGGCTCTTGTGCGATGAACATCGACGGGATCAACACGCTTGCCTGTATCTACGGTCTGGACGAGATCAAAGCGGATGTGAAAATCTACCCGCTGCCGCATATGTCGGTGGTCAAGGATTTGATCCCTGATCTCACCCATTTCTATGCGCAGCACGCGTCGATCATGCCGTGGCTTGAAACAAAGACCAACCGCCCCGCGAAAGAGTGGCGCCAGTCGATCGAGGATCGCAAGAAACTCGACGGTCTCTATGAGTGTGTGATGTGTGCGTCATGTACCACGTCATGCCCGTCCTATTGGTGGAATGGTGATAAGTACCTCGGACCTGCCGCGTTGCTGCATGCCTACCGTTGGATCATCGACAGCCGCGATGAGGCCACGGGGGAGCGCCTTAACGAGCTTGAGGATCCGTTCAAGCTGTATCGTTGTCACACGATTATGAACTGTGCGAAAACCTGTCCAAAGGGTCTCAACCCGGCCAAGGCCATCGCGGAGATCAAGAAACTGATGTTGACGCGCGTTCACTAAACGCTGCGATATGTGCGATGTGAAAAGACCCCGCTGACGGCGGGGTCTTTTTCGTTTAGGGCTGCGTCATGGTTATTCTTGCACTTCTTTTTATTGGTGTTTTGTACACCGCCATGTGGTTTGCCCGCACGGAGCGCTCGAAAGAGTGCCGGTGGCGCCAAGAGCGCAAGGACGAGGCGGGCGTGGCGTGGCGCTGTGCCGTGTGTGGCGCACGGGCGCAGACGGTAAAAGACGAGCCAACGTTCTGTGGGGCCAAGCGCGATTAGACCCGGGTGCCATACCGCGAGCGCATGGCGACTATGCGCAAAGGCAGGATTGTGCAGGTGCAGCATCGGCGTAGATTGCACCCCACGGGGGAGCAGATGATCGGAGTAAATGATGACTGTGCAATCGACCGAAGATTTTTCCACTGCAACGCCTGTTCTGGCATGGCACGAATATTATGCACCTGACCGCAAATCCGTCCCGCAAGAGGCCGTGATTGACGCCCCCGCCGCCTCGGCAGAACTTGTTCAGATGTACGAATACTACGCGGCCTGAAGACGGCCTGACGCAGATATGAAAGCCCCGCCATGATGGTGGGGCTTCGTGCGTTTCAGGCCTGCTGCGGGTGTCAGGCGTAGTGTTCAACGCCCTGACGTTGATCCATGGAATAGCGATCTCCATAGGCCCACCCTGCGGGTAAGACCGTCTCGATTTCGGCAATGTCCGCGGGCGATAGCGACAGGGTTGCGGCATGTCGCCAGTCGCGCACATGTGCGCCTGTCCGCGAACCGGGGATCGGGATCAGGTGGTCGCCCCGGTTGAGAACCCACGCAAGCGCGAGTGCGGATGTTGGCAGCCCCTTGGATGCGGCCAGTGCGCGAAACGCCCGCACGCGCTCCATATTATCGGACCAGTTCGGCGGATTGAAACGCGGGTTGGCTTTGCGAAAGTCGTGGTTTTCAAAGGCAGGTGGATCAAGGTCCACATCGGATAAAACGCCCCGCGCCAACGGCGAAAACGGCACAAAGGCAATGCCAAGTGCAGCGCAGGTGCCAAGAACCCCGAGTTCGGGTTGGCGGGTCCAGAGCGAATACTCGTTTTGCACCGCCATGACGGGTGTCACGGCGTGGGCGCGTCTAATCGTGGTGGGCGATACCTCTGACAGGCCCCACCCGCCGATGAGGCCCTCGTCGATGAG
Organism: Celeribacter sp.; assembly: GCF_048259695.1. Classification (GTDB taxonomy): domain Bacteria; phylum Pseudomonadota; class Alphaproteobacteria; order Rhodobacterales; family Rhodobacteraceae; genus Celeribacter. The sequence continues at coordinate 682,292 of NZ_JBLXHL010000001.1, read as the reverse complement.
TTTGCCCATGGTTTCGGCCACCACCTCGATCTCCGTGTCGGGATCGCGGCGGTGAATGTAATAGAGCTCCACGTGGTCACGGTTGAGACGGTTCAGAGAGGCGTCGAGTTCGCCGCGGATGTAGCTTTCGGAATTGTCAAAACGGCGGGGTGGTCCGGGGATGATCCCCGCCTTGGTGGCCAGAAATACGTCCTTGGAGGCTTGCGGATTGTCGGCAAAAAACTGTCCGATCAGGTTTTCGGAACGCCCCATGCCGTAGATGTTGGAGGTGTCCCAAAAATTAATGCCGACCTCTATCACATCGGCCATGGTTTGCAGGGATACGGCGTCATCTGCGGCGCCGAAAAAGCCCGCAAATGACATGGCGCCAAACCCGATGGCGGACACATTATGTGTGCCAATTTTGCGTTTGGGCATTCCCCGCATTAAAACGCGGCCTCCAGAGCGATTTCGACCATATCGCCAAAGCTCTTTTCGCGCTGGTCGGAGGGAAGGGATTCGTGCGTCAGCAGGTGGTCGGACACGGTCATCACACCCAAGGCACGCACGCCGTGTCGGGCGGCGACGGTGTAAAGCTCGGCGGCTTCCATCTCGACCCCCAGAATGCCGTGGCGGATCATGGCCTCGTCAAGGTCGGGGCGCTCGGCATAGAACACGTCGGACGAGTAGATGTTGCCAACATGGACGCCGACATCACGCCCGCGCGCGGAGGCAACGGCCTTTTCCAAAAGTCCGTAGTCTGCGCAGGGCGCGTAGTTGATTTCCTTGAGGAAGCCCACGGAGGGGGTTGAACCCATGGTTGTGGCGGTCATGGCGATGATGACGTCACGCACCTTGATATAGTCCTGCATCGCGCCACAAGAGCCAATGCGGATCAGGGTCTTGGCCCCGTATTCGGTGATCAGCTCGTTGGCGTAGATGGAGATTGAGGGCATGCCCATGCCCGAGCCGTGGATCGTGATGGGGTTGCCTTTGTAGGTTCCGGTAAAGCCGAACATGCCACGCACTTCGTTGATCAGGCGCGGATTGTCGAGAAAGGTTTCGGCGGCCCATTTGGCGCGGTAGGGATCACCCGGCATCAGGACGGTTTCGGCAATGTCGCCTTTGGCGGCGGAAATGTGTGGCGTCGGCATTTAGGTGGCTCCTGCGGTTGGACGTGTTAGGTATGAGTAAGCCAGAGGGAGCGCGAAATGTATAGATTGACGTTGGTGTTATCGGGGTTTGTGATGTTGCCGATACAGGGGGTGGCACAAGACAGGGATGAAGTTGCCTTTGTCAAAGCACTCTTTGCGCAGCTACAGCCGGTCTCGATCGACAAAAACCGCGAATACTGTGGCTATATCGGCTTTGACGGGGGTGGCGTGCTTGCCGCCTCCAAGCCCGGAAAGGGCCGCGCGGGCAGTTGTGTGCCGAATGATCCCGTCGAGTTGGACACGGTTCTTGCGTCCTATCACACCCACGGGGCCTATTCGCCCGACTATTATAACGAGGTGCCTTCGGGGGAGGATATGGAGGGCGACGAGGCCGAGGGGATCGACGGCTGGGTCGCCACCCCCGGTGGGCGGCTTTGGTATATCGATACTCAGGACATGGTGGCCGCACAGGTTTGCGGGCTTGGCTGTGTCGCTTCGGATCCCGATTTCGTGGCCGGCGATATGGGACCAATCGAAGTCAGTTATAGCTATGATGAATTGGTCCGATCCCTTGATGCCCTCGACGCACAGTAACGACCTGAAAAAGGGCGCCACGTGTGGGCGCCCTTCGTTCGGGTGGAGCGGCGTTTGCGGGGTTACGGGGCGGGGGTTTGCGCCGGCTCGATGAGGGCCACAATGTCGAACATGATGCGGTTCAACTCGAAATCCTTGGGCGTATAGACCCGTGCGACGCCCATATCGCGCAGCGATTTTGCGTCCTCCTCGGGGATGATGCCGCCAACGACAACGGGCGTTTGGCCCAGTCCCGCATCACGCATCCGGTCCATCAGTTCCGCGATAAGTGGCAAATGCGACCCCGACAGGATCGACAGGCCGACCACATCCGCACCGTCGCGTTTGGCCGCGTCGACGATTTCGGTCGGGGTGAGGCGAATGCCCTCGTATTCGATATCCATGCCGACATCACGGGCGCGGGCGGCAATTTGTTCCGCTCCGTTGGAGTGACCGTCGAGACCGGGTTTCCCGACGAGGAACTTTGGCTTGCGCCCCAACAGGGCGGCAACGCGGGCGACTTCGGCGCGGATGTCGTCAAGGCCTTCGGTGCGGTTGGACGGGTTGGCCGAGACGCCCGTGGGACCGCGATACTGACCAAAGACCGAGCGGACAACATCGCCCCATTCGCCCGTGGTTGCCCCTGCTTTGGCGGCGTCGATGGACGCGGGCATGACGTTTGTGTTTGATTTGCACGCGGCGCGCAGGTTGGCGAGGGCGGTTTGAACGGCCGCCTCATCGCGTTGGGCGCGCCATGCCTCAAGGCGTCCGATTTGGTCGGCCTCGGCGGCGGGGTCGGATTTCATAATAGAGCCGTCTCCCGCAGTGAGGGGGGAGGGCTCGCCCACGGTCCAACGGTTGACGCCGACCACAACGGTTTCGCCACCTTCGATCTTGGTAATGCGTTCCGCGTTGGCCTCGACCAGTCGCGATTTCATGTATTCGATGGCCTCAATCGCGCCGCCCATCCCGTCGAGGGTGGCAAGCTCGGCGCGCGCGCCCTCTTTGAGGGCAGCCACTTTGCGGTCCACGGCGGGGTTTTGGTCGAACAGGTCGTCGTATTCGAGCAGGTCGGTTTCATAGGCGAGGATTTGCTGCATCCGCAGTGACCATTGTTGGTCGAACGGGCGCGGCAGGCCAAGTGCCTCGTTCCATGCGGGCAATTGCACGGCACGGGCGCGGGCGTTTTTCGAGAGCGTCACCGCGAGCATTTCGATCAGGATGCGGTAGACGTTGTTTTCGGGCTGCTGTTCGGTCAGGCCAAGCGAGTTGACCTGAACCCCGTAGCGGAAGCGGCGGAATTTGGCCTCTTCGACGCCGTAGCGCGCGCGGGTGATTTCATCCCACAACTCGACAAAGGCGCGCATTTTGCACATCTCGGTCACAAACCGGATGCCCGCATTCACAAAGAACGAGATACGGCCCACCATGGCGGGAAAGGCCGCGGTCGGTACTTTTTCTTTGAGATCGTCAAGCACGGCAATGGCGGTGGCCAATGCGAATGCCAGTTCTTGCTCGGGTGTCGCTCCGGCCTCTTGCAGGTGGTAGGAACACACGTTCATCGGGTTCCATTTCGGCAGGTGTTCGCGGGTGTAGGCGGCGACATCGGTGATCATGCGCAGGGACGGTTTGGGCGGGCAGACATAGGTGCCGCGTGACAGGTATTCCTTGATAATGTCGTTTTGCACCGTGCCTTGTAGCTTGGTGATGTCCGCGCCCTGTTCCTCGGCGGCGGCGATATAGAGGGCGAGCAGCCACGGTGCTGTCGCGTTGATCGTCATCGAGGTGTTCATTTTCTCAAGCGGGATATTGTCGAACAGCATCCGCATGTCGCCCAAATGGGAGACAGGCACGCCAACCTTGCCAACCTCGCCTTTGGCCAGTTCGTGGTCGCTATCGTAGCCGGTTTGAGTGGGGAGGTCGAAGGCCACCGAGAGGCCGGTTTGGCCCTTGGCGAGGTTGCCACGGTACAATTCATTTGAGGCTTTGGCGGTGGAATGTCCTGCGTAGGTGCGAAAGAGCCACGGACGATCGACTTGGCGATCGGACAAAGATGCCTGACGATCGACTTGGCGATCGGACTGCGGGGGCTGAGGCTGTGTTGCGTTCGGAGTGCTGTCGCGTTCGGGGGCGTTTTTAGCATCTGTCATGGCAGTCCTCGGCTTACTGTCGGGCAATAATGTTTCTCAAAAACAATTATGGGTGGAATATTGTACTGTTGTCAATTCGCCGCAGCGCGGCAGGGCCAGTTTTCTCAAGGCACGTAGGGTAATTACGTCACCTAGGCGGCCTGAATCGCCAATAATAATTGGCTTTGGTCGTGCTTTTCTGCATTTGCTCGGTTATAAAATTACAAAATATAGCAAACTAGAGTTGCAAAGTTACCTTGTCGTCCGTACTTCTATCTTTAGAGAGCCCGCGATTCTGCATTGCGGCGCAGGACGGGGCGCCCCACCGCACGGGGCGCCCCCCGACATTCAGCAAGGAGGGCATCCCATGGCGCTCGATACCAATCAGCCAGCTTATGACGCAGAACAAAAAGATCTCTACGAAATCGGTGAAATCCCGCCGATGGGCCATGTGCCGGATAAAATGTATGCGTGGGCGATCCGCCGCGAACGTCATGGCGAGCCTGACAAGTCGTTTGTTCAGGAAGTCGTAGGCACCCCCAAACTTGACAGCCACGAAGTGCTCGTTCTCGTGATGGCTGCGGGTGTTAACTATAATGGCGTCTGGGCGGGCCTTGGCGTTCCGATTTCGCCGTTCGATGGTCACGGTGCCGATTACCACATCGCGGGGTCTGATGCCTCGGGCATCGTGTGGGCCGTGGGCGACAGGGTCAAAAACTGGAAAGTGGGCGACGAGGTTGTCATCCACTGTAATCAGGATGACGGTGATGACGAGGAGTGCAACGGCGGCGATCCGATGTATTCCCCCTCACAACGTATTTGGGGCTACGAGACGCCTGACGGATCATTTGCGCAATTCACCCGCGTGCAAGCGCAGCAACTTTTGCCGCGCCCGCAGCACCTGACATGGGAGGAGAGTGCGTGTTACACGCTCACCCTCGCCACGGCCTACCGTATGCTGTTCGGTCACCATCCGCATGAGTTGAAGCCCGGCCAAAACGTTCTGGTTTGGGGGGCGTCGGGGGGGCTTGGCTCGTTTGCGATCCAACTGGCCGTCGCCGCAGGGGCCAATGCGATTGGCGTGATTTCCGGTGAGGACAAGCGTGATTTCGTGATGGGCCTCGGGGCAAAGGGCGTTATCAACCGCAAAGAGTTCGACTGTTGGGGGCAATTGCCGACGGTCAACACGCCTGAATACGCTGCATGGTTCAAAGAGGCGCGCAAATTTGGCGCAGCCATTTGGGAGATCACGGGCAAAGGCAACAATGTCGACATCGTATTTGAACATCCGGGTGAGGCCACGTTCCCTGTGTCGACGCTCGTGTGTAAAAAGGGGGGCATGGTCGTGATCTGTGCGGGAACGTCCGGATTTAACTGTACCTTTGACGTGCGATATATGTGGATGCACCAAAAGCGCCTTCAGGGGTCGCACTTTGCGCATCTCAAACAGGCGGCCTCTGCCAACCGTTTGATGATTGAAAAGCGGATTGATCCGTGCATGTCCGAGGTCTTCCCATGGGCGGAGATCCCCGCGGCGCACATCAAGATGCTGCGCAACGCGCACAAGCCCGGCAATATGGCTGTGTTGGTTCAGTCCCCAAAACCGGGTCTGAGAACGCTCTCGGATGTTCTCGGCGCCTAAGGCGCCACGCGACCGGAATTTAAAACTTATGTGCCGCTCCCGTTGTTCGGGGGCGGTATTTTTGATTCGCTTTCGACATAAATAGGTACACGCTAAGGTTGAATAAAATTTTATTAAAAATTACGAATAAGTATGTTAAAACGCTGCCAATTAGTATTAACAGGGACTTGAAAAATATCTCCTCGCTATTTCTGGGGAGTGTGAACTTGTGAATACCGTCAAGTTGCCTTCGTGTTGTACACTTAAGATCCTGCCACTTTGTCGAGGCGAGAGACTTTACATGCAAGATGAATGGATACTTGATGTTCTAGCAGATCTGCGATCTTTCGCGGAGCAAAAGGGTATGGACGCAACCGCGGACATTCTCACAGACGCATGCCTTTTGGCCGCAGCGGACCTGAAACGGGATCATGCGCGCCGGCAGCAGGAACTGATGGATCTACATGACCACGGAGTTGGAAACATTTCTGGAATCTATCCAGGACGTTGTCTCGTTTGAAGAGTTCCAGAGTGCGTCCGAACAGTTACGCGACATTTTGGCGGTTAAGCACGTTGTCTATCACTGGGTGAGCAGTACGGGCGAACAATTTGGCGTGGGGACCTATTCGTCTGATTGGGTAGACCGCTATCTTGAGCGCCAGTATTTGAGAATAGACCCCGTTATATTTGGGTGCTTTCAAAGGTTTACCCCAGTAAACTGGAAGCAGTTGGATTGGTCGTCCCGCGCCGCGCGGGCCTTTTTCATCGATGCATTGGCATATGGTGTAGGAACTCAAGGGTTCACGGTTCCCGTTCGTGGTCCTAATGGGCAATTTGCATTGTTTACTTTGAATGACGACACTAGCGACGCTAAGTGGGAGAGCTTTGTCGCACACAAAGAGCGGAACTTGGTGATCCTTGCCCATGAGTTTAATAAAAAGGCACTGGCATTCGAAAAGGACGCTATTGGAGTTTTTGCACAGCCTTTATCGCCAAGGGAGGTTACTGCAATGACCTACTTGGCTAATGGGTTGAGTCGTGCACAAGCCGCACAGAAAATGGAAATCTCTGAACATACTCTTCGTGTTTATATCGAGGCTGCTCGACATAAATTAGGAGCGCTTAATACAACGCATGCTGTTGCACGCGCGCTTTCATCGGGCGCTATTGTGATTTGACGTAACAAAGAGCTGTGTCTGAGCGTGCAACACTTGCGCGACTCAACCTAAAAGAGAACTCTGCGACTCCACGAGTTGCGGGCCTCCCGTTCATGGGTGTCTGTGATTCCTAATTCTTCCAGACAGGAGTCCTAATTATGCTACACTATATTTATGCCGACGAGCTTCATATGTACCCAACGCTGCGCGACACAATGTTTTGCGACCGTGCGGACCAATTCAAGCGTCGTCTTGAGTGGGATGTAAGCGTGAATGAGAATGGTGAAGAGCGGGATGAGTACGACAAACTTAACCCTCTCTACGTGATTTGGAAAAATGCCAATGGCACGCACGGTGGTTCTATGCGGTTGTTACCGACCACTGGGAACACAATGGTGAATGATCACTTCCTTGATTTAATCGACGGTGTACGCATTGAAAGTCCTTTCATTTGGGAGTGCACGCGGTTTTGCCTTGGGGCGAATGCAGATAGCCGTGTTGCAGCCGCGTTGATGCTTGCAGGGGGAGAGGTGATGCGTCAGTTTAATGTTAAACATTATGTTGGCGTGTTCGATGCGAGAATGGTTCGCATCTATCGTGCAATTGGCTCTTCGCCAGAAGTCCTTGGATCCCAAGGTGAAGGTCGCGACATGATTAGCGTCGGACTTTGGGAGTTCACAGAGGAAGCGCGGGCAAAAATTGGTGCACGCGCCAAGATTTCTCCTGATCTGTCCGAGTTCTGGTTCAATCAATCCTTTGGCCGACTCTCGGATGAGAAATTGCGGGCCATTGCCTAAGATCTATCTATCTGACTGGCACCTGATGCGGCGGCCCTGTAGGGTCGTCGCATGTCTCAAAGCCCTGTCATATATTCCGACGATCAAGCCGAAGCATTTGATGCGGTCAGCGCGTTGCTAAAAGCGGCGGGCGTTGATTTGGATGATGGTCTGACCACGCCGCGTGTCGATGAACGTAGCTCCGTGCGGGCGGTTATCGGTAAGGCGGGTTCGGGAAAAACGCTATTGCTCGCGCAACTTTACAAGGCTGTTGAGGATGCGGGTGTTGATGTGGTGTCCGGCGATTGGGAAGGGCGCAAACGCAAGGACCGGCGCACCTTGGCCATTCTTGCGCCCACGAACAAAGCGGCATCGGTGTTGCGCAATCGTGGTGTCCCCGCAACGACGATCCACCGTATTTTGTACACGCCGGTCTATGATCCCGAATACGAAAAGCTCGCGGAATGGCTCGCGGGGCAGGGGGATCGCCCTGTGGATGTCGAGGGATTAAGCGAAGAGGCGCTTGATCGTGCCTATGCGTTTTACCAGAACAACAAGTCCATTCCGGGGGCCTTGGCCGCGGCAGGTTTGCGCGGATCCGATTTCATCACGGGATGGAAGCGGCGCGAAGATCCGCTTGATATCGGGTTTGTTGATGAATCCTCGATGTTGGACAAAAAGCAGTTCGAGGATCTTCAGGAGATTTTCCCCACCCTCGTGTTGTTTGGCGACCCCGCACAGCTTGCCCCCGTCAACCAAGCGGGCGAGATGGTGTTCGAGCGGTTGCCAGAGGGCAAAATCAATACCTTGTCGCGCATCCACCGTCAGGAAAGCGACAGTCCCATTCTTGACCTCGCCCATGCGTTGGCCGACCCGGGTCTGAGCTATGATCGGTTTGACCGGATGATCGAGGAGGCCGCCAAACGCGACGACCGTGTGGTCTATGCGCAGCGGGTCGAAAGTGATCTGATGGCGCGCTCGCCCACGTTGGTGTGGCGCAATGCCACCCGCATCCGGTTGATCCAGGCCTTTCGCGGGGCGTTCGATGCGCCCGCTGATGCGCTCTTGCCCGGTGAGCCATTGATTTGTGACGGCATTGAATTGCCCGCCAAGCACCGCAAGAAGCGTCTCGACCTTGAGGCGCGGGGCCTGATCAAAGGGGCGCAGGTGGTCTATCTGGGCCCCGGGCGAAAACCCGGATTTTCGAAATTGCATGTGATGGGCGCGGAGGATCCTAATATCTCGGCGGCCTCAATTGTGAAAATCGAGTTTCCGGATGAGGAAGAGCCGTTTATTCCCTTTGCGGCCCGCATGGGGGCCACGTTCCTGCATGGTGCGGCGGTCACAATCCATAAGGCGCAAGGGTCGCAGTGGGAGAATGTTCAGGTGTTCGCCCCCGATCTCTATGCCGCGGCACGCGCGGGGCGGATGGAGGCGGGCATTCCCTTGTGGAAACGTCTGGCCTATGTGGCGATCACGCGGGCGGAAAAGCGGCTGTTCTGGGTGACGCGGGCGCGGTTGGCCAAGCCCTCCGATCCGTTGGACGTCGCTGACCTGACACAGCAACAGGCGGCTGGCTTCAGCTTGGAAATGCAAGACGATAACGGGCTGTGAGGCGCGGGCTGTGAGGTCGGCGTCAGCGCCGCAGCAAACGGAACCCTTCGGATGCGATCCACCCCGACAACGCCGCGATGAACAGCGCCAAAATTCCGTACACATAGGCGTGATCTTGGGCGAGGCGGTAAAGCCAACGCTCAATGCCGACCTTTTGCACATTGATCGAGGTGGCGTAACTGTCGATCACTTTGCCCTCGCGCAACAGGAATATCCGTGTGGTGTATTCCCCTTCGACGAGGTTGGACGGCAGTGTCACAGACGTGGAAAACAGGGTGTCCTGTGTCATCTGCACCGCGCCTTCGCGCACACGGTACAGATCGTCGGCCATGCGCAGGCGCAACAAGGCCTCACGTGATGGCGCCCCGCGCATTCCGGGCAGGATTTGCGCATTCGGTGTGATGCTCCACAGACTGTCGGTCAGCGATGTGATGGTCTGGTCAAGGGCGCGGCTTGAGGCCACTTCGTAAAACGTAGGCGTGTGGCCGATGATGGTATTTTCGACATTGATCCAGATGCCAAGGCGACGATCCTTGCGGCGGATGGTTTCGACCTGTTGCGGTCCCGCGACGGTGATGATCACGTCAAGCGGGCTCTCGTCGGGGGCCGGTGCGTCCCGTTTGACGGCGCCGTAAATCAAAATCTCCGACCCGTCGAAATTTGCGGTGATCGAGATGCGGTTCTGGCTCAGTGCGGCGACGACCTGTTCGGCCTGTGCGGCGAACGGGGCCAAAAGAACAGCCAGAACAACGAGGGGGGCAAGGCGCATCATATCATTGCCCCAACGAGAAAAGTTCGGACGGGGTCAGTAGCAAATCGATCCCGAGTTTGAGACAGACGGAGAGCACCAGAAGCGCCAGAAGGATGCGCAATTGCTCGGCCTTGAGCCGCAATCCGATTTGTGTGCCGAACTGCGCGCCGATAACGCCACCGACAAGCAGCAGCATGGCGAGCATGACATCTACCGTCTGGTTGGTGACGGCGTGCAGCATGGTGGTAAAGGCGGTCACAAAAATGATCTGGAACAGCGATGTTCCAATCACGACCTTTGTGGGCATCCCGATGAGATAGATCATCGCAGGCACCATGATAAAACCGCCGCCCACACCCATGATGGCAGCGAGCATCCCGACCAACACGCCGACGCCGAGCGGTGGAATGACGGAGATATACAGGCCCGAGGTGCGAAATTTCATCTTGAGCGGGAGGTTGTGGACCCATGTGTGTTTGGTGCGTTCCTTACGGGCGCCGGGGCGCCCTTTGGCACGTTTGAGCGCCCGCAGGGATTCCACCAACATCAATGCGCCGATGATGCCGAGAAAGACAACGTAGCACAGGGTGACGAGCAGATCGACTTGTCCCATGGCCTTGAGCATGTTGAAGATTTGCATGCCGATGGCCGATCCGACGAGCCCTCCGGCCAACAACACCATCCCCATGCGCAGATCGACGGTTTTGCGTTTGAGGTGTGCGAGAACGGCGGAGACCGAGGAGGCGACGATTTGATTGGCGGAGGTGGCCACGGCAACCGCAGGGGGGATGCCGACAAAAAACAGTAGGGGCGTGATCAGAAACCCGCCACCGACCCCGAACATGCCCGACAGGATGCCGACGAGACCACCAAGCCCCAAGAGGACGAAGGCGTTTACGGAGACCTCGGCGATGGGCAGGAAAATCTGCATATGGGTACTTTCGGCGTGCGTTTATTCAGGAATGCAATGAATTGCGCTCCGCGTCAAACCCAAGCCCGCCATTAAACGCGAAAAGCGGAGCCGAAGCCCCGCTTTTGTGCGCCCTGTGTGACCGTGGGGTCAGCGTTCCTTGACGTAGGGCTGTCCTCCTGCGCGTGGCGGGATCGCTTTGCCGACAAATCCCGCGAGGATAATCACGGTGAGGATATAGGGCAGCGCCTGCATGAACTGCACGGGGATTGTGAACTCGCCCAGTGAGATCGACTGGTAACGGTTGCCCAGAGCTTCCAACAGGCCGAACAACAGCGTGGCGGAAAGCGCATACCACGGACGCCATTTGGCAAAGATCAGGGCGGCAAGAGCGATATACCCGCGTCCCGCCGACATGTCTTTGACAAACCCCGCGGCGAGGGAGGCCAGATAGGTGCCGGCCATGCCGCACAGGATGCCCGCGATGACCAAAGCGGCAAAGCGCAGCCTGACGACCGAAACGCCCGCCGTGTCGACGGCAGAGGGGTTTTCGCCCACGGCGCGCAGGCGCAAGCCAAAGCGTGTGCGGTAAAGCACCCACCACGACAGCGGCACCGCCAAAAGTGCCAGATAGGTCAGTGCGGTGTGGCCGGAAATCAGGTCGTCATAGAACGGGCCGAAATAGGGGATGCCGGCCAGTTGGTCGGAGAACGGCAGGTTCCATTCCTGAAACCGCCCGTTGCCCGTCAGTGGCGGTGTGCGCCCCCCCAGTTGGAACCACGATTGACCGATGACAACCGTCAGGCCCGCCGCGAGGAAGTTCAGCGCGACACCGGAGATAAGTTGGTCGCCCTTGAAGGTGATAGAGGCCAGGCCGTGCAGCATGGAAAATGCGAGCGATCCGGCGATTCCCGCCAAAAGGCCGATCCAGATTGACCCCGTGGCATAGGATGCCGCCCCCGCGAGAAATGCTGCGGCAAGCAACTTACCCTCAAGGCCGATGTCCACAACGCCGGCGCGTTCGGAAAACAGACCCGCAAGACAGGTGAGCAAAAGTGGCGTGGCAAGGCGCACGGTACTGTCGAGAATTTGGATGAGCGTCAGATAATCCATATTACGCCTCCTCTCTCTTGCGTCCAAAGGTGAGGAAGAGCTTTTCGAGCGGACGGCGCACCATATTATCAAGCGCACCTGTGAACATGATCACGAGAGCCTGAATCACGATGACCAATTCGCGCGGAATGGCCTCCCACATCGAAAGTTCTGCACCACCTTGGTACAAAAAGCCGAACAACAGGGCGGAGAGCACGATGCCGACGGGGTGGTTGCGCCCCATGAGGGCCACGGCAATGCCGATAAAGCCCGCGCCCTCAACGGCATTGTCGATCAGGCGCTCGGCCTCGCCCATCACGTTGTTGATGGACATCAGACCGGCAAGCCCGCCGGAGATCAACATGGCCACAACGGTGATTTTGGTCGGGTTGATCCCCGCATATTTCGCCGCCGATTCCGAGTTGCCGTAGGCGCGAATCTCATAGCCCAGGCGTGACCGCCATATCAAAATCCAGAACAGGAAGGCACACAGCAGGGCGACGAGAAACGAGATGTTCGCAGGGGCGTGTTGGTTGAAATTGATCCCGAGCGGTGCAAGCATTTCGTGGAAGGTCGGCAGATGCGCCCCCGCCGGAAAGCTCGCCGTCTCGGATGCCATGCCGCCGGGCTTCTTGAGCACTTTCGTGAGCAGATACCCGAGCAATGCGGCGGCGATAAAGTTGAACATGATCGTGGTGATCACGATGTGCGAGCCGCGCTTGGCCTGAAGGTAGGCCGGGATAAACGCCCATGCCGCGCCAAAGGCCGCGCCGCCGATCATCGCCGCCGGAAGGGCGAGTGTCCAATGGGGCCACGGCACCGCGAGACAGACAAGAGCCACACCCAAGCCGCCGAGCATCGCCTGGCCTTCGCCGCCGATATTGAAGATTTTGGTGTGTGAGGCGACCGCGAACGACAGGCCGGTGAAGATAAAGTTGGTGGTGTAATACAGCGTGTAGCCCAAGCCGTTTGTGCTGCCGAACGCGCCGTTGACCATTGTTTTGATGGCCACAACCGGATCTTTGCCGATGGCCCAAATCACGATTCCCGAAAAGAAAAACGCGATAAGAATAGAGAAGATGGGAATGAGGACCGCATCGGCCCATTTTGGCATTTTCTGCATTATGTATCCTCTCCCGTCATACCCGCCATCATCAGGCCCAATTCACCTTCGTTCGTTTCCGAGGGGAGTTTTTCGCCCATGATATGCCCGTCGAACATCACCGCGATGCGGTCCGAGAGCGACAGGATTTCCTCCAACTCGACCGAGACGAGCAAAATGGCTTTGCCTTCGTCGCGCAGGGCCACAATCTGTTGGTGGATAAACTCGATCGCGCCGATGTCGACGCCGCGCGTGGGTTGTCCCACCAGCAACAGGTCGGGACTGCGGTCGATCTCGCGTGCGAGCACGATTTTTTGTTGGTTGCCGCCCGAAAAACTCTTTGCCTCAAGGCGCGGATTGGGCGGGCGCACGTCGAACTTTGCCATTTCTTCGGCGGTCTTTTCGCGGATTTTGGCGTTATCCATCAAAAAGCGGTTTTTTTGGTATTCGGGTGCGTGGTGGTAGCCGAACACCATGTTTTCCCACGCTTGGAACTCAAGGATCAGACCCTCATCGTGACGGTCCTCCGGGACATGCGCGATGGAGCGTTTGCGACGTGATTGCCCGTCGGAATGTTTGCCGGTGAGGTCCAGTTCCTGACCGTTCACGCGCACGATGCCGGTGCCGTCCTGATAGCCGCCCAATACTTCGAGCAACTCGGTCTGGCCGTTGCCCGCAACGCCCGCGATCCCGACGATTTCGCCCGCCCGCACGGTGAGGTTGATGCCTTTGACGCGCTCGACACCCTGTTCGTCGATCACGCGCAGGTTTTCGATTTCCAACACGGGATGCGTCGGCGTGGCGGGTTTTTTGTCAACCTGTAGCAACACCTTGCGTCCGACCATCAGCTCGGCCAGTTGCTCGGGCGAGGTCTCGGCGGTTTTCACGGTGGTGGTCATTTCGCCACGGCGCATCACGGAGACCGTGTCGGTTACTTCCATGATTTCACGCAGTTTGTGCGTGATCAGGATGATGGTCTTGCCCTGTTGTTTGAGCCCGTCAAGAATGCGAAACAGGTGACCGGCCTCGGCAGGGGTCAATACCCCCGTTGGCTCGTCGAGAATCAGAATGTCGGCCTGGCGGTACAGCGCCTTGAGGATCTCGACCCGTTGTTGGTGACCCACGGAGAGATCTTCGACCAAGGCATCGGGATCGACGGAAAGTTCATACTCGTCCGACAGTTGCTTGAGCAGTTTGCGCGCTTTGGCGAGAGACGGGCGGAGCAATCCGCCCTCTTCGGCACCCAAAATCACGTTTTCAAGAACTGTGAAATTTTCAACCAGTTTAAAGTGTTGGAACACCATGCCGATGCCGGCGGAAATCGCCTCCTGGCTGTCGGTGATCGAGACCTCTTTGCCGTCGATCAACACCGTGCCTGCGTCGGCTTTGTAAAATCCGTAGAGGATCGACATGAGCGTGGATTTCCCCGCTCCGTTTTCGCCAATGATCCCGTGAATGGTCCCTTTGGTAACGGAAATGGAGATGTCCTTATTGGCCTGAACAGGGCCGAACGCCTTTGAGATTCCACGCAGCTCGATTGCGAGCGGGGCGGAAGAGGTCGGGGCGGCAGTCTCCTGCCGCCCCTTGGTGTCTACTGCACACATACGAGCGCTGCCCTTAGTACGCGGGGCAGGTTTCGTCGGACATGTAATCGTGAACGATGATCTCGCCCGCGATGATTTTGGCTTTTGCGTCTTCGACAGCCGCTTTCATGTCTTCGGTGATCAGGTCTGCGTTGAACTCGTCGAGGGCGTAGCTCACGCCGTCGTTGGCCAGACCCATAACGGAGAGCGTTCCCACAGCGAGGTCATCGCCTGCCGTAAAGCTTTCATATACGGCGTTGTCGACGCGTTTCATCATGGAGGTCAGAACCGACCCGGGCTGCAGGTAGTTCTGGTTGCTGTCCACGCCGATGGACAGGATGCCCTCGTCGGCTGCTGTTTGCAAAACACCCATGCCGGTGCCGCCAGCCGCAGCAAAGACAACTTCGGAGCCCTGGCTGATCTGTGCCTTGGTCAACTCGCCGCCTTTTACGGGGTCGTTCCATGCGGACGGCGTGGTGCCGGTCATGTTCACGATCACTTTGGCGTCGGGTTTGGCGTATTTCACACCTTGGGCGTAGCCACATGCGAATTTGGAGATGAGCGGAATATCCATGCCGCCAACAAAGGAGACGGTGTCCCCTTTTGCTGCGAGAGCCGCAAGAACGCCGACAAGGAACGAACCTTCGTGCTCGTTAAACACGATGGAGCGCACGTTTGGTGCATCTACGACCATGTCGACGATTGCGAAATTCGTGTCGGGGAAGTCGGGAGCTACAGCGCCCAGAGCAGAGCCCCAAGAGAACCCTGTCATCACGACCGGGTTGTAGCCGCTTTCCGCAAAACGGCGCAGGGCCTGTTCACGCTGTGCGTCGGATTGCAATTCGAGATCGCGGTAGGTTCCGCCGGTTTCCTCTTTCCAACGCTCGGCGCCGTTAAAGGCCGCTTCGTTGAAGGATTTATCGAATTTGCCGCCGAGGTCGAAGATGATCGCCGGATCGGCCAATGCTGCGCCGGAGGTGACGGCGAGGGCCGCAGCCGCGCCGAGGAATGTCTTCATAAGGCTCATAGTAGTCTCCCGTTGGTACTTTAGTATTGGGGCAGCCCTTGCGCGTATTGCCAAGGCACTTGCCCAAAGAGCGAGCAGATCGCTTCTGTTCACGCACAGATTAGGGCGTGTCGGCGCGGGAGGGTCAACCGAAATTTTACCATTTGGTCGCGGACAAGGGGTGTTTGCCCGCTAACAGTCAAAGTGACGCGCCGTTATGCAACTCTGAGTAGCTTTGAGAGGACGAGTGCGTCGATTTTTGAACCGTCCGGCCGCGTGTAGTAATCCCGTCTGAGGCCAGATTCGCGATAGTGTTCCGACCGGTAGAGCGAAATTGCGGCGTGATTGTCGGCGGCGACCTCCAGAAACGAGGTCCGCGCCCCCATATCCAGAGCGCGTGCCTCATAGGCCCGAAGCATAGCGCGACCAAGTCCGCGGCCGCGGGCTGTTCCGGCCACGGCCAAGGTCAAAAGTTCGGCGTCGTCAGCAATGACGCGGCCCATGCTCATCGACGGGCCATCTGCCGCGATCAAAAAGACGCCAAAAGAATCAAGAAGCCCCGCCAATTCGGTCTGTGACCATGGGCGGGGCGTCTCGAAAGCCTCTGCGTGAAGCGCGGCCAATGCTTTTAGATCAAGGCCTTGTGGCACATCAACGGCCCGCTGTTCAGGCCGCGACGGGGCGCACTTCGAGCACCTCGGGGATATAATGGCGCAGCAGGTTTTCAATGCCCATTTTCAACGTCAGGGTCGAGGAGGGGCAGCCCGCACAGGCCCCTTGCATATGCAGGTAAACAACGCCTTTTTCAAAGCCGTGGAACGTGATGTCACCGCCATCTTGGGCCACCGCAGGGCGCACACGGGTATCGAGCAATTCCTTGATCTGTTCGACGATTTCGCTGTCGGGGCCGTCATGTGCGGCGTGGCCGGCATTTGCGGTTGCCTCGCCTTCCATGACGGGGGCACCGGATTGGAAATGCTCCATGATTGCCCCGAGGAGGGCGGGTTTGATGTGATCCCAATCGGTCGCATCGTCTTTGGTCACCGTCACGAAGTCATGGCCAAAAAACACGCCTGTGACGTTGCCGACTGCAAAAATGCGCGTGGCCAAGGGCGATGCCGCGGCGGCCTCTTGCGTCGTGAAATCCGCCGTACCTGCGTCGAGAACGGTCTGGCCGGGGAGAAATTTCAATGTTGCGGGGTTCGGTGTGGATTCGGTTTGAATGAACATGGGACGTATTCCTTACTTGTCAGGTCGGATATGCGCCTTTGGGGAACGAAAGTCAATATTTAGAACCATTCTAATACAAGGCGGGGCGCCTACGATTGCTCGTAGACGCCCCGTTTATGGGTCTGGAGTTGGTTTGGCTTACATGTCGTTTTGGTCGTCGTGGTCAAACACATACGAGTCGACCAATGTGCCGTTGATCGACAGTTCGGCCTGAACTTCATCCACTGTGATGGACTTGGTCTGGATACGGACGTCGGAGTTGTAGCCTGCGTCGATATTCACGGTGGAGATCAGTTCACCTTTCACGCCGCCGGTGTAATCGTAGAGGGCGAGTGTTGCAGGAGCGTCGGCAACGATGACGCCAAATTCGATGTAGGAACCGGGGAACTCGACTTCGGAAGAGTAGAGGCTGCTTGCGCTTGCGGCACCGAGTGTACCAACGACGAGAGCTGCGGAAATTGCGAGTGTTTTGAGAGTGTTCATGATTTTAGTCCTTGCTGGTATTGGCCACGACCACCGTGGCGTTCTGAACAATAAACGTCGCAACTCGGCAATTCGTTCGCTGTCATCGGGTAAAGAGTTTGTGATGGAAGCCGGCCTTTTTGCGCCCTTGAATTGTCTGCATGCGGACAGGAAAAGGGTTCTGGCTCATGGTGAGAGAGGCATGGTGCAGGGATGCGCAGAAGGGAGCAGGTTTCGGGCGTAAAGCCGCCGGATCCGGCGCTATTCGTGCCGAAATCTTTTTTGAATTATTTTGGAACGGGTCAGAAAAACGCCAAAAAATCTGCGGCGGGGTGCGCATAATGTCGCAGGTTGCGGGTCAGGTGATCTCTTCGAGGCGGATTTTGGAGATTTCGCCAGGCACAAGCGTCATCGGGATCGGCAAAAAACCCGCCTGTTTCGTCATCGCGGCAATAAGCGGGCCGGGGCCGTGCTTTTCCGTCCCCGCGCCAAGCACCAAAACGCCAATGCCGGGGTCCTCTTTGATCTGTGACAGGATTTCGTGAACGGCCTCGCCTTCGCGAATGACCAGTTCCGGGTCGATGCCCTGACGGTCGCGCATCCATTTGGCGAAGACTTCAAAGTGCGCGACGATCCGGTCGCGGGTTTCCTCGCGCATCAAATCGGCCACGCCAATCCAGTGATTGAACTCTTCGGGCGGAATGATCGACAATATAGTGACGCCCGCACCGGTGTTGGCGGCGCGCATTGCGGCGAACCGCATGGCGTTCAGGCATTCGCGGCTGTCATCTAGGATCACAAGGAACTTGCGCATCTGGCCCCTCCGTCAGGCGCATTGGTCATGGGGGGGATGATGACCGAGACTGGGCGTGGGGGCAAGCGACGTGAGCAAAGAAATGCCCGCCCCCAAAAGGACGGTGTGGGCGCGCATGTCTCACGGGGATGGTGTGGCACGGCTTTCGGCCTGAAGACACGGCCACCTGAACCAATTGTGAATTGCGAATATGTGGCAGGGATGAAACCAAAGGGCAAACCAAGGCCAAATGGCCATGCCGAGCAACTGCACAAGGAAACGCCACATGTCCCGACTAACCCGCCGCTCTGTTTTGGGCTTTTTCGCCGCAACGCCGTTTTTGGTCCGCAGCGCCATTGCCCAAGAGGCCGATGCCCAGATCGAGGCGCTCAATGCCCCAACGGATGGGGGGGTGCGCCGCAACCTGTCAAGTTTTCGCACGGTAAACTGGCGGGATCATTTCGACACGTTGGGCGAGGGGGCAATTGTGGCCGATACGGTCAGCCGCGCCTTGCATTTCTGGTCCAGGGACGGCGAAGACTACAAGCTCTATCCGACCTCTGTGCCGATCTCGGAGGAATTGACCAAGCGTGGCTATACCGAAGTGATCAAAAAGGTCGAAGGCCCGACATGGACGCCGACACCGTCGATGCGTGAACGCGATCCGTCATTGCCAAAGGTTGTGCCTGCGGGGCCGCGCAATCCGCTTGGCACCCACGCGCTTTATTTGTCGTGGCAATATTACCGTATCCACGGCACCCATGACACGCGCAAGATCGGGCGACGGTCGTCAGACGGGTGCATCGGGCTGTATAACGAAATGATTGCGGACCTTTATCCGCGTGTCCCCGTTGGCGCACGCGTGCGTTTGATCTAAGCGGGGCGACACCGTTACAGGACACCAAAGGGCGCCCCGATGGAGCGCCCTTTCTAATGTGATATTGGCCGCATATATCGCGCCGTATAGAACCGTCCGGTTTTGCGGCGTGCGCTTAGCGGACAAATCCCATGATGTCGAAAGTCTTGTTCAAAATCGGATCGGCGATGGCGCGGGCTTTATCGGCCCCATGCGCCATGATGCGGTCAATTTCGGCGGGGTCATCCATGAAACGTTTCATCTCTGACGAAATCGGTGCGAGTTTGTCGACCGCCAGATCGGCGAGCGCGGGTTTGAATTTCCCCCAGCCCTGACCGCCGAACTCGGCCAAAACCGCGTCACCCGATTTGTCGGATAGGGCGGAGTAGATATTCACGAGGTTGCGGGCCTCCGGGCGGTCCGCCAAACCGTCCATGGTCTCGGGCAGGACATCCTGATCGCTGCGGGATTTTTTGAATTTCTTGGCGATAGTGTCGGCATCATCAAGCATGTTGACGCGCTCCATGTCGCTCTCACCCGATTTCGACATCTTTTTCGTGCCGTCACGCAGATTCATCACGCGCATGGCGGGGCCTTCGATGACGGGGGTCGTCTCGGGGAAAAAGTCCACTTTGTAGTCGTGGTTGAATTTCTTTGCGATGTCGCGGGTCAATTCGACGTGCTGTTTTTGATCCTCGCCCACCGGTACATGCGTGGCGTGATAGGCCAAAATATCGGCGGCCATCAACGACGGGTAGGCATAAAGGCCAAGCGATACCTGCTCGGAATTTTTGCCCGCTTTGTCTTTGAACTGCGTCATGCGGTTCATCCAGCCCACGCGCGCGACACAGTTAAAAAGCCACCCAAGCTCGGCGTGTGCCGAGACGCGGGATTGGTTGAACAATATGGATTTGGCCGGATCAATGCCGGATGCCAGATAGCCCGCCGCCAC
Organism: Celeribacter sp.; assembly: GCF_048259695.1. Taxonomy (GTDB): domain Bacteria; phylum Pseudomonadota; class Alphaproteobacteria; order Rhodobacterales; family Rhodobacteraceae; genus Celeribacter. The sequence continues at coordinate 662,552 of NZ_JBLXHL010000001.1, read as the reverse complement.
TTCGCGTGTGGCCGAGCGCAGATCCTCGGGGTTTTGCCACACGGTGATGGCGTGCATGTCGACCACGCAATAGATGGTCTCGAAATCGCCACCCTGCATGCCCACAAACCGCTTGATCGCGCCAAGGTAATTGCCAAGCGTGAGGCCGCCCGAAGGCTTGATCCCCGAAAAAACGCGAGGGATAAAATCAGCGTCGGCCATGTGTTCTCTCCGTCAAACTGGATGTAGCGTGCTGTTTGGATTACTAAAGCGTTTCGCGATGGTATTGAAGCCATATTAGTCGGGAAAAGCGTGCTCAACGTATTGATGTTGCGTGCGTTTCGAAATCAAATAGGGGGTAACGCGCTCTCGAAACGCTTTTGCGCGCTCCCAAACTCAAGGAAACGCACCACATGTCCAGTCCTTTTGATGACTCTGACGACACACCAGAGTCACCGTTTAATGCGCTGCCTCCGGCCGTGATTTTGTTGGCTGTGGTGATCGGCGGCATCGAGCTGTTGTTCCAGATCGGCTCTTACGGGATCGTTGGCGGGCCGGATGCCATCGGGTGGCGGATCACCGCGATGGAGCGATTTGCCTTTTTCGATACGGTGTTCGACGCCATGCGCGACCAGAGCGTCTGGCCGTTCGAACATGTGCAGCGCTTTGTGACGTATGCCTTTGTCCACCACTCCTTTACCCACGCGGCGATGGTCGTGGTGTTCATTCTGGCACTGGGCAAAATGGTGGGGGAGACCTTTGGCGACATCGCGGTGCTTGTGGTCTTCTTTGTTTCCGTGATCGCGGGCGCGCTTGCCTACGGTTTTTTCCTCGACACCTCGACGCCGCTTGTCGGGGCCTATTCGGGGGCCTATGGCCTGATCGGGTCGTATACCTTGATGCTCTGGATCGGGCTTGGCGCGATGAAGCAAAACCAGATGCGGGCCTTTTCCCTGATCGGGTTTTTGCTTGCCATTCAATTGATCTTTGGCCTGCTGTTCGGGGCCACCCCCGATTGGCTCGCGGATATTGCGGGCTTTATCACGGGGTTCGCGGTGTCGATCCTACTCGTTCCGGGCGCACCGCGTCGCATCATGGCGCGCATCCGCGCCCGCCGTTAGATCACCCGCGTTTGACGGCGGCCTTGAGGTCCGAGAGTTTCATGGCGCCGATGGCGTAGGCGGCGGCGAAATAGACCGCGATGCCGCTTGCGACCATGATGAGCACGGCCAATCCGCGCGACAGGTCGTAGACCGGCGCGAGCAAGATGTTCACGCCATACACGTAGGCCCCCATCAGGGCTGCGGCGACCAAGATGCGTGGGGTGCGGGCGCGGAGGCGGGCATCGGCGGTGACGCCCTCGCCCATGCTTTTGGTGCCACGCCACAGCAACCACACCATTGTCCATGCCGCCAAAGTGGTGGCGACAGCCGCAGCCAGATAGCCGATTGCAAACGACAGGCTGACGGCGACCACGGCGTTGATGACCATCGCCCAAAGGGCAAAACGGAACGGCGTTTTGGTGTCTTCGCGGGCAAAATAGAGCGGTTGCAGCACTTTCTGGATCACAAATGCGGGCAGGCCGGCACCGTAAACCGAGACGGCAAGAGCGGTTTTCTGCGCGTCCTCGACCGAGAATTTTCCGCGTTGGAACAGGAACGAGATAAGCGGTTCAGGCACCACCATGAGCGCCACAGCCGACGGTACGGTCAACAAGAGGGCAAATTCCATCGCGCGGTTGGAGGCATCGCGTGCGCCCACCGCATCGTCCGCCTGAAGTCTGCGTGACAGGTCGGGTAGCAACACCACACCAATGGCAATGGCGACGACACCGAGCGGCAGTTGGTAGAGGCGGTCGGCCAGATTGAGGTACTGCAACGCGCCTGCCTCGCCAAAGGAGGCCACTTGACGGCCGATCAACAGGTTGATCTGGACCACCCCTCCCGCAAGGGCGGCAGGTCCGGCGAGGATCAACAGGCTTTTGAGTTCGGGGGTCATGCGGGGCAAGCGGAGCCGCAGGTTAAATCCGATCTTTGCGGCGGCCCGCCACACGACATAAAGCTGTGCAGCCCCCGCGACGGGCACCGACCAGATCAGCGCCTTTGACACGTCCCACCCCATCCACGAGGCGCCGACCATCGCGCCCGACAGGATAACGTTGAGCATCACAGGGGCGGCGGCGGCGGCGGCAAATTTGCCAGACGCGTTCAGGATCCCCGCAAACAAGGCCGAGAGCGCGATAAAGAAAATATAGGGAAAGGCGATGCGCCCGAACCCCACGGCGAGGTCAAACCGTTCGTCCCCGATAAAACCCGCCGCCATCGCCGAGACCAAAAACGGCATCGCCAGGGTCGCCACCAAGGTCAGCATGATGAGCATGGTGGCCAGAACCGATAGCGTGTCCTCGGCAAATTCCTTCGCGTCCTGTTGCGCCGCGAGTTTTTTGGAGAACATCGGCACAAAGGCGACGTTGAGCGTGCCTTCGGCAAAGAAGCGGCGGAACATATTGGGCAGGGAAAAGGCCACGACAAAAGCCTCGGCGGCAGGCCCCGCGCCCAAAAACGCGGCGATCAATGCGTCACGCACGAACCCCAGAATGCGGCTCATCAGGGTCCAGCCGCCAACGGTCACAAAGCCTTTGATCAGGCGGATCGGTTTCATGAGTCTTTCGCGCGTTGGGCGCCTTTGGTGATGGCCTCGCGCAGTTTGCGCTCCAATGAGGCCTGTTTGCTCTCTGCGTGAAGCTTCATGCCGAACATATCCTTGACGTAAAAGCTGTCGACAACCTGTTCGCCGTAAGTGGCGATCTGTGCGGTTGCGATAGAGATATGGTTGTCGGCCAAGGCGCGTGTGAGATCATACAAAAGACCGGCACGGTCGCGGGTGTCCACCTCGATGATTGTGAAAATCTCCGAGCCGTCATTGTCGAAGCTGATCGAGGTCGGCACGCGAAACTGGCTCTCGCGCTTTTTGATCTTGTCGCGGGAGACAAGGGCGTCGCGGGCCACAACCTCGCCTTTCAGGGTCTTTTCAATCATCTGGCGCAAACGCGGCAAGCGGCGTTGTTCGAACGGATGACCGTCGTTGTCCTGGATCCAGAATACCGCGGTCGCATAGCCATCCTTGGTCGTGTAGGTCCGCGCATCCACAACGTTCGCACCGACAAGCGCCAAGGCCCCCGCAAGCCGTGAAAAGATCCCGGGGTGATCGGCCAGAGCAAAGCAGGTGCGGGTGGCATCACGGTCCTCGTCGGGGGTGATGTCGATGCTGATATGGTCGTCTTTGATGTCCTTCAGCAGGGTCGCAAAAATGACATGGGCCGAGGTCGGCAGGCCTTGCCAGTAGGGGCCGTAATGGCGTTGCACCTCGCCGCGAACGGCGGCTTGCGGCCAGTCGGCCAAGGCCGCACGCAGGGACTTTTTCGCCTCACCCTCGCGGGCCTCGCGGTTGACGGCCTCAAGCCCGTGTTCGAGCGCATGTGCGGTTTGGGCATGCAGGTTGCGCAGCAACACCGCTTTCCAGTTGTTCCAGACATTCGGCCCCACGCCGCGAATGTCGCAAACCGTCAGAACCGTCAACAGGTCCAGACGTTCGCGGGTTTTAACGGCTTTGGCAAAATCGCGCACGGTGCGCGGGTCGGACAGATCGCGTTTTTGGGCCACGTCCGACATCAGCAGGTGATAACGGATCAGCCATTCGACTGTTTCACATTCCGCAGGTTTCAGGCCCAGACGCGGGGCGACCTTGCGCGAGATTTGCGCCCCCAAAATCGAATGGTCCTCTTTGCGGCCCTTGCCGATATCATGCAGCAGCAGCGCCACATACATGATGCGGCGATTGATCCCGTTTTTGAGGATGCCGGAGGCGACGGGCAGTTCCTCGACCAATTCCTCGCGCTCGATTTGCGCGAGGTTGGAAATCACCTGAATGGTGTGCTCGTCGACGGTGTAGCTGTGATACATGTTGAATTGCATCATCGCCACGATCACTTGGAATTCGGGAATAAACGCACCAAGCACGCCCAACTCGTTCATGCGACGTAACGCCCGTTCAGGGTTGCCGTTTTTGAGCATGAGGTCGAGGAAAATGCGCTGTGCCTCGGGGCTTTCGCGCATGGTGTTGTCGATCTTGTCAAGGTTGGCGGAGATGCACCGCATTGCATCGGGATGGATCAGGTTTCCCGTGCGCAATGACTGCTCAAACAGCCGCAAGATATTGAGAGTGTCCCCGAGGAACTCGGCCTCGTTTGAAAAATTGAGCCGGCCGCGTTCGACATAGAACCCGTGTGCAACCTTTCGCTTCCGTTTGAAAAAGCGCTGCAAGGCGGGTTCTTGTTTGACGTGCATATCCTCAAGAGTGGTGATGAAAATGCGGGTCAATTCGCCCACGCGGGTGGCGTGACGGAAATAGGCCTGCATGAAATGCTCGACCGCGCGGCGCCCCGTGTGGTCAATAAAGCCTAAAAACTCGGCAACCTCGACCTGAAGGTCAAAGGTGAGTTGGTCCATCGGGCGATCTGCAATGAGATGCATCGCATTGCGCGTGGCATAGAGAAACGTTTCGGCCTCTTCGAACTGGCGGTATTCATCAGCGGTGAACACGCCGGCCTTGACCAGATCGGCGGTACGGCGCACGCCGTGGACGTATTTTGCTATCCAGAATAGCGATTGCAGATCACGTAAACCGCCTTTGCCCTCTTTGACATTGGGTTCCACCACATAGCGTTGTCCGCCTTGTTTGCGGTGCCGCTCGGAGCGTTCTTCGAGTTTGGCCTCGATGAACTCGCGGGCTGTGCCTTTGAACAATTCATCACGCAGCTTGGCGTGCAAATCGCTGACCAACTCTTCGTTTCCGGCCAGATACCGGATTTCGAGCATGGAGGTGCGAATGGTAAAATCCTCGCGCCCCAAACGGATGCAATCCTTGATCGTGCGGGTGGCGTGTCCCACCTTGAGGTGCATGTCCCAGAACATATAGAGCATGCTCTCGACGACGCTTTCGATCCAACCGTTGATTTTGAACGGGGCAAGGAACAACAGATCGACATCGGAGTGGGGCGACATTTCCCCGCGCCCGTACCCGCCCACGGCAAGCACCGCGATCCGTTCGCCCTCGGAGGGGTGCGGGTTGGGGTGCAATTGGGTCATGGCGGTGAACAGCACGGATGTCACGAGGCAATCTGTGAGCCATGCATAGGACGTGACCGCCGGACGGGCGTTGCTTGGGGCTTGTTTGATCGAGGCTTCGATCACCGCACGGCCATTGGCGTTGGCGTCGTTGAGAACGGCAACTGTGGCCGCACGAATTGCGGCCGCATCCGATGCGTTTGCCCACGCATCGGATAGGGCGTTATTCACCGTTTCGACATCAAAGATCGCTTGCGGAGCACAGATTGTGCTGCGTGGCGGGGCCGGAACGAATGACGTCAGGCTTGGCTTAGAGGCCAAACCCACCGAAGGCTCTTGGGGCAGGGTCAATCTCAACTACCTGACTGTTTTGAATGGTGGCAATGGACAATCCGCGCTCGTTGGTGCCGTTGGGCAAGAGGCGGAACACCCCGTTTACGCCCGCAAAGCCGGAGGAGCGTGTGAGGGCCTGTGCGGTGAGCGCGTTTGCATCGCCCGATTTGACGAGGGCGCCAATGGCCGCAATGCCGTCATAGCCGAGACCGGCCAAGGCGTGTGGCTGTTGGCCATAGGTGGCGGCATAGCGGTTCGAAAAGGTTTGGGTCAGTGCCACATCGGGAATGGCAAACCAACTGTTTTGCAACCCGGGGAGGGACATCGCGGTCGGTGGAATGTTCCAACGCTGCAGGCCGATATACTGCGTACCCGGGCTTGTGATGCCATTTTCGGGGAGCATCTGTGCCAAAAGGGGCATTGCGCCATCATTGCCGGACGTAAAGAAGATCGCGTCGGCGCCCGTCGAGCGCGACGAGGTGGCAATTTCGGGAATGGCTTGGGTCACGCCCGTTTGGCTCATCTCGAAAGAGGTCTGGCCCATCATGGACGCGCCGTTCCGACCAAGCGAGGCCACAATGGCCTTTGCGCCCGCGTTCTCGGCGGGGTTTTCACCGTTCACAACAAGGATCTTTTTCTTGCCGTTTTGCACCGCGTAACGCACCAGACGGTCCGCTGTGTTGTCAAAGGTTGGCCCGAGGATAAAGACGTTGCCGCCCGCAACGTCGGGGTTGTTCGAGAAGGACAAGACGTTGACGCCTGCGTTTGCGGCGGGGATGCCTGCGAGTTTGGCAGAGCCGCCATAGACAGGGCCGAGAATGATTTTCGCGCCGTTTGCCACAGCCTGGCTTGCGGCGGCGGAGGCGCGCTCGGCCTGTCCACCCGTCGGGTAGACGGTGAGTGCGATGTTCACGCCTTGCAGGTCGGCCATCGCCATGCGCGTGGCGTTCTCGATGGATTGGGCCAATGCGATGTCGGAGGCCTGCGCCGAATCGTAGGGGACCAGTAGCGCGACCGGCACGGGTTTGCTTGTGTCGATCTTTGGGCCAGTGCCACCGGAACGCGGCATTGTTGCCATGTCACAAGAGGCGAGTGCTACGAACGAGAGCCCGGCAATGAGTTTAACGAGCGGGGTGCGAATGGCGAAAAGGCGGGCAAACATAGGGAAAATCACTCCTGACAGTGGGGTCATCTACAAGGGGTGTGTAAACGTGCGTTTTGACTTAAGGTCGCCTAGCAGACTAAGGCACTCAAGCCAATGAGTAAACGCCACATAACGGGACCCCACCGCGTGACATATCAAATCAAGCCACTTACCGCCGGCCTCTACTTTGTCGCCACACCAATCGGCAATGCCCGTGACATCACGTTACGCGCCCTCGATGTGTTGGCCTCTGCCGATGTCCTTGCCGCCGAGGACACGCGCACGTTGCGTAAGCTAATGGAAATACACGGTATTCCGTTGGAGGGGCGCCACATCATTGCCTACCACGACCAAAACGGCGTCAAGGCGCGCCCGCGTCTTTTGGGGCTACTGGCGGCAGGTAAATCTGTGGCTTATGCATCCGAGGCGGGGACGCCACTTGTCGCTGATCCGGGGTTTGTGCTGTCGCGGGAGGCCTTGGCCGCGGGCTATGCGGTGACATCCGCGCCGGGTCCGTCGGCGATGATCGCGGCATTGACCATTGCGGGCCTGCCCTCTGACCGTTTCCTGTTCGCGGGTTTCCCGCCATCGTCCAAAGGGGCGCGGCGGACATTTTTCACCGAATTCGGCCAGATCCAGGCCACGCTTGGCTTTTATGAAAGCCCCAAGCGCATTAACCGAACATTAAGTGAACTTTGCGACATCTATGGTCCAACCCGTATTGTTGCGGTGTGCCGCGAATTGACCAAACGGTTCGAGGAAGTGATCTCTGGCCCTGTGAGTGACGTGATTGCCGCCCTTGAGGGGCGTACGATCAAGGGTGAAATCGTGCTTTTGGTGGATCGCCCGTCAAAGGTCTCGACGGAGGATATCGATCTGGATGCGGAATTGGACCGTGCGCTCGAAACGCTCTCGGTCAAGGATGCCGCAGCGCAAATTGCTGCGCAGTTCGGCCTGAAAAAGCGCGAGGTCTATCAACGGGCTTTGGAGCGCAGCAATGCGGATGGTGGGGACGGCGACGAATAGGAGATAGAGGTCCATGGACGATCGCGGCGCCGACACGAAGGCTTCCGGTGAGGCGCGCAGCCTGCGCGGTCAACGGGCCTATCTGTCGGGTCTGAGTGCCGAAGGCCGCGTGACGGATCATTACCTTGCGCTTGGCTATGAGCGGGTCGAGGAACGGTGGCGCGGGACGGCGGGGGAGATTGATCTGATCTTTTGGAAGGACGCGGTGTTTGTCTTTGTCGAGGTCAAGGCCTCCAAAACCCTCGCCAGTGCCGCCGAACATTTGCGGCCCGCGCAAATGAAACGCATCATGCGCTCGGCGGAGGATTACATCGGGCGCCAACCCAAGGGGCTGTTGTCCGAAATGCGCCTCGATGTGGCGCTTGTGGACGGGCGCGGCGAGATCGAGGTCATTGAAAACGCGCTGATGTGACGGCTCCGGACGGGGGTGTTCATTTGCGCAATGGACCTTTCTCATTGAAAGCATGCGGGTGGTGGTCCATCTATTGAGAAAGCCAACCGGAGTATTCTTATCGTGACCAACGCCTCTCTCAAAGTCGCCATTCAGATGGACCCCATCGGTCCGATCGACATCAACGCCGATAGCACCTTTCGCATTATGGTGGAGGCACAGGAGCGGGGGCATTCCCTGTTTTACTACACGCCGGATAAACTGGCGTTTCAGGAGGGGCGTTTGACCGCACGCGGTTGGCCCGTCGAGGTGCGCCGCGAGGTGGGCAACCACTATACGCTCGGCGAGGAGCAAGAGGTCGACCTGTCCACCTACGATGTGGTGTGGCTACGCCAAGACCCGCCGTTCGATATGGGCTATATCACCTCCACGCATCTGCTCGATATGATCCGCGACACCACATTGGTGGTCAATGATCCGTTCTGGGTGCGCAATTATCCCGAGAAATTGCTCGTGCTGCAATTTCCAGATCTGACCCCGCCCACGACCATCGCCCGCGATCTCGCCACGATCCGCGCGTTCAAGGACAAGCATGGCGATATCATCCTCAAACCGCTCTACGGCAATGGTGGCGCGGGGGTGTTCCGCCTTGGCCCTGACGACAAAAACCTCTCATCGCTGCACGAGTTGTTCACGGGCATCAACAACGAGCCGTTGATTGCGCAAAAATTCCTCCCCGATGTGTCCAACGGCGACAAGCGGGTGATTTTGGTCGACGGCGCCCCCGTTGGTGCCATCAACCGTGTGCCGCAAAAGGGCGAAACGCGCTCCAACATGCATGTTGGCGGCCGGCCGGAAAAAATCGCCCTCAGCGCCCGCGACCGTGAAATTTGCGACCGCATCGGGCCGCTGTTGAAAGAAAAAGGTCAGGTGTTTGTCGGCATCGACGTGATTGGCGATTACCTCACCGAAATCAACGTGACCTCGCCCACAGGCATTCAGGAGTTGGAACGGTTTGACGGGACCAACACAGCGGCGCTGTTGTGGGAGGCAATTGAGGCCAAACGCGCATGAGCCTGCGGATGCGGATCATCGGTGGCGCATTGCGTCCCATGATCCGTGCCGTGATGGCGCGGGCGCAAGATCCCGTGCCGCTGCGTCGTCACCTTGACCGCAGCATGAAATATCAGTTTCGTGCGCCGCCCCTTGCGCGGTTTGACGCGGTGGATGTTGGCGGGTGCCGTGCCCTTTGGGTCGTGTGTGGTCCTGCGTTGCGTCAACCCGCCGCCGATCCCCGTGTGATCCTGTATCTGCACGGCGGCGGCTATATTGCGGGCAGTCCCGACACCCACAAAAAGATGGTGGCGCGGCTTTCCAAAATGACGGGCGTGCGGGTGTTTTTGCCAAGTTACCGCCTTGCGCCCGAACATCCGTTGCCTGCCGCTCTGGACGATGCCCGTGCCGCATGGGACCACTTGATTTCGCTCGGCTATGGGCCTGACGATATTGTCCTCGGGGGCGACAGCGCGGGGGGCGGTTTGGTGCTTTCGCTGCTGTCGCAGCTGTGCCTCACAGGCACGCCGCCCCGCGCCGTTTTTGCGTGGTCGCCGTTTACCGATCAGACGTTTTCAGGCGCATCGGTACACGAGAATGCGCGGCGTGATCACTTTTTTCCCGCGGCCCGCGTGCATGATCTTCCCGCTATGATCCTTGGGGATTTGTCGCCGACCGACCCGCGTGTCTCGCCGCTGTTTGCTGACTTTCCCGATTGCCCGCCGGTATTGCTTCAGGCGTCGGATTGCGAAATTCTGTACGATGATTCCGTGCGCATGGAGGCCGTGCTGCGTGCCGGTGGCGGGCAGGTCCTCCTGCAAACCTTTGCGGGGGCGCCGCATGTCTGGCAGCTGTTTGACGGATGGTTTCCCGAGGCTCGCGAGGCGATCGGCCTGACGGCGGATTTCATACAGACGTGCGCGAGGCCACAACACGGTAACTGAGCGCCTCGGCCACATGCAGGCGATTGACCCCCTCCGATCCGGCGAGATCGGCGATGGTGCGGGCCACACGCAGCACGCGGTGGTATCCACGGGCCGACAGGCCCAATTTGTCCGCCGCCAGGGACAGCAGTTCGCGCCCTTCGGCGTCGGGCGTTGCGACCTCTTCAAGGGCGCGCCCCTCGACACGGGCGTTGGTGCGCGTATCTGTCCCCTCATATCGGACGGCCTGAATGGCGCGTGCGCGGGCGACCCGCTCGGCAATCACGGCGGATGGTTCCCCCGAGGGTGCGCGTTCGAGGTCGGCCATTTCCACAGGTGGCACTTCGAGCCGTAAATCAAACCTGTCCATCAGCGGACCGGAAATGCGCCCCAGATAATCCTCGCCACACACCGGCACCTTTGAACAAGCCCGTGCGGGATCGGGCAGGTAGCCGCATTTGCACGGATTGGCGGCGGCGATCAACATGAACCGTGTCGGGTAGCGCGTGTGGGCGTTGGCCCGTGCGATCATCACCTCGCCGGCTTCGATCGGTTGGCGCAGGCTGTCAAGCACGGCACGCGGGAATTCGGGCAACTCGTCAAGGAACAAAACGCCGTTGTGCGCGAGTGAAATTTCCCCCGGTTGGGCCGTGCGCCCGCCACCGACAATCGCCGCCCGTGAGGCCGTGTGATGCGGTTCGCGAAACGGGCGGGCGCGGCTAATCCCGCCCGCATCCAACAGGCCCGCGAGCGAATGCACCACAGAGGTTTCAAGCGCCTCTTGTGCCGAGAGTTCGGGCAAAATGGTCGGCAATCGCGCCGCCAACATTGATTTTCCCGATCCCGGCGTGCCGACAAGAAACATGTGGTGATGTCCTGCGGCGGCAATTTCCAAGGCGCGTTTTGCTTTTTCCTGTCCTTTGACATCCATGAGGTCGCGGGCGTGGTCGGGGCGGCGCACCTCGCCGGGTTCCGAGGGGGTGAGCGGCGCGTCGCCTGTGGCGTGGCGGATGAGTTTTGCGAGGGTTGCGGGGGCGAATACGGGTGTGGCCCCGACCCATGCGGCCTCTGGTCCGCACATCTCGGGACAGATCAGGTTGCACCCAAGGGCGCCTGCGGCCAACGCGGAGGGCAAGGCCCCCGCCACGCCGACCAATGTGCCGTCGAGGGACAGCTCCCCGATTGCGAGCATCTTTTCGGCGGCGTCCTCGGGGATCAATCCCGTCGCGGCCAAAAGCGCAATGGCGATGGGCAAGTCGAAATGTGACCCCGCTTTGGGGAGGTCTGCGGGCGACAGGTTGATGGTGATTTTCTTTGACGGCAGTGCGATCTGCATCGCGGCAAGAGCGGCGCGGACCCGTTCGCGCGCCTCCGAGACGGCCTTGTCAGGCAGGCCCACAATGGTGAAACTCGGCAAGCCCGGAGAGACGGCGCATTGAACGTCGACGGGGCGGGCCTCGACGCCTTCAAATGCGACGGTCCATGTGCGTGCAATCATGGTGAACCTCCCGTTAAAGCCTCTTAACCTTTCTTACCCGCCTAAAGCGACTTGGTTAGGAAGTGGTTAACGGGAGCGCTGACGTCAGTCGGCTACGGGCCAGTCTTCGGTGGGCAAGCCAAGGTCATAGGGCATCGGGTCATAGGTGACCTCCAACCCCTCGCGGCGCCATTTGCGAAAGGCGGGATCATTGAGATGCGCCATCGCATAGGCGCGAAGGCGGTCGGAGACGGGCAAGTCATAGCCGACAATCCGTGCCGCGACAGGGGCATAAAACGCATCCGCGGCACAGTATGCGCCAAACAGCCACGGCCCGTCGCCGCCAAAGCGGTCCATCGCGCGGCCAAGCAAATCATCAATGCGTGCAAGGTCCGCGTTTACTGCATCGCTCGGGGTGAACCCTTTCATCACATGGATAAGTTGCATGCTGCAATCATTGCGCAGCGCACCAAATCCGGCGTGCATTTCACCGACAAGCCACCGTGCATAGCTACGCGCTTCGGCGTCTTCGGGCCAAAGACCGGCATCGGGGTGGCGCTCTGCGAGGGTTTCGGCAATGGCCGATGTTTCGCCCACAACCCACCCTTCAGGCGTGCGCAGCGTTGGCACGAGGCGCGCAGGGGCAAGGGCGGCCATCTCGGTCGACATCGTTCCCGCGTATAGCCCAAGCATATGTTCGGAGTAGGGAATTCCGAAATTCTCCAACAGGAGCCAACCGCGCAGACTCCAGCTTGAAAAGGATTTATCGCCAATAAACAGATCGTAAGACATATGAAACTCCTGTGCGTTATCGGGCTACGCTACGGGGTTTTTACAAATCACAAAACCGAATAATCGAGATACATTTCATTCAGGGAAGTGATTGATCCGGGCCGCCTCCCATCCGCCTGTTTTCCAGTCGGTTTTGCGGTGGATGACGGTGAGGGACAGCGGTGCGATTTCATGGCCAAGCGTCTCATAGGGCGAGCAGGTCAGCGCCTTTTGCAACAGCGACAGGATCACGCCCATATGTGCGACCACGATCACATCGCCCGTAAGCGCATCCACGGCACTTGCCACCCGTGCCGAGAGGGTGTTCCAACTTTCGCCATCGGGCGGTGCGGTATCGCCGGGGGTCTCGAACACTGTGCGGGCAAGTGCGCCATCGCGGGATTCGATTTCGGCCCATGTCAGGCCTTCCCACGCGCCGAAATAGGTTTCGCGCAGGCGTGGATCATGGGGCAGGCGCGGCCTTTGTCCCTGAATGGCATCCGCCGTTTTGACCGCCCGCGACAGGTCTGACGAGATGACCGGCGCGTGGGGCAGGGCGGCGGCGAGGCGTGCAATTTTATCCGTCTCGGACAGATCGGCGGGAACATCCGTCCACCCGACAAAGCGTTTGGCATGGGTCGGCCCGTGGCGCACAAGGTAGAGGTGGCTCATCCGAGTGCCTCGGGCCGCGGACCTTTGAGCATGAATGGCAGGCCCGCCATAACGCCGATCACCGTTCCCGCGGTGTCGGCCAATTGGCGGTTGAGTGTGCCTTGGGCGATGCGGAACCGGCGCGACAGGGCGTTGTCCGGCACGATCCCTTGGCCGACCTCGTTAGAGACGATGACGACCCGTGCGGGGGTGTCACGCAGCGCAGCCAGTAGCGTCCGGGTCTGCGCAGCCAGATCGTGTCCGGCCAACAGATGGTTGGTGAGCCACAACGTCGCGCAATCAAACAGTACGATCTGATCCGGCTGTGCCGCGCGGATCACCCGCGCCGCGTCAAACGGTTCCTCGATGGTGGTCCAGTCTGTGCCGCGCTCGGTGCGGTGGCGATCAACCTTTGTGCGCATCTCGTCGTCAAAGCACTGCGCAGAGGCCAGGTACACGCGATCTAACGCGCTGTGAAAGCATAGCTTTTCCGCGATGTTCGATTTTCCGGAAGAGGCTCCGCCGAGCACAAGGGTGAGGGTTGCGCACATATTTTTGAAACTTTCTGTCATCCGTATGCGTTAGCGTTTCGTAACAGGACTATCAAATGCCCGCAATGAGGCCTCCCGATGAGACCTTCATCAGCCGTGGCATAGCCAACCTGGGAGTTTCACAATGGCCCTCGATATCACTGCGCAGGATCAACGTTTTTCACGCCGCGCGATGAAGGCGGAGATGCTCGACGCCGACACGGAACGCGACCTTGCGATTGCATGGCGTGATCATCGTGACGAGGCCGCATTGCACCGCCTGATCAGTGCCTACATGCGGCTCGCTATTTCGCAAGCTGCAAAATTCAAACGCTACGGTGCGCCGATGAATGACCTGATCCAGGAGGCGGGATTGGGGTTGATGAAGGCCGCCGACAAATTCGACCCCGATCGGGGCGTGCGGTTTTCGACCTATGCGGTGTGGTGGATCAAAGCCTCGGTACAAGATTACGTGATGCGCAACTGGAGCCTTGTGCGAACGGGGTCCACTTCGTCACAAAAGTCGCTGTTTTTCAATATGCGCCGCGTTCAGGCGCGGTTCGAGCGCGAGGCGTCCACCCAAGGTGAGCGCCTTGATCGCGACCAGTTGCACCAAAAAATCGCGATGGAGCTTGGTGTACCGCTGCGTGATGTCGATATGATGAACGGGCGCCTGTCGGGGTCTGATTTTTCGCTCAATGCGCAGCAATCGGGCGAGGATGAAGGCCGCGAATGGATCGACACCTTGGCCGATGACGGTGAAACCACGGCGGAGATGGTGGGCGAGGCCCATGACCAGATGCAGCTCAAAGGGTGGATCACGGACGCCATGAATGGCCTGAGCGAACGCGAACGGTTGATCCTGCGCGAGCGTAAACTGGCTGATGATCCGCGCACATTGGAAAGCCTTGGCGATGAATTGTCGCTGTCCAAAGAGCGCGTGCGCCAGTTGGAGGTCGCGGCCTTTGGCAAGATGCGCAAGTCGCTTGAACAGCATGGTGAGGCGCTGCAGTCTTTGCTGCATTAAGGTCGCGCGGATCGGCCGCGCATGTCCGCCAAGTCCTTGTTTTTCGGCACTGGCCCGCTTACACCTTTGTCCATTGGCCAAGGGGGTTCATCATGCTGCACGGCAAGACCATTCTGCTCATTATCGGCGGCGGGATCGCCGCGTTTAAATCGCTCGATCTGATCCGGCGGATGCGCGATGAGGGCGCGCGGGTTGTGCCTGTGCTCACCAAAGCGGCCGAAGAGTTTGTGACGCCGCTGTCAGTGTCCGCCCTGTCCGCCGAGAAAACCTATCGCGACCTGTTCGACCTGACCGATGAGGCCGAGATGGGCCACATCGAACTATCCCGTGCCGCCGATCTGGTTGTGGTTGCCCCCGCCACCGCCGATCTGGTGGGCAAAATGGCCAGTGGTCTGGCCAATGATCTGGCATCCACCCTGTTGATGGCGACGGACAAACGCGTGCTGATTGCGCCGTCGATGAACGTGCGGATGTGGCATCACCCCGCCTGTCAGCGCAATGTGGCCACGCTCGCCTCCGACGGTATTTTGTGTGTCGGTCCGGATGAGGGCAATATGGCTTGCGGTGAATTCGGCCTTGGCCGTATGGCCGAGGTGAGCGACATTATTGCCGCCGCATCCGCCGCGCTTTCGGGTGGCCCGCTCAAGGGCAAACATATCCTTGTCACCTCTGGTCCGACCCATGAGCCGATTGATCCCGTGCGCTACATCGCCAACCGGTCGTCGGGGGCGCAAGGCACGGCGATTGCGGCTGCTCTGCGTGATCTCGGGGCGCGTGTGACCTTTGTCACGGGACCCGCCGATGTGGCCCCGCCCGCGGGCGTCACCGTCGTTGCGGTCGAGACCGCGCGTGAGATGAAAGAGGCGGTTGAGGCGGCCTTGCCGGCGGATGCGGCCGTGTTCGCCGCCGCTGTTGCCGATTGGCGTGTGGCCGCGCAAAGCGGATCAAAGATCAAGAAAAAAGACGGGGCCTTGCCTGTTCTGGAATTTGCGGAAAACCCCGATATTCTCGCGGCTGTGAGCCAGATGACAGCGGGGCGCCCGCCGCTTGTTGTGGGGTTCGCTGCCGAGACGGATCAGGTGTTGGAAAACGCCACAGCCAAGCGGGTGCGCAAAGGCTGCGACTGGATTGTGGCCAATGATGTCCGTCCCGAAACAGGCATTATGGGCGGCGCGGACAACGCGGTCACCTTGATCTCGGGGACGGGTGCGGACGTCTGGCCGCGTATGGGCAAGGCCGAGGTGGCGCAAAAACTGGCGCTTCGGATTGCGGATGAAATCGCCTGAGCAAAGGATTTCAGGCATAGTGAAAGAGAGCAATGCGATGGGCGTTCCCGTTAAAATCCAATGGCTTGATGATGCCGACCGCACGGTGGCTCTTCCTGCCTACGAAACGGCGCAAGCGGCGGGGGCGGACCTTCGGGCGAATTTGCCCGAAGCGGTTCGGGCCTCGGGGATCGTGATCGATGCAGGGGCGCGGACCCTGATCCCGACCGGGATGAGAATGGAGATCCCTGTCGGTTTCGAGGTGCAGATCCGCCCCCGCTCGGGATTGGCGCTCAAACACGGCATCACGCTTGCCAATGCCCCCGGTACGATTGACGCGGACTACCGCGGGCCTGTGGGTGTGATTTTGATCAACCACGGCACCGCGGCGTTCACCGTGGCGCATGGCGACCGCATCGCCCAGATGGTTGTGGCCCCCGTGGTGCAGGCGGCGTTCGACGTGGTGGATGACCTCAGTGCGACAGTGCGCGGCGATGGGGGGTTTGGCTCCACGGGGCGCAGGTAAGGAACGGTTATGACGGTTTTTCTGCTTCTTGCGGCTTGTCTTTGGGGTATCGGGGCGCTGACGGGTGCGCCGTCCCGCGCCCGATGGGCGATGATCGGTGTGCTTTACGCCGCGGTGCTTCTGGCCGTGATGATTGCGCCCGCGAGCAACCCGTTCGGGGGGGCGTTCGGGGAATGGGCGCTGCTTGGTGGCGGGGCAATTGTGGTCATCGGATATCGGTTCGGCCTGTCGAAATTGCGTGCGCGTGTGCCGCAAAACGACCCCGGAACGCCGGAAACAGGCCCGTTTCGCGAGGCCGAACTGGAACGCTACATGCGCCATATCATCCTGCGCGACATTGGCGGAACAGGTCAGAAAAAGCTCAAAGAGGCGAAGGTTCTGGTGATCGGAGCGGGCGGACTTGGTTCGCCCGTGTTGCAATATCTCGCGGCCAGTGGTGTCGGGACGATCGGGGTGATCGACGACGATGTGGTCGATGCCTCGAACCTGCAACGCCAGGTGATTCACACCGACGCGAGTCTTGGCATGCCCAAGGTGTTTTCTGCCGAAATGGCAATGACGGCGCAAAACCCCTTTGTCGAGGTGCGCCCCTATAACCGGCGTTTGGATGAGGACAGCGGGGCCGTGGTTGCGGAGTACGATCTCGTGCTTGACGGCTCCGACAATTTTGCCACGCGCTATCTCGTGAACCGCCTTTGTGCCGCGCATCAGACGCCGTTGATCGCCGCCGCGATTACCCAGTGGGAAGGCCAGATCAGCACCTATAACAGCGATGCCACGGCCCCGTGTTATCAATGTGTGTTTCCCCAACCGCCCGCCGCAAACATGGTTCCGACCTGTTCCGAGGCAGGGGTTGCCGCACCCTTGCCCGGGGTGCTTGGCACCATGATGGCGATGGAAGCGATCAAGCATATCACGGGTGCGGGACAGGGCCTGTCGGGGCGTTTGGTCATCCACGACGCGCTTTACGCGGAAACACGGGTGATTTCCGTGAAAAAGCGGGCCGATTGTCCGATTTGTGGCGGCTGACACTTTTCCTTTACCTGCGCCGCACATAGCTTGTCTCTCAAAGGAGACACGCATGACCAACCCGCTTCTCGACCCTTGGGATCCCCCGTTCGATTTGCCGCCGTTTGCGCAGATTGAGGATGCCCATTTCCAACCCGCATTCGACACCGCCCTTGCCGAGGGGCACGCCGCGATCCGTGCCATCGCGGACAATCCCGAGCCGCCCACGTTTGCCAATACGATCGAGGCGATGGAGCAGGCCGAGGATGCGCTGAGCCGTGTGCTCGGGGTGTTTTACAATCTCGCAGGGGCCGACAGCAACGATGCCCGTCAGGCGTTGCAGCGTGTTTTTTCGCCCGCTTTAGCCGAGTATTCGACCCAAATCACCCAAAATGCCGCGCTTTTTGCCCGTATCGAGGCGCTTTGGGAGGCGCGTGACACGCTTGCCCTCGACGCCGAACAGGCGCGGGTTTTGATGCTGACGCGGCGGTCGTTTGTGCGCTCTGGCGCGAAACTCGAAGGCGCGGACAAGGCCCGTATGGCAGAGATTTCGTCACGTCTGGCGACACTTGGCACCGAATTCACACAGCGTCTGTTGGCCGATGAGGCGGAATGGTTTCTGGAATTATCCGAGGCGGATCTGGACGGATTGCCCGCCTTTGTCGTCGATGCCGCACGCGCGGCGGGTGAGGAAAAGGCGCTGTCTGGTCCTTGCCTGACCACGTCGCGTTCGTTGATTTCGCCGTTTTTGCAATTCTCGCCGCGTCGCGACCTGCGCGAAAAGGCGTTTCATGCGTGGACGTCACGCGGGGCGCGCGGGGGCAAAAACGACACCCGTGCAATCGCCGCCGAGACGCTGAAGCTGCGCGAAGAGCGTGCTGCGCTTTTGGGCTATGACAGTTTTGCCGATTTCAAACTCGAAACCGAAATGGCCAAGACACCCGATGCGGTGCGCGGGTTGTTGATGCAGGTCTGGACCCCCGCTAAACAGGCCGCCGAACGTGATGCGCGTCTTTTGGAAACCATGCTGCACGCGGACGGGTTCGAGGGACCGTTGGAGCCGTGGGACTGGCGCTATTATTCCGCCCGTCGCCGCAAGGCCGAGCATGATCTCGATGAGGCGGAGTTAAAGCCCTATCTGCAACTGGATCGCATGATCGAGGCGTCCTTTACCTGCGCCACGCGCCTGTTCGGGTTGCAGTTCGAGGCGCTCGATGTGCCGCTGTATCACGGTGATGTACGGGCGTGGAATGTGACGCGCGATGGCAAACATCTCGCGGTCTTTATCGGCGACTATTTCGCGCGTGGATCAAAGCGGTCCGGTGCGTGGTGTTCGGCGATGCGCAGCCAGAAAAAGCTTGGCGCCCCCGTGGCGCCGATCGTTGTCAATGTGTGCAATTTTGCCAAAGCACCCAAAGGGCAACCCAATTTACTGTCCTACGATGATGCGCGCACATTGTTCCACGAGTTCGGACATGCGCTACATCAAATGCTGTCGGATGTGACCTACGAGTCTATTTCCGGCACTTCGGTGGCGCGTGATTTCGTCGAGCTTCCGTCGCAACTGTACGAGCACTGGTTGGAGGTTCCTGCCGTGCTTGAGGAGTTTGCAACGCACGCCGAGACAGGCGAGGCGATGCCCGCCGATATGCTGGCGCGGCTGTTGGCGGCCCAGACCTATGATCAGGGGTTTGCAACGGTCGAATATGTGGCTTCGGCGCTTGTCGACCTTGATTTCCATGACGGGGCCGCCCCCGCCGATCCGATGCAGGCACAGGCCGAAATATTGGAGCGGATCGGCATGCCGCACGCGATTACCATGCGCCACGCCACGCCGCATTTCGCCCATGTGTTTTCTGGGGATGGCTATGCCTCGGGCTACTACAGTTACATGTGGTCGGAGGTGATGGATGCCGATGCTTTCGAGGCTTTTGATGAGAACGGCGCGTTTGATCCTGTGACGGCGAAAAGCCTTGAGGACAACATCCTGTCACGTGGTGGATCAAGCGACCCTGAGGCGCTTTACACCGCGTTTCGTGGACGGATGCCGGGTGTCGGCGCGCTGCTCAAAGGGCGCGGTCTGGTCGAGGGCTAGGACGTAAAATCGGGCGAGGCGGTTCAATCTGCCTCGCCTGTCACATCCTTGTGGATGATGACATCGGCGCGCGGGTAGGCATCGAGAATGGCGCGTTTTAGGCCTGCAGAAATGGCATGGGCCTCGCGCAGGGTTTGATCTCCGTTCACCTCGATATGCACGTGGACAAAGGGCTTTGACCCCGCCATGCGCGTCTTTAGGTCATGGAAATCGTCAACGCCGTCAAAGTTGCGGGTGATCCGTTCGAGGTCGTCCACGATGTCTTGGGGTGCGGAGCGATCCATGAGGGCGTCCCATGCCCCCTTGCCAATCTGTAGCGCGCCAAAGGCAAGCATCCCCGCGGCGCCCAAGGCGACCACACTGTCGATCATGGTGAGCCCGAATGCGGCGGAGGCCATGAGGGCGATGATTGCGCCGATGTTGGGGACGAGGTCGCCGAGGTAATGCAGGCTGTCGGCAGCGACAACTTTGGACCCCGTGGCCTGTGCAACGCGGCGTTGCCACAGTACGAGAGCGACAGTGAGCGCAATGGAGAATACCATCACCGCGATGCCTTCGGCCTCCTGTCCGACCTGTACGGGGGCGGGCGACAACAGGCGGCGCAGTGCCGAGACGGCGATAACACCGCTCGAGATCAGGATGAAGACGGATTGACCGAGGGCGGCGAGGTCTTCGGCAGAGGTATGGCCGAACCTGTGGTCGTCATCGGGGGGGCGGGCGGCGTAGTAGATGGCCATCAAGCCGCCGAGCGCCATCATCAGGTCCATTGCACTATCGGCAAGGGAAGCCCCGATGGAGAGCGCGGATGTTTGGGACAATGCCCACAGTTTGGCGATCACCAATATCGCGGCGACGCTCACGGAGGCGATGCCTGCGGAGAGGTTTAATCTATTGTCTGTCATCATCCGTAGTGTCGCGCTTTTCGAGCGGTCAGTTCAACATCAATTTGTCGCGGATGCGCGCCCACGCGCGGGCGGCGAAATCGTCCTTGGCGGGTTCGAGGCAATTGCGGGCGAGGAACCAATGGAAATAGCCGGCGTAGTCGAAGTCGCGCATCGTTTCGGCCCCGTGGGTCAGGGCGGCACTCAGATCGTCGGTGGTTCGGGGGGTGAGGGTGGCGTGCCAGTAATCGGATTTGGCGCAGGTTGCGACCGGTTTGCGCTGCATCAGTGCCTCGAACCCCGTTGACGAGTTTTGGGTGATGACCATGGCCGAGGCTTTGATAAGATCATGGACCGAGGCGTCTATCACCTTGACGTTGGGCAGGGTGGCGGCGATGTCCATCACCCGCAATCGGGCCTGCTTTGATTGAAGCGGGTGCGGTTTGACGTAGACGAAGGAGGTGGGATCATGCGCAGACGCGGTGCGGATCATTTGTTCGGTGGTCAGGTAGTGGCGGCGCGGCGTGCGGTGTTCGATCCCCTGACAGAATACCACCGCCGATGCGGGGGCGAGGGGCGCCGCCAGACGCGGTTCCTGCCATAGTTTCGAGACGTTTTGCGTCAACATGTAGCTGCTCACGCCATTGTTGAAATAGTCGGCCTGTTCGCGGTCGACATCGGCGGCGGAAAATGCGGCGAACCGCAATGAGCTTTCCCATCCGAAGCCAAGTTCGTCGAGATACCAGAATCCCCAAATATACGAGGGGTGCGCGTGCAGGATGGTCGGGCCAAACATTGCGGGGCCGCCCACAATAATGTGCAGGTGGGGACTTTGCAAAAGTGTCTGGCTGGTGCGGCTGTTGCCCTCGACAAGGTGGACACGCATGGCGCGGGCGTCCAGTTGCGCGGACAGTTTGACGAAAAAATCGTGCTTTGACCGGGTGATTGCGTCAAACCAACTGCCATAGGCATGGATGACAACCGATTTCAGCCCTGCGGGAATATTGCGGGCGGCAAGGGGAGATGTCAGGTGCTCTATCATCACCGGCTATTCTAGGATCTCGTCGTCGTAAACGCCCCAAAGGCCCGATTTGAGCACCCACCCTTTGTAGCCCCCCGCACTCGCTTCGCACCACGAGATGTTGCATTCGAGCAGCTTGAGGATTGCGCCTTTTTCCGCATGGGCGGACAGGCGGCTTGCGCTGTCTGGTTTGCGGTACAGATCGACGGTGTCGTTTGTCACGATTGCGGTGCGCACGCCCGAGATCAGCGTGTAGTGAATCCACCCCGTCGCGTCCTCGTTGTCGCGCACGCGCCGCCAGTGGCCGTATTCCGCGATCACCTCGAACGGGTAACCGCGTTGCTTGAACACCCAATCGATACGGTGGCTCAGGGACGGACCCCGCCGCAAGTTGGCATTGTTGGCCTTGAGCGAAACAAATCGTGGCAGCGGCAGGTTGGTCACTGTGCCACGGTCCGTTTGGGGTTCGGCGGGGGCTGCGGTGACGTCGTTCGGCTTTGCTTGAGGCTGTGTTTGCGGGGTGCTTTGGGTGTCTTGCTCCACGGTTGTGGCCGTGGTCGCGGCCTCTTGGGCGGAGGCCTGTCCGGTGAGGACCAGTGCAATCAACGCGGCCAATAGTGCATATTGCACCACACACCCCTTGATGCGGCGACGCGTCGGCTTTGTGTCTTGTGGATGCTGCGTGTTCTTTTTCAAGGACACTGTGTTCAACCCCTGCATTTCCACCCTCATGGCCTCAAAAGCACTTATTACGATCGTGTATAACAATAAAAGGCGCGCGCCCGTTGGTCGGGCGTCTTACCATCACGTTGTTATCGGATACCCCTTGCCCAGATGCAATGCTGTTTGCACAATGGGGGTCAGCAACGGCGTCTCCATTGACGCCACGAAGGAGCAAAAATGCCGGACAAACGTCCCAAGGTCATCGTCACCCGCCGCCTTCCTGTCGCGGTCGAGACGCGGATGCGTGAACTGTTTGATGTGCGATTGAGCGAGACGGATCAAAAGATGTCGCGCGCGGCCTTAATTGACGCGATGCGCGAGGCGGATGTGATCGTCCCCTGTGTCACCGACCGCATTGATGCGCAAATGTTGGACGCTGCGGGGGGGCGGTTGAAGCTGATCGCCAACTATGGCGCGGGGGTTGATCATATTGATGTGGTGGGCGCCCATGCCCGTGGCGTGCTTGTGTCCAACACCCCGGGTGTGATGACCGAAGACACCGCCGACATGGCGTTGGGGCTGATCCTTGCCGTGACGCGGCGGATGCCCGAGGGGATGAAGTTCATGCAGTCGGGGGAGTGGGGCGGATGGGCGCCCACGGCCTTTATGGGACAACGTATTGGCGGTAAATCACTCGGCATTCTGGGCATGGGCCGGATCGGACGGGCCTTGGCGCGGCGTGCGTCGGCGTTTGGCATGTCGGTGCATTATCACAATCGTACGCGGCTACATCCGGCCACGGAAGCGGATTACAAGGCACAGTGGTGGGACAGTCTCGATCAGATGTTGGCGCGGGTCGATGTGGTATCGGTCAACTGCCCCCATACGCCCGCCACGTTCCATTTGATCAATGAACGGCGCCTCAAGTTGATGAAGCCCTCCGCCGTGATCGTCAACACGTCCCGTGGCGAGGTCATCGACGAGAATGCGCTCACCCGTGCGCTGCGCCGTGGCGAGATTGGCGGGGCGGGGCTCGATGTGTTCGAGCACGGCAACCAGATCAACCCGCGTTTGCGTGAATTGCCCAACGTTGTGTTGTTGCCGCACATGGGGTCGGCCACGGTCGAGGGGCGTGTGGAAATGGGTGAAAAGGTGCTGCTCAATATCTACACCTTTGCCGATGGCCACCGCCCGCCTGATATGGTCGTTCCCGACATGATTTGAGGTTTTCGGGAACCTTTCATGCCCCTGAATGCGTTGTCTCTACAGATACGAAACGCATTTTGCACGAAAGGACGATCATTATGTCTTGGGATATTATCGAAGGAAAATGGAAACAATTCAAAGGTAAAGCCCGCGAGGAATGGGGCGAGTTGACCGATGACGAACTGGATCAGGCCGAGGGCGACCGTCAACAACTCGAAGGCTTGTTGCAAGAAAAGTACGGCAAGACCAAAGCCGAGGCGAAAGAGGCCGTGGACAGTTTTGCGGCCCGCGTGTCGAGTATGTAATCGGGTCTGGTGCGACACATAAGCGGAGCCGACCGGCTCCGCTTTTTGCTGTGTGGATCGGGGTCAGTCGCGCTGATCTTTGATGAACGTGCCGTTGTTGAGGTCTTGCATCGCTTGGTGCAATTCGGCACGGGTATTCATCACGATCGGGCCGTGCCACGCCACAGGTTCCTTGATCGGCTGACCGGAAATAAGCAAGAACCGCACACCCTCGGGACCAGAGCGCACCACAACCTCGTCGCCCGTGTCAAAGTTGACCAAGGTACGGTTGCCCGACAGGTCACGGATGTTGATTTCCTCTCCCGCGACCTCTTTTTCGACGCGCACGCCATACGGGTCGGAGGCATCGCGAAAGCTGCCCGCGCCCGCAAACACATAGGCAAATGTATTGGCGTAGGTGTCGACAGGCAGACGTTTGGTGGTGTTGGGCGGCACGCTCACATCAAGGTAGAGCGGATCGGCGGCAATGCCGTCCACAGGGCCGCGCTTGCCCCAAAAACTGCCCGTTACGATTTTCACGCGGGTGCCGTCATCGTCGATGATGTCGGGAATGTCGGAGCCCTGGATGTCTTGATACCGCGGCGCGGTCATCTTGAGCGCGGAGGGCAGGTTGGCCCATAGTTGGAACCCGTGCATCTGGCCGTTGGCGTTCCCGCGCGGCATCTCTTGGTGCATGATGCCGGATCCGGCGGTCATCCATTGCACCGAGCCTGCGCCCAACACGCCGCGATTGCCAAGGCTGTCGCCGTGTTCGACTTCGCCGTCGAGCACATAGGTGATTGTCTCGATGCCGCGGTGCGGATGCCACGGAAACCCCTTGTCGAACTTCGCAGGGTCATCGTTGCGAAAGTCGTCAAAGAGCAAAAACGGATCAAACTCGCGGGGCTTGTGAAAGCCGAACGCGCGGTACAGGTGAACGCCCGCACCCTCGAGGGTCGCTTCGGCGAGGCTTTCTGATTTTACAGGGCGGAATGTCATAGCGCGCCTCCTTTTCTGTTCCCTATATGGGAGTGTTCGGTGGCGCGCGTAAACACCGCTTTGCGAAGGGCTTTTGTGCGCAGCCGCGCAGAGGCCTCCGGTTTATGTTTTGTTGTTATAGACGTTGTCGGGACCGGGGAAGGCGCGGGATTTTACGTCGTCTGCGTACTGCGCCACGGCGTCCTCAATGGCGGGGCCAAGTGCGCCATATTTTTTGACAAACTTCGGGACCCACGGGTTGAGGCCAAGCATATCTTCGAGCACCAAAATCTGCCCGTCACAATTTTTGGACGCGCCAATTCCGATTGTCGGAATGTCGACGGCTGCGGTGATTTGATCTGCGAGCGGCTCCACGACACCCTCGACGACCACGGCAAAGGCACCGGCCTCGGCGACGGCCTTGGCATCGGCGATGTGCATGTTCCACGTGTCCTCATCGCGGCCTTGGGTTTTGAACCCGCCCATGACGTTGGTGGATTGGGGCGTGAGGCCGATGTGGGCCATCACGGGGATGCCACGCTCTACGAGGAATTTGATGGTCTCGGCCATGCGGGCGCCGCCTTCGAGTTTGACCGCCTGACACTGGGTCTCTTTCATGATCAGCGCGGCGTTGCGAAACGCCATATTGGGGCTTTCCTCATAGGTGCCGAACGGCATGTCGACGACGATCAGCGCCCGTTTGGTGCCGCGGACAACGGCACGTCCGTGCATGACCATCAGGTCGAGCGGCACACCAACGGTGCTTTCCATGCCGTGCATCACCATCCCGAGGCTGTCACCGACGAGGATGAAATCGGCATGTTTGTCGACAATCGCCGCTGTGTGTGCGTGATAGGAGGTCAGGGAGACAATCGGCTCGCCGCCTTTGCGATCACGGATTTGCGGGACGGTGATGCGGCGGATCATTTCGTTTTGGGCTGACATATCTGGCTCCTTAGCTCGGGTCGGCGACGCGTTGGTCGATCAGTAGCACATCGCCGAAACGCACGGCGAGAAGAATGACCGCAGGGGCCGAAATCTGTCCCTCGACCGGCTCTAACGTTGCGGCGTCACGCACATCGACGGTTTCGATTTTGGCGCGGGGTTCTTTTTCGATAAAGGTGCGGATCGAGGATTCGAGGTCGGCAGCGGTGCGCCCGTCCGAGGCCTCGTAATCGCCGAATGCCAGAGCCTTGTTGAGGATGAGGGCGGCTTGACGGTCCTCGGCGCTTAGCCGCACATTGCGGCTCGACATGGCCAATCCGTCGACCTCGCGTACGGTTGGCACGCCGTTGATGCCCACGGGAATGTCCAGATCGCGCACCATCGTGCGAATAACCAGAAGTTGTTGATAGTCTTTCTCGCCAAAGAATGCCTCGTCCGCACCCACAATGTTGAACAGTTTGGTGACGACCGTACACACGCCTTTGTAGTGATCGGGTCGCAGGGCGCCCATCAGCATGTGTTCCAACCGTTCGGTTACAACCGTGGTCTGTTTGTGCGGGTGATACATCTCGTCAACGTCGGGGCAGAATACCGCATCCACGCCCTCAGCCTCAAGCAGCGCAAAATCGCGGGCCTCGTCGCGCGGGTAGGCGTCGAGGTCGGCACTGTCGCCAAACTGGGTCGGATTCACAAAGATCGTTACAACAACGCGGTCGCATTTGGCCTTTGCGGCGCGTACGAGTGTCATATGCCCGTCATGCAAGAATCCCATGGTTGGCACCAACCCGACCACGTCGCCGCCGGATTTGAACCCTGTGACGGCTGCGCGGATTTCGGCCTTTGTGCGGCAAATTTTCATATGGACGGCTCCCTCGTCATTCGGCCCACAGATTAGCGCCCATGCGGCAGCGCGGCAAGGCGCCTGCGCCCCCGCTCGCCGCAAGACGGGTCAGCCGTTGTGAACCAACAAAGACCATCGAGGCTTCAAACTTTTGCCCGATTTCGATGTGAGGTTAGAGCCGGATATTTTAAAGATGTGGATTGTCTTATGGCGTCATTGGGTAAAGTGTTTGCGGTTGCTGTTTTGGTCACAGGCTTGGGTGCGATCGGGTTTGTCGGAGTTGAGTACTCCAAAATGTCGGGCGGATTTGCGCAGGCCGGAGAGGATCATCAGGCCGCAGCGCAGATGACCGTGACGGATGCGGATGGTGCATTTGCGGCGGCGCAGGACGCTACGCAAAAGGCGGGATTTTTTGCCCGTTTCAAATCCAGCGAGGACGAAGGCACCGAGATTGCGCAGGTTCCGACCGAAGAGATTCTCACGATCGAATGCAACCAACGCGGCGCGCGTAAAAGCTGTAGCGTGACGCGAGAGGTCGAAGAGATTGAAGAGGTTGCTGAATAGCTGACCTGAATTTACGACTGAAAAAACGCGCCAACGGTTCTGCCGTGGCGCGTTTTCCTTTGGCGTGTGTCCGGCGTTATGCCGTTAATTCATCCCATGCTTCCAATGCTTTAGCGGCGTACATCAACACCGGACCTCCGCCCATCTGGACGCACATGGCGAGCATCTCGGCCAGTTCCTCGCGTGTTGCACCTTGCTTGGCCAAGGCTTCGACGTGAAAGCCGACACAGGGTTCACACCGCACGCCGATGGCGATGGACAGGGCCACCATTTCCTTGGTCTTGCCGTCCAACAGGTCGCCTTCCATCGCGGCCTGCGACATCGCCCCGAACCCTTTGGGGATGTTGCGGTTGGCTTTGTTGAGGCTGCGCAGCGCATCGCGCATGGTTTCGTTTTTTTCGGCCCAGTTCATTGAGGAAACTCCTTTGTCCGCATGACTTGTTTGCGCCACCATGCGCATGGCGCGGGGGGCGGGGCTTTGATCTTTGTCAAAAATATTCGATATTTTGAATAAGTTGACGTCGGCGCGGGCGGAGGCGTTCTGCCGTCATCATATTGCGGCTTGGGCCTATGCCGTCCGGTCCCGTCCGGCGGGGGCGCAGGCCGTAAAACCGCCAGTTCAATAGAAAAAGGGCCCGTCGTAAAACGGGCCCTGATCGCGTGTCGGACATGTGTCGGACCTTTGTCGGACCCTTGTCGGGCCGCGACCGAGGTGCGGCTTATTGTGGGATGTCGCCTGTCAGGCCTTCCACAAAGAACGACATGCCGGCGAGTGTGCCATCGTCGGCCACTTCGCCCTCGGCAAGCCACGGTGTCCCGTCTTGCTTGTTGAGCGGGCCGGTGAACGGGTGGTAGGTGCCCGCCGCGATGGCGTCACGCATGGCTTCGGCTTCGGCTTTGACGTCCGCGGGAACCGCGTCGGTGATCTCGCCAATGCCGACCATGCCGGTGGAAATGCCGTCCCATGTCATCACGCTCTCCCATGTGCCATCCATGACGGCTTGGGTGCGGGCGATGTAGTAGGGCGCCCAGTTGTCGATGATGGAGGACACGCGGGGGGATGGCGCATACTCATACATGTCGGAGGCTTGACCAAATCCGATCACGCCGCCTGCATCGCGGGCTGCGGCGAGGGGAGCAGTGGAGTCGGTGTGTTGCAAAATCACGTCCGCGCCCTGTTCGATAAGCGCTTTGGCGGCGTCTGCTTCTTTGGCGGGGTTCATCCACTCAAAGATCCAGATGACTTTGAACTCGACATCGGGGTTCACTTTTTTGGCGTGGATGTAGGCGGAGTTGATGCCGCGCACAACTTCGGGGATCGGCACGGAGGCGATGTAACCGACGATGTTGGATTTGGTCATCTTGCCCGCGATGTGGCCCTGAATTGCGCGACCCTCATAGAAGCGTGCGGAATAGGTGCCAACGTTGTCGGCGGTTTTGTAGCCTGTTGCGTGTTCGAATTTCACGTCCGGAAATTTTTCGGCCACGTTGATGGTCGGATCCATGAACCCGAAGGAGGTGGTGAAAATCAGGTCGGTGCCGGTCAGCGCCATCTGGGTCATCACGCGCTCGGCATCGGGGCCTTCGGGAACGTTTTCAACGAAGACTGTTTCAACGCTGTCCCCGAAGTGCTCTTCGAGCAGGAGGCGGCCATGATCGTGACCTTGGGTCCAGCCGCCATCGTTGACGGGGCCAACGTAGACAAAGCCGACTTTGGTTTTTTCATCATCAGCCACGGCAGCACCGGCAAGGCCAAGAGCCAAGGCGGTCGAGGCAAGAAGTGTTTTGAACATATGGTGTTCTCCCAGGTGTTATGGGGCCGCAGCCCCGTTGATGTCCGCCCTAGCGGGCTTCGAAAATACGTCCGAGCATGGCGGGACCGCTGATCCCTCCCTTACTGCGGGCGGAAATGGCAACAAGCACCACGATGGTGGCGATAAAGGGCGACATGGACAAGAGTTCCACGGGAACCTTGGCACCGGCCGCCTGAAGGTTGAGCTGTAACACGGTAATGCCGCCAAAGAGGTAGGCACCGATCAGGACGCGCAACGGGCGCCATGAGGCGAACACGACGATGGCCAATGCAATCCATCCGATCCCCGCGGTGATCCCGTCGGTCCACTGCGGCACGCGGATGAGCGAAATATAGGCCCCGCCCAGTCCCGCCATCGCGCCGCCAAAGCCGATGGCGCAAAAGCGCACGAGGCGCACTTTGTACCCGAGCGCGTGGGCGGCGGTATGGTTTTCGCCGACCGCCCGCAAGATGAGGCCCGCACGGGTGAATTTGAGCACGGCCCAGACGGCGAGGACGGCAAGCAGGCTAAAGTACACCATCGCGTCGTGTTGGAACATAATCGGACCGATAACGGGAATATCCTGTAGCACGGGGACCGGCATCTCGGGTGTGCGTGGCGACTGGACGCCGACGTAGTTCTGACCGAGCATCGAGGCCAACCCGACACCGATGAGCGTGAGGGCAAGCCCTGCGGGGACCTGGGTGGCGAGGAAGAACTGTGTCACAATACCAAAGAGCATGGACAAAAGTGCGCCGCCCGCCGCCGCCGCGATAAACCCGACCAGTGGCGATCCGCTTTCCACCGAGGCGATAAAGCCGCACACGGCGCCGGTGATCATCATGCCCTCGACGCCGAGGTTCAGTACGCCTGATTTCTCCACGACCATCTCGCCGAGCGCGGCAAGCAAGATCGGGGTCGAGGCGACCATGAGGGAGGCCAGAAGAACGACAGGGTTGATTGATCCGAAATCCATCACGCGACCTCCGTCTTTTTGAGAACGATGCGGTAATTGACGAAAATATCCATCGCGAGGAGGATCATCAGCAACATGCCCTGAAACACCTGGATCGAGGCGGAGGGTAGCCCGAGCATGAATTGTGCAAGCTCGCCGCCGATAAAGGTCAGGGCAAGAAGCAGGCCCGCGAACAGGATGCCGACGGGGTGCAGGCGCCCCAGAAAGGCGACGATAATCGCGGTAAAACCGTAGCCCGCGTTAAAATCGATGGAGACCTGACCGGCCGGTCCCGTGACCTCGAACAGGCCGGCAAGGCCCGCGAGGGCGCCCGCGGTGCCAAGGCAGAATATGATCAGACGTGTCGCGTTGACGCCTGCAAATCCCGCCGCACGGGGGCTTTCTCCGGTCAGGCGGATTTGAAACCCGAGCATGTGTTTGTTGATCAAGACATAGGCGGCGACCACGGCGGCAAACGCGGCGATGACGCCCCAGTGTATTCCGGTCCCCGTGAAAAGTTCGGGGTTCGACATGGCGTCGATCTTGGACAGGTTCCGCGATCCGGGAAAGCCGTTGCCCTCGGGATTGCGCAGCCACGACAGCGAGGCGGAGGCCATGAGTTGTTCGGCCACATAGACAAGCATGAGGGACACGAGGATTTCATTGGTGTTGAACCGCGTCTTTAAAAGGGCGGGGATCATGGCCCATAAAAAACCGCCCAAGGCGCCCGCGATGACCATCAGGGGAAAGAGGAACCATGCGTCCAACGGGTAGAGGGCGAGGCCCACGGCAGCACCCGATAGCGCGCCCATGATGTATTGCCCTTCGGCGCCGATGTTCCAGATCCCCGCCTTGAACCCGAGCGACAGGCCGATGGCGATCAGGATCAGCGGACCGGCTTTGACGAGGAGTTGCGGCCGCGAATAGGCTGCGAATTGCTCGTGGAACAGCGGGTCCCAGAAAATCGTGCGGATCGCCTCGAACGGGTCCTTGCCCATCATTGCGAACAAGATCCCGCCAAGGATCATCGTGATCAACACGGCCAGAACGGGGGTGGCAAGGGTCCATAGTTTCGACGGCTGTGGCCGTTTGACGAGCGCAATCATATCTCTGCCACCTCCATGTCGTGGGCCCCGCCCATCATCAGGCCGATTTCCTCGACCGAGAGCCCCTTTGCCACGCGCGGCGGGCTGAGACGGCCCTCGTTGAGGGCGGCGAAATGGTCGGAGATTTCCATCAGCTCATCAAGGTCCTGACTGATGCAAATCACCGCCGCCCCTTTTTCGGCAAGGTCCAGAAGCGACTGGCGGATTTGCGCCGCGGCAGAGGCGTCAACGCCCCAAGTGGGTTGATTGACGACAAAGACTTTCGGGTCCTGAAGCACTTCGCGACCGATCACGAATTTCTGTAAATTCCCGCCCGACAAAGACCGCGCCGCCGAGGCAGGGCCCGGTGTGCGCACATCAAAGGCGGTGATGATGTCGCGCGTGAATGCTTCGGTCTTTTTCCAGTTGATAAAGCCGTTTTTCGACAGGTCCTTGCGGGTGTTGGCGGTCAAAAGCGCATTTTCGGTGAGGCTCATGTCGGGGGCTGCCGCGTGGCCGAGGCGCTCCTCGGGGGCGGCCAACAGGCCAAGGGCGCGGCGTGCGTTCGGCCCTGTGCGGCTGATGTCCTGTCCGTCAAGGATCACGCTGCCTTTGGCCGTTTTCGCCTCGCCGGACAGGACCGATAGCAATTCGTCCTGACCGTTGCCCGCGACCCCGCCGATGCCAAGAACCTCGCCGGCGCGCACGGACATCGCGACATCCTTGAGGCGTGTGCCGAACGGGTTGGCGGGGGCAAAACTGAGGTCGCGGACCTCAAGGCGGATTTCGCCCGTCTCGCCGCCTTCGCGGGTGGGGGTGTGTAGTGTTGCGCCGACCATCAGTTCGGCCATTTCGCGTGCTGTGGTGGCCTTTGGGTCGCATTCCCCCACGACTTTGCCCAAGCGCAGGATCGTGGCCTCGTCGCAGAGCGACCGGATTTCTTCGAGCTTGTGGGAGATATAGAGGATCGATGTGCCTTCGGACTGCAATTTGCGCAGCGTTGTGAACAAGATGTCCACCTCTTGCGGGGTCAGAACCGAGGTGGGTTCGTCCATGATCAACAGTTTGGGATCTTGCAACAGACAGCGGATGATTTCGACCCGTTGACGTTCCCCCGCGGACAAATCACCGACAATCCGGTCGGGGTCGAGCGGCAAGCCGTAGGTTTCGGACACCTCGCGGATCGCGCGGGCGAGTTCGCGCATTTTGGGCGGCTTTTCCATGCCCAAGGCCACGTTCTCGGCCACGTTCAAGGCTTCGAACAGGGAAAAATGCTGAAACACCATGGCCACGCCGGATGTGCGGGCGGCCTGTGGGCTGTTGGGGGTATAAGGCGCGCCACGCATGTGCATCGTGCCGCTGTCGGGTTTGACCAACCCGTAAATCATTTTGACGAGCGTGGATTTGCCCGCACCGTTTTCTCCCAACAGGGCATGCACTTCGCCTGCGCCAATTGTAAACGACACCGTGTCGTTTGCGACGACGCCCGGATAGGCTTTGGTCAGCCCGCTGATCTTGAGAAGGTCACTCACCCCGTGCGTTCCTCACCCGTGTTGTGTGCGATAGAATCTTTTTGTCCCGCCGGTGATAGTAGGCGGGCGGCAACCCCGACCGCAATGGCCTGTGGGTGTTTTCCAAGCTCGGGTTGCCCGATCGGGCAGCAAATCCGTGCAATTTCAGTGTCCAGATGCCCTAATGTGCGCAGTTTGCTACGAAAGCGTGCCCATTTCGTCTTTGATCCGATCAACCCGAGGTCCGCGAACCCGTGTCCCAAAAGCAGGTGACACAACTCGAGGTCGAGCGCATGGGAATAGGTGAGGATCACATGTTCGGCCCTTTCGGGGGCATGGCGCACGGCCCCGGCGGGGGTGGTGGCCACGAGGGGGGAGACGCCGTCGGGGACGTCAGCGGGAAACCGGTCGGCATGGGTGTCGACCCATGTGATGTCAAATGCCGGCAAGGGGGCCAGAGTGGTGACGATCGCACGGCCGACATGGCCCGCGCCCCAGACCCAGAGCGGGCGCGAGGCGGGGCGCACGGGCTCGATCATCCACCCGTCGATCAGGTCCGGCGGGGTGGTTCCCGTGGCGCGGGCCGTGGCGAGGGCGCGTGTCACGCCAAAGGGCATATCGCCCGGGCCGCGCGCAAACACATCCTCGGGGATCTGTGTCACATCGGTGAACACTTCGGTGAGCAAGGTCACCGCCCCGCCACAGCATTGTCCCATCGCGGGGCCAAGCGGGATGCGGGACAAACGCGGCGCTGTGAAGGCGGTTTTCGCCGCCTCGTATTCCAAGGCACCACCGCCGATGGTTCCCGACTGTGCAAGGTCGCCGTTTTCGTGCCAGACCAACATGGCCGCACCGGTTTCGCGCGGGACAGAGCCGTGTGTTTCGGCGATGACCACGCGGGCAACGGGGCCGTGTGTGGCGATGGCGCGGGCGAGGGCCGCGCGGTCAAAGCTCACGCGGGGACCTCCCCTGCCGCGCGGTTTATGGCGGCCCGCACTTCCTCTGGCGTGGCGGGGGCGTTGAGGGCGGGATAGTGCGGCCCGCAACTCGCCACTGCGTCCGACAGCGCGAGAAAGGTGGAGATGCCAAGCATAAAGGGCGGCTCGCCCACGGCCTTTGAGCGATAGATGGTGTCTTCGCGGTTGGGCGCGTCCCAGAGTGCGACGTTGAAAATGTCGGGCGCATCAGATGCGGTGGGGATTTTGTAGGTCGAGGGGGCATGGGTTTTGAGCGTGCCGTTCGCGTCCCATACCAGTTCCTCGGTGGTCAGCCATCCCGCCCCCTGGACAAATCCGCCCTCCACTTGGCCGATGTCGAGCGCGGGGTTCAGCGATGTGCCCGCGTCGTGCAGGATGTCCGTGCGCAGCATGCGGTTTTCGCCGGTGAGCGTGTCGAGCACCACCTCGGTCAGGGCAATCCCGTGGGCGAAATAGAGGAACGGGCGTCCGTGGCCCTTGATCCGGTCCCACTCGATTTTCGGGGTCTTGTAAAATCCCGTGGCCGAGAGGCTGATGCGGTTTTGATAGGCGAGGGAAATCACCTCCGCGAAGGCCATATCATACGCGCCAAACATCACCCTGTCGTCGCGCCACTCAAAAGCGGTTTCACCGAAGTGGTCGCTCAGGAACGCTTCCAGACGGGCGCGCAGGGTGTCACAGGCGGCTTTGACCGCCATGCCGTTGAGGTCCGAGCCGCTTGAGGCGGCGGTGGCCGAGGTGTTGGGCACTTTGGCGGTATCGGTCGCGGTGATTTTGACGCGGGCGGTGTTGACGCCAAACGCGGTGGCGGCCACTTGGGCGACCTTCTGGAACAATCCCTGTCCCATTTCGGTGCCGCCGTGGTTCATGCGAATGGAGCCGTCTTGGTAGATATGCACCAAAGCGCCCGCTTGGTTGAGGTGGGTCAGGGTGAACGAGATGCCGAATTTCACGGGGCTGATCCCGAGGCCTTTTTTCAGGATCGGATTGGCTGCGTTCCATGCGTCCACCGCGGCGCGGCGGGTTTTGTAACCGGCGCTGTCCAACAGGTTCGCCGTCATCGCGCCAAGGATGAAATCCTCGACCTCCTGACCATAGGGCGTGGTTTGGGTCGCAGGGGTGGCGACCTCTGGCGTGCCCATGTCGGCGTAATAGTTGCGGCGGCGAATGTCGGCGGGGTCGGTGCCAAGCGTATGCGCGATGTGGTCCATCACGCGCTCGATGCCAATCACGCCCTGAGGGCCGCCAAAGCCGCGATAGGCGGTGGCGCTTTGGGTATTGGTGCGCAAACGGTGGCTTTCAATGCGCACGTTGCGCAGGTGATAGGCGTTGTCGGCGTGCAACATGGCGCGGTCGGCCACGGGCAGGCTGAGATCCTGCGCCCACCCGCAACGGGTCATGTGGACGAACTCGATCCCCGTGATCGCGCCTGCGTCATCAAAGCCGCAGGAATAGCGGATGCGGAACTCGTGACGTTTGCCGGTGATGGTCATGTCGTCATCGCGGTCGTAGCGCATTTTACACGGTCGCCCCAGACGGGCGGCGGCGACAGCACAGGCGATGGCAAGCGCGTTGCCCTGACTTTCCTTGCCGCCAAAACCGCCGCCCATGCGGCGTGTCTCCACCCGTACGGCACTCATCGGCAGGTGCAGCGCATGGGCCACTTTGTGTTGGATTTCGGTGGGGTGTTGCGTCGAGGAATGCACCACCATGTCACCGTTGTCATCCGGGAACACGAGGGCGGCCTGCCCCTCGAGGTAAAAGTGTTCCTGTCCGCCGATCTCGAATGTCCCCTCGATGCGGTGGGGGGCTGCGGCGATGGCGGTGGCGGCGTCGCCTTTGGTGTAGATGCGCGGGCCGTCCTCAAAACGGGAATTGGCCGCAAGCGCGTCCTCATAGGACAGGATCGCGGGTTTGGGCGCATAGGTGATGTCGGCAAGGCGTGCGGCCTTGCGGGCGATCAGGTGCGATGTGGCCACGACCAGAAACACAGGTTGGCCGACGTAGTGGACCGTTCCCGTGGCCAAGAGCGGCTCGTCCCCCACGGAGGGCGAACAATCGGGCATCTCGTCGAAATCATCCGCCGACAGCACGGCCACGACCCCCGCAAGGGCGCGGACTTTATCAAGGTTGATTGCGGTGATGCCGGCGTGGGCCTCGGTCGACAGGCCAAAGGCCAGATGCAGCGTGTTGGCCGGTGTCGGAATGTCATCGACATAGCGCGCAGCACCCGTGACGTGCAGGCGGGCGGCATCGTGGGGGAGGGATGTTCCGACACTCATGGGCGCACCTCCAGAACGGATGTGGGCGCGCCGTGTGTCGTGCGCTCCATCAGGTAGCGCACCAACATGTTGCGGGCGCTGTTCAGGCGATAATCGGCGGAGGCGCGCATGTCGGACAGTGGTTGGAAATCCTGCGCAAAGGCGGGTAGGGCGGCGTCGATTGTCGTGCGGGTGAACGGTTGTCCGATGAGGGCGGCCTCAACGGCGCTGGCGCGTTTCGGGGTCGCGGCCATGCCACCAAAGGCGATGCGGGCGGCGGTGATGATGTCGTCCGCAACGGTGATGTTGAACGCGCCGCAGACGGCAGAAATATCCTGGTCGAACCGCTTGGACAATTTGTAGACGCGCAGGTCCGCGAGGCCCGATTTCGGCACGGTGATGCTCTCGACAAATTCCGAGGCTTGGCGGTCTTGTTTGCCATAGGCGACAAAGAAATCCTCAAGCGCGAGTGTGCGGCGGGTGTCGCCACGGCGCAGGGTCAGTGTCGCGTTCGCCGCAATCAGGGGCGGCGGGCTGTCCCCGATGGGCGAGCCGTTCGCGATATTGCCGCCAAGGGTCGCGGCGGTGCGCACCTGAACCGATGAAAACCGGCGGAACATCTCCGCAAGCGAGGGGCAATAGGGGGCGACGGCGGGGGCCAGATCGGCGATGGGGGTCATCGCGCCGATGGTCAGTTCGGTGTCGGTGTCGGTGAGGCCGACAAGATCTTTGACGCCGCCGAGGAAAATCACATCGTCGAGGTCCATCAGCCGCTTTGTAACCCATAGCCCGACATCCGTAGCGCCCGCGATCAGGGTGGCCTCGGGGTTGCGTGCATAGAGTGCGGCGAGCTCGTCGGATGTTTCGGGGCGCCCGGCCAGAGCCGGCACATCAAGCGGCGCGGGCGACAGGGGCGGGGCGGGCTGTGGTGCGGCCTTGTCGGCGGCCCGCAGAATGGGCGCATATCCGGTGCAGCGGCACAGGTTTCCGGCCAACGTATCGGCGTGGTTCGTCTCGCCCTTGGCGTGGGCGGTGGCGAGGGACATCACGATGCCCGGCGTGCAAAACCCGCATTGGCTGCCGTGCTCGTGAATCATCGCCTCCTGAACGGGGTGAAGGGTCCCGCCCTGTGACAATCCCTCAACCGTGGTGACGGATTTGCCGTGCAGTTGTGGCATGAACAGGATGCAGGCATTGAGCGCATGGGGGCCGCGTTCATCGTGCACCATGACGGTACATGCGCCGCAATCGCCCTCGTTGCAGCCCTCTTTGGTGCCTGTAAGCCCGCGCGTTTCGCGCAGGTGGTCAAGCAGGGTATGGGTGTGCGTTGTGTCGGTTCGGACAATCTCGCCATTGAGGCGGAACGTGATTTCCATCTGTCGGACCTGCCGCTGTCTTTTATAAAGGAGTCGCGCCCGATGCGGCGGAAAGCGCGGTCCGTTTCAGATAGAAGACCATCCCGAAGGCGGCGTTGGCAAGGGTTTGTGTGCCGGTTTCCCCTGTTATTTTTCCGGACAATCAAAATCCGGCGTGTTCGGGAGGCGGGTTTGTTTGCGTTTGCCAACCGGCACAGGGGCGCCAATGTCAGGGGGCTGCGTGCTTTTTGGGTTGGCCCGCCCCATGTGCTTGGGATAGCGTGCGCCCAATGAGCAGCCCCAATTTCATCCACCTTCGGGTCCACACCGAATATTCCCTCCTTGAGGGCGCGATGCGTCTCAAGAAGTTGAGCGGGATGGTCGCGGATGCGGGGATGCCGGCGGTGGCGGTGACGGACACCAACAACCTGTTTTGTGCCTTGGAGTTTTCCGAATACGCAAGCGGCGCAGGGGTGCAGCCGATCATCGGGTGCCAGATCGATCTGGCCTATGATGTGGCGGCGACAGGTGAGCGCCCGCGTGGCCCCGCGCCGGTGGTTTTGCTGGCGCAGAGCGAACAGGGCTATGAGCATCTGATGAAGCTCAACTCGTGTCTTTATGTGGATAAACACGACGGTATTCCGCAAGTGACCGTGGACGAGTTGGAGCGCTATAGCGCGGGGCTGATTTGCCTCACGGGCGGATCGAACGGTCCCGTGGGCAAGTTGATTCAGGCGCAGCAAATGCCCAAGGCCCGTGCGCTATTGGAGCGTCTCAAGGCGATTTACCCCAACCGTTTGTATGTGGAATTGCAGCGCCACCGCGGCGAGGACGGGCAGGCCACCGAGGCCGAGCGCCTCACCGAGCGCCCGTTTGTGGAATGGGCCTATGATTTGGGTCTGCCGCTTGTTGCGACCAATGATGTCTATTTTCCCGATGCGGAGATGTACGAGGCGCATGATGCGCTGATCTGTATCGCCGAGGGCGCCTATGTCGATCAATCCGAGCCGCGCCGCCGGTTGACGCCCGAGCACTATTTCAAGACCCCTGCGGAGATGGCAGCACTCTTTGCCGATCTGCCCGAGGCCCTGGAAAACACCGTCGAGATCGCCAGGCGCTGTGCGTTCAAGGCCTACACACGTGATCCGATCCTGCCGAAGTTTGCCGACGACGAGGTCGAGGAATTGCGCAAACAGGCGTGGGAGGGATTGGACGCGCGTCTGGCCGTGATCGAACCCGCCGCGCCGCGCGAAGAGTACGACAAACGGCTCGAGTTCGAGTTGGGCATCATCGAGCAGATGGGTTTTCCGGGCTACTTTTTGATCGTGGCCGACTTTATCAAGTGGGGCAAGGAGCAGGGCATTCCTGTGGGGCCGGGGCGCGGGTCCGGTGCGGGCTCGCTCGTGGCATATGTGCTCACTGTGACGGACCTTGACCCGCTGCGCTATTCCTTGCTGTTCGAGCGGTTCTTGAACCCCGAACGTGTGTCGATGCCCGACTTCGATATCGACTTTTGCATGGATCGCCGCGAGGAGGTGATCCGCTATGTGCAGGAGAAATACGGCCGTGACCGCGTGGGCCAGATCATCACCTTCGGTGCGCTTTTGTCCAAGGCGGCGGTGCGTGACATCGGACGGGTGTTGCAGATGCCATACGGTCAGGTCGACCGCCTATCCAAGCTGATCCCCGTCGAGGGCGTCAAACCCGTGTCGATCCATCAGGCGTTGCAAGACGAGCCGCGCCTGCGCGAAGAGGCGCGGGCGGAGGAGGTTGTGGACCGCCTTTTGAAACACGGCCAAAAGGTCGAGGGCCTGCTGCGCAATGCGTCCACCCACGCGGCGGGGGTGGTGATCGGGGATCGTCCGATTGACGAGCTTGTCCCTCTGTATCAAGACCCCCGTTCCGACATGCCCGCCACCCAGTTCAACATGAAATGGGTCGAGCCCGCGGGTCTGGTGAAATTCGACTTTTTGGGTCTGAAAACGCTGACGGTGATCCAGTCGGCGATGAATCTGATTTTCAAAGAGGGGCGTGATTTGCATGTCGCGGCGGATGGCACGCAATTGTACACGCCGCCCGAGGGGGCCAAGAACCAGATCAACCTCATCCCGCTTGATGACGAGAAAACCTACAAACTCTACTCGGATGCCAAAACGGTTGCGGTGTTTCAGGTGGAAAGCTCGGGCATGATGTCCGCGCTGCGCCAGATGAAGCCGACCTGTATCGAGGACATCGTCGCGCTCGTGGCGCTCTACCGTCCGGGTCCGATGGAAAACATTCCGACCTATTGCGACGTGAAACACGGGCGCAAGGAACTGGAATCGGTTCACCCCACGATCGACCATATCCTCGAAGAGACCCAAGGCATCATCGTTTATCAGGAACAGGTGATGCAGATCGCGCAGGTCATGGCGGGCTACTCGCTTGGCGGTGCCGACCTGTTGCGTCGCGCGATGGGGAAAAAGATCAAAGAGGCGATGGACGCCGAGCGCCCGAAATTCGAGGCCGGTGCGGCCAAGAACGGCGTGACGGCGAAAAAGGCCTCCGAGGTCTTCGACCTGTTGGAAAAATTCGCCAACTACGGTTTCAACAAATCCCACGCGGCGGCCTATGCGGTTGTGTCCTACCAGACGGGGTGGCTCAAGGCGAACCACCCTGTCGAGTTCATGGCCGGTGTGATGAATTGCGATATCCATCTCACGGACAAGCTGTCGGTCTACGCCGAAGAGGTGCGTCGCGGTCTTGATATCGAGATCATTCCGCCCTGTGTGAACCGGTCGTTGGCAACTTTTGATGTGGTGGATCAAAAACTGGTCTATGCGCTCGGCGCGCTCAAAAACGTCGGCGGCGAGGCGATGCAGCTGATCGTCAACGCCCGCAACGAGGGCGGCAAGGAGTTCGTGACGCTGTTCGATTTTGCCCGTCGTGTGGACCTGAAACGTGTGGGCAAGCGCCCGCTTGAAATGCTGGCGCGTGCGGGGGCGTTCGATCTGTTGGATAGCAACCGCCGCCGCGTGTTCGAGAGCCTTGATGCGCTCGTGCAATACTCCGCCGCGATCCACGAGCAAAAGGCCTCCAATCAGGTGTCGCTGTTTGGTGACGCGGGTGAGGATTTGCCTGAACCGCGCCTGTCGCCTGCGGGCGATTGGGTCGCCTCGGAACGGTTGATGGAAGAGCAAAAGGCGATCGGGTTCTTTTTGTCGGGTCACCCGCTTGATGATTATGCATCGGCGCTCAAGCGCAAGAAAATCGGCACCCTTGTGGGCGCACAGGCCAAGGCCGAAGCCGAAGGCTCTGCCGTGATGCAG
Organism: Celeribacter sp.; assembly: GCF_048259695.1. Lineage (GTDB taxonomy): Bacteria > Pseudomonadota > Alphaproteobacteria > Rhodobacterales > Rhodobacteraceae > Celeribacter. The sequence continues at coordinate 622,599 of NZ_JBLXHL010000001.1, read as the reverse complement.
GTCGGCGTCATGGTCTCGGGCTTTCGCGAGATGAAATCGTCAAAGGGCAACCGCTATTTCCGCATGAACATTTCCGACAGCACCGGACAGCTCGCGGGCATCGCGATGTTTGCGCGCAAACCCGAGGATCTCAACGCGGCCCGCGCGGTGTTCGAGAGCACGGACAAGGTTGTCGTGACCCTGGAGGGGCGGTTCAATGACGGGCAGTTTGACCCGACCATCCGTGCCGTTGCCCCGATGGATACGGTCGTGGCCGATGCCGGTGCTGCGGGTCTCAAGGTGTTTTGTGATCAGGCTTCGGCCATCATCACCGTCAGTGAATTGTTGACCCGCGTGACGCGGGAGGCCAAACAACCGGCCAAGGGTGTGTTGTCCTTTTGTCTCATGGCCCCTGACTTGCCGGGGGAGGTCGACATAGAAATAGACCGGCCGTTCGTGATCTCGCCCGAAGTCAAAGGCGCGATCAAATCGATGGATGGCGTTGTTATGGTGGAAGACGATTGATGCGGATTTTGGCAGGCGTGATGGCGATGACGGTTCTGGCGGGGTGCCAGATGGAGTTGCCCGCATTCGGCGCGGCAAAGGTGGCCCCCGATGATGCGGCGGTGGTCGCAATGGTGCCGGATGCCACGGGGACGCAGGTGTCCGGGGCGGATGTGACCGCGGGCGAGGGTGAGGGCGGTTCGGCTCAGGCGCGGGATCTTGCGGCCGCGTTCGAACAGGCGGCGACCCCCGCGCCCGAACGCAAAGGGCTTTTTGCATTCCTGAAAGCCGCACCGCCGCCCTCCCCGCTTGAGGGGACCGACATCGAAGTGATCGCAAGTGCCGGGGCCCAAGAGGCGGAGACGGCGGCGGCGGGCGCGGGCAAGGGCGGAATTTTCGCCTTTCTCAAACCCAAGGCGGCAGCCGGCGTCTCAATTGACGCCGTGCCACAAGCCGCTGCGCCTGATGGTGCTGCGGATGTCGACGTGGCTGCGGTGTCGCCAGATGCGGCCGCACCCGAAGTGCATCCCGAAACCGTTGGTGTCGCGCCGGACGCTCCGGCCCCCACGGAACCCGCGCCCATCGCGCAACCCGTCGCGCAACCCGCCGCGCCCGCGAGAAAAGGTCTGTTCGCGGGTCTGTTCGCCAATACGGGGGCGCGTGCCGCCGGATCGAAACATGCAGGGGCGCACAAAACACAGTCCACTGTACAACCGGGCGAGGTGCTTCCCTTTGGTGTGGTCGGCATTGCCTGTGAGGCCAAACCCGCCGCACAGGGTGAACTTGTCGACAAATTCCCGCGAGAGGGCCGCGCGGTTTGGAAACTCTATGACACCGACCCTGCTTCGACAGGGGCCCGCACACAGTTCATCACCGGATTTGACGACAAGTGTCCGCGCCAAATCACCGCCTCGTTGGTGATGTTCGGCTCGGCGGCCTTGCACGAGGTCCATCGCTACGCCAAGGCCCGTAAAGACGTGTCATGGTCGGAGGCGGACGCGGCCTATGAGGTCATCAAGGCCAAGTCGTGCGGCGTGGGCAAAGGTGTCGGTTGCCCTGCGGCCAGGTTGCCGGCCCTGGAGCATAGCATGGCCTTTGTGTCGGTTTACAAAACCTTTGGCGGCTCCGGAGACTGGTTGGAGCTTTTGCTCGCGGACGGGGCTTTGGTCACGGACCAGATCCGTTAAGCGCGCCGTCGATCCGCGCATTTGTGGCCTTACCAGTGGGGGGGGCGTTGATCGGTGAGGGCAATCGACCCTTCGCCATCGGCCTGACGTGACACTTCGGCGTCCATCAGCATCCCGAGGCGGCGCTGCATTTTGTCGAGGTCGTTCTCCTGACGTGCGATGACATCGGACAGCTCGTCCACCGTTTTCATCAGGTGGGAAATTTGCTCTTCGAGCGCGGTAATGCGGTCGGTGTCTGACATGTTCTTTGTTCTCCATTCGCCTCTTTGCGGCTCATCCGCTTGCCCCAAGCGCCCCCTTCGGCTATGCCGCGAGCGACAAAGCGTCAAGGAACCAACCCGATGGCCAAGCCCAAGAAAACCCCGCGCCCCAAGGCAATCGCGCCCAAAGGCTTTCGTGATTATTTCGGCACCGAAGTGACCGAGCGCAAGGCTATGCTTGATCGCATTGCCGAAGTCTATCACCTTTACGGGTTCGAGGCTTTGGAAACATCGGCGGTCGAGACGGTCGAGGCGCTTGGAAAATTCCTGCCCGATGTGGACCGGCCCAACGAGGGCGTGTTCGCATGGCAGGAAGATGATTCTGCCGACAAAGGCGATTGGGTCGCGTTGCGCTATGACATGACCGCGCCGCTTGCGCGTGTGGCGGCGCAATACCGCCAGGATTTGCCGGTGCCGTACCGCCGTTTTGCGATGGGGCCGGTGTGGCGCAATGAGAAACCCGGACCGGGGCGGTTCCGTCAGTTTTACCAATGTGACGCCGACACGGTTGGTGCGCCCTCTGTGGCCGCCGACGCCGAAATTTGTGCGATGCTGTCCGATACGTTGGAGGCCGTTGGCATCGCGCGGGGCGATTACATTATCCGCGTCAACAACCGCAAGGTGCTCGACGGGGTGTTGGAGGCCGCGGGCCTGCCTGACACCGATGAGTTCGCGGCAACGCGCGGCATCGTTTTGCGCACCATCGACAAGCACGACAAATTTGGTGACGCGGGCGTTATGGCGTTGTTGACCGAGGGGCGCAAAGACGACAGTGGCGATTTCACAGATGGGGCAGGGCTCGCCGCCGCACAGGTCGAATTGATCCTCGGGTTCGTCAACGGTCGCCAAACCGACAATGCCGCCACGCTTGTGCGGTTGGGCGAGTTGGTGGGCGATGTGCAAACGGGGATCGAGGGGGTGAACGAGCTGCGCGAGATTGCCGATCTGCTTGCGGGTCAAGGCTATGGCGCGGACCGCATCGTGATCGACCCCGCCGTTGTACGCGGGCTTGGCTATTATACCGGCCCTGTTTACGAGGCGGAGTTGACCTTTGAGGTTACCGACGAAAAAGGCCGCGTGCGCGAGTTCGGCTCGGTCGCGGGTGGCGGGCGCTATGACGATCTGGTCAAACGCTTCACCGGTCAGGCCGTGCCTGCGACGGGCATGTCGATCGGCGTTGACCGCCTTTTGGCCGCCTTGCGGGCGACGGGGCGCATCGGGTCCGAGGAAGCGGGGCCTGTGGTTGTGACCGTCATGGATAAGGCGCGCATGGGCGACTACATGCAGATGGTCACCGAGCTGCGCCAAGCGGGCATTCGCGCCGAGGTCTATCTGGGCAACCCCAAGAATTTCGGCAACCAGTTGAAGTATGCCGACAAACGCAATTCCCCTGTGGCCGTGATTCAGGGGGGGGACGAGCATGAGAGGGGCGTTATCCAGATCAAGGATCTCGTCCTTGGGGCGAAGATCGCGCAAGATGCGACACTCGAAGAGTGGAAAGACCGCCCGAACCAGTTTGAAGTGCCGCGTGATCAGTTGATCGCAAAGGTGCGCGAGATCATCGAGAGCTATGCCTGATGCGCAAAATGACGTCTGAAAAACACCTTGTGCGGGCCGAGGCCGAAGCGCTTTGCAACCAGTTCGTTGCGGGGGGTGCGGCGCGGTTCGAGACGGATATCTTGCTACCCGCCGAGGTGCTACTTGATCTGTACGGCGAGGATATTCGGGCGCGGGCCTACGTGACGTCTGACCCCGAGCGTGGCGAAATGATGCTGCGCCCCGATTTTACGGTGCCGGTTGTGCAATGCCATATGGCGGGCGACGGGTTGCCCGCGAGCTACACCTATCTGGGCGAAGTGTTCCGCAAACAGGACGATAACCCGCAGCGCAGCAGCGAATATATGCAGGTGGGCTATGAGGTGTTTGGTGGCGCGGATGCCGCGGCGGCGGATGCGGATGTGTTTGCGAATTTTTCCGAACAGTTGAAAGAGTATGATCTGCGTGCGGCAACGGGTGATATCGGGATTCTGGTCGATGCGGTGCGTGGGTTGAACACGACCGAACGCCGCCGTGGGGCCTTGTTGCGCCACATCTGGCGCCCGCGCCGGTTCCGCGCCTTGTTGAACCGCTTTTCTGCGGGCGGCACGGCGCTGCGCGAGGCCAATATCGCGCGGGTGCGTGCCAATCTGGCTGACGAGGCTGCGCCGTTTACGGGGCTGCGCACCCAAAGCGAGATCAACGCACGGATCAAGGCCCTCGAAGAGGACGCGGAACAGCCGCCGGTTTCCGAGGGCGAGGTTGAATTGCTCGACGATATTTTGTCGCTCAAGGAAACGGTGCCGAATGTGTTGTCGGCCCTGCGCGATATCGCCGTGGATATGCCCGCCATTTCGGGCGCGGTGACGCGTCTGGACCGGCGCAGTGAGGCGTTGTCAAAACGCGGTGTGGATGTGGACCACCTTGATTTCGAGGCCTCCTACGGGCGCACGTCGATGGAATATTATGACGGATTCGTGTTCGGGTTCTATGCCGAGGCGCGGCCCGATTTGCCGCCTGTGGCCACGGGCGGGCGCTATGATGCGCTCACGGCCGTGCTTGGCCAAGGGGCGGGTGTGCCGGCTGTGGGTGGTGTGATGCGGCCCGATCTGATGCTTGCCCTCAAGGGAGCCATGTGATGACGATTAAACTGGGCGTGCCTTCAAAAGGCCGGTTGATGGACAAGACGTTTGAATGGTTCGCGAACCACGGGATTACGTTGCGCCAAACCGGTGCCGAGCGCGAATACTCGGGCGCGGTCGATGGCATCGAGGGCGTGGAGTTGGTGTTGTTGTCGGCGTCCGAAATTCCGCGCGAGCTGGCGGCGGGGCGTATTCACCTCGGTGTGACGGGGTCGGATCTGGTGCGCGACAAGTTGAGCCAGTGGGATGCGAAAGTGGTTGAAATGGCGCCCATGGGGTTTGGCCATGCCGATCTGATTATTGCGGTGCCAAAGGCGTGGGTGGACGTTGATACGCTTGACGATCTCGATGCGGCCGCGGCGGCGTTCCGGGCGCGCCACGGGTTTCGTTTGCGGATCGCGACCAAGTATCACCACCTCGTGCGCGAGTTCCTGAAGGCGCATGGCGTGGCGGATTATCAGCTTGTGGATAGCCAAGGCGCCACTGAGGGCACCGTGAAAAATCTCACGGCCGAGGCCGTGGCCGATATCACGTCGACGGGCGAGACATTGCGGGCGAACCACCTCAAAATCCTGAGCTGTGAACCTGTGCATAAATCACAGGCGACACTGTTCAAAAGCCGGACGGCGCATTGGGATGACACGGACCGTGCGGCGATGTCCGTGCTCAAGAATATGTTGCAGGCGGGCGACTAAGCGCCCGCGCAATGCCGCCCTGACGGTTTAAAGCAGGCCGATGTCGGCGAGGGTTTGCGCCAATTCGGCGGGCAGTTCGGGTTCGCTTTCGCGCCCTTTGGGCAGATCGGCGGGGGCGTCGTCGGGTTTGAGGTAACGCCATCCCTGAAACGGGCGGCGCTGCGCACTTGTGGTGCGGATCAATTCGGCGTCGAGCATGATGGCACAGCGCCGCACGCCATCGGCCCCGCGATATTCCTCTAACGCGACAATGCGTTGGCGGGCCTGAATGACGCCTTTTATCACCCAATAGAGCGAGCCGCCCGCGAGAAGGGCCTCCTCTTGTTTGGGCCACATGCGGGTTACGTGCGACGTGGTTCGGGTGCCGCGATGTGCGATGCGTGCGGCCAGGTCGTCGACGCTCTCCACGCCGACGCAAAGCTTCACAAGATTGACGTGATCTGCCACTATGCCCTCCTCAGGTCGAGCGTGACAGGATATGGCAATTGCGCCCGAGTTCAAGTTGCCTTTCGATCCCAAGCACGCTAAATCCCGCGACCCACACCCCATGATGACAAAAGATCGGACCTGCTCAATGACCCGTTTCGCTGCCCCTATCGCTGAACAAATCTGGGACATGAAATACCGTTTCAAGGAAGCGGGCGGTGCGCCGCTTGATCTGACGGTCGAGGACAGTTGGCGGCGTGTGGCGCGGTCTTTGGCCTCGGTCGAGACGGATGCGGCGGCATGGGAAGACAAATTCTATGCCGCCCTTGAGGATTTCAAATTCCTGCCTGCGGGCCGTATTCTGGCGGGCGCAGGGACAGAGCGGTCTGTGACGCTGTTCAACTGCTTTGTCATGGGCACGATCCCCGACAGCATGGGCGGCATTTTCGACATGCTCAAAGAGGCCGCATTGACCATGCAGCAGGGCGGCGGCATCGGGTATGATTTCTCTACGATCCGCCCCAAGGGCGCGGATGTGATGGGGGTGGCGGCGGATGCCTCCGGCCCGCTGTCGTTTATGGATGTGTGGGATTCGATGTGCCGCACGATCATGTCGGCAGGTTCGCGGCGCGGGGCGATGATGGCCACGATGCGCTGTGACCATCCCGACATCGAGGATTTCATTTCCGCCAAACAGGACGCCGCGCGGTTGCGGATGTTCAACCTCTCCGTTCTGATCACCGATCCGTTCATGGAGGCGGTCAAGGCCGATGGCCCGTGGGAGTTGGTATTCGGTGGCAAGGTGTATCACACCGTTCAGGCCCGTGATCTTTGGAACAAGATCATGAAGGGGACGTATGATTACGCCGAGCCCGGTGTGATTTTTATCGACCGCATCAACAAGCTCAACAACCTCGCCTATGTCGAGGATATCGCGGCGACCAACCCGTGTGGTGAGCAACCGTTGCCGCCCTACGGGGCCTGTCTGCTTGGCTCCATCAACCTTGCGCGACTGGTCGAGGCGCCGTTTGAGGATGGTGCGCATCTTGACATCGACAAGCTCACCGATCTGGTCGCCACCGCGGTGCGGATGATGGACAACGTGGTGGATGCCTCGCGTTTCCCATTGGAGCAGCAACGCCAAGAGGCGCAGGCCAAACGCCGCATCGGTCTGGGTGTGACGGGTCTGGCCGATGCGCTGTTGATGGTCGGGCAACGCTACGGCTCCGAAGAGGGCGCCGCGACCACCGAGGCGTGGCTCAAGGCCATCGCCCGCGCCTCCTATCTCGCGTCGAGTGATCTGGCCAAGGAGAAGGGTGCATTCCCGCTGTTCGACGCCGATAAATATCTCGCCAGTGGGTCGCTCACCCATATGGATCAGGACGTCAAAGACGCGATTGCCACCAACGGGATCCGCAACGCGCTGTTGACCTCTATTGCGCCGACGGGGACGATCTCGCTCTATGCGGGCAACGTGTCCTCGGGCATCGAACCTGTGTTTGCCTATGCCTACACCCGCAAGGTGTTGCAAAAGGACGGGTCGCGCACCGAAGAGGAAGTGGTGGACTACGCCGTGAAACTCTACCGCGACAAATTCGGCGCGGATGCTGCATTGCCCGACTATTTCGTCAACGCGCAAACCCTTGCCCCGCTCGATCACGTGCGGATGCAGGCGGCGGCGCAAAAATGGGTCGACAGCTCGATTTCCAAAACCATCAACTGCCCCGAAGACATCAGCTTTGACGATTTTAAAGAGGTCTATATGGAGGCGTGGGATACGGGCTGCAAAGGCTGCACGACCTATCGCCCGAACGATGTGACGGGATCGGTTTTGTCGGTCAGTGAAACCTCCGACGATGTCCCCGAGATCCAAGAGGGCGCGGATGTCGTCTATCTGTCCGAGCCGCTTGACCGGCCGCAGACCCTTGAGGGTGCGACGTATAAGGTCAAATGGCCCGACAGCGAGCACGCGATATACATCACCATCAATGACACCGTGCATGGCGGCCATCGCCGTCCGTTCGAGATTTTCATCAATTCCAAAAACATGGAGCATTTCGCGTGGACCGTGGCGCTGACGCGGATGATCTCGGCGGTGTTCCGTCGTGGGGGCGATGTGTCGTTCGTGGTCGAAGAGCTCAAGGCCGTGTTCGATCCGCGCGGTGGTGCGTGGATGCAGGGCAAATATATCCCCTCCATTCTGGCGGCGATCGGCGGTGTGATCGAGCGCCACCTGATCGAGACGGGGTTCATCGCGGGTGAGGGCATGGGCCTCAAGGCCGACCCCCAGGCACAAGCGGTCGCCATGGGTGATAAATCACGGGGCAAGGCCTGTCCGTCCTGTGGTCAATACGACCTGCGCATGGTTGAGGGCTGTATGACCTGTGGGTCGTGCGGGCATTCCAAATGCGGATGACGACGGTCGGAAGGCCACATAAGGCGCGTGTGGAGTGTTACGATACATGATGCGCCATCGCCTTCCATATGCGCGGCGCGGTCAGGTGATCGGCTTGCTCGGAGGGTCGTTTGATCCTGCGCATGAGGGGCATGTGCATATCACCCGTGCGGCGCTCAAACGGTTCGGCCTTGATGCGGTGTGGTGGCTTGTCACGCCGGGCAATCCGCTCAAATCCGCGGGACCGGCGCCTCTTGATCAACGTCTGGAGCGGGCGCGTGCCGTGATGGACCATCCGCGTGTGCAGGTCACGGACATCGAGGCCCACACCGGGACGCGGTACACCGCCGCCACACTTGATGCGCTGCGTGATCTGTATCCGGATGTGACGTTCGTGTGGTTGATGGGCGCGGACAATCTGGCGCAATTCCACCACTGGCAGGACTGGCGCGGTATCATGGCGACAACACCCGTTGGGGTGATCGCGCGACCGGGGACGCGAGGGGCGGCGCGCAATTCCGTGGCGGCAAAAACCTTTGCCTACGCCAAGTTGCCTGCGCGGTCTGCGCGGCTGTTGGGGCGGCGTGGCGTGCCGTCATGGTGCTTTATCAATGTTCCGATGAGTGATGCGTCCTCGACACGGATTCGCAACGCAGGCGCATGGCCGCATGATGTGTGACAAATGGGCCTTGCTCTTGGCGTGGTGGCTCGCTTAACTCGGCGTCATGTATGAAAAAACGTCCAGATCGGTGAGCCGCCGTGCGGCCTTGGGGTTGCTTTTGGGCGGCGTTGCGGGCGCGGCCTTTGGTCAGGAGGGCGGGACGGTGGCGCCACGGATCACCTCGCCGTTTCCTGTGCCGCGCCCCGCTGATCTCTTCAAACGTGCCATCCCGAGTGCGGAGGATCTGGTCGCCGCCTCGGGGCTGTCGGGGCAACTGTCCTTTGCGGTGGCCGATGCGGTCACGGGGGAGATATTGGAGACGCGCAATCCGGTGTTGCGTCTGCCGCCGGCGTCGGTGGCCAAGGCCGTAACGTCGATCTATGCGCTTGAAATTCTGGGGGCGGGGTTCACATTCCAGACGCGGGTCTTTGCGACAGGACCCGTGGTCGAGGGCAAGGTTCAGGGCGATCTGATACTGGCGGGCGGTGGAGATCCCACACTCGACACCGATGGGCTTGGCGCGTTGGCCGCACAGGTGAAGGCGGCGGGAATTGCGGGCGTAACGGGACGGTTCTTGATTTGGGACGGGGCCTTGCCACGGATCAACCAGATCGACGATCAACAGACAGAATACGCGGGCTATAACCCGACCATCACGGGGCTAAACGTGAATTACAACCGCGTGCATTTCGAATGGCGCCGCGCGGGTGGGGATTACACGGTCAAAATGGATGCGCGGGCCGAACGCTATGCCCCGGATGTCAAGATTGCCTCCATGCGCATTGCACCGCGGGATCTACCGGTTTTTGATTGGGAGGCCGGTCAGGACCGTGACGATTGGACTGTGGCGCGTTCGGCGCTTGGCAATGGCGGGGCGCGGTGGTTGCCCGTGCGTTTGCCGACGCTTTATGCGGGCGAGGTGTTTCAGGCGGTCGCGCGACAAAACGGGGTTTCGTTGCCCAAAGCGGTGCGGGCGCAGGCCGCGCCCGATGGTGATGTCGTGGCGGTTCACGACAGCCTGCCGCTGACCGTCATGGTGCGCGACATGTTATTGTATTCGACCAACCTGACGGCGGAGGTTTTGGGGCTTCGTGCGACACTGGCACGCGGTGGCGATGCGACATCGCTAAGAGGCTCGGCGCAGGCGATGACGACATGGGCGCGCGCACGCCTTGGTACGCGGCATCTGGCCTTTGTCGACCATTCCGGTTTGGGGGGAGAGAGCCATGTGTCGACCTCCGATATGGTGCGTCTGTTTGCGTCAAACGGGGTGGAGGCTCTGGTCGGGCCGCTGTTGAAAACCATCGGGATGCCCGACGCGAGCGGCAAGACGATCGACCCGAACCACCCTGTGCGGGTGGTGGCCAAAACGGGGACGCTTGATTTCGTGTCGACCTTGGCGGGGTATGCCACGGGGCCAGACGGGCGTCGTATGGCGTTCGCAATTTTTGCGGCTGATTTACCGGCGCGGACCGAGGCAAAGGCCACGGGCGCCGAGGTGCCACGCGGGGCCAAGACATTCAATTCAGAGGCCAAAAAGCTGCAAAAGCAACTTCTGGACCGTTGGGGGACGCTTTACGCCAGTTGAGCGGCGATTGTGTTATTCGCTTGGCAAAGTGGCGTAGCGGGCGCGCGCCCCACGTTCAATCGCGGCGGCGTGCAAACGGTCAATCGACAACTCGTAGCGGATTTCGGCCAACATCTGTAGCTCGGCCTCATAGGTGTGGCCATCGGCGGCGGCCACATCACAGGCCAGCGCATAAGCGGTCTCGAACAGGGGCTGCGGCAGGTTTTCGCGGATCAGGCCGAACAGGGCGTCCAGTCCATCCTCCTCGCCAAACAGATCGAACACCACCGAGGACACCGTTTTGATGCGGTCGGGGTCGAAATCGGCAAAGATCGGCAAGTGGTTGACGATGGTTTCAATCGTCACAAGTTCCGAGGTGCGCATATTCTCGTCGGACAAGGAAACGGCGATCATGGTGGCCACAAGACAGTCTTGTGGCGTGAGGGAATAGGGAAGATCGGCCATTTTCGGTCCTTTACAGGTTGTTTGAACCTCAGACATTATTGACCTAGCCGCCCATGAGCAATAGGAGACGAAGGCTGCGGGGTGGTCCCGTGCGAGAAACAAGGATTGCTTGATATGTCTGACCTGCGTGACGCTGGTATGAACTCGAAAGCGTGGCCCTTTGACGAGGCGCGTAAAGTTCTCAAACGGTATGAGCAATCCAAGGACAAGAAGGGCTATGTGCTCTTCGAGACGGGCTATGGCCCCTCTGGTTTGCCGCACCTTGGCACCTTTGGCGAGGTTTTGCGCACAACGATGATCCGCCGCGCGTTCGAGGTGATTTCGGATGTGCCGACGCGCCTCATTTGTTTTTCCGATGACATGGACGGGATGCGCAAAGTCCCCTCCAACGTTCCCAATCAGGAGATGTTGGCCGAGCATGCGCAAAAGCCGCTGACCTCCGTACCCGACCCCTTTGGCACGCATGACAGCTTTGGCGATCATAACAATGATATGCTCAAACGGTTCCTCGACACGTTCGGGTTCGATTACGAATTCTATTCCGCGACCGACTATTACAAATCGGGCAAGTTCGACGAGGTGCTTAAACGCGCCGTCGACAAATACGATGACGTGATGAAGGTGATGTTGAAATCCCTGCGCGAAGAGCGCGCGGCGACCTATTCCATCTTTCTGCCGATCCATCCCGAAACCGGTCGCGTGTTGTACGTGCCGATGAAATCGGTCAATCGCGAGGACTACACCATCACGTTTGACGACGAGGATGGCCGCGAATGGACCCTGCCCGTGACGGGCGGCAATGTGAAATTGCAGTGGAAGCCCGATTTCGGCGCACGTTGGGCCGCGCTTGGTGTGGATTTCGAGATGTTCGGCAAAGACCACTCGACCAACGCGCCGATTTATGGCCGCATCTGTGACATCTTGGGCGGTCAGCGTCCCGAGAACTACACCTATGAGCTGTTTCTCGATGCGCAAGGCGAGAAAATTTCGAAGACCAAGGGCAACGGTCTGTCGATTGACGAGTGGCTGTCCTATGCCTCGACCGAGAGCCTGAGCTATTTCATGTTCCAAAAGCCCAAGACCGCAAAGCGGATGCATTTCGATGTGATCCCGCGGGCGATGGACGAGTACCACCAACAGTTGCGCGCCTATGCGACACAAGACGTGGCGCAACAGGTGGCCAACCCCGTGTACCACATCCACGGTTCGGATGTGCCTGTGTCCGATATGGTGGTGCCGTTCTCGATGCTGCTCAACCTTGCGTCTGTCGCAGGGGCGGCGCAGAAAGAGCAGCTTTGGGGCTATATCCAACGCTATGCGCCCGAGGCCTCGCCCGAGACCAACCCGCAACTGGATGCGGCGGCGGGGTATGCGGTGCGCTACTACACGGATTTCGTGAAGCCCGAAAAGACATTTCGTGCCGCGACCGACGCCGAACGTGCGGCGATGGCGGATCTGGCCGCAGCGCTCAAATCCCCCGAGGCCGCTTTGGCCGAGATCGCGAAAAAGAACGCAGCCGCAGGATCGGACGAGGCCCTTCCAGAGGTTGATTTCACGGATGGTGATTTCTTGCAAACGGTGGTCTTCGCGGTTGGCACAAACCACGGTTTCGCGAACCTGCGCGAGTGGTTCAAGGCACTTTACGAAGTGCTCTTGGGGCAATCCCAAGGCCCACGGTTCGGGTCGTTCATGGCGCTTTACGGCGTTGAAGACAGTATTGTCCTGATCGAAAAAGGGCTTGCGGGCGAGCTTTCCTGAGGCGCGACACGCCGTCCGAGCCAAGCCTGTTTGATCCAACCCTTCGTGGCGCTACGTATATTCCGTAGCACACGGAGGGTTTTTTAATGTTCAAACGCATGACAATTGCTGCCGCCATGATGGGGCTTGCGCCATTGGTCGCATCCGCCGATGCGGTGACCGATGTGATCGAGCGACAACTCGACGCCTTTGCCATCCGCGATATGATCACGGCATGGGATCAGGCCAGTCCGATGATTCACGAACAGTTTTTCGACCCGCGCAATTTTGCCGCGATGGTCGAGATGGGGTATCCGCCCATATGGAACAACGCGGGCGTGCGCTTTGCGGGGCGCATCGAGCGTGACGGGAGGGTGCGCCAAACCGTGGTGGTCACCGATGTCGATGGTGCGACGCAAGCCTTTGAATACGATATGATCCGGGCCGGTGACGGATGGAAAATCAACGGGGTGCGCCCCGTGGAGATGCCCGATGCGGCGGTCTGATTTTTCCGTGGTGTTGCGTCCGTTCGGGGTGGGGCGCTCGCCCCTATAAGGGCCGCGTAAACCCGATCAGCTATCTCTTTCGCATCTTGGGACATGTGCCCCGAGTCTCGTGGGTAAACCGTGAAACTTGGGCGCCCATGGCATCTAATGGAGTCGAAAGGGGTTCGGATGAACAAGGCCATTACAGACGGGCTGGCGCTAATGCCGCCGGCATTTTCAAGCGGATTGGACGTATGGTCCAGTGAGAACGGGACGCCGGGATCGGCAACCTACGATGGCGCGGGAAACGCGGCCTTTGTCCCTGCGGATGGTGATTTCGGCGGCGCGCTTGAGATCGTCAAACAGTCCACCACAACCAAGCTGCGTTACATGGGCGAGACGCCTTTGTTGCCCGGAATGTATTTGCGCATCACCGCGCGGATCAAGGCCGTCTCGGGCAACCTTCCCAATGTGCGCATTGCGGGGTGGGCCGGAAACAGTTCCGATAGCCATGTCACGGGCCTGACCGAAGAGGGAAGCGAAGTGGCGTTGACGGCCTATGGCGAGGTCGTCGAGGTGTCCGCTATCGTCGGCTCCGGATCGCGAAACGGTGTGGATATGCCGTGGGGGCTGGAGGCTGTTTACGGGCATTTCGGTCTTGATTTGACGGGGGCCAATGGCGGCACGGTGCGCATTGACGATCTGCGGATCGAGGATGTTTCGTCGTTCTTCTTTGCCGACAGCACGGGGTCGATTGACGTGCGCGATTATGGTGCGGTTGGCGATGGTGTTACGGATTGTTCCGCTGCATTCGAGGCCGCAGACAATGCGGCGAACGGGCGCAAGGTTTTGGTTCCGGTTGGCACCTATCACCTCACACAGAACCTCAGCCTTGTGCATGAGCCGGTCTTTGAGGGTTTTGTGACACAGCCGGACGACAAGTTTCTGGCGCTGCGCCGTGGCTACGACCTTAACTCCTATATCGATGCGTTCGGGGATGAGGTCTTGGCGTTCAAGAAGGCGTTCCAGGCCCTGTTGAACTTCACCGACCACGAGGCGCTTGATCTGTGTGGACGGCGTATCGAAATCGATGCTCCGATTGATATGCATGCGGTGGTTGGCAATAAAGACACCTTTGCCACCCGTCGCAAAATCTACAACGGCCAGTTCAACGTTCAATCCTCGAGCAATTGGGACGCCGAGACGGTCACATCGCAGGCAAGCTATAATACGGCCAACGAGTTCGAGCTGACCAATGTGGCCAATATCGCCAATATTCAGGTCGGCAGCCTCGTCACGGGCAATGGCGTGGGCCGTGAGGTCTATGTCAAATCGGTCAATGTGGGTGCGCAAAAACTGGAGTTGAGCCTGCCGCTTTGGGATGCCAACGCCAACCAGACCTATACCTTTACGCGCAACAAATACGTGCTCGATTTCTCCGGATTCACCAAGCTGTCGCAGCTTGAAATCATTGAGGTGGAATTCCTGTGCAATGGCCATGCCTCAGGCATTATGTTGGCACCGGAAGGCATTTCGTTCGCCTTTAAAGACAGCCATATCAAATCGCCCCTACAACGCGGGATCACCTCGATCGGGCGGGCCTGTCAGAACCTGACGATCGATGGCTGTCAGTTCGTGTCCAACGAGGGCGGTGTCGACGCCGATCAACGCACCTCGATTGCGTTCAACGTCAACGCCAACGACCCCAAAGTGCGCAACAACCGCTTTGTGTTGTTCGGGCATACGGCGGTGCTTGCGGGGACGGGGAACCTGTTTGTTGGCAACCACTGGTTCCAGGGCGACTACAACACGGATAGCCCTCGCGTGGCGGGTCTGGTGTTCACCGCGATGAACGTCAAATCTATCATCACGGGCAACTATATCGATAACTGTTTTATCGAGATGACGAACGAACATGACATTGATCCGGATTTCAATTCCGAGTTCTCGTTCGGTGGCTTGACGATTACCGGCAACATCTTTGTGGCGACGGATGCCGCATCGTGGTTCTCGTTTATCGTGTTCACGCCGCGCGGTGACGGCCACTTTATCAATGGCATGTCGGTGCAGGGCAACACGTTCAAGGCGATCAACGGCTTTCTGGACCGTATTGACCGCGTGGACACCACCTTTGCCGATCTTGATTACGGCCGGATGCGTAACATCGTGTTCGAGGGCAATACGTTTAACGGTATTTCGGAGCTTACGTTCAACCCTGTGTCGCTCGACTTCACGCAGGCTACGGCGTCGAGCAACTGGGTGCTTGATCCGTCCGAATACCTGCCGTTTGGCGGTTGGGCCCGCACAGTCGAGAGCATCGTGTTTAATGGTGAGTTGACCGATAGTGGCGGACAGACGGCCTCTGCGATGCCCTATGTCACGCCGAACTATGGCTCGAACTCGAACCAGATCCGGTTGACCTTTCCGCAAGCGACACGCGGCACGGTCCAGATGTCGGTCCGGATGGATCGTCCGATCTGATCAAGGGGTCTGAAACCTGTTTGCCAAGGGCCGGATCGCGTAAGCGGTTCGGCCTTTGTGCATCACGGTGTGAGATCGTCGGCGCTCAGGGTGTAGGCCTTGCCAAACCCGCCGTTGAGATCGGCGGAGAGGGGCGTGAACCGAACGAAATTGAAATCTGCAAAGTCGATATAGAGTTGGGATTTCGGGTGATGGCTTAGCCATGCGGCGCGCGTGGCGGCCTCCTTTGGGACGACCTGTGCCGTGGCCGCAAGTGTCAGGCGTGTAAAGGCGAGCGGGTCGCCCTTGGCGGGGGCTTCCCCGATCAGGAGCGAACACACGGGAGATGCCTTGAGCCGGATGGCGTGTGCGGACAGATCAGAGATCAAGGTGAGCAAGGAGCCGTCATCGCCGCGT
Source organism: Celeribacter sp. (assembly GCF_048259695.1). Taxonomy (GTDB): domain Bacteria; phylum Pseudomonadota; class Alphaproteobacteria; order Rhodobacterales; family Rhodobacteraceae; genus Celeribacter. Next base: position 606,683 of record NZ_JBLXHL010000001.1, on the reverse strand, counting down.
CCAAAGGCGATGCGGGTCACATGGGGTGCGCCGGTGTCGGGGTCGACCACCCCGAGGGCGGCAATGCGGGCGCCCGCAATGAGGTCGCGTGCCACCGCGCGGGCGGTGTCATCTGTCGGGCGGATCGGGGATGGTCGGGCCTGTGTCATGGCCGCACCTTACGCCATTCGCCGCCCGGTTCAAGCCCGCGAGGCCTCCTCCTGTGTTAGGCTGCAACGCCTTGTGGGCGGGCCTGCGCGGAAATGCGATAGCCAAGGCCCCAGACGGTTTCCAACATATTGGCGTCCCCGCCACAGACCTCGATTTGTTGCCGGATGCGCGACAGGTAGACGTTGATAATCCGCGCATCGGGTTCGTCGTCCCAGGCATAAAGATGCGCCATAAAGGCCTCGCGTGTGACCAGACGTTCGCGGTTCAGGACCAGCATTTCGAGGATTTCGTATTCCTTGCGCGTCAGGTGCAGGGTTGCCCCGTCGATGCTTGCGCGGTTGAGGTCGGTGTCGAGAACCATCGGCCCCACCTGAAGCAGTGCGGATGAATAGCCCGAAGTGCGGCGCACGGCCGCTTTGATTTGGGCCGCAAGGTAATCGGGGTCGACCTTGCCCGTCATGACGACGTCCGCGCCCAATGCGTAGGCGCGGCTGCGCGCGTCCCATTCTTCGCTCTGCGACAGGACATAGATCGGCATCAACGGGTGGCGTTCGCGTAAATCGGACAGCAATTTGTGACCGTCCATGTCCGGAACGTCGAGGTCGAACACAATGGCGCTTTGCTCGCCAAACTTGGCAAACTCAAGCAGTTCGGTGCCGTTGTTGACACGGGTGACAAGCAGCCCCGCTTCACAAAGGCCCGCACCGGCGGTCATAGCATTCCAGTTTGTTTCTGCGAGGAGCACGCGCATGATCAATATCCTTTTCAGGTGGGCCGCAACGGCGGTGGTGATCCGTTCTGGACATATCAAGCGGCATTTTGCACGCGAAAGAGGGGATGGCGGCGCCGGTCAACAGGCCGTTCCATCGGTCGGAACAATTTTAAGCATCTCCGTTTGTCTTCGCGCAAGTCATTGTTATGGTTAATGAAAAATATAGCGTCAATTGTGGCAACAGGCGGGGCGAGTCGGGGTGGAATGTGGCGGAAGTGTGGCGGCGGTGCGGTGGGTTCGCGGAGCATATCCGGATTTTTTTGGTAAATGCCCTTGGCCGCAACCGTGGGGCGGTCGGCGGAGAACCGCGTTTGACGCGACATTAGGGAATCACATTTGTCGGCACACGGCATCGCGCCCGCTGACAGGTGCCGTTGTGCGTGCTACGCTTTGAGGACCGCGCGACAGTTTTAGGGAGGGCCACATGCCACACATTACCCAAGACGCTAACATTCAAACCGTTCTGACCACGTTCGAGACATCACCTGCATCGGCGCTTGATCTGATGGAGGCGCTTCAGGCCGCCTATGCGGCATGCATTTCAAAGCAGCCGGGATTTATTTCTGCGGCGTTGCATATGAATGACGCGCAAACGCGGATTGCCAATTATTCACAGTGGCAAAAGCGCGAAGACTACCAAGCCATGTTGCGCACCGACGAGATGCGCACCCGCAATCGCGAGATCAACAATATGTGCAAGACCTTTGAACCGGTCATGTACGATGTACAGGGAATTTTCTGATGCGCGTATTTGCTGTTCTTATGATTGTGGCCGCAGGCACGGCAAGCGCCGATCCGGTGGGCATCACAAAAGATATGATGAGCGTAACGGTTGAAACCGCCACAGGTCCGGTGGAGATCTCGCGCGTTCAGGATAATGCGGCGGTGATCGAGGGCGATTTCGCCCAAATCGCCCGCCCGTGTCCAAGCTTTTGCATCCAGCCGATGGTGCCGGCCGAGGGTGTGACCCCCGTGGGCGAATTGGAGATGCTCGGCTTTTTGAACGATCCGGATGTGGTTGTGGTTGATGGTCGTGTGCGCTCGAACTTTGCCGCGGGGGCCATCCCGGGCGCGATCAATATTCCCTATACAGAAGCCGCCGACAGGTTGGGCGAATTGGGCTGTGAACCTGATTTCGAGGGCTACATTTGCGATGGCGACGACGTGAAATCCGTCGCGCTGTATTGCAATGGTCCGTGGTGTGGCCAGTCGCCCACCGCCGCCCGCCGCATGATCGAAGCGGGCTATCCTGCGGAGAAAATCTATTATTATCGTGCGGGGATGCAGGGGTGGACCATGTTGGGTCTGACGGTCTCCAAATAAACCACCGCGCCTGTGTGTGAGGGGTGGCGCATACAAAAGGGCGCGATGGTCGGGAAGTGTCCCGCGCCACCGCGCCCTCATTTCGTTTTGGCGGCCTTAGTCGCGCAACGCGCCTTCGTCGTCGGCACGGGCCTGCATTTGGGCTTTCACTTTGCGGCCGATGATGAGTGGCAAGATGAACCCGACAATGGCAATGACCCACAGCGTGATCGACAGCGGGCTGTCGATTAGGGTCATCCAGTCGCCGTTGTCGATGGTAATCGCACGACGCAGGTTGTTCTCCATCGAATTGCCCAACAAGGTGCCGAGAATGATCGGAACCAGTGGCACATCGAATTTGCGTAGAACCCACCCCATGACGCCAAAGCCGATCATAACGAGCAGGTCAAACGACGACCCCGAGATGCCGTAGATGCCGACAAAGGACACCATGGCAACGACAGGCATCAAGATGCGCGGCGGCACCATCAGCACGCGGGTGAACAGGCCGACCATCGGGATGTTCATGGCCAGAAGCATAAAGTTGGCAATGAACAGCGCGGCGATCAGCCCCCAAACCACATCGGGGTTCTGGCTGAACAGCAGCGGACCGGGTGTGATGTTGAGCGACAGTAGCACGGCCAAAAGAACGGCCGTGGTGCCAGAGCCCGGAACACCGAGCGCCAACATCGGCACCAAGGCCCCGCCTGCTGCGGCGTTGTTGCCCGCTTCGGGGGCGGCGACACCACGCGGGTCGCCCTTGCCAAAGGTTTTGCCGTCTTTGTCGACAAGCCGTTTTTCGAACGAGTAGGCGATAAAGGAGCCAAGGGACGCACCCGCGCCGGGCAGAACACCCGCGAGAAAGCCGAGGACCGTGGAACGGATCATGGTTGGTGTGGTTTTCTTGAGCATCGATACCGGTGGGGTCAGGCGACCCACCTTGATCTTGTCCGCCGAACCATCCGCATCGCCGTGGCGGTGCTCCAGAAAGATGAACACTTCGGAGAGGGCAAACAGGCCGACGATTGCCACAAGGAAATCGAGACCGTCATAGAGATGCACTTCGCCAAAGGTAAAGCGCGGTACACCCGTCTGGGTGTCGACGCCAATCATCGCAAGCCCAAGCCCGAGAGCGGCGGCAAAGGCCGATTTGGCCTGGTTGGTGGAGGACACGCCGCCAAGGGTCATAAAGGCCAAGGCGAAGAGCGCAAAATATTCCGCAGGGCCGAACAACAGCGCGATTTTCACGAGTTGCGGCGCGAGGAAAATCAGACCCCATGTGGCGAAAAACGCGCCCACGAAAGAGGCAATGCCGGAGAGGGACAGCGCTTGGCCTGCCATGCCTTTTTGCGCCATCGGGTAGCCGTCGAGACAGGTCATCATCGCGGGCTCATCGCCCGGAATATTGAGCAGGATCGACGAAATCCGCCCCCCGTACATCGCACCATAGTAGACCGAGGTGAGCAAGATCAGCGAGGGTGTCGCGCCAAGCCCGAGTGTAAAGGCGAGCGGGATCAGGATTGCCACGCCGTTTGACGGGCCAAGGCCGGGCAGGGCGCCCATGATGGTCCCCAGAAAACAGCCCAACAGGGCGAGAAGGATGTTTTGCCATGTCAGTGCGATGGCAAACCCGTCCGCAAGAGACGATAAAGTGTCCATGGGTGTTCTCCTTTAAAACCCGAGTGGGCCGCGCGCGAGCGACAGGCCGAGCACGAGGTGGAAGATGACGTAAATGCCGACGGAGGTGCCGATGCCCGTGAGGACGGTTGCGACCAATCCCGAGCCCAAACGCCACGTGAGGTAGGCGGCGGCAAACGCGGTGGCAAAGACGAACCCGAGGACGGGCAAAAGTTCGGCGTAGAGTACCATAACCACGACCGCCGCGAGCAGTTCGGCAAGGCGGCCAAGATTTGGCCATTCGGGGGCGCTATCGGGTTTAAGTGCGATAGCTATGGAGCTGAGGCCGAGAACGGCCGCAATGATTATCGGGAAGGCTTTGGGACCTACCGCATCGGAGAGAAAGCTTTCCTCGATTGCGAGGGCGGCAAAGGCAAAGCCGATCGCGATAAGGAGGCCAACAACACCAAAAATACGATCACTCATGGGAAAATCCTTTTTAGGGAACAGTGCGAGGCGTGGCCCTTAAAATTCGGGCGCTGCACATACATGCAGCGCCCTCATTCAAGCGACGTTCACACCGCTTACTTGATGATGCCGATCTCTTTCGAGATGTTCTGGATCTGGGCAACGCTGTTGGCCACAAAGGCTTCGAATTCCGCGCCTTGCAGGTCGAGAGGGGCCATGCCGTTGTTTGCCATGGTTTCTTTCCACTCGGGTGTCGCATAGAGGTCGCCGATTTTGCCAACCCATGCATCATAGGCCTCGTCGCTCATGCCGCCGGGTGCGTAGAACCCGCGCCAGTTTGCGCCGATGGCGTCAACGCCTTGCTCTTTGGCCGTCGGGAAGTTCGCAAACTCACCGTCAAGACGCTCGGGCGAAAGGACGGCCAGAACGCGAATGTCGCCGCTGTCCACGAAGCCTTTGGCCTCGGAAATATCGCCGGTGAAGGCCTGAACCGAGCCTGCGAGAAGCTGTGTGACAGCCTCGCCACCACCGTCAAACGCGATGTATTTCACGGAGCGCACATCGTCGATGCCGTATGCATTTGCCGCGATAAGGACTTTGAGGTGATCCCAACCGCCAACGGCAGATCCGCCTGCGACGGAGACTGTGGTCGGATCGGCTTTGATGATGTCGAGCAGCGCGGGCAAATCCGCAATCTCGCTATCGGCGGCCACAGCGATCACGCCGTAGTCCGCACCGATGGAGGCGAGCCAACGCACTTCGTCCATAGAGTTGCCAGGATAGGCACCTTGCGCCAAACGGGTCGCGGTGGCCGCAGAGGCGGCGACGATCAGGTCGTTGTCATCGCTACGCTTGTTCACAACTTCGGCAAAGGCCACACCACCGCCGCCACCGGCGAGGTTCACGACCTGCACGGTCTTGTCGAGCAGACCGAGGTCTTGCAACGATTTGCCAACCTGACGGCAAGTGAAGTCCCAACCGCCACCGGGGTTTGCGGGTGCGATGCACTCGGGGTTCTCGGGGGTGAAACCCTCGGCGAGCGCGCCAAAGGTGGATGCGCCAAGCAAAGCTGCGGCGACAGTGAGGCGGGTTGCCTTGATGATCATGTGTATTTTCCTCCACATATGTTTTTACCTCGGGCTGTATGGCCGCCCGATGTCCGAAGCTTTCGCACCACAGGTTTGCGGTCTCCTCGCGAATTGCTATGAGAGAAGTGTAAACGGCAAAGCTGTCGTGAACCTGTCACGGTTGAAACGCCGACAGGGGGAGGAGGGACCATGCGTATTCTGATCGTCGAGGACGCCGCCGATGTGGCCGAGGCCGTGGCCATTCGGTTGGGCAAAACGGGTATGGCCTGTGATCTCGCGGAAAGCTGTGACGCGGCGGAGGATTTTCTCGCCGTGCAGCGCTATGATGCGATTGTGCTCGACATCAATCTCCCCGATCGCAACGGCACCGAATTGCTCCACGATATGCGCCAGCGCGGGGACCGCACGCCGGTCTTGATGCTCACCGCGTTGTTCTCGGTGGATGACCGCGTGTCGGCACTTGATCTCGGGGCGGATGATTACCTCGTGAAGCCGTTCGATCAGCGGGAACTCGAGGCACGGCTGCGCGCCCTTGTGCGCCGCGAATCCGATCAGAAATCCGATGCTATCTCCTTTGGTCCATTGACGTTTTCGCCTGCGGTGTTGACCGCGACACTGGGCGGGGAGCCGCTTGACCTGACCCGTCGCGAGGCCACGCTTCTGGGGCTTTTGCTGCGCAGTCAGGGCGCGTTATTGAGCAAGCAACGTCTGTACGACGGGCTCTTTGCCTTTGAGGATGCGGATGTCGGATTGAATGCAATCGAGCTCTATATTGCGCGGCTGCGCAAAAAACTGATGGCCTCCACCGTGGGCATTGAAACGCAGCGCGGCCTTGGCTACCGGATCACCAACGATGGCTGAATCACCCGCTGTTCCCGCGTCCGAATTTACGCCGCAACGCACGCTGTTGTCGCGGGTTATGGGCGGTGTTTTGTCCCTGCTTGCGATGGGCGGCGTCGTGGTGATGCTTGCGTCGTTTGCCTACGGAAAAAACGCAGCCCGCCAATCGTTCGACCGCCTTTTGGTCGGGGCGGCGAGCGACATTGCCGAATCGGTTAATGTGGTCGAGGGCGTGCCTGTTGCGGATATTCCGGTCTCCGCCTTTGGTCTTTTGGCCTTTGCCGATGAGGATCGCGTGTCCTATTCCGTGCGCGGTCCCGAGGGGGTGTTGCTAACGGGGCATGAGGAGGCGAAAGAGCGTATTGGCGATGCGCGTTCACTGATGCAGCCCTTTTTCTTCGATACGAAAATCCACGGCGAGGCGGCCCGGTTTGTGACCGTTGTGCGGCGGTTTTCGGAGCGTGATTTTTCGGGCAATGTGTTTGTCACGGTGGGGCAAACGCTCCGCGCCCGTAACGCGATGGCGGTCAGCCTGACCAAAGGGGCCGCGATCGTGACGGGGTTCGGGGGGCTTGCGCTTATTCTCAGCGCCTTCTTTGTGATCCGTTCCGCCATGCGCCCGCTTGAACGGATGACACAGGACCTATTGGACCGCGACCCCTATGATCTGACGCCGATGCCTGCCGATGGGCCGGCGGAGGTGGCGGTGATGGTCCATGCGATGAACCGTTTTATGCAGCGGCTCGACCGACAGGTGGGGGCGATGCGACATCTGATTTCCGACACGGCGCACCAATTGCGCACGCCCGTTGCGGCGATCTGTGCGCAGGCCGAACTGGCGATCGAGGATGACAGGGACCACTTGCCGCAACGGTTGGACCGTCTGGTGCGGCGCACGCGCTCGCTCGGGACGCTGCTCGATCAAATGCTGTCGCGGGCTTTGGTTATTCACCGCGCCGACAATGCGCCGCCTGCATCCGTGGATTTACGCGACATCGCGCTTAAGGTGTTGGAGGATCGCGACCACGAGGTCCTGGCACCGGACGCGGTGGTGGAGCTGCGCATCGGCAATGCGCCGGTGATGGTGATGGCCGATGACATTTCATTGAGCGAGGCGGTGAAAAACATGCTCGCCAATGCGCTGCGCCACGGGATTTCGCCCGTGGTTATCGGCACCTCCTGCGTACAGGGTCGCAGCGCGATATGGGTCGAGGACGCGGGCAGTGGTCCGCCGCCTGATATTCTGGATAAAATCGGGGAACGGTTTGAACGCTCTGCGGCCTCCACCGGCAATAGCGCGGGGTTGGGCCTGTCGATTGTGCGCGCGGTGGCACAGGCCTTTGCGGGTGAGGTCCAGATGGGCCAAACGGATGCGGGGTTTCGTGTGACCTTGAGTTTGCCGCAACAAAAAGAGGTGGTGACGGCATGATCCGGTCACGATTTTCCCACTTTATACAGGGCGCATTCGCGTCGCTGTGCCTTTGGACGGCGCCCGTCGCAGCGCAAGAGGCGATTGCACAATTCGCATTTCCGAATACGCTAACAAGCACGGAATTGCTCGTGCGTTCGACCACGGATATTGCCATTCTGGCACCCGCGCTGAACGCCTTTGTCGCGGCCAACCCGCGTGTGGCCATTACCTATGAACAATGGGGATCCAATGCGCTTTACCGTGATAGCCGTACCGCCTGTGATGGTGGTGCGCCCGCTGCGGATGTGGTGATTTCCTCGGGCGTCCACCAGATGGTCGATCTGGTCAACCGCGCGTGCGCAAGCCCGTATGTGTCGGCCCACACCACCGCTCTTCCATCGGCGCGACAGTGGCGCGACGAGCTATGGGGCATCACGCAAGAGGCGGCTGTGATCATCTACAACACGGCCCTGGTCCCGGATGCGGAGGCGCCGCGCACGCGGTTTGCCCTGTTGGATCTGATGCGCCGAGAGTCATCGCGATACCGCGGGCGTATCGCGACATATGATGTTGAACGCTCGGGCCTCGGGTTTTTGTTCGCCTTTATGGACAGTCAGGAAGCCACAACATTTGGCGGGCTACTGGAAGGGTTTTCGCGGGTCGATGCCGTTGCGACCTGTTGTTCGGCGGAGATTATCAAGAGTGTGGAGCGCGGTGAGTATCTCATTGCCTACAATGTGTTGGGCTCCTACGTCGCCTCTGTGCCGCATAAGAACCTCGGTGTCATTTACCCCAAAGATTACACGCTGTTTTTATCGCGGGCCCTGATGATCCCAAGGGCGGCCAAACATAAGGAACAGGCCGCGCAATTTCTGGATTTTCTGTTGTCACCCGCGGGACAAGGCATTCTGGCGAAAAGCAATCTGGTGCAACATCACGGCGGGGTCACCTCGGCTTTGCCGCAAAGCGCCCAACGTTTTATCCCGATTGATCTGACCTTGCTTGTGGCGATGGATCAGCACCGCCGCGCAAGCTTTGTTGAAAAATGGCGGGCCACATTCGGGAAGGGGGCGCGGTAGACCCGCCTCGTCAGGTCTGGTCGAACACCGCCATCATCGTTGCACGCAAACGGGCGACATCCTCATCCACCGAGGCGTTCAAATCGCACACAAACGGCTCCATCACGTCGATCCGTATTGTCCCGCTTTTGGGGCTGAATTTGCGACGCGGCAGGAGGCGGTCGGAGTCACGGATCACAATCGGGCGGATGGTCCGGCCTGTCTCGCGGGCCACGACAACAGCGCCGGCTTTGAATTCGCCCAACGATTGTGTGCCTGTTCGTGTGCCTTCGGGAAACAGAACCACCGATTGGCGGCGCGGCATGTCACGCACCGCTGCCGTCAGCGTTTCCATCGCCACCTTACCGCTTTTGCGGTCGATCTGGACCAGACCCGCGCCGTGAAACCCCGTGCGCAACAACGGGCTTTCAAACAGCTCTTTCTTGGCGGCAAAGGTGAACCATTTCGTGTCAGGGATCGCATCCATCAATGTGAACCCGTCCAGATGGCTGCGGTGGTTGATCACGATAATGCTGTCGGTGTCGGACCCGAGTGCGCGTTTGTCCGCATCGGAGATGTCGGCGCGGATGCTCAATAGCCACAATAGGCGCGAACAGGCGCGTTTGACAAGGCGCCAGTACCACCCGCGAAACCCGCGCCGCCGCGCACATAGCAACGGCGCAAAGGCGATCACCAGAAAATAGGGCGGTCCCAACAGGATCAACACCGTCCGTTTGACAATCCGGACGGGTCGCGGATCAGGAGCTGTGTCGCGTGTGCTCGTGGATTTTGTCTCTGGCTCTTTGTGCATCGTGTCCCTCGAATACGTGATCGGGGCGCGACACACACGATTATCTGCGGTCGCAAACAAGAGGTATGACAGGCGCCGGATGGGTGGCGTCACCCGAAGTGATGGTCCTGCATCGGACAAATGCCACAAAACTTCAACGACAAACACGCGATAATGCGTTGAAACGGGTGAACAGCGGCCAAACCGCCGCCGTGCGCAGTCATATTGCCAACGAAACCAGAAGTGCGCGCAAGAAGAACAAAACGTGATTCGTGAGGCACATAAAAACGCAATACTTTCAGTGTGATACGTGATTCTATGAATCGGCAAAAAACCAATAGTGGGCGCAAGAAACCAATAACACGCGCAAAAAATTTTAGAAGTTTTTTTGATCAAAGCCATTAGGATGAAACACGAAGAGGCCCGCGTTAGAAACGCGGGCCTCTTCGTGTACTCCAAGTGATTTTGGATCTAGTCGTTCAGGGCTTCTAAGTAAGGGTGGTCCTTCCGGAACATGGTGTCATACCCAGAGTGGGTAAATGGTGTTGCCGCTGGATTTGACTCTGTCTTATTTACCCACGCGTCAATGAAGTGGCCAATGTTCAGTGCGCTAGCGCCTTTAACGCGTGCAACCCCAATTGCTTTAATGGTTAATTTGATAACTAATCCCCACCGATATGCACCGGCAACGACGAGGCGGTGATAGAAGTCCTCGGTCGGGATGCCAGCGTCCAATTCGAGTTTGGAGCTTAAAGCATAGCTGCCGACGATTTCATGGACCGTATCAAAGTCGTCAGGCAGTGAGACGTCATTAAACTTAATACGGTTGAGCAACCGATAGAGCTGAGGCTCCTCCCGCAGATACCCGTCAAGCTCTGGCACGCCGGAAAAGATGAGCATGAGCGGCCAGTCATGCGACTTCATGAGGGTCTTGAACGAATCGAGAATGGCGAGGCGATCGGTTTCATTCTTCTTGCGGAAGATATGCTGAGCTTCATCATAATGAATGCCCACGACCCCGGCCAATTTTGCTTCTGTTACGACGCGCTCCCAGATCTCTATTTGTGTAAGACGTGCCCTATCGGACAAGGGAAACCCGATGGCCCGCATAGAGTTTCGACCCAGGTCCTTCCAGCCCAGCGTTCCTTTGAGCATGCATTCGGCAAACCTTGCCGGCTGTCCCGTCGGTAGCCGAATATTACCGGCATTGAACCGCTTCAAAAGCTCCTCGATTTCCTTAGTCTTTCCGCTGCCAGACTGCCCAGTAACCAGGAGACTTTCGGTCTCAAACCGAGATCCGCTTTCAAGACAGCCAAGGTGATGGCTGAAAACGCGAGCGAACTCACTCTTGAGCCGTACGGCCCTCTCAAACGGGAAGACCCGATCAATGGTGCCTGTTGCTGTCGCGCGAACGGATGGAATGACGAATTCGTTCATAATTTGCTCTTTGTGATCGGTTTGAAAGTGCGGGTAGTCTCAGTTGACGTCGCCTGTGCTTGCTCTTTGTCGATAGGGCTTTCTGAAGCCAGCTCTTGTGAAACTTGGGTGGAGGGGCTCGGAACTTGCCCGATCGGAGACCTCACAGTCTTAGCTGACCCATCAGTGTCACGGTGCATAATGTTTCCGGGAGCCGTGGTTGGGCCTGTGCGAGACATCGGAATATACTCGACATGCGCCATCTGATCAGCCTGCTTACGAAGTTCGTCGATCCTTGTGTATGACGAAGGCAAATTGGAATCTGGAAAGAAGCCAGATTCTCTGATGCGGCGGGCGCGCGCTTTGCGCAGGTGCTCTTCATGCAAGGCACGCTTTTCTGGATTATCCTCGATAGCGGAGCGCATATCCGTAATCGCTTCTTCAAGCGTTAGGTCAGCGAATGTGGTCATCCTCAAATCTGCAGTGATCACGTCCGCGTTTTCTTGGTTTAGAATGCTCACAAACCGGAGATCATCCGGGTTCAGGAATACGGTGACCTTTTTAGGCGCACCTCCTGCAAATTCTTGCAGCTCCGTCGAGTTGTAGGGAATGTTGAAGATTTTGACGCCTTCTGATGTCGTCGTGGCGACCGCCTTCTCGCCGAGATGTAAGCGAAGCATTTCAGAGTCAGGAGGTTCAATACCGTTATAAGCTTCAATGATTTGATCAAGCTTCTGCTGCGGCGTAGCCGTGTTCATTCCAGTGCCTTGATGAGAGCTGTGGGGATATTCATCAATCCAAAAACGTGTAATGAATTCCATAAGTTTTTCAGGCGTTATTGTTGCGTTCTTTTGTCCGTCGTAGCCGTTAAGTTCGCCAGGGCGGCTACCAACGTACCCAGACAAGAAATTCAGAACCTTCCACTGAAGGGTGCCAAAAGGCCGTTCTGCGTAACTATTGTCCACGGAGTTATATGCGCGTCCGGTTAAGACGACTGTTCCCATACCCAATTGGCTACCATAGATGTCAGCGTTGCGCGCTGCGGTGCCATTGTCGGATTTCACAAGTGCGAGTTTGACGGGCGGTGCTGGGTCATGTTCACATCCGTAGCGGACCTTTTCGCGCGTCTTATCCCGCATTGCCATTCGAAGCAGCTTTTTCTGATGATCACCATCCGCTGTTTCTGAAAGCAGCCAAGCAAGCGGCATCCGAGTCGCAACATCGATCATGAAGTAGAGCCACAGCCGACGGATCTCTCCCTTTGCCTCGTCGATTGGGGTGCCCTCCAATTTCGGATCGATCTCCTGTACGCGTATCGCACCCTTCGCGTCCGTAAAGATGGAAAGGTAGGCTTGATCGGTCGCGCATGTCTCACCGTATTTTACAGCACGAATGTTTGTGGAGCCGGCGCCATATTTATTCTGACTATACCGAGGACCGTTCCGCCCGATCTCAGTGATAACTTTACTGATTGCCGCAGCCCGGTTTTTCACAGTCGTCAAAGAGGGGAACTTAAACCCGAATAGCCGTGCATCTTCCGGAACTTTGAACTCCGAGCATGCGCCTTCATAAATTAATGACAGTTTAGCTTGAGTCTCTCTCAGAAACAGATTCAGCACATAATCGATGAAGCGCTCACCAACCAAGCAGAGACGGCCCCGACCTTTTTCCCATCCTTTTTTGTGGTGCCTACGCATGAGGACCACTGGATTTCGATCAAATGAAAGAAACGTTTTCCACATTTCTTGGAGCTTCCGCCCTTGGGGCAAGACATGTGGCTGAGACGCGCTCCCAATATGAACATCATGGAATAAGTGCTTGTCTTCAGCAAGATCGATAGCCAATTGGCGCAGACGCTGTCGCACTGAGCCGCGGCTGAGATACCTGTGCGTGAGTTTGGTGCCTTCAGTTTCGAGTTCTTCCATGGCGCGGATTAATGCAAGGCGCGCGCGGATGTCCCTCTGCTCAGCCTCCGGAAGCTGTTCGACCCGCTCGAAGCCACCTGTGAACTCAAGAAGCCGCCGCTTGTTTTCGGCCATTTTCGGTGTGATGAGCTGCGCATCGTTCGCGGCTAACGCTGCATCAACGCGTTCGAACGTTAGTGTCAAACACTCACCGTCATCAATCCCTTCAACAGCATAGCCGTCGCGGTCTTTTCCGATCACACGCCAGCGGTGCTGATCTAGGATAAGTTCCGAACCCAGAGGGACCTTATAGACCGGCTTCGAAGGCATTAGGTTAGCCAAATCCGGGAGTTTTTGCAGATGACAGTGTGACGATTGACACCAAGGCGACCCTGGCCAATCAGCCTGAAGATCGCGTCAGTCGTTTCACCTTGAAGATGGTCGCACTGTGAGATCAGATCTTGCATAAGCCAAAAAGACGTATTGCGCGCACGATCCAGAACATAGGCGTCGAGATCAGGGTTCTCGGACTCCGTTGCCGACCAAATCCGAAGCAGATTATCCCGATAACCTTGCGTGTAGTCGTCTCCATTTACGACGATTTTATCATCGGCGAAGGACTTCGGAGTCGCTGCAAAGATCGCTTCAATTTCGTCTAGGGTCCTCTGTTTCTTTAAGCTTGTCCCATTTCGCACAAATACCGCCCGGCGAAATTTGTCGCGGAAAGTGATACGAAGATCGAAGCTATGCTTCCTCAACCTGCCATTCCAGCCACGGTACTCGACCGGTGGCAGCTGAACTTCCAGATGGTGCAGCTCAGGTGAAAGGAGCGCCTCGAGCGCTACCGCCATCTCGCGCTCGCCATCAAAATGAAAGATCTTACGCTGCCCTCGTGTGGCCGGCGTGCCAATGGTCATCGAAATTCGGTGAGTTGTCGAACTGCGGGTTAACGGGTTGCGGTATCCATTGTAGGGCAGGACACCATAAACTGGACCCACCTGTAAGGCAGGCCGTTTCTCTTGCTCACCGAGCGATGTGTCCCAATCCAGTGGATAAGACATATTTCCTCCCGTCTCGAAAGTGCTGACTTTCGAGTTATTGATTTCCGTTGATGAGGTGATGATCGCGCTTGCCGGGCCGAAATGCGGCCTTTATCGTGGCAAGTGTGTTTGAGCGATCAGCCCCATTTCCATTCGAGCCGTCCTTGATGGAACCGGCACTGTTTTCTGTCGCGGGCCTAGGAACACTATGACCGCTAGCCGCTGACCGTTTGGAAACGATCACGCTAATGCGATATGAGTCAATTCCTATTTTATTTCATAAGCTTAGACTTCTTTTCCGTTATCGAAATTCGCATCCAGAGAACGCCATTAGCGGTCGATTTTGGCTGGCAATTTTCTTCGTTCGTTAGGCATTGGTGCCCGTTGTGAAGAAGATATAGATCTCGAAATTCGCAACCGGAAGTGTCTGGCAGAGAAGACTTGTGGATCGACTGTCTACTTTATTCAAAACCGAGAGATCGTTGACGCCGGCGCCGATCTTCGGCGTCAAGCCAAATTAAGTGAACTTCGGAACCAGGATCAATATGTTGCGGAAGGTCTATTTCATCAACGCAGATGCAGCGTCCCAGGAGTCCCCCGTCGACCTCAGTCAATGATCTAGTGAGGTTTTTCTTCAACCGGTAAGCTGTTGCGTACGCAAGCCCAAGACTATCTTTAGTCACGTGGGCACTAGGGATCGTTCCTATTTTCTGATGTAATACGATGTCGGCGGAAAACTGGAAATAAACTCGCAAATCAAGCATGCGACCATGCAAAATCGTGCCTGACGTATCAGAGAATTGCTTCTTGCAACTTTTGCAAGGATAGAAATTTTCGCTAGTTAAATTGCCGATATCTTTTTTTGAGCATTTAGGACAAGTCAGACCTTCTGGCCATCGAATTTCCCTAAGGCGCTCCTCGCAAGCTGATTCTGTCGGGAACTTTTCATCAACTCCCCCTGCAGGAAGTCGCAAGTAAAGAGTCAGCCAGTGGATCCGCTCCAGAGTAGTATTTGCAAAACCATTCTCAGTCATGACCGCGCGGCTATCCCAGTGGCCCCGGCAAGGATAGAATTGTCACGGGGAACTTTTTTGCCTTCCAGATCTCGCACTACCATGCATCCAAGGGCAGAGAATTGAGCTCGCTTCTTACTTGCCTCCAGGACGGCATCAGCCTATCGAGAACTGCGATGAATGCATCATCGTGTTTTCGAGAAATGAAATGAGCCATCTCGTGAAGTGCCACGTAGTCGATGGCCTGTAACGGCTTCTTGGCCAGCGAAAGGTTGAGCCAAACACGACCGGTATCCGGATTACAGCTGCCCCACTTCGTACGCATGCGCTTGATGCCAAACTCTGGCTTGGGCACATTAAGTATGTTGGCCCATCTTTCAACGCTATCGCGGCCACGGGTGCGTAGCTCTTCACGATACCATCGTAGAACCATGCGCTCCCGATCCTCGAAAGTCGCATCAGGACGCAATCGTATCCGAAGGGCATCGTTACCCTCAACCTGAATACCTGGCCGCCCTCGGGTGACTGTCTCGACCCGTAATCTTAGCGGTCGACCTAAATGCCAATGTGTTTCACCCGAGACATATGCCCGGGTGTTTTCTCGAGGTTGTTGTTGAAAGTCGCGGCGTCTTTTTTCAATCCACGGTAGCTTTGTCAGGACCGCTACGCGAACAGCGTCGAAACTCATTGATGGTGGCGCAGCAACGCGTACACGACCATCCGGTGGATACACTCCAATATGCAGATTTTTAATCGACTTATGGACGACTTCAATGTCGATCCCGGCCAAATGAAGTTGTTCAGTATTCATGCTGCGCCTTCACAATCTCAAAGATCAGCTCAGGGTCTAAGCCCTGTGGAAGAGCGTTCACAATGCACCGACTGACAAGGCGCTCCTTCATCTTGTTGTCTCGCCAGCCATAGGGGGCATTTTCTCTCAACGCTTCATCCACCGCGCGCGCCGCGTTCGCATCGCCGCCCAAGTTGTCAAACAGCGCTTTTTGGCCAGCGGTCTTGATTCCTGTTGGATAGTTTTCGGCATGACCCTGTTTTGCTTGCCGCACGAGCTCGGCGATCCGCTCTAGGTACTCCGCATATGCAATCGCTTCATCGTGGCGCTGCTTGACGAGGTCAGCCAAGAGCTCCGACATCTTCTCGTAGAATTTTGGATTAACCGGTGTCTCGTCAATGATCAGCTTGCGCACATTGTTTTCGATGGCTTCTGCGACGTTTTCCTTCTTCTTCCCCACCTTGGTGGCGACGTCATCGGCCGCGTCAGCCCCTTTACTGGCGACAAGGTCAATCAAACTTATGTCGTCCAGATCGGACACCACTTCTGAGTCATCGGCCTTGATGTAGGTATCAATCAGATGCCGCATGGCAGGTTCGAAGAGTTTGAAGTCAACCGCATCACCGCTGTGCAGCCGAACGGCATTGCGGATGTTCAGCGCGCGTTCCACTTCATTTCGGTAACCTGCCATTTTGAGATCGTTGAAACCGGCAGCGGCTGGGTCTTCCGCGACCGTACCGAAAGTGCGAGCGTAACGACCTGCGATCTTGTAGAGCGCCTGTCGACGTCGCGTTTTCTCGTCCGCATCGGGGTTGTTTGTCATGCCGTGCGACGACGAGAAATAGGCGTAGATTTCATCGTCACCTTTGGGCTGTTCGACAGGATCCAACAAGGCAAACCAGGCTTCCCGCGCTCCAAGAAAATCCTCATTGGCCTTTTCTGCGCGATCAGAGATCAGTCCATCAACATCACCTTCTTCAAAACCGTCGAAAGCCTCAGATGTATAGTCGTCAACAGCGTCTTCGATGTTTCGAAACAGATCTTTGTAGTCGATGACATATCCGTACGGCTTATCCTCCCCGTCCAACCGATTAACGCGACAGATGGCCTGAAAAAGGCCATGATCGCGCATCTGCTTGTCGATATAGATATAAGTCGCGGTTGGTGCATCGAAGCCCGTAAGAAGACGACTTACCACGATGAGCAGCTTCATTTGCGCTGGCTCTTTAGTGAACTTCCGCAGGGCTTCTTTCTCGTAATCTTCTTCATCCTGGTCCCCAAGAAGCTTGTCATAAACCTTATAAACGTATTGCTTATCCGTTTCCCCAAGACCTGCTTCTTCACCGGTGAGCTCGGACGCATTGCGTTTGTAGGAAGTCACGATCGCGCATTTGTCCGCGACGGCTGAACCTGAGTTCTTGAATATCTCAAAGAATTTGCATGCTTCCGGAATGGATCCGGCCACCAGCATCGCGTTGCCGCTTCCGGCGGAAAGCCGCGGTTTCTTGAGCATGTCCATAATGATGTCAGCAGCGATCTGATTAAGACGCTCACGGCTCGACAGCACCCTTTGCAAGGTACCCCACCGCGCCTTCAACGTGGCTTTCGCCACTGGGGTCAGCGTCTTGGTGTTCTCATCAAACCAGTCGTCGATTTTCTTGTGAGACCCGACACGTTGCTCAATGTCGCGGGCCTCATATCGAAGGTCCAGCACCACGCCATCCTCGACCGCTTCATCAAACCGGTATGGCTTGCCGATGTATGGGCCGAAGGTCTCAAGCGACGTGGACTTATCTGATTTCAGCAACGGCGTTCCCGTGAACCCGATGAACATTGCATCAGGTAGGATCTGCCGCATCGCTCGGGCCAGCTTGCCGGACTGCGTACGGTGCGCTTCGTCAATGAACACATAGAAGTCACCGACGGGGCCGCCATGACTTGCGCTTTGCACGGCGGCGATCAGCGCGTCCATTTCGCCTTCTTCGCGTTTGCCGAACTTGTGGACCAGAGAACTAACGACGCGGTCTTCAGGAGAGGCAAGCGCCGCCATCAAGTCGGCGCCGCTTCCTGCGCGACGTACCTTGTCGCCAGTGTTGCCGAAGACGTCTTTGATTTGATTGTCCAGCTCTTTGCGGTCGGTGATGATAAGGATGCGCCCATCCGGTAAACTCTCACGGATCCAGCGGGCTAGCATCACCATGATCAGGCTTTTGCCGGATCCTTGGGTTTGCCAGATGATCCCGCCCTTACGTTCCCGCACGCGCTCTTGCGCGGCCTTAACCGCGAAATACTGGTTCGGGCGGGTGATCTTTTTGATGCCTGCATCAAACAACGTGAAATCGTGGATGATCTCCAGAAACCGCGCGGGCGTCAGCATTTGCGTCACATCGCGGTCCAGCGGCTGGGTGATATCGCTGTCTTCCTTCCACGCCAACCAATAAGGCTGTGGCGTCTGGATACCAGCGTAGCGCATACCTTCGCTGTCATTGCCCGCAAAGCATATCTGGTTGGTGGTAAAGAAATGCCGGATGAACTTTGCATCCTGATTGTCGAGGGTCTGACGAATGCCTTCGCCTACACCAACCGTGGATTTCTTCAATTCCATGATGCCGAGCGCGATGCCGTTGACGTAGAACACCAGATCAGGGCGCTTGTTATAGGCCTTGGCGCTTTTGCCCTTGATCGCGACCTCTTCGGCAACGCCCATATCATTGGCGGCGGAGTCATCCCAATCGACAAAGCGTACGGTCACAGGGGCCTCACCCGGACCGGGGGAGACGGAGACGCCATAGCGCAGCAGGTCGTAAACGGCGACATTCGCCTCATAGAGCTTAGCGCCCTCTATCCGCGCGGCGCGGGTGAGTTCGGCGATGGCTTTGCTGATGACATCAGCGGCGTAGCCGCGAGAGGCGAGCCACGGGCGCAGCAGGCTTTCTTCGATATTCGCGTTGCCGTCGCGCTTTTGCCAATCACCAAGGTAGCGCCAGCCGAGGCCCCCAGGTTTTGTGGCGGGCGCAGCGGTGTTATGATTGCTAAGCAGTGCAATGATGCGGTTCTGCGTGGCGCGTTCCGGCTCGCCGATAGTGGTCATGTCAGGGCCTCCTGTGGCGGGGATTGTGTCGTGAATAAATGCATCAGACCAGCCTGGTCCGACCGGTCAGTAGGTTTTGCATCATGCCTTCTTTGATCGCGCGGGCTTTGTGCAAGCGGGCTTCGAGGGCGGTGATTTCGGCGTCCATATCGTTCAACGTGAACGCGATAGCTGACTGTTCAGCAGGGTCGATAGGCATCGAAACCTCGACATCAGCGATGTCTCCTAAATTGATCTTCTTTGGGATCGCATTTGGCAAGGATCGGTCCTCAACGCCTTTGACGAACATGCTCGACCGAGAATAGGCGTAGAGGTACAAGGCGTCGACCGATGGCGATGGTCGCAGAAGACATAGGCTAACGTAGATGCTGGCCTCGTGGTTCCAATCTACAAGATACGTGTCGCCAATGCTACCGATCCGGGTCATTAGGATGTCGCCCGGTTTGGGCAGACATCGCTTTGCCATGGCAGCGTGAGCTTCGGGCGTCACAAACTTACATTCATCAAAATTTCGGGCGGTAATATTTTCAACGCTGTAAAAGGGTATGCCCATATCGACGTAGGTTGGAGTGAAATGTGTGCCATCTTGGATTTGGGAACAAAGGTCTTGAAGGGTCTTCACTACCCACTCCCCCGAGAATCCGGGGAGGCGGCGTTTGGCGGTGAGGAGGTCTTGCATAGCGCCCTGCTTGATGCGCCGCTTCTTCGCAATCAGCCGCTCCAGCCCCTCAACCACCCCATCCGCATCCGACAACGCTTGTCCAAGATGTCTCTGCTCTTCAGGGTCATCTGGGACTGCAAGGACACATTTTTCAAAGACCCCGTTCAAGAGGTGCGTCTGATTCACGCCATCGTCAAACGCCATGAAGTACGGGTGACGGTTCAGGATGTGGAACAACATCTGGGCGTCAAACCCTTGCTTTGGGCGGAGAATGCAAACTCGCTGATTGACCGCAAGTCGCTCATGTTCGCCAACCAAATAGCATTTGGCCAATGCCCTCCCGTTAGGCAAGTCACTCATCACCATCAGGATGTCGTTCACTTTTGCGGGTGTGATGCTGCGATTGCAGGTCTTGGCGACTTGTCCCTCAGTCGAAATAAACTTGGAGTTCACACAAGTGAATTCTCCCAACGGGTCAATAAATGGCTCGTGAGCTTTGCCCGGAATGAACCGGCACATGTCAAATAAGGGTTTTTTCACCCATCCATCGGGAATGACATCGGCATGAACTAACTGGTTCACAGTGCGTACCCCATCGCTGCCAGATGCCCTGCAACCTTCGCCTCCAGCGCCGCGACCTCATCCTCCAGATCCGACAAGGTCCGTCCATAGCGTTCGGTCAAAACTCGCACGCGGGCAGTAAGGGCTTCTGTCCGCGCTTCGATCTCTGCCGCGATGCTTGTTTCCAGATCGGCCAGCCATTTGTCCTGAACCACCAGCGTGCGGATCTCGTCCTCGGTCAGGTCGGGGTATTTGCGCAGCACGGCCTCATCGAGTGCCGCTTGCGCCTCTTTCACTGCTTTCTTCGCCGCCGCCTCATCCGCCAACAGCTTGGCGGCGCGTTTCAGCATCGGCGCTTCCTCTGCATCGGCCTCGCCCGTCTTGATCCGCGCCTTGACGGTGGCCGAGGTCATTTTGCCCGCATCGGTCAGCGCGCTTTCCAGCAAACCGCCCTCGGTGCCGTGTTCCTCCACCATCTCCTCGACCTCGCGGGTGAGATCATCGGCGCGGGTTTGTACCGCTTCAAGTGTGGCCTGCATTTTGTGGAAGAACCGCGCGATCACCAGCGCGGGCGGGATCACATCGGCCACAAGGCGCACCTTGCCCGCCATGATGTCCGCGTCTTCGAGCCATTTGGTTTTCTTGCCGTCCACCTCTTTGCGGGCCTCGCGCAGTTCAGCGGCTGCTTTCCAACCTTCGCCAGTGATGACAAAGACATCGTCCTGCATTGTCTCGGACCAGTAGGTCATGAGCCGCTGATAGGCCTCGTATTTGTCGATTAGGGGGGCGGTGCTGAACCGGTCCAGCATATCCTCAGAAATGTCATGGATTAGCTTCTTGGGCAGATCGCCTTGGCCAAGCCCCGTCAGGTGAGGCGTGTTGGCGTCAGCCCAACCTTTGAGCGTTGTGCGGATCGTATCGCGGAATGCCGTGAATTCGGGATGCTCGCGGATGGCGTCCCGCACGTCTTCTGGGCCGATGAGCGGATCGGAATACCCGTCGCGTGGGTTGGGGCCAAAGAGAGCGCCGCGTACGCCGGGCATCTCGTCCCAGAAATCACTGAGAAGGTCGAGGTCACGATTTGGCACGCCACCCTTCAGGTGCGCCTCGATATCCTGCAGGTCTTCGGGATCGGATCCGTCGATATAGCGCGGGATATTCAGGTTGAAGTCGTGGCGAGTTATCTCTTTCCATTCCACGCGGCGAGAGTATCCGGGGATCTCTAGCTCTTGTGTGAAGGCGTCAATCATCTTGTGGATGTCACGTTCCCGTAGGCGGTTCTTGTTGCCATCCTTGATAAAGCCCTTTGAGGCGTCGATCATGAACAGGGGACGTTCCGCGCGGGCCTCCGATTTATCGAGCACAATAATCGATGCAGGGATGCCTGTGCCATAGAATAGGTTAGCCGGCAGGCCGATGATACCTTTGACGTATCCT
Organism: Celeribacter sp.; assembly: GCF_048259695.1. Classification (GTDB taxonomy): domain Bacteria; phylum Pseudomonadota; class Alphaproteobacteria; order Rhodobacterales; family Rhodobacteraceae; genus Celeribacter. The sequence goes on along the minus strand of NZ_JBLXHL010000001.1, from coordinate 585,274 downwards.
TGGCGCAGGATCTTCTCGCGCAGGGTGGCTTCCTTGTTGCCACGGAAGAGGACGCCGTGAGGGAGAATGACCGCGCCGGAGCCCGTGGCTTTCATGGACTTGAGCAAGTGCAGCAAGAACGCGAAGTCACCGTTCTTCTCAGGTGGCATGTTGTCCTCGAACCGACCGAAGTCGGTGTCGGCCGTCAGCCCCGCGCTCCATGCTTTGAGCGAGAATGGTGGGTTGGCGACGACAAAATCGAAAGTTTGCAGCGTTGTATCGCCAGATAGGAACTGGGGTTCTGCAATGACGTCACCCTGACGGATGTCCGACATTTCGCGACCGTGCAAAATCATGTTCATGACCGCGAGGCCGCGGGTGGTGATGTCGTATTCCTGACCGTAGATCGTCAGATCAACCGGCGCAGCATCAGCTGCCTTGAGAAGCAGCGACCCTGATCCGCACGCACCATCATAGACAGTTTGTTTGGGACTGGTAGCGCGACCCGTACCGGCGACGGCCGCGACCACGCGGCTCACCTCGGCGGGTGTATAGAACTGTCCCTTTGACTTGCCGCTTTCTGTCGCGAAGTTGCGCATAAGATATTCGTAGGCGTCGCCGAGAATATCATCGCCATCGGCCCGGTTGCGCGAAAAGTTCAGCTCTTCGCGCGAGAAGATATTGATCAGAGCCGTGAGGGTGCTGACCATCTTGGCACCACGGCCAAATTTTTCCGCATCATTGAAGAATGCCCGGTCCACTACACCTGTCAGATCGTTGGCCTCAGCAAGCTTCGCGATGATCTTGTCGATCCCTTCGCCGATATCTTTGTCGCCGCGGAGATTCTTAATGTCGTTGAAGGAACACCCTTCAGGAACATCGATCAAAGAATCCTTGGACCCTGCGCGGTCGGAAACGTATTTTATGAAGAGCAGCGTGAGGATGTAATCCTTATAAAGCGAAGCATCCATACCGCCACGGAGTTGATCGCAGCTGTCCCAGAGCGAGCGGTAGATATCACTTTTCTTGATTGCCATTTGGTGCCCGTCCATTCTTTTTCTTTCACAGTAGTTTGCTTTCGGCGTGTCGGAAAGGCGAGGCCCATCCAGAACGCAAACAAAATTACGAGGCTGGCACTATGTGTCGATGCTGTGCGGGGGGCGCAGGGCGATGGAAAACGACGATTGAAGCGCATAGTTAGTTATGAAACGTCTACAAAATCCGATTTGCTGAGGGGCTATCGTCACCCATGCCACTACGTTCTGCGCCTTCTCCGCAGCCTCGCGAAGGGTTGTTGTCTCTGCTATCGCGCGCGGCAGGGCAAAGGGAAATCTCAGCCCGCAGTTTTTGCAACGAACTTGGATTGTCCTTTAAAAAGCTCGTGAACCACGATGGGGAACAGGTTCAACAGGTTGCAGACATTCTCGGGTTGGACGCCAAAACGCTCCGCGAAGTCCGATCCTGGACAATGCAGCCATTACTCGGTGTACAAGTACAGTTTCGCGGTGAGGCCTATGGTTCGCGCGCTTTGATGAACCCGGTAGTCAGAGGGTGTCTTTCGTGTCTTCGGGAGGATGTAGCAACAGATCGAGCACCGCCTCAGGCCCAGATGGTAATGCGAGGTCACTGGCAGCTAAAATATGTTGAAATCTGCCATCGCCATGGCCAGCCACTGGTCCCAATTTGGCAAGTAAGCCCACTATTGGAACGACATGATTTTGCGACGAACTTTTCGAGACTTTCAACTGGAATTCTGAAGGGCGACAAACCTGCAGAGGAACAAGCGATAACGACCTATGATAATTGGCTGGATGGACGTTTATCGGGAGCCCGCGACACAGGCTGGATTTTGGAACGCGATATCGATAGCGCAGCGACCTTTTGCAATCTTCTCGGGGTGGAAATGATACGTGCGTTCCCAGATATGGAGACCGCGATTAAACCTGCTCGTGCAATTGGTTTTGATATAGTTAATCAGGGAAATGAAGCGATATCTCGCGCCTTGAAAGAGCTTTCTATTTCGGCTTCAGGACCTCAAGATGGCATGCGTCAGGCGTTTGGCCGCCTCTATCAATGGTTGGCTCACGATTCAGCTCAGAACCAAAGATGTAATATCTATCGCGATCTGGTGCGCGACGTCATTCTCGATTCTTGGGAAGTCCCATCGGGAGAAATAATCCTTGGTACTCCTGTGCAAAAGCGCCGATGGCATTCCATACAAAGCGCGTCGATTCAAACCGGCAAGTCTGTAACTGTTACAAGGCAGATTTTAGAACATGCCGGCGTTATTAAGAGAGACGATGCACGCCCACACAAGCGTCTTATCTTCGATGCTGCGCAAGCTGAACCTACCTTAAAATGGTGCGCGCGGTTAGTGAGGGCTAAGGAGATGGCAGAACACCTTGGCGCTTCGTCAGGACAGTTTGAAACTCTTGCCCGTGAAAATCTCATCAAACCAGCGCTCCCGATCAGCATATCAAAATTTCAGTGGGATAAGAGAGATGCGGACCAATTTTTAAAAAAGCTCACCGTTAATGCAAAAAGGGTGGTGGACGATGGAAGTTGGGTGTCGTTTCCTATTGCGGCGGGACGCGCACACGTGAGCCTCTATGATGCATCCAAGGCCGTCAAAGATGGGAGGATTGATGTTGTGCTTCTGCAGGACCTCCGCGGCTACGCAGGTATCCATGTTCAACAAGCGGAAATGAATTTGCTGACCTCAGGACGCCCTTCCGCCCCAACTCTCGCCGAATTCGGGATGGAGGTCGGATTGCAGAAGAATGGGACCATGAATGCATTAGTCGAAGCTGGTCACGTTCAGGCGACGCGAATGTTTAGTCCAGCGACCCGCCGGATGGGATTGTATATGACTGATGAGGATCAAGAAGCGTTTCATGCTATATTTACGACGCTTAAGTTGTTGTCTTCTAGCTTGGATATCGATCCGCGAGACCTGAGGCGAAAGCTTCGTTGGGCCGGAATAAATCAGTTTCGTATTGAAGAAAGAGAATTCGATCGCGTTTATCGAATTGGCGACATTCACGACAGTGATTTCAAGGTTTGAACACGAGCTTTTACTGAATTTGTGATCGTCAGTGACAAGACTAACGGCCCAAAAGCACGCTTTCTGCCGCCGCTGCGGCGCACCTGAAGCTTCTCTTCGGTATAAATGCGCCTGACATTCTTATGGTTCACGACAAAACCTTAGTTAGCCACTTGTAGTTAGTTCTCCGAATGTCTGTATATCCTACTTAGTCTGACTGCAGCGCGGCTTCTAAAATCACTTTCAAATCTTCGGCAACGACAAACCCATCTGGAATCGTAAAAGCATCAAGCAACTTGTCGTTCTTACCAGCATCTTTAACTACTTGCTTCAGCGCTTTGTGTAGCTTCTTGCCTTTCACTGTATTGGGTGACTTGCCGCCAGCCGCATCCCACAGACCCACAGCATCTGGAGAACCTCCATCCGGCCAGAGAGCATGAACAATCTTCTTCCGTTTCTGAAGAAAATGATCCCGTGCGCCCCCAATATTTTGTGCAGCTTGGCAACGCCAGCCCTCAGAGACATCCTCGTCTACATCGTATAAGGAGGCCAAATATTTTGCTGAACAGAAGTATCCCTCAAGGTCAGAACCCGCGGTGACCCACGGATATACACCTTCAGTTGCAAAGCTATCTCGCCATTTGGCGGCCTCTTCTTCGGTCATGAAATCTCCGTCCCGGTGAATAGCAGCTTTGACTTTGAGTTCTCCATCTACAAGTAGGCCTTCGAGAAACTTGTCACGAGGTAAGTTGTCGATCCCAAAGCAACGGCAGACCGAAACCTGCGCTGATAGACTGGGCCATTGCCTGAGAATTGCTCTGAGGGGTTTATCATCTTCATCCTCGACAAAAAACAAAACAGACTTGTCTAAACCACCCCATCCCAGCAAGCGGCGAATTGCGTCATCGTCATCGGTTTGGACAACTCCATCTCTCATCCACACAAGTCTAGAAACAAGGCTCGCGGCTCTTACGATGTTAGGGCTGTGCGTTGTGAGGACGATTTGGGTGTCCAACTCTTTCGAGGCAAGCTCTAAGGCCTCGATTAACCGTTCCTGCTTATCGGGGTGGAGGTGCGCGTCGGGTTCATCGATGAGCATCAACCTCGGCTTAAATAGTATCAAATACGCGAAGATTTGAACAACTTGCAAAATTCCAGTTGCAGCGGTTTCTAGAGGGCGAACGCTGCCATTTTGAATATCTGCTATAGAGGCAGAGATATGAAAGTCTTCCCGTTCATCAAACGACACGTCGATTGATGAGTTGGGGTGAACCCTTTTAATTAGCCGATTAAGCGCCCTAAGCCGAGCTTGTCCCTCCCCAACCTCGTTGTCATCACTACTATCCGTGCTGAGATTATAAAGAATATTTCTTAGAACTCCTCCCGCATCCCCACTCGATGCCTGCCGGCGCAATGTTGGTTGAGCTAAAATGGTCTCCCTTTCGGAAAGACCAGCCAGTCCGGGGATGTAAGCGGTTATGAATTGGTACCGCTGCTTGTAAGGTGTGACGGCACTCCCGCCTTCCATATAGGCGGTTATCCCACCCTTGTTTCGGGCAGCGCGGATTCGCACTGTGGTTTGAATCTGCTCATCTGATTCTGAAGCATGTCTAAAGTAAACTTCTACGGCCTCAGACTTCGCCCCGGTCTTAAGTTCGCCATTGTGTAACGTCTTCAAAGGGTCACTCGAAGGGATGTAGTCGAGTCTCTCGAAGGATATCATTTCCTTCTGATTTTTAGGTAAAACGTAGCTTGCTGCTCTGGCCGCCCAGTGAATTGCCTGCAGGACTGATGATTTACCGCTTCCATTTGGTCCGACCAAGATCGTAACGTTCCCAAGTGGAATTTCGGCTTCCTTCGCCGCCTTAAAATTCCGAACGGATATCTCGGTTAGCGGTGTCCACCTTTTCGCTCTAGTCGAACGAGAATCCACAACACGCGTTCCAGAGATTTCTTCAATTGTGGTATCGCTGTCAGGTGCGTCAAATGCATTAAGGCTAACTTCCCGCGTCAACTCACCATCTGAGAGGCCAAGTTGTGCCAAAATCTGAGCATCTGATCCCTCATCGAACCTGACAAGGAAGCCATAGGTTTCTCCATCATTTCCTGAAATTTCTTCGAGTTCCCAAGCGACTTCATCTAGAAGTTCGGGACCAATCTCCCACTCAACCGCAATTAAGTGTGCTTGGCGGTCGTTCCCAACATCGAAGTGGTTCATCTAATGCTGCCTCAAAATTCACTTTTTAGATGAATACAGCGGCAAGTAATTCCATGTAAAGGATAGTGAAATTTTGCTTCGTTTTTAATGCCCTCATCGTTCAAAGCAGGACGCAGATAAATGCCAGAGCCGTGTTGCACCATGCTTGAAATGCCAAAAGCCGACCTTGGATAACCCTGCAGCGAATGTCCGGAATCCGCCATACAAGCAGCTTGCCAGAATCGCCTAAGAGCGCAAGTCCGATAGACACTTAGCAGCATTACCTAGCTTTCCCAGAAACAGGCCTCCCGCAAGTATGAAACCGATTCATCGATTAATTCACCCGCATATCCCACTGACACGTTTCTGATATCCGTACCATGAACCTTCGCGCGAAGCCTGCGATGGGAATGCCCAAAGAACCATGCATTGGGCCGATACTGAATGAGCAGATCACTCATGTCGGAGTGGAAGGCGGCGGAAAGCGTGTCAATCTCCCCGGCGACCGCCGGATGAGGGCCGTGGTGCGTGACAACGACTATTTTGCCACAAGCCCCGCAAGATGGTGGCTTGCCATACTGCGGGTAAGCCAGGCGCGATGATCGTGATGAACGCGCAATGTTTCTCTTGGCTTCAACCGGCGCTCAAGCCGCATAATTGAGATGCCGACTTCGGGTAGGTTGGGGTCCAGCGGCGCACCGATCATGCCGTAGTCTGCCATGAGCAAATTAGCAGTGTGCATAGCCATTGATGGTTCTCAGAACAGATTAAAATCAGACCAAAGAGTGCAGCACAAGATCCGCGTATCACCATGCAGTAGCGCTGTTTTCTGTACGAAATGGGCGTCCGCATCGTTCGCCACTCTTTCGAGCTTATGGTCGTCGGTCAGGTGAGCACCGTAATAATCGTGATTCCCAGGCAGCGCGTAAATTCGTTCTGGCAGAATGAACTCTGACAGGTATTAGAAAACCTGCGCCCAGCGATCAGCGGGACCGTTTGCGAGGTCGCCAGCGAGGATAAGAGCGTCTGCATTCCAGACGATATCCTGCAGGTTCCATTGATTGATAGGGCACTGGGTAAAGCGTTGATAGCTATCATAGTGCAGATCGCCGAGAACAACGATTTTGCCACTGCGATACGGGATGTTTTGATATTGCACGGCGCGACCTCAGTTCAACATTGGCTGGCGGGCCAGCGTCTGAGCGCGGTCAAGCATGCGACTGACTGTGCGCAAGCTCAGGCCAGCGTTCCCAATCGCGCCGCAGTCGAAGACGTCCATTAGCGCCGCCAATGCCGAGTCTGGCAAATCCCGGCGCGCGCCTTCGGTCTCTGCAAATTGCCGCAACTGGTCTATTGTCAGATCCGGCAGGTCCAAGACCACACAGCGGCTTCGCAGCGGCTCAGGCAACCCTTGTCGGCTGTTGGCCGTCATCACCCAATTCACCCATGACATATCGCATTTGATTTGAAAGTACGGGCATTCCCATGTCGCGGCCGTCAGACGCTCTAGCAGCGGCAGGAGGGCGTTCGTGAGCATATGATTGGATCCTTTGCTGGACTGCACATCGCCAGACTTTTCCACCTCATCGACGATGACCAAAGGCCCGCCATGACGCTCTTTCAGAACGGTCTGCATGAGCTTGCCGGGCGTCGCATTGGACCAACCGCGTTGAGAGCCGACAAGTGCAAAGCTGGCGGGTTCTCCTGTCGCGTCGATCATCGTGGATGGCACGGCAAGGTGATGCGCGACGCGGCGCGCCCAGTGGCTTTTGCCAATTCCGGGCGAGCCGACCAACACAAGCGGATCAAACCGCAGCCCTGGCAAACCCTCACGCGCTGATGCGCGCAGCCCGTGCCAGACAGCTTCTGTCGCAGGCGCCATCCAAGGCATCTCTGCATGAAGACTTGCTGCAATCTCATCCGCCTCGTGCTCCGTCGCAACACACGCGATGTGCAAGCCGCCCCTGAAGGGTGTCAGCCGTACCCGGTCTTCTTCGGGAAGATGATACATGCCGGTCGCAGAATGAAGCCGTTCGAGATAACGCACCGCTCGAAATTTAATCCGGCGGCGATCGGCCCCGTCGAGCAAATCATGCGGATACAGCAGATCGTCTTCGGTTATGCGGCCGGCATCCTCCTCGGCCTGCTGCGCCTGCTCGCGGATCTTTGCCAGGAACGCTTTCAACCGCCCCTCAACATCGCGCAGTTTGGGCAGCTCGCCGTAAAAGGTCAGGTCATGAAACGGAATTTTGGATTGCGATTTGGTCAAGCTGGAGTCCTCTCATAGCGCAAGGAAGCACCTTGCGCCGTCGCCGGACGGTCAGTGACCACCGGCAGATGTGATATGAAAGGTTCCGGAACCTGTAGATCTTAGAGAGGCTATTAGGCACGCACTGTCAAATATGCGCCGTAAAGCTGCTTTCAATTAGATGAAAAATTGGCCGAACCACCCAGCAAGGCACTGAAATTGCTATAAAACTGAAAGCACCAAGGATTTCGCCGATGTTTCAAATAGCTTTGCGCGCACTATTACTTACTTTTGCGCGCACTTCTGGTTTTTCTGGCACATATATGGTGGGATGATGTGGCGACCCCGGAAGGAATCGAACCCTCAACCTGCCGATTAGAAGTCGGCTGCTCTATCCAGTTGAGCTACGGGGCCGGAACCACCTGCGCTGCATAGCAGACCCCAAAAGCGGTGAAAAGTGCGAATGGGGCCTGTGTGCGCCTATGGGTGTTGCGCAATCTGTGTGTGCCACAGGGCCGCATAGTTGCGCAGTGCCTCGGGATGTGCCGGCGTCACATTGGTGGCATTCGTCGTACGGGGCTGCGGATGTGTAAATAAAAGTGCGGCACCGATACTTGTCCCTGTGACGGACGGTTCCGTTTGCACGCCCTCGGGGCGCAGGGCCGCGAGCATATCGAGGAAGTCGGCGTTGCGCGCAAACGGGCCTTCGATAATGGTGGGGCCATGCGCCCCGATCAGGTCGAGGCAGGTCTGTGTCATCAATGCCAGATAGAGCGCCAAGGCATACAGACGCTCACCGTCGGTCTGCGGGGCTTTGGTCCAACGGTGTGTGCGCCCCGCAAAGGGACCGCTTTGCGACACAACGGCAGGCAAAAGCATGATCCCGCGTCTCACCACAGCCGCGCGGTCGGCGGCGGTGGGAACGGCGTCTGTGTCCCCGCGGATGATGTCATACGCGCGTCCGCCCATGAACCGTGCGGAGGGGACAGGCGCACCGAAGGCCGAAACATTGAGAAGCGTGTCGCGGGCGGGATCAAGGGGCAAAGGATCGGTTCGCGCCGCCATTGCGACGACCCATGTCCCCGTGGAGACGACCGAAAATGGTCCTGTGCGTTTGATCAGATGGGGCAGGAGCGAGGCGTTGCTGTCATGGATGCCACAGGACACGGGGGTGGCCGCGGGCAGGCCGGTTGCGGCGCAAACCTCCGGCGTGAGCGTGCCAAGAAGAGTATTGGACGTTTGCGCGGGGGCCAGTTTTTCCCTGATGCCGAGGCGGTCCACAAGGTCGGAAAACCGTGCGTCTTGCGGGCACCAGAGATCGGTGTGGCACCCGAGGGAGGTCACATCCGTGGCCACAGCACCCGTGAGACGAAACCCCCAGTATTGCGGGTAGGTCACAATATGGGCGGTGCGTTGTAACAGGTCCGGATCCCGATCGAACAGCCAGAACAGTTGCGCCCCGATGTTGAGACCCGTCGGCAAGCGCGGGCTGCCGGTGCGGGCAAATTCGGGACGGATCGCATCATAGGCCGCCGCAACGGTGTCGGGGCCGTTGTGTTCGTAATCGAGCATCGGCGTGGCCAGAGCCCCGTGTGCATCCAGCAATACCGCAGCGGCCCCGTGGGTTGTCACCGATATTGCGTCGATCCCGTGGCTGCGGTGAAACGCGGCGAGGTGGTCGAGGAAAAAGGCCCAATGCCCGTCAAGGTCGAAATGCGGATAGGGCGGGCCCGCGCACACGGTGTTGGGGCGCGTGATCACGGCAATCTCGGTGAGGGTCTGTGCATCGACGAGGGCGAGTTTGGCGTTTGTTTTGCCAACATCGATCACGGCGATATGGCGTGGTGATACGGGTGCTGTCATGGGTGGTGAAAGACCGTGACGAGATCGGTTTGGATGGGGCTGTTGTCGGGGTTGGTTTCCATAATATCCGCCATATACGCCCACCATTTTTGAACCACAGGATGATCCGGTAGCGCCGCCATCGTATGATCGGGCCGTCGCCAAAGCACGCCGAACAGGTGGTGTGTCTGCGGATCGTAATGTATCGAATAATCGTCAATGCCGGCCGCGTGCAACACGGCGGACAACTCGGGCCAGATCGCCTCATGGCGCCTTTTATACTCGTTCAGTTGGCCCGCCTTCAGGACCATGCGAAAGGCATATTTTTCCATCACTTGCGCCCTTTGAATTTGGTCCACAGGCGCGGTAGGGCAATCACCCCGATCAGCAGCAGACCGATAAAAATCGACATCACGATCCCGGGGACATTGAGCAAACCGAGGCCAAAGGTGACAAGCCCCATCACAAACGCCGCGATCACCACACCGGGGATCGAGCCGGATCCACCAAGGATGTTGATGCCGCCGAGCACCACCATGGTGACGACTTCCAGTTCCATGCCTGTGGCGATGGAGGGGCGTGTCGATCCGAGACGGGAGGTCAGGCAAACGGCGGCCAGTCCCGACATGAGGCCCGTGAGCAAAAAGAGGATCATCTTGACCCGTTCAACGCGGATGCCCGAGAACAATGCGCCCGTGGCATTGTTGCCGATGGCATAGACCGCGCGGCCAAAATTGGTTTTGTGCAAGACGACGGTATAGATCACCGCGAGACAGGCAAAGATGACCATTTCCACGGAGATCACCCAAAATACGTAGCCTTGGCCGAACCATGCAAAATCGGCGGGGTAGCCACGGAACGCGCCATCGCCAAGGATGATATAACTGATGCCGCGAAACAGGCTCATGGTGCCAATGGTGACAACGATGGATGGCAGCCCCAGACGCGTGACAAGCACACCGTTGAACGCCCCACATAAAAGACCCGCGCCAAGACCCGCAAGCACGATCACCGGCGTGCCAAAGCCTGCCTGCATTACGAGCCCCATGACGGTCGAGGCCAGAGCGATGATCGCGGCGACCGAGAGGTCGATTTCACCGGAGATGATCAGCAGCGCCATTGCAAAAGCGATCATCGCCTTTTCGGTAAAGTTGAACGTTGCGTCGCTCAGGCTCCATGCATTGAGAAAATAGGGGGAGGCAAACGCGTTGAGGACAAAGATGGATATGGCCACAATCAACAGCAGCATTTCCCAACTTTTGATTTTGCGCTCAAGCGGGGTCCGCAATTGGTCGGGGATGTGGCGGGGGGTGTGGGGACCGGACAGGCTCATTGGGCGTGCTCCGCAGATTTGAGAATGACGCGGCCTTTGGTGCGGCCCGCGCGGGCGTTGAATGTTACGGCAATGATGATGGCTGCGCCCGAAATGGCGAGTTGCCAGAACGGCGAGATGTCGACCACGGGCAGGGCGTTTTTAACCACGCCTAAAAACAATGCGCCCAAAAGAGTGCCGATGACCGAACCGGAGCCGCCCGCAATCGAGATCCCGCCGATGACACAGGCCGCGACCACATCCAACTCGAACCCGCCCGCGATATCGACGTAGGCGACAGCGTAGCGTGCAATCCACAAATACCCCGTCAGCCCCGCAAGAGCGCCGGAAATGACAAAGGCCAGAAACTGGGTGCGGCCAACATTAATACCGGTGTAAACGGCGGCGTGCGGGTTGCCTCCCACGGCGAAAAAGGCCCGCCCGAGTGTGGTGCGGCTCATCACCACGAACATCACGGCAATGGTTGCAATGGCAATCCACCCCAAGACCGGAAGGCCCCAAATGACCCCGCGTGCAAAGCCAGTGAAGGCGGGGCTCATTTCATGGGCGTTGATCCACTGTCCTTTGGAGAGCAGGAAAATGACACCCCGGAAAATGGTCATGGTTCCGAGTGTTACAACAATGGGCGGGATGTCGAGTTTCCACACCAACAGGCCGTTTATGGCCCCCAAGGCGGCGCCCATGGCGAGGGCAACCATAAGGATCACCACCACAGGAAGATCCGGCGCCGCGACGTTGATCATGGCGCAAACCATCCCCGTTAGTGCGAGGTTGGCCGCGACGGACAGGTCGATACAGCGCGTCAGGATCACGACCATCTGACCCAGAGCGAGGATGATCAGGGGGGAGGTGTCATTGAACACACCGGCAAGGTTTTTCGGGGTGACAAATCCGGAAAAACGGGTGGAGATCAGCGCCAGAAGCAACAGGATCGCCCCGAACAGGATTGCTTCGCGAGACTTGACGAGGCTCATGCTGCGTCTCCTTTTTGACCGATGCCTGCGGCGTGGCGGACCAGTGTTTCGGGGGAAAGGGCGTCGCGTGATAATTCCGCGGCGATGCGCCCTTCGCGCATGACAATCACACGATCGGACATCCCGAGGATTTCGGGAATTTCGGAACTGACCATAATGACCGATAGCCCCTGTGCCGCCAGTTCGGACATGAATTCATGCACCGCGGCCTTTGACCCGATGTCGATGCCTTTGGTCGGTTCATCCAGAATGATGACGCGCGGTTTTGTGGCGAGCCATTTGGCGATGACGACCTTTTGTTGGTTGCCGCCCGACAGGCTGCCCACGGGAGTGTCGAGGGAGGCGGCGCGCAACTCAAGGCGCTCGGTATAGGCGCGCGCCAATGCGAATTCTTCGGCCAGCCGGATAAAACCACGGCGTGATGTCTGGCCCAGAGAGGGCAGAGTCACGTTTTGAAATATGGGCATGTCAAGGATTGCGCCCTGTTTGCCGCGATCCTCGGGGACATAGACCACACCCGCCGCGATGGCATCGGCCGGCGAGCGGATGACGGTGAGACGATCCTCGATCCGCGTGATGCCTTTGGTTGGTTTGGTGATCCCGATCAGCGACTGCATGAATTCGGAGCGCCCCGCGCCAACGAGGCCATAGAACCCGAGGATTTCGCCACGACGGAGGTCAAAGGTGATGTCCTCGAATTCGGTCGGATGGCAATAGCCCACGACCTTCATCACTTCCGCGCCGATATGCGCCGCACGTTTGGGATAGATTTGGTCGACGGAGCGCCCGACCATCATCTGGACCAGATCGCTTTCCGTAACATCCGCCATATCCCCGGCACCGACGAATTGCCCGTCGCGAAAAACGGTATAGCGGTCGGAAATACGGAAAATTTCGTCGAATTTGTGGGAAATGAACAGAATTGCCTTGCCCTGTTTTTTCAGAACCTCGACCAATTCGTAAAGCTCCTCGATCTCTTTTTGAGAGAGGGCGGCGGTCGGTTCGTCCATGATGACCACACGGGCGTCTACCGACAGGGCGCGTGCGATGGCGACGAGGTGGCGGGAGGCAATGCCGAGGTCTTTCAGTTTCACCATTGGATCAATTCGCGCCCCGATTCCGTTTAGAATCTCGGCGGCTTTGTCGCGCATCGCGGCGCGGTCGATGAGGCCAAAACGGCCTTTGGGAGCGTGGCCGATATAGATGTTCTCGGCGACGCTCAATTCGTCGAACAGCACGGTCTCCTGATGAATGGCCGTGACCCCTGCGTTCGAGGCGTCCTGAGCCACCGCAAAGCGAACCGGAGCGCCATCAAGCAGGATTTGCCCGCCGTCGGGTTGATAAATGCCGGTGAGAATTTTCACGACGGTGGATTTGCCCGCGCCGTTTTCCCCGATCAGCGAGGTGACTTTGCCCGAAAACAGTTCGAGCGTGACCTCATCAAGTGCTTTGACCCCGGGGAACACCTTGGTGATGTGATCAAGCGCAAGAACCGGAGCCCCCGCGTCCTTGGTCTGGTCGTGCGTGTTTTGGTCCGTGCGCATGGCTCAGCCCTATCGTTCTTGGTTCTGGGGACGGGTGGGAGGCGGCGCACCATTGGTCACGCCGCCCCGGTTGGTCGCGCTGCGTTTAGAAAATATCTTTGAACGCATCGATGTTGGAGCTGTCGTAGACAAACGGGTCAGCCATGGCGGCGGAGTTTGTCTCGTCGAGCGTGATTGTCCCCATGCGACCGATTGCAATCTCTGCGCCGGGCGCGGCCGTCGCGGCTTCGGTGGCCAGTTGGTAGGCCAGCATGGTCGCGGAGTACCCCAGATCGATCGGGTTCCAGATCGCAAAGGATTTCGATGCCCCGCTTTCGATCGCGCCCGCCATTTCGGATGGCAAACCCAGACCGGTTACGTTGACCTGACCGATTTTACCCGCATCGGCAACGGCCTGAGCCGCAGCAACGATCCCCACGGAGGTGGGCGCAATGATGGCGTCGAGGTCGGGATAGGACTGCATAAGGCCCTGGGCCTCGCGGTAGGATTTATCGGCAAGGTCGTCGCCATATACTGTTCCCACAACGTTGATACCGGGGTAATTCCCCATCACCTTGTTCATCTCGTCGATCCAGATGTTCTGATTCGTGGATGTGGTGGTGGCCGATAGAACGGCAACGTCGCCGCCCTCGGGTAGATTGTCGGCGGCCAGTTTGATGATCATGTTCCCGATCAGCGCGTTGGACGAGGGGTTGAGGTGTGCCTGGCGACCATCATCGGCCACGCCGCTATCCCATGAAATCACGGTGATCCCGCGCTGCATGGCCTTCTTGAGCGTAGGGACAAGAGCGTCGGTGTCGTTGGCCGAAACGGCAATCGCATCCACGTTTTGTGCGATCAACGAGTTGATGACTTCGATCTGGCCTTCGGCGGTGGTGTCGGTCGGACCGGTGTAAATGATCTCTACACCGCCCAATTCTCCGGCGGCCTCTTTGGCGCCCTCTGCGGCGGCCTCGAAAAAGCCGATGCCGAGGGCCTTTACGACAAGTGCGATGCGCATGTCGTCTGCGTGTGCGGTGCCTGCAAACAGTCCGGTGGCGATGGCCACAGTTGTCAAAAGTCTGTTCAGTTTCATTTTGGGTTCCTCCCTGGTTTACCCTGTTTGTGCGGCACGCATCCGTTGTGTGTTATGATGCCGCTTCGTCTTTCGTGGACGTGGTTCCGGCCACGATGAGTTTGATGTCGGCGGCCTCGATCATCGCGGCCGCGCGGTCGCTAATCCCCTCATCGGTGATCAGCACATCAATTCGGCTCAGCGGACATAGAACGAGGCTGGACCGGTTTTCGAATTTGGTTGAATCGACGAGCAGGACAATTTCGTCGGCCTGACCGATGAGTTTTTGTTCGGCCTGGATGATGAGCGGATCCGCTTCCATCACGCCAAGCGGCCCGACGCCCTGAGCGCCAAGAAACATGCGGCGGGCGTAGAAATTGCCCGTCACGTCGTTGTCGAACGGCGAGAGAACGATGTTTTGTTCGCGGTAAACAATTCCGCCCGACATCAGCACCGTGTTCTTGGAGTTCTTGAGCAAGTGCTCGGCAATCGGAAACGAGTTGGTGAACACCTGACAGCGGCGCGAGGCCAGAGGGTGTACCATCTGAAAGGTTGTCGTCCCGCCATTGATAATGATCGGTTCGCCATCGTCGCACAATTCGACTGCCGCGCGGGCAATTGACTGCTTTTGCGCGTTGTTGAGCGTTTTGTTGAGTGAAAATGGCCGCCCCGCAAGGCCGGGAAAGGGTTTGGGAGCAAAGGCTTCGGCGCCGCCCCGGACGCGGCGCAGTTTTTTGGCCACATGCAGCGCCGCGATATCGCGACGTATTGTGGCCTCGGAGGCTCCTGTGAGGCTGCAAAGCTCCACGACTGTCACGACCGGACGGTCCTGAACAGCGGAGAGAATGACCCCGTGGCGTTCCTTTTCGTGCATTGAATTCCTCCCAATGACGATGAGACTGCCGCAAAAAAATGATCAGTGTCAATCATATTTTGTCAAGATAACCATGCTGCACCTGCAAAATGATTGTTTGTGATTGTTTGTGATTGACAAGCTGACGCACCCTGCGCAGACTTGGTGAGAATGAAATTACTCAATACTAGAGGATTGGGAGGAGATCACTATGACATCCGCAACCACGCGGCTTGTGTCGCTTTGGGATGACGCCAAAGCCGCGACCATGAGCGAATCCGAGAAGCTGTTGTATCGTTCGAACTTGCTTGGGTCTGATAAGCGGGTCACCAATTACGGGGGCGGGAATACCTCGGCAAAGGTCATGCAAATGGACCCCCTCACGGGCGAGGCCGCAGAAGTGCTTTGGGTGAAGGGCTCCGGTGGGGATGTCGGTTCGATCAAAATGGACGGGTTCGCGACCCTGTACATGGACAAATTGCGGGCGCTGAAGGGCAAGTATCGCGGCGTGGAGCATGAGGATGAGATGGTCGGCTATCTGCCGCACTGCACGTTCAACCTGAACCCGCGCGCGGCGTCCATCGATACGCCGCTTCACGCCTATGTTCCGCAAAAACACGTTGACCACATGCATCCCGATGCAATTATCGCCATTGCCGCGTCCAAAGACAGCAAGGCAATGACGGCGGAGATTTTCGGTGATGCCATCGGGTGGTTGCCGTGGAAAAAGCCCGGTTATGAGCTGGGTCTGTGGTTGGAGGCATTTTGTCTCGCGAACCCTGATGCCAAAGGGGTTGTCCTTGAATCCCACGGGCTGTTTACATGGGCCGATGACGCCAAGGCGTGTTACGAGCTGACGCTTGAGATCATCAACAAAGCCACGGCATTTTTTGAGGAAAAAACGTCGGGGGTCGCCGCGTTCGGCGGGGCCATCCATCACAGTCTTGATGCGCAGGCACGCCGTGATGTCGCGGCCAGATTGATGCCTGCAATTCGCGGATTTGTGTCGGGCCAACAGCATATGGTTGGCAATTTTGAAGACAGCGATGCGGTTCTGGAATTTGTAAACGCAAAAGACATGCGCGATCTTGCGGCGCTTGGAACCTCATGCCCCGACCATTTCCTGCGCACGAAAATTTGTCCGTTGGTGGTCGATTTCGATCCCGCGCGGAACAATATCGAGGAGGTGTTGTCCGGCCTCGAAGCGCAGATTTCGGCCTACCGCGAGGGGTACAAGGCCTATTACGAGCGCTGCAAACATGCCGATAGTCCTGCGCTGCGTGATCCCAACGCGGTGGTTTATCTGATCCCTGGTGTTGGGATGCTGACCTTTGCCAAGGACCGTGCAACAGCGCGGATTTCGGGCGAGTTCTATGTGAATGCGATCAACGTTATGCGCGGGGCTTCGGCGGTGTCCGAGTACTGTGGTTTACCCGAGCAGGAAGCATTCGATATCGAATACTGGTTGCTCGAAGAGGCCAAGCTACAGCGGATGCCCAAACCCAAATCGCTCGCGGGGCGGGTTGCGTTGATTACCGGTGGCGCGGGGGGTATCGGGGCGGCTACGGCGGCGCGGTATCTGTCCGAGGGCGCATGTGTGATGCTTGCCGATATCAATGCGGCTGCATTGGACGAGGTCCGCGCGGGGTTCGCGGTGCAATATGGCGCGGATGCGGTGCGTGCGGTCGAGATGAATGTGACGGATGAGGCGGCTGTGTGTGCGGCTTATGCCTATGCCTGCGTCGAGTTTGGCGGTGTCGATATCCTTGTTTCCAATGCCGGAATTGCCTCGTCGGCCCCCGTCGAGGACACCAGTCTGGAGATGTGGAACAAGAACATGGACATTCTGTCCACGGGATATTTCCTTGTCTCCCGCGAAGCCTTTAAGGTGATGCGTGTTCAGGATATGGGCGGCTCGGTCGTTTTTGTCGCGTCTAAAAACGGCCTTGCGGCGTCGCCCAACGCCTCGGCATATTGCACGGCGAAAGCGTCGGAAATCCACCTTGCGCGGTGTCTTGCCCTTGAGGGGGCCGAGGCGGGTATTCGTGTTAACGTTGTCAATCCCGATGCTGTGTTACGCGGCTCCAGAATTTGGGAGGGCGAATGGCTTGACCAACGCGCCTCGACATATGGCACGGACAAAGGCGGGCTTGAGGAAATGTATCGCCAACGTTCCATGCTCAAACGGTCTGTGTTGCCCGAAGATATCGCGGAGGCGGCGTATTTTTTTGCGTCGGAGAAGTCGGCCAAATCGACGGGCAACATCATCAACGTGGATGCGGGCAATGTTCAGGCATTCACGCGCTGAGGGAGGACAGACAATGATCGATAAATCTGTGATCGAGGCCGAAAATGAAAAGCGGATGTCAGCCCTGTTGGCCGACTATGATGCGCTTGGAGAGCACCTTGACCGTCGCGGAATTTCCATCGGCGCGATCAAGGACAAGGCGGCGAGATTCGGAGTTGCGATTCCATCGTGGGGGACGGGGACGGGCGGGACACGCTTTGCCCGGTTCCCCGGCGAGGGCGAGCCGCGCGATATTTTCGACAAGCTCGACGATTGCGGCGTGATCCACGGGCTGACCTGTGCAACGCCGAACGTCTCGCTCCATATTCCGTGGGACAAAGCGAACCCGGACGACATGCGTGCCAAGGCGGATCAACACGGGTTGGGGTTCGATGCGATGAATTCGAACACGTTTCAGGACCAACCGGATCAGGCGCATAGCTACAAATACGGCTCGTTGTCGCATGTCGACGCGGCCACGCGGCAGCAGGCCATCGCGCATAATATCGATTGCATCGAGATCGGTGAAAAACTGGGATCCAAAGCACTGACTGTTTGGGTCGGAGACGGGTCCAACTTTCCGGGTCAGGTCAATATGACCCGCCAGTTCGAACGCTATCTCGACGCGATGAAAGAGGTGTACAAAAACCTGCCTGATGATTGGCGGATTTTCTCCGAGCACAAAATTTACGAACCTGCGTTTTATTCAACGGTGGTTCAGGATTGGGGAACCTCCTACCTGATTGCAACGGAGTTGGGTGACAAGGCACAGTGCCTCGTTGATCTGGGGCATCACGCGCCAACGGTGAATGTTGAAATGATCGTTGCCCGTTTGATCCAGTTCGGAAAACTCGGCGGGTTTCATTTCAACGATAGCAAATATGGAGATGACGATCTCGATAGCGGATCGGTCGATCCATATCGTTTGTTCCTTGTCTTTAACGAGTTGGTGGAATGGGAAGACACGCCCGGCCTGAATTTGTCGCATATGATTGATCAGTCGCACAACGTCACCGACCCGATCGAGAGTCTGATGGTGTCGGCCACCGAGATACAGCGCTCTTATGCGCAAGCTCTTTTGGTGGACCGTTCCGCCCTTGCGGGGTTTCAGGCGGACAATGATGCCTTGATGGCCACGCGCACGCTTAAGGCCGGGTTTCGCACGGATGTGGAGCCGATCCTTGCGATGGCGCGGGTGGAACAGGGCGGAGCGATTGATCCCGTTGCCACCTACCGTGCATCGGGCTACCGCGCTTCGGTCGCATCGGTGCGGCCCAAAGTGTCCGGTGCGGGCGGCGGGATCGTTTAGGCTATGTGACGTCAAAAGGGTGGTGCCATATAGCGCCGCCCTTTTGACGCGCACCGATGTGCGGCGTGCCTCTTTGCACGGCGCGCCACTCAATCAGGTGCGCTACCCTTGTTGTTTGTATCTGC
Source organism: Celeribacter sp. (assembly GCF_048259695.1). Taxonomy (GTDB): domain Bacteria; phylum Pseudomonadota; class Alphaproteobacteria; order Rhodobacterales; family Rhodobacteraceae; genus Celeribacter. The sequence continues at coordinate 566,486 of NZ_JBLXHL010000001.1, read as the reverse complement.
GTCGCGCTGCCGGTTGCTCTGCTGATGCAGGTGGCGGTTTACGCCATGTGGTGACCAAGACGAAGGTCCACACTATCTGGCGGCTTCGCGATCCCTGCGCAGAAATTCTTCGGTGCGTTTTGTCGATCCGCTATTGTGCGACCGGCGTTGTAGCGCAAGTGTTGCCGCGCTTGGTTTTGTGGCGCGTTCCGCATTCACAAAGGGAACAGTGCGGCTGCCTTTCGAGAGGCTGTGACCTGTGTCGTTGAGTTCACGTGTCATGGAAAATCTCCTTTCGATGAATCAAGTATAACACAAAACACAGCTCGCTGTCTGATCCCGGACAATCTAGCGCAGGTTTCCGCCTGTTCTGCGTCGCCATCGCACAAGGATGACAAAACAGGCGGCTGTTAAGAGTGCCGCGATTAAAAAAGGCGCGCCGGGGAGGTGGATGCGGGCATCGGGGTGCGCAAAAATCGCAAAGGTCTCGGTCATCAAAAGCGGACTGATGATGGTCGCAAGGGCCGCAATCGAGCCCAAGACGCCCTGCAACTCGCCTTGGCGGTTATCGGGTGCGGCGCGGCTCATGATGGCTTGCAGGGCGGGCATGGCGATGGAACTCACGCCCGTGACCACCGTTAAAAGCCATACAAAGGCGACGGATGTGGCAAAGCCGATGCACACGAACGCCGCCACATCAATCACGATGGCGGCGAGCACAATGGCATAGGCCCCGAACCGTTTTGTTAGCGGCCCCACAAGGAACGCCTGTGAAATGCCCATTGAAACACCGAACACAAAAAGCGTGAGGCCAATGGTGGGGGTGTCGAGGGAAAATTGTGCCTGTGCAAAGAACGCCCAGATCGCAGGGTAGACGAAATAGGCGACCTGATAGAGGCCAAACACGACAAGCAGCGGGAATACCCCACCGAGCGCCCCGATGGCACGAAATGCGGCAAAGGGGTTGGCGCGTTCGAGCGCAAAGGCGCGGCGCTTATCCGCGGCAAGGCTTTCGGGCATAACGATCAGGCCAAACACGGCGTTGCCTCCCGCAAGGATGGCGGCGGCATAGAACGGGGCGCGGGTGTCGATGCCTGCCAAAAGGCCGCCGATGAGAGGCCCAAGGGCAAAGCCGATCCCCATGGCCGCATGGACAAGTCCAAAGTTTTTCTCGCGCGCCCCGGGCGACGAGATGTCTGCCATAAAGGCGCTTGCGGTGGATTGGGTGGCGGCCGTGATCCCTGCAAGTAGGCGGCCCAGAAGCAACAACCAGATCGTGTGCGCCATCGCCATGATGAGGTAGTCGAGCGCAAGGATCGCGAGGGCGGAAATCAGCACGGGCTTGCGGCCGAACCGATCCGACAGGCTGCCCACGACCGGTCCGAAAAAGAACTGCATCACCGCATAGCTTGTGGCCAGAACCCCGCCCCAGATTGCGGCCTCTGACAGGTCGCGGCCGGTTAGTTCGCGGATGAGGTCGGGCATGACGGGAAAGATCAGGCCGATGCCGATGCCGTCGATCAGGATCGTGAGGGTGATGAAAACGAGCGGAAGGCGTGAGGTCATGGCGCGGCCTGTGCGGGGCATTTCGTGGGGGTGGCCACGATGCAGTCGACCAACCGCGCGGGCATGGAGAAAAACGGCGAATGGGAGGATGGCAAATGATGTACCGATGTGGCGGGCCAGTCGAGGGTCATGGTGGCCTGAAAGACGGGCGGAATGATGCGGTCGTGATCGCAGATGACATAGCTGCGCGGCACGGATGCGTAGGCGGCGGTGAGGGGGAGCGGGGTCTCTTGTGGCGCGATGGCCTGTGGGCCAAGACGCGCAACCGCAAAGCCGATCACCTCGGGCGGGCAATCATGGAACAGCGCGTCGGGGGCCTTGGCCGCGATGAACTGAAACGCCAAACCGTCGTTTGTCCGCGTGATCACGTCGAGGATCGGGTGGCTTGGTGCGGCGCGGCGGCGATCCGCGAGGCTTACGCCGTTACACGGCACGTAGGCGCATACATAGACGAGGCGGGCGACTTTGTCGGGGGCGGCTTCGGCGACGGCGGAAATGGGATAGCCGCCGGCCGAATGGCCGACGAGCACCACCGGCCCGCCGGCATGCGCGTCAATGTCGGCCAGGATTGCATCGCGATACGCCTCAAGGCTCACCTGCGCGATGGGGGTTGCATCCGCACCGTGCGAGGGCAGGTCCAGAGCGCGTGCGGACAGGCCCCGCCGTGCCATTTCGGTCAGGACATCGCGCCAACACCACGCGCCGTGGCCCGAGCCGTGGACAAGGAGATAGGTGGGATTACTGTGCGCCATCGGGGGCGCGCAGGTTCGGGAGGTGGCCAATGTCGGTCAGGAAACCCGTCAGCAAAGCGGCGAATTTTCCGGGTGCATCGACACAGGGCAAATGGCCAGAGCGGCGCATCAATTCGAACCGGGATCCGGGAATGAGGGCAACGGTTTCGCGCACCAGATCGGGGGGCGTGGAGCCGTCGTGGCCCCCCGCAATGCCAAGGCAGGACAGGCGTAGACCCGAGGTCGGTGTGTAAAAATCCGTTCCCGATATGGCGGCGCAGCACCCCAGATAGCCGCGCGGGTCGGTATCGAGGATGGCGTTGCCCCAACGGGTGGCCTCATCCGTGGCGCGAAATTCGGGAGCGAACCACCGCTCCAATGTCGGCACAACGATGCTTTCCAGACCGCCGTTGCGGATTTGGGTCATGCGGGTGTCCCACACGGCCGGCACGCCAAGTTTGGCGGCGGTGTTGGACAGCACCAACGCGCGGATCTGGTCGAGGCGCTTGATGGCCAGCCCTTGGGCAATCATTCCGCCGATGGAACTGCCGACAAACACCGCATCGCGCACGTTCAGCACGTCGAGCAGGCCTTCGGCGTCGGCAATCAGTTGCCCCATGGAGTAGGGCGCGGGCGGCACGTCGGACTGGCCGTGTCCACGCATGTCATAGCGGATGAGGCGCAACCCGTCAGGCAGGTGCGCAAGGGCCGCATCCCAGACCTCAAGCGTGACCCCCAAGGCATGGGAAAAGACCACCGCAGGGGCATCTTTCGGACCGGTGTCTACGACATTGATTTGGATTCCGTTGACTTCGACGCGCATCGCTTGTCCTGAGTTGGCAATCGTTTGATTGCCCTATTCAGTAGCGGCGCGCGTCGACGCATTCAATGAGCTACGGCAATCATGCCTGAAATTATCAGGCCGCCACCGAGGATCATTCGGGGGGTAAACTTCTCCCCCATGAACAATGCAAAGACGAGCACGAGTGCCGTCTCGACACCCACCAGGATGAGGTACAATTGGCTCATCGAGTTGTTTTTCAGAAGTGCGATCTCGCCAGATGCGGCGAGTGCAAGACCCGCGAGGATGAGTGCGGCTCCTCCCCAAGCGAATTGGATGCCTGAGACGAGTTTCATCCCCATGGTGGCAAGCGCGTAGCTTGACCCGACTAGGATTAAAAGAACGGATTGCGGTACTGCATAGGCAAACATATGGCCTCTTGTTGTTGTTAACGATGGCTCCAATATAACGCTGCGCCGCCGCATTACCTACAAGAATAAAATTCCTATTGCGTGACCCTGACGGCAACCTGAGCCAAAAAGCGCTCAATCACATCGCGGCTCTCGGATTCGTCAAGAAACGGCACATGTCCGCGATCTTTTACCTCGGCGAAAATCATATCGGGGCGGTGGCGTTGCATGTGCGCGGCACAGGCACGGGTCAAGAGATTGGAATTTTCTCCACGCAAAAGGGCAAGTGGCAGCCCGTCAAGCGCGTCAAAAAGCGGCCAGAGATCGGGTGTCTCGCCTGTGGCCCCCGCCGATTCCACGGCGTCACGCAGGCGGGGATCATAGCGCAATGCGAGACGGGTCGGGCCTTCGGTCCATAGGCGGCGTGCGTAGGTCAGCCATGCCTCCCGTGTGACGTTCGGGAATTGTGCGCCAAGGGCGACGGGGAGTTTTTCGGCGGCGTCGGCATAGCTGCGATAGGCACAGGGACGGCCAAGGTAGTCCATAATGTGTGCCAATCCCGCAGGATCCAATTCGGGGCCGATGTCGTTGAGCAGAACCCCCGACAGGCGCGATTTTGCGGTGGCGGCCAACACCATGGCAATCAGCCCGCCGCGCGATGTTCCCAGGATCGCGGCGCGGTCGATGTTCAGGTGATCGAGCAGGGCCAAAGCGTCCGCGCTCTCTTGGGCAATGGTGTAGGTTGCGGGGTCGGTGAAGTCAGAGGCGCCACGGCCACGGCTGTCGAGGCGGATCACCATTGCGCGGTCGGAAAAATGGGTCACGACGGGATCGAAATCATCCATGTTGCGGGTCAGGCCCGCGAGGCACAACAGCGGTGTGCCGCGCCCCTGTACGTCATAGGCAAGGGTGACGCCATCGGCGGTTTGGAATGTGGTGTGTGATGAGGTGGTCAAGTCGCTCTCCTGTGCCGCGCGGACCGCGTGGTCCGATGTGATCAGGCTTGCACGGGCGTGCGGGAGAGGGAAGGCCCTACATCAGGCTATTGAGAAGCCACCATCCGCCCGTGAAGTGAACGCACAGGATAAAGGCGTAGGTGGACATGACCAAAAGGGCTTGGTTCGGGGAGAGCGTTTGAATGTTTTCGCGCCGTTTGTGCAGCAGGCTCTGGATGCCTGCGCCTGCCAGAATGAGCATGGCAATCGATCCGTCTTTGAGCGCAGCGGAGAAAAATGCCGCTGTCATAAAGACGGTGATGAGGGTGCCCATGCGGGGCCAGAAGGCCTCCGAAATGGCGCGTACCACATGGCCGCCGCCAAAGGGAACAAACGGCAACAGCATGATGAAATTGAACGCCCCGAGCATGATCGCTGTGGAGCGGAACACATCCGCGACCGCGGGAAAGGGCGCGGCAAACGTGTGGAACAGGGCGAATGACAACACCATAGGAACAATGGCAATCGCGGGGGCGTAGAGGGCGACATAGCTCTCTTCGAGGGCGGTGTTGAACCGTTCGTCAGATCGCGGGGCGGCAAAATAGGGCAGGGGAACGAGGCGCACGCGGGCGACCTCATGGCCGACAAACCGGCAGGCCATCGCCGCGCCGATTTCATGCAAAAGAACGGCGAAAATGAACGCAAAGCCCATGAGGGGGGAGGTCACGGCGGCGACAACGGCGGTGATGCCAAACCCGACGACGACGCTCACCCCATCAAAACCGGAGGGCTGGATGCGGCCGTTATGGGCTGTAACGCCCTTGAACAAGGGGTAGGAAAACGCCCCCAAGGCCAGAGCAAGCATCAAAAATGACATATAAATCCCCAAGCTTTGCGTGGTTGGCATTCGGTCGAATTTGCGGTCGAAATGTGGCAAGAATGAGGCAAGCCGCACGGAACCTGTTGCCGATACTCTTAAAAACGGAGTGTTTCGAATTGGTTAACAAAAGGCGAAGTTCACGTGGGGTCGGTCGATCAGAGCGGCGGCCGCGTGCATTTGGGGGCCGCGCGCCGATGATCCGCCGGTAGGGGCAAGACAGACGAAAAAGCCCCGCATAAGAGCGGGGCCTGATCGATCGTCTGTGGTTGCAAATCCGGCTTACAGGTTGTCTTCCTGAGGCATGCCGAGAACGTGAAATCCGCCATCGACGCGAATGATCTCGCCTGTCGTGTAGGCCCCGCCATCGGAGTTGAGGTAGACGGCCGTGGCACCAACGGATTCAAGTGTCGCATTGGAGCGCAGCGGTGCGTTTTCCGTGGTGTGGCGGTAGGTTTTGCGCGCACCGCCGATGGCCGCACCGGCAAGGGTTTTCATCGGGCCGGGGGAGATCGCATTGACGCGGATACCTTCGGGGCCGAGGTCGTTGGCGAGGTAGCGTACCGAAGCCTCAAGGGCAGCTTTGGCCACGCCCATGATGTTGTAGTTGGGCGTCACGCGGTTGGAGCCGCCATAGGTCAGCGTGATGAGCGAGCCCCCGTCAGGCATCATCTCGGCGGCACGCTTGGCCACGTCGATGAACGAATGGCACGAGATGTGCAGCGAGTTTTTGAAGTTCTCCACAGAGGTGTCGCGAAACCGCCCCGTCAGCTCGTTCTTGTCCGAATAGGCGATGGCGTGGACGACGAAATCGAGCGTGCCCCATTTGGTTTTGAGCGCGGCAAAGGCCGCGTCCATTTGGTCGGGGTTGGTGACGTCCACGTCGACCATGGTGTCGGAGCCGACACTTTCCGCGAGGGGTTGAAGCCGCTTGCCAAAGGCTTCGCCCTGATAGGTGAACGCCAGTTCCGCGCCCGCTTCGGCACATGATTTCGCAATGCCCCAAGCAATGGAGCGTTCATTCGCAACGCCCATGACGAGCCCGCGTTTGCCTTTGAGAAGATCAGCCATGGTTCAACCCCTTTTTGTGTTGCTGCGTAATTGACCGTTTATAGGGGTAAGGTCAAGTTTTTGGAGCGACCTGACGCATTGAGGCCCGTGGCTTTTCTCCTCCAAAGCGCGCCCGACCGTCAATCTTGCTCCGCGAAGCCCGCGAGCACGCGCAGGGCGTCCATTTCGCGGCCATCGGGGACAAAGAGGTGATCGTGGAAAAAGCCAGAGACAGGGTTCACACCCATGTCGTGTTTTGCAAGCGCGGTTGTGATGCGGGCCAGAAACCCGACGGCCTCAAGGGACGAGTGGATATTCAACGTGATCATGCGGCATGGAAATTCATAGGCCAGACCATGCGCCTCGGCCGCGTCTTTCAACAAGATGAGCGTCGTTCCCTCGGCCTCCCGGAAGACCAGACGGGGGTGAAGCCCGTCGGGAATGACGCCGTCTGAAATTGTCACGAACACATACAAACCGTCACCGAGTTCTGCCGACATGCTTTTCAGGAGCACGTCCAGATTTGCCTCACCCACCATGCTGTCTTCCTTTTGTTAATGCGTTTCAAGACTGATCAGAGCCATGCCGGCCACGAGGCATGCGACACCTGCAACACTTGTCGCAGTCAGGTCCTGCCTGAAGACAATGATCCCGACCACAACGGATCCGACCGACCCGATGCCGGTCCAGATCGGGTATGCGATGCCTAAGGGCAGTGAGCGCATCGACCAAGACAAAGCACCAAGACTGGCGCACATCAATGCAGCGGTTGCGACGAGCACGCCAAGCCTGAAACTCCCCGAAAGGGATTTGAGACCCGCGGCCCATGCCACTTCCAACAGACCAGCGATGAGAAGCGAAATCCACGCCATAGCGACCTCCAACGTATCGGGTCGTCCCGGCAAGCCCGGTTCGCGTCAGGTCGTCCTGATCGGGCGTTGGTCCCTTTTTATCGCGTCGTTCGATTGAGCACAACGGGCGCGTGGTCGCGTGTTGAGGGCGCCCGAACAAAAACGACCGCACCCGAAGGCACGGCCATTTCGTCATTTGTTTGTCTTGCGGATCAGTCGCGGTATTTCGACAGCACCATAGACCCGTTCGTGCCGCCAAAGCCGAAGCTGTTGGTCATGACCGTATCAAGCCCTGCGTTGTCGACGCGGGTTGTGGCAATCTCGCCCGCGTTGATTGCGGGGTCGAGGGTTTCGACGTTGATCGATGGCGCGATGAAATCGTGCTCTAGCATCAACAGGCAATAGGCGGCTTCCTGTGCGCCTGTGGCCCCCTGGCTGTGGCCCGTCATCGATTTGGTGGACGAGATCAACGGCGTGCTGCCGTTGTATGCCTCTAGAGGCCCAAAGACGCGGCGCACGGCCTCGACTTCGCCGACATCGCCCACGGGGGTCGATGTGCCGTGGGCATTGATGTAGCCGACCTTGCGGTCCTCACCGAGGGTCGACAGGGCCACACGCATCGCGCGCTCGCCGCCCTCACCAGAGGGCGCCACCATGTCGGCCCCGTCGGATGTTGCGCCATAGCCCGTGACCTCGGCGTAGATTTTCGCGCCGCGTGCAATGGCGTGGGACAATTCCTCAAGCACGAGGATCGCCCCGCCGCCACCGATGACAAAGCCGTCACGGTTGGCATCGAACGCGCGGGAGGCTTTGGTTGGCGTATCGTTATATTTCGACGACATCGCGCCCATAGCGTCGAACAGGCACGACAGGGTCCAGTCCAACTCTTCGCCGCCACCCGCGAACATCACGTCCTGTTTGCCCATCATGATCTGCTCGGAGGCAGACCCGATGCAGTGCAGGGACGTGGAGCACGCGGAGGTGATCGAATAGTTGATGCCCTTGATCTGGTAGGCCGTGGCGAGGTTGGCCGAAATCGTCGAGCCCATGCATTTTGGTACCGCGAACGGCCCGATGCGTTTGGTGGCGCCCGACGAGAGCGCGGTTTGGTGTGCTGCGAACATCGCGGAGGTGGACGGGCCACCCGAGCCCGCAATCAGACCCGTGCGCGGGTTGATGATGTCGCTCTCTTCCAGACCGGAATCGGCGATTGCCTGTTGCATCGCGATATAGGCATAGGCCGCACCCGGCCCCATGAACCGCAGGGCGCGTTTGTCCACGTGGTCCTTGATGTCGAGTTTGACGTTGCCCGCGATCTGGCTGCGGAACCCGTGCTCGATCATATCCTCATTGGCGGTGATGCCCGATGTCCCTGCCTTGAGCGAGGCGAGAACTTCTTCGGCATTGTTGCCGATGGAGGAGACAACCCCCAGACCTGTAACGACGACGCGACGCATGGCGTGCTCCTTTTATTTGCTTGGCTCGGTTGTAAGGCAGGCGGGGAGGGGCGTGCAAGGGGGGGAGGGGATCCTGATGGGCATGTCCCTCTAAGCCTTAAGCTGTAGCTTTGCGAGCTTGAGGGTAAAATCATACGACAGCGATATCTGTTCGAGCTTTGAGAAACCAACTTTTTCCAACTCGGCAGCCATCGTCATAATGCTGTCAGCAACGTCTTGACGGGCAAACCATCTCTTGGCTTGATCTTGGGACATGCCGGCTTTGAGTGCCGCTTCGTTTGTTGTGGTGACGAGCGATTTCGCCCATTCAGGTTGTTTTATCCATGTGGGGTGCCGCGTGATGCCCTGTTGAATTTTCTCGACCGCGTCCTTTTCGGCGGTCTCATAGCGCCTGCGTGCCTCGTTTACCTTGCCGCGTAAGTACCCGCGGCCTGCGGCTACCATAAAAAAAATCGCGACGAGCGCCACAAATATACCCATTACTCAACTCCTTTGAGAGGCTCACGTTACAGCTATACTTCGGGAGTAAAGCCCGAAATACTGGCACCGTTTTTACAAACTACGCTAATTTATTATATGCAATTAAGTGGTTTGTTGGGCAGCCATCTGGCATTTTTGGCTCAAGCAACTTCTACACCATCCCCTTGTGATAAACCGTGCCATGCCGGTCAGGTTCTCCGTCCCGCCGCGTCCATATCCTTTCGGGTCTTTTTCGCTCGAATGCACGCATCGCGTTGCGCGTGTTGCTTGCGTTATAGTCTCGAAAATATGGCGCATGCGCTTTTGGCCGTTCCTTGTGGCGGCCCTTAAGGCATGTCCCGACACGAAAACAGGAAAGAGGTTCAAGTGACGACAGTCGATAAAAAACCGTCCGATTCCGTGCTCTCAACGGTTCTGGATGTGCTAAGCGAGTATAAGGTCCATCCTGACGCCAAGGTAACGATGGAACACGCCGAAGAGACAACGATTGGTGCGCTTGCGCTCGATAGTCTTGAGGTGTTGCAACTGGCGATGGATATCGATGACGCGCTTGGTGTCGAACTGGACACGGTGGAGTTGCCCCCCGAGGCCACCCTGCGCGATGTGGCCGAGCACTACCATGAGCTGAAAACGCTAAGTGACACCTATGCGTGACGATTTTGAAATACGTGGCGCGGAGGTTGTTGATGTTTTGACATCGCATCTGACGGCCCCGATCGATGCCGAGACAAAGTACACTGAAATCTCCGAGGCAACGGGGGTTGATTTGTCCTATGCGTCTGCGTTTATGGGCAAGCTGCCGGTGTTCATGCGCGATGAAGCGCATAAGGAGCAGCGCCGTCGTTTGGCGGTTTTGCTCGCGCAAAGCCGGCGCGATATGGAGGCCGCGATGTTGGCCTGTCTTGACGACATCGCCCCTGTCTTTCGCGACACGAGTGGCGAAATCGACCTTATGTCTGCCTTGGCCGCGCCCTTGTGGTCGGCGATGACCGACGTCATTTTGTCGGGTCGGGACGATTGCGACTGGATGATTGAGTCCGTGTCGGAATTGCCCGATTTGATGAACCCCGCGTTGTCGTTGCGGCGCCGCAAGGCGCTCGATGGCATGTTGAAAGAGGTGTCTGAAAAGGCGCCAGATCTCCTGTTTACAGCCATGCCGCTTTTGGTGCTGGGGCAGCGTTCGTTTACGGGGTCCATCGCCGCGTCACTGCATCAGGTTGCCGAGCGCAACAGTGGTGAGCGGTGGTGTGATATCGCATTTCCCGAAACCTTGGGCCACTCGGTGATTGAGTCGGCCTATCGCGAGGTTCTCACCGATACCGAAGTTGCGGGGTGCCCTCATAGCGCCGGTACGCGCCTGCGCTGCGTTATTTCGGACAGGGCATATTCCGACGAGTTCAACATCAAAAACCTCTATGGATTTGGAAGCCATTTGTGTCTCGGCAAGCAGATCAGCCAATTCGTGTGGTTTCATATCGGTGAAATGTTGGCCACCAGTGAGATGCGTGTGCGCCCCGGTGCGCTATCCATTGCGCATTTCCGGCCATTCAACATGCCGACCGAGTGCAAAATCGTACAGTCCCGATGATTGATCCCGTCTTGCGTCATTCCGCCGGACAAAAGGCGTTCGTGGAAAACGCCGCGTTCGAAATGGTCCGGCGCAACCGGTTTTCGCGGCGCGAGGCCTATGTGCTTCTCGCGGAACTGGCGCAACACGGATCACCGGCGTTTCCGGTGTTGAGCGATTTCATCCGGCGCAGTGACAATTCTGCGCGGATGACGGCGTTTCACGACACCCTGTGCAAGGACCATCGGGCCACCTCGCACGCCCTCAACGCGGCGCGTGCGGTCGTGACGGACAGTGCGACCGCGTACCTGTTGGACCCCGCGCGTCCCGTGTTTTTCAATTCACACGATGACAGCAAGCCGCTCATTGTCGTGTTTACGACGGCCTATAACAATTTCTACATGTCCAATGCGGTGCTTGCATCTTTGCTGACACAGGCGGGGCATCCGTGCCTTTTCGTGAAAGACCCGAGCGAATACCAGTTCACCACCGGCATTGCGGGGTTTGGCGAGACATGGGACACGTCGATTGACGCTCTCGCCGCGACCTTGCCCCGACTGGCAAAGGGGCGTCCGGTCATTGCCACAGGGTTTTCGTCAAGCGGGTTTTCGGCGGTTCTGGCCGCAATCGCGCTTAAGGCTGATGCCGTTGTCGGGTTCTCCATCCGCAACTCGCTATCCCCCCACAGCGCCCTGCCACGGTCAAGGCTGCTGACGCCCGCGATGTATGATCGCATCCCTGCCGCGCTCAAATGTGACCTCGCCCCCGTCCTTTCCGCCTCTGACACACAGGTGCGCCTGTATTACGGGGCGTTGAACGAGATCGACAAACGCCATGCTCTGTCCCTTTCCCATGTGCCACAGGTTTGTGTGAGCGAGGTCAAGGACACGGGACATACCTCCCCGCGTCCGTTCCTGCACGCAGGCACGTTGGTTGATACGATTGCCGCCGCGACAACCGCTCTGCCCCTTGGGCAAATGGCGCATGGATAAAACGTTTGTTCTGGGCGTGGGCGGGGCCAAATGCGGCACCACATGGCTTTACCACTACCTGTCCGCACTGGAGGGGGCGGATCTTGGAATGCGCAAGGAATACAACGCGCTTTTGAACATCTTTGGCCAGACTGACAGCACGTGGATCACGCGCCGGTCGCGTGTGAAAACGGCTCTCGCGCAGAAAACAGCCAGCCGCAGGTCGCAGGTCGAGCGGCTGCAATCCTCCCTGTGTAATTACGTCGATTACTTTGATGGTCTCCTGTGCAATGGTGCGTCCCTGACCGCCGATATTTCGCCCGCTTACGTCAGGCTTTCGGCTGACCACCTGTCCGAGGTTATCGCGGCGTTTCACGAGCGGGGGATCACCGTGCGGGTGGTTTTGTTATTGCGTAACCCTGTCGAGCGTTTGATTTCCCATGCCAAAATGATTGAGCGGTGGCGCACGATGTCGTCCTTTGCCTCCGTGCGGGACGGGGCGGGACTTGGGGAAATCTTACACCTTGTAGCGCGTGACCCCGTTCTCAATTTCAGTTACCGCCGCGCCGTCGAAACCGTTTTGCGTGCCACGGGCGCGGAGGGGCGGTTCATTTCGGCCATCGAAACGCTCACGACGCCCGAGGGCATCGCACGGCTGTCGGCGGCGTTGAAGACACGCGAAAATACAGGTTTCAAGGATGTGATCGTCAACAAGGGACGTCGTGTCGCACAGGACCAGACCGTCGCTGATGTGTGGCCGTTTTTGCGCGATGCGACACAAGACAGCCGCCTGTTCGGCCTGTCGTATTTCGACGACCCGCGTGTCACGCGCGCATGGGCGTGAGGCGCATAGCGCAGGCCGCACCGCAGTCCCGATCCGTATGGTTTTGCATCGCCCGATCGTCCCGCTGCCCACCGCCACGGTCCGTTGGTTTTGTTCCCCTTTTGACGGTGCCTGCGGCGGGCAAGCGCCAAACCAAACCTGTATCAAAGGCATAGTTTGCCCCTGTCCTGCGCCATGAACCGCGGCGCCGGTTTTGGTGCGTCTTGGTTAATCTGCGCGGCGCGGGCGGGTCATGTTCGTTAACGCGCGGTGAAATCCTGACTGGAAACTAAAGATAGCAAAAGCAATCCCTTAGAACCCGCGGATGTCTTTAGAGCGATATGATGGGCCGTCCTGATTGTGTATTAAGGCTTGCTTAGAATGCACAGTTCGGGACCTAATTCGAGGTCCTCCAATCTGTGAATGCACAAGATACACTAGAGGGAGTTCTCATGCATAGCACGTATAACAAAAAGGCGATCCTCGCGGGATCCGTCGCCACTGCGATGTTCTTCATCGCGGGCGCTGTTTCCGCGGATCCGTTGCCGGATTACACCGTCACACTCGATGGATATATCGAGAGTGGTGTCTCCGTTGACCTTAATTCTGTCAACGAATTGATGGTCGAGGGTGCGCTTGGCGCAACCAACACCGATCTGGTCCAGACCGCCGTATCGCAGCTTGCGAACGCCGCTGCACGCGTGAACGCGGGCGAGGGCCTTTCGATCGATCAGGCTTTTGATTCCGGCACGGAGGATCGTGGTATCGACCTGAACGCGGCCAACCGTGCTACGGCATGGACAACGCAGCTTGACGCCCTGATTGGTGCGTCTCAGGTTGCGATGTCGTCGTTCAACACGGCAGGGTTCGACGTGGTCGCGTCCGAGGACGCAGATGGTCTCGTCTTTGTCGACCAGACATTGTTGAACAGCTCCGCATACGTGATTTCCTCCGGGGATTCGTTCGAATTCAACATGAGCGCGTCCAACGTTCTTGATGCGGCGACCGCCTATGCGGGTACGGCCAAAATCGATAGCGCAGTGGCCAACCCCACGTTTGGCGAATTGATCGACAACCCCGACTACGTCGAGGGTGGTGATCTTGAGGCGCAAATCATCGACGACCGCGAGTTCCTCAATGGCACGCAACAGGCCGTTGTCTCGCTCAACACGCTGTCCGGTACGGCGGGTGCGAATACTCTGATCGAATTCGAGGGTCAGGTTCTCGACACAGAGTCGTTGATCAATGACGACATTGCCGTTCTCGACGATCCGGAGTTCACCCTGTCGGCAAACAACGCGGCATTTGCATTTGCGGCGCGTCCTGCGACGTCCGAATTTGTCGATCCGATGTTGGCAAACGAGCTCAACGATCCGTCGATCGCGAACCTTGATCAGGTTGCTGCGATCCAGTTGAACACCGTGTCTTTGGGCGATGCAGATAGCACCGCCGATTTCACGATGTATAAAAAATACGACTCTTCCTTTGATGACTACAGCGCGGCACAGTTTGCTGATTTCGATAACGATGCGGACGAATTGACCCTTCGCAACGTTGCTGTGGCGACAACCTATCCCGACATCTATGACGAATTCAGCGTCGATGGCCTCGATAGCCCGTGGATGGACGAGCGCCAAACCGGTGTCGGCAACGTCAAGATTGACGATGTCTCGCAAGTTGCCGCTCTGACGGTCAACCGGATTTCCCAAGCAGGCACAGGTGCTCTGGTGCTCAAAAGCGCCAGTGTGGATGCCGTCAGCATGGACGATATCAGCTACACACCGGCCGACTTCGAGCAGTATGTTGGCGATCTGGACTTCGGTGACGACGAGGATCAGGTTCTTGCACCCAACGTGATCGCGGCGATCACGAATGAGGGCGATGCCGAGCTGATCAACGGATCGCAAATCGCGCAGTTCGGCTTTAACGCCATTTCCACTGCCGGCGACCTTCTGAGCTGGAGCGATACGGAGCCCAATTTCTCCGGTATTGATCAGGAGATCAGCGAGGGCGTTGATATCGAAATTGGTGACAACAACCAATCTTACGGTCCCGATTTCGCTCTGAACACCACCCTTGTGGTAAGCGATGACGAGTACGCTGTTGTTGACGGTTTGACCCAAGCAGGCATTCTGTCGTTCAACACGATCAGCGCCGGCGGCAATGCCGATGCCGTTCTGGATCAGGACGCCAGCTATTACCTCGATGTTACCGACCTCAACCTGTTGGATGCCTATGGCGACGAAGGTCTGGCTGTCTCCGGTGTGACGCAAACGGCGTTGATGTCTGCAAACACCCTGAACGTCGCGGAGTCGCTCTATGCGGATGACATGGAGCAATACGACTATAGCGAGAATGATGGCTTTAATTTCAACAGTGCATGGCTTGAAGCCGATGACGAGATGCTGAGCGTTGACGGGTTCGACCAGATTGCACAGGTCAACTCGAACGTCGTGACAGCCGGATCTATCGACGACCATACGGATATCAGTCAAAACAACGACACCGACTATGGCTTCGATGGTATCAACGAAATTGATGTCGATGGTTCTGACGCCGACGAGATCAATGTTGCAGACGTGCTGCAGGCGGCGATCTTCAACTTCAACGGTGTCAATGTCGATGGCGACATCGGTGTGATGGGTGGTGAGGATGTTGGTGTGACGCAAAGCGCTGACGACCTCGACTATTTCATCGTTGACGATGGTCTCAACCGCTTGGAAGCGTATGTGGAGTATGGCGATGTGGCCCTGGCCTCTGTCGACCAGATTGCACAGTTCTCTGTCAACACCCTGTCCTCTGGCAACGTGTACGGCGCGTCTATCGCCCAGGACGTAGATGATCTCGGTGACGACGAAGCCGTGTTCGAGGCGAACACCCTGGTTGCCGAAGCCGACTATCGTGGTGATGCGTCTGTGTCGGACTCGTCGCAAGTGCTGGTGTTGAACCTCAACACCGTTTCTGCGGGTATCGTTTCCGGTACGGTCGTGGTGCAGGATGCCTATGACATCGAGATCGACAGCGATCGTTATTCAATGAACTATGTGCTTGCATCTGCGGATCAGGACCTTGGTGATTTGCGTAACGTCGGTGGGAACGCCTCCATCAATGGTCTGTCCCAGACGCTGTATTCGAATGTGAACAGCGTTTCGGCACAGTCGTTGTCCGGTGTGTCCATCAGTCAGGAAATCGACAGCTACTTCGGCTCCGACCTCGTGAACCTGGCGACGGTTGATAGTGATTGGGGCGTTGCCTCTGCGACCGGCATTGCTCAGACCGCGATCAACCGCGCGAACAGCATCGTCATGTCGAACCTCACCGTCGAATAAACCAATTGTTTCGGGGCCCTGTAACGGGGCCCCGAGTTCATTTTTGCGGGCAGATAGATGATGAACAAAACGCACTTACATACCCTTTGCCGGTCCATCGCGGTCGGTTTGGCATTGTCCACGCTTTCGAGTGTGTCCGTTGCCGGGGATTTTTCAAATCCGACACCGATCTCGACCGACAGCCTTCGGCAGATGGTCAGATCATCGGAAACCACCCGCGTCAGCGCGGGCAGTGGGAGCCTTCCGACATATTATACGCTTGGTGATTATTACGAGCGATATCAGTCAGGAACGGCGTCGGCCAACTCGGTGTTGTCGGGGAACACCATCATTTTGAACGGCGACAACAACACTGTGACGATGACGATGGACAATGTGGATATGACCCAGTCTGCCGATGGCGCCTGTGTGTCCACGACCAATACATATAACGACGCGAGCGGTTCCGACGTTGGTGTCACGACTGACTGCGGATTAGGAACTCCATAATGATTAAACCACTTATGATTGCCACGCTGTGCGCGGGCCTTGCGGCCTGTTCGCCAGCGGTTGAATTCGACCAGACCGCGCCGCCCCAAAATGCGCCTGAAATCCGTGGTCCGATGCCGTATCTGACAACGACACCGGCCAATGCCGCGTTGGAATGCGTGAGAGCGAAACGCTCCAAGGGACAGGATTTGCGTATCGGCGTGGGCGAGGTGACCGATGGCACGGGCGCACGTACCTTTACGGATGGCTCCTCCACCTTGCTGTCGCAGCGCCCTGACATGATGGTCGCTGTTGCGTTGAAAAAATCCGGCGTGCGCGTCATGAACCGTAACGCGACAAAGGTCGCGGAATGGGAACTGGCCCAGTCGATGGAACAGCGTCTGGGTGAGGGGCGTGACGAGATCATCGAAGGCGACAGCTTTAGCTACCGCCCTGTGGTTGCGGGGTCGTTGATCGGCACCACCCATTTTATCACGGGTGCGCTCACTGAAGTGAACTGGAATGTGAATTCCACCGACGAGCGCGCCAATATCGTCGGTGCGTTCAAAGAGAGCAAAGAATACTCGATCAGTGTCGCGATTGACCTGATGGTGACAAACACCAAAACGACAGAAATCGAATTGGCCCGGTCATACACCAAACAAATCGTCGGCAAAGAAGTCAGCCGTGGATTGTTCCGGTTCTTCGAGGTCGACAGCAACGGTGTGTTGGGGCCTTTGGAATTGTTTGACTACAGCTCCGGCGAACAACGCAACGAGCCGCTGCACCGCGCGGTGCGTTGGTTGGTCGATGTTGCCACATACGACATCACATCCACGTTGACGCACACCGAAAAAGCCTGCGCATCCGCGCTTGCCCCCAAGGTCGTGGCCCCCGCCAAACCCGTGACGATCGCCGACGCCGCCACCACCACCGCTGCCGTGGCGCGTCCGATGGTTTCGAAGCGCGACTAATCAGACATTTGGAAATTGACATGAAATTCAAGAACACAACATTTGCACGGGCGGGGATCGCCCTGTTGGTTGCGGCCACCCTTGCAAGCCCGCTTTCGGCCGAACTTCTCAACGGTCCCGCGTCCAAGGCAAAAAGCGACAAGAGCGCGCAGGGCATTCCGAGCTACACCCAGATCACGCGGATTTTCGAAAACTGGAGCCTTCAGTGCCGCGAGAACACATCCGGTTCCGTTTGTTATCTGGAAACCGCTGTGCGTCAGAACGAGCCAAAGGTGCGTGAGATTCTTGTGATGCGCCTGTCTCTCGCGGCGGATGGCGGGCTGCGGGCAAGCATCGTGACGCCGAACCGCGTCAAACTTGACCGTGGGGTCGAGTTGGCCGTGGGCGGTGTGGACTTCAAGGCGCCGTATATGATTTGCGGCCCTGTGAATTGCAACGCATCGCTCCCGTCGCAAGAGACCCTCGCCGAATTGCTCGCCACAAACGATGTCATCGAAACGCAGTTCTACATTCTGGCCCCCGCGGATCAGGGCGGAGAAAAAGGTGTGAAACTTGCGGTGAGCCTCAATGGCATCGCCGATGCACTCGGCCAGTTGCGCGTTTACGCCTCCGAGTGATCATAGAGACGAAAAGGGACCAAATATGAAAAATGTAACACTTCTCGCCCTGTCCCTGACAGGTGTTATGGCAATCTCCGGCTGTACGCGCATCGAGTATTGCGAGGAAATTTCCGCCCCCTATGTAAAGGCGCAAAATACCTACAATAAATTCGAGGTCGACGCCGAAGAGTGCGTGATGCGCCCCGAGCCTGTCGTGCTTGAAGATAGCGATGAGGAGACGCCCGCGCCGCGTGATTCCACGCCTGCCGCGCCCCGTAGTTTCCCCGAATTGGGGCAACCTGCCACGTTGGACAGCAGCGTTTACTAAGATACGACCCGAGCGCGGGGGCGTTGGTTCAACGGCCCCGCCCTGCGGGCGCTTTGCGTCCGCCGGCCGGACCGGCACGTCACAACGGTCTGACAGACCGCGACGAACCTGCGGCGTCACTCAGCACACATATAAACGAAATTCACGTTCGACCTCTGTCGAATGCTTACACATTACGGATGGGTTAAATGGAGACGGATCAATACGCCACCAAGCACGAGTTCAATTTCGGATTGGACCTTCTCAAGGCCACCAAAACATATAGCGCCAAGCCGTCTTTTGTCCTGACGGAGGCGCAGGTGCCGTTCGCGAAAATGGGACGCCTGATGGTCCTGTTTGCCCTGCACCTGCATGCCAAAGGGGTCAAACGTGGCTCGCTTGTGTCCTTGAGCTCGATGGATGCCGTCACCCATTTCGCCATGTTCGGCGCGGTATCGTTGTTGGGCGGGGTTTCGGTCTGGGGGACCCAGGCGGCGTTGCGGTCAAATCTGAAGATTGCCTTTAAAGTCCACGCCCGCAAGATGGATACCCCTGTCACAAAGACCGAAATCCGGGTGGACGAAAGTTGGTCACGTCTGCCCGAGGGTGTCACCGATGTGTCGGGGCTCGCGTTCAAGGGGTATCCATCGCCTGACGCACCGGCCATGATTTACCAAACCTCGGGATCGAGTGGCACGCCCAAGTTTCTCGTTGGCACGGCAAAGAATGTCACCGACCGGATCTGGGCGCGCTTTGCGCTTGATATGGCGGCCCCCGAGCGCCAGTTGCTGTTGACGCCCGTGGGGGCGCATATGTTCCTGACCGAAACGGCACGCAGCTTTGTCGTCGGGGCGCAAACCTCGGTGGGTCTGCCGCCTGAGGTGGCGTTCGCCAGAAAGATAGATCGCGTGTTCGGGAGCCCGCGACAATTGGAGACCTGGTTGGGGGCCTATATTCCGGGTACGGGCGAAAAGCTCAAGATGGCCTACTCAACAGGGGCGGAAACCCAAGTCCCTGCGCGGCGCCGGTTGCTTGAGTGCTTCGACACGGTCCGGATCGGCTATGGCTCGGCAGAGCTTGGCGCGGCTGTCTGCGGGCACCTGATCGACGCGACGACAGTTGGCGACCGGACGGTCGGGCGCATTCTGCGCGGTGCCTCCGTCGAGATTGTGGACGAAAACGATGTCCCGCTACCGGTTGGCGAAGAGGGGATGATCCGTGCGAAGGCGCCCACGATGGTGTCTCGCTATCTCGGGGATGCGGCCCGAACCGCCAAAGTGTTTCGCGACGGGTGGGTCTATTCGGGTGATATCGGGCGGATCACGGATAACGGCTGTCTGGAACTGGTCGGGCGACAGGATCACCGCATGAACTTCGGCGGCATGAAGTTGGATGCGCTGACCCTCGAACGGATCGTGTCACAGGTGGCGGGCGTGGTTGAATGTGCGTGTTTTTCCTACGGCGAGGCGGATCATATCTCGGCGCGCCTTGGTCTGGCTGTGGTGTCTGATGACACCGTCCCGCAGTCTGATCTCATCGAGAGCATTTCCCGTGAATGCAGCACACGGATGGGGCCGTTTGCCGTCCCGTCCGAGATCTTGTTCCTCGATGAAATGCCCCTTGGAGCAACCGGAAAACTGCAGCGTGCCGTGCTGCCAACTCTTGTGGGGACCAAACAATGACCGATCGCCTCTCTCGCGCTGTTAAAACCTTTGCGTGCTCTGCAGTGTTTTGTGCGCTGTTGTCTCAGGCGGCGGCTGCCGATGTTACCATTCAGGTCGGATACGGACCCGGTGGTGCGACCGATGTCTATTCCCGTATTGCCAGTCGCCATTTGTCGAAATACTTGCCCGGCACACCCGATGTTAACGTGGTCAATGTCCCCGGCGCCGGCGGCAAGCGTTTGTTGAAAATGGCCCATGCGGCGTCCGAAACCGATGGATCGGTTATCTATGCCGTCGGTTTCACTGTCGTGACGCGCACGGTTATGCAAGACAGCTTTGATGGCAACGAGATTGCGAAACTCAGCCCGCTTGGATCTTTCGGGCGCGATTTTCCGTTCTGTTGGAGCGCCAAAAACGTCGCACCACTGGATCGCGCCGCATTGGTGGCCCCCGGGACGAAATACGGTGCGACCGGCAAAGGCAGTTCCACCTACGCGCTGCCGATGGGGATCAAACAGGCGCTTGGCGCCGACTTCAATATCGTGCTTGGCTACAGTGGCGCGGCTGAAGTGTTTGCTGCTCTGGAACGCAACGAAGTCGATCTGGTCTGTGGTGTGGATCCCACCAACCCCGACCAGTTCCGGGTTGCGGCAAGTTTCACGCGGGAGGGTCTTGATCCGGCCCCCGCATACCCTGTGATCCTCGATATGATCGAGGATGACGCCTCTGTCGAATTGATCACGGCGCTGACGGATCAGACCTATCCCTCCATCCCGTTTTTTGTGGCCGCACAGACCGGCGCAGACACGCTCGCGCTCTATCGTGAGGCGTTTCAAAAGCTGTTGGTTGATCCGGAGTTTCTCACGGATATGGCGGCGACAAAGTTGGACCTGAACCCGCTTGCGGCGGTGGAACTGGATGCGCTGATCGACAGTTACGCCACAATGGATGAAGCGCTGCGTGACCGTATCATTGCGCTGACAGAGTGACCCTGTCGGGCCGCCGTCATGGACTATGTGTTTCTCGCCCTCGCGGAAGTGGCCGACCCGTTCCGGATGGCAATGCTTTTCGCGGGGGTCGTGATCGGTCTTGTTGTCGGTGTTGTCCCGGGCATCGGCGGGGTGTTCGGACTGACGCTTTTGCTCCCTTTGAGTTATGCCCTTGATCCCTATAGCGCGTTTGCGTTGTTGTTGGGGGTGTCGGCCGTCACCACCACATCCGACACCATTCCCGCCGTTCTCATGGGGATTCCGGGGACGGTGGGGGCCGTGACCACGGTTCTGGACGGCCATCCGATGGCAAAGGCGGGGCAGGGCAATCGGGCGCTTGGGGCGGCGTTTGCGTCCTCCGTCATTGGCGGGCTGTTCGGCGCGGGCGTTCTGATTGCCTGCTTGCCGGTCCTGCACCCGCTGCTTTTGCTGCTGCACACGGCGGACTTTTTTGCGGTCAGTTGTGTCGGGCTTGTTCTGGTGGCCTCGGTATCGACGGCCAACCGGCTCAAGGGCTTTGTCGCACTGCTCATCGGCCTGTTGGCGTCCTTTGTGGGTCTTGATCCGGTGACGGCGACCGAACGCATGACCTTTGACACCCTGTATTTGTGGGACGGGTTTGCCACGGGGGCGGTGTTTCTGGGGCTGTTTGCCGTGCCGGAACTCATCGCCCTACTGGAGCGCGGCGGGTTGCCCAACGTGCCGGTGAAAACCTCGCGCTCGGAATTGCTCGGGGGGGCGGGTGAGGCACTCCGGCATTGGCGGGTCATCGTGAGGTCGAGCGCGATCGGCGCGGTGATCGGCGCGGTTCCGGGGGTTGGCGTGACGGTTATCGACTGGATTGTCTACCGGTTGGAAGAGGGGTGGGGACGGCGTGCGGGCGAGCCCCGTTTCGGCGAGGGCAATATCCGCGGTGTGATCGCGCCCGAAAGTGCGAACAATGCCAAGGAGGGTGGTTATCTGATCCCCACACTTGCGATGGGGGTCCCCGGATCGGCAACAATGGCGATTTTGCTCGGCGCGTTTATGATCCACGGCCTGACCCCGGGTCCCGATATGTTGGGGGTCAACCTGCCGGTTACGATCTCATTTGTGTTCTATATCGCAATCGCCAATATCCTCGGTGCGGCATTGTGTTTTGCCTTTGTGCCGCAACTGTCCGTTATCGCACGTATTTCCGCGCCGACATTGGTGTCGGTTTTACTGGCCGTCGTCACGCTTGCCGCGTTCCAGTCCCGCAACGACCTTGGTGATTTTGTGGTCTTTGTCGGGGCCGCTTTGTTGGGGAATGTGATGCGGCTGAACGGTTGGCCGCGCCTTGTGTTGGCGCTCGGGTTCGTGTTGGGCGGTGTGGTCGAGCGGTATTTTTTCCTTGCGTGGCAAGCGGAAGGTCCGGCCATCATGTTGCGACCGAGCGTTATCGTGACGGTGGTTTTGTCACTGCTTTTGATCTCCGGCTTTGCCAGAACGCCCAAGCGTCAGGCGCCGCCGCCCCCGCCCACAACGGCACAGACGACACCGCGGGCAGGGTCTTCGGCGGCAGATGTCGTGATGTCCGTGTTCTTTTTGCTGTGCTCTGTCGGGGTTATCGCGAGCCTGCGGACCGCCCCGTTCGAGGCACGGATGTTTCCCGTCGGGGTGGCGGGCCTGTGCGGTGTGATCTCGCTTTACAGTGCTGTGGTGTGCCGGCCGCGGCGGCGAGGGTGCCGCGCAGGTGGGGCAAAGTTGCCTGATCCCGTGCAATCCGCGCACTGGTCGCTACGCGTCTTTGCCTGTGTGGGGATGACGATCGGACTGGTGTATTTGGTTGGCCCGTTCACAGGTGTGTTCGTTGGCGTTTTCCTGTCCGGAATTGTGATGGATGGACGCGCCAGTGTGTCCGTTCTGCGCGCGGGGATCGCGACCGCATTGATTTATGTGCTGTTCCAATACATCGCCCACACGTTATGGCCCACCCCCCTGTTTTATAGGTGAGACGAGATGACAACGAGTCCTGATCCCCGCATGCCAAACGCGACAGGGCGCAACTCCGGCGCCCCTGCGCCCGCTGCGCCGTCTGCCAAAATCGTGTTTGCCGCCGGTTTGGCCGCATTCCGAAAGAGCGGAGTGGAGGGGGCTCTGGCCTATTTCGACGCGCTCGATCCCGTTGCACTGAAACGGTTCGCGGCCGTGCCTCCCGCTTACAAACTGGCCCTTCTGGCCCGGTTCGCGCTCGCTCAATGCCCCGAAACGGCATTGGTTCTTGCGAACAATGCCATCGAGCGGGACGTGACCTGTGTCGATGGTTGGTTGAGCGCAGGTGTGGCGCAACACCGGCTCGGCCTTGTCGAGGGGGCGACCAACGCCCTCAAGATTGTCGGCCAATCGCCAACCGCCAAGGCACAGCAAAAAGTCGAGGCGGGCTATCTCCTTGCGCAGCTTGGCGATCACGACCTCGGGTGGTCCGTGGCTTATCCTGCGTTTGTGGCGCTCGGGCGTCCGCTCGCGCAGGCGCCCTTGATCTTGTATATCGCGCAGCAGGTTGCCGAATGGCCGGTGTGTGACGAGATCACGCAACAGTTGTCACACGCCTATGCGCAGGGGCGGTTTGACGAGGCCGGCGAAACGCCGCGCACCCATCTGAACTGGTGTGCAAACGAGGCGTGGAATGCAAAAGTCATCGCGGCCCACGGGCGCCGGAAAACACCCGGTCACGGCGGAGCACCCTGTGCCACGACACCCGCCCCCTTGGCAGGGCGCAGGTTGCGTGTCGCCTATATGTCCGCCGATTTCCGCGAACACCCCATGTCGCGGTGGGTCAAGGGACTGTTTCGCCACCATGATCGCGCACAGGTCGAGTTGTTTTTGTATTGCACGGGCGTGGATGACGGATCCCGGCTCAGGCGGGAAGTTTTGAGCACGACGGAGCATCGCTACAGTTTGGCCAATCTGACGGATGCGGATGCGGCACGGCTGATCAAGTCACACCGGATTGACGTGCTGATTGATCTGACGGGGGCCACGCGCGGGTCGAGGTTGAACATTTTGAGCTACCGCCCCGCGCCCGTGCAAATCCATTACATCGGATTGCCCGGAACATCGGGATCGCCCTATGTCGATTATGTGGTGGCGGATGACTATCTGGTGCCGCAGTCCTCGAACCCGATCTATCCCGAAAAACTGATCCGTCTAAGCCAGACGTATCAGGTCAATGACTATGCCGCGATCCTGCGACCCGCCGCCCCGACGCGTGCCTCACAACGGCTCCCCCCCGCTCCGTGTAAGGTGATGGGGATGTTCAACGGTCACGAGAAAATCAGTGCGCAGGTTTGGGACGTCTGGATGCAAATCATGCAAGAGGCGCCCGATGCGGTGTTGTGGATGTTGGACCCCGGTCCCGCGGTGCAGCAAAAACTGCGTACGCGGTGCGCCGACAGCGGTGTCGACGCCGCACGTTTGGTGTTTGCGCCGAAGGTGCCACAGGCCGGACATCTGGCGCGTTTGGCGCTATGTGATGTCATGCTTGATCCTTGGCCATACTGTGGCCACACGACAACGAGCGATGCCCTGTTCATGGGGGTTCCCGTGGTCACGCTTGAGGGGACAAATTTCGCAAGCAGGGTGAGCGGGAGCCTGTTGCGCAGTCTCGGTTTGTCCCGATTGATTGCCAAAACAATCCCCGAATATGTGGCGATGAATGTCGGGTTTTTGACAGGGTCAGACACTGTGGCCGGCGTCGAAACGCTGCTTGGCGATGGCGGGATGATGTCGGGCCTGTATGACACCGCAACAAAGGCGCAGGAGCTCGAAGCGGCATATCGTGCGGCATATGCGTGCGCCTGTCGGGGTGAGACACCGCAGCATATCGATGCGGCACGCGTGCGTTTGACAGACTTTTGCGGGTCGAAGGGGGAGGTGTAAGCAGGCGCGCGGGGCGGGGGAGGGCGGCAAGGGCCGCCGTCGTGCCAGAGCGCCATACAAAAACGGCGAAGCTTTCGCCTCGCCGTATTCCAGTGTGATCCGCAGGTTGCCCTTAGCTTTCGGACAACGCGACCTTCATATCCTTGACCATATAGATCACTTCGCCGTCGGCCTCGACGATGCCGTCCGCCACGCCCATGGTCAGGCGGCGGGTTTGCATCGCTTTGGTGAAGTCGATTTTGTAGGTCAGCATTTTGCGGTCAGGACGCACCATGCCGGTCAGTTTGACTTCGCCCACGCCAAGCGCATAGCCACGCCCCTGCCACCCGCGCCACCCGAGGTTGAACCCCGTGAGCTGCCACAGGCCGTCAAGGCCAAGACAGCCGGGCATGATCGGGTTGCCGGGGAAGTGGCAGTCAAAGAACCACAGGTCGGGCGTGATATCGAACTCGGCCACGATGTGACCCTTGCCGTGGGTGCCACCATCGGCGGATACCTCGGTGATGCGGTCCATCATCAACATGGGGGGGGCGGGGAGTTGGGCATTGCCCTCCCCGAACAGCTCGCCGCGGGCGCATTTCAAGAGGTCGTCTTTGTCAAAGCTCGTAGGGTAATCGGCCATTAGGCGTGCCTTTCTGTCGGTCTTTTTATAGGTCCTGTTCCATTTACCATTGCCTTTGGGGGCCGCGCAAGGGCGGGAGATCGGGGACGTGACCGGCCGCATTGCGGGTGGTCTTTGGGAAACTCATTGAAAAAGGGGGGCAAAAGCCTTTATATTGGTTGGCAATGTGACAGAACGCGAGCCAACATGACCCAAACGACTGACATTCAGATCCAGCGCGGCGAAGCGTGGCTGTCCACCGCCGATGTGCGACCGACACGTCAGCGTGTGGCCTTGGCGACCTTGTTGGTGGGGGATGGCCACGACAGTCATGTGACGGCCGAGAGCCTGTTTGCCGCCGTTTGCGAGGCCGGTGAAAAAGTGTCGCTTGCCACGGTGTATAACACGTTGCGGGCCTTTTGTGCGGCGGGCCTGATGCAAGAGGTCACCGTGGATGGAACGCGCTCGTATTTCGACACCAACATGACCGAGCACCCGCATTTCTTTTGGGAAAAATCGGGCGAGTTGACCGATGCCCCCGCCGATCAACTCGAAATTACCCGCCTGCCGGAGCCACCCGCAGGGATGGAGATTGCCTCTGTCGACGTGGTGATCCGTTTGCGCGCCAAATCCAGCTGACCCGCCTTTTTTTATATGTCGCGACCTTGGCAAGCTGTGGCTTGGCCGCACCGGCATGGGCGCAGGGGGCTGTTCCGCTGTTCTTTGTCGACGCACCGGGGGCGCAGACCTTTTCGATCTCCTTTACCGAGCGCCAGTTCAACGCAGATGAGGTCTGGTTTGTGACCGGCACCTGCCGCGATACGCCTGACCCCGCGCCTGTCTATGTCACTCCGTTGGAATTGGATGCGGAGCTCAAGGTCTTCTTGTCGCGCTACCGGTTCACCGCCGTGCGCAGCGTGTGCATCGTGAACCAAGAGGCCGCGCCGCCCGCGTTTTGGGCCGCTTATGAGAAAACGCAGGAGCAAAAGTGATGGATGTGTTTGTGGGCGAGGACGGGCAGACCCGTTGCGCATGGTGTGCGGCGCATCCCGAGTATGTGCGCTACCATGACGAGGAATGGGGCTATCCCGTCACCGATGATGTGCGGCTGTTCGAGAAAATCTGTCTCGAGGGGTTCCAGTCGGGGCTGTCGTGGTGGACCATTTTGCAAAAGCGCGAGAATTTCCGCGCTGCCTTTGCGGGGTTTGATATCCATAAAGTGGCGGCGTTTGATGAGGCTGATGTGGCGCGCCTGTTGAATGATGCGGGGATTGTGCGCCATCGGGGCAAGATCAATGCCGCGATCAACAATGCCGCCCGTGCAATCGAGGTGACGGCAGAGTTCGGATCACTTGCCGCATATTTCTGGTCGTTCGAACCCACCGCGGCACAGCAATTTGCGGAAAAGGGCGGTGAGTTTTTTGCCGCAACGACCGCGACGTCCATCCGTCTGTCCAAGGACCTCAAGAAACGCGGTTGGGCCTTCGTCGGGCCGACCACCTGTTATGCCTTTATGCAGGCGATGGGGATGGTCAATGATCACGCGGACACCTGTGTCAGCCATGCCAAATCCGAGCGCACCCGCGCCGGTCTGTCCCGCCCCGCACCCGCCTAGCGCGTCAGCAGACAGGCCAGGCCGCGCAACCAGACACGGATCGCGGCGGCGGTGCCATTGGCGTCGAACCGGTCAAGGCTGTCGCGCGTCCATTGGCTTTCCAGTGCGGCAAGCCACGCATCGCGTTCGGCGGCTTTGTCGGCGGGCAGGGGCAGGGCGCGTGCCGCCCCTAACAGTTGGCGCAGATCCTGAATGTCGCGCATGATGCGAAAGGCGTGCATCATCGGTCCGGTCAGCTTGGGGACATCGCGCCACGATTGACCGAATATGGCCGTCACGCGCTGTCCTGCGCCCAGACAGTCATAGGCAATGCAGCCCGCGTACCCGCGTGCCGCCAGATCGGCGTGGATGGTGCAGCGATGTTGATCGAGGTGCTTGCACCCCTCTCCGGCGTCTTTGTCATGGGCAAAGTACTCCCCCTTGTCAAAGGCGAAGGCGATACAGCACAGGGCGGCGCAATTGGTGCAATCCGGGGCGAAATCGTCGGAACTCATGGGAGGGTTGTCCCCTCCCGCGCCCTGTCTGTCAAAACAAAAGGCGGTCCGCATTGCTGCGCACCGCCTCTTTTGTCGGATTTTGTCGACTGTGTGTGGTCGGGGCTTAGGCCACGATCTCCACCAGTTCGATGTCAAAGGTCAGATCTTCGCCGGCCAGACGGTGGTTGGCGTCGAGGACAACTTCGTCGTCGGAGACGCTGACAACCGTCACGGGGACAACCTGTCCTTCGGGAGATTGCATTTGAAGTTGCAGGCCAACCTCAAGCGGAATTTCGGCGGGGATCTGTGCGCGGGGCACCGCTTGTTGTGCTTCGTCGTGGCGCGGGCCATAGGCCTCGAGGGCTTCGGCGACGATGGTTTTCTTTTCACCGACGGCCATGCCGGGCAGGTGTTTGTCCATCCCCGGGATGATCTGGCCGGAGCCGACTTCGAACTCGAGCGGGTCGCGCCCCTGCGAGCTATCGAAAACGGTGCCGTCTTTGAGGGTGCCAGTGTAGTGGATGCGAACCTTGTCGCCGGATTTAACTTCGCTCATATTGAATTCTTTCGTGCCGAGGTGGGTTTTGAGGGTGCCGTGTGCGACCCTCTACGATTGCGGCACAAGATAGGGACTGGGGCTGTGATGTAAAGGCGTGCGCGGGGAAAGGTTTTTCCGGTGCATAGCGACGTGGCGGGATGTGCGCCCTGCGCGTGCAGATGCATCCACGGCTTTGCCTCGACGGACGACCGTTAAAACCACTGCCCCGGTTCGATGAGGCCAAGCGACAAAAGCTGTTGGCTGTGCCATTTGAATTCGGTCGAATTGTGCCACATGAACGTATCGATATCAAAGGTCGACCCTGCGTTTGCCTTGAGCGCCTTGGCGGTGCGAAACGATCCGATCGCCGCCGTGATGTTGTTGTGCCACGGGCAGGCGTAGGTGTTGTATTCCTCGTCATTGAACAGGTGTGTTTCGGACAGCTCCAATCCCTTTTTCGCCTGAAAGAGTGACATGCGGTCGATGCGGCGGCGGCTTGGCTCTACGTGCTCTTCGTAACGCCAACGCAAGCCGCCAAAGAAATCGAGTTGCCGGTCTTTTGGCCCGTCCTTGCCATTGCGCCCCAACGCATAATAGCCCGAACGGTCAAGGTGGGCATCTTCCAACGAGACCGCGGTGGGGGTGTCCCACAGATTGCCCGCGTAGAGATCAATCACGTAGCTCAACATCGCGCCACGGCGTTCCTCGGTATGGAACGTCAACAGGTCGCCGATGGTGCGTGTCTCGCAAAACGGGAAAAACAGGTATTCGGCATTGTAGCAGTAATAGAACCAAATATCAGGGGCGGCTGCGATCAGTGTGTTGACGGCGCGGGTCAGCATATTCTCGGCGCGGGTGTTGTAGCGAATGCGCACGACTTTGGTCAAAATGCCCCTTGGAACGTCGATTTCATCGGGGGCAAACAGGATCACCGTTGCGAATCCCTGCGCAAGGTGATGGCGCAGGGTCGAGGCAACTTCGATCTCGTCCTCGGCAAAGATCAACGCGACAGGCCCCTTGGCAAGGCTGTCTTTGCTGTCTTTCAGGAATATCTCTAGGCTCTCGTACCGCATGGGGCTCCGACTCACATGGCGCTAAGTGTCCACGATTGCGGTAAAAAGGCCATGAAGAGGCGTGGATTGCAAGCAAACGGGACACAATCGGGCGGGGGACGCCAAACATGGGGCGAAATCGCCGCACCCGCGAGCCCCCACCGCGCGAGGCCGCGCAGAGGGGCGTGGCCGTCCCGGTACGCCGCACGGCAGGGGCAAAACCCGTTTGCCCCAAAACCACCCCTGCTATAGACAGGCGCCTTAATTCCCTCATTAGACGCGGACCCGAAACCATGGCCGAGACCAAAAAGCTTTTCATCAAAACCTACGGTTGCCAGATGAACGTTTACGACAGCGAGCGCATGGCCGAGAGCCTTGGCGGGTCGGGTTATACCGAGGTGTCGAGCCCCGAAGAGGCGGATATGATCCTGCTCAACACCTGCCACATCCGTGAAAAGGCTGCCGAGAAAGTCTATTCCGAACTGGGCCGCATGAAAGAGCTCAAACTCTCCAACCCGAACCTCAAAATCGGTGTCGCGGGCTGTGTGGCACAGGCCGAGGGCGAGGAGATCATGCGCCGCCAACCCGCGGTTGATCTGGTCGTGGGGCCGCAAAGCTATCACCGCCTTCCCGAGCTTGAAGCGAAAGCCCGCAATGGCGTCAAAGCCCTCGACACCGATTTCCCCGAGGAAGACAAGTTCGAGATGCTCAAGGCGCGCCCCAAAGCCAAACGGGCGCCCGCCGCGTTTTTGACGGTACAAGAGGGCTGTGACAAATTCTGTGCCTTTTGCGTTGTCCCCTATACGCGCGGTGCCGAGGCGTCCCGTCCTGTGGATCGCATTTTGCGCGAGGCCGAGGATCTGGTGGCGCGCGGCGTGCGCGAGATCACGTTGTTGGGGCAAAACGTCAACGCCTATCACGGTGCGGGCCTTGACGCCGATGGCGGTGGCGTGTGGGGTCTTGCGCGGCTCATCCATCGTCTGGCCGAGGTCGACGGGTTGGAGCGTATCCGTTTCACCACATCCCACCCCAACGACATGGAGGACGACCTGATCGCCGCCCATGGGGATTGTGAAAAACTGATGCCGTACCTGCACTTGCCTGTGCAATCGGGCTCTGACCGCATTCTGAAGGCGATGAATCGCAAGCACACCGCGCAGGACTATTTGCGCCTGTTGGAGCGTATTCGCGCCGCGCGTCCTGACATTGCGCTGTCCGGTGATTTCATTGTCGGCTTTCCCGGTGAAACCGATCAGGATTTCGAGGACACGATGACCCTCGTGCGCGAGGTCGGCTATGCCTCGGCCTATTCGTTCAAATACTCCGCCCGCCCCGGAACGCCCGCCGCCGAAAAAGGGGACAAGATGGTCGAGGCGCATGTGGCCGCCGAGCGGCTGCAACGGCTTCAGGAACTGATCACCACGCAACAACGCGCATTCCAGACCCAAATGGTGGGCCGCGAGGTCTCGGTGCTGTTCGAGCGTCAGGGGCGCGAAGCGGGCCAGATGGTTGGTAAATCCGAATATCTGCACGCCGTTCACGTCACCGGGACAGTCGCGATTGGCGAGATCAAGCGGGTTAGAATCGTAGAAAGCGTGACGAATTCACTGGGGGGCGTTCTGGTCCCTTGACCTCAAGTCAGCCTGAGGGGCCTCAAAAGTTGGGCGCACAAGCAACAATTGCCGCCAAATGGCGCAAAAGTTTCCCTGCGGGACACAATATGTAGTAAATGTTTCTTCACAAACCCACGAAGTTTGCTATCCTTCGCAAGTAAAGGGTGTTCTTGAGCGGGTGCGTGGTTTCGTGTCGGTCCCAAGGCACTGGCAACACTGAAATTGTGGGGGACAGCCAGCTGTGTTGAACCAAGTTATGAAAAAAGGCCTCGCCGCTGCCGCCATAGCGGCTCTTGCCGTTTCGGCAACCGCCGCGTCCGCGCAATCCCAACTGCAAACGGGCGAAATCTACGCGCCGACCATCTGGATCGATCCCGATGGATGCGAGCACTGGGTTATGGACGATGGCTTTGAGGGCTACATGGATCTCAAGGTGAACCGCCAGGGCCTTCCAACCTGTCACAAGGTTGAATCCTGCGCCGTGATGAATTCGGACCAATTGTTTGCCACCGACAAATACGCAATCACCGCAAGTGGCCAACAGCGTCTTCAGCAGTTCTTTTCGCAAGCGGGGGCAACGGCCTACATCATCATCGGTCACACCGATAGCCGCGCCTCTGACGAATACAACATGCGTCTGAGCTACAACCGCGCCAACGCGGTGGCTAAAATTGCGTCGCAAACAGGTGCGCGGATCGCCGATGTTCGCGGCTACGGCGAGCGTATGCCGATTGCCTCCAACGGCACATCGAGCGGCATGGCGCAAAACCGTCGCGTCGAAATCATCTGCGTGAAATAAGGAGCCGGACCAATGAAAAGCATTAAGACAGCAGCACTTCTGACCGGCTTACTTCTCGTCTCCGGTTGCGCCGAAGGTGTCATTGCCGGTTTGTCCGGCGAGGGCGGTCGCGGTAAGGTCAAAACCGACAAAACCCGCGACTATGGCCAAGGGGACGGTCCAAACGGGTCGCACCTGTCGAATCTCGTGGCCGGCATCTGGGTTGATCCGCAAGGCTGTGACCACTGGATTATCGATGACGGTGTCGAGGGCTACCTGTCCCAACGCGTCGACAAATACGGCAAGCCGATTTGCTCGGGCATCGCACAGCCAAACATGGCGGTCGGCCCCTATAAAGGCAGCCAGACGGTCTCCGATCCGCTCTAAGCGACGGACATCACAACGTTTCAAAGGCCTCCGCATCACGCGGGGGCCTTTTTGCTATGTGGGTTTTCGCGGCGTTTTCGTGTGGGCGCGGAGCGGTACATATGACGTTTTTGCAAAGTTGGTCCGTCGGGCCTTGCGTTGCCCGCTGTCCCTTGGCACGATCATGGCGACATCCCTTTCGGAGACGGAGAACCATTTGGGCACGAGCGCTTTGACCCCCCCGAACACACAAGTTGGCGCCCATGAGACGCTGTTGGAATTCCATGACAACCGGTTGTTGATTGATCTGTGCGGTGCATTCGATCGCAACCTTGCCCAGATCGAACAGCAGCTAGAGGTTCAAATTGTGCGGCGGGGCAATATGTTGGTTGTGATGGGGGATCTCCCCGCACGAGAACAGGCCGTGGCCACGCTTCAGGAAATGTATGCCAAGCTCGAAGTGGGGCGCGAGATTGACGCCGGGGGCATCGACGGCATGATCCGTATGGGCGAGGGCGTTGTGCCGTCCGGACCGGCGGGGCATCAGATCGAAATGTTCAAAGGCGGACAGGTCGAGATCAAAACCCGCAAGAAAATGGTCGAGCCGCGCACAGCGGGGCAAAAGGCCTATGTTCAAAGTCTGTTTGATCACGAGATGGCATTTGGCATCGGTCCGGCGGGGACGGGTAAAACCTACCTCGCGGTGGCGGTGGGTGTGAACATGCTCATCAATGGCAAGGTCGA
Organism: Celeribacter sp.; assembly: GCF_048259695.1. GTDB lineage: Bacteria > Pseudomonadota > Alphaproteobacteria > Rhodobacterales > Rhodobacteraceae > Celeribacter. The sequence continues at coordinate 533,995 of NZ_JBLXHL010000001.1, read as the reverse complement.
TAAAATCATCCTGTCGCGTCCGGCGGTCGAGGCCGGCGAGCGGCTCGGGTTTTTGCCCGGTGATATGGGGGAAAAGGTCGACCCGTACATGCAGCCGCTTTATGACGCGCTCAATGATTTCATCCCGCCAAAACAACTTGCACGTATGCGCGAAGACAAAACGATCGAGATCGCACCGCTTGCGTTCATGCGCGGACGCACGTTGAGCCGCGCGTTTGTGGTGCTCGACGAGGCGCAAAACGCCACGACCATGCAGATGAAAATGTTCCTGACCCGGATGGGCGAGGGGTCGCGCATGGTGATCACGGGCGACCGCTCTCAGGTCGATTTGCCGCGTGGTCAAACATCGGGTCTGCGCGATGCCGAGCGTATTCTCGCGGGGGTCAAAAAGATCTCGTTCAACTATTTCACCTCCAAAGATGTGGTGCGTCACCCGCTTGTCGCGGCGATCATCGAGGCCTATGAGGCCGACCAGGAGACCTGAGGCCGGCGTCGAAATCGCACTGGGAACTTGGTGCGATCGAGTATAAAGCCGTTCCAAATGGCCTGTAATGAGAGTGACACCACAGCGTGACAGTTGACGTATTGATTGAAGACGCCCGTTGGGACGCCGTCGGGATCGAAGCTCTGGCGCATGCCGCCGAGCACGCGACCCTCACCCGTCTTGGCCTCGACCCCGAGGTCTGCGAAGGCTCGGTTCTGGCCTGTGATGACGCAAAGATCAAAGAGTTGAATGCGCAGTTCCGCGAAAAGGACAAGGCGACGAATGTGTTGTCATGGCCCGCCGCCGAACGCGCCACGCCAAATGCGCGCCCGCCGCGCCCCGAACCCGACTTTGACGGGACCGTGGAGCTTGGTGATATCGCGATTTCCTTTGACACATGCGCGCGTGAGGCAGAGGAGACAGGCACGCCGTTTGCCCATCACGTTACGCATCTGATCGTTCATGGCCTGTTACATGTGTTGGGATATGATCACATCACGGACGCAGATGCGGATATAATGGAAACGACCGAGACAGAGATACTTGAATCTTTAGGGGTTCCGGACCCATATTAGGGGCCAGCCCGCGTCATTGGGCAAGATATGTTGGAAAGGGAATATGGGCGACACAGAGCCTGGGTCTTCTACGGCAGCGCAGAGCGCGCCAACGGAACAACCACACAGTTACACAGAGCCGCAAAAAGGGTCGGGACTTTTCACCCGTATTTTTTCCGGTTTTTCTTCCACTTCCTCTGACGAGACAGAGCTATCGGTGCCGGACACCGCCCCCGCCGAGGCGGAGCGCGCCCGTTTGGGTATGCTCAACCTGCGTCATATGCGGGTGGACGATGTTATGGTGCCAAAGGCCGACATCGTTGCCGTCCCCGCCGACATCAAAAAGGACGACTTGGTGGCCAAGTTCCGCGAAAGCGGCAACACGCGCCTGCCTGTCTTTAAGGGGACGCTTGATACCCCTATCGGCCTTGTCCACCTCAAGGATTTCGCGCTTATTCACGGCTTTAGCAATAATGGCGGGCGCTTTAACCTGTCCAAAATGATCCGTCCGTTGCTGTTTGCGCCGCCCTCCATGCCGATCGGCGTGTTGTTGCAAAAGATGCAAAGCGACCGTCGTCATATGGCCTTGGTCATTGACGAATACGGTGGTGTGGACGGTTTGGTCACGCTTGAGGATCTGGTGGAACAGGTCATTGGCGAGATCGAGGACGAACATGACATCGAAGAGGACGTGTTCTGGACCCAGACGGGACCGGGCGCGTTCATCGCGCAGGCAAAAGCCCCGCTCGACGAGTTCGAGCAAGCGGCGGGCATGAGCTTTACCGACGAGGTCGACGACGAGGAAATCGACACAATCGGTGGCTTGGTCTTTTTGCTATCGGGGCGCGTGCCTGCGCGTGGCGAAATGATCCCCCACCCCTCGGGGGCCGAGTTCGAGATTATGGATGCCGATCCGCGCCGCATCAAACGTGTGCGCGTGCGCTTGCCACAAGCGGCGCAATCTGGCGACGCCTAGACGCATCGTGTCGCGTTTGCCCCGCCTTTTGTCCCACCCGTTGTCCGCCATTGGCGCAGGCGGCGTGGCGGCATTGGGGCAGGCCCCGTTCGGTCTTTGGCCGCTCTCGCTTTTGGCGTTCGCGGGTGCCATCGCGGTCTGGCAGCATAGCCCGACACCGCGCCGCGCCGCGTTTCGCGGATGGGCCTTTGGCCTTGGCTATTTCGGTGTGGCGCTCTCGTGGTTGGTGAACCCGTTTCTGGTCGAGCCATCGGGGACCGCGTGGATGATCCCCTTTGCGCTGTTTTTCATGTGTGGCGGATTGGCGCTTTTATGGGGCGCTGCGTTCTATGTGGCCAAACGGTTTGGCATCGGGGTACTGGGCCTTGTCGGCCTATGGGCCTTGGTCGAGTTGGGGCGCGGCTACCTGTTTACGGGGTTCCCGTGGGGGCTTGCGGCGTACATCTGGCTCGACACCCCGCCTGCGCATCTGGCCGCATGGGTCGGCCCCTACGGATTGACGGCGCTTACGCTGTTGGCTGCGGCCCTGCTCGCCCGTGCCGCGCTTTCGCGAACACTGGCCGCACGGCTCACGGCCATTGCGGGCCTGTCGGTGCTGTTTGGCGCCGGCGCATGGATCGAGAGCCGCCCTTTGGTGGCTGACAGCATGGCGATGGTGCGCGTGGTGCAGCCCAACGCGCCGCAAGCGCTCAAATGGGATCCACGTTATATCCCGATCTTTTTCGACCGTGCGTTGGACATGTCCGACCCCGAGGGGGCGGATCTGGTGATCTGGCCCGAAACGGCAGTGGCGCCGGTTCTTGACGGGGCAGGGGAGGAATTGCGCGCCCTCAACGCGCGGGTCGCCCCCGCCCGTGCCATCACCGGCATACGCCGCGTGTCGGGCTATCGCGGATATAATTCGGCGGTGGTGATCGACGGACAAGGCGAGGTTGCCCAAGTCTATGACAAGCACCACCTCGTGCCGTTCGGTGAATATATTCCCTTTCCGCGCCTCCTCTCGGCGCTCGGGTTCTCGACATTCACGGCGGGCGAGGGTTACGGTTTTTCAGCGGGAGAGGGGCCAACGCTGATGGATTTTGGCCCGCTTGGCATGGCGCTTCCGCTGATTTGCTACGAGGCGATTTTTCCGCGGGACCTGCGCGGTACGGCGCGCCCCGACTGGTTGCTCCATATGACCAATGATGCGTGGTTCGGCACGTTCTCCGGCCCGCAACAAAGCCTCGCACAGTCGCGGTTTCGCGCCATCGAGACGGGATTGCCGATGGTGCGCGCGGCCAATACGGGGATTTCGGCGGTGATTGACGCGCACGGTGACATCCGCCGTTCCATTCCGTTGGGACAGGCCGGTGCCTTTACCGCCGCTCTGCCTGTGGCGCTTGCGCCAACACCTTATACGCGCACAAAAGAATGGCCCTCTTTACTATTGATTGTGATGTTAATGCTACTAGGTGCGGTGAAGCGCTGGGGCGGTAGGGATCGGGAAACCGATTGACGCGGTGTCGACGCAGCTATATCGCATTTTAAATATCGGCTCTCACAACGGCTTCCTGACGTGAGGGCGACAACCATTGGAGCACGTTCCCTATGTCTCGCAAAGACTACATTTTCACTTCGGAATCCGTTTCCGAGGGCCATCCCGACAAAGTTTGTGACCGCATTTCCGACGCCGTACTCGACGCGTTCCTGACCGAGGAACCCGAGGCCCGCGTGGCCGCCGAAACCTTTGCCACCACCAATCGCGTCGTCATTGGCGGCGAGGTGGGGCTGAGCGACAAAGGCAAGCTGACCGAATATATGGGCAATATCGATGCCATCGTGCGCGAGTGTGTCCGTGACATCGGCTACGAGCAGGATAAATTCCACTGGAAGACGCTCAAGGTCACCAACCTGTTGCACGAACAATCCGCTCATATCGCGCAGGGCGTCGATGCGAGCGGTGACAAGGACGAGGGCGCGGGCGATCAGGGGATCATGTTCGGCTATGCCACCAATGAGACCGAGGCATTGATGCCTGCGCCGGTTCAATATGCCCATGCGATTTTGCGCCGCTTGGCCGAGGTGCGTAAAAACGGCACCGAGCCACGCCTTGGCCCTGATGCGAAGTCGCAGCTGTCGGTGAAATACGTCGATGGTGTGCCGGTTGGTATCTCGTCTCTTGTTCTTTCCACTCAGCACCTTGATGAGAGCATGACAAGCGCGGATGTCCGCGATCTGGTCGCGCCCTACATCACCGAAGTGCTCCCCGACGGGTGGCTCACCGACGAGACGGTGTGGCACGTCAATCCCACGGGTAAATTCGTCATTGGCGGCCCCGACGGTGACGCTGGCCTCACAGGGCGCAAGATCATCGTGGATACCTATGGTGGTGCGGCCCCGCATGGCGGCGGCGCGTTTTCGGGCAAGGATCCGACCAAGGTGGACCGCTCTGCGGCCTATGCGGCGCGGTATCTGGCCAAAAACGTGGTGGCAGCGGGACTGGCGGATAAATGCACCATCCAGTTGAGCTATGCGATTGGTGTCTCCGCGCCCTTGTCGATCTATGCCGACCTGCATGGGACGGGTGATATTGCCCCCGCCCTGATCGAGGCTGCGATCCCCAAAGTGATGGACCTCACGCCGCGCGGCATTCGTACCCATCTCGATCTGAACAAGCCGATCTACCAACGCACCGCCGCCTATGGTCACTTCGGGCGAGCACCCGAGGCGGATGGCGGGTTCTCATGGGAGCGCACGGATCTGGTCGATGCGCTGACAAAGGCCGTCTAACCGAGGGCTTGCCCATCAGACGTGGATTTGCGAAAAGCCCCGCTAATTAACGCGCCTCACCGCGGTGTCGATCACGATGCAGCGTGAGGCGCGATCCATGATTTGATCTGTCGGGACCGTGCAATCACGCGCAAATCCCCCAATAGATCGCGGCGCTTGAGCGGGGCTTTTCGATGTCTGACGAAACCAAACATAAATCCGGATCTCCGTGGCGCAATTTCTACGGGCGCATCCACGGCAAGACGCTCAACAAGGCGCAAAAGGACTACCTCAACGAGGACCTGCCGCGTGTGTCCCCGGGTCCTGTGTCATGGGAAGAGAACCCCGACCGGATCCAGCTTGACATGGAAAAGCGGTTTCACGGCAAACCGGTCTGGTTAGAGGTCGGGTTTGGTGGCGGCGAGCATTTGGTGCATATGGCACAGCTCTATCCCGATGTCGAAATCATCGGATGCGAGCCTTACGTGAACGGTGTGGCGATGTGTCTGAGCCGGATGCGCCGCGAGGGCGGGGTTGAAAATATCGCCATCCATGCGGGCGATGCTCGTGACCTGTTTGATGTGCTGCCCGATGGCTCGATTGAAAAAGCGTTCCTCAACTATCCCGATCCGTGGCCCAAGGCGCGCCATCATCGCCGCCGTTTCGTGACGCCTGAACACCTCGCTCCGTTGCACCGTGTGTTGAAAACAGGCTCGGAGTTCCGCGTGGCCACCGACATTCCCGATTATGTGCGCCAAACCATGGAAGAGGTGCCGCAGGCAGGGTTCGAATTTCTGGGCGATCACCCGGAGGATTGGAACACCGCGCCGCATGACTGGATTTCGACCCGTTATGAGAAAAAGGCCCTGCGCGAGGGCCGCACGCCGCACTATATGAGCTTTCGGCGCAGCTGACTTGCGCCGCTTTGGCGGGCCGTATGAGAAATGCGTGTCCGCCCAAGTCGCGGATGGACCCCCCTGTTCGGTTGCGCTATCAGTTTGGCGACAAAACGAGGAGTTCCCATGTCCGCTCACGGCAATCCCATCCCGATGATCTCTCGCAAATGTGGCCCCCTGAAAGGGACGGCCGCGGTGCCTGGTGACAAATCCATCTCACACCGTGCGTTGATTTTTGGCGCATTGGCGGTTGGCGAGACAAAGATCACGGGGCTGTTGGAGGGCGAGGACGTGTTGGACACGGGCAAAGCCATGCAGGCGTTGGGTGCGGATGTGATCCGCCACGGCGAGGGCGCATGGTCGGTTCATGGCGTCGGCGTCGGCGGGTTCTCCGAGCCTGAACAGGTGATCGATTGCGGCAATTCCGGCACGGGTGTGCGGCTCATTATGGGGCTTGTGAGCACCTATGATTTTGCCACGACTTTTACCGGCGACGGCTCCTTGCGCAAACGTCCTATGGCGCGGATCACCGATCCTTTGGCTCTGTTCGGGGCTAAATCCTATGGTCGCTCTGGCGGGCGTTTGCCGCTGACGATTGTCGGGACATCCTCGCCGGTTCCTGTGACCTACGAAACCCCGATGCCTTCGGCGCAGGTGAAAACCGCCGTGCTGTTCGCGGGCCTCAACACCCCCGGTGAAACCGTGGTGATCGAGAAAGAGGCCACCCGCGATCACACCGAGCGGATGCTCAAAGGGTTCGGCGCCGATATTACGACCGAGACGACACCGGAGGGCTACAACAAGATCACGCTCAAGGGGCAGCCGGAGCTGCAACCACAAGTGGTCGCCGTGCCGCGTGATCCCTCGTCGGCGGCCTTTCCCGTCTGTGCCGCGCTGATCGTCGAAGGATCAAACATTCTCGTCCCCGGGGTAAGCCAGAACACCACGCGCAATGGCATCTACACCACGCTTGTGGAAATGGGGGCCGACATCACGTTCGAGAACCCGCGCACCGAGGGCGGTGAACCCGTGGCCGATTTGCGTGTAAAATATTCCAAACTCAAAGGCGTCGAGGTTCCACCCGAGCGCGCGGCGTCGATGATCGACGAATATCCCGTGTTGTCCGTTGTTGCGGCCTTTGCCGAGGGCACGACCACCATGCGCGGCGTCAAAGAGTTGCGCGTGAAAGAAAGCGACCGTATCGACGCGATGGCGCGGGGCCTTGAGGCCTGCGGTGTCGAGATCGAAGAGGACGAGGACACGTTCATCGTCCACGGGCGCGGACCGAAGGGTGTCAAAGGCGGGGCCACCTGTGCCACGCATATCGACCACCGCATTGCGATGGCGTTTCTCGTCTGCGGTATGGCCAGTCAAGAGCCCGTATCGATTGACGATGGCTCCCCCATTGCGACGTCCTTTCCCGTTTTCGAAAGCCTGATGACGGGTCTGGGCGCACAGGTCGACCGCACTCCCGCATGACGCGCCCGCGGCGATATCGGGCGGCGGTGATCTTTGGCTTGATCGCCTTTGTGGCCTTTGTCGTCGAGGCCGTGATTTTGCAGGCCTATGTGCGTCCTGCTGTGATGATCTATGAACCGGTTCCGACCTTGACCGATGTCGGGCAGGGTGCGGTGTTGATGCTTGTGCCCGAGATCGTGATGCCGCAATCCGCGCTTGCGCCCTACACGCGGGGCGACCTGTTAAATCTGCAAGCAGCGCTCATGATGTCCGGCCTGACCGACCTGTACCGGCTTTGCCTGATGTATTTTGATTCCGTGTTTTTGCTCGGATTTCTTGGTGCGGTGTGGTGTGTCTCGCCCGCACGGCGGGCTGTGCGCGGTACAGCACTTATGTTTCTCCTTGCGGATTTCACCGAAAATGCTCTGATCTTAAAGGCTTTAGAGCAACCCGGGAGCGGTCTTTTGTACCCGCCACTTGGCGTTGCGAGGGAGCAGGTATTGGACGGGCTTATGGAGCCGAGCCCGATTTTTGCCGTCACTGTGGTAAAGTGGGGCTTGCTCTTGATCTGTCTCTTGGCCATGTTTGTCCTCCAAGTGAGGAAAAAAGCATGAGTTTTTGTGTCGCAATTGACGGACCTGCCGCCGCAGGAAAAGGCACGGTTTCCAAAGCTGTCGCCAGACATTTCGGATTTCCCCACCTTGATACGGGGCTGTTGTACCGTGCGACGGGGGCAAAGACCTTTGAGGGGCTGTCGCCTCTGGAGGCGGCGCAAAGTCTCACGACGGCGGATCTGGAGCGCGATGATTTGCGCTCGGGGGACGCCGGGCAAGCGGCAAGCCGTGTCGCGGCGATCCCTGACGTGCGCAGTGCCTTGGTTGATTTCCAACAGGCGTTTGCACGACGGATCGGTGGGGCGGTGTTGGATGGCCGCGACATCGGCACGGTGATTTGCCCCGATGCCGAGGTCAAACTCTACATCACCGCCTCCGATGAGGTTCGCGCACGCCGCCGCCACGCCGAATTGGTGGCAAAGGGCGAAAACGTGACCGAGGCGGAAGTCCTGGCCGATCTGCGTGAACGTGACGAGCGCGATAGCGCCCGTTCTGCGGCCCCCCTCAAGCCCGCCGAAGATGCCACGGTGATCGATACCTCGGGAATGTCGATCGACGAAGCCGTGGCCAAGGTCATCGCATTGGTTGAGGCGGCGCGAGCCGCATCGTGAAGGTGTGCGGTTTGTAACGCCACGTTTGTACGGTGCGTATTTGGTGCGTTAATGCGCTCTTGTTGTGCAGTAAAGATCTGAAGTCCATTAACATATTGAAAATATTGTGTTTGTTCTGTGCGTGTCCGCAGGGCCGCTTTTCGAGGCACCTTGCGCCCGTGTGATTTGCATCCATATGAGGTGTCAGATCAACAAAGGATACTCCCATGTTTATGGACAAACTCGACTGGCGCTATGCGGTCAAAAAAATGGACGCGAGCAAACCCGTTTCCGAAGAAAACGTTGCCCGGATTCTCAAGGCGATCCAGATGGCTCCGACATCGTCGGGATTGCAGCCGTTCAAAGTGTTCGTGATTACCAATCCGGACATTCGCGCCAAAATCCGCCCTGTGGCATGGGATCAGGCGCAGATCACCGATGGCTCGCACCTGTTGGTTTTCGCGGCATGGGACAACTACACCGAAGAGCGCGTTGAGGCCGTTGTGGCGCAGCACGCCGAGGAACGCCCCGGAACGCGTGAGGCACTCGACGCCTATTACGACAACCTCAAAGCGGGCTATTTGCCCCGTGATGCGCGCACCAATTCCGAACATGCCGCGCGTCAGGCCTACATCGCGCTTGGCTTTGCTTTGGCGGCTGCGGCGGAACTGGGCGTCGATAGCACGCCGATGGAGGGGTTCGACCCCGCCGCTGTGGACGAGATCCTTGGCCTCAAGGCGCAGGGGCTGACATCGCTGACGCTATTGCCGCTCGGTACCCGCGCCGAAGAGGGCGACTGGTTGCAAGGTATGAAAAAGGTCCGCAAGCCGCACGATGTGCTGTTCGAGCACCTCGACTAAGGATCACACTGCGTGGTTGTCCGATGTTGTCCGAAACCGAAACTCCCGTTTGGGCATGATATCCGATAACCCGCCCCAAACGGGCGCATTGCCTTGCCACGAATGCCGTTTTCGCCTATATGCGCGATTGTCTAAGGACCGTTAAGAGTCGTTGGCATGGGTGAGTAGGGACCGAGGCACGCCTCTGGTCCTTATTATTTGTGTTTTTCACCCTGTCGCGCGGCGCTTTTGAAGCGGCCAAAGACGCAATGAAACTAAGACCTGCGGAGACAACCGCAAGGCCCGAATAACGTTTGAAAAGGAAATTGAGACCACATGGCTCAGAACGTATCTATGGAAGACTTCGAAGCTCTTCTCGCAGAAAGCTTTGAAATTGACACGCCCGAAGAGGGTTCCGTTGTCCGCGGCAAGGTGCTTGCTATTGAAGCAGGTCAGGCCATCATCGACGTAGGCTACAAAATGGAAGGTCGCGTCGACCTCAAAGAATTCGCAAACCCCGGTGAAGCTCCTTCTGTTGCTGTTGGCGACGAAGTTGAAGTGTTCCTCGACCGTGTCGAGAACGCCCGTGGCGAAGCTGTCATTTCGCGTGACAAAGCCCGTCGTGAAGAAGCTTGGGACCGTCTGGAGAAAGCCTACGCCGCTGAAGAGCGTGTTGAAGGTGCCATCTTCGGTCGCGTCAAAGGCGGCTTTACGGTTGATCTCGGCGGCGCCGTTGCCTTCTTGCCCGGCAGTCAGGTTGACGTGCGCCCCGTGCGCGATGCCGGCCCGCTTATGGGTCTCAAGCAGCCGTTCCAGATCCTCAAGATGGACCGTCGCCGTGGCAACATCGTTGTCTCGCGTCGCGCAATCCTCGAAGAGTCCCGTGCCGAACAGCGCGCTGAAGTCATCGGCAACCTCACCGAAGGTCAGGCAGTCGAAGGCGTCGTCAAGAACATCACCGAATACGGTGCGTTTGTTGACCTCGGCGGCGTTGACGGCCTGCTCCACGTCACAGACATGGCATGGCGTCGCGTAAACCACCCCTCCGAGATCCTCACAATCGGTGAGACGATCAACGTTCAGGTGATCAAAATCAACAAAGAGACCCACCGTATCTCCCTCGGCATGAAACAGCTGCAGGACGATCCATGGGATGCTGTCGAGGCGAAATACGCGCTCGAAACAACACACACAGGTCGCGTGACCAACATCACCGACTACGGTGCATTTGTTGAGCTCGAGCCTGGTGTTGAGGGTCTCGTGCACGTGTCCGAGATGTCCTGGACCAAGAAAAACGTACACCCCGGCAAAATCGTGTCTACCTCGCAAGAAGTGGAAGTCATGGTTCTGGAAATCGACAGCGCCAAGCGCCGCGTTTCCTTGGGTCTCAAGCAGACCATGCGCAACCCATGGGAAGTTTTCGCGGAAACACATCCCGAGGGCACGCAGGTCGAAGGCGAAGTCAAAAACATCACCGAATTCGGTCTGTTTGTTGGCCTCGAAGGCGAGATCGACGGCATGGTTCACCTCTCCGACCTGTCATGGGAAGACCGTGGCGAAGACGCGATCCAGAACTACGTCAAAGGCGACGTTGTTAAGGCCGTTGTCACCGAAGTCGACGTCGAGAAAGAGCGTATCTCCCTCTCGATCAAAGCTTTGGATGACAGCTTCTCCGGCGCAGTCGAAGGCGTTAAGCGCGGTTCGATCGTGACCGTTGCCGTAACTGCCATCGAAGAGGGCGGCATCGAGGTCGAGTATGAAGGTGCGAAATCCTTCATCCGTCGCTCCGACCTGTCGCGTGACCGTGCAGAGCAGCGCCCTGAGCGCTTCCAGATCGGTGACAAGCTCGATGTGCGCGTGACCAATGTGGACCAGAAAACCCGTCGTTTGGGTCTGTCCATCAAAGCACGTGAAATCGCAGAAGAGAAAGAAGCCGTCGAACAGTTCGGGTCCTCTGACTCCGGCGCGACACTCGGCGATATTCTCAGCGGCGCTCTCAAAGGCGGCAACGAGTAAGCCACGCGCTTATACGTTCGATGATTGGAAACGGCCTCGCATCAGCGGGGCCGTTTTCGTCTGTCGCGATCCCGAATCGTACGTGGCTTGCCGCGGCGCGGCGCGGGTCGCGGGGTATCCAATGGTCGGATATCTGACTAAATGCGTGAAATTTTGACCGTTTGTCAGAGGATTAGGCCGAAAAAAATTGATTTCGTGCATGGGAGACTATTCCCCGATTGAAATCCCCATCCTATAGTCGATGCATGCTCGCATGCCGATACGGTCGGCGCAAACACGACGAAGGGGAGACGATATGATCCGGTCTGAATTGATCCAGAAGATCGCGGATGAAAACCCGCATCTTTATCAGAGAGATGTTGAGCGGATCGTGAACACGATCTTCGAAGAAGTGATCGAGGCAATGGCCAATGGCGACCGTGTGGAGCTGCGCGGATTTGGCGCCTTTTCCGTCAAGCAACGTGATGCCAGAATGGGCCGCAACCCGCGCACAGGTGAAAGTGTCCCTGTCGAGGAAAAACACGTCCCGTTCTTCAAGACCGGAAAGCTGCTGCGCGACCGCCTGAACGACGAATAAAAGGAGCGCACAATGCGCTACATCCGATACGCTTTTCTCGCCGCGATTGCCGTGGCCCTGATCACATTGGCTTTGGCCAATCGGAGCATGGTCACGCTTAACCTGCTTCCTGCCGAATTGGCGCAACTGGTCGGGGTTGGCTATGCCATCACTGTTCCGCTGTTCTCTGTGATCTTTGCGGCGGTTGTCGCGGGCCTTTTGATCGGGTTCTTTTGGGAATGGATGCGCGAAGGCAAACATCGCGCCGCCGCACGCGATAACCGTTTGGCCAAAGAGCGCCTTGCGCGTGAGGTGTCCAAGCTGAAAACCGCAAAGGCCAAGACCGAGGGTGACGAAGTGCTCGCCCTGCTCGAAGGCTAATCTGGACACATGGACACCCGGGTCAAGATTTGCGGGCTCAACACGCCCGATGCCGTCGCGGCCTCCGTTGAGGCGGGGGCAGGGTACCTCGGGTTTGTGTTCTTTCCCAAAAGCCCCCGCAATGTCGATGTCGCCACCGCCCGCAGGTTGGCGCTTGATGTGCCTGTCGGGGTGGCCAAGGTCGCGTTGGTTGTCGACCCCACGGATGCGGAGCTTGAACGGATCACGGGCGACGTCCCCGTCGACATGATCCAGTTGCACGGTAAGGAAAGCCTCGAGCGCGTCACCGAGGTGCGCACGCGCTTCGGCTTGCCCGTGATGAAGGCCGTGGGCGTCTCTGGCCCTGCCGACCTTCAGGCGCTCAATGCCTATGGCATGGTCGCGGACCAAGTGTTGGTGGATGCCAAAGCGCCCAAAGGGGCGGATCTGCCGGGGGGTAACGGATTGGCGTTTGACTGGCGTTTGATTTCAAAACGCGGATGGAATGCGCCGTGGATGCTCGCGGGTGGTTTGACACCCGATAACGTCGCATTGGCGTGTCAGATGACCGGTGCGAAACAGGTCGATGTGTCATCGGGCGTGGAACGCGCTCCGGGGATCAAAGACCCTGCCAAAATTCACGCCTTTATCGCCGCGATCCGCGCCGCATAAGCCGCGCCGCGCGAGTTTCAGCCCCAAAGGTGCGCCATGCGCTTTACCGCATGACCCGCGTGAGCTACATCCCAATGGACCCCAGATTGGAGCATCGCAATGAACGATCTTTTCAACTCCTTCATGAACGGCCCTGACGAAAAAGGCCGCTTTGGTAACTATGGCGGGCGCTTTGTCTCGGAGACACTGATGCCGCTGATCCTCTCGCTCGAAGAGGAGTACAACAAGGCCAAGGATGATCCGGATTTCTGGGCGGAAATGAACGACCTGTGGAAACACTATGTCGGACGCCCGAGCCCGCTCTACTTTGCGCAAAAGATGACCGAAGAGTTGGGGGGCGCAAAGATTTACCTCAAGCGTGACGAGCTCAACCACACGGGTGCGCATAAGATCAACAACGTGCTTGGCCAGATCATTCTGGCGCGGCGCATGGGCAAAACCCGCATCATCGCCGAAACGGGTGCGGGTCAGCACGGTGTGGCGACCGCAACGGTCTGTGCCAAATTCGGTCTGAAATGCGTGGTTTATATGGGCGCGCATGATGTGGAGCGCCAACGTCCGAACGTGTTCCGGATGCGTCTTTTGGGGGCCGAGGTCGTCCCTGTCACGTCCGGTCGCGGCACGCTTAAAGATGCGATGAACGATGCGCTGCGGGATTGGGTGACCAATGTGCGCGACACGTTCTATTGCATCGGTACGGTCGCCGGCCCGCACCCCTATCCTGCGATGGTTCGCGATTTCCAGTCGATCATCGGCAAGGAAGTCCGGTGGCAGCTGCCCGAACAGGAGGGCGAGGGGCGTTTGCCCGATACGTTGATTGCGGCCATTGGCGGCGGGTCTAACGCGATGGGTCTGTTCCATCCGTTCCTTGATGATGAAAGTGTCAATATCATCGGCGTTGAGGCGGGCGGCAAGGGTGTCGATCAAAAGATGGAGCACTGTGCCTCGCTTACGGGTGGGCGCCCCGGTGTGCTCCACGGGAACCGCACCTATTTGCTGCAAGATGATGACGGCCAAATCCTCGAAGGGTTCTCGATCTCGGCGGGTCTTGATTACCCCGGAATTGGCCCCGAGCACGCGTGGCTTAACGATACGGGGCGCGCAAAATATGTCTCGATCACCGACAAAGAGGCGCTTGAGGCGTTCCAGTTCTCGTGTCGTACCGAGGGGATTATCCCCGCGTTGGAACCGTCCCACGCTCTTGCCCATGTGATGAAAATCGCGCCGACCCTGCCCAAGGATCATATCCTCGTGATGAACATGTGCGGGCGTGGCGATAAGGATATCTTTGCCGTGGCCCGTCACCTCGGGTTTGATATCGCCGGAGATGAGGGGCGAGACGCCGAATAACGGTTCTATTTTGACAAAAGCCCCGCGATTGCGGGGCTTTTTGCATCTTTGGATCAGGCAGGATGCCCTGTGCCGCGTACGGATCGTAATGCGGAGCGGGCTTTAGGGTTTGAATTTGTCGCGCAGCTTTTCAAACGGGCTACGGGTGTCATCGGATGGGGCTGTGTCCGCTTTGATGGCCTTGGCGTCTGCGGGGGGCTTTTTGCCCGTCGATGGGCGCGGGGGGGCCACACGTAACGCCACCGCGTTGGAAAATTTACCGCCATCGCCCACCGCCAGTTCGGGTGCGCCGTCAGAACATCCACGGATCACATCGTCGAGCCACCCGAGTTCGGCCTTGGCAAAATCAGACAGAACATAGCCCGCCACACGGTCCTTGTGACCGGGGTGGCCGATGCCCATGCGCACGCGATCATAGTCCGCGCCGATGTGTTGGTGAATGGAGCGCAGCCCGTTGTGGCCCGCGTGGCCGCCGCCCGTTTTGACGCGCACTTTGCCGGGGGCAAGGTCCAATTCGTCGTGAAACACCACAACGTCGGCGGGGGTGAGTTTGTAAAACCGCATGGCCTCGCCCACGGATTGACCACTGAGGTTCATAAAGGTGTCAGGTTTGAGCAGGATCACCTTTTCACGGCCCAGGACGCCCTCGGACACTTTGCCCTGAAACTTGCCACGCCACGGTGCAAACCCGTGGTCCTCGGCGATACGTTCGACCGCCATAAAGCCGATATTGTGACGGTTTCCCGCGTATTTCCCACCGGGGTTGCCGAGGCCGACGAACATACGCATCTGATGGTTCCTTTGGGTCGTGAGGTGAGGGGGGCGCCATATGTGAGGGGCGAGTAAATTTCGAAACGCGCGCGGCGTCAATGCGAAGTCGGGCCTTTTCACCGCCAAAGGCGCGGGAGCGGCAGTCCGGTAACGAAAAACGCGAGAGCTTTCGCCCCCGCGTTTCAAATCGTGCAAAGCCGTCTGGCGGAGGATTATTCCTCTGCGGCGTCTTCTGCAACGTCTGCGTCGTCATCATCGCCCGAGCTGCTGCCGAGACCGGCAGGGGCGGCGATGTTTGCAATCACGAAATCGCGGTCGATCACGGTGCGCGCACCCTCGGGCAGTTTGATGTCGGAGATGTGGTAAACATCGCCGATTTCGCCGTTGGAAACGTCGAGTGTGATGTGATCGGGGATATCGCCCGCCGTCACCATCAATTCGACTTCAGTGCGGATGTGCGTGATAACGCCACCTTTTTTGATGCCGGGTGCGACGTCTTCGCCTTCAATCTGAACGTGAATGAACAGGTTGACGCGCGAGGTGCGCTTGAGGCGCATGAAATCGACGTGCGTGGGCAAGTCTTTGACAACATCGCGCTGAACGCCGCGGCAGATGACGCGAACGTCCTCTTGGCCTTCGACCTTCAGGTTGAACAGTGTGGACAAGAAGCGGCCTGCTTTGAGGCGCTTGAGCAGCACGTTGAACGGAATGTTGATCGGAAGCGGATCGTTGTCGCCACCGTAAACAATACCCGGAACAAAGCCTTCGCGACGCGCCTGACGAGCGGCGCCCTTGCCTGTCCCCGTACGTTCAGCGGCAATAAGATCAGGAATCTCACCAGCCATAATAAATCTCCAATGTTTTAGGGCGGGCCTCCTCCAAGGCTGTAGACCCGCGTGAAGTCGCGCGTATAGGCGAGAATCCCGTTGATTGGAAGCCCTGTTTTTTTGTCCCGTAGCGGGGGGTGCAAAAATGGGTGTTGCTTGGGGCTGATTTCATCAGTAGCGTTTTGGTCAAAGCGCTTTGACCCGCATCGGACGGGCTCGCCATAAAAGCGCTCAGGGAGAGTTCATATGTCGATTATTAACGCCGTCCGCGTGTCACGCGCGCCGTTCGCAGGTCTTGGTGCTATCGGAGCGTATTGGGGGGCATTCGCGGCGATGGCTCCGGAAATCAAGGCTCAGGCAGGCGCATCTGACGGCGCTTTCGGGCTTGCCCTCATGGGGGCTGCGGTCGGCGGTATGGCCATCATGTATGCGGGGCCACGTGTCGCGCAGGCGTTAGGGCGGTTCACTTTGCCGTTCTTCATTCTGGTTCTGGTTTTCGTGATGCAATTGCCGATGTTTGTGCATTCTGTCTATGCGCTGTTTCCAGTGATGATGTTGCTCGGGATCTCGATGTCCGGCCTCGACATCAATGCCAATATGCGCCTGTCGCAACTCGAGGAGCGCCATGGGCTTCACCTTATGAACGTCAATCATGCGATGTTTTCGCTGTGTTTTGGCGTGTCTGCGTTTGTGGTCGCGAGCCTGCGCCAATCAGGGTGGGGGGTGAGCGATGTGCTTCCGGTGATGGGGGGTGTCGTGTTACTTTTGGGGATGCCGACGTGGGAGGGGAAATCGTGGCGCCCCGTCGAGGATGATCCGGTTGGCACCCCGGCACCGGGGCAGTTGCCGTGGCTTCTTGTCGGGCTCGTCGCGGTCATGCTGTTCGTGTCATTTGTCGGTGAAAACGCGATCGAGGCATGGTCGGCTTTGTTCATCGAGCGCGAATTGGGGGGCGCCCCGGGGGATGGGGGCTTTGGCCCGACGACACTCGGGCTTGTTATGGCGGCGGTTCGATTGCTCGGACAGGTGACGACAGAGCGCCTTGGCGAAGAGCGTGTGGTGTTCTGGTCGGGTGTTTTCGGTGTTGTCGGCGCGTTGGTTATTGCCGCCGCCCCCAATCAGGCGGTGGTGTTGTTCGGGATCGCCGTGACCGCCGTGGGCATGGCCGTTATTGTGCCGACTGCAAATTCCCTGCTTGGGAAACTGGTCCATCGTCAACATCGCGCCCTTGCGATTTCGCGGGCCTGGTTGTTTGGCTTTGCGGGCTTTTTTATCGGGCCATCGCTTATCGGTCTGGTGTCCGAGGGCTTTGGCCTGCGGATCGCATTCGTATGCGTGGCCATGATGGTGGCGGTCATTATTCCCGCTGTTATGGTCATCCATAACCACCGCCGCCAATCGGTGTAAGGCGGACGAAAAACGCCCGCCATAGCAATGTGTGGCGGGCGTTGATGCGGTTTTACGGGGGGTGACTTAGGCCCAACGGCCCGCGAAATCTTCGGGAACCAAGAGGATGTCACGGTCCACCTCGTTGATGTCGCGTCGCCCGCATAGCGCCATTGAGGTGTCCAACTCTTTATGGATCACCTCGAGCGCCTTGGTCACGCCCGCTTCGCCCATTGCCCCCAATCCATAGACATAGGCGCGGCCTATCATGGTGCCTTTGGCACCCATTGCGACGGCTTTGAGTACGTCCTGGCCGGAGCGGATGCCGCTGTCGATGTGGACTTCGATTTTGTCGCCAACGGCGTCGATGATCTGTTCCAGCATCCGGATGGAGCTTAGCGCACCGTCAAGCTGTCGCCCGCCGTGGTTGGAGACGATGATGGCGTCCGCGCCAACTTCGGCGGCCTTTTTGGCGTCCTCGACATCAAGGATGCCTTTCAGGATGACCTTGCCGTCCCACATTTTGCGCAGCTGCGCGATACGGTCCCAATCAAGGGCGGGGTCAAAGGCCTCTGCGGTCCATGAGGACAGCGACGAGGGGTCGGTGACGCCTTTGGCGTGGCCGACAATATTGCCAAAGAACCGCCGTTTGGTGCCGAGCATTTCCAGACCCCACTGCGCCTTGGTCATCATGTTGGCGATGGATTTCACGGTCAGCTTGGGCGGGGCGGACAAGCCGTTTTTGAGGTCTTTGTGACGTTGGCCCATGATTTGAAGGTCGACGGTGATGACAAGCGCGGAGCAATTCGCGGCCTTTGCGCGATCAAGCAGGCGGCGCATGAAATCGTCGTCCTTGAGGGTGTAGACCTGAAACCAGAACGGTTTGTCCGTGTTTTCGGCTACGTCCTCAATCGAACAGATCGACATGGTGGACAGGGTGAACGGCACGCCGAATTTTGCTGCGGCTTTCGCCGCTTTAATCTCGCCATCGGCGCGTTGCATCCCCGTCAACCCGACAGGGGCGAGGGCCACGGGCATTGTGACATCCTGACCGATCATCCGGGTGGCGGTTGTGCGCCCCTCCATATTCACAGCGATGCGTTGGCGCAGGCGGATTTTTTCAAAATCAGTGACGTTTTCGCGGAATGTTTGCTCTGTCCACGCACCACTTTCGCAGTAGTCGTAAAACATTTTCGGCGTGCGTTTTTTGTGCAGCCGCTTGAGGTCGTTGATGTTCGTAATGACGGGCATACCGTTCCCCTATCCCTCGAATTGGTTTGGATTGCCGACCAATTTGCACTTTTGCGCGTGAAATCCAAGCGCAAAGAAAGCTAGTTGCAAATCATTCTCAAAAAGATTACCTGTTGGCGGTAACAAATCTAACAATCGAAGTGTGAGCGATAGAATGAGCGTGATCTGGCTCGGAATTTTGGCGTCCCTCGGGGCCGGTTTGATGACGGGTGTCGGTGCGATCCCTGTTTTGTTCGGAAAAACGATGTCGCAACGGGCCAACGACACCATGCTCGGGTTCGCGGCGGGGGTGATGATTTCCGCCTCGTATTTTTCGCTTATCGTGCCGGGTTTGGACGCGGCGGACGACCTTTACGGGGTTGTGTGGATTTCAGCCGCTATCGCTGCGGGCGGGATTGCCCTTGGGGCGATCCTTGTGGCGGTGCTTAACGAAACGCTCCCGCATGAACACTTTATCGTCGGCCCCGATGGCGCCGACCCCGGAGCCTTGTCAAAAATCTGGCTGTTTGTCATTGCGATTACCATCCATAACTTTCCCGAAGGCATGGCCGTCGGGATCGGGTTCGGCGGAGGAAATGTTGCCAATGGTCTCAGCCTCGCCACGGGCATTGGCCTGCAAAACGCCCCCGAAGGGCTCGCGGTTGCCGTCGCGCTGCGCGGGCAGGGGTATTCGAAAAAGAGCGCCTTTTTCATTGCACTTCTGACCGGATTGGTCGAGCCGGTTGGCGGGGCGTTGGGCGTTGCGTTGATCCATGTGTCGCAACATGTCCTGCCGTGGGGCCTGACGTTTGCAGCTGGGGCGATGCTCTATATCATCAGCCACGAAATCATCCCCGAAACCCATCGCAAGGGCTACCAGAACTACGCCACAACGGGGCTGTTGGTGGGGCTGATTATGATGATGTTCCTGGATGTGACGTTGGGCTAACGCGAGTGTGGCGGGGGTGTTTTGCAACATCCCCGTTTTACAGGGCATCGTATTGCGTCAGAACCTCATCAAAACTTTGGGACAAAAACTCGATTGAGAGCGACAGGTCGCTTAGATCCGCCCGTTCGACGGTTTGGTGCGCAATGACGTCGAACAGACTTTCAAGGGCCACCCAATCCTGCCAGATCGAAAACATGGTCTGTCCGATCGCGTCGTTCGGTGGCGGGGCGATCTCGCGTGATTGATCGCCAAAGGTGATGGCGAATATATTGGCCTGAAGCTCCAAAACAGCATTTTGTAGGTTGGTGATCTGTTTTGACGCGGCCTCGCCACCGCCGGCAACGATACTCAAGCACGCCTCTTTTCCGGCCTGCTGTAGCCACAGGTTCTGTTCCCCCGCGAACGAGAGCTTTCGCGCCACGGCCACGCGATCCGCGGTGGCATTCACGGTCGTTTTCAACTCCAGAGAATGGAAAATACTGCGCCAGTATTTCGTTAGGCTTTCGGACTTGAATGTCAGTTTTAAAATATCTTTGTCGCTGAGTGCGTCTCCGGCCAGAAAGGGATCGACCTTTTTCAAAAGGCCTTTGAATACCATTTCGACGGCGGACAATTGTGTTGTGATGGTTCCATCGGTTATGGCCGCTAAACCTGTTTCGGGGTCACCATTTTTAAGGGTGGAAAAGGCATGTTGCATTGCACCGCGTGTCTGGGTTGCAATGGCGCGATTTGCCTCGGGGTTCACGTCGAGATGCGCAAGGCAGACGCTGCGCACCAACCGGTGGGCAAGCGGTCCTTGGTGGGCGACAAGGATGACGTGCCCCTCATACCCGTCCCGTGCGTGGGCCTGACCGACGCACAACGATAGCCCGAGCCACAACAGGCCTGTCCAAGCCATGATGGCTCGTGTCAGGGCGTGTTTTGACCTTTTAAGTGCTGTGCGCTTGGGCATTTGGTCCCGATCTATTCACTGACGTTCCGTGCGGCACTTCAGTGACGCTTGATCGCTCCTAAACAGTGCGCGATTCCGGTTTCGATACAATTAATGCCGGTCTGCTCATCAAAAGACCCGCCACCGGGGCACCTGGGCGGGTCTTTGCATTGTCGTGATAAAAGGGTCGAGCCTATGCGTTCCACGCTTTGTCGGCTCCGCCCAATCCACCGATTTGTACGCGGGTGGGCAGGCCCATGCGGTCCAGAAGGGTGAAGAAGGGTTTGGGGTCCAACTCCTCGACGTTCACCATCGTCTTTGCGTCCCATTCGCCTGTGGCCACGAGCAGGGCGGCGGCAACAGGGGGCACACCTGCGGTATAGCTGATGCCTTGGCTGCCGACTTCCTCATAGGCCACTTTGTGGTCTGCGACGTTGTAGACAAAGACCTCGACGTCTTGGCCATCCTTGGTGCCTTTGACCAAATCGCCGATACAGGTTTTCCCCGTGTATTCGGGCGCGAGAGAGGCGGGGTCGGGCAGGCAGGCTTTGACCACTTTGAGCGGGACGACTTCCTGACCTTCGGCGGTGATCACGGGCTGCTCGGACAAAAGGCCGAGATTTTGCAGCACGGTGAACACATTGATGTAGTGGTCGCCAAATCCCATCCAGAACCGCACATCGGCCTGAGGGTAGTTGGCCGAGAGCGAATGCACCTCGTCGTGACCCGACATATAGGCCTTGCTCGGGCCGACCACGGGCATGTCCCATTCGCGGCCAACCTCGAACATCTTGTTGGTTTGCCACGCGCCGTTTTGCCACGAATAGACCACGCCCGTGAATTCACGAAAGTTGATCTCGGGGTCAAAGTTGGTGGCGAAATATTTGCCGTGGGAGCCTGCGTTGATGTCGACGATGTCGATGGAGGTCACCTCGTCCATGAAAGTGTCGATGGCAAATCGCGCAAAGGCATTCACAACACCGGGATCAAAGCCCGCGCCCAAAATGGCGGTGATGCCGTTATCGGCGCAGCGGTCACGGCGCAGCCATTCGTAGTTGCCGTACCACGGAGGCGTCTCACAGATTTTGTTGGGCTCTTCGTGAATGGCGGTGTCGATATAGGCCGCACCCGTCTCGATACAGGCCTCAAGCACATGCATGTTCACAAATGCGGTGCCCACATTGATCACGATCTGCGCGCCTGTCTCACGGATGAGGGCCGCCACGTGGTCGGACTTGCTCGCGTCAACGGCGTGCGCGCGTAAAACGCCGTCCTCTTTCATCGCTCCTTTGGCGTGGACCGATGCGATGATGTCGTCGCATTTGGACGGGGTGCGGCTTGCGATATGGATATCGCCGAGCACGTCATTGTTTTGCGCACATTTATGCGCCACGACCTGAGCGACGCCACCTGCGCCGATGATGAGAACGTTCCGTTTCAACTGTCTAGAACCCCCTGTGGTTGGGACATGGAAAATGCGGCTCAACCGAGAGCCGCGACAAAGTCTTCATACCCGAAATCGCGGGCAAGTCGAACCGTTCCGTCGAGTTCACGAATGGCGATTCCCGGCATCTTGAGGCCATTGAACCAGTTTTTTTTGACCATCGTGTAGCCTGCGGCGTCCTCGATCGTGACTCGGTCCCCGATTTTGAGCGGTGCGTCGAACTGGCCCTCGCCAAAAATGTCGCCCGCCAAACAGGTTTTCCCCGCGATTTGGTAGCTGTGGCTTCCCTGTGCGGGCAGCTTTGCGGTTTCGCGGTAGATCAACAGATCGAGCATATGGGCCTCGATAGAGCTGTCGACGACGGCGATCTTTTTGCCGTTGTCGATGATGTCGAGCACCGAGGTTTCAAGTGTGGTCGAGCGGGTAATCGCCGCCTCCCCGGGTTCCAGATAGACCTGCACGCCCATCGCGTCCGAGAAGGCCTTGAGCCGGTCGGCCAAGCTGTCGAGCGGATAATCGTCGCCGGTGAAATGAATGCCGCCGCCAAGCGAGACCCAGTCGAGACGCTTGAGAAACGCACCGAATTCGCTCTCGATCCGTGTGAGTTGGGCCGAAAACAGGTCAAAGTCGCTGTTTTCGCAATTGTAGTGGATCATCACGCCGTTGATGCGCGCTTCGGCCTGTTCCAGACGCGCCATGTCCCATTCGCCCAGACGCGAAAAGGGCCGCGCAGGGTCGGCCAGATCAAAGCCGGATGTGGAAAAGCGCGGGTTGAGGCGCAACCCACGGGCGATGCCCTCGGATTGTGCAGAAAAGCGGTCGAGTTGGCCCAGCGAGTTAAAGATGATCTTGTCGGCAAACCGCACCGCGTCGTCGATCTCGTCATCCGCCCATCCGACAGAATAGGCGTGGGTTTCCTTGCCGAATTTCTCGGCCCCCAGGCGTAATTCGTAGAGCGAGGAGGAGGTGGTGCCGTCCATGTAGTCACGCATGAAATCGAACACGGGCCATGTGGAAAAACATTTGAGCGCCAAGAGGGCTTTGGCCCCCGAGCGGTCGCGCAAACGGGCAATTTTTTCCAGGTTCGGCAAAAGCCGTTCCTTGTCGATCAAATAGTATGGTGTCTGGATCATGCCGGTTTCATCCCGCGAAATCTGCGTTGAAGGGTGGAAATATGGTGATTGCGCCCCCCGCGCAAGAAAAAGCTGACATATTGGTGTTCGTGCAGGGGCGGTTGTTGCCTCTTGCGCCCTTGTGCGCAACGGTGGATTGTCGGCGCAAAACTGGAGGTCACAATGGCCAAATGCACCGATCCTGCCTTGTTGGAAATTGCTGCCCGCTTTTCCACACCGCGTTTTGTCGACGAGAGCAAAGCGGCGATGCCCGCACTTCGCAAGGCCGCCACACAGGCGCGGCGCGGTTTGGTGGGGCGCCATGCCGCAGATGTCGAGGTGACCGAATTGGGCGCGATGCGGCGGTTCACGCCAAAGGCGGGCCTTGATCGCTCCTGTGTGATTATCTACGTCCACGGTGGCGGGTGGGTGAACTGCGACAGCATCACCCACGGTGCGGTTATGACCGATCTGGCGTACCTCACGGGCCACGAGGTGCTAGGCCCCGACTATCCGCTTGCTCCTGAACACCCTTACCCCGCAGGGCTTGATCACGTGATGGATCTGGTTGCGAAAACCCGTGCGGCGCGGCCCAATGTCAAACTGGTGTTGGCGGGCGATAGCGCGGGTGCGAACCTCAGTTTGGCCGTTGCGGCCAAGCTGCGTGATACGGGGCAGGAGGGAGCGGTGTCGGCGCTGTTGCTGTGGTACGGATGTTTTCGTGCCAAATTCGACACGCGGTCACATGCGGCGTTCGGTGGGGGTGAATTTGGCCTGACGACCGAGGCGATGCAGCGCTGTTGGGAATGGTATCTCGACGGGCAGGACGCGGATACGGCCCCCTACGGGGATCTCGGCGCACTTGATGTCACGGGGTTGCCGCCCGCGTGGATGTGTGAGGCCGAGTTGGATTGTCTGGCCGATGATACCCGTTGGCTTGCCGCACTCTACGCCGGGGCGGGGATTGATCACAGCTACGATCTGTTCACTGGCGTCAATCACGGGTTCAACCATTTCGGCCAGTTCTATTCGCCGTCCTTACGCTCTATCGAGCGGGCCGCGCATTTCCTCAAACGACCCTAACGCGCTGATAAACCTCCGCTGTAAAACGACAAAGGGAGCCGTGCGGCCCCCTTTGTGCATTGCGTTTTTCGTCGGGTCAGGCGCGGTGTGCGCCGTCGGATAGCGTTTTGACAAAGGCCGCCACATCCGCCACGGATTTACCGTCCGCGATCTGTTTGACGATGGCCGAGCCAACCACGGTGCCGTCCGCAATCGACGCGATTTCCCGGGCTTTTTCGGGTGTGTTGACGCCAAAGCCGACAATGACGGGCAGGTCGGTCTGTGCCTTGATCCGCGCCACTTCGGGGGCCACATCGGTGCTTGAGGCTTCGGCCGCTCCCGTCACGCCCGTCACGGACACGTAGTAGACAAAGCCGGAGGTGTTTTCCAACACCTTAGGCAGACGCTTGTCGTCGGTGGTGGGCGTGGCCAACCGGATAAAGTTCAGACCCGCCGCCTGCGCCGGAATGCACAACTCGTCGTCTTCCTCTGGGGGCAGATCAACGATGATCAACCCGTCAATACCCGCCTCATTCGCCTCGACCAGAAACGTATCCACACCACGGCTGTAGATCGGGTTATAATAGCCCATCAGCACAAGCGGGGTGGTGTCGTCGGTTTCGCGAAACGCCTTGGCAATGGCCAGGGTTTTGGTCAGGGTCATTCCGTGATCAAGGGCGCGTTGGCCCGCCAACTGGATCGTTTCGCCGTCCGCCATCGGGTCGGTAAAGGGCAGGCCAAGTTCGATGATGTCAACACCCGCCGCTGGTAGCGCCTTGACGATTTCGAGCGACGTTTCCTCATCGGGGTCGCCGGCCATGACATAGGCCACAAAGGCTTTCTTGCCCTCGGTTTTGAGTTGAGCAAATTTGGCATCGATACGGGTCATTGGGCGCTCCCTTGGAAAACTTCCCGTCGGGTTTCGCCGATCTTACGCGCAAGTGCAATGGGCTAGGCTTGCGCGAGGGTCCATTGCGGCTTAGACACGCGTGGAATTTGTAGACAAAGGAGGCCGATATGGGCTTCAAAATGGGTATCGTGGGTCTTCCGAATGTCGGCAAGTCCACGCTTTTCAACGCACTGACCAAAACCGCCGCCGCGCAGGCCGCGAACTTTCCGTTCTGTACGATCGAGCCGAATGTGGGCGAGGTCGCGGTGCCGGATCCACGCCTTGACCAACTGGCCGGGATCGCAGGGTCCAAACAGATCATCCCAACGCGCATGACCTTTGTGGACATCGCGGGTCTGGTCAAAGGCGCGTCCAAAGGCGAAGGGTTGGGCAACCAGTTCCTCGCCAACATCCGTGAGTGCGACGCCATCGCCCATGTGGTGCGCTGTTTCGAGGACGGCGATGTGGTCCACGTCGAGGGCCGCGTCAATCCCGTGGACGATGCACAGGTCATCGAGATGGAATTGATGCTCGCCGATCTGGAAAGCATCGAGAAGCGCCGCGCCAACCTCGTGCGCAAACTTAAAGGCAACGACAAAGAGGCCGCGGTTCAGGACCGGCTTTTGGCCGCCGCCCAAGCCGCGCTTGAAAATGACCAACCGGCCCGTTCCGTTGTGGTCGATGCCGACGACATGAAACAGTGGAAAATGCTGCAACTGTTGACGCAAAAGCCGATCTTGTACGTGTGCAACGTCGAGGAAGATAAGGCCTCCAACGGCAATGCGCATTCCGATGCCGTGGCCAAAATGGCCGCCGATCAGGGCGCGGGTGCGGTTGTCATCTCCGCCAAGATCGAAGAGGAAATTTCCCAACTCGACGCCGAGGAAGCCGAAATGTTCCTGGGCGAAATGGGTTTGGAAGAAGCCGGTCTCGACCGCCTGATCCGTGCGGGTTACGAGCTTTTGCATCTCGAAACCTATTTCACGGTTGGCCCCAAAGAGGCCCGCGCATGGACGATCCCGAAAGGCACCGCCGGCCCCGCCGCCGCAGGTGTCATTCACGGCGACTTTGAAAAGGGGTTCATCCGCGCCGAAACCATCGCCTATGACGACTATGTCGCCTGTAAGGGCGAAGCGGGCGCCAAAGATGCGGGTAAAATGCGTGCCGAGGGCAAATCCTATATCGTTCAGGATGGCGACGTGATGCACTTCCTCTTCAACACCTGATCTGTATCGCATACTCTCAAAAAAGGCCGCTCCATCGGGGGCGGCCTTTTGCGTTACATGCGTGTTTGCATGGCGTTCAGGAGGCGGATTTTCCACCCTTTGAATGGCGGCTCGGTGACGAACATCCCGTTCCATTTCGCCTGTCGCATCACGGGTTTCATGTGGGAAAATGTCTCGAATCCCGTCTGTCCGTGATAGGCGCCCATGCCCGATGCGCCGACCCCGCCAAAGGGCAGTGTGTCGACACTGACGTGGATTACGGTGTCGTTGACCGTCACCCCGCCCGAGATCGATCCGTTGAGCCAAAGGTCCTGTTCATCCTTGTCGTCGGCAAACACATAAAGCGCCAAAGGGTGATCGCGTTCGGCGACAAAGGCGAGTGCTTGTTCGGGGGTGTCGTAGGGAATGAGCGGCAGGATCGGGCCAAAGATTTCCTCGCGCATCATCGCGGTATCAAGTGGCGGATCCAACACCACAACCGGTGCGAATTTTCGCGATCCTGCGACAGGTTCGGTTGGTTCATTCGACAGGATTTGCGCCCCGCGTGCCTTGGCCTCGTCGCGCATGGCGTGCAACCGTGCCAGATGCCGCCCGGAGATGATCGCGGAGTAATCACCGCTCGCCGCACCTTCGGGATACAGGCGCATCAACGCCCCGAGGATTGCATCGGCGGTTGTTTCCATCTTTTTGCGCGGGACCAAAACGTAATCCGGTCCGACACAGACCTGTCCCGCGTTGGCGGTCTTGCCCCATGCAATGCGTCGCGCCGCGCGATCCATGTCTGCCGAGGGCATGAGCACAACGGGCGATTTCCCCCCCAGTTCGAGCGTCACAGGTGTCAGATTGCCCGCCGCTGCCTGCGCCACCTTGCGCCCCACGGCGGTCGACCCCGTGAACAGCAAGTGGTCAAAGGGCAGGGCGGAAAATGCCGCCGCCACATCCGCCCCTCCCGTGATCACCGTGGCCACGTCCGGCGGGAATGCTGTGGCAATCAGACGTGCCAACACGTCCGAAGTGCGCGGTGTCAATTCCGAGGGTTTGATCATCACGCGGTTGCCCGCCGCCAGTGCCGCCGCCATCGGCGCAAGGGCGAGGTAGACGGGGAAATTCCACGGGGCAATGATGCCGACAACGCCGAGCGGTTGTGGGCGGATTTCACACTTTGCGGGTTTGAATTGTAGTGGCGTTTTCACCCGCCGGACCCGCATCCACCGTTTGAGATGTTTGCGGTTGGTGCGAATGTCGGACAGCGACGTGGCGATGTCAAAGGTCCGGCACTCTTGCGCCGAGCGGTGGGAAAAATCAGCACTCATGGCGGCGATCAATTCGGCCTCATGGGCAAGCAGGGCCGCCTCAAGCGCGTCCAGTTGCGCGATGCGCCCATCGGCCCCGAGAGCCGGTGCGCTCCTGTGCGCGGATTTCATGATCTCGAATGCGGATGTCGGATCGGTCATGTCGCCCCCTTATGTGTTACGGCTACACAACCGTAGCGCAACACAATTGGGAAGGCCGAATGCGCGCCCGCCCCTCCTTGACGCAGCGTTCCCAAACCTGCGTGCGGCGCTAATCGCAAGTAAAACGTCCTCGGGGTGGTTTTTCAACTTGTCACCCACAGGTGAGGCCATTAAACGGGTCGACGGAGACGTGGCCGAGTGGTCGAAGGCGCTCCCCTGCTAAGGGAGTAGGCGGGAAACCGTCTCGAGGGTTCGAATCCCTTCGTCTCCGCCACAATCCCCTTTAAGTTATTGTTCTTAATTCAGAAACCAAAGGGCGATTGTTGCTTTGCATGAAGCATCGCAGCAACAGGGCCAGTTTGCTTTCAAATTGGCCCTTTGGAAGATCGTTAGAGGCAGGCTTGGGGATGACCACAAGCAATGCTTCGGGATTGTCAAAACAGGCACCCGCAGCAACAGCCGTTTGTCGCAAGGTCTGGTCCCCGCGACCCGAACCATATGGCGGGCAGGCCCCCTCGCATTGCGTCGTGCCCTGCGGTCCCTGACAGCCCAACAACATGCGCCCCCGTTCGCGGCCTCGGGGAACTGCCCCCGATCACCGACAACGGATCATCCGCAATCCTGATGGTGTGCCAATCCCCCTTTGATCGTGAGGGATTGGCAATAGGTCCTTTAACCGAGGACCGATTTTACCGCCCTGACTGTGGCCTCAACCACGGTGTCGGCGTCTTGTGTGGTCAAGCAGAATGGCGGAGCAAAGCCGAGGATGTCGCCTTGTGGCATGGCGCGTCCGATTACCCCGTTGGACAAAAGGGCGGCGGCGAGTGCGTAGCCGATCTTGTCATCGGGGTCAAAGAACGTGCGGCTGTCGCGGTCTTTGACAAACTCGACGGCGCATAACATGCCCTCGCCGCGAATGTCGCCGACGTGTGCGTGGTCGCCCAAGGCCTCGGTCATGGCGGTATTGAGGTATGCCCCGACGTGGCCCGCGTTGTCGATCAGGGCCAGATCATCCAGCATTTTGAGGTTGGCAACCCCCGCCGCCGCACCAATCGGGTGGGCGGAATAGGTCCACCCGTGACCGATGGGGCCGTTCTCGTCCGTGCCTTGCTCAAGCACCTTCCACATCTTGTCCGATACGATCGACCCCGATAGCGGTGCATAGGCGGAGGTGAGGCCTTTGGCGATGGTGATGAGGTCGGGTTTCATGCCGTAGTGGTCGGAGCCAAACATCGACCCCAAGCGCCCGAAACCGGTGACAACCTCGTCGGCCACCAGTAAAATGTCGTGTTTATTCAGGATGTTCTGGATTGCCTCCCAATAGCCTGCGGGGGGCGGCACGATGCCGCCTGTGCCCAACACAGGCTCGCCGATAAAGGCGGCGATGGTGTCCGCGCCTTCGGCCTCGATCAGGGCTTCAAGCTTCGCCGCGCAATCGGCGACAAAATCCGCCTCGGACAGATCAAGGTCGTCGCGGCGGAAATAATAGGGCGCCTCGGTATGGAGGACGCGATCGAGCGGCAGGTCGAATTTCTTTTGAAATGCCTCCAGTCCCGTGAGCGATCCGGTCATCAGGCCAGAGCCGTGATAGCCGCGATGGCGCGAGATGATCTTCTTCTTCTCGGGGCGACCCAAGATGTTGTTATAATACCAGATTAGTTTGACATTGGTCTCGTTGGCGTCTGACCCTGATTGGCCGAAATAGACCTTTGACATGTGATCGGGCGCGCGGTCCAACACCATTTTCGCCAGTGTGATCGAGGCCTCAGTGCCGTGGCCGACATAGGAATGGTAATAGGCCAGTTCGCGGGCCTGATCGGCGATGGCCTCGGCAATTTCCTGACGTCCGTAGCCGACATTGACACAGTACAGCCCCGCAAACGCATCCAGCAATTCGGTGCCGTCACGGTCCACAATATGCACGCCATGCGCGGTTTTGATCACGCGGCTCGGGGTCTCGCCCCGCGCGTGTTGGGCGAGATGGGTGGACGGGTGAAAGAAGTTTTCGCGGTCCCATTGAGAGAGTTTGTCGTTCGTCAACATATGCTATTTTCCTTGTCGGCTTTGTGTCTGCTACGTGTCGGCTATTTGTCGGGCATCGCGCGCTGTCGGGCCTCAGGCCCAGTCGCGGCAGATGTATTTCACATCCATGAATTCCTGCATGCCCCGGCTCGCGCCCTCGCGGCCCAGACCCGATTGCTTGACCCCGCCAAAGGGGATCGGAGCGCCGGTGACCTGTGTGCGGTTCACCGCGACCATGCCGTATTGCAGCGCCCGTGACAGGCGGTAGATGCGGCGCGGATCGTGGGAGTGGACATAGGCGATCAGCCCGTATTCGCTATCGTTGGCGCGGGCCACGACCTCGTCTTCGGTGTCGAACGGCGTGATCGGCGCAACGGGGCCAAAGGTTTCCTCGTGCATGATCGCCGCATCGTCCGGCACATCGGTGAGCACAGTCGGTTCATAAAACAGCGGCCCGAGGCCGGAGACCGCCCCGCCACAGGCCAGGGTCGCGCCCTTGGCCACAGCGTCCGCAACATGCGCCTCCTGCTTGGCAATCGCGGCGGCATTCATCAGCGGGCCGATGTCGGGATTGTCGATGCCAACCCCGAGGCGCAGCGCCTTGGTCGCCTTGATAAACCGCTCGCAAAACGCCTCATAGATCGGGCGTTCGACATAGATGCGGTTCGCGCCGAGACAATCCTGACCCGAGGTGGCGAATTTGGCCTTGATCACTTCCTCCACCGCGCGGTCGAGGTCGGCGCCCTTGAACACGATCACCGGCGCATGGCCGCCCAGTTCGAGCACAAGCTTTTTCACGGTGCCGGCACATTGGCGGTACAGCAGCCGCCCGACCTCGGTCGAGCCGGTAAAGGACAGCGCCCGCACGCGGGGGTCTTCGGTCCACGGTTTCACAAGGGTGGGCGCGTTTCCTGTCAGGACGTTGAACACACCCGCGGGGATGCCCGCACGTTCGGCCAGTTCCGCCAGTGCAAGCGCCGAGTAGGGGGTTTCTCCGGAGGGATGGGCCACAACGGTACAGCCCGCCGCCAAAGCCGCAGCCGCTTTGCGTGTGAGCATGGCCGTTGGAAAATTCCACGGCGTGATCAGTGCGACGACGCCCATCGGTTCGTACCAAAGCTCCATTTCCGCATCGGGCAGATGGGAGGTCACGCCTTCGATATTCGGGCGGCGGGCCTCTTCGGCATAAAAGTCGACGAAAGAGGCGGCATAGTCGATCTCGCCACGCGCCTCGGACAGGGGCTTGCCCTGCTCATAGACCATGATCCGCGCAAGGTCCTCTTTCGCGCTGATGATCAATCTGTGCCAACGGCGCAGGGCGGCGGCGCGTTCCTGTGGTAACAGATGTGCCCAGACCGAAAACGCGGCATGGGCGCAATCCACGGCCTGTGTGGCCTGCGCCGGTGTCAGGGCCGCCACATCGCCCAGATGCGCCCCCGTGGCCGGATCGGTGACGGCAAAGCTGTCGCCTGTCTCGCTTGAGGTCCATTTGCCGTTCACATAGGCAAATCCACGCAACAGGCGTTTGTCTTTGATGTCGGTTCGGGCAGAAATGGCTGTATCGAGCATGTCGGGCCTCCTTTGCGTGCCAGTGTGGCAGGGGCAAAAAGAAGGGGAGACCAAATCGTCGGCCGTGAGCGGAGAAAGTGGCCGGATTTCGCTGCGGCGCAGTCCATTCGGACTGTTGTGCGGTTTGGGTTATGTGTCGTTGTCCATGAACAGACCCAAGGGCGGCGGGCCGCCCCCTTTGACCTGTTTGGTGACAATGTAGGTGAAATACCGCGCGATGCCGATGCGGGCGTCCAGTAGCGTATCAATGAGGCGCTGATAGGCGTCGATGTCGCGGGTGACGATCTGTAACAGGTAATCAAAGCCGCCGCCCAAGGCCCAACAGGCAATGATTTCCTCATGCGTCTGTAACGAGGCCTCGAAGGTCTGGAACGAGGCCTGTGTGTGGTCGGCCAGTTCGGCGGCGACAAAGACGGTGACGGTCGGCCCCAGTTTGCGCAGGTTGATCTCGGCACGGTAGCCGTCGATCAATCCGGCGTTTTCAAGCTTTTTCAGCCGCTCCCATGCGGGGGTGGGCGACAGGCCGATTTTCCCGGCCAGTGCAGCTTTGGAGATCCGGCCTTCGCGGGCCAGAACGCGCAGAATGTCGAAATCGCGGGCGTCGAGTTTGATCATGGGACAGCTTTACGTTGAAATGACCGTGCCTGCATCCCCCGATTGCGCGGCAACGTGATTGGCAATAGCCGTGTCCTGAACGCCTGTGCCGGTGAGGTCACAGATCGTGATCTGGTGGGCAGCGGTACGTCCGGTGGTGCGTCCGGTGATGATCCGGCCGAGCTCCGGCGGGGGCGCGGTCATGCGGCCTTGTGCGCGGGCGGCGCGTAGCTCGCCCATGGTCGCGCATTGGCTCACGCGGTCACAGACATAAAGCGTGGCGGCGTCGAGCGTCTCGGGGGTGATCTCGGTTTTGCCCGCCTGATCCGACCCCATCGCGGTGATGTGCAGCCCGTCGTGGAGCATGTCGGCGGTGATGAGTGGCGTGGTGGCGGGGGTCGTGGTCACGACGAGTTGGCTTTGCGCCACGAGGGTGGCGATGTCGGTGCGCACCTCGACGCCTGCACCTGTCGCCTTTGCGATGTCGTCGGCACAGGCGCGGGCTTTGCGGGCATCCCGCCCCCAAACCAGACAGCGGGCAAAGGGGCGCACCAGATGGGCCGCTTGCATTTGCAGCCGTGCCTGTGCGCCCGTGCCGATCACGCCAGCGGTCTCGACCTCGGGGGCAAGGTGGCGCGCGGCGACCGCGCCCGCAGCGGCCGTGCGCAGGGCGGTGAGATAGCCGTTGTCGAGGAACACGGCCTCCACCAGACCTGTCTTGGCACTGAGCAGGATCATCATCCCGTTGAGCGAGGGCAGGCCCCGCGCGGGATTGTCAAAGAACCCGGGCGATATTTTGAGGGCAAAGCGGTCAAATCCCGGCACATAGGCGGTTTTCACATCCACCTCGCCGTTATGCGCCTCGATCGCCATCGACAACACGGGCGGCATCACAACGCCGCCATCGGCCAGGGCGCGAAAACCGTTTTCGATGACGTCGACGAGGGGCAGGTCGAGCGTGACACAGCGGCGCAGTTCGGTTTCGGTGAGGATGCGGATATCAGCCATATGTCAGCCCTTTGTCCTGTCCTTTTATGGTGTGACCGCCCAGAGTGACGTCCTGTCCGGTGATGACGCGGGTGAACTGCGCCATGTCGACGTTGCGGCCCGTCAGGACCGTCCCCATCTGCGGGCTTGGCGCGATTTTACCCGCCATGAGCGCGGCGATGGCAACGACCGATGCGCCCTCGGCCACCATGCGGTCTTTATGGTAGAGAGCCTGCATCGCGGCGTAGATTTCCGCCTCGGTGACACGCACCACATCATCAAGCAGGTCGCGGCACAGCGCAAAGGAGTACCGGTTCCCGAGCCCGATGCCGCCCCCGAGACTGTCGGCCAGCGAGGGGTGCTCCTCGACCTGCACGGGGCGGCCCGCGTCAATGGAGGCGGCCATCGCCGCGCCGCGTTCCATCGAGATGCCGATGAGGCGGATGTCGGGGCGGATCGCCCGCGCGGCCACCGCCATGCCCGCCGCAAGCCCGCCGCCGGACAGCGGGATCAGCAGTGTATCAAGGTCGGGGTGGGCGGCGAGCATTTCGAGCGCAATCGTGCCTTGCCCCGCGATCACATGCGGATCGTCAAAGGGTGGAATGTCCACGAGGTCGTCCGTGTGCGACAGGCGTGTGGCCCCGGTCTGTGCATCGTCTTGCGAGCGGCCATGGATATGGACCTCTGCGCCCAGGGCGCGGATGCCCTCCACCTTGTTGTGCGGCACCAGTTGCGACATGCACACCACCGCGCGCAGTTTGCGGGCGGCGGCGGCAAAGGCAAGAGCGCGTCCGTGGTTGCCGGTCGAGCAACAGATGACGCCCGCGGTGCCGTGCGGCAGGTTGGCCACGGCATGGACCGCGCCGCGCAATTTAAAGGCGCCCATCGGTTGACAGGTTTCGAGTTTGAGCCAGAGCGCCCCGCCAAGGCGGTTCGAAAGCATGGACGGGACAAGCGGGGTATCCGACGCAATGCCGTCTATCGTGCGGGCCGCCGCGAGGATGTCACCGAGTGCCAACATCACGGCCTCATGGCGTGCGCCAGGGTCTGCACGGGGGCGGGGCGAGAGGTCACGGACATCGCGGGTGGATGGACCGAAAGCGATTTCACAGGGCGCTCCTGTTGATTTTGATTGACCCGATAGGGGTCTGCGTTCCAGATGATGTACACAACAGGCGGGTGAATCACCCTCCTGTCAAGGATAATGCCGAAAATAGTGGCGTAATAGGCACTTATTTTGCGGGTTTAAATATAGAAAAGCAAAAGTTGTACACAAGATGGGAGGCCAACATGCCCAGAGAAGTCGCCACGTTTTCCAGTGCCGAATACGACAGACGCATCCGGTTGACCCGCGATGCGATGGTTCAGGCGGGCATTGATGTTTTGTTCGTGACCAACCCGTCCAACCAGAACTGGTTGACGGGGTATGACGGGTGGTCCTTTTATGTGCATCAGGGGGTGATCCTGACGTTGGAGGATGATCCGATCTGGTGGGGCCGGATGCAGGACGCCAACGGGGCAAAGCGCACGGTCTGGATGGAGGATGACAGGATTTTCCACTACGCCGACCGCTATATTCAGGCGACCGATATCCACCCGATGGAAGACCTCGCCTCGCATCTGCGGATCATGGGCTATGGTGACAAGCGGATCGGGATCGAGATGGAGACCTATTACTTCACCGCGCGGGCCTTTGCCGTTCTGGTGGAGGGGCTGCCGGCCGCCGAACTGGTCGATGCCTCCTCTTTGGTGAACTGGAACCGTCTGATCAAATCCCCCGAGGAACTCGGCTTTATGCGGCGGGCCGCGCGGATTTCGGAGCTTGTCATCGAGCGCGCCGTGGAACTGGCGGAGCCGGGAATGCGCAAGCATGATCTGGTGGGCGAATTGTTCAAAACCGCGGTACAGGGCGAGGCCGACAGTTGGGGGGATTACCCCGCGATCGTGCCGCTGTTGCCCTCGGGTGCGGATGCCTCCGCGCCGCATCTGACGTGGAACGGTGAGGCGCTCAAACGCGGCGAGGCGACCTTTCTGGAGCAATCGGGCTGTTATCGCCGCTACCACGCGCCGCTGTGCCGGACGATCTTTTTCGGCAAGCCGCCGCGCTATATGAGGGACGCCGCCGAGGCCCTGACCGAAGGGTTGAACGCGGGGATCGAGGCCGCCCGTGCGGGCAATCGCGCCTGTGATATCGCCCGTGCGCTGGATGCCGAATTGCTCAAGGTCGGGATCGAGCGCCCGAACCGCTGCGGCTATGCGGTGGGTCTGTCGTATCCGCCCGATTGGGGCGAGCACACGGTGTCGCTGCGGGCGTTTGACGAGACGGTTCTGGAACCGGGGATGACGTTCCATTTCATGCCGGGACTTTGGATGGACGGGTGGGGCATGGAGACCACAGAGACCATTTTGATCCGCGAGGACGGTGCGGCGGAACCGCTGTGCAATGTGCCGCGCAAGCTGTTTGTGAAGGACTGATCATGTCCGGTCTTGCGCGGTGCCGCGCTATTCTGGGGGATTTGATTGCCTTTCCGACCGTGTCCTCACAGAGCAATCTGGGCGCGATCAGCTATATTGCCGAACGGTTGGAGGCGGCGGGGGCGCGGGTTGAGGTGTTGTCGGATCACAGCGGGCAAAAGGCCAATCTGTTCGCGACCCTCGGGCCGGAGCGCCCGGGCGGGTTGGTCCTGTCGGGTCATACGGATGTGGTGCCGGTCAAGGATCAACCGTGGAGCAGCGATCCGTTTGCGATGGTGGAGCGTGACGGGCGGCTTTACGGGCGCGGGACCTGCGATATGAAAGGGTTCATTGCCACCTGTCTGGCCAAGGTCGATGTGCTCGAACGGGCGGCCGCGACCCGTCCGGTCCATTTTGCCTTTACCCATGACGAGGAGGTCGGATGCCTCGGTGCGCGTGATCTGGTCGAGGTGTTGCGCGGACGCGAGGTGCGCCCCGCCATGGTGCTGATTGGCGAGCCGACCGAAATGCGGGTGGTCGAGGGCCACAAGGGGTGTTGCGAATACACGGTGACGTTCACGGGCGCGGAGGGGCATGGATCGACGCCGGAAAAGGGCGTGAATGCGGTGGAGTATGCGGCGCGGTATATCAACCGGCTGTTGGAGTTGCGCCGCGCCCTGATCGCGCGGTGTCCTGACGGATCGCGGTTTGAGCCGCCCTATACAACGATCAACGTCGGCGGGTTGAGTGGTGGTTATGCCCATAATGTGATTGCGGGCAAGGCGGTGTTGGAGTGGGAAATGCGGCCCGTGGGCGCGGCGGATCAGGCCTTTGTTCTGGGTGAGATGGCCCGTTATGTGGCCGATGATCTGTTGCCGGACATGCGGGCGGTGGCGCAACAGGCCGGAATTTCAACACAGGTGATCGGCGAGGTGGCGGGGCTTGAACCGATGGATGACAATGCCGCCCGTGATCTTGTGTTTCGCCTGACGGGGGCAAACAGGGCGGGGGTTGTTCCGTTCGGCACAGAGGCGGGATTGTTTCAACAGATCGGCATGGCTACAGTGATTTGTGGTCCGGGCTCGATTGATCAGGCCCACAAGCCCGATGAGTATATCGCACTCGAGCAGTTGCGTCAGTCGATGGCGATGTTGGAGCGGTTGGGAGAGGTCTATGGTGGATGACGATACGGTGATGAGCACAAACGACGGCCCCCTGACGGCACGCGACCGGTTCGACAAGATCCACGATGATATCCGCAGCCGGATTTGCCTGTTGGACTATCCCCCCGGAATGAAATTGTCCGAGGTGGAACTGGCCGAGGAGTTCGGGATTTCGCGCACGCCCCTGCGCCGCGTTCTGGCGCGTCTTGAGGATGAGGGGCTTGTGCGCTCCGTGCATGGGGTCGGCACGATTGTCACGGATATCGAGATGGAGGAACTGGCGCAGGTCTACCGGTTGCGCAAGGAGCTTGTGCTGTTGCAGACCTCGCTCGATGTGGTGGCGCCCGATGCGGCCTATATCGCGCGTGTCGAGGCGCTTTTGGCCCGCGCACAGGCGCTCGAGACCGCCCCCTCCGCCACGGCGTTTTCGACGCTCGACCGCGATATGTTCCTGACCTTGCTGGAATTGACCGCCAATGCGCCGCTGCGCACCCTGTCGAAGCGGCTGTATTTTCGCACCGCGCGGATCTGGCTGCAGCAGGTGACGGCCTCAAAGATCGACCTGATGCAGGAGATTGCGGTCTATGCCCGCGAGGCGCACGATATTCTCGAGGCGCTCAAGCTTGGCGATCTCGATGCGGTGGGGCATATGCGGCGCGGGCATATTTCGCTCAGTTTCGCGCGTATGATCAAATGATGTCCCCATGGGGCGGACCGCGCCGTGGTCTGGACAAACCTGTGTGCGCGGGGTTTGGTGTTGCACCATGTCACATTGGCCCCTGACCCCCGACGATATCACCCGTCCTGCCTATCGCAGTCTCGCCAAAGCGATTGCGGCGGCTATCAGTGCGGGCAATTTGCGTACCGGCGACCGTCTGCCCACGCACCGCCAACTGGCGTGGGAACTGGATGTGTCGGTGCAAACCGTGAGCCGCGCCTATGAGGAGCTGATCCGTGCCGACCTTGTGGTCGGTGAGGTCGGGCGGGGGACATTCGTCAACTCCTTGCAGCCCGACACCCTCGAGACCCCGTGGCACAGCACCGCCGCCACGCTGCCGCGGTTTGATCTCTCGATTATGACGCCTGTGGCCTTGCCGGAGGTGGATCGGGCATGGGCGCAAACCCTGTCGGACATTTCGGGCGATTTGGGGCCGGACATCACTTACGAATTGCGTCCCGAAATCATCGCCGAGCGCTATGCCGACATGGCAACGGGATGGTTGGCACGGTGCGGGCTTGTGGTGGGAACGCGCCGCGTATTGATCACCAACGGGATGACACCCGCGATGTTTGTCGCGCTGTCTTCGGCGTTGGTCCCCGGGGACATCATTGCCACCGAGGCCCTGACAACCCACACCCTGATGCAGGCGGCGCGGCTATTGAACCTGCAACTGCAAGGGATTGCCTGTGATGAGCGCGGCATGATCCCCGAGGCACTCGCGGCGGCGGTCGAGGAGGCCGCGGGTCAGATGAAAGCCGTGTTTCTCATGCCGGCAGGGGCCGGTCCCAATCCGCGCGTCATGGACAGGACGCGCCGCGATGCATTGGCGAAAGTGGCGCTTGAGACCGGTTTGACGGTGTTGGAAAGCGACCCGCTCGGTCCCTTGCCCGCGCGGCGGGTCGCGCCGGTTTCAAGCATTGTCCCGCGACAGGGGTTCTATTTCACAGGGCTGACCAAATGCCTCTCGCCGGGTCTGCGGCTCGGGTTTCTGGTGATGCCCGAGGGCCTGTTCGAACATGTCACCAACCGCCACTTGTCGACATCGTGGATGGTGACGCCGCTGATTGCGGAAATTGCGCGCCACTGGATCGAAAGCGGGACGGCGGACAGGGTTTTGGCGGTGCACCGCATTGAACTGGCCGCCCGCAACCGCCTCGCGCAGTCCATTCTGGGGCCGCAGTGCGAGGGGGGTCTGCACAATCTGCACCGTTGGCTGCACCTGCCGCCACAGGTGGATGAGGACACATTTATCAGCCGCGCGTCGGAGCAAAGTGTCGCCGTGGCGGCGGGATCGGGCTTTGCTGTGACGGATCACCGCCCTGCGGTGCGGGTGTGTTTGGGGGCCGGAGGGCGGCGAGATCTGGAGCGTGCGCTGCGTACTCTCGCTCAGGTTGTGCCTATAATTTAGCCCCAAGCCCCCGTTCGGGGCGTCTCTACATGCCTCAAATTGTCATGGTTCAATATAAGCATTGACTTGCATTGCTCAGCCCCAGAGGTTTCGGGTGAGCCGCGTTCGCACGCAATTGCAAAGTTGTGCGGCATAAAAACAAGCCCGCTGTCGCCGTGTGATGGCGGTGTCGGGCATGACAAAAGAGGATACGTTCAATGACATATCAAAAGATTTTCGCCTCCAGTGCTATGGCCTTGCTGCTTGGGACCGCAAGCGTTTCGGCCGATACGTGGCGCTATGCGTTCGAGGAGGCAATGGACGAAGTCCAGGGCAAATTCGCCCAGAAATTCAAGGCCGAGATCGAAGCCAATTCCGATCACGAGATTCAGCTTTTCCCGTTCGGAACGCTCGGTGAATCCGACAGCATTATGGAGCAAACCCAGTCGGGGATCCTGCAATTCGTCGATCAGTCTCCGGGCTTTACCGGCGCGTTGATCCCCGAAGCACAGGTGTTCTTTGTTCCGTATCTGTTGCCACAGGACACGGCGACACTGGCGACGTTCTTTGAGGAGTCAAAGGCGATCAACGAGATGTTCCCGCCGCTTTACGCCGAGCAGGGTCTGGAGCTTTTGACCATGTTCCCCGAGGGCGAGGTGATGATGACCACCACGCAGCCGGTCACGGGGCCTGACGATCTCGACGAGGTGAAGTTCCGCGTGATGACCAACCCGCTGTTGGTCGAAAGCTACAAGGCCTTCGGTGCCACACCGACACCGCTGCCGTGGGGCGAGGTCTACGGTGCGCTGCAAACGGGCATCATTCAGGGTCAGGAAAATCCGGGTTTCTACATCGAGTCGACCAAAATGTACGAGGTGACAGACCACATCACCCGCACGGGTCACAACAACTTCACGACCGCCGTGATGGCGAACAAAGATTTCTTTGATGGTCTGTCGGCGGAAGATCAGGCCCTGGTCAACAACGCGATCGATGCGGCGTTTGACTATATCATCGAGTATCAGGAGGGCCTGACCGAGGCGTCACTGGAAAAGGTGATGGCGGCCAAACCGTCCATGACCATCACCACATTGACCGAGGAGCAACGCGCCCCGTTCAAGGCGACAGCGGATTCGGTTGAGGCGGAGTTCCTCGAGATCGGTGGGGATCAGGCCGGTGCCATTCTTGATCAACTCAAGGCCGATCTGGCTGCGGCTGCGGCGCAATAAAGAAACGCATCGCCGGAGCGCAGAGCGCATAATCTGTGCTCCGGTCGCTGATACGGAAAGGGTCGGGCCGTCGTTACGCATGGCGTGACCGTTTTCCCAAAAATGATAATACAGGGATGAGCTCGTGACGTCTGACAATCTCGTGACACCTGACAATGAGGACGCCCGGACGGGGGATCCTGATCTCTTGGCTCCACTGGCAGCCTCGCCCATTGACGAAGATATCGACGATTCCAGTTATGTCTCCGGTCTGCCCGGCTTTCTCGGCGTGATCGACGGCGCAATTGCGCGGATCGAGGCGGTGCTTCTGGCGCTTGGTGTGTTGTTGATGGCATTCAACACCATGGCCAATGTGGTCGGACGGTTTGTGTTCGGGCAAAGCCTGTTCTTTTCCGAAGAGGTCAATCGCGCGTTGATCGTGTTGATCACCTTTGCGGGGATTTCCTATGCCGCGCGCCATGGGCGTCATATCCGCATGTCGGCCTTTTTCGATGCGCTCAACCCGCCGATGCGCAAGGCGTTGATGGTGGTGATCGCCGTGGTGACCTCGGCGACGATGTTTATGTTGGCGTGGTATGCGGTCGATTATGTGATGGCACAGGCATCGCGTGGGCGCCTCTTGCCGGCGCTGCAGGTTCCCGTGTGGTGGATCATCGTCTGGGCGCCGCTCGGTTTTTTCCTGACGGGGCTGCAGTACGCGCTCACCGCGATCAAGAACTGTATCGACAAGGATATCTGGCTGTCGACCAGTACCATGGAAGGCTATTCCAACGATGATGCGGAGGAGGTCTAGACCATGACACTTGCAATTTTCGGCACGATGATTGTGCTTCTCCTGCTCGGCTTTCCGATGATGATCCCGCTGATCGCAGGGTCGCTGATCGGGTTTGTCACCCTGTTTCAGGGCTTCGGGCAACTTGATACAATGGTGCAGCAAATCCTTGGTGGCATCCAACCGGCAAGTCTGATTGCCGTGCCGATGTTTATCTTTGCCGCCGACATTATGACGCGCGGGCAATCAGCCACGCGGCTCATTGATCTGGTGATGACCTTTGTCGGCCATATCAAGGGCGGGCTTGCGGTCACTACCGCCACGGCCTGTACGTTGTTCGGTGCGGTGTCCGGCTCGACACAAGCCACGGTGGTGGCTGTCGGCGGACCACTGCGCCCGCGCATGATCAAGGCGGGGTACAAGGACAGTTTTGTTCTGGCGCTCATCGTCAATGCCTCCGACATCGCCTTTCTGATCCCGCCGTCCATCGGCATGATTATTTACGGTGTGGTTTCTGGCACCTCGATTTCCGAACTGTTCATCGCGGGGATCGGGCCGGGTCTTTTGATCCTCGTGTTGTTCTCGATCTATTCCTACATCTACGCCGTGCGCAACAATGTCCCGACCGAACCCAAGGCCACATGGGCCGCGCGTGGCCGTGCCGTTCAGCGCGCGCTTTGGCCGCTCGGTTTTCCGGTGATCATTGTCGGCGGTATCTACGGCGGCATCTTTTCCCCGACCGAGGCGGCGGCGGCCTGTGTGCTGTATGCGCTTTTGCTCGAAATGGGCATCTTTCGGGAAATGAGCGCCAAGCAGCTCTATGCCACGGCCAAATCGACGGGGCTGATCACGGCGGTGGTCTTTATCCTCGTGGGGGCAGGGGCGGCGTTTTCCTATGTCATCAGTTTTGCGCAAATCCCGCAGCAGGTGTTGGGCAGCATCGGTATCAACGAAATGGGGCCGTATGGCGTGCTGTTCACCATCTCGGTCGCCTTTTTCGTCGGCTGTATGTTTGTGGATCCGATTGTGGTGATCCTGATCTTTGTGCCGATCTTTGCGCCTGTGGTGCAATCCGTCGGGTTGGATCCGGTTCTGGTCGGGACGATCATCACGCTTCAGGTTGCAATCGGCAGCGCCACGCCGCCGTTCGGATGTGATATTTTCACGGCGATTGCGGTGTTCAAACGGCCCTATGCCGAGGTTATCAAAGGCACGCCGCCGTTCATTTTCATGCTTTTGTCGGTCTCGGTTCTGTTGATCTTCTTTCCACAGATTGCGCTTTTCTTGCGTGATATCGCCTTTGGCAAGTAAGGAGCCATGCCCATGTTCAAGAAAATCCTCGTGGCCCATGACGGCTCTAACGGTGCGGATGCGGCGCTCGAACAGGCTGCGGGTCTGTGCAAGTTGACGGAGGCCGAACTGGTCGTCCTGACGGTCTACCGCCACCACTCGATCCTTGAGGCGTCCATCTCGATGGTGCGCGGCAACGGGGAAAAGTCGGGGAACCTTGACGATGCGATGAAATCCGCGGCCCGTGAAGTGGGCGAGCATTCAAAGGCGTTGGTCCGGACGTTAGGGGTGTCAAAGGTTCAGGCCTTTATCAAGGGCGGGCCTGCGGCACGAACGATCGTGTCGTTTGCCAAGG
Source organism: Celeribacter sp. (assembly GCF_048259695.1). GTDB lineage: Bacteria > Pseudomonadota > Alphaproteobacteria > Rhodobacterales > Rhodobacteraceae > Celeribacter. Next base: position 492,058 of record NZ_JBLXHL010000001.1, on the reverse strand, counting down.
AAAAAGGGTGCGACCTGATCGTGATCGGGTCGCGTGGCGTCGGGGCCGCCGAGGGCTATATGCTCGGCTCGGTCAGCCACAAAGTGACAAGCATCGCGCAAATCCCCGTTCTCGTGGTGTGACCGGGGCCAATACGAGAGCGGGCGAGGGGCAATGTGTGCCGCGCCGCGCATGCCATGCCAAGCGCCTGACAGTGTGCTAAGCTGCGCGTATGACCACGCCAGACATATATGATTTCCGCCCTGTGACGTTGGATGATCTCGGGTTGCTGCGCGGGTGGCTTTGCCAACCGCATGTGCGGGACTGGTGGGACGCGGGTGCGCCCTATGATCAGGAAAAACTAAACGACCCGCGTGTGTCGCGGTGGATCGTTTCGGCGCAGGGCCGCCCGTTTGCATTCATGCAGGACTACACGGTGCATGGGTGGGGCGATCATCATTTTGCCGCACTGCCCACGGGGTCGCGGGGCATCGACCAATATATTGCAGACCCCGCGATGATCGGCATCGGGCATGGGTCCGCGTTCATCGCGGCCCGCATGAAAACCCTGTTTGACGCAGGTGCGCCCGTGATTGCGACCGACCCGCACCCTGAGAATGCGCGCGCGATTGCGGTCTACAAAAAACTGGGGTTTGAGCCGTTCGGGGCGCCGCAGGACACGCCGTGGGGGGTGATCCTGCCGATGTGGGCGCGGCGGGAGGTGTGACCTGTCACGCCATGTCGGGTGCGCCGTGCGGGCGACTTTGGCCCGTCTGAATGCCGGTTGGTTTAGTTGTCTTTGGCGGCGCGGACCCATGCGACGATGGTGTCGCGGGCCTCGTCATCCATGTCGATTGCATTGGGGGGCGGCATGGCGCGGCTGAGACCCGCGTGCAAAAGCACCTGATCGGCGTGGCGGGCAACATCGCTTTCGGTTTCCAGAAAGACGCCCTTGGGCGCCCATCTCAACCCGTCCCATGACGGCTCGCGGGCATGGCACATCGAACAGTTGCCGACGATGGTGTCATAGGCGTCCTCGAACCCCTCGGCGGAGGCGAACTGTTGCTCATAGGGTGTCAGGTCGCGGGCCTCGGCCTCCTCATAGGTTTCGCCGGTCGAGGCGGTCGACAGCCATGCGATGATGATGAACAAAATGACGGTGACGGCCCATGTCCAGTTTGGCCCCTTGCCGGTTTTGTGCAGCGTGTTGAAATAGTGACGGATGGTGACGCCCGTCAAGAACACGAGACTGGCGATGATCCACGCGAAGTCGGTGCCAAAGGCCAGCGGGTAGTGGTTGCTGAGCATCAGGAAGATCACGGGTAGGGTGAGGTAGTTGTTATGGGTGGAGCGCAGTTTGGCGATCCTGCCGTATTTGGCGTCGGGGGTCCGCCCCTCTTTGAGGTCTTTCACAACGATGCGTTGGTTCGGCATGATGATGAAAAACACGTTGGCCGTCATGATCGTCGCCGTAAACGCACCAAGGTGAAGCAGGGCGGCGCGGCCTGTGAAGATCTGGTTGTAGCCCCATGACATCACAACGAGCATGACGAACAGCAGCAACATCAACAGTGTCGGTGTCTCGCCCAGTTTCGATTTGCACAAAAAGTCGTAGATGATCCACCCGATGGTGAGAGAGCCGCCGGAGATCAGGATGCCTTGCCACAGCGCGATGTCGGCCTTGGTCGGGTCGAGCAGGAACAACTCGCCGCCCATCCAGTAGACGATCATCAACAGGGCCGCGCCCGACAGCCATGTTGTGTAGCTTTCCCATTTGAACCAGATGACGTCATCGGGCATGCGCGGGGGGGCGATGTTGTATTTTTGAACAAAATAGAACCCGCCGCCGTGGACCTGCCATTCTTCGCCCGAGACACCCTTGCGGCGATCGCTCGACGGGCGCAGGCCGAGGTCGAGTGCGATGAAATAGAACGATGCACCGATCCAGGCCATTGCGGTGACGACGTGCAGCCACCGCACCGCAAACGCGATCCAGTCCCAGATAATTGCCAATTCAAACATGGATGTCTCCCAAAGACGAAATACTCAAACCACTCTAGGTTAATTTCAAGTGTTCAGGTATTGTCTGTAAATACCAAGCAGCATCAAAAAAAGCCGAATAATGTCCTACCTCGATAACATCCGCACGTTTGTGCGAGTCTATGAATTAGGCAGTATGTCCGCCGCAGGGCGCGATTTGCGTATTTCCCCGGCGGTGACCTCGTCGCGGATTTCACAGCTCGAGGTGCATCTGAGTGTGCGGCTGTTCCAACGCACCACCCGTAGTCTGACGCCGACCGAGCATGGCAAGGCCTTTTACGGCGGGGCCTGTGAAATCCTCGAGGCGGTGGAAAACGCCGAGGCACAGGTGGTGAATATCACAGAGAACCCCAAAGGTCCACTTTATGTCGCGGCCCCGCTCGGGGTCGGGCGCCGCCTGATCGCGCCGCTGATCCGCGAATTTCTGAACACCTATCCGGAGGTCAACATCCGGCTGCGATTGACCGACCGCAAGGTGGATCTGACCACCGAGGGTCTTGATCTGGCGTTCTTTCTTGGCCAGCCGGAGGATAGCAACCTGCGCATTCGCAAGATCGCGGATATCGAGCGCATTCTATGTGCCTCACCCGCCTATATCGAGGCGCATGGAAACCCTGCTACGGGGGCGGAACTCATTGCGGACAAGCATGAGTGTTTGAACCTGCGGTTCCCCGGGGCGACCGAATTCCAATGGCGGCTGATCACCGACGAAGGGCCGAAGCGGTTTCGTGTGGGCGGACGCTACGAGTCCGATGACGGGGACGTGCTGACCGATTGGGCGCTTGCGGGAAATGGTATCGCGATGAAACCGATCTTTGAGGTTCTCGACCACCTCAAAGAGGGGCGGCTCATTCCTGTGGCCACGAAAACGCCACCTGAACCGATCCAGATGGCGTGTCTCTATACACATCGAAGACGCCAAGACCCTAAAACGCGGCTCTTTATGGAGTTCGTGATCGAGCGGATCAGCGAAGCGGTGCGCAACAGTTCATTGACGGCTCAACTGCCGCGATAGGTCGAATAGCCGAACGGCGAGAGCAAGAGCGGGACGTGGTAATGCGACGCCTCGGACATGCCGAACCGCAGCGCAATGACGTCCAAGAACCGTGGCTCTTCGGGCGGGATGCCAATCGCGTCAAGATACGCACCTGCGTGGAACACCAATTCGTAGACGCCGACCTCAAATTCAGCGGCGGGTAAAATTTGCTCATCCGTGCGCCCGTCGGCATTGGTGACAAGTGAGGTGATCTGTGTGCGGGTGTCGCCGTCCACCTTGTACAGGTCGATTTTCAACCCGCTCGCAGGGCATCCCCGCGCCGTATCAAGCACGTGTGTCGTTAAGTATCCGGACATAGATTGCCTCTCCTTTGAGGTTTGCGCGATGAGAGTTGAGAGTCGCATAATAATAGGCAGACTGCACGGCAATGCGCAAAAAGCGCGAAGCAAAAGGCTCCTTATAATTTTTTTTGATAATAGAATAAATTATTTGGTTTACTGATGTAGCAATCTTGAGAGGAAACATCCTGTGTACCGCTACCCCCGCGATATGACCGGCTATGGCGCGACGCCTCCGGCTGCAAACTGGCCGAATGGCGCAAAGATCGCCGTTCAAATCGTCCTCAACTACGAAGAGGGCGGTGAAAACAACATTCTGCATGGCGATGCCGCCTCCGAGGCGTTCCTGTCCGAGATCACCGGCGCACAGCCATGGGCCGGTCAGCGCCACTGGAATATGGAATCGATTTATGAATACGGGGCGCGCGCAGGGTTCTGGCGTGTGCACCGGTTGCTCGGGGATCTCCCCGTGACCGTTTATGGTGTCGCCACCGCGCTTGCCCGTGCGCCCGAACAGGTGGCCGCGATGATTGCGTCCGGTTGGGAAATCGCCAGTCACGGTCTGAAATGGGTCGAGCACAAAGACATGCCCGAGGACGAAGAGCGCGCCCAGATTGCCGAGGCGATCCGTCTCCATACCGAGGTTGTCGGCACCCCGCCACGCGGGTGGTATACGGGCCGCTGTTCCAACAATACCGTGCGCCTGACGGCGGAGACGGGTCAGTTTGCCTATGTCGCGGACAGCTACGCCGATGATGTGCCGTACTGGATGCAGTTTGGCGATGTGGACCAGTTGATTGTGCCTTACACGATGGATTGTAACGACATGCGGTTCGCCATTCAGGCGGGTTATACCACCGGTGATCAATTCGAATCCTACCTCAAAGACAGCTTTGATATGCTCTATGCCGAGGGCGAAAGCGGTCAGCCGAAGATGTTGTCCATCGGTTTGCATTGCCGTCTGATCGGTCGCCCCGGGCGTGCGGCGGCCTTGGCGCGTGTGTTGGACTATTTCAAATCCCATGACGGTGTCTGGTTCGCCACCCGTCTCGAGATTGCCGAACATTGGGCCAAAGAGCACCCGCCTGTGCGAACAGTGCGCCCGTCGGAGATGGACCGCGCGACCTTTGTGGCGGAATTCGGCGGCGTGTTCGAGCATAGCCCGTGGATTGCCGAGGGTGCATATGCGGGCGAGCTTGGCCCGAGCCACGACACCGCTGCGGGCGTTCATAGTGCGCTTGCGCGGGTGTTTCGCGCCGCCACCGGGGAACAGCGTCTCGGGGTTTTGAACGCGCACCCCGATCTGGCCGGAAAACTCGCCGCGGCCAAGCGTCTGACGGCGGAGTCGACCGCCGAGCAAGCCGCCGTGGGGCTTGATGCCCTGACCGATGCAGAGCGCGAAACGTTCACGCGGCTCAACGATGCCTATACCGCGAAATTCGGGTTCCCGTTCATCATCGCGGTGCGTGACAACACCAAGGCCACGATCATGGAGGCGTTTCAGCGCCGTATCGACAATGACCGCGAGACCGAGTTCGCACAGGCCTGCAAACAGGTGGAGCGGATCGCGCAATTGCGCCTGATTGAAAAGATGTCCCGATGAGCACCACGATCCGCCTTGAACCCCTGACTGCCGAGGCGTTTGCGCCCTTTGGCGATGTGTTGGACACCTCCGGTGCGCCGGACAAAATGATCAATGCGGGGCTGTGCGGGCGCTACCACGACCGTGCAACGCTTGATTTCTCGGATGGCAAGGCGGGCATCAGCCTGTTCGATGCCCAGGTGCGCACCTTGCCGCTGACCCTCGATATGATGGAGCGTCACCCCGAGGGCAGTCAGGCGTTTTTGCCAATGAGCCACACATCCTTTGTCGTGATCGTCGCCCCCGATGCGGGCGGCAAACCCGGGCAACCGCGTGCCTTTGTGACCACTGCGGGTCAGGGGATCAACTTTCACCGTGGCACATGGCACGGGGTTTTGACGCCCATCCATGCGCCCGGATTATTTGCTGTTGTTGACCGGATCGGGTCCGGCGCAAATCTGGACGAGTACTGGTTTGACACACCTTTTACGATTGGAGGCACGACCTAATACGACGCACACGCCAAATCCGCCACAAAGACGGAATGGCAAACTCAGGAGAGGGACACAATGACTGACACTTCAATAGGGACGCCGGAGCAACTGCGCGATCCGAATTATACACCACCTATGATCAAGGCTGTGCCATTGGGCATTCAACACGTTCTGGCGATGTTCGTCTCCAACGTGACCCCCGCGATCATCGTGTGCGGGGCGGCCGGTTTCGGTTTCGGATCAAACAGCCCCGATTTTCCACAAATGATTTACATGATCCAGATGTCGATGTTCTTTGCGGGCATCGCAACCTTGTTCCAGACCATCGGGTTCGGTCCCGTTGGGGCGCGGCTTCCGATCGTGCAGGGGACATCCTTTGCGTTCATTCCGATCATGATCCCGCTTGTCGCGGGCAAGGGCGTTGATGCGATTGCCGTGTTGATGGGCGGTATTCTGGTGGGGGGGCTGTTCCATGCCATGCTCGGCCTGTTCATCGGCAAAATCCGTTTTGCGCTCCCGCCTTTGGTGACCGGATTGGTGGTCACAATGATCGGTCTGGCCCTTGTAAAGGTCGGCATTCAATATGCTGCGGGGGGTGTGCCGGCGATTGGTACGCCTGAATACGGATCCGGTGTGAACTGGCTGATGGCGGGGACCGTGATCCTTGTCACCTTGGGGTTGAAATTCTTTGCGCGCGGCATGTTGTCCGTCTCCGCGGTTCTGATCGGTCTTTTGGTCGGGTATGCCGTGGCGTTCATGTTGGGTCAGGTCAATCTTGGCAACATCGGTCGCGCGGCAAGCTTTGCCCTGCCCAACCCGCTGCATTTCGGTCTCGAATTCTCGGTCGCTGCGATCATCGGGTTTTGCGCGATGTCGTTTGTGTCTGCGGTTGAAACCGTGGGGGATGTTTCCGGCATCACCAAAGGGGGCGCAGGCCGCGAAGCCACGGACAAGGAGATTCAGGGCGCCACATTCGCAGACGGATTTGGCACCGCGGTTTCGGGTCTGTTCGGTGCGCTGCCAAACACCTCGTTCAGCCAGAACGTTGGCCTGATCGCGATGACGGGCGTTATGAGCCGTGGGGTTGTGACCATTGGTGCGATTTTCCTGATTGTCTGTGGTTTGATCCCGAAAGTGGGCGCAATCATCTCGTCGATCCCGATCGAGGTTCTCGGCGGGGGGGTGATTGTGATGTTCGGCATGGTTGTCGCGGCGGGGATTTCGATGCTCTCCGATGTGCTGTGGAACCGCCGCAACATGGTGATCTTTGCGATTTCCCTGTCACTGGGTCTGGGGCTGCAACTGGAGCCTGATGCGCTGCAATACTTGCCCGGCACGCTGAAAATCCTCGCCACAAGCGGCATTCTACCGGCGGCTGTAATCGCGATTGTTCTCAACCTGATTTTGCCCGAAGAGCTGTCGGACGAAGCGACCGAAGAGGTTTCGGGTGGGATGTCCGGTCACGGCGAAGGATCGCTTGGCTCCAAAGCCAAATAATCCGGTGCAATTGGCAAAACGAAAGGCCCGGTCGCGAGACCGGGCCTTTTTTGATGTGCTGTGTGCCGAGGTTATGAAAAGGGACGCAATTTCATGTGGCGATTGACGTCTTTGTATAGCAGGTAGCGGAACTGCCCCGGGCCACCCGAGTAGCAGGCTTGCGGGCAGAACGCGCGCAGCCACATGTAGTCGCCCGCCTCGACCTCGACCCAGTCGTTGTTCAAACGGTAGACGGCCTTGCCCTCCAGAACGTACAGGCCATGTTCCATGACATGGGTTTCCAAAAACGGAATGACCGCGCCCGGTTCAAAGGTCACAACCGTGACATGCATATCGTGACGCAGGTCGGCCGGATCGACAAAGCGTGTCGTCGCCCACTTGCCATCGGTATCGGGCATCACGGTCGGCGCGATATCGTTTTCGTTGGTGATGATGACGTCGGGCATGTCCAGACCGTCGACCGCCTCATAGGCTTTGCGGATCCAGTGAAAGCGCAACATCGCATCGGTTTTGTTGTGCAGCGTCCAGTTGGTGCCCGGCGGCAGGTAGGCATAGCCGCCCTCATCCAGAAGGTGCTCGTGGCCGTCCACCGTCAGTGTCGCTTGCCCCTCGACCACGAACAACACGCCTTGGGCAGCGGGGTCCAGTTCGGGGCGCTCTGAGCCGCCCTGTGGCGAGACTTCCATGATGTATTGCGAAAAGGTTTCGGCAAAACCGCTCAGCGGGCGTGACAGCACCCAAAGGCGTGTCTTGTCCCAAAACGGCAGAAAGCTTGTCACGATGTCGCGCATCGTTCCCTTGGGAATGACGGCATAGGCATCGGTGAAAATGGCGCGGTCCGTCAGAAGTTGGGTCTGGCTCGGATGCCCCCCCGTCGGGGCGTAATACTTGGGTGACATAGTGGCTCCTAATCGCTCAAACTATGGGGCGTGCGTGAAGGCGGGCGGGGACAGGCCCCGCCCGAAGGGCTTAACGGGCTTTGAGTTCAAGCCGGCGTGCGTGCAAAACCGGTTCTGTGTAGCCGGAGGGCTGTTCGCGTCCTTTGAACACCAGATCACAGGCGGCCCGGAACGCGATCCCGTCCAATGCAGGGGCCATCGGTGTGTAGCGCGGGTCGGTCTTGTTCTGACGGTCCACCACCACGGCCATCTTTTTCATGATTTCCATCACCTCGTCGGTCGAGGCGATGTCGTGGTGGAGCCAGTTGGCAATGTGTTGCGCCGAAATGCGACAGGTTGCGCGGTCTTCCATCAGGCCGACATCGTTGATGTCCGGCACCTTGGAACAGCCGACGCCCTGATTGATCCACCGCACCACATAGCCAAGGATGCCCTGCGCGTTGTTTTCAATTTCGCGGGAGATCTGGTCTTTGGTCCAGCGGCGGTATTGCGCCACGGGAATATCAAGCACGGCATCGACGTGGGCGCGACGCCCCCCCTTGGCCAGTTTGGCCTGAACCGCAAAGACGTCGATCTGGTGATAGTGCAGCGCGTGCAGCGTGGCCGCCGTGGGGCTTGGCACCCATGCACAGTTGGCGCCCGCTTTGGGGTGGTCGATTTTCGAGCTGAGCATATCCGCCATCTTGTCGGGAACGGCCCACATGCCCTTGCCGATCTGTGCCTTGCCCGACAGGCCGCATTCCAGACCGATATCGACGTTCTGGTCCTCGTAGGCGGAAATCCATCCCTTGCGCTTGATGAAATCCTTGCGGCTGAACGGTCCGGCCTCCATCGAGGTGTGGATCTCGTCGCCGGTGCGATCGAGAAAACCGGTGTTGATAAAGGCAACGCGGGATTTGGCGGCGCGGATGCATTCCTTGAGGTTCACACTGGTGCGGCGTTCCTCGTCCATGATCCCGAGTTTGACGGTGTATTGCGGCAGGCCAAGTGTGCGCTCGACATGGGAGAAAATCTGATCGGCAAAGGCGACCTCTTCGGGGCCGTGCATCTTTGGCTTGACGACATAGACCGACCCGTGGGTCGAATTGCGCATGCCGTCCGATTTCCTGAGGTCGTGCATGGCGATCAGGGTCGTGACCATTGCGTCCATCAGCCCCTCGAAAATCTCGCCCCCGTCCCGATCCAGAATCGCGGGGTTGGTCATCAGGTGACCGACGTTGCGCACCAACAAAAGTGCGCGCCCCTTGACCGTCATCGCGGTCCCGTCACGACCGGTGTAGGTGTGGTCGGCGTTCAATGCGCGGGTGACGGATTTGCCGCCCTTTTCAAAGGTTTCGGATAAATCGCCCTTCATCAGGCCCAACCAGTTGCGATAGGCGACGATCTTGTCCTCGGCATCGACGCAGGCCACGGAGTCCTCGCAATCGATGATGGCCGACACGGCGGATTCAAGGCGGACATCGGCGAGGCCGGAGGGCGTGGTTTTGCCAATCGGATGGGTGCGGTCGAACACCAGTTCAACGTGAAGCCCGTGGTTGCACAGCGCCACAGAGGATGGGTCGGACGCGTCGCCCGTGTAGCCCTCGAACTTGTCGGGATCGACCAACGGATAACCGTCCACCAACAGCGCGCCGCCCTCGACGGTGTATTGTGTGGCCTTGCCGTGGCTCGTGCCGGTGATGGCAAAGGCCTCGTCCAGAAACACGCCTGCGCGGGCGACAACGCGGGCCCCGCGCCCCGTGTCAAACGGGCCTGTGGCGGGTGGCAACGACCCCATTGCATCGGTGCCGTAGAGCCCGTCATACAGGCTGCCCCAACGGGCATTGGCGGCGTTCAGGACAAAGCGGGCATTTGTAATAGGCACGACCAGTTGCGGCCCCGCGATTGTTGCGATTTCGGGATCGACGTTTGCCGTCTCGATGGAGAAATCATCGCCCTCGGGGAGAAGATATCCGATCTCGGTCAGGAAGGCTTTGTAGGCGTCTTCGTCATGTGCCGTGCCGCGCCGTGCGATATGCCACGCGTCGATCTGCGTTTGGATTGCCGCGCGTTTTTCAAGCAAGCTGCGGTTGGTGCCGCCAAATTCATGCGCCAATGTCGACAGGCCGGACCAAAAGACATCAGCGTCCACACCCGTGTCAGGGAGGGCTTCGGTCTCGATGAAGCGTGCCAGATCAGCGTCGACCTGCAAGCCGTGGCGGATCTCGAGGTGGGGAGGAGTGCTGTCACTGGGCATGGATATCTCTCACATTCTTGGTGTCATCATTTCACACGTGTCATCCGTTGGATGGCGACAGTGCATGAGCGGTGGTTGCCTTACGACATAGCATTGTGCGGGACGCCACGTCATGCGCCATTCGGCGGAATCAGCCTGTCGTGGTGAGGAAAGAGTTTCAAGAAAATCAAAACAATTGCGGCTGCTCTGTCGTGAAATGCGTAAAGATAAAGAAAGAATGAACAATTTTACATCTATTTATCCGCGGGCCATGCCCCCTGTGCGCCACGGGGCGGTTTGGGGTCTTTTGCGCGACGCTGTCTTTCCTGCGTTGCTCTGTTGTTTTCGATTTTTGTAACGAAACGAGAGGCTTCCTCGCGTGGCGTGGATGTTTGCGGCCTGTGGCGCTGTTGCGGTTACAGATTGCGCCATTTGCACAGGTGCGCGCATGGGGCGGGCGAATTGCCGGCCACAGGCCGCGCGGCCAATGGTCAAAGGGGGTTCGCGTGTATCTCAAAGAAACAGACGTGGACTTCGATAGTGAAAATGGCTATTTGTTGGGCAAGTACGCGGTTTTCGCCGCTATCGGTTGCATTATTGTGTGCATGCCTGTGCCGCGGTTTGTTTTTGTTTTGACTATGGTTGTGTTGAATTAGGCTAGGGCTGTTATTTTTTTCTTCATTGGGGGGCCAATGGCTTATTTGGGCGACACTGTTTCGAGACGACGCACGCGACTGCCTTCGATTTACCGATCGGGCGGAAAGCGTGTCTTTGACCTTTTGTTTGTTTTGGTTGCAGCGCCAATTGTTTTTCCGCTTGTTCTGGTTTTTGCACTGATTATCCGGCGCGATGGCGGGCCTGCGTTTTTCAAACAGTCGCGCGTCGGCAAAAACGGTAAATTGTTCTCCTGTTTGAAGCTGAGAACAATGGCCGTAGATGCGGATAAACGTTTGGCTGATTTATGTGCGGCTGACCCTGATATTGCGGCAGAATGGACCGCGTTCCAAAAGCTGGCCAATGATCCGCGTATCACGCGGTTCGGCAAATTCCTTCGGGCGACGTCACTGGATGAATTGCCGCAGTTCTGGAATATTCTGGTGGGGGACATGAGCCTGATCGGCCCACGCCCGTTTATGCCAGAACAGGAAGCCTTGTATTCCGACAGCCGCTCCGCCGCCTATTTCAAGTTGCGCCCCGGCGTGTCCGGTGCGTGGCAAGTGTCCTCGCGCAATGCCTCGACATTCGCCGAGCGGTTCGAGTTTGACGAAGAGTACTATGCAAACCTGAGCTTTGCCGGTGACATCAAGACCGTGTTGAAAACGGTTGTTGTTGTGCTGCGCCATCAGGGCAGCTGAGGGGGCGACGCCCCAAACAGATGCCCCGACCCAACAAGAACGGCGCCCCCCCCCGCAAAGGAGGAGGCGCCGTTTTTCGTGTGATAAGGGGGGCGGGTCAGGCGTAGGTGACGTTCGCGTCGCGCAGTGCGGCGATGATCCCGCGCATTTCGGCCAAACCGCGCATCCGCCCGATCAACGGATATCCCGGATGTGTGCCGGCGCCGATGTCCGACAGCAACTCATGGCCGTGGTCGGGGCGCCACGGCAGGTTGGTATCGCTGCGGCCGACCTCTTTGCGCCGTGCCTCTTCCGCCAGAAGGGCGGCGATGAGGGCGACCATATCGGTGTCCCCCTCAAGGTGCGCGGCCTCCTCGAACGATCCATCGGGATCTTTGCGCACATTGCGCAGGTGGACGAAATGAATGCGCTCGGCAAAACGGCGGGCGATGGCGGGGACGTCATTGGCGGGGTTCGCGCCGAGCGATCCCGCGCAAAGCGTCAGCCCGTTTTCCACCGCGTCCTGTTGGTCGAACACCCACGCGATGTCGTCGGCGCAGGACACCACACGTGGCAAGCCGAAGATGTCGCGCGGCGGGTCATCGGGGTGTACGCAAAATGACATGCCGAGGTCTTGGGCCGCGGGGATGACTTCCGCCAGAAAGCGGGCGTAGTTGGCACGGATATCGTCGCGCCCGATCCCGTCATAAAGGGTCAGGGCCTGTTTCAGGGCGGGGACATCGTAGCGGTCATAGGCACCGGGGAGGCCCGCCATCACGGCGTTGATCAAGGCCTCGCGATCATCCTCGGTCGAGGCGTCGAACCACGCTTTGGCCCGTGTCTGAATGTCGGTGCTGAAATCGGCCTCGGCCCCGTCGCGTTCCAACATATGCAGTTCGAGTGCCGCAATCTGTGCCTGATCGAACCGGAGGCTCGTGCCGCCGTTGGGCAACGGGTTGGCCAATGCGGTACGGGTCCAGTCGATCAGTGGCATAAAGTTGTAGCAAATGGTCGTCACGCCCTCTGCGGCGAGGTTGGCCATGCTTTGGCGGTAGGTCGCAAAGAGGCCGGACAGGTCGCCGTCGCCACGTTTGATCCGCTCGTGGATCGGGAGGCTTTCGACCACGTTCCACATTTGCCCGTGACCTGCCTCGGCGATCAGTGATTTGCGCGCCGCGATGGCGGAGCGCGACCAGACCTCGCCATACGGAATTTCGTGCAGGGACGTGACAATGCCGCCCGCACCCGTTTGTGCGATCTGCGACAGGGCGATTTTGTCCAATGGCCCGTACCAGCGCCAGCTTTCTTGCATTCGAAGTCTCCGTGTAAAAAGGCACCGTGCCGCGGTGATGTGAGTGACGTGGCAGGGCGCACCGTGTAGAGGCCACTGTATCACGCGCTGATCCGCACTTCTAGTATGTTAGTTGGAGATTTTAACTTTGCCGGCGACTTTTCGTTGCGCGGGACAGGGGCGGCGTGCGGCCATATATGACGCGCGGCCTAGATCGTCGAAATCGGCGGATTGGTCTGTTCGACTACGGTCTCCATCGCCACATAGGTCGAGGTCGACACCACATGGGGCAGGGCCGAAATACGTTGGCCCATCACGGCGCGATAGGCCTCGATATTGGTTGTGCGCACTTTGAGAAGATAATCGTATCCCCCCGCAATCATGTGGCATTCCGCGATTTCGGGGACCAGTTTGGCCGCGGCGTTGAACTCGCGCAGGGACTTTTCACGGGTGTCGGCCAGCTTCACCTCGACAAAGGCCACATGGCTCAACCCGAGCTGTGTGGTGGAGAGAACGGCGCGGTATCCGGTAATGATGCCATCGTCCTCCAACCGCTTGATTCGCGCGGCGACGGGGGTCTTTGACAGGCCCACCCGCGCACTGAGTTGCGTGATCGGCATCCGTGCATCGGTCGTCAACAGGTCGAGAATCTTACGGTCAAAGGTATCAAGCGCGGTTTTCATGTGGACTGCCTTTTGGCTAAAAAATGGTCAACCTGACTACAAACCCTACATCAATAGGGCGCCAAGCGCGAGGGCAAAGCCGTAGTATGAGGGAAATGTATTCCTCCAGAACTGGTACACCCTATGAATGCTGCCTTTGTCCCCTTCGCCGTGTCTGACCCGCTCGCCACTGGAAAATGCCGCCCCGAGGCGGAGGTTCTGGGCGATTTGATCGCGCGGGCCGCCCTGTCAGACGAGATGCGTGCCGCCACATCGCGCCGTGCGGCCACTTTGGTGACGCGCATCCGCAAGGAATCCGCGCCAACACTGATGGAACATTTTCTGGCCGAATACGGGCTATCGACCCGCGAAGGGGTCGCGCTGATGTGTCTGGCCGAAGCGATGCTGCGTGTGCCGGACCGCGAAACAATGGACGACCTCATCGAGGATAAAATTGCACCGTCTGACTGGAGCCGTCACCTCGGGGCGGCGTCCTCGCCGATGGTCAATGCCTCGACATGGGCCTTGATGCTGACGGGGCGCGTTCTGGATGATGAAAAGCCGGGATTGGCGCGGACATTGCGCGGCGCAATCAAACGGTTGGGCGAACCGGTGATCCGCACCGCCGTGTCGCGCGCGATGAAGGAAATGGGCCGTCAGTTCGTATTGGGTCAAACCATTGACGGGGCGCTTGAACGTGCGGCCCGTCAGGAGGCGAAAGGGTACACCTACAGCTACGACATGTTGGGTGAGGCGGCGATGACCGCTGCCGATGCGGGGCGCTATGCCAAGGCCTATGGGGCCGCCATGACCCATATCGCGGCGCGGTGTGACAAGGGTTCGGTGCGCGACAACCCCGGAATTTCGGTAAAACTGTCGGCGCTGCACCCGCGCTATGAGGTGGCCAAGGAAGACCGCGTCATGGCCGAACTTGTGCCGGTTGTCCGTGATCTGGCGCGTCAGGCCCGTGCGGCCAATATGGGCTTTAACATCGATGCCGAGGAGCAAGACCGTTTGGTGTTGTCGCTCAAGGTGATCCATGCCGTACTGTCCGACCCCGAACTGGCGGGGTGGGACGGGTTCGGTGTCGTGGTTCAGGCCTACGGGCGCCGTGCGGGTGCGGTGATCGACTGGCTCAATGCCACGGCGGTTGCCCTTGATCGCAAGCTGATGGTGCGGCTCGTGAAGGGCGCCTATTGGGACACGGAGATGAAGCACGCCCAGGTCGAGGGCCATGCCGATTTCCCGCTGTTCACCACCAAATGCGCCACGGATGTCAGCTATATCGCCAATGCGAAAACGCTGCTTGGCTATGCCGACCGCCTGTATCCGCAATTCGCCACGCACAACGCCCACACGGTCGCTGCCATTTTGGAAATGGCGGACGGGCAGGCCTATGAATTCCAACGGCTGCACGGCATGGGGGAGCGGTTGCATGACATCGTGTTGCGCGATGAAAAGGCGCGATGCCGGATTTACGCCCCCGTCGGGGCGCACCGCGATTTGCTTGCCTATCTGGTGCGTCGCCTGCTTGAAAACGGAGCGAATTCGTCGTTCGTCAACCAGATCGTTGATGAGGATGTCACCCCCGAAGAGGTCGCGCGAGATCCGTTCGAGGTGCTGCGCGAACATGCGGTCCATGACGGGCTTGTTGCCCCGTCGGCGCTATTCGGGGCCGAGCGGGCCAACTCGCGCGGGTTCGATTTGACGGATGAGACGGTCTTGGCCGAGATCTATGCCGCGCGTGATGCGGCTGTGTTGCCCGCTGCCGCACCGCGGACTGTGGGGGCGGCCACGGGGGACACTCGCGATGTGGTGAACCCCGCAACGGGCGCGCCGGTCGGCACGGTGATCGATGCGGATCCCGAAACGGTGGCGCGGGCGCTGGATGCAGCCACGCCGTGGGCCGCGCCTGTGGCAACCCGCGCCGATGTTTTGCGCCGCGCCGCGGATCTTTATGAGGCCGACTTCGGGGTGATCTTTGCCACACTGGCCCGTGAGGCCGGTAAAACGCTGTCCGATGCGGTGGGCGAGTTGCGCGAGGCCGTTGATTTCTTGCGGTATTACGCGGCCCGCGCCGAGGAGTTGGGGGACGTGATCCCGCTCGGGCGTGTGACGGCCATTTCGCCGTGGAACTTCCCTCTGGCGATTTTCACGGGGCAAATTGCGGCGGCATTGGCGGCGGGCAACGCGGTGTTGGCCAAACCGGCCGAGCAAACGCCGGCCATCGCGACGTTGGCCGTGGACTTGTTGCACAAGGCGGGCGTGCCGCCCGCGGCGTTGCAGCTTCTGACGGGGGCGGGGGCCACCGTTGGCGCGGCGTTGACCCGTGACCCGCGTGTGAATGGCGTGGTCTTTACCGGCTCGACCGCCACGGCGTTGCGCATCCGTGCGACCATGGCCGAGCACCTCGCGCCAAATGCACCGCTGATTGCGGAGACGGGCGGGTTGAACGCGATGATCGTCGACAGCACCGCCTTACCCGAGCAAGCCGCCCGTGACATCGTGGCCTCCGCGTTCCAATCGGCGGGACAGCGGTGTTCGGCGCTGCGGTGCCTGTATGTTCAGGAGGACATTGCGCCCGCGTTGATTGCGATGATCAAGGGCGCGATGGACGAAATGGCCGTGGGTGATCCGTGGGCGTTGGCCACGGATGTCGGCCCTGTCATCGACGCCACGGCCCGTGACCAGATCAGCACCTATATCGGGGAGGCCATTCAGGGCGGGCGGCTTTTGTATCGCACCTTGCCGCCCAAGGACGGTACATTCGTGGCGCCCTGCCTGATCAAGGTCGATGGGATTGCCGATCTGGAGCGCGAGGTTTTTGGCCCCGTGTTGCATGTCGCAACGTTCAAATCGACCAAGCTTGATGAGGTGATCGACGCGATCAACACACGTGGCTACGGGCTGACCTTCGGGTTGCACACCCGTATCGACAGCCGTGTTCAGGAAATCGCGGACAAAATGCATGTGGGCAACGTCTATGTGAACCGTAACCAGATTGGCGCGGTCGTCGGCTCGCAACCCTTTGGTGGCGAGGGCTTGTCGGGGACAGGACCAAAAGCCGGTGGCCCCCTCTACCTGTCGCGTTTTTGCGCGGGGGTGGCGGGCGTGTCGGCGGGCGATTGGGACACCAACGACACAGGCGAGGAGTTGCAACAGTTGATCCATGAGGCGGCGCGCGGTGTGGACGACATGACGCGCCACGCGGTTGCCATGCCGGGGCCAACGGGAGAGGCGAACACGCTGACAACCCTGCCGCGCGGCCCGGTCCTGTGTTTGGGGCCGACCCGGGCAAGTGCCGAGGCACAGGTTCTGGCCGTTGAGCGGTTGGGCGGGATTGCCGTTCACACCAACGGCCGCCTTGCCGCACAGGTTCTGGAGACGCTCGACGGTATTGCGGGGGTGATCTACTGGGGCGCGGATGCACAGGACTATGCGCGTGCTTTGGCGCGGCGCGATGGGCCGATTGTGCCGCTTGTCACCACCGTGCCGGATGCGGGCCACGTGATGCACGAGCGCCATTTGTGCGTCGATACCACCGCCGCAGGGGGCAACGTTGCCCTGATCGCGGGGACATGATCCGCCGCGTTTGACCCCATCGTTACTGCCATTGCCATTGCCGTTGTCACACGCCGCATTCGGGTCGTCCGGATGCGGCGTGTTTCGTGTGGGCCGCCTTTAATCACGTCTGTTGTGACTTCGTCACAGACCACACCCGCGCAATAGCGGTAGAGGTGCGTGCGGCCCGCACCATGTGGGCCAAAGATATGAACGCGCGCGTCCCCAAAACGGGAAAGGAATGTACCCATGAGGCTCTTGATGATTGCGGCCACGATTGGCCTGTGGCCCCTGATGAGCATGGCCGATACAGCAACCGATACTGTGGTTTCTGCGTCGACCGTGACCGAATGGAAAGCGGTCTATGGCCGTATCGAGGCCCGTGATCTGGTGCCTGCGCGCGCCCGTATCGGCGGCACGTTGGTGGCGTTGTCGGTGTCCGAGGGTGATCTCGTCGAGGCGGGACAGACCCTTGGGCAGGTTTACGACCAGAAGCTCGACTTTCAACTGAGCGCGATTGATGCACAGCTGAGCGCCCTCCAGACCCAATTGGGCAATGCACAGGCGGAATTGACGCGTGGTGAGAGCCTTTTGGAGCGGGGCGTGACCACGGCGCAGCGGTTGGATGCCTTGCGCACGCAAGTGGGTGTGTTGGAGGGCGAGATCGCCGCAACAGGTGCGCAGCGCAGCGTGATCGAACAACAGGCCGCGGAGGGTGCGGTGCTTGCCCCCACGACCGGCCGTGTGCTCAACGTGCCTGTGACAAAGGGCGCGGTCGTGATGCCGGGCGAAGCGGTGGCAAGTATCGGGGGCGGCGGGTTCTACCTGCGCCTTGCGATTCCCGAACGGCACGCGAATGCCTTGGCCGAGGGGGCGCAGATCGTGATTGACAGTGCGGGGCAACCGGCAAGCGGGACCTTGGTACGGGTCTACCCCCAGATTGAAAACGGTCGCGTGATTGCGGATGTCGAGGTCGACGGGCTGTCATCGGCGTTTGTCGATGCGCGCGTTCTGGTGCGTATTCCGGTTGGTGAACGCGCCGCGATTACGGTGCCTGTGGTGTCGCTCATCACCCGTTCGGGTATGGATTTTGTCCCCGTGCGTGACGGCGACGATGTTGTGTTGCGTGCGGTTATTCCGGGGGATGTGCAGGGCGATGTGGTCGAGATCGTCACGGGGCTTGCCGTGGGTGACGTGATCGTCCCCGCCGATGGGGAGTGCTGTGATGAGTAACCCCGACGTGAAAAAATGGAAACTCGGCCTTGCGGGGGCTTTGACGCGGGCCTTTATCAGCTCGCCGTTGACCCCGCTGTTGATTATCGTGGCTCTGGCCGTGGGGCTTGTCGCACAGAGCAGCCTGCCGCGGGAGGAAGAGCCGCAAATCTCTGTTCCGCTTGTGGATATCCATATTCAGGCCCCGGGCCTGAAAGCCCCCGATGCCGTGCGCCTCGTTACCGAACCGATGGAAACCATCGTTAAGGGGATCAGTGGCGTCGAGCATGTCTATTCCCAGACCTCGGACGATTACACGATGGTCACCGCCCGCTTTGTGGTCGGGACCTCCGCCGATGCCGCGATTTTGCGCGTCCATGACAAAGTGCGTGCCAATATCGACCGCATCCCTGTGGGCATCCCCGAGCCGCTTATTGTCGGGCGCGGGATCGACGATGTGGCGATTGTATCGCTGACCCTGTCGCCCAAAGCGGGGCATTACGAGATTACCGCCAATGAATTGACCCGTATTGCGCGTGAATTGCGCGGCGAGATTGCGAAAATCTCCGATGTTGGTCTGTCCTATATCGTAGGCGAAGCGCCAGAGGCGATCCGCGTTATGCCCGATCCGGACCGTCTTGCGCTATACGGTGTGACGCTGCAACAGCTCGCGGGAAAGGTGCAATCGGCCAACACATCCATGAACACCGGCGCGCTGCGTGATGGCGGCCAGATGATTGATCTGGTGGTTGGGGAAACCCTGACCTCGCCCGCGCAGATCGGTAGCCTGTTGGTCACCACCCGTGATGGGCGCCCCGTCTACGTAAGCGATGTGGCGGATGTGGAATTTGTCTCCAACACCTCCGATCAAATCGTGGCCTCCGTCACCAAAGAGGACGGCACCGTACACCGGATGCCGGCCGTGACGCTGGCCGTGGCCAAGCGTGCCGGGTCGAATGCGGTGATCCAGGCCGAAGAGATCTTGCACAAGGTCCATATGGCCGAAGGGTCAATTATACCCGACACCATCCACGTCGAGATCACCCGCGATTACGGTGAGACGGCGGACGAGAAAGCCAACGAGTTGTTGTTCCACCTTGGTCTGGCCACCGTGTCGATTATCGGTCTGGTTCTGATCGCGATCGGGTGGCGCGAGTCCATCGTGGTGGCCATCGTGATCCCCGTGACGATCCTGCTGACGCTGTTTGCCTCGTGGATCATGGGCTATACGCTTAACCGCGTGTCGCTGTTCGCGCTGATTTTCTCCATCGGGATTTTGGTCGATGACGCCATTGTGGTGATTGAAAACATCGCCCGCCATTGGGGGATGAAGGACGGGCGAGATCGCAAGGATGCGGCCATTGATGCCGTCGCCGAAGTGGGCAATCCGACGATTGTCGCGACGCTGACAGTGGTTGTGGCGCTTTTGCCGATGCTGTTCGTGTCCGGTCTGATGGGGCCGTATATGTCGCCCATTCCCGCCAATGCTTCCGCCGCGATGATCTTTTCGTTCTTTGTCGCGGTGATGATCACCCCGTGGTTGATGTTCAAAATCGCGGGCAATGCACCTGCGCATGGGGGGGGGCATGGTGAGGATGGCAGCGATCACGGTGGCGATCACGGCGGGGTGTTGGGCCGTGTCTACGCCAAAGTGGCCAAGCCGATCCTCGCCTCCAAAGGGCGCTCCGGTCTGTTTTTGCTCGTGACGGCGGTGCTGTCGTTCGGGTCGCTGGCGGCGATCTACACCAAGGATGTGACCGTTAAATTGCTGCCGTTTGATAACAAATCCGAACTGTCGGTGGTGATCGACATGCCCGAAGGTTCGTCGGTGGAACAAACCGATGCGGTGGCGCAATCCATCGCCCGTCTGGTTGTGGACCTGCCCGAGGTCATATCGGCGCAAACCCATGCGGGGACCGCCGCCCCGTTCAACTTCAACGGTTTGGTACGGCACTATTATTTGCGTGAACGGGCCAACATGGGGGATGTGCAGATCAACCTGACGGCCAAGCATGACCGCGAGCGCACGAGCCACGAGCTTGCCTTGGTCATCCGCGAGATGATTGCGGAATTGGACGTGCCTGCGGGGACCAATCTCAAAACGGTCGAACCGCCTCCCGGACCGCCCGTGATGGCCACGCTTCTGGCCGAGGTCTACGGGCCGAATGCCGAGGCGCGCCGTGCCTCGGCGACCAAAATCCGCGAAGCCTTTGAGGCGGTGCCGTTTGTTGTCGATGTCGATGACAGTTTCGGGGTCCAGCCACGCCGCCTGCGGGCGACCGTCAACACTGATAACCTCGAGTTCTTTCAGGTCGAGGAACAAGACGTGTTTGACACGATGGCCATTCTCAATGGCGGGACCACCGTCGGCTATTCGCACCGTGGTTCGGGGCGCCATCCGATCCCGATCACGGTTGAACGCAGCAAGGGCGTGCGTGTGATGGATGAAGCGTTTTTGTCGACGCCGATCCCCGCCAACGTCTTGCCCGGTGCGCGGGGTGTGGTCGAGCTTGGGGATGTCATCGACGTGCGCGAGGAAGCCGTATCTTTCCCGATCTTCCGCCGCAACGGGCGCTTTGCCGAAATGGTCACCGCCGAACTTGCGGGTGATTTCGAGGCGCCGATCTATGGCATGTTTGCGGTGTCGGATGCGCTCGACGCGATGGAGTGGGAGGAGGGCGAAAAGCCTGTGATCTCCTACTACGGCCAACCCGATGACGAGAGCCACCCGACGCTGTTGTGGGACGGGGAATGGGAAGTGACCTATGTCACCTTCCGCGATATGGGGGCGGCCTTTGCCGTGGCGTTGTTGGGGATTTATATCCTCGTGGTGGCGCAATTCGGCTCGTTCCGTTTGCCGCTTGTGGTGCTGACACCGATCCCGCTGACGTTCCTCGGGATCATCTTTGGTCACTGGTTGCTCGGGGCGCCTTTCTCGGCCACCTCGATGATCGGCTTTATCGCGCTTGCGGGGATTATCGTGCGCAACTCGATCCTGCTCGTGGACTTTATTCGCAACGCGGATGAGGGGGTCGATAAGGTGCAAATCCTGATCGACGCGGGTGCGATCCGGTTCAAACCGATCCTGCTGACGGCCATTGCCGCGATGATCGGGGCCGTGGTGATCCTTGCCGATCCGATTTTCCAAGGGCTTGCGATCTCGTTGTTGTTCGGTCTTTTGACCTCGACCTTGCTCACGGTTCTGGTGATCCCCGCGATCTACCGCGTGTTCAAAACCTGACACGCACAGGTCCCGTCCCAACGGCCGAACGCCCCCGCGTCACATCCGGTGCGGGGGCGTTTTCATGTCCGCTTTATTGACAGGCGGAAACCGCGACCCTAAGTAGTCTGCATTCTCAGGGCGGGGTGAAATTCCCCACCGGCGGTGATAGCCCGCGAGCGCTTCGGGTCTCTTTTCGAGACCCTTGGGTCAGCAGATTCTGGTGGAATTCCGGAGCCGACGGTCATAGTCCGGATGAGAGAGGATGAACGACCCGCAATTGTGCGGGGCGACCTTTATGCTCTGGGATTCTGTCTGCTTGAGAGGATCATGAGCCATGACAAAATCCCCAAAATTCGCATTTATCAAAGCCCGTTGGCACGCCGGTATCGTCGATCAGGCGCTTGTCGGGTTTCAGGCCCGTCTGGCCGAGTTGGGTGTGGATGCCACCGTCGAGGCCTTTGATGTACCCGGCGCATTCGAGATGCCGCTTGTCGCGCAACGGCTTGCGCAGACGGGGGGCTATGATGCGATTGTTGCCGCAGCGTTGGTTGTTGACGGCGGGATTTACCGCCACGATTTTGTGGCCCAGGCTGTCGTTTCCGGTCTAATGGAGGCGCAGTTGAAAACGGGTGTGCCGATGTTGTCGGTGTCGCTGACGCCGCATCATTTCCAACCCAAATCCGAGCATGAAAATTTCTATTTCGAACATTTTGTCGGCAAGGGACGCGAAGCGGCGGACGCGGCGGTTCAGATCTGGACGTTGAATGCCGCGATTGACACGCCCGCAGTGCTCGCGGCGCAGTAACGCAGATTAGCCAAGCCATTCGCCGCCCCGTGCCGACCCCGCGCGGGGCGGCTTTGTGTTGATCAGTTCATGACCGTATGGGTCGCTGCCACGCTGTTGCAAATCACCACGCCTGCATTTTTGAGGTCGTTCTCGCGGGCTTTCTTGAGGGCGTCTTTCGGGGAAAACCCGTGGTCGATCCACCGTTGGGTGAGGCGGTTGCGCAATGTGTCGTCGTCGACGCTAAGCATGATTGTCATGTCCCAAAGCGGGTGAAGGTCGCGCCAGAGATCATCCCCGAGCAAGAGATAGTTGCCCTCGACGATGATGATGTCGGCGTCGGGCCGCAACAGGCCTGCATCCTGAACCACACCGTCGATGGCGCGATCGAACAAAGGGTATTTGGTGACGGTTCCGTCACGCAGCCCGCGGACCAGTTGCACGAAACCCACAACGTCAAAGGTTTCCGGCGCCCCTTTGCGGGCGCGCAGATCCCGTTCGTCGAGCCAGTCATTGTCGCGGTGAAACCCGTCCATCGGCACGACCTGTGCGCGCGGGCCAAGGGCCTGTGCCAATGTCTCTGCGAGGGTGGATTTCCCCGAACCGGGGGGGCCGGCAAGGGCGATGAGCGTCTGCTCCCGCCCTTGCGCGATCCGTTCAATTTCGGCTTTGAGGTCCGTGGTTTGCATGGCTCATGCCGCCTGATCTTCGGTGGGGGCGTCGATGGCTCCGGTCATAAAGGCCACCGCATCGGACATGGTGTAGTCCTTTGGATCAATGACGCACAGGCGCTTGCCCAAGCGGTGGACGTGGATGCGGTCGGCGACCTCGAAGACATGTGGCATGTTGTGGGAGATCAGGATGATCGGAATGCCGCGCGAACGCACTTCCTGAATCAACTCCAACACGCGGCGGCTTTCCTTGACGCCGAGGGCGGCGGTGGGTTCGTCGAGGATCACAACCTTTGATCCGAACGCGGCGGCACGGGCCACGGCGACACCTTGGCGCTGACCACCCGACAGGGTCTCGACCGACTGGTTGATGTTCTGGATCGTCATCAGGCCCAGTTCCGACAGTTTGTCGCGGGCGAATTTTTCCATCGCGGGGCGATCGAGTTTGCGAAACAGTGATCCGGCGATGCCGGGTTTGCGCAACTCGCGGCCCATGAACATATTGTCGGTGATCGACAGGGCAGGGGACATGGCGAGGGTTTGATAGACCGTTTCGATTCCCGCGTTGCGCGCATCATTGGGCGAGCTGAAGTTGACGGTTTGGCCATCAAGGGTCACGTCGCCCGCGTCGGGTTGAACCGCGCCCGAGAGCGCTTTGATCAGGGTTGATTTACCCGCGCCGTTGTCGCCGATCACGGCGAGGATTTCCCCGGGATAGAGTTCGAAATCACAGTGATCGAGGGCGACGACTTTGCCGTAGCGTTTAACGAGATTGCGGGCTTTGAGAATGGGTTCCATTATGCGGCCACCTTTCTGATCCATTGGTCAACGGCCACAGCCGCGATGATAAGAGCGCCGATGAGCAGGTATGTCCACTGTGCATCCGCCCCCAAAAGGCGTAGGCCAAGCGTGAACACCCCCACAATGAGCGCCCCGAAGAGCGTGCCGAGAATGGACCCGCGGCCGCCAAAGAGCGAGATGCCGCCAATCACCACGGCGGTGATGCTTTCAATGTTGGCAAGCTGCCCCGAGGTTGGCGATACCGATCCGATCCGCCCGATCAGCGCCCAACCGGCAAAGGCACAGATAAGGCCGGAGATCACGTAAACGGAGATCAGCGTGCCTTTGACGTTCACGCCCGACAGTTCTGCCGCCTCGGGGTCATCGCCCACGGCATAGACGTGGCGCCCCCACGCGGTGTGGCGTAGCACATAGGCCAGAACGGCGACGAGCAGGACCATAAAGAACACCCCAAAGGTGAACACCGCGCCGCCGATTTTGAACTTGGTCGCAAAGAATTGCAGCATCGGCGCGTCTGCGGCGATCTCCTGGGCGCGGATGGTTTCATTGGCGGAGTAGAGAAAGTTGGTGGCCAGAACGATTTGCCACATTCCGAGCGTGACGATGAACGGTGGCAGTTTCATTTTGGCAACGAGATAGCCGTTGATATAGCCACAGACCGCGCCGACGCCGAGACCGGCAAAGATCGACACACCCACAGGCATCCCGTAGCGGAATGTGAACGTGCCCATCACAACCGAACTGAGCACCATGATTGCCCCTACGGACAGATCAATACCTGCGGTCAGGATGACGAGCGATTGCGCGGCGGCCACGATACCGACGATTTGCACCTGCTGAAGGATCAGCGTCAGCGCAAAGGGCGAAAAGAATTTCGAGCCAAGCAAGAGGCCGAAGACCACAATAGACGCCACCAGAACGATCAATGGGACCAGAGCCGGCGTTGTGTGGAGTTGGTGTTGAATGCGGGCGACGGCCCCTTTTTGATCATCGCCGAAATTGGCAACCGTTTCGGACCCTTTGCCCGTGATTGCTGCCTCGTAGTTGTCGCTAGACATAACTGCCTCCCAATATGACCAACGCTTTGTGGTCATCCCCTTTTGCATAGGGGCGGACATTTCTGCCCGCCCCTGCTGTTATGTGAGTGATGCTGCGGCCGAAAGACCGGTCATCTTAGCCCCAGCAGAGGTCCATGCCTTCGGCGACGGATTTGGACGGGACGCCATCAACAGGCTGATCGGTGATCAAGGCCACGCCCGTGTCAAAGAAATCCTTGCCTTCGGTGTTTGCAGGTTTGGTGCCATCAGCGGCCCATGCGGCAATCGCTTCGATCCCTTTGGAGGCCATCAGGAGCGGGTACTGTTGGGATGTGGCACCGATGACGCCGTCTGCGATGTTCTGGACGCCAGGGCAACCGCCGTCAACGGAAACGATCAGAACGTCGTTCTCGCGGCCGATGGATTTGAGGGCTTCGTATGCGCCCGCAGCGGCAGGTTCGTTGATGGTGTAGACCACGTTGATTTCGGGATCGGAGGCGAGAAGGTTTTCCATGGCTTTGCGCCCGCCCTCTTCGTTGCCTTGCGTGACGTCATTGCCGACGATGCGGGCATCATCCTCATCACCCCATTTGTTCGGGTCGCCAAGGTCAATGCCAAAGCCCTGAAGGAAGCCTTGGTCGCGCAAAACGCCAACGGTCGGCTGCGATACGGCCAGATCAAGCATGGCGATTTTTGCGGTCGCGGCGTCGTCACCCAATTTGGCGGCGGCCCATTTTCCGATCAACTCACCGGCTAGGAAGTTATCGGTGGCAAAGGTGGCGTCTGCGGCGTCAATCGGGTTGAGCGGCGTGTCGAGCGCAATCACCAGAAGGCCTGCATCGCGGGCCTGTTGAACGGATGTGGTGATGGACGAGGTGTCGGACGCGGTGATCAGAATGCCTTTTGCGCCATCCGCGATGCAGGTCTCGATTGCGGCGACTTGGGTCTCGTGGTCGCCATCGACTTTGCCCGCAAAGGATTTCAATGCGACGCCAAGCTCGGCGGCTTTGGCCTCTGCGCCTTCCTTCATTTTCACAAAGAACGGGTTGGTGTCTGTTTTGGTGATAAGGCACGCGGAAACATCGGCGGCGAATGCGCCGGACGTCATGGTTGCGAGCGCAATAGCGGTGCCTGCGAGTAGTGTTTTCATGGTTAGTCCTCCCAAAGTACGAACCCCGCCGGTGTGGCGCTCAGGTTCGATGAATAAACCGTTTCCTCTAACGGAATGCGCTCACCTGAACCGATTCTCGGTCACCCGTCAATAAATAAATCAAATTGACTTATTAAAAATAGTCGGGCAGTTTTTCCACGATGGGAGGACCGTTGGTGGACAAAAACGAAGTCAAGGACTTGCGATCCGGTGTAAACCAGATTGGCGTGCGCGCGCTCAACGAGCGGCTCGTAATGTCGCTTATTCAGCGGCACGGCGGTATGCCGGGCAGTGAACTGGCCAAACGCACAGACCTGTCGGCGCAAACCGTGTCCAATATCCTGCGTAAACTCGAAGCGGACGGATTTGTCCGTCGCGGTGAGCCGCAGCGTGGCAAGGTTGGAAAACCGTCGATCCCGATGGAGATCAACCCTGACGGGGCGTTGACGTTCGGTCTAAAGATCGGGCGACGCACCGCGGATCTGGCGGTAATGAACCTCGCGGGTGATGTGCTTGGCCAGACCATTGTGACCTACCGCTATCCTATGCCCGACCTGATTTTTGCCTATTTGCGTGACGGTATGGCCGAGCTGTCCGAGGCCCTTAGTCCGGCTCAACGCGCGCGCATTTGCGGTATCGGGATCGCCGCGCCGTCGGAAATCTGGAGTTGGACCGATGCCCTCGGGGCGCCTGAGGATTTTGAAATCTGGCGCGATATTGATTTCGCCGAGGAGATTGCAAAGTTCTCTGATCTGCCGCTGTTCACCGAAAACGACGGCACGGCTGCGTGCCGCGCCGAATATGTTTTCGGTCGGGGTCGGGCCTTCCACGACTACGCCTATTTCTTTATCGGATCGTTCATTGGCGGCGGGATCGTGCTTGATTCCAAAGTCATCGAGGGGCGCCAGCGCAATGCGGGTTCTTTGGGGTCGCTGTCCGTCCCCAACGGCGATGGTAAAGAGTGCGCCTTGCTTGATGTCGCCTCGCTTTATTTGTTGGAGGCGGCCGTGGCAAAAGCGGGGGGGGATAGGGACAAAATGTGGACCATGCCGCAAGATTGGTCGAGCTTTGGTGCCTGCCTCGACGATTGGATTGCGACCTCGGCAAAGGCGCTTGCCCATGCGGCACGTACCGTTGTGAGCGTCATTGATTTTGACGCGGTGATGATTGACGGCGCGTTTCCCGATGATGTGCGTACGCGTTTGGTTGCGCAAACGCGCCTTGAGTTCGAGCGCCTTGATCTGCGCGGGATTTGTGCGCCGCGTATCGAACCTGCGCGGGTGGGGGGCAATGCCCGTGTGATCGGCGCCGCCGCATCCCCCATCCTGTCGCAGTTCTTTTTGAACTAAAGCAGTCCGGCCGCATCCAATGCCAGTGGCGAAAGCCCCGCGCCGCCCCGTCGTGCATAGGCGTCAAGCTGTGCGCGCATCACCGGATCCCAAAAGTCGGTGATATGAGCGGCCACTTTTGCGGCCTTGTCCGTGTCGGGTTGCGTGGCGAAAAACGCCGCAATCTGGTTCACCATGCGCACCATTTTATCATCGGTCAAAATGTCGTTTCCTCATCCTTGCCCGCATAAAAAATCAACCCGTCCGGCGCAACGGTGCACAGGCTCATGCCGCATTTTCTGGCTTGGGTCACGGCCGCTTTGGTCGGGCGCGACACCGAATAGAGCGCGGGAATGCCGGCGTGGGCGCATTTTTGAACGAGGTCGATGGACAGCCGTGCCGTCATCACCACCCCGCCACAGGTCACATCCGTATCGCCCATTGCGCCGATGAGTTTGTCGAGCGCATTGTGGCGGCCAACGTCCTCGCGCAGTGTGACCAACCCGCGGGCGTCGAAATAACCCGCGGCATGCATTGCGTGCGATTGTTTGCGCATCACCTGACGGGTGTCGAGCGCGGTCACGGCGTCACGCACACGGCACGCCAATGCGGGGTTTGCGGGACCGACTTTGGGTGGTTCGGCCATCGCCATGTCGAGGCTTTCGATCCCGCATAACCCGCAGCCCACCGGCCCGACCGAGGCCCGCCGTCTGGCGTCAATGGCGGCGGCGCGGTCCGCGGGAATGCGGCCCCGGACCTCGATGCCATTGGGGTGGGGAATGACCTCGATGGCGCTGACGTGGTCATGGCGTGTGACGATCCCTTCGCCAACTGCAAACCCGCACAAAAGCGCGGGCAGATCGCGCGGTGTCGCCATCAAAACCGCCACAGTCGAACCGTTGAGGACAAGCGCGATTGCGACCTCATCGGGTAGGGTTCCGGTTTGACCAATCATTCGCCGGCCTCATGGATCCGGCGCGATTGTGCCGCCTGAAACCGGTAGTCGGTTTGCCATGTGCTCGGCCCGTTGGAGAGCGCCACTTGCACGGCTGTCACTTTATACTCGGGGCAGTTCGTGGCCCAGTCGGAGTGATCGGTTGTCACCACATTGGCCTGTGTGTCGGGGTGGTGAAAGGTGGTGTAGACCACGCCGGGCGAGACACGTTCGGTGAGCGTGGCACGTAGCGTTGTCTCCCCCGCACGTGAGGCCAATCGTACGTGATCGCCTTCGGTGATGCCGCGCGTTTCGGCGTCGTGGGGGTGGATTTCCAAAACGTCTTCGTTGTGCCACACGGTATTGGCTGTGCGCCGCGTTTGCGCCCCGACATTGTATTGCGACAGGATGCGCCCCGTGGTGAGCAACAGCGGAAAGCGTGGGCCGGTTTTTTCATCCGTTGGCACGTATTCGGTGATGATGAACCGCCCCTTGCCACGCACAAATCCGTCCACATGCATGATCGGGGTGCCCTCTCGGTGGTCCTCATTGCAGGGCCATTGGATCGAGTTTTTCGCGTCCAGAAGCGCGTAGGTCACGCCCGAAAACGATGGCGTCGTCGCGGCAATCTCGTCCATGATCTGTGACGGATGGGTGTAATTCCAAGTGGCGCCACAGGCATTGGCGAGCAATTGCGTCACCTCCCAATCCGCATAGCCCGCCTTGGGCGCCATGACACGGCGCACGCGGTTGATGCGGCGCTCGGCATTGGTGAATGTGCCGTCCTTTTCCAGAAACGTCGAGCCGGGTAGAAACACATGGGCATAGTTGGCGGTCTCGTTGAGGAACAGGTCGTGCACGATCACGCAATCCATGGCCGCCAACCCTGCGGCCACGTGCGTGGTGTCGGGGTCGGATTGCAGGATGTCTTCGCCTTGGATGTAGATGCCTTTGAACCGTCCCGCGACGGCGGCGTCGAGCATATTGGGGATGCGCAATCCGGGTTCGGGGTCGATCTCAACGCCCCATGCTGCCTCGAAAACGGCCCGCACGTCGGCGTTTTTTACGTGGCGGTATCCGGGCAACTCGTGGGGAAAGCTTCCCATATCACAGGCCCCTTGGACGTTGTTTTGTCCGCGCAACGGGTTCACACCGACGCCCGGCCGTCCGATGTTGCCGGTGAGCATGGCAAGGTTGGCGATGGCCATGACCGTGGTCGAGCCCTGACTATGTTCGGTCACGCCCAGGCCGTAGTAAATTGCACCGTTGCCCCCCGTGGCAAAGGCCCGTGCGGCGGCGCGTAGATCGCCCGCGTGGACACAGGTCAAAAGAGCCGTGGCCTCGGGGCTGTGGCGCGGATCAGAGACGAAATCGCGGTAGGCTTCGAATGCGTCCCAGTCACAGCGAGTGCGGATGAAATTTTCATCATAGAGGCCTTCGGTGACAATCACATGCGCCAATGCCGTGACCACGGCCACGTTGGTGCCGGGTTTGAGCGGAAGGTGATGCGCCTCACCCATATGTGGCGTTTGCAACAGGTCGATGCGGCGCGGGTCCACCACGATGAGGCGCGCCCCTTGGCGCAGCCGTTTGCGCAGACGTGAGGCAAACACCGGATGCCCGTCCGTGGGGTTGGCGCCGATGACAATCGCCACATCCGTTTGTTCGACACTGTCGAAATCCTGTGTTCCCGCCGAGGTGCCAAAGGCCTGTCCCAATCCGTAGCCCGTGGGCGAATGACAGACCCGCGCACAGGTGTCGGTGTTGTTGTTGCCAAACACCGCACGGGTGAGCTTTTGCACCAGATAGGTTTCCTCATTAGTACACCGGCTCGACGTGATCACGCCGATGGCGTTTTTCCCATGGGTCGCCTGAAGGCCCATAAGGCGGGAGGCGGCGAACCCGAGCGCCTCGTTCCATGAGACCTCGCGCCACGGGTCATTGATCGCGTCACGGATCATCGGGCGGGTGATCCGGTCGGAATGTTCGGCGTAGCCATAGGCAAACCGCCCTTTGACGCACGAATGGCCACGGTTGGCGCGGCCGTCTTTGTGCGGCACCATGCGCACCATCTGGTCGCCGTTCAGCTCTGCCTTGAACGAACAGCCGACCCCGCAATAGGCACAGGTGGTCACGACCGAACGTGTCGGCGTGCCAAGGTCGCGTACGGATTTTTCCTGAAGCGTCGCGGTGGGACAGGCCGCAACACAGGCGCCGCAGGACACGCAGTCGGAAGACAGGAAATCATCCAGAGATGTGCCGGCCGAAACGCGGCTGTCGAACCCGCGCCCCTCAATGGTCAGCGCGAATGTCCCCTGCACCTCTTCGCAGGCCCGCACGCAACGCGAGCAGACGATGCACTTGCTCGGATCATAGGTGAAATACGGATTGCTCTCATCCACGGGACGCCAATCGGCGGCCTCGTCGAAATGGTTCTCGCCGGCTGTATACCGCACATCGCGCAACCCGACCATGCCCGCCATATCTTGTAATTCGCAATCGCCATTGGCCGAACAGGTCAGGCAGTCAAGCGGGTGATCGGAGATATAAAGCTCCATCACGCCGCGGCGGATTTTCTGCACCTTGGCGCTTTGGGTGCGCACGATCATGCCCTCTGCCACGGGGGTGGTACACGATGCGGGCGTGCCGCGCCGCCCGTCGATTTCGACCACGCACAACCGGCACGACCCGAATGCCTCGACGCTATCGGTGGCGCACAGCTTGGGGATTTTGAGCCCCGCCTCCATCGCCGCGCGCATGACGGAGGTGCCGGTCGGGACGCGGATCTCGATGCCGTCAATGGTCAGGGCGACGGGCGTCCCGTCGTGTTTCGGCGTGCCGTAATCGATGTCGTCCCACGGGATGATGATGTCCGTCATGGCGCGACCTCCCGTCGGGGCAGTCCAAAGTCCTCGGGCCATCCGTTCAGGGCCGACAGGACGGGAAAGGGTGTAAAGCCGCCAAGCGCACACAGCGATCCATCGCGCATGGTTTCGCACAGATCCTCAAGCAACCCGACCGCGGCCGCGTCTCCGTCCAGAATGCGGTCCACGGTTTCGGTGCCGCGTACAGCCCCGATGCGGCATGGTGTGCATTTTCCACAACTTTCAATCGCGCAAAACTCCATCGCGAACCGCGCCAGAGCGCCCATGTCGGCACGGTCGTCAAACACCGTGATCCCTGCGTGGCCGATGAGGCCACCCGCCTGATCAAGCTCTTCGTAACCCAGTTTGGTGTCGAATTGATCGGGCCGCAGATAAGCCCCGAGTGGCCCGCCGACCTGCACTGCTTTCACGGGATGTCCGCTTGCCGTTCCGCCGCCAATATCGTTCACAGCCTCGTCTATGGTCATGCCAAACCCCGCTTCGAACAGTCCGCCGTACCTGATGTTGCCCGCAAGTTGTAGCGTCACCGTGCCTGTGCTGCGCCCGATGCCAAAGGCGGCGTAATGTGTCGCGCCCTTTTCGAAAATAACCGGAATGGTCGCGAGGGAAATGACGTTATTGACCACGGTGGGCTGCCCCATAAATCCCGAAAGCGCGGGCAGGGGCGGTTTGGCACGCACCGTGCCGCGCTTGCCCTCAAGCGAGTTGAGTAGTGCGGTTTCCTCACCACAGACATAGGCCCCCGCGCCGACACGGACCTCGATGTCAAAGGCGTGGCCCGACCCGAGAATGTCATTGCCAAGCAGGCCTCCCGTGCGGGCGGTTTCAATCGCTTCGCGCAGCACGCGGATGGCCACGGGATATTCGGAGCGCAGATAGACATAGCCGCGTGTGGCCCCCACAGCGAGACCCGCGATCACCATGCCCTCGATGAGGGAAAACGGGTCGCCCTCTATCAACATCCGGTCCGCAAAGGTGCCGCTGTCGCCCTCGTCGGCGTTGCACACGATGTACTTTCGGGGCGCATGTGCGGTGCGCACGGTTTCCCATTTGATCCCCGTTGGAAATCCCGCGCCGCCGCGTCCGCGCAGACCCGATGCCATGACCGTTTCGACCATCGCCGCAGCGGTCATGGCGAGCGCGGACTTCAACCCGGACAACCCGCCGTGCGCGACGTAGTCGTCAAGGCAAAGCGGGTCGATGACGCCGCAGCGGGCAAAGGTCAGGCGCGTTTGGCGGGCGAAGAACGGCAGTTCGGCCACAGTGCCGAGACACTCCATTTTGCCCGCCATCAGGGCGGGAACATGGGCGGGGGTCACAGGGCCAAAGGCACGGCGCACGCCGTCCGTTTCGATCTCGACCAAGGGTTCCAACCAGACCATCCCGTGCGAGCCATTGCGCACGATGTCGACATCCATACCGCTCGCATTGGCGTAGGCGGCGATGCTCGACGCGACCTCGTCGGCACCAAGGGCAACGGCCGCGCTGTCGAGGGGGATATAGATCCTCATGCGCCGATCTCCGTCATAAGGCTTTGGGCGCACACCCGCCCGCGTGGCCGCCCATCGACCAAAGCCGCAGGACCACAGGCGCAGAGGCCAAGACAATAGACGGCCTCGACGGTGACAGAGCCGTCGCGGGTGGTTCCGAAGCCCTTGAGGCCGAGCCGGTCGAGCAGGTCGGTTTGCGTCCCGGCGGCCCCGACCGACTGACAGGCCTCGGCGCGGCACAGCTGGATGACATGGTGTCCGTTCGGACGGGTTTTGAAGTCGTGATAAAAGCTGACAACACCGTGCACCTCGGCCCGCGTCAGGCCGAGGGCCTCCGCCAGGGGAGCGACCGCATCGTCAGGGATATGTTGGAACTGTGCCATTATGTCATGCAAAACAGGCAAAAGCGGGCCTTCGGATGCGCCATGCCGCGCGATGATATCGTGCAGGAGAGTTTGGGAGAATGCGGTGTTGGACATGGCGGGCCTTTGGTGGGTCATCTGGAATGAAAGTAGATCAAAAGATTGAAAAACTCAATTGACCTTAGAGTATGGCAATCTGTGCCGCTGTGGCCATGAGGGCCGTGAGGGCAGGGGTTTGCGCGGCCCGGCGCGGGGCGGCGACCCCGACCATCGGCCCTTTTGATTGGCGGTCGTTTGGCGGCTCGATCGGGATGATCCGCAAGTTGTTGCCTGTGCTCAGGAATTCGGCCAGATCGCGCGACAGGACCGTCACCCACCCCGTTTCCTGAACCATGCGGGCCAGAACGACGGTGGAGTTCGCGTCAAGGCGCACATCGGGGGTCACGCCCGCGTTGTGCAGGTGGCCGCTGATGATCCTGCGGTTTTGCATGTCGGGTGTCAAAAGGCACATCGGCAATCCGTCAAAGTCGGCCCATGTCATGGATGCACGGGTCGCCAGAGCGGTATCGTCGCGGGTGAGGGCAACCGGGGTTTCGATGTAGACGGGTTGCGTCACAACGTCCCCAAGTGGCTCATTGTCGATATAGATCAGGCTTGCATCGACCTGATGTGTCTCCATCATTGACAGGATATCCGCCGACGTGCGGGACATAATCGTAAAGCGGACATTCGGGTGCTTTTGACGCATTCGAGCGGCCAGACGCGCGGCCCATGTGAGTGCGGACGGGATCACGGCGAGGCGGATTTGCCCTGTGAGATCCGCGCCTGTTCCGTGCATTTCATCGCGCAACTGGCGGGTGTCGGCCGCGATCCGCTGCGCCCAGTGCAGCGCCCGTTTGCCCTCGGGCGTCAGCCCCCCGAAGCGCGATCCGCGTAAGATCAAAGTGACGCCAAGCTGCTCTTCGAGGTGCTTGATGCCGCTTGATAATGTCGGTTGTGAAATGCCCAGAGAGGCGGCCGCGCGACCGAAGTGTTCCTCGCGGGCCACGGCGATGAACATGTCCAACTTGTCGATCATGTTTTAATTTCCTGATTGATTGTTGTAAATCTGATAGAGTAAACCCAACAAAAAGAAAAGCTGTCACGGCGGTCTGCGCCGTGTCGGACTTTTGTCTGCTTTCTGTCGGACCCTTGTTCGACCCGCAATAATTTGGAGTATCCCCATGAAGACCCGTGCCGCCGTCGCCTTTGAGGCGAACAAGCCCCTCGAAATTATCGAAATCGACCTTGATGGTCCCAAAGAGGGCGAGGTTCTGGTGGAGATTATGGCAACGGGAATTTGCCACACCGATGCCTATACGCTCGACGGTCTGGACAGCGAGGGGATGTTCCCCGCGGTTCTGGGCCATGAGGGGGCGGGCATTGTGCGGGCCGTGGGTGCGGGCGTGAAATCGGTTCAACCCGATGATCATGTGATCCCGCTTTACACGCCGGAATGCCGTCAGTGTAAATCCTGTCTGTCGGGCAAAACCAATCTGTGTACCGCGATCCGCGCGACACAGGGCAAGGGCGTGATGCCCGATGGCACCTCGCGCATGAGCTACAAAGGCGAGACAATTTACCACTACATGGGCTGTTCGACCTTTTCCAATTTCATCGTCGTGCCAGAGATTGCCGTGGCCAAGATCCGCCCCGATGCGCCGTTCGACAAGGCCTGTTATATCGGCTGTGGCGTGACCACGGGGGTCGGCGCGATCACCAACACGGCCAAGGTCGAGGCAGGCGCGAATGTCATCGTGTTCGGGCTTGGCGGGATTGGTCTCAACGTGTTGCAAGGTGCGCGGATGGTGGGTGCGGATAAAATCATCGGCGTGGATCTGAACAACGACAAAAAGGCATGGGGTGAACGGTTCGGCATGACCCATTTCGTCAACCCGTCCGAGATTGACGGCGACATTGTCGAGCACCTCGTGGCGCTGACCGATGGCGGTGCGGATTACACGTTTGATTGCACCGGCAACACCACCGTGATGCGTCAGGCGTTGGAGGCGTGCCACCGTGGGTGGGGTGTCTCGACCGTGATCGGCGTGGCCGAAGCGGGCAGGGAAATCTCCACCCGTCCGTTCCAACTGGTCACGGGGCGCGTCTGGCAAGGCACGGCGTTCGGCGGCGCGAAGGGGCGCACGGATGTACCGAAAATCGTGGATTGGTACATGAACGGCAAGATCGAGATTGATCCGATGATTACCCATGTTCTCACGCTTGACGAGATCAATAAGGGTTTTGATTTGATGCATGCGGGTGAAAGCATCCGTTCTGTTGTGGTATTTTGATCTATGGCGATTGAGGTCATTTCCGAGAACCGCAGCCACGGCGGCACGCAGGGCGTCTACAGGCACGCCTCATCCGCAACGGGGACAGACATGGAGTTTTCCGTGTTTGTGCCGGATCATGCGGCGGGGGCGCGCTTGCCCGTGGTGATTTACCTGTCGGGGCTGACCTGTTCTCAGGCCAATGTGACCGAAAAGGGCGAGTTTCGCGCGGCCTGTGCCGCGTTGGGCCTGATCTTTGTCGCGCCTGACACCTCGCCGCGCGGTGAGGGGGTGCCGGATGACGCCGAGGGCGCCTATGATTTCGGCCTTGGTGCGGGCTTTTATGTCAACGCGACCGAAACGCCGTTTGATCAGCATTACAAGATGCGCGATTACATCGAGCGCGAATTGCCTGACCTTATCGGGGCTGAATTTGCCGCCGATGCCTCCCGCATGTCGATCATGGGGCATTCGATGGGCGGGCATGGTGCGCTGACCATTGCGTTGCGCAATCCCGAGCGGTTTCGGGCCGTGTCGGCCTTTGCCCCCATCGTGTCGCCGCTCAGCTGTCCGTGGGGCGAAAAGGCGCTTTCGGGATATCTCGGTGCGGATCGTGCGACGTGGCGGGCCTATGATGCCTGCGCGTTGATCGAGGACGGGGCGCGGGTTCCCGATATTCTGGTCGATCAAGGGGCCGCGGATAATTTCCTCGAAACGCAGTTAAAACCCGACCTGTTTGCCGATGCCTGTGCTGCGGCGGGGCAACCACTGAGCTTGCGGATGCAGGCCGGCTATGACCATTCCTATTATTTCATCTCGACGTTTATGGCCGAGCATCTGGCGTGGCACGCGGCGCGGCTTGGCGTGTGAGGGGCGGGACGTGTGAGGCGGTAACGGTCGCCAAACGGGAAAACGCCCCGCGTGTGGCGCGGCGTTCGGCATGTGGAGTGCCCGCGAGGCGTCCGGTTCCCGGGCGGGGCCTTATGCGTGGTCGCCTGTGGTGGTGTTGATGAGCCACCCGCCAGGTCCGGCGATGCGATCGGGGAGGGCGATGATCATGACTTCACGCAGCGCGATAACGGTCATTGCGGCCATTGCGATTTGATCGAAGCTGAGTGTGGTGAAGTCCATGTCGTCTCTCCCGTTGCTGTTGATCCTGTTCTGGCGATCAATCTGGGCGCAAATGCGGCGGGGTTGGGACGCAGGGACGGCGAACACCTCAATTTGGAACGGTTGCGTTAACTTTGTTGTGGGTCATCGACGCCAAGCGGGTCGGTGGGGTAGCCAACGCCCGTCAGATACAATCCGTGGGGCGGACAGACCGGACCACAGGCGGCGCGGTCGCGGGCCTCGAGGGCGGCGGTGACATCGTCGGGTGTCCATCGCCCCGCGCCGACCCGTTCGAGTGTGCCGACAAAGGAGCGCACCTGATTGTGCAGGAAGCTGCGGGCGCGAAAATACAACCGCACCTCTTTGCCGTGGGGGGCGTCGAACACCTCAACCCGTGCTGCATCAAGGGTTTTATTGGGGCTGTCCGCCTGACACATGGTCGAGCGAAACGTGGTAAAGTCGTGATGGCCGATCAGGCGGTCGGCGCCCAGTTGCATGGCGGCGGCGTCGATGTCGTGTTTGACGTGCCACGCCAGACCGTCCTCATGCACAAGCGGCGCACGGCGTGAAATCATCCGGAACATATAGCGGCGCTCAAAGGCCGAAAAGCGCGCGTGCCAGTCGTCGGCCACCCGCGCCACTTTGACGATGGCGATGGGTTTGGGTTTGAGATGTTGGTTAATCGCCGCCGCAAGGCTGAACGGGTCCCAGTCCTTTGCCATATCGCAATGTGCCACCTGACCCATCGCATGTACGCCCGTGTCGGTGCGTCCCGCAGCCCCGATGGTCGGGCAATCGGGCTCCAATACGCGCAGGGCGTCCTCGATGCTTTGCTGTACCGAGGGGTGTTCTTTTTGACGTTGCCACCCCGAAAAGGGGGCGCCGTTGTATTCGATGAGGAGGGCATATCTGGGCATGACCGTGCTTTAACGCGAAGCGCCCCGTTGGTCTAGACATTCGCGCCGCTTTGCGTGGCCCCTTTGCATCGCCCCTGCGCGTTCCTATGTTAGGCATAACAAATGGCGGAAGGGCAAAGCCTTGTTCATAAACGATATCGCGGATCGCATTCTGCGCAGTGTGGAAACGGTGCAGGACGGCGTCAATGAGGCGCTGTTCGAACCCGTGATCCGTTTGGGTGTCACGGGGTTGAGCCGCGCGGGCAAGACGGTGTTCATCACCTCGCTCGTGGCCAATTTGCTCAACCGTGGGCGGATGCCCCAACTGGGCGGGGCGGCGGCGATTTCGGCCGCCTATTTACAGCCCCAACCCGACGACACGGTGCCGCGGTTCGATTATGAGGCGCATTTGGCCGCCCTGACCGCGCCCGAGCCGCATTGGCCCGAAAGCACGCGGGCAGTGTCCGAATTGCGCCTGTCGTTCAAGGTACAGCCAACGGGGTTGCTTGGCGCCATTTCAGGTCCGCGCACGGTGCATCTGGATATTGTCGACTACCCCGGTGAGTGGCTGTTGGACCTGTCGATGATGGACAAAACCTATGCCGAATGGTCGGCGGAGGCGCTGACCGCGGCACAGGCCCGTTCCGAGGGCGCGGCGTTTGTGGCGGCCCTCGCGGGTGTCGATATGAGCGCCAAGCACGATGAAGTGGCGGCAAAATCATTGGCCGACCCCTTTGCCGCCTATCTCAAAGCCGCCCGTGCGGCGGGCTATTCCGATTGCACGCCGGGGCGGTTTTTATTGCCCGGCGAAATGGCGGGATCCCCGGTGTTGACCTTTGCGCCTTTGCCACAGGGCGATGCGCCGCGCGGATCATTGGGCCGTGAATTCGAACGCCGGTATGAGGCCTATAAACGCGAAGTCGTCCGGCCGTTTTTCCGCGATCATTTTGCCAAGATCGACCGTCAGGTTGTTTTGGTGGATGCGTTGGGGGCCATCCATTCCGGTCCCAAAGCGGTCGAGGATTTGCGTCGCACAATGGCGGATATTCTAAGCGCCTTTCGCCCCGGTCGGGTGGGGCGGCTGTTTGCGCTTTTGGGGCAAAAGAAGGTCGAGAAAATCCTGTTTGCCGCGACCAAGGCCGATCACA
Organism: Celeribacter sp.; assembly: GCF_048259695.1. GTDB lineage: Bacteria > Pseudomonadota > Alphaproteobacteria > Rhodobacterales > Rhodobacteraceae > Celeribacter. The sequence continues at coordinate 453,826 of NZ_JBLXHL010000001.1, read as the reverse complement.
TCCACCACAGTCAGCACCCGCGCCTGACGGCCATCATGGAGGCGCTTGTGCGCGAGGCCCGCGACCGCGCGGATTATGCGGGAGCGGCGACATCGGCCATGTCCATCGCCGCGCTTCGTGCCACCGTCGAGGAGACCCGCGAACACGGGGGGCAGACACTGGACCTCGTGCGGGGCCGTGTGGCGGACGGCAAGGGCGGCAGCAAACAGGCGGCGTTTTACGCGGGCGAGTTGCCGCAAGATCCCGCGCATATCCTCGCCCCTGCGCGCAAGGGGGACGAGAAATGGCTCGATGGCGATTATGAGGTGATGCAGTTTTTGCCTGCGCCGCTGACGTTGCGCCCCCATGAGGGGCCGCCCCATATCCGTCTCGATCGCGCGGCGGATTTCCTGATCGGAGACAAGCTATGAGCGACAAGAAACGCAGCGGTCCGGTGTTGATCGAGCTTGACGATACACCGAACGTCACCCCCGCAAGCGCCGATCCCGTCCCCGACATCACCCCCGTACGCAGCCCCGCGGCGATGGAACGTGTGGCGGTGATGGCGGCGAAAAAGCCAAGCGTTTTGGCGCGGTGGTTCTGGCGTCTCTTTGGGGCGTTGTTCGTGTTTGTTCTGACGCTTGGCGCCTATGATTTCGTGGCGGGGCTGATCGCCCGCAATCCGGTTCTTGGCTATGCGGCGCTTGGTCTGACGGCGGCGTTTGTCGCTGTCTTGTTCGCGATTGCGCTCAAGGAACTGTCGGCCTTTGCGCGGCTCAGGCGCATTGATACGCTGCACAAGGCGGCCGAGGTGGCGATTGCCAATTCGGATGTCAAAGCGGCGCGGGTCGTGACGGCGAAACTGCTCGACGTTTATAAGTCCCGCGATGAACTGGCGTGGGGGCGCGAGCGGTTTGCGGAACGTCAGGCAGAGGTGTTTGACGCCGATGGCGTGTTGCATCTGGCCGAGCGCGAATTGCTTGTCCCGCTTGATGCCGCCGCACGCCGCGAGGTCGAGGTGGCCGCGCGTCAGGTCGCCACGGTCACGGCTTTGGTGCCGCTTGCGCTTGCGGATGTCTTTGCCGCGCTGACCGCCAATTTGCGGATGATCCGTCGGATCGCGGAGATTTATGGCGGGCGCTCGGGGACGCTTGGGTCATGGCGGGTCACGAAATCCGTGTTGACGCATCTGGTCGCCACGGGGGCCGTTGCGGTGGGCGATGATCTCATTGGCACGATGGCGGGGGGCGGCGTGATGGCCAAGGTGTCGCGCCGGTTCGGCGAGGGGGTCGTCAACGGTGCGCTGACTGCCCGCGTTGGCGTGGCCGCGATGGAGGTCTGTCGGCCCTTGCCCTATTTGCGCGCGGCAAAGCCATCGGTGTCGGGGTTGGTCAAACGCGCGTTGACGGGCCTGTTTTCCAAGGGCGACGCGGCCTAAAACAGGCTCGGGGGCGCATCGGGGTCCTGGTCGCGGTGGACAATCCCCATGCGCAAGGCCCGCCCGATGCGGTGCGCCAGAGCCGACCATTTTGCGGCAGCGTCCGCGTCGATCTCTTGGGTCAGGGTCTCGTCAAACAGCCCGAGCCAGAGGGCGAAATGGGCCGCGCGGATCTCATCGGCGGCCATGTGGGCGCGTTGTGGCGAGCCGTCATAGACGCGCTCGTTCAGGATCGCATTGCGCCAGAACCGTGCGATTTTTTCCTCATGCTCGGGCCAGTTTTCCACATGTGCCGCGAACACCGGGCCAAGCGTGTCGTGGCCGCGCACGCGGGCATAGAACCGTGCGACAACGCGGGCGATGTCGTCGGGCGAGATGTCGAATTTGGGCGGGAGGGCGGAACGGGTGTTGGTCATAGGTGGTCCTTTGGCTGCGGGACATGTGTGGAGCACAATGCGCGGCGGTGCAATGCGGCAAGTAGGCTTGCCCCGCTGTGCTTGCGTGCCTATAACGGGCGCATGAATTTCATGGCTATCGCAATTCTACGAATTATAAGCCCGGCGCTCTGATCCATGTGATCGTGTGAGACGCCGGGACAAGGCGCTCGGGTTGACCCGCGCCGCGCTATGAGCCTTAGCCATTCTCCCTTTCAAGGACCGAACTGATATGTGTTCCGACGCGACCACGCCCGCCGATAACGGGCCCGACTACAAAGCCACTTTGAACCTGCCAAAGACCGATTTCCCGATGCGGGCGGGTTTGCCCAAACGCGAGCCCGACTGGCTCAAACGGTGGGAAGAGATCGGTGTTTATGACCGCCTGCGCGAGAGTGGCAAAGCCGAAGGGCGCACGCCGTTTGTGCTGCACGATGGCCCGCCCTATGCCAACGGTCATTTGCACATCGGTCACGCGCTTAACAAAACCATCAAGGACATCATCGTGCGCAGCCACCAGATGATGGGGTTTGACGCGCGCTATGTGCCCGGTTGGGATTGTCACGGTCTGCCGATCGAGTGGAAGATCGAGGAAAAATACCGCCAGAAGGGCAAGGACAAAGATGACGTTCCGGTCATTGATTTCCGTCAGGAATGCCGTGCCTTTGCCGCCGAGTGGATCGACGTGCAACGCGCCGAATTCAAACGGTTGGGCATCACCGGCAAATGGGACAAGCCCTATCTGACGATGGATTTCCACGCCGAGGCGGTGATTGCCGACGAGTTTATGAAGTTCCTCATGAACGGCACCCTCTACCAAGGCTCCAAGCCTGTGATGTGGTCGCCCGTCGAAAAGACCGCGCTGGCCGAGGCCGAGATCGAATACCACGACCACAAGAGCCACACGATCTGGGTGCCGTTTGCGGTGAAATGTGCGGATGCATTCCCCGATACGGACGTATGCATGACCACCGACCTGCTATCGGCCCGCGTTGTGATCTGGACCACCACCCCGTGGACCATTCCGTCGAACAAGGCGGTCGCGTTCAATCCGAAGATCGCCTACGGCCTCTACCGTGTCGATGCGACCGAAGAGGAAAGCTGGACCGCGCCGGGCGAGCTGTACCTCTTTGCCGATGCTTTGGCCGAGGACGCTCTGGGCAAATCCCGCGTCACCGCCTTCACCCGCCTGCGCGATGTCAGTGGCGACGAGCTTGGCGCGCTGACGCTTGCCCACCCGTTTGCGGGCCTTGAGGGCGCGGACGGCTTTTGGGATTACGATGTGCCAATGATCGACGGCGACCACGTCACCGATGATGCGGGGACGGGGTTTGTTCACACCGCGCCGAGCCACGGGGCCGACGACTACGAGTGTTTCGTCAAACGCAACTGGATCGACCGCATGACGCATAACGTCGGTGAGGACAGTGAGTTCCTGCCACATGTGCCGTTCTTTGCCGGTCTGCGCGTGATCGACCACAAGGGCAAAGAGGGCAAGGCCAACACCGCCGTGATCGCCAAACTGGTCGAGGCGGGGGGCATCATTGCGCGCGGGCGCGTGACGCACTCTTATCCACATTCGTGGCGCTCCAAAGCGCCCGTGATTTTCCGCAACACGCCACAGTGGTTCGCCTCGGTGGACCGCAAAATCGACGATGGTATGGGCGACTACGGCGATACGATTCGCGCCCGTGCGCTGACCTCGATCGACCAACTCGTCAAATGGCACCCGCAAACGGGTCGCAACCGCCTGTATTCGATGATCGAGAGCCGCCCGGATTGGGTGCTGTCGCGTCAACGCGCGTGGGGCGTGCCGCTGACCTGTTTCACCAAAGTGGGCGCATTGCCGACCGATCCCGATTTCCTGTTGCGCAATGCCGATCTCAACGCCCGTATCACCGCCGCTTTCGAGGAAAACGGTGCGGATGTCTGGTATGAGGACGGGTTCAAGGAAAAGATGCTCGACGGTATCGCCGATCCGGCCGCCTATGATCAGGTGTTCGACGTGCTCGACGTGTGGTTCGACAGCGGGTCAACCCACGCCTTTGTGCTGCGCGACCGCGAGGATGGCACGCCTGATGGCATCGCCGATGTCTATCTCGAGGGGACCGACCAACACCGCGGGTGGTTCCACTCGTCGCTGTTGCAGGCCTGTGGCACCAAGGGGCGTGCGCCCTATAAAAACGTTGTGACGCACGGGTTTACCCTTGATGAAAAGGGCATGAAAATGTCCAAGTCGCTTGGCAACACCATTGTTCCCGAAAAGATCGTACAGCAGTACGGCGCGGATATTGCCCGCCTTTGGGTGGCGCAGGTCGATTACACCGCCGATCAGCGGATCGGGCCGGAGATCCTCAAAGGCGTTGCCGATAGCTACCGCCGTTTGCGCAACACCATGCGTTATATGCTCGGGTCGCTGTCTGATTTCTCGGAAGCCGACCGTGTGGATGCGGCGCAGATGCCCGAGTTGGAGCGGTGGGTGTTGCACCGTTTGGCCGAGTTGGACGAACAGGTGCGCGAGGGGTACAAGACCTTTGATTTCGCGGGCGTCTGGACGGCTGTGTTCAACTTTGCCACCGTGGATCTCTCGGCGTTCTATTTCGATATCCGCAAGGATGCGCTCTATTGCGATGGCGACACTGCGCGGCGTCGTGCGGCGCGCACCGTGCTCGATATCCTCTACCACCGCCTGACCCGTTGGTTGGCACCGATCCTGACCTTTACGATGGAAGAGGTCTGGCTTGAACGCTTTGACGGGGCAGAGGCCTCCATCCATTTGGAGGACTTTGTCGAAACACCCGCCGCGTGGAAAAACGCGGAACTGGCGGCCAAATGGGCGGCGATCCGCAAGACCCGCCGCGTCGTCACGGCGGCGCTTGAAATCCAACGTCAGGACAAGGTGATCGGCGCGTCATTGGAAGCCGCCCCCGTGGTCCATATCGAGGACGCGGGCGTGCGTGCGGTGTTGGCAACGGTGGATTTCGACGACCTGTGCATCACATCGGCCATCAACGTCACGGGCGATCCCGCCCCCGCCGAAGCCTTCCGTTTGCCCGAAAGCGAAGGCATCGCGGTGGTGTTTGAAAAGGCCGATGGCGACAAATGTCAGCGCTGTTGGAAAATCCTGCCGGATGTCGGCAGCCATAGCCATGAGGGTGTCTGCGGACGCTGTGATGAGGCGCTGGGCTGACGCGCGCGTCTCCCGCTTAGAACAAGCAAAGGGCGCCGTGTTGGCGCCCTTTTTTATGAGTTCGCGCTTATGGGTGCGCGTGTATTGGCGCGCGTGCGTTTTACGCGCGGGCGCGGCTCTGGAGCGAGCCGAGCAGCGCGGAAAAGGCGACATGGGCCTGATGCGCCAGTTCAAGCGTCTCGGGCGAGGCCATCTCGCTTTCTGACAACACCCTGAGCATACGCTCGACGTGGCCCTGAACCATGTAGGTCAGATCTTTGGAGTGCGGGGGGGGCGTGGTGGCAGCGCGCCCACGGGAGGCGCGGTTGCGATGGGGGAAGATTTGGAGATTTGCAGTCGTCCCCATGACGGATGCGCCAACGGGGGATGTTTCAAGAGTTTGCATTATAGGTTCCTTTCTGGAGCAGGTGCATCCTGCCTGCCCAGAAAGCGCCACGGACGTTAAAATCGGTTTAGGAATTTCTGTTGCATTTGATCTTAACGCCCTGAAACTAGATTGGATTTTCGCCAATTGGTTCGGAGTGTGGGGTTGAAACGAAAACGGGGCGGCCACTGGTTCTGTGCCAATGGCCGCCCCGTTGGTTTGTGTGTGCCGTTTTGGGGGCACATGGTGGCGCCGCGCCTTGGGTCGCGCTCGCTTAGACCGCGTTCGACATGATCAGATTTTGCATCTCACTGTAGAGTGCATTGGCCGCACTGGCCGCACTGGCCGCCGATGAGGTGGTGCTGTCCTCTTCGGTGCCCTCGGCCACCAGAGCCTCGAACAGGGACAGGGAATCGGATCCTGTTTGGCCGGATTGGCTCGGGGGGGGACCGTTTGGCGGCGGGCCGCTCGGGGCGCCCTCACCGGGCGGAGGGCCGCCGGAGGGCGGTGCGCCCTGTGCCGCGCGTTCGGTTGCCGCGCGTTCGGTTGTCTCGGGCGACGGGGTGTTGGGGGGTGACGATGACGAGGTCACAGTGGCCGGTGATCGGGCCTGTGTGATGTAGGGGTTCGCTCCGTAGGCTGATCCCATCGCGATGTTCATGACCTTTTCCTTTCCCGGTGCAGGGATATCCCGCGCGGCGAGTGTCGGAAAAAGGGTTTAACAGAGGCTTGAGGGAGAGGGGCGCGCACGGCGAAATCTGTGTCAAATTGGTGCGAAACGGGGGTGTTTTCGCGGCTATGGTTAATCGCCGCGCTCGAAAATCTGTTGTGCGATGCCCGCGCCCAACAGGTAGACCGTGCTCAGGCTGAGTGCGATGGTCAGGCCGCTCGTATGGATGCCAGCCATTATGATGGCTGCCGTTGCGGTCCAGATCACGGCAACGGGGAGGGTGATCCACCGCCACCGTGCCGTGCGCACGGGGTGGACGAACCGCAGCGGCAGGAACATCGCAGGGGTCAGCAGTGCAATCGTGGCCACCATCACCCAGGGCGCGGGTTCCAACGCGAGAAACACCAAAACCACCATCGACCATGCGCCGGGAAAGCCCTCGAACGAGCCGTCGGAGGTTTTCATCCGTGTGTCGGCGAAATAGAGCGCGGAGGCGGGGGTGACGATCAGGGCGACAAGCCACCCCGTCCACCCCGCCAAAAGGCCCGATTGAAACAGGGCAAAGACCGGAATGAACACCCATGTGAGAAAGTCGATCACCAGATCAAGGATCACACCGTCAATGCGTGAGGCGTGGGTTTTGACGTCAAAGCGGCGGGCGAGTGGCCCGTCGATCCCGTCGACGATCATCGACGCCAGAAGCCACAGGAACATTGCTTTCCATTGCTCCTGGGCGGCGGAAAACAGGGCCAGCATCGCCAATGTGGCGCCTGTCGCGGTGAGGGCGTGAACGCCGTAGGCTTTGATCGTGTTCGCGGAATGGGTCATGCGCACTGTGATGGGCGATGTGCGGCTGTGTTGCAAGCCTTGAGATCACGCGGTCAGCTTGCTTTTTGCAAATCATCCTCGATGCGCTGCCAGTCGTCTTCGGTCAGCCATCCGTCACCATCTAGGTCATAGGCCGCAATCAGCGCGGCGAGTTGTGCCAGAAAATCGACCTGTGTGACGCGGGTGATCGTCGCCTCTTCGCGCGGTTGCCCCATTGGGTATCTCCTTATGTCCTGATGGCACAAGCGTAGGGCGCAATGGGTTACCGAATAGTGACGTCGCGGGCGGTTTTACACAGATTTTGCCCGGGGATGGGCGTTTTCATAGACCTCCAACAGGCGCGTGGCATCCACGGCGGTGTAGGCCTGTGTGGTCGAGAGCGAGGCATGGCCAAGCAGCTCCTGAATCGCCCGCAGATCACCGCCGGCGTTGAGCAGGTGGGTGGCAAACGAGTGGCGCATCGCGTGGGGCGTGACGGTGGAGGGCAGGCCCAGTTGCATCCGCGCGGCCTCGGTCACCTTGGAGATCTGGCGCGGGTTGAGCGCCCCGCCGCGTTTGCCGCGAAACAGCGGTGCATCGGGGGCAAGGTCATAGGGACACAGGCGCACATATGCGGCCACGGCGGCGCGGGCGGCGGGCAGCACCGGCACGACGCGTTCCTTGTTGCCCTTGCCGACAATGCGGATCACATCGGCCAGAGGCACGTCGGCGCCCGTGAGCGAGAGCGCCTCGGATATGCGCAACCCGCAGCCGTAGAGCACGGTGATCACGGCGCTGTCACGGGCGGCAATCCACGGTTCGTCGTGTTGCATCGCAACCGTGCCGATCATATCGCGGGCGGCGTCCGCCGATAGCGGGCGGGGCAGTTTGCGTTGGTATTTGGGCGCACGGGTGGACAGGATTGCGGTGGCGTCAAAGCCTTCGCGTTCGGCGAGCCAACGGGTGAACCCTTTGACGGCGGAAAGCGCGCGGGCGAGCGAGCGCGGCCCGCTGCCGCGTCCGCGTTCGTGGGCCATCCATGCGCGCATGTCGGAAATGGTCAGCGTGGTGATTTTGGCCACGCCAAACCCCTCGCCGTGGTGCGCCATCAAAAACGACAGCCATCCCGAGACATCGGTGCGATAGGCGGTGATGGTGTTGTCCGCCACGCCCTTGAGCGCGCGTTCATGGTCGAGCCAGTCACCCAAAGCGGCGCGAAGCCCGCCTGTGGGCGCAAGGCTCATCCCTCAAGCCAACGGCACATCAGCCGTTCGAATGTCCCCGAAAAGAACGAGAGCAAATCGGTGCCTTGTGCGGGGCGGAACAGGTGGGGATCCTCGGAGCCGAACACCAAAAGCGCGGGCAGGCGGCCCTCGCCGAGGTCGAGCATCATGCAGGCTTCGGAACGGATATCGGAGGCGTGGTCGCCATAGATCAGGTCGGTATCGGGGGACACCTGGCGCAGGGTCACGGCCCGCGCAGGCACGTTGCGCCCATAGGTGACATAGGCCTGAACAAATCCCGGTTCGGCGGTGACGATCACATCGCCAAGGCTGCGCAGGGCGGGGACGTCCTCGTCGATTTCGGTCTCAAGCAAAAGCTTGACCGCATCGACGCGCAGGATGTCGGAGACGTCGCGGCCGACGCGGGTCAGGAAATCCTTGAAATCGGTGGCCTCAAGCAGGCACAGGACGGCGCGGTGGATTTGGTTGGTACCCGCGAGGTTTTCATAGGCGGCGGCAATCACGCCCCGATGGGTGTCCTCAAGGCGGTCAAGGCGGTTCTCCAACCGGTCCATCGCGATGCCGCGCAAATCGACCACATTGCCGCTTGCGGTGTTTTCATTGGCGGAAACAAGGGCACGCATGACGTCGAGGTCATCAAGGATCAGATCGGGGTCGGAAATGATCTTTTCGCGCAGGTCTTCGGCCAAGGGCGCAATGGCTTTGGGGAATTGGTTGGTCATACTGCTCTACTCGTTTGGGTGCCGATTTTTCGGTCTGTTGGGGCAATATGCCCTCAGTGCGCGGTTCAGATCAATGATTTAAAGGTTAACGCACCGGCGCGGCGCGGGCCTGTGGCGCGTTTGCATAGGCCGGACATGAAACCGCCCCCCCTGCGGTGACACAGGAGGGGCGGTTCACATCAGCGGCGGGATCGCGATCAGAGGATCTTGATGCCGGCTTCTTTGATGTCGGCCACGAACTGCGCCAGACCTTTGTCGGTCAGGACGTGGTTGGCCATGGATTTGATCACGCCGGGAGGGGCGGTGATGACGTCGGCGCCGATTTTTGCGCAATCGGAGATGTGATTCACGGTGCGGATCGACGCGGCGAGGATTTCGGTGTCGTAGCCGTAGTTGTCATAGATGGTGCGGATATCTTCGATCAGGTCGAGGCCATCGATGTTGATGTCGTCGAGGCGGCCAACGAAGGGCGAGATGTAAGTCGCGCCGGATTTCGCCGCAAGCAAGGCCTGGTTCGCGGAGAAACACAGGGTCACGTTGATTTTGTGGCCCTCATTCGACAGGGTTTTACAGGCTTTGAGACCGTCGAGGGTCAGCGGCAGTTTGATCACAACGTTGTCGGCGATGGTGGCGAGTTTGCGCCCTTCGGCGACCATACCGTCATAGTCGATCGCGGTGACTTCGGCGGACACGGGGCCGTCGACCAGATCACAAATCTCCTTGGTGACTTCAAGAATGTCACGGCCCGATTTTTTGATCAAGGACGGGTTGGTGGTCACGCCGTCAACAAAACCGAGATCGTTCAGTTCGCGGATCGCATCGACGTCAGCGGTATCAACAAAGAATTTCATGTGGGTAGCTCCTTTATGTCGCCAGATTTCGCCACAGACATAGTGCAAAGACGCGAGGGGAGAAAGGGGTTCTGGCACCCCTCGCGCAAAACGCCTATTTAAGGGCCATGAGCCAAACACATTTTTTTCCCGAAGGCACTTTGGTTGCCGTGCTCACCTGTGAGCCGATTGACCGGTCGCTTGACTACAAGGCACCCGCGGGTGGCTGCGAGGTCGGGGCCTTTGTCGAGGTGCCGCTTGGCCCGCGCAAGGTGTTGGGCTGTGTCTGGGGGGCGGGCAAGGGCGGGTTTGACCTGTCCAAGGCGCGGTCGGTGTCGAATGTGCTTGATGTGGCGCCGATGCGTGACGAGATGCGGCTGTTTTTGGAAAAGGTGGCCGATTATACGCTTACGCCGCGTGCGGCGATGCTGCGGCTTGCCACCCGTGCGCCCGGATTGATGAACCCGCCGTCGATGCAAAAAGTGTACCGGCGCGGTGCGGGGCGGCCAACGCGTGAAACAGAGGCCCGCACGCGGGTGCTTGGCGTGTTGGAGGAATACGGCGGGCTGTCTTTTACGCTCAAGGAGTTGGCGGATGCGGCGGGGGTGACGCCGTCGGTGATCAAGGGGCTTGTGCCACAGGGCGTGATCTTTGAGGAAGATACACCGCGCGATTTACCCTACGGGCGGCTTGATCCGGCGCAGGCGGGCAAAGAGTTGAGCGGGGCGCAGGACGCAGCGGCGAGGGCGCTGCGCGGTGCGGTGGCGGCACAGGCCTATTCGACCACCCTGCTCAAGGGCGTCACGGGGTCGGGCAAGACCGAGGTCTATCTGGAGGCGGTGGCGGAATGTCTGGCACAGGGGCGTCAGGCACTTGTGCTGTTGCCCGAGATCGCGCTGACGGCGGAATTCCTGACCCGCGTCGAGGAGCGGTTCGGCGCAAAACCCGCCGAGTGGCATTCGGGCGTGACCATGACCGAGCGGCGGCGGGTGTGGAAAATGGTGGGGGCGGGCGGCGCACAGATGGTGATCGGCGCACGGTCGGCGCTGTACCTGCCGTTTCAGAACCTCGGGTTGATCGTGGTCGATGAAGAACACGACCAGTCCTATAAACAAGAGGACGGCGTGCTGTATTCGGCCCGCGATATGGCGGTGCTGCGGGCCACGTTCTGTTCGGCCACGGTGGTGCTGGCCTCGGCCACACCGAGCCTTGAGTCATGGGCCAATGTCGAGGCGGGAAAGTACACGCGTCTCGACCTTGAAAGCCGCTTTGGCCCTGCGGTGATGCCCGATATGCACGCGCTTGACCTGCGTTCGGAAAAACTGCCCGCGACACGGTTCGTGTCGGATGCCTTGGCGCGGGCGGTGACCAAACGTATCGGGTTGGGGGAGCAGAGCCTGTTGTTCCTCAACCGTCGCGGCTATGCGCCCGTCACCATCTGCCGCGCCTGTGGCCATCAGATTGCCTGTGACCATTGCGATGCGCGGATGGTTGAACACCGCTTTCTCAAACGGCTCGTGTGCCATCAGTGTGGCGAGACAAAGCCGATGCCGGAGGCCTGTCCGAGCTGTCAGGTCGAGGGGCGGTTGGCCCCTGTCGGGCCGGGGGTCGAGCGTCTGGCCGAGGAGGTCACCGAGCGCTTTCCCGATGCCAAGGTTTCGGTGCTGTCGTCGGACCTGTTCGGATCGGCCCGTGCGCTCAAGGCCGCCATTCGCGACATTGCCGAGGGCGACACGGATATCGTCATCGGCACGCAACTGGTGGCCAAGGGGCATAACTTTCCCAACCTCACCTTGGTGGGGGTGATCGACGCGGATCTGGGGTTGCAAGGGTCGGATTTGCGGGCCGCCGAGCGCACGTTCCAACTGATGCGTCAGGTCGCGGGACGGGCCGGGCGGTCGGAGAAAAAGGGTGTGGCCCTGTTGCAGACCTATCAGCCCGAACACCCCGTGATCCGTGCGATCATCGCGGGGGACGAGGAGGGGTTTTGGCGGGCGGAGGCGGCCGAGCGCAAAATGGCGGGGGTGCCGCCCTATGGCCGGATGGCGGGGATCATCCTGTCTGGGCCGGATCTGGCACAGGTGATGGACATCGGTAACGCGCTTGCGCGGCGGGCGGGGCCGCTGCATCAGGTCGGTGCACAGTTGTTCGGCCCTGCGCCCGCGCCGATTGCACGGGTGCGCGGGCGTCACCGTATCCGCCTGTTGATCAAGGCCGAGAAAACCGCACCGATACAGCGGGCGGTGAGTGCATGGGTGGGACAGGTCAAACTGCCCGGTTCCGTGCGCCTGCAAATCGACATAGACCCGCAGAGCTTTTGGTAATCGAGCCGTCTCGAAAACGCCGTGGGGCGGCGATTAAGGCGAGATTGGTCGGAGACCCAGAGCCGTCTCGAAAACGCCGTGGGGCGGCGATTAAGGCGCGAGCGGGCGGAGCCCTAAAAAGCCGTCTCGAAAACGCCGTGGGGCGGCGTTCGGCGTGCACACATCGCCCCACGATGTCTGCTTGTGACGCCTCACTAGGCGAGATTGGTCGGAAACCCAGAGCCGATCCGTAATCGCCGTGGGGCGTTGGTCAGGAAAACCTGCCTCGCAGCTTTTCGTTTCTTCCCGACATTAAGGCGGGATTGGTCGGAGAGCCGAAGCCGCCCTCATTCCCGACATCCCTACACCAACGAAAACGTCAGCGGTTTGGTGGTGTGGCGGGTCATCACGCCTTTGGCTTCCAGATCAAGCTGCACGCATTTGAGCCACCATCCGGCTGTGGCCCCTGCGGGAAACAGGGCGTCGGGCAGCAGCGGCAGAACGTCCGCTTTGATCCGTGCCGCCGTGTGGCCCGCGGGGCCGGATGGCACAACGGCGAGTATGGCGGTTTTCATAGCGGTGTATTTGGCGGCGTCCACCCGTGTGGTTTTTGCGGGTGTGTTCGGGTTTTCTACGTCGATTTTATCGGCCATGTGCGGTCCTCCCTTTGGGGGAGGGTAGCACGGATCAGGCGGCTTGGGGGCCAACAATCCGGTCAAGCACGTAGGTGGTGGTCATGCCGCCGATCCACATGCAAAACAGTGCGAGCCATGCGGTGGCTGCAAACACCGACCCGCCCGTGACGCCCGCACCGATGGCGCAGCCCCCCGCAAGCATCGCGCCAAAGCCCATCAGAACCGCCCCGATCATCGAGCGGCGCATCACCGGTACGCTGTCAAAGCTCTGCCATTTGAATTCGCCCGACCACATCGACGCCAGAAATGCGCCGATCACCACGCCCGGGATCAGGCCAACGTCGAATTCCAACACTGCATTGCGGTCGAGAAAGAACATCAACGTGTTGGCGGAGGGGCCGGAGAATGTGGCCGAGGACACGGGAACGGGCTCGAACGCCACTTGGGCCAGGGACCAGGTCAGCACCCATCCGACGGCCACGGCAAATCCGACACCGGAGGCAAAGACCCAGATGCGTGGTCCGATCTGGTTCTTGATCGCCAGATAGAGCGCGAGGGCCGAGATGGCCAGGCCGAGGATAAGCCCCGTTTGTTGCGGCAAATGCAGGGCGGTCAACAGGTGGACGTTCTCGCCGTTCGGCGTCACCCAAAGGGCGGCGATCTGGTCGCGGTAGGGGGACAGGATGCCCTTGAGGCTCATTTGCGCGGTCACGGCAAAGATGAGGCCGGAGACGACCGAGCGCAGGTTGCCGGAGGCGGCCATGACCAACAGGCGCCCCGAACAGCCGCGTGCCAAAATCATGCCGACGCCGAACATCAGCCCGCCGACGATGGCGCCCGACCATGATCCGGGAACGGCCATAATCCGCGCGTCTGCGGACCGGAACAGCCCCATCATCTGGGCGGCCTGTACCCAGACCACAGCGGTGGAAAAGGTCAAGAACCACACCGCGACCTTTTTGCCAAAGCGCCCGTGGGCGAATTCGATGGTCGCGGCGCGCAGGCAGAAATGTGACCGTTGGGCCGAGATGCCGAAAATCAGGCCGGTGATCATACCGAACAGGGCGGCAGAGGGGCCTTCGCCAATGCGTTCAACGAGTGCGAGAATGTCCATGGATGTGATCCTCCGCGCGAGAAATTTGATCGCTTATGGCGGCCGGTGGGTCAGGTGTCCTTGATCTATATCACACATGTTCATTTATGCGAATATGAAAAAGCCCGCGCAGTCGGAGCTGCGCGGGCGAATGTTCGGGGTGATGTTACGGGGTGGGTGGCGGGTCAGCCCACGGCGATGATGTCGAACAGACCGACGTCGTAGGCGTCCTGATAGGTGAGGCCCTCGAATATAATCTCGCCGCCTGTGAGGTAGGACAGGACAAGCCCCTGTCCGGTTTCGGTCCACCCGTCGAAGTCGCTCCCGTAGGGGCCATCATACCCGCCATCGAACACGTCATCGAATATGCCGTCGAATGGGCCGTCATACCCGCCGTCGAACCCGCCGATGTAGCCAAAGGGTTGGGTGTTGCCGCTGTAACTGACGCTGTCCTCGGTGACGTCGAAATCAGTGACAATCACCGTGGCGCGTGTGCCGCCCGATCCGGAGGTGAACACGAACGTATCCGCGCCGTCGCCACCGTTGAGGCGGTGGGTGCCGTTTTTGGACAGGTTGACCTCCAAAGTGTCGTCGCCTGTTCCGCCATAAAGGTCCGAACCGTGTTTGCCGGCATTGAGCAGGTCGTCGCCCGCTTCGCCGTAGATCATGTTGTGGCCGTTGGAGCCGTAGAGCGCGTCATTGCCATCGCCGCCGTAAATCTCGTCGTCGCCGTCTCCGCCACGGATGAGGTCGTCGCCGCCCAAGCCGAAGATAAGGTCATCGCCACCCGACACCGTGTCCCCCCCAAAATCGGTGTAGCCGTTGACCATGATGTCGTTGAACGCGCTGCCCTCGACACTGCCGTTTGCCACATCGGCGGGGGTGCCGTTGCCAAGTCCCTCAAGCACGATCACATCGTCGTCGTTGAAGTAGATAAAGCGGTCGTCGGCTCCGGTGACGACCGAATAGCGTGCGCCGTCTTGGGTGATGTCGATGGTGATGCCCCCAAGGACGAGACTGTCCTCGGCGATGTCGAAATCGGTGATGGTCACGGTGGACTGTCGGCCATTCGAGGGCCTGGAAATTTCAAAGGTATCGGCCCCCGTGCCGCCTGTCGCGGTGTGATCCGCGCCTTTGTCAAGCTGCAGGATCAGGTGGTCGTCGCCGTCCCCGCCATCCAGAACAGATGTGTGGCGGCCCGAATAGATCACATCGTCGCCTGCCTCGCCAAACAGGGTGTTGTTGTTGCTGACGCCTTTGATCATGTCGTTGCCGTCGCCGCCGTGGACCTCGTTATCGCCGATACCCCCGACAAAGCGGTCGTCGCCCCCGCCGAGGTTGACCAGATGGGTGTCGCCGGTAAAGGCGTCGCCTTGGCGATCGGCATAGGAGCGGTTGACCAGATCGTCGCCGGATGTGCCGTCAATGACGCCAAACCCCGCGAGCAGGACCGTGGCGGTTTGGCTCTCTTGGCTGTACTGGTTGATCCATGAGGTTGTAAGTTCGAGCCCGCCGAGGGTTTGTGTGACGCCAAAGCCCGCGATGCCTGTTTGCACCTCCCCCGCGGCGAACATCATCACATCTATGGTGTCGGTTTTGAATGTGATTTGGTCCGTGGCCGCATCGAAATCGGTGATCGTCACGGTGCTGTCATTGGCGTGGGTTTTGGTGAGAATGTTGAAACTATCGGCTCCGGTGCCCCCTGTGAGGAGCGCATTTTCCATGCTGTAGAGAGTGAAGCTGTCATCGCCTGCGCCGCCGTCCGCGATCAACGAGCCACGGTAGGTCGTTATGCGGTCGTTGCCCGCGCCCGCGTCCACGGTGAGGGTTTGCGAGGCGGTTTGTGTGTACGTCACCTGATCGTTGCCGTCACCCAAAGACACATCATTGTCGCCACTTGTGAAGGCATCGCCGTCGAGGTCGATAAAGGTGGCCGACACTGTGTCGTTGCCTGATGTGCCGTCGATTATACCAATAGTACCCATTACAGAATCTCCCGGAAAAATTGCTTAACGTATGGTTAATTGTCGGTGATGTGCGGGCCGGGGGTCAAGCCCGAATCCGGTGGTGTGCGGCGGCTGGCGGGACGGCGCAGGGCGGGGGTGTCCCCCCGGGATACCGCCCCGTGACCGGCAACCGTGCAATAGGGCCTGTGCGTCGTTGAGTGTTTCTGAGCGCTATCCAAACGGGAAAATTGGCCCTAAAGGTTCACTCTATGAAACACGCACTCTTTCCCATTTCCCGCGCCCGCGATTTGCCGCTGTGGCGACGTCCCGAAAGCCTTTTGTTCCTGATGGCTTTTGCGATGCCGGTTGCCTTTAATACGTGGTCGGCCCTGCTCAATAATTTTGTGATCGAGGCGGCGGGGTTCACCGGCGTTGAAATCGGATGGCTGCATACCGTGCGCGAAATCCCCGGATTTCTGGCGGTGGGCGTGATTGCGCTATTGATGTTCATGCGTGAACAGGTGTTGGGGCTTGTGGCCTTGTTGCTGTTGGGGGCGGCCACCGCCGTGACGGCGTTCTTTCCCTCGCTCGGGGGCATTCTGGTTGTCACGATGCTCTCGTCGATCGGGTTCCACTATTACGAGACGGTCAACCAGTCGCTGCAGCTACAGTGGTTGTCCAAAGAGCGTGCTCCGATTGTGATCGGGCGGTTGATGGCGGCGGGCAGTGCCGCGTCGCTTTTGGCCTATGGTGCCCTGATGCTGACGTGGAAGACCTTCGAGCTGTCCTATGCCTTGGTCTATATGGTGGGGGGCGGGTTTACCGCTCTGGTGGCGCTGTTTGCGATGTTTGCCTATCCGCAGTTCGAGGAGCCAAGCCCGCAAAAACGGTCCATCGTGCTCAAACGCCGCTACGGTCTTTATTACGCGCTGCAATTCATGGCCGGTGCGCGACGCCAGATTTTCGTGGTCTTTGCCGCCTTTATGATGGTCGAGAAATTCGGCTTCGAGGTGCATCAGGTCACGGGGCTGTTCCTGATCAATTTCATGGTGAATATGGTGGTGGCCCCCATGATGGGCAAACTGGTGGCGGTGCGCGGCGAGCGGTTTGTTCTTGTGCTTGAATACATCGGGTTGATCCTCGTGTTCCTGCTCTATGGCGGAATCTATTGGCTCGGGTGGGGCGTGGTGCTTGCCGCGACGTTGTATGTGATTGATCACATGCTGTTCGGTCTGGCCTTTGCGCTCAAAACCTATTTCCAGAAAATCGCGGACCCCGAGGATATCGCGCCCACGGCGGCGGTGGCCTTTACCATCAACCATATTGCGGCGGTGTTTTTGCCTGCGGCACTGGGATATCTCTGGATTGTGTCCCCGGGCGGGGTGTTTGTTCTGGCGGCGTCCATGGCCTTTATCTCTTTGTTGTTGGCGCTGTTGATCCCGCGCCATCCGGTTAAGGGCAATGAGTGGCGGCTGTTCCGGCTTGTGGCGCTTGAACCCGCCGCGTGACATGACGGGCAAAGACGATACGATCACGCGGCTGTGCGTATATTGGCCTTGGCGCGGCGCTCAACTGCGCTACACTCATGCGACAATGCGCATGTAAAAGGCCGCATAAAACGCACACGAAGGAGGAAGCCATGATTGGTTTGCTAACGAAAAAGTTGACATTGCCGACGCCGGACGAGGCCTTGGACGGGCGGTCCGAACCGATTGCCACGGCGGCCGAGCACTATGTGTTCAAATGCCCCCTGACGGCCCCCGTTGTCGCGCCACTCGAAGAGGCGGTGTTTGGCATGGGATGTTTTTGGGGTGTAGAGCGGTTGTTTTGGGAGCTGCCCGGTGTTGTGAATACGGCGGCGGGCTATGCCGGTGGCTACACGCCCAACCCGACCTACGCCGAAGTCTGTACCGGAAAAACCGGCCACACCGAGGTGGTGCGCGTCGTCTATGATCCGGCAAAGATCAGCTATACCGACCTGTTGCGGGTGTTTTGGGAGAACCATGATCCGACACAGGGGATGCGTCAGGGCAATGATACAGGCACACAGTATCGTTCGGCGGTTTTCTACGACAATGGCCGCAAACAGTTGGAGGCCGAACAGTCGAACCAACAGTTCAATGACCGCCTGCAAGAGAAGGGGTTCGGTGCCACCACCACCGAGTTGTTGCCCGCCGGCGCGTTTTACTATGCCGAGGAAGAGCACCAACAATACCTTGCCAAGAACCCGAACGGCTATTGCGGTCTCAAGGGAACGGGCGTGAGCTGTCCCATCAATATCGGTGTGGGGGTCGCCTGATCCGGCGCAGATGAGCCCGTCCCGCTGTGTGTTTTGCGCAGGGTGGCGATGCGAAATACCGACCCGCGCTTGAGTAAAGCGCGGGTTCACTTTATGGCGGGGCAACCTTTCTCGGGAGATGCCTCATGCCGACCTTTACCGCTTTTACCAAAACCAACGGAAAACCGCCCGCCGAAGCGCTCGGCGAGGCGCTTGAAACGCTGATCCCCGAGCCAACGGGCGTGGGTGTGTTCGAGATCGAGGACGGATCGGGCCTGTGGGAAGTGGGGGCGTATTTTACCGAAGCCCCCGACGAGATCGCACTGGCGCTTCTGGCCAAGGTCAACGGCGCGAAGGACTTTGTGATCTCCGAACTGCCGGAAACCGATTGGGTCGCCAAAGTGCGCCGTGATCTGGCGCCCGTCGAGGCAGGGCGCTTTTTCGTGTACGGGGCGCATGACGCCGACAAATTGCCCGCCGACAAAATCGGCCTGTTGATCGAGGCCGCGATGGCCTTTGGTACGGGGCATCACGGCACCACGCTCGGATGTTTGCGGGCCTTTGATCGCCTGCTCGCCGAGGGCCGGACCTTTGGCGCCGTGGCCGATATCGGATGTGGTACGGCGGTGCTTGGCATGGCGGCGGCGAAAGTGTCGGAGCATCCCGTTTATGTTTCCGATATTGATGAGGTCGCCGTGGATGTGGCGCAGTGCAACGTGAATGCCAATGGTTTGACGGAGCAGGTCGTCTGTCTGGAGGCCGCCGGTTTCGCCCACGAGACCCTCGCGGCCAATGCGCCCTATGATCTGGTCTTTGCCAATATCCTCAAAGGCCCGTTGATCGGGTTGGCCCCCGATATGGCGGCGCAGATCAAAGAGGGCGGGGTGGCGATTCTGTCGGGCATTTTGCACGCGCAGGCCGATGAGGTGATCGACGTTTATGCACGCTCCGGCTTCAATCTTGTTCACCGTGACGAGATTGTTGACTGGACATCGTTAACGCTCGTGCGGACCTCCACAAACGAGGCCTGAATCCGGCCATTTTGATCTGTTTGCCTCAATTTGGCCACATTTCGCCGCAATATTGTCATTGTCGGTGGGGGCCGATATGTAAGAGGTACGTCATGGCTTATGTCGGCACTCGTTCTTTTGAGAAACGCCTGACCAAGGTCGAAGTTCAACGTCGTAAACTGGATCGTGGTGCGGTGTATTCCGTTAACCAGGATGGTCTGATTCTCGCACGTCCGCGCCGCCATGCGTCGCGTAGCCCTCTTCGTCTTGTGTTTTTCACGTTGCTCGGTGTGCTGCTGTTCAAGGCGCTCGTTCTGGCGTCCCTCGGGACTGTGTCCTACAATGCGCGCGTTGCCACGCTTCAGGATGGCACAGTGGTCGAACGCATCGGCGCATGGATTATGACGGCGGACCCGTCAACGGTCTGGGTCGCCAAACAAGGTAAATTGCTTTTCTCCGGTCTGTAAAAAGACTTCATACATCAGGCAGCGTGGCGTGTTTCCCTCATAGCCCCGTCTGATGCCACGTTAAGGACCGCACCCCGCTTGGGTGCGGTCTTTTGCATTTCGGGGGAGAGGGGTGTTTTTTATAAAAGCACTTGGTGAATGTTCTCGTTTCGTGCTAATGCCTGTGCAACGATAAAAACAGAGCAGGGCAAAGACATGCGTGTGTTGGGCATCGATCCGGGATTGCGCAATATGGGGTGGGGCATCATTGATGTCGCCGGTTCGCGTATCTCCCATGTGGCCAATGGCGTGTGCCATTCACTGGCCTCTGACGATCTGGCAACGCGCCTGTTGTCACTCTTTGACCAGTTGACGCAGGTGGTGCGGGACTATGCGCCCGATTGCGCCGCGGTTGAACAGACCTTTGTGAACAAAGATGCCGTTGCCACGCTCAAATTGGGTCAGGCCCGCGCTGTGGCGCTTCTGGTGCCGGCGCAGGCGGGGTTGCCCATCGGGGAATACGCGCCGAACGCGGTGAAGAAAACCGTGGTGGGGGTGGGGCACGCGGCCAAGCAACAGGTCGAACATATGATCAAACTCCAACTTCCCGGAGCAACGCTTGCAGGGCCGGACGCGGTGGACGCGCTCGCCATTGCCATCACACATTCGTTTCACGCGCAGTCGTCCTCACGGTTGGCCGCCGCCCTCAAAAAGGCCACGGCCTGATGGATTTGACATGATTGGAAAACTCACCGGCGTCATCGACTATATCGGCACCGATCACGCGATGATCGACGTGCGCGGCGTGGGCTATATTGTCTTTGTCTCCGAACGCACGCGCATGGCGTTGCCGCGTCGGGGGGAGCCGGTTTCGCTCTATACCGATCTGTTGGTGCGCGAGGATGTGATGCAGTTGTTCGGCTTTGCCTCGCTGTTGGAAAAGGAGTGGTATCGCCTGTTGATCTCGGTGCAGGGCATCGGGGCAAAGGCGGCGATGGCCATCCTCGGCACGCTTGGCGCGGAGGCCACAGGGCGCGCGATTGCCTTGGGCGACTGGGCCGCGATCAAGGCCGCTCCGGGTGTTGGTCCCAAAACCGCACAGCGCGTGACGATGGAGCTGAAAGACAAGGCCCCCGCCGCGATGGCGCTTGGTGGGTCACTGGCCGAGGCCGTTTTGGATACGAGTGCGGCAAGCGATCTGGATGCGGTGATCGAGACGGATGTGGCACCCGTCCGCACGCCCGCGCCGAAACCTGCGCCCAAAGCCAACGCCAGTGCCGAGGCCGAGGCGCTGTCGGCGCTGCAAAACCTTGGTTATTCGCCGTCCGATGCGGTGGGTGCGGTGGCGCAATCGGCGCAGGACGCGCCGGAGGCCGACACGGCGCAGCTCATTCGCGCCGCGCTGAAACTGCTCGCACCGAAAGGGTAAGGGGCCGCCATGAGTGATGACCACCACCCCGACCCGACCCTGCGCCCCGAGCCGCGTGCCGAGGATGCCGACCGTGCCTTGCGCCCGCAGGTGCTTGGCGAGTTTATCGGTCAGGAGGAGGCGCGGGCGAACCTGCGCATTTTCATCGAAAGCGCCAAGACCCGCGAAGAGGCGATGGATCACGTGTTGTTCCACGGCCCGCCGGGGCTTGGCAAAACCACATTGGCACAGATCATGGCCCGCGAATTGGGCGTGAATTTCAAGATGACTTCGGGGCCTGTGTTGGCCAAGGCGGGGGATCTGGCGGCGATCCTGACCAATCTGGAAGCCCGCGATGTGTTGTTCATCGACGAGATCCACCGGATGAATCCCGTGGTCGAGGAGGTGCTATACCCCGCGATGGAGGATTTCGAGTTGGACCTCGTGATCGGGGAGGGACCGGCGGCGCGGACCGTGCGGATCGAATTGCAGCCCTTTACGCTTGTCGGCGCGACCACGCGGTTGGGGTTGCTCACGACACCGCTGCGCGACCGCTTTGGCATCCCGACGCGGCTACAGTTTTACACCACGGCGGAACTGCACGAGATCGTCACCCGCGGGGCGCGGCTCTTGGGCATTCCGACCGAGACCGAAGGCGCGCTCGAGATTGCCAAACGGGCGCGTGGCACGCCACGGATTGCGGGACGGCTCTTGCGCCGCGTGGTGGATTTCGCGGTGGTCGAGGGCAACGGAAAAATATCAAAGGCGCTCGCGGACAACGCGCTGACGCGGCTTGGGGTCGACCTGTTGGGTCTGGACGGGGCCGACCGCCGCTATCTGTCGATGATCGCGGAGAACTTCAACGGCGGGCCTGTCGGCGTGGAAACCATGGCGGCGGCCTTGTCGGAAAGTCGCGATGCGATCGAGGATGTGATCGAGCCGTATCTGTTACAGCAGGGCCTTATTCAGCGCACCCCGCGTGGGCGGATGATCACGCAAAAAACATGGGCGCACCTCGGGTTGGACGCGCCCAAAGCGCCCGAGCAATCGGTGCTGTTCGACAAGTGAGTATTTGCGCGCCGCCCACGGACGCGCTAAACGCTGCCCATGACCCAAGATCAGCCACAGACAAGCCCCGACGCCGTATCCTCGTTCTTTACCCGCGCCAGCGGCGACTATGTGTTTGCCCGTTGGGGGCGGCCGATTGCGCCCGTATGTTTCGGGGTCGAGGATGCGACGCTTGAAATCGTCAAGGGCGCGATCGAGGCCTGTGTCGCCATCGCGGGCCACGAGATGGCCGAGACCGATGCCGAGCTTGGCTCCAACCTCATGGTGTTCTTTTTCGCGCAGTGGGACGAGTTGCTCGATGTGCCGCGTTTGGAGGACATGATCCCCGACCTGCCGGACAAGGTGGCAACCCTGAAAGAGCGCAATGCGCATCAGTATCGCGCCTTCCGGTTTGACGACGACGGCGCTATCAAGGCGTGCTTTACCTTTGTGCGCATGAGTGACGCGATGCAGGAGGTGCCGGCGGATGTGATCGCCCTGTCGCAAGCCGTGCAAGCCATGCTGTTGTGGTCCGATACGGCGTTTACCCAAGACAGCCCGCTTGCCGTGGCCGCCGAAGGCACGGTGGTGCGTCCCGACGTGGCCAATGTGCTGCGGGCGGCCTATGATCCGGTCTTGCCTGCTGCGGCGCGCGATGCGTCACATGCGCTGCGCCTTTATGCGCGTCTGATCGCGACCTGAACGCGATGCGGGACACCCCTTGTCTGTGCCTTGGGTGCCTCGTAAGTTCGGCGCATATCTTATAGAGGCCGCGACTTATGACCCACACATTTTCCGTCCATGTCTACTATGAGGACACCGACCTTGCGGGCATTGTTTACTACGCCAATTACCTCAAGTTCATTGAGCGGGCGCGGACCGAATGGGTGCGCGAGATGGGTGTGGATCAGGCCGCGCTCAAGCAGGACGAGGGGCTCGTGTTCGCGGTGCGCCGGGTTGAGGCCGACTATCTGATTCCTGCGAAATTCGACGATGATCTGACCGTTGAGACCCGTGTCGATGCGATTACAGGCGTGCGGATTATGCTGACCCAAGAGGTCAAGCGCGGGGCGCAGGTGCTGTTTGTCGCGCAAGTGACGATTGTGGCGATCACCGAGAGTGGCCACCCTGCGCGGCTTCCGGCAATTATCCGCCGAAATTTGCACTAATTCCCCCGTTTTAACGCCCGTTCCGGTGCTTTTGTAACGCGCTTCACAGGTAAGTGTTGGCGCGGGGGCTGCCGGTATAGTAAACGATGGGTTAACGATAGAGCCGTCAAAAGGCGGCCACAGGCGGAAAAAAGAGCAGTTTATGGAACATACCACCCTTGCTATGGCATCGGAGATCGATTTCTCCTTGCTTGCGTTGTTTATGCGCGCAACCTTCATTGTGAAAATCGTGATGCTGATGCTGATCGTGGCCTCGTTCTGGTCGTGGTCGATCATCATTCAAAAACATATTGCCTACCGCACCGCGCGGGGCGCGTCCGATAGTTTCGATCGTGCGTTCTGGTCGGGTGAGCCATTGGACGAGCTTTATGACCAGTTGCGCGGCAATCCCACGACCGCCTCCGAGCGCGTGTTCTTTGCGGGCATGACAGAATGGCGCCGTTCGCACCGTGAGGATGGCCGCCTGATCGCGGGCGCCCATGCGCGGATCGACCGGTCGATGGATGTGGCGATTGCCAAGGAATCCGAAGCGATGAACAGCAACCTGTCGTTCCTCGCCACGGTTGGCTCCACCGCCCCGTTCGTGGGCCTGTTCGGCACCGTTTGGGGGATCAAGACCGCATTCGAAGACATCGCCATGGCGCAGTCCACCAACCTCGCGGTTGTCGCCCCCGGGATTGCCGAGGCGCTTTTGGCCACGGCACTGGGCCTGTTGGCCGCTATTCCCGCCGTTGTGTTTTACAACAAACTGTCGGCGGACAGTGACCGCATTCTGGGCGGGTACGAGGCCTTTGCCGACGAATTTTCCACCATCCTGTCGCGCGAACTGGACGCCTGAGCCATGGGCGCAGGTGTGGTGAAAAAGTCGGGGGCAGGTGGCGGGCGTAGATCGCGCCGCCGTGGTCAGGCCGCCGCGATGAGCGAGATCAACGTGACGCCCTTTGTCGACGTGATGTTGGTGCTGTTGATTATCTTTATGGTGGCCGCCCCGATGATGACCGTGGGCGTGCCTGTCGAGTTGCCCGAAACGGCGGCCACGGCCCTGTCGCAAGAGGACGAGGATCCGCTGTCGATCACTCTGACGGCGGACGGGCGCGTGCTTTTGATGTCCAACGAGGAGCCCGTCGAGGAGCTTGTCACCAAACTCCGGGCCATTGCCGCCGAGCGCACCGATGACAAGGTGTTCTTGCGTGCGGACGGGTCTATCCCCTACGCCGATGTTGTTCAGGTCATGGGCGCATTGAACGCGGGTGGATTTCGCAACATCGGTCTGGTGACCGAAACGGGCGGACCCACGCTCGACGGTTCAAGCAACTAGAGGCGCGGGTGAACACGGGCCAGTATATCTCTGCAGCGGGCCACCTTGGCCTGATTGCCTATGCGCTCCTTGGCGGTCTTTTCCTGACGCCCGAGGACAGCCAACCCGTGGCCACGCAAGAGGTCGCGCTGATTTCCGAGGCCGATTTTGCCGCGCTGAGTGCCAATTCTGCTCCTGCCGTGGTCGAGGAGGCCCCTGAGCAGGCCGCCCCTCAGGCCGAGGTGACCCCCGATGCGGCCCCGAGCACGGATGCCGTGCCGCAAGCCCGCCCGCAGGCCGAACCCGTTCCCGCAACGCCCGAGCCCGCGCCGCAAACGCCGCCGCCCCTGACGCCGCAGGCGCAGGTCAGCGAACAGCCCCCGCAACAGGCCGAGCCCGAGGTGTCGATGGAAGATCCCGGTGCGGGTCTGCCGGATGTCCCGAACCGGGAACCGACCCCGCGCCCCGTGCCGCGCATAGCACCCGAGGCCGTGACCACGCCCGAACCACAACCCGAAATTGCCGATGCGCCGACGCCAAAGGTGTCGCCCGATGCCGAGGACACGCAGGTGGTCGAAGAGGACAAACCCGATGCGGCCCCCGAGGAGGCCACGACCGAGATCGTGACCGAGGCCGAAACGCCATCGGGCATGTCCACCTCGCCGCGCCCCAAATCGCGCCCCGCCAACCTTGCGTCTCGCGCGGCCGAGGCGCGTGAGGTCGAGACAACAGAGCCCGCGGCACCCGCCGCCCCTGAGCAGACCGATACGGACGCCGCCGATGCGGTGGCCGATGCCGCCGCGGATGCCGCCTCCGCGCTGATTGCGCAGGCCGCCAATGAGACGCCACAAGCGCCCGCGCGTCCCGTTGGCCCGCCGCTCACAGGTGGCGAACGTGAGGGGCTTCGCGTGGCGGTGTCGCAATGTTGGAACGTTGGCGCCTTGTCGTCGGATGCGATGCGCACCACCATCACGGTGGGTGTGTCGATGAACCAAGACGGCACGCCAAATAGCGGGTCGATTAAGCTGATCGGCTTTTCGGGCGGACCGCAATCCGCCGCCGATGCCGCTTTCGAGGTGGCCCGCCGTGCCATTTTGCGCTGTGGCGCCCGTGGATTTGATTTGCCGGTGGAAAAATACGACCATTGGCGAAATATTGAAATGACGTTCGATCCCGAACAGATGAGGTTTAAATGAAACGCTTGATCTCCTTTGCCTGTACGCTGCCCTGCGCGTTCGTCGCCGCAGTGTCGATTGGCATGGCGGCACCCGCCGCGGCGCAAGACCCCGGCCCGTTGAAAATCGACATTACCCAAGGTGTGATCGAACCTGTTCCATTGGCCATTCCCGATTTCATCGCCGAGAGCGCCGATGCGGCCGAGTTTGCCCGCCAGATCAGTGATGTGATCGCCGCCGACCTCGTGGGGACGGGGCTGTTCCGCGAAATTCCGCCCTCCGCCCATATCAGTCAGGTGACCTCGTTCAGCGCGCCGGTGCAATACGCCGACTGGAAAGCGATCAACGCCCAAGGTCTGGTGACGGGGGCTGTGGCCACCGATGCAGAGGGCAATCTGAGCGTCAAGTTCCGCGTGTTCGACGTTTATGCCGATGTGCCACTTGGGGACGGTCTGCAATTGGGCGGGACCACCCGTTCGTGGCGTCGCATCGCGCACAAAGTGGCCGATGTCGTCTATTCGCGGATCACGGGCGAGGGGCCGTATTTCGACAGTCGCGTGGTGTTCGTGAGCCAGACGGGACCAAAGAACGATCGCAAGAAACGTCTTGCGGTGATGGATTACGATGGCGAGAACCTGCAATTCCTCACCGATGACAGTTCCATTGTGCTTGCGCCGCGCTTTTCGCCCACGGGCGACCGCGTGCTTTATACGTCATACGACAGCGGCTTTCCGCAGATCACCATGCTTGACGTTGGCACGGTCACGCGCCGCACCTTGCCTGTTCAGGCCGAAAGCATGTCGTTTGCGCCGCGCTTTTCGCCCGATGGCGGGTCGGTTGTCTATTCGGTGGCAACAGGGGCGAACACCGACCTCTACCGTATGGATATTGCCAGTGGACAGGCCGAGCGCCTGACCTCGACCCCCGCAATTGAAACCGCGCCAAGCTATTCGCCCGATGGATCACAGATCGTGTTCGAAAGCGACCGCTCCGGCGCGCAACAGCTTTACGTCATGCCCGCCAGTGGCGGAGAGGCACAGCGCATTTCCTTCGGGCAGGGCCGCTACGGCACGCCCGTTTGGTCGCCACGCGGAGATTTGATCGCCTTTACCAAACAGGCCAACGGGCGCTTCCACATCGGCGTGATGCGCACGGACGGGTCCGAGGAGCGGTTGCTAACGGCCTCTTTCCTTGATGAGGGGCCAAGTTGGGCGCCCAACGGCCGTGTGATCATGTTCACCCGCGAGGGTCAGGGGGCGGGCGGCGAGTCCGCACTTTACACGGTGGATATTTCGGGGCGAAATCTCAAACGCCTGCCCACCAACGCAGGGGCCTCTGATCCGGCATGGTCGCCGCTGTTGAAATAGAGCATAAACGGCACCCTCCCCAAGTCGGGTAGGGGGTGCTATAGTCGAGACAAGTAACGAGCAGATACAATTTCCGCAAAGGATGACGGATATGACAAACTTTCTGAAAACACCCGCCTCACGCGCGGTTCTTCTGGTCGCCGTACTGGGCCTGTCCGCCTGTACCAACCCCGGCCGTTTTGGCGGCAAGGGTGCGGGCATGGATGGCATGGGCGCAAATGGCGGCGCAAACAACGGCATCGTCACAGGCTCGTTGAACGACCCGACCTCGGTGGCCTATTTCAACCAGACCATCGGTGATCGTGTGCTGTTTCTCGTGGACCAGTCCACCCTGACCGATGAGGGGCGTGCAACGTTGCGCGGACAGGCGCAATGGCTGTTGGATAACGCCGATTACACCACCATCATCGAGGGCCACGCCGACGAGCAGGGCACCCGCGAATACAACCTCGCGCTCGGTTCGCGCCGCGCGGCCGCCGTGCAGGCGTTCCTGATCTCGCAAGGGGTGAACCCGGCGCGTCTCAAGACCGTCACCTACGGCAAGGAGCGTCCGTTGGCCGTGTGTTCCGAGGAAAGCTGCTACGCGCAAAACCGTCGTGCTGTGACCGTTCTGGCCGCAGGCGCGGGCATCAGCTAATCAACGTTTACGATCATAACACAGTGAGGCGCACGCGATGAAACGGGTGATGTTCGGGGCGGTTTCAGCCCTTTGTATTCTGGCGGCACAGGGCGGTTTCGCCCAAGACACGCAAACTCTGGCCGACATCCGGCAAGAGGCGGCGGTCCTGTCGGTCGAGATCACCAAGCTGACGCGCGAGTTGAGCACAACGGGTGCGCCGAACACCGCCTTTGCGGGCGAAAGCACATTGGAACGTGTGGACCTGATGGAGGCGGCCCTGTCGCGTCTGACGGCCAAGGTCGAAGAGTTGGAATTCCGCATTGGCCAAGTGGTCAAGGATGGCACCAACCAACTCGACGATCTCAATTTCCGCCTGTGTGAATTAGAGGCGGGATGTGACATCGGCAACCTGCCGCCGCTTGCCCCGCTTGGCGGTGTGGCCGAAACGGCGCCCGCTGTGGCATCGGGGCCGGGAACGGATGCCCCGATGGATGGTGTCGGGTCGATGGCGATGACGGAGCAATCCGACTTTGATCTCGCGATGGGTCTGTATGACGAGGCGCAATACGAGGAAGCCGCCGAGGCTTTCGCGACCTTTTCGATGACCTACACAGGTGGCCCGTTGACGGGCGAAAGCCAGTTCATGCGCGGCGAGGCCCTGACCCAGTTGGGACAGACCTCCGAGGCGGCGCGGGCCTATCTTGATAGTTTTTCCACCGCCCCCGAGGGGGACAGGGCGCCCTCCGCGTTGTTGCGGTTGGGCATGTCTTTGGCGGCTTTGGGGCAAACGGATCGTGGCTGTGTGATGCTTACCGAAGTGGGGAACCGCTTTCCGGGGGCGCCCGAAGATGCAGAAGCGCAAAGTGCGCGCCAGACCATTGGCTGCCCGTAACACGGATTGCGTGTGGTACGGCGTGTGAGGCGGCGACATGACGGGTGAGGCGGGTATGAGCGAGACAGGATTGACCATGTTACGCCATCAGATCGCGTCGGCCTTTGCCTATGATAAACCCAAGACCCTTGGCGTTGCTGTCTCCGGCGGCGGCGATAGTATTGCGCTGTTGCGGCTTTTGGCCGATTGGGCGGCGGCGGAGCGTGTGATGCTTCAGGCCGTGACCGTCGATCACGGGTTGCGCCCCGAAGCTGCCGCAGAGGCGGCGTTTGTGGCCGAGACCTGTGCGGGGCTCAAGGTCAAGCACACCACGCTGACATGGACGGGGTGGAACGGTCAGGGCAATGTGCAGGACGCCGCGCGGCGCGCGCGCTATGCGCTGATGACCGACTGGGCAAAGGCCCGTGATATTGACACCATCGCCTTGGCCCATACCGCCGATGATCAGGCGGAGACATTTTTCATGCGCCTTGCGCGGGCCTCGGGCATCGATGGCCTCACAGGGATGCAGCGGCGGCGCACGGTGGACGGGGTGACATGGGTGCGCCCGCTGTTGATGCAGGAACGCGACGAGTTGCGGGACTATTTGCGCGGGCTCAAACAGGTGTGGATCGACGACCCGTCCAATGAGGACGAGGCCTATGATCGGATCAAAGCCCGCAAAGCGATGGCTGCCCTTGCGCCGCTCGGTCTTGACATGCATGTGGTGGGCCGTGTGATGGACCATCTGGGGCAGGTGCGTTCGGCGCTTGATTTCGCCACGCATGATCACGCGATTGACTGTATTTCGGTCGAGGGCGGTGATTTGGTCGTCAACCGCCGCGCCTTTCTGGAGGCGACACCAGAGGTCAACCGCCGTTTGGTGGCGCATGCCCTGCGGTGGATTGCCTCGGCTGACTACGGTCCGCGCGGGGTAAAGTTACAAGAGTTCCTATCGGCGATCTCCCGCGGACGGGATGCGACCGTGCATGGTGTGCGGCTCTTGGGCGGTGATACGACATTGCGTCTGACCCGCGAACACAGCGCGGTTGCCCTCGAGGTGGGGACGGTCGGACAGGTGTGGGATGGGCGGTGGCGCATCCAGGGCGTTGAAAATGATAACTTAATTGTGCGCGCACTCGGGGATGACGGATTGGCGCAACTGGGCGCGCGGGCGGAGGCCTCCCCGCCGCGTGAAAGCCTGAAATCCTCGCCTGCGGTGTTTGATGGCGATATCTTGGTGTCGGCACCTGCCGCGAACCACGGCACAGGCCGCGCAGAATTGATTTTTCCGACCGGACACTTCTACACTTCGCTTTTATCGCATTGAACTTACGCTCCCGATGCCTATTTTAAACAAAAGCCCCGCGCCCCATCGCGCGGGCGACGTATTTTGAGGAGACCTCCCTTGGGTAATGCACGCAATCTCGCCTTCTGGCTTGTGCTTTTGATGCTCGTTGTGGCCTTGTTTAACGTCATCGGCGGCAATCAGGCGTCCATGGCATCGAACGAGATCGCTTATTCCGACCTAATGAAGCGCGTTGACGCCGGGGAGATTTCCTCGGTCGAGATCGACGGCGAACGGCTGTTGTTCACTGGGGAGGACAATCGCCGCAGTTACGCGATCAACCCCGGTGACAATTCCATCGCACGTGATCTTGTCGCCAAAGGCGTGTCCGTCAAAGGCACCCCCCAGGAAGAGAGCGGCTTTGTCACGGTGCTCATGACCTTCCTTCCCTTCGTGTTGATCATCGGTGTCTGGATCTATTTCATGAACCGGATGCAGGGCGGCGGCAAAGGCGGTGCGATGGGCTTTGGCAAATCCAAGGCGAAATTGCTGACCGAGAAACACGGGCGTGTGACCTTTGATGATGTCGCGGGCATCGACGAGGCCAAAGAGGAGCTCGAAGAGATTGTCGAGTTCCTGCGCAACCCGCAGAAATTCTCCGCACTCGGTGGTAAAATCCCCAAAGGTGCATTGCTTGTTGGTCCTCCCGGTACGGGTAAAACCCTGCTTGCACGCGCGATTGCGGGCGAGGCAGGCGTGCCGTTTTTCACCATTTCCGGCTCCGACTTTGTCGAGATGTTCGTCGGTGTGGGTGCCTCCCGTGTGCGCGACATGTTCGAACAGGGCAAAAAGAACGCACCGTGTATCATCTTTATCGACGAGATCGACGCCGTTGGCCGCTCGCGTGGCGCGGGCTACGGCGGTGGCAATGACGAGCGCGAACAAACGCTCAACCAGTTGCTTGTCGAGATGGACGGCTTTGACGCCAATGAGGGCATTATCATCGTTGCGGCCACCAACCGCCCCGACGTACTTGACCCCGCGCTCTTGCGCCCCGGTCGTTTCGACCGTCAGGTGCAGGTGCCAAATCCGGACATCAAAGGTCGCGAGAAAATCCTTGGCGTCCATGCGCGCAAGGTGCCGCTCGGCCCCAATGTCGACCTGCGCATCATTGCCCGCGGGACCCCCGGGTTCTCGGGCGCCGATCTGGCCAACCTCGTCAACGAGGCCGCTCTGACCGCGGCCCGTATCGGGCGCCGTTTCGTGACGATGGAAGATTTCGAAAACGCCAAGGACAAGGTGATGATGGGCGCGGAACGCCGCTCTATGGTCATGACCGAGGACGAGAAAAAACTGACCGCCTATCACGAAGCGGGTCACGCCGTTGTCGGTCTCAACGTGCCGCAGCACGATCCGATCCACAAGGCGACGATCATTCCGCGTGGCCGTGCGCTTGGCCTTGTGTTGTCACTGCCCGAGCGTGATCAGCTTTCGGTCAGCTTTACCAAATACACCTCGAAAATCGCGATGGCGATGGGCGGGCGCGTGGCCGAGGAGTTGATCTTTGGCAAGGAAAATATCACCTCCGGCGCGTCTTCTGACATCCAACAGGCGACCCGTATCGCCCGTGCGATGGTCACGCAATTCGGCTTTTCCGACGAGCTTGGTTATGTCGATTACGCCAATGAACAAGAGAGCCATTTGGGCAGCTACGGCGGCGGCACAAACCACTCTGCCGATACCCAGAAGATCATTGACGATAAGGTCAAAGCGATCATTGACGAGGGCTATGAAACGGCACGCCGTATCCTGACCGAACAGGCACAGGACCTCGAAAACCTCGCGCAGGGCCTGTTGGAATACGAAACGCTGACCGGCGCGGAAATCCAGAAGGTGATCGCGGGCGAGGCGCTCAATCGCGGCGATGATGATGACAATTCGTCCTCGTCCGATAGCGGAACGCCCTCGGTGACGGCGGTGCCTAAAACACGGGTCAAGCCGAAATCGGATGGCGGCATGGAGCCTGAGCCCTCAGCGTGAGCGCTTTTAAACCGGCGATAAATGACTAGACTGGAACCGCGCCCTGTGAGGCGCGGTTTTTCATTGGAGCGAGCCTATGTCGGACTGGAACCCCACCAAATACGCGCAGTTTTCCGATTTGCGATTGCGTCCCGCGATGGACCTTTTGGCGGCTGTCGGTGCGCTGCCGGCCCAAGGCGACATTGTGGACCTCGGGTGCGGAGCAGGGGGGATTGGTCCGCTTTTGGCCGACCGCGCCGGGGGGCGTGCGTTGATCGGGGTCGAGACCTCGCAGGCCATGCGCGCCAAAGCGGAGGAGGCGGGCGTCTATACCGAGCTGCATGATGGCGATATTTCCACCTATGAGGTGGGGCGGGGGGCGGCGCTGATCTATTCCAACGCCGCACTCAATTGGGTGCCGGACCATGCGGTGCTATTGCCGCGTCTCGCGGAGGCCTTGACCCGAAGCGGGTGGCTTGCGTTTCAGGTGCCGTACCAACATGACGCGCCCTCCCATGCGTTGGCCCGTACCGTTGCGCACCGCCTTGCGCCCGATGCGTTTGCGACGGCGAATGCCGATCCGCATGTGCTGACCCCGCGCAGCTATGACGATTTGCTGACCCCGTATGGCCATGTGCGTGTGTGGATGACCGATTACATGCAACACCTGCCCGCCGTTGCCCACGGCCACCCCGTGCGCCATTTTACCCAGTCGACCTACCTGCGGCCCTATGTCGATTATTTCGAGGAGCGCGGCGGTGGCGCGGATGACTACCTTGCCGCCTATGATACGGCGCTTGGGGCGGCCTACCCTTTGGACGGGCGGGGCCGCGCATGGTTCCCGTTCAAGCGACTTTTCGTGACCTTGTGCAAAGCGTGATCTTCAAACCCGTAAGAACCCGTGCTACAGCGGGCGCGGAGGCCGCGACATGACATATAAATCGCCGCAAGACTTTGACACCATGGCTGATCTGCGGGTGCAGATTGACGAGATCGACCGCGCGTTGATCCGTCTTCTGGCGCTGCGCCAAAAGCACATCGACCGCGCCGCACAGATCAAACCGGCTGCGGGTTTGCCCGCCCGTATCGAGGCCCGCGTCGAGGACGTCGTGGCAAAGGTGCGTGCCGCGGCCGAGGCCGAAGGGTTCGAACCCGCAACCGCCGCCGCGATGTGGCGCCTCATGATCGACAATATGATCGCCCGCGAAGAGCGCGCGATGATCGCCCCACAGACCCATCAAGGACCGAAGACATGACAGCTCAACTCATCGACGGAAAAGCCTTTGCCGCGACCGTACGGGCCAAGGTGGCCGACCATGTTGCCCGCATTAAAGAAGCGCAAAACCTGACCCCCGGATTGGCTGTGGTCCTTGTCGGGGATGATCCCGCGTCCGAGGTCTATGTGCGCTCCAAAGGCAAATTGACCGTCGAAGTGGGGATGAACTCCTACGAGCATAAGTTGCCCGCCGAGACTGCCGAGGCCGACCTTCTGGCGCTGATCCAGCGACTTAATGCGGATAGTGATGTGCATGGGATCCTCGTGCAATTGCCTCTGCCGAAACATCTCGACGAGAGCCTTGTGATCAATGCCATCGCGCCCGAAAAGGACGTGGACGGGTTTCACATTTCCAACGTCGGTCGTTTGGCTACCGGCCAAAAGGCAATGGTACCCTGTACGCCGCTCGGGTGTTTGATGATGCTGCGCGAACAGCATGGATCGCTGTCGGGTCTCGACGCGGTTGTGATCGGGCGTTCCAACATCGTGGGCAAACCGATGGCGCAGCTTTTGCTCGGGGATAGCTGTACGGTGACGGTGGCGCATTCGCGCACCAAAGACCTCGCCGATGTGGTCCGCCGCGCCGATATCGTTGTGGCCGCGGTGGGGCGTGCCGAATTCGTTCCCGGCGACTGGATCAAAGCGGGGGCGACCGTGATCGATGTGGGCATCAACCGCATTCCCGCCCCCGAAAAAGGCGAAGGAAAGTCGCGCCTTGTCGGCGATGTCAATTTTGCCGAAGCCTCGCAAATCGCGGGTGCCATTACCCCCGTTCCCGGCGGGGTTGGTCCCATGACCATCGCGTGTCTTTTGGCCAATACGCTCACGGCGTGTTGCCGCGCGCATGGTTTGGCCGAACCCAAGGGCCTGACGGCCTGAGCGGCTATAATTTCAGATACATATAGGTGGTGGCGTGCAGCGTTGCGCCATCAGGGTTCAGCGCGAAGTCAGGGATTTCGCCCGCCACCTCAAACCCCACCGAGGCATAAAGCGGCTGTGCGATATCGCCGCTGCGCGTGTCCAGTGTAACGGTGCGCTTGCCAAGTGCGCGGGCGTGCTCCAGTGCCGCCGCCATCAGCGCCCGCCCGATCCCGCGCCGCCGCGCCGAGGGCGCCACCATCATTTTGGCAATCTCGCAGCGGTGGGGTTGGTTCGGCGGCATGGCGGTGATCAGTTGCACAGTGCCGCAAATGCCCTCGTCGTCGCGGGCGATGAACAGGGTGCGGGCGCCACGGTCGACTTCGGGGGCCACATTGCTTTGCCAGAATGCGCGTGCGGCTGTGGCGTCGAACGGTTGGACCATCCCGATCGCCGCCCCCTGTGCCACGCAGTCCCGCATGAGGACCGCAAGCCCGTCCAGAACCTGCGGGTCTACGGGGGCGGTGATGGTATGAATGGTTGCGCCCATGCTGTCTACTCGACGGGTTTCAGGCCGCGCATTGCATCGATCAACATCTCGGGGATCGCGGTGGATGCGCCCTCGGGAACGGCATCGACCATACATCCGAGATCTTTGACAAGGATCGCGATGGTGTTGTCCGGCTCGTAGCCATGCTTGGCGAATTCGATGTCGTTGTATCGGGACGTGAACCAGTTTTGCGAGGTTGCGCCCTCGAACAGATCAAGCAGTTTGTCCTCGTCCAGACCCGCCTCGCGCGCCCACTCCAGTGCCAGACGCCCGACGATGACGTGCGAGGCGCACAGCATGTTGTTGAGCACCTTGGCCTGTGCGCCCATGGAAAACCCGCCCATGTGTTTGAACAGTTTTCCCATGGCTTCAAACAGCACCATGTTGTCGGCCACTTGGGCCTCTGTGCCGCCGATCATAAAGGCAAGCGTGCCTTCGCGTGCGCCGACCTCGGCCCCTGACATGGGCGCGTCGATGACGTTGAGGTCCGCGGGGAGTTTTTCGCGCAGAGCCAACAGATAGCGCGGGGACAGCGTGGAGGAGATGATGAGCGTGTGCAGATCGGGCGCCGCCGCGATCATGTTTTGTGTCTCGAGCAACAGGGCATCGGTCTGCACTCCATCGCGCACAACGGTGATGAGCGTGGTCAGTCCATCGGCAAATGCGGCCACGTCATTGGTGACGGGCAGGGTGAATTCGGACGGATCCCGAATGTCGAACCCGACCGCATCAATCCCGTTTTTGCGCAAGTTGGCGAGCATCCCGCCGCCCATCCGGCCAACGCCGGCCACACCGATTTTTGTCATAAGTCAGTCTCCCTTTTTGGGGAGCATGACGCGGCGCGAACGGTTTGAAAAGCGAGAACATCCCGCGCCGGTCCGGCGCAGGGCGCACCCGCGCGAAGGAGAGGCCCCCACGCGGTGCGTGTCAGTGATCGAAGTGGCTTTCTTTCACGAACATATTCGCCCATGCACGGTCGATCAGCTCAGGTGTCATTTGATAGGGCAGGCCATCAAAGTCACAAATCGCCATGATCTGGTCGATCAAAAACACGGGCTGATAGTTGGCATAGACGTTGTCGATGGTCGCGTATTTCTTTTTGAGGAGATAAACGAGGGCGGCCTCATTGAGCGGCACGCCTTTTTTCTTGGCCACCATCGCAAAGATTTTGAGAAAGCCCGCCTGATCGGGGCCGTCGATTTTGATTTTGTAGAAAATACGGCGCAAGGCTGCTTTGTCGAAAATCTCGTTGGGGTGGAAGTTGGTGGAGAAAATCACGAGCGTATCGAACGGCACCTCGAACTTTTCACCCGACTGAAGCGCCAGAATATCCTTGTTCTCTTCGAGCGGCACAATCCAGCGGTTGACGAGTTTTTGCGGTGGATCCTCCTGACGACCAAGGTCGTCGACGATGAAAATGCCGCCGGTTGATTTAAGTTGCAGCGGCGCCTGATAGGTCCGTGCGGTCGGATTGTAAACGAGGTCGAGCATATCGAGGGACAACTCGCCCCCCGTGACCACCGTCGGGCGTTCACAGCGCACATAGCGGCGGTCAAACCGGTTGGCGGTGCGGCGCAAGGCGGTCGTGCTGTCCTCGTCGTCTTCGCGGCGGACATGCATCAGCGGGTCATAAACCGTGATGACCATGCCGTTATATTCAATCGCGCGCGGCACATAGATCAGATCGCCCAAGGCATCGCGAATGCCGTTTGAAATAGATGACTTGCCGTTGCCGGGAGGGCCGTACATCAGGATCGAGCGCCCCGCACCCACCGCAGGCCCGAGTTGGTCCAACAGGTCGGGCGGCAAAATGAGATGGCCCATCGCCGCGACGAGGGCTTGACGGGTGATCATCATGTTGCGCACGGATTGTTTTTTGACCTGCTCGGCGTAGCGTTCGAGCGGGATTGGCATCGGGCCGAAATATTCGGACTGTGACAACGCGTCGAGGGCGCGGGCCTTGCCCGTATCGGACAGGCGAAACCCCATTTCGGACCCAGAGCCCGCGTGCAACGTGCCGGTGGCCTCAACGAGGCCTTGCTCGCGCACATTGTCCACGAGGTCCTGGGTCAGGCTCGCGGACAGGCACATGGCGTTCGACAGTTGGGTCACATGCTCCTGATTGGTGCGAAACATGGTTTTGAGCAAGATATCCCGCATCATCACCATGTTGAGGCCTGTCTCGGCCAACGTTTTAGGCTGGGTCGGGGCCAGGACGTTTGGTTGCACTTGCATATTCATCGCACAGTCTCTCGTATTGCTCACGCCGCGCAACAGCGCAGCCGATTGGGTGGTTCGCTCCTTGGGTAGAGGGGAAATTCGGCACCAATAAGGCCGATTTCAGGTCTTTGTCCCTTTTGTGATGCCGCGTTTGCCCTTAGTTTGGCCGCATGATCCAATGATCCGGTAAATCCCACCAAAGGCACGCCACATATGACCCGAATTTCTCCCACGCGCTACGCACTGGTTCTCATGGCTTTGATCGCTGTTCTGGGCGGGTTCGGATTGGCCAAAGGCGGGCTTTATGTCGATCGTTATGAGGGCGACACCGCCTATATGGTCGATATGGTTGCGCGGATGTGGGCGGGGGCTGTGCCGCATATTGATTTCGAAACCCCGATCGGGTTGGTCGCCCTTTTGCCCGCGGCCCTGATGGCCAAGGCGGGGTTCGGCATTGGTCAGGCCTTTATCGCGGGGCAGATTTTGGTGGCTGTACTCCTCGCGCCGATGATCTGGCGCATTGGGACCTCGCGGCTGACGGGGCTTGCGTCGTGGGTCTTTGGCGTTGTGAGTGTTGCGATGGTTCTGGCGCTCGTGCATGGCGAGGATACGCTGTCGATTTCGGTGTCGATGTATTACAACCGGTGGGCGTGGGTGATGGCCTTTGTCGCGCTTTTGCTCGCGATCATGGCCCCGCATGACGACCGTCTCCATCCCTGGCTTGACGGGGTGTTCATTGCTCTGACGCTCACGGGGATGGCGATGAGCAAGCCCACCTATTTCATCGCGTTTTTCGTACCGGTTGTTTTGGCGCTGTTGATGCGCCGCGCCTTTTCCACGCTTGTCGCGGGGCTTGTTACCGGAGCGGTTTGTGCGGCACTGATTGCGGTGGTGTTCGGGGTCGGCATTTTCGAGGCCTATATCGGCGATTTGTTGGTTGTTGCGGGATCCGAAACACGATCCGCGCCGGGTGCGCCCTTGACCGAGGTGATCAACGGGCCACGGTTCCTTGTGGCGACGCTTGTGGCGATCCTGTCGGTCATCGTGCTGCGCCAGAGCGGTCAGGACCGCGCGGGGTTGTTGCTGATGCTGTTGGTGCCGGGGTTCATCTACGTGACCTACCAGAACTTTGGCAATGACCCCAAGTGGCTGGTCTTTCTGACCGTTTACCTGCTCGCGCATCGTCCCGAGCGGGGCGTGCGGGTGGTGTTCAATACCGAGGGCAAAACCGCGCTCGGGGCGCTTGCCCTTGTGGCCTTTGCGTTGATTATGCCGTCGTTGCAAAACATCGTGACGAGCCCCTTTCGCCACTTTGCGGAGAACACAGAGAAATACAATGTCCAGATTGCAGGCCACCCCAAAACGGGGGATGTGTTTGTATTTGACGAACGCTCGTCGGTCATCTTTGCGCGGCGTGTTCTTGCGGATGAAATCCCCGCGCTTGCGGCCTATGAGGTCGAGAGCAAAGCCCGCGATGTGACCACATTTATGGGTGAGGATTTGCCGCGTTGCACTCTGGTGTCGGGGGATGCGGCGATGGACCGCTATATCGCGGCGCAGTTGAAAAAACCGCCGTTGAACTACCCGCCCGAGACACAGTTTTACGTGGCGGATGTGTCGTCGATGGTGTGGATGATCGGCGGGTTTACCCCGCTCGAAGGTGGCGCACCGTGGTACTATGACGGCACACCGGGCCTTGAGAATGCCGATGCAATCCTCGTCCCGCTGTGTCCCGCGTCGGCGGCCTATCGCACCACATCGCTCAAGGCGTTGGAGGCAGCAGGGCTACGGTTGAAACCCGCGATCCACGATGATGCGTTTTTGGTTTATCCGATTATTAAGGACGAGTAGCAGGTGCGCTCACCGGTAAACGCGGCCAAGGCGGCGTTAGCCGGTAAATGCGGCCAAGGCGGCGTTAGCCGGTAAATGCGGCGAGTGCGAAATAGGTCAAAAGCGTCCCCGCAAGGGCGAGGCCCATCGGGAATTTGTTGTGGCCCCATGACACCCAATCGGGGGTGGCGCGGCGCACGGCGGGGATGGACCGCAACAGGCGGTGCGCGGCAAAGGCGCCGAGCAGATAGGCGCAGAAAACCATCAGTACGGGCATCACATCCGCAACAGGAATGAACATCGACATGGCGGCGGCGAATTTACCGTCGCCGGCGCCGACCCCCGCGAACATGAACAGGAACATGCCCACGCCGTACATGATAACCCCGTGGGCAAAGCCCCATAGGTACTGATCGAACGACAGGAAAAACGGCGCTGTGATCACATAGATCGCGGCCAGAGCCATCACCAACCCGTTGGGCAGCTTCATGCGTTTGAGGTCGTTGAAGGCGGAGAGAAAGGCAACGGGCGCAGTGGCAATCAAAAACCACAGCGCCGCACCTGTTGTCAGCGTCAACATCAGTTCGTCACATTGTCCTCAAGGGCGCGCAAGCTACGCACGGCGGCCTCGAAGTGCTGTGGATGTGTCTCGATGGCTTCCTTGATCAGACCTTTGCCCATGATCGTGTCACCCGACTTCACCGCCGACAGGCCGAGAGTGTAGAGCAGTTGTGCGCGCTCGATCTGGGTCATCTCGACGACGGGCAAGTCGTATTTGCCCTGTGCGCCGCGGGCCAGAACCATGTTGTTCTTGGCGGTGAAAAGCGATGGATCGTAGGTGATCGCGCGGCCGAACAGAACTTCGGCCTCTTTGAACTGACCGCGTGTCAATTTCGAATAGCCCCAGTTGTTGAGAACCGACGAGGGTTTGGTTGTGAGGCCTGCCGCGGTTTCATAAAAACTGTCGGCCTTTTTCCATTCCTGATTGCTGTCGGCAATCATCGCCTCAAGGCGGTAGCGTTTGTAGGTCTCGTGGGTGGGCGGAACGGCGTTGAGTTGTTTCTCTGCACCTTTCCAGTCGCCCACGCGGATGAGGGCGTCGGCGTAATCCACACGGTCATCGCTTGTCGCGTCGTCGTGTTTCATCACGGCTTCCCATGCCTGAACGGCGGCATCGGCGTTGCCCGCACGGATCAGGGATTTGGCGAGTCCGCGTTTGAGATCCACACGCGATGGGTCCTGAGCCACGGAGCGCGAGAAATAGGAGACCGCCTCGTTGGGGTCCGCCGCGCCGAGCATCAATTCGTTGAGGTTACTTTCGTCAATCACGTTGACGCCTGTTTTCGCCCGCTTCACTTCGGACATTGCGCCGTCGCATCCCGAAAGAGCCATCGCGCCCGTAAGAGCCAGCGAAATCATTACAATTTTGCGCATGGTGCCTGCCACCCTTTATGTCTGCTCGTTTCGCTTGTCTGCTCAAGGGGCCGTTTTATGACCATGACGCGGCCCGTTTTCGGGTCCTTTTGTCATGGCGCGGGGTTTGTCCCCATGGTCCACCTAGCGTGCCAGTAGGAGATAATCCCCCGTGCCACGACGCACCAAAGCGAAATCACTTTCGTTTTCGTCACTATATGCAGGGTTTTCGATCTTGGCGAGCGCCAAGCGTAAATTGTCGCGAATATCGGCAGATTGGCCACTATCGAGGGCAAAAGCGATGCGAAACACCCGTTCGGCCTCGCCGTAATTGCCCCGTTCCATGAGGACAACGCCCAGATTATTCCAGGCCGGAACAAAGGTTTCGTCCATGTCGGTGGCGCGGCGTAGAATGCTTTCGGCTTGCCCCAAGCGCCCCAGTTTGAGGTTGGCGGACCCGATGGCGGACAAGGTGTCGACGGTCACGCCCTGATCGCCCGCAGCGCGGTAATAGGATTTGAGAGCCAGTTCGTATTCGCCCGCTTCCATCAAACGGTGTCCGACCAAAAGCCCGTCGACCGAGGCGGCGGTACCGCCGATGCTGCGCGGCGCGTAGGGGCTGCCCTTGACCGGATGAAGGCCGCCCGTTCCACAGGCGGCCAAAGTCAGGGTCGCCACAGCAAGGGCTGCGGCGAGAGGGCGATGGATCGGGCGGCGCGGCATGTAGAGGCGTCCTTGCTCGGTTTGCCGCGCCACCGCGTGTGTTCGCTAGAACGTTGTGGTGTTGAGCAGCTTGTAGATGTCATAGACCGACGGGCCAATCAGGATGATCAACAGCGGCGGCACGGTGAGCATCATTGTGGCAAGGGTCATCTTTGTAGGCAACTTGTTTGCGGCCTCTTCGGCACGCATCACACGTTTATCACGCATTTCTGCCGCGTAAATCCGCAAGGCGTCGGCAATGGACGTCCCGAAGGCTTGCGACTGGATCAAAACGGTCACAAAGGAGGCGACATCGGCCACGCCCGCACGTTCGGACATGTCCTTGAGCACGTTGACCTTATCCTTACCGGCCTTGATTTCGTAGCTGACGATTTCAAACTCATCGGCGAGGGCGGGAAAGCCGGAGCGGATTTCTTTGGCCACGCGGATGATGGACTGGTCGAGTGATTGGCCGGCCTCGACGCATACAAGCATAAGGTCGAGCGCATCGGGGAACCCGTTGGTGATCTCTTCCTTGCGGGTTTCAACGCGGCGCGTCACCCAGTATTTCGGGAAATAGTACCCCGCCGCACCGGGGATGACGATGTGCATGATCATCGCTTGGGTGGACAGTTCCTGTGTCGAGCTTTTGATCAATGCGAGCGTGAGACCAAAGGCCAACAGGCCCAAACCCATTGCGAGTTGGGAAAAGTGGAACATGCGAACCGCATTTTTACCACGGTAGCCCGCCTGGATCATCGTCAGTTGGGAGGCGGAGTATTCCTCTTCGTTCTGAGGCTCCAGAAAGGCGGCGTATTTTTCAAGCTTGTCGACCTTTTTGTCGTCGCGCAGCTTTGCGCCCTTGGCGTTGAGGGCTTTGCTATGGGTCGAGTCCTTGAGGCGGTCAAACGGGTCGCGCCGTTTGTTCATCAGCATCATCAACGCGCCGAGCACCATGACCGCGCCCAATACGCCGATCACGATCAGCGGTCCAAAGGGGCCAAGCTCTTCGCCGAGGAGTTGTGTGAAAAGATCCGTCATGGGTTCTGTCCTTTTGGGGTCGGCTTAAACTTTGATATTCACGAGGACCTTCATCACGAAGATGTTGGCGACGAGGAAACCGGCAACGATCAGCGCGGCGGGGATAAAGGCCGCGGTGTCTTTGACCGTGTCGTAATAGTCGGGTTTGCCGACCGAAATCAGGATCAACGCGCCAAGCGGGAAACCCGACAGGAACTTTCCCGACCACTGTGCCTCGGCTGTAATGGCTTTGACGCGGCGGAACAGTTTAAAGCGCGAGCGGATCACCTTTGCCAAACCGTCGAGCACCTCGGCGAGGTTGCCCCCTGATTGCTGTTGGATGGACACGGCGACGGCGAGAAAACGCAAATCCTGCATATCAAGGCGTTCGGCCATATCCTTGAGGGCTTCGCCGACGTCACGCCCATAGGCGCTTTCGTCCGCGATCACGCCCATTTCTGTGCCAAGGGGATCGGGAACCTCTTTGGCGACAATGTTGAGCGCGTTGGCAAACGGGTGGCCGACGCGCAAGGAACGCACCATCAATTCGACCGCATCGGGCAATTGCTCTTCGATCATGGCGAGACGCTTTTTGGCCTTGCCGTTGATCCAGACGAACACGGCGCCGACACCAATCACCACGGACACCATCGCACGCACAGGCACAGAGGTGGCGGTGCCGATGGTCAGACCGACAAAGGCAAATGACCCCAAAAACCCCATCACCATCAACAGCTGTGCCGGTGTAAAGGCGATGTTGGCCTTTTGCGCTTTCTCGGCGAGAATGGAATAGAGAGGGATCTGGCGCGAACGCAGGTGTTGGCCCATCTCCTTGCGGAGCTGGTTGAGGACCTGTTCGCGGTCCCCGTTCTTTTCAAGCAATTCGTAGCGGCGGTTTACCTTTGAATTCAGCGAGATACTCTTGCCGAAAATGGTGAGATAGATGCCCTCGACAAGCAGGAGTACCGCGACGAAGACGATCCCGTAGATGATCGGTTCAATAGTGAGGACCATGGGGTTTCCTTACTGGCTTATGAGGGTTTCGTAGGTTCGAAAAGCGAGGGCGGCAAATCGTAGCCCCACATGCGGAACCGCTCGGAGAAGTGGGAGCGCACGCCGGTGGCGGTGAAGTGGCCGATGATTTTATTGTCGGGGGTGAGGCCCGTGCGCTGATAGCGGAAGACCTCTTGCATGGAGATCACGTCACCTTCCATACCGGTGATTTCGGTGATCGAGGTCATGCGGCGCGAGCCGTCTTGCAGACGCGAGGCCTGAACGATGAGGTTCACAGCCGACGAAATTTGCGAGCGCACGGCCTTGAGCGGCATTTCGATTCCGGCCATGGCGATCATGTTTTCCAGACGCGACACACCATCGCGTGCCGAGTTGGCGTGGATTGTGGTCATTGACCCGTCGTGGCCCGTGTTCATGGCCTGAAGCATGTCGATCACTTCCTCGCCACGGGTTTCCCCGACGATGATGCGGTCGGGACGCATCCGCAGAGCGTTTTTCAAACAATCGCGCTGTGACACGGCACCTTTGCCCTCGACGTTCGCCGGACGGCTTTCCATCCGGCCCACGTGGGTTTGTTGCAGTTGCAGTTCGGCGGTGTCTTCGATCGTCAGGATGCGTTCATCGTCGTCGATAAACGAGGACAGCGCGTTGAGGGTGGTGGTTTTCCCCGAACCCGTCCCGCCCGACACGATGACGTTGAGACGGGTAGACACGGCGGCTTGCAAATAGACGGCCATTTCCTCGGTAAAGGCGCCAAAGCGCACGAGGTCGTCGATGGCCAGTTTTTCTTTTTTGAATTTACGGATGGAGACGAGCGAGCCGTCCACGGCCACGGGCGGGACCATGGCGTTGAAACGCGACCCATCGGCCAGACGGGCGTCAACGTAGGGGTTGCTTTCATCGACGCGGCGCCCCACGGCGGAGACGATCTTGTCGATAATGCGCAGCAGGTGCTTTTCGTTTTTGAACGTAATATCAGTAAGTTGCAATTTTCCGTCGCGCTCGACGAAAATCTGTTGCGGGCCGTTGACGAGAATATCGTTGACCGTGTCGTCTTTCAAAAGCGTTTCAAGCGGGCCAAGACCGCGCACTTCGTCATAGAGGTTCTGGTTCAATGTCGCGCGCTCATCCCGGTTGAGCACCATCCCGAGATCGGTGAGGGCCTCCGCCGTGATGGCCGAAATCTCGGCGCGCAATTCTTTCTCGGGGGCCTGTTCGAGGGCCGCGAGGTTGAGATCTTCGAGCAGGCGCTTGTGCATCTCGACCTTGATGTCGGAAATGCGCTCCTTGCGTTTCAATTCCTTGTCCGCGGGAACGACTTGTGCGGGGCGCGAATTGTCACGGCGGGTCACGGCCACCTTTTGTGGTGCGGCACCCGGAACAACAGGGGCGGCCACGGGGGCGGCTTTTTCGGCCACGGGTTGCGCCTTTGCGGCGTCATCTTTTTTATATCTCGAAAACATGCTCGGTATTCCTCGGGGGAGTTGGGCGGCCTTATTCGGCGGCTTCCAGATGTTCGGCCTGGTGTGCGTGCAGCGATGCTGCCAGTTTCATAATTTCCTTGCGTAACGGTGACTTGGCGGCCTCAAGGGCAAGTGGCAAACCTTGGTCACAGGCTTCGCGAACGATTTTCCCTCCGTCGGGAAGCTGCACGTCGATGGCAATTTCAAGGTTCTCCGACAGGCGTTTGATCCGTGATTTCGCGGTCAGGTCCATGCCTTTCGGCGCACGGTTCAACAAGAACCGCAATTTGTCCCATGGCAGGTCTTCGGCCTGAAGAGCCGTGCGCAGACGCATGATGTTTTGCGCCGACCGCAGGTCCAATTCGAACGGGACGAAATAGAACTCGGAGGCGGTCA
Organism: Celeribacter sp.; assembly: GCF_048259695.1. Taxonomy (GTDB): domain Bacteria; phylum Pseudomonadota; class Alphaproteobacteria; order Rhodobacterales; family Rhodobacteraceae; genus Celeribacter. Next base: position 409,435 of record NZ_JBLXHL010000001.1, on the reverse strand, counting down.
AGACGGCTTCGGTCCAGTTGACCAGAGTTGTCGGCATATCAACGATGACGTAGTCGAATTGTGATTTCGCCATGGCGAGAAGGCGTTCGATGTCTTCGCTGTTGATAAAGTCGAGCGGTAGCAAATCGGGGGGCGCGGTCATCACGGACAGCGTGTCGTTGAACTCGACCAGAGCCTGACGGAAGCTGTCGTCATCCATTAATTCGGTGGAGGTCAAAAGTTCGTAGACCGCATCGCGGCGCGGCAGATCGAGGTAGGTCGAGACCGATCCGTATTGCAGATTCAGGTCGATCAACAAAACGCGCGGCTGTGGCGCTTTCTTTTCGACATTGGCCAATTCCCACGCGAGGTTCACGGCTAATGTGGTGGCTCCTGCGCCACCGCAGACGGCCTGTACGGGAAGGACGGCACCGTTGCGGTTGCTTTTGGATTTGCCGTACAGCTGTCCCGCAGAGGTGTCGATGAATTCAACGGCGGGGGCTTTCTCGGGGCGGTCAAGGCGCTCGATGGCCTCGCCCAGTGCGCCCTCGGGGAGCGGGTAGGGGATGAAATCCTCGGCGCCCAATTGCAACAACTGGTGCAGCGCCATCGGCGACACCTCGTCCGCAATCAAAATGACTTTAACGCCTTGCGTGCGGGCCGATTTGATCAGGTCGGCGATCATGGCCAACGCGCCTTCGTCCTCCTGATCGATGGCCACAGCCACAAATTTGAGGCTGCCGCTGTCGGGTTGACGGAAAAATTGGCGTGCGTCCTCGAACGAAAGATCACCCCAGGCTTCGCCCAGTGCGTCCTCCATGTCCTCGATCAAAAGATCGAAGTTTTGCACATCGCGGCTGATGGTGCATGCCACCAGGGGTGCGTTGGTCTGCAATGCAGTTTCACTCGTCATTGCCTGCGTCCTTCTCTTTGTCGGAGCGCCTAAGGTCGAGTGATTGGTTTTAAACGAAAACCGCCACCTTTTCCCTTGGCGCGCAGTCCGACTCGGGGGTCGGACATACTGCTCCCAATAAGAAGAAGGTGACGGGGAAAGTGGGCAACAATGGGGCCAAAATCGCGTAATAATTCGCTATTTCAGAACATTGTTGAAAATTTACTCAGTTTGTTCCTCACCGAAATTAATCAATTCGGACTGCGATGTGGCGCTCTCGATGTATTCGCGATGCACAATATCGGCGTAGCGGCTGTCCATCACGATCGGATCACTTTGCACAAAACCGGACACTTCGGTGACGGTGCGGCGATTGCGGCGTTCGGCCGCCTCTGTGGCGATGACGGGTTGGGTTTCGCCGTAGGACACCATGGCTTCGAGGCGCGATTTGGAGATCCCGAGGCGGGCCAGTTCGGTCACAACAGCCTGTGCGCGGCGCAACCCGAGACGCTTGTTCGCGCCTTCGGAGCCGACCAGATCGGTGTGGCCGTAGACACGGAAACGGACTTCGGGGAATTGCGAGATAAAGTGTGCCTGACGGCGGATCACGGACCGTGATGCCGCATCGAGAACGGCGGAGTTGAACTCGAAGTTCACCGTTGTCGGCACCGCAGAGGCAAAGCGCTCGTTGAGGTTCACGGCGTATTTCAATTCGCCGTTTTGAACCAGGGTGTTGTTCATCGTTGCATTGCCAAACTGACCCGCATCGAGGTAGCCGCCGGCTTCTTCGTAAAAGCCGGAGAAAACTTTGGAGTCGCTACAGGCAGAAAGCGCCAAAAGGGCCGAGGCCGCGAGAGCGGATTTTGTTGTTACACGCATCTGATTACTCCATCACGTAGCCATAGGACCCTTGGAAGTCCTGTTTCGCCACTTCGCCCGCACCACCCGCTTGGGCTTTGGACGTGCCGCCGAATGTTTTGCCAAACAGGAACATCTCGGATTCCGTCGGGATGCGAACGCGATCCGTGGGCAGGGCCAATGCAGCTCCGGAGGTCGGTGATACGAGGTGCGGGGTCACGATGATCACAAGTTCCGATTGGGCGCGTTGGTAATCCATCGAGCGGAACAAGGCCCCCAAAACGGGGATGTCGCCGAGCCATGGCACCTGACCGTTGAGGTCCTGAAAGTCATCTTGCAACAGGCCTGCAATGGCAAAGCTCTGTCCGTCGCGCATTTCGACCGTGGTCGAAGCTTCGCGGCGTTTGAACGAGTTGAGCGAGAAGCCGTCGATGGCGTAGCTGACGGTGCTGTCGATGCCGGATACGGCGGCTTTCAGTTCGAGATTGATCTGGTCGCCATTGACCACGCGCGGAATGAATTCAAGTTCAACACCGAAGGGTTTGTATTCGATCACGATACCATCGGGCGTTTGCACCGGAATGGGGTATTCGCCACCGGCAAGGAATTTGGCCTGTTGACCCGACAGGGCCGTGAGGTTCGGTTCGGCCAAGGTGCGTACAACGCCCTTTTGTTCCATGGCCTCGAGGACGACGGCCAATTCGACACCGCCCAGAGAGCCGCCGAACTTGATCGCGCCGAGTGCATCATCTTTCGCGGTGAGCGCACCGGTGATCCCGTTGCCGGATCCGATCAGGGTGCCGGTCGAGCCACCGGACCAGTTGGTCGCAATGTCGATCGCACCGGTGGTGGGATCGATGACGTTAATATCGTTGAGGAATCCCACCGAAGAGGAGAGGTTTTTGGAAACCGAGCGGGCCATTTCGGCAAAGCGTACTTTGAGCATGACCTGCTGTGTGCCGCCGATGCTCATCAGGTTGGAAACACGGCCGGGGGCATAGCGTTCGGCCAGTTCAACCGCGCGCTCCATCCGAGTCACCGATGAAATGATGCCGGACAGGACGATGCCGTCATTGGCTGTGCGCACTTCGATGCCTTCGCCGGGCATGATCTGGCGCAGGCGCTCTTTGAATTCTGTAATGTCGGGTGTCACCTGAATTTGGACGTTGGTGATCAACGAACCGTCAGGGGCCAACAGTGTCATGGTTGTACGCCCCGGGGCGCGGCCCAGAACATAGATCGAGCGATCCGACAGGGTCGAGATATCCGCGATTTCCGCATTGGCCACCGAGATCTCGGCGAAGGGTTCATCGCTTTCGACCACAACCGCGCGGTTCATGGGAACATTGAGCGTACCGGAGGGCGCGCCTGTCATAACACGAAGTTTGTCTGCAAAGGCTCCGTGAGGAGTTGCACCGATAACGGCACACCCAAGTAGAGCGGCCTTTAAGATATTCATCATTTTCATGTGATCCTGCCTCTGTGACCACGCCTCAAAAAATAGGGTCTAGCGCCCCGATTACGGACAACATGCGCCAAACGGCAATTTTTTGCAAGAATCAATCTGTTGGCGGCTTTTCGTGATGTGAATGAGGCACAGTCGAGGGGGCCGGTGTGGCGGGCGGGCCTCTGTTTTCGCGTATTAACCTGTTGAAAAGGCGGCGCACCTGATGAGATGCGCCGCCCGATACCGTGGGGTGGGGCGAGCCCCTTTAGTTAGAGCACGGGATCGGCATATCGATGATTTCGGCGCCTTTTCGGGTGCGCACGGTACAGACACGGGCGCGTTCCGCTTCGACCATCACTTGTTCCTCGATGCCCAAAAGCGAGTTCTGGTCCACTTGGACCGCGCCGATGGTGGTCTGGTCGTCGCGTCCGACAAGGGCGAGAGACAAGCGACCGGAGGACTGGGCCTGTGCCAGAGCGGCCACTTGGGACTGGGTCACCTCGACCGTAACCGTACGGGCAATGGTGGGAGATTTGCGTTCGCCGTCAGATGTCTGGTCAACGGCAACAAGCGGGATAGAGGACTGAATGAGCTTGGTCACTTCGCTTTGCGAGCCCGGTAGGCGGCCACTCCAATAGACGTCAACGCGGTCACCGGGGCGCAGGAAGCCGGACACCCCTGTGGAGACATCCACAGAGATCGCAAAGGCCCGCATCCCTTGGCCAAGACGCGAGGCCACGCCGGCGTCCTCACCCGGCGCGGTGACTTTGACGGCCAGAACCGGTTCCATCGCTTCGGCGGCGCGGAGGGCAATCCGTGGTTCGTCCGGACCTTGGGGGAAAAGCTCCTCTTCGGTGCGGAATACACCCTCGGGCATGCTTTCCACGGGCCAACGTACGGTTTTGACCAGATCCATTGTGACGGCATCGCCATAGGAGATGCTTTTGGTCAGGACATAGATATCCTCGGTCTGGACGATTTGAGACCGGTTTGCCTTTTCTGCGGCAAGTTCCGCTTGATAGGTCGACATGTACCCGCGGGTCATGTGAACAGCAAACCCGGCGAGGGCCATGCCGATAACAAGAACAAGTCCAAAAATAAGACGCATGTGTATTTCCTCTTGCTTAGGGCTTCGTTCGAAAGCCGCGAGCGTTTCCCCGTCAATATGCCCCTCAAATGTGGCATGTCGGTGGTCATTGCGCGGCGTTGAAAAGGATTTTTGCACAATAACGCCCGAAGGCGGCGATTGGTGCGGGCCTTGTTGTCAGCACCATCGGGGGGGCTGCGGTGGTCACACGGGCAGGGCGCAATGATGCCCAGGGTGAATGGTTAAAGCCGCGCCCCTCGGGGCGCGGCTTTGTGGTCTTGCGTCCGGGCCTTGCGGCTCCAGTCGATCAGGCGAATGCCTTACTCGGTGTAGGACTGAACAGTGCGCGAAGCGAGGTCACCGGAGATGGTGGAGCCGAGCGATTTCGTACCGTTTGCAACAGTTGTGAGAACTGCAACACCGAGGCCAACAACGGCGGAGGTCAGAACGACCCAGTCCACGGTCACGGCGCCATCTTCGTCACGGTTAAAGCGGTTTGCGAGTTTGAAAAATTTCATAGTGATCCCTCCTAGGGTCGTTTGATTTCATGTCCACGTCTTGGCGCTTCGGCGTTGGCGTTTCCCTTGCCAATGTGTCGCTGTCTGCGTTTCGATGAGGCTATATGGCCCCCGAACTGGGGCGAGAGTTGGGCAGCATTGGTACGTTTTTGGAACACTGAAAATTTTAATGAGTTTAGTAGTTAAGCTGTTGAAATTTAACAATTTTAAATTTTAACCAATTTCAGAAAATTTGCTTGGAGGGTAAAAAGAAGATTAATATTCAAATGCAATTGATCGCAAAATGTCTCTAATCACTGGTCGAGAGGGGCATTTTTTGCCATTCTGCAACAAACAGGTCCGATCCAACGCGGCCGTAACGAGCAGTCAGGTCCAGATTCTTGGTAGTTTTTCGCCCCTCGCCGCGCATCGCGCTTTTTACCTGTCTGTTGGGCAGTGTGATTCTGGCCGCGCCCGCCATCGCCCAGGACACGAGCGGACCGATTGTTCCCAAAAGGCTCGGCGGGACGCCGGTGGCCACCGCACCCGCTTGGGGTAAAGTCACGCCAAAACGTATCGGGGTGCCTGTGGGGGGGGCGTCCAAACGCATCACCGTGCAAATCCGCCCCGCCGATATCGCCCGTCAACAGGGGCTCGGGACCGCAGTTGCAGCCAATCCGGTGCCCGTCAGCACCGATCCCGAGGTCCCCGCCGATTTGCAGGACTGGTTCTGGAATGCGGTGCCGCATGATGTGACGGGGGCCGCTCCCGAACGGTTCGCCCTTGCGCTCAAGGCGCTCGAGGCCCCGCAAGCGGTCGGCCTGTCCAGGCCCTCGTTCCAACAGGTGACCGACATTGCCAATGCTTACGGCTCCGATTTGCTCGTCCATTCGATCGGGACAAATGTCAGCCCCGCCTTGGCTTTGGCTGTTATGGCGGTCGAAAGCGCGGGCAAGGCCGATGCACAAAGCGGGGCAGGGGCACAAGGGTTGATGCAATTGATCCCCGCCACCGCTGCGCGGTTTGGCGTGACCGATCCGCTTGACCCGTCGCAAAATATCAAAGGCGGCATTGCCTACCTCGATTGGTTGCTCACGCATTTCAACGGGGATCTGGCGCTTGCGCTGTCGGGGTATAATGCGGGGGAGAATGCCGTGAGCAAGCACCAAGGCCCGCCGCCCTACGCCGAAACCCGTGCCTATGTGCCAAAGGTGCTTGCGGCGTGGCAGGTGGCGCGGGGGCTATGTGTGACGCCGCCGGATCTGTATTCCGACGGCTGCGTGTTCGCCACCAACGCACTGCGCAGTGAATAGCAAAAGGGCGCCACAGCGGGCGCCCCTTGGGTCGTCATTATTATAAGTGTGGGCCAGATCTTCGGCGTTAGATGCTCATCTTTTTGAATATGGCTTCGGGGATGTGGCGAATGATCAACATGATGTAGCGCCAGAAGAACGGCGTGTAGATCACGTTGCGCTTCTTTGCGACGGCTTTGAGAATGTCGTCCGCGACCTTTTCGGGGGCGGCGACGAGGAACATGCCCTCGACATCCCATGTCATCGCGGTATCCACGAACCCGGGTTTGACGGTGACAACATGGCCGCCCGCGCGGGTCAGGCGATTGCGCAGGCCCGATAGGTAGGTGGCAAAGCCCGCTTTGGCAGACCCGTAGACATAGTTGCCGATGCGGCCACGGTCCCCCGCAACGGACCCGACGCCCACAACGGTGCCTTGGCCGCGGGCCTCCATTTCGGGGGCGAGCATTTGCAAAAAGGCGGCGGGGCCGGTGTGGCTGTCCTGAATGACGCCCTCAATCAGCGACGGGTCGGCGTCAATCGCGTCTTGGGATGGCATCGAGCCGACGAAGACGGCGCAGTTGATCTCTCCCTCTTGCGATGTCGCCCGCGCGATAATGGGTGCAAAAGTGTCGATCTTGCGCGCGTCAAAGGGCAAGGCCTCGGCCCCCGCGGCCCCACGGGCCACGCAATCGGCGGCACTGGCTGCAAGGTCGTCCATGTCGCGGCCACATAGCAAAACGGTGTCGCCCCGGGCGGCCAGTTTGCGGCTCAGGGCGCGGGCCATTGATGACGTCGCCCCCAAGATGATCCAGGTGGTTTTCATTACACTGTCTCCTGTGGATCGCGCAGGCTCAGGCGGCGCACGATATCTGTCTCAAGGTGGCGATCAGGGTCGGCTTTGTTCACGGTCTTGGCCCATTTGGCATGATCGGGGTACATGCCCGCGATTTGCGCCGCCGAGGCCACGCCATCTTTGGCGAAATAAATCCGCCCGCCGGCGTCACGGGCCAGATCTGTCAATTCCTGAATAAGGAACTCGGCCCCCTGACGGTTCGGGAAATCAACGGCGAGCGTATAGCCCTCCATCGGGAACGACATGTAACCGCCCCGTCCGGCGCCCATCTTTTTGAGGACGGCGAGTGGAGAGGCGAGGCCGGAATTGGCGATGCGTTCCAACATAATGCGCAGACAGGCGGTTTGGTCCAGTGGTACCACGCATTGAAATTGGTTGAAGCCCTTTTTGCCGTACAGGCGGTTCCAGTTATGGATCGCGTCGAGGGGAAAGAACGGCTCGGAAATCGGTTTCACGCTTGTGCGTCCGCTCGCGGGAACGCGGCGGAAATACAACTCGTTGAACAGGCGCACGATGGGGGCAGAGAGCGCCCAACTTGGCGCGTTGAACGGCACTTCGCGGGTTTTATCCTTTTTGGCGTGCACACCCGATGTGATCTCGCCCTCTTCCAAGATGCCGCGCCCGAGCGCGTTGCCCTTGGCGGTCGCGTCGATCCATCCCACGGTGTAGTCGGTTTTGCTGTCGTCAAAGGCGACGAGGAACTCGTCAAACCCGTCGATACGGCGTTCGGTCAGCACCATCATGTCGCCCTTGCAGGGCATGAGTTGCAGTTTTGCCGAGGCGATAACCCCCGTTTGACCAAGGCCGCCGATGGTTGCTTGCCATAGATCAGGTGCGGATTTTGCGGTGATTTTGCGCGTTTTGTCGCCCTGAATCAGCGTGATCTCGGTGACATGTTCGCCAAAGGTGCCTGCGGTGTGGTGGTTTTTGCCGTGGACATCGTTGGCGATACAGCCGCCGATGGTGGCAAATCCGGTGCCGGGCATGACGGGGGGGATCCATCCTTTGCCCGCAAAGGTCCGCCCGAGATCGCCGATGGGCATCCCTGCCTCGACCTCGACTACGCCCGTGGCGGCATCAAAGGCAATGACACGGTCAAGGCGCGTCATATCATAGGCACGACCCTCGTCGTTGAGCGCGGCATCGCCGTAGGACCGGCGCATGCCGAATGCGGGCGCGGTCACGCCCGCCACCATACGTGCCAGAGCGGATTGACGTTCAGGGCGGGCGACCTCGCCCGTGGCGGTGCGCGCACGGCCCCATCCGGTGTAGTTAAGCGTTTTCCAAGTCATCGGAGACCTTCAAAGATTTGCGTTCTGCGAGGGGGAAGACCAACACACCGATCGCAATTGCGAACCAGAGGGTGGTCAAGCGAATGATAGCTGTGGCGGGGACCGACATGGTGAGCGGTACGCCCTCAAGGGCGAGAAGGGCGATCATGGCCGCTTCTGCGCCGCCCACACCGCCCGGTGCGCCCGTCAGGCCGCCGGCGAGTGTGGAGAACAGGAAAATGGCGATGGCTGTGGCAACGGAGACATCCGCGCCCATCCAGTCGAGCAGGAGATAAAAGGCGATGCCTTCGGCGAGCCAACCAAACAGGGCAAAGACCGATCCCGCAAACAAAACCCCGCCGCGTGAAAACGGATCGAGCGATCGTGCGGCGCGGCGCACGCGGGCAAAAACGCGTGGCGTCTTGCCTGTGGCGCGGTGGCCCCATGTCGCCGTCGCGGCCAAAAGGCGCGGACGGGTGACGACAAAGGCGGCGACAAGGGCCAGAGCCGTGACAAACGGCCCGCCCGTGATGGTGGTGCCGGAGGACAGCAATGCCGCCCCCATCAAAATCGCCATCGCTGCCAGATCGGAAGCGCGGTCGACAAGGACGAGCGGGGCGGTGCGATCCATCGCCCAACCCGTTTCGCGTTTGATCCACCGCATCCGGACCAACTCGCCCACCCGTCCCGGAGTGACGGTCATGGCAAACCCGCCAAGGAAATGGCGCAAATTGTCGAAAAAGGACAAGTCCAGCCCCAAATGTCGGGCAAAAAGGTGCCACCTGACGCCACGCAGGACGTAATTGGCCAAGGACAGGCCCAACAGCGCAGAGACTTGCCACACCGACAGTTTGCGGATTTGGGCCAATGTTTCGTCCCATCCCGTGGCCGCCGCCGCCCCTATGAGGCCGACCACAACCAAGGCCAAAAGGCCAAGCATGATGGCGCGGTCGCGCCACGCGGTCGCGGGTTTTGGCATTGGGGTCGGGGGCATTGGGGCGGGCATGTGGCGATGTCGTTTCACAAAAGGGTCGATTGATTGCCTGTGTATCTAGCGACAAAATGGGGCAAGAATATGGTGCTGTTTCTAAATGATGAACAATCACCCGCAATGCAAAACGGCCCCCGCAGGGTGCGGAGGCCGTCCTTGTCAGAACCGGTGCTTTGGGATCAGTCGATGATTGTGGCTTCGGTTGCGGCACGTAGCTCGGCCTCGGTAACGCCATCGGCGCATTCGACGATCTTCAATCCGCCGTCGACCACGTCCAGAACGCCCAGATTGGTGATGACGCGATCCACAACGCCCTGACCCGTGAGCGGCAGGGTACAGGTCTTGAGCAATTTGCTGTCACCGTGTTTGTTGGTGTGATCCATGACCACGACCACGCGACCCACGCCGGCAACGAGGTCCATAGCGCCCCCCATGCCCTTGACCAGTTTGCCCGGGATCATCCAGTTGGCCAGATCGCCCTTTTCGTCCACTTCCATCGCGCCCAAAATCGCCATGGCAATCTTGCCGCCACGGATCATGCCGAATGAGGTGGCGCTGTCGAAATAGGAGGTCTGCGGCAGCTCGGTGATGGTCTGTTTGCCTGCGTTGATCAGGTCGGCGTCTTCGTCGCCCTCAACGGGGAACGGTCCCATCCCGAGCATCCCGTTTTCGGATTGCAACGTCACCGTTACGCCCTCGGGGATGAAATTTGGCACAAGCGTCGGAATGCCGATGCCGAGGTTCACATAGGTGCCGTCTTGCAGTTCGAGTGCGGCGCGTGCCGCCATTTGATTGCGATCCCAAGGCATGGTTGTCTCTCCTTTTCGCGTGTCCGCGTCTTTATGTGTTGTGCGCCGCTCGAGGGCGCATATTCAGGATGTTATTCGCATAGGCCGCAAATGCGATCCGTGCGTAATCGGTGTTCAGGTGGCGGTTGTCGACGCGGTTGCCCGCCGCGCCCTGGCCGCTCTTGGGCCACGCAAAGGCATTGCGCGAGCGAAAGGCGTCATGTCGTGTCGGTTCGGGTTGTGGCATAAATCCGTGGTCGACGTCGGCAAGATGCGCCGCAATGCTTGCCTCGAACCGTGTCATCCAACGGGGGGTGGTGGCGCGATTGCTCAACAGCGTGATGAACCGTTCGTGGCCTGCGCCCTGTTTCCAACTGCGGGCAAGCGGATAGGGGGCGGGCAGATGTGTGATGCGGGGGTCGCGGCCAAACCGCGCCACGATCCCGTCCACCTGTCCGGCGACAGCCCCGTCGATCAGGGCCTCGAGGGCGGCCGTGCTGATAAGCGGGAGATCATCGCGCAGTGGCTCTTCCAACACATTGTGCAGCGCCAACATGCGCGTTACCGATTGAAACGAGAACCGCTCGCCCACCATCAAGATGCGATCGAACGCGGCGGTGTCGATTTCGGTCACACCGTTCCACTCCATCGCCACATCATGCGCATCGTCCAACGCCCGCAATACCGAGCCGTCAAGGCGCGCGGCGGCGAATTTCCCCCCCGGCAGGCCAAAGGTGGTCAGCTCCAACCCGGGGAAATCCGTGCGCAATGCGCCAATTGCGTCGCGAAAGCACACGGTGTGGGAACTGCCGAGAATAAGAACCCTCATGTCGCACGGGCGCGAACGAGCGCCTCCTCGCAAATCACATCATCATCGCCATCATCGCCATCATCGCGGTCATTGTCGTCGTGCGGCGCGGGGGCGTCGGTGTCGCCATCCGGGTCGAATGCGGGGCCATGGGCGGCAAAGAACATCCGCATGGCCGCGGCCACGCCCGCATCCTCAACCGAGCGCAGGTTGGGTTTGAAAAACGCCGACCGTGCGGCGGGGTTGGTGATGACCTCGAATGAGGGGAAATAGTCGACATCCTCATGCGCGGCGCTGAACTCGCCCGCCGCCGCGCGCAACACCGCTTTGGAATAGCTCGATGCGGCAAGCACATGCCCGCCTGTGGCCGTGGCGGTGAGCGGGACGGGGGACACGGTGAGCAGCATCTTTATCTGCGGGTTTACCGCCTGCAACACCGTGCGCACCGATGCGAGATCGGCCAATATTTCGGCGGTCGTAAAGCTGTGAAACCTATAGGTCGCGGCGTCAAATGTGCCTGCGATGGTGCCGGGGGCCGTGGGGTAGATCGTTCCGCTGTCACGATGCATCCATGCTTCGGTCAGGCCGAGGGTAAAGACGAACACATCCGCTTTGGACAGTGCGGCGCAAATGGCCGAGAGGTGGCTGGCGCGGGCCTCTTGCACGAGGTCGGCGCGTTCTAATCCATCGGGTTCGATATTGGGGCGCTGGGCATCGAAAAACCGTCCGTCACGGGTCCAGACGGGATCGGCGGGGGTGACGTCGCCATAGGATTCGCGCAGCAATTGCAGCAGTTGGCGCACGGTATAGATATTGCCATACCGCGCCGAATACATCGCGTAGCCAAACCGGTTGAGCACCTCGCGGGGAAATAAACCGCTTGGCGTTTCGGTGTCGATCACGGACCAACCGCGCTCTTTGAGGGTGCGGTGGACGTGTTGGGCAAAGCACGAGCCCGCCGTCATAATCGCCGTCTCTTTGGTGATTGCGAACTTTGGGTGGTAAAGATCTGCCACATGATGCGGATCGCACGCCACCACCCCCGTGCGCCAGAACGCACGATCCTCAAGGGTATCGTAGGGGGAGGTCACGCGCGGGTCCGCCGTTACGCTGCGGGGCGTGTGGTGCGTTGTTCGATCCGCTTTTCGTGGTCGCCCTGGATCAGGCGATGCACGTAGATGCCCGGCAGGTGGATCTTGTCGGGGTCAAGCGAACCTGTCGGCACAATTTCTTCGACTTCCATGATGCAGATTTTCCCGCACATGGCCGCAGGCGGATTGAAATTACGCGCCGTTTTACGGAACACCGCGTTGCCTGTTTCGTCGGCTTTCCATGCCTTGACGATGGAAATATCGGCGAAAATACCCGCTTCCAGAATGTAGGTCTCGGGTTGGCCACCGGGACCGGTCGGGAACTCCTTGTGTTCCTTGCCCTCTGCGATGACCGTGCCAACGCCCGTTTTGGTGTAAAACCCCGGGATGCCATGACCGCCGGACCGCATGCGTTCGGCCAATGTGCCTTGTGGGTTGAACTCCAGTTCCAATTCACCCGACAGGTATTGGCGCATGAATTCGGCGTTCTCGCCCACATAGGACGACATCATTTTGCGGATCTGACGGGTGTCGAGCAATTTGCCCAAGCCAAAGCTGTCCACGCCCGCGTTGTTGGAGGCGACTGTGAGGTCCTTGACGCCGCTGTCGACGATGGCGTCGATGAGCAACTCGGGGATGCCGCATAGGCCGAACCCTCCCGCCGCGATCAACATGCCATCGGTCAACAGGCCGTCGAGCGCCTCGGTGGCGGAGCCATATACTTTGTTCATCTGGGTGTCCCTCTCAAATGGTGTTGCGCAACACTGGCGAAGCCGATGGGCTGTGTCAATATTCTGCACCTGCGAAAGGGCCGCAATGTGCGGTTGCGGCATGGAAAAAGGGCGCCGCAACGGGCGCCCCTTGATTGGTCATGCTGCGCGACGGCTGTGCTCAGGCGTCTTTTTCCGCTGCAGGTTTCTTTGCCGCGGGCTTTTTCGCGGGCGCTTTTTTCTTGGCTGCGGGTTTCTTTGCCGCGGCCTTTTTCTTTGGCGCCGCTTTCTTCTTGGCGGGTTTCTTTGTTGCAATCAATTCAAGCGCTTGTTCGACGGTGATGTCCTCGGGCTTGATCTCTTTTGGCAAGGTCACGTTGACCTTTTCCCACTTCACATAGGGGCCGAATTTGCCGTCCATGACGTTGATCGCGCCCCCATCAGGGTGATCGCCCAACTCCTTGAGCGCCTTGGCGGTGCGGCGGCCACGGCCAGGGTTCTCGCGTTTGTGCGTGATCATTTCCATCGCGAGGTTCATGCCGATCTCGAACACCTCGTCAGGGGTGGCGAGGTTGGCGTAGACGGGTTTCGCCTCGTCGGGCAACTGGTGCATCACATAGGGGCCAAAGCGGCCAAGGTTGGCGGAAATAACGCCGCCCTCCGGATGTGTGCCGATTTCGCGCGGCAGATTGAGCAGCGTGAGCGCCTTTTCCAGATCGATACTCTCGGGCGCCCACCCTTTGGGCAGCGAGGAGCGTTTGGGTTTTTTGTTTTCTTCGGTGACCTCGCCGCGCTGCACATAGGGGCCAAAGCGCCCCGAGCGCAGCGAAATGTCGTCGCCGTTGTCTTGCCCCAGAACCTTTTCATAGCTCTCGGCCCCCTCGCCACTGATGGGACGGGTAAAGCGGCATTCGGGATAGTTCGAGCAGCCGACAAAGCCGCCGGTGCGCGAGGTTTTCAGGTGCAGACTGCCCTCGCCGCATTTGGGACAGACGCGCGGGTCTGTGCCATCGTCGCGCGGCGGGTAGAGTTGCGGGGCGAGGGCATCGTCGAGTTTGTCGAGCACCTCGGAGATGCGCAATTCGGAGGTTTCGCCGATCGCAGCGGAAAAATCGCGCCAGAACCGGCCCAGAACTTCCTTGTAATCGCGCTCGCCTGCGGAGACCTCATCGAGTTCCGCCTCAAGGTCGGCGGTGAACTCATAGCCCACGTATTTCTTGAAAAAGTTCATCAGAAAGATCGTTACGATCCGGCCTTTGTCCTCTGGAATCAGGCGGTTCTGTTCTTTCTTGACGTATTCGCGGTCCACGATGGTGGACAGGACGGAGGCATAGGTGGACGGGCGGCCGATGCCCAACTCTTCCATCCGCTTGACCAATGTGGCCTCGGTGTAGCGCGGCGGCGGGTTGGTGAAGTGCTGTAGGCCCATCACCGCATCCTTGTCGCCCATGACGACGGTTTTGTCGGTGGCTTGCGCGGTCAACCCGCCCGCGATGCGTTTGAGTGCATCTGCTTGGGTGATCTGGGGCAGGCGGCCCTCGTCGTCCTCGTCCACGTCATCGCGGCCCTCGGTGTAGACGGCCATGAAGCCGTCAAACACCACGACCTGACCTGTGGCGCGTAGCACCACTTCGCGGTCGTCGGATGTGATGTCGACGGTGGTGCGCTCCATTTTCGCGCTTTCCATCTGGGCCGCAATGGTGCGTTTCCAGATCAGGTCGTACAGGCGCGCTTGGTCATTGTCGGACAATTTCACCGTGTCGGGTGCGGCGAACATGTCCGTGGGGCGGATACATTCGTGGGCCTCTTGGGCGTTTTTCGCTTTGTTTTTGTAGATGCGCGGACTTTTGGGGACGTATTTGTCGCCATAGCGGCTTTTGATCGCATCGCGGGCTTGGGCCACGGCCTCGGGGGCCATGTCGATGCCATCGGTTCGCATGTAGGTGATGAGACCCGCCTCGTAGAGACGTTGCGCGGAGTTCATGGTCTGGCGGGCGCCAAAGCCGAATTTGCGGCTCGCCTCCTGTTGCAGGGTCGAGGTCATAAAGGGCGCGGAGGGATTGCGCGAGGCGGGTTTGGCCTCGACCGTATCGACGTGAAGCGCGCGCGACGAGACCGCCGCCACGGCCATTTCCGCGCCGATTTTGTCGTGCAGGTCGAATTTGTCGAGTTTCTTGCCCGACAGCTGTGTCAGGCGTGCCTCGAATTGTTGACCGCGGGGCGTTTCAAGCAGGGCTTTGACGGACCAGTATTCTTGCGGGTTAAAGGCCTCGATCTCGGTTTCGCGCTCGACGATGAGACGCAAGCACACCGATTGAACGCGGCCCGCGGAGCGCGCACCGGGCAATTTGCGCCACAACACGGGCGACAGGTTAAAGCCCACAAGATAGTCGAGCGCACGCCGCGCCAGATAGGCCTCGACCAATGGCGCGTCGACCTGACGCGGGTTCTGCATCGCCTCGGTGACGGCTTTTTCGGTGATGGCGTTAAAGGTGACGCGGGACACGGCGGTCGATTTCTTGATCGCCTTGCGTTTGGTCAGCGCCTCTTGCAGGTGCCATGAAATCGCTTCGCCTTCGCGATCGGGGTCGGTTGCGAGGATGAGCGTGTCGTCGGTTTTGAGCGCGTCTGCGATGGCTTTGACGTGTTTGCGGCTGTCTGCGCCGACCTCCCACGTCATCTCGAAATCGGCGTCCGTGTCGACCGATCCGTTCTTGGCGGGCAGGTCGCGGACGTGGCCGTAGGATGCAAGCACGGTGAAGTTCTTGCCGAGATATTTATTGATCGTTTTGGCTTTCGCCGGGGATTCAACAACAACAACGGGCATGCTCTGTCCTCTTACATAACTTTTCGCGCCTTATGGAGGCGCAAAATGTGTTGCGCAACTGGCGATTGTCAATCGGGTGAAAACGCAATTATCGCCCCTGCCCTAAAGGGCAGAATAAATCCGCGTTATTTGGGACGGGTCAAGAGAGGGCCAACAAGCCCCCGGATTTGCGGGCAATGCGACCGCTCAGTTCGAGGGTCAAGAGCTCCGCACTCACCAGATCCTTGGGGGCGTCGAGCGCACGGATGAGAGCATCCTCGGGCAGGGCGGTGGTGCTCAGGCGTGACAGGATTTCGGTGTGCAATGCGGCATGATCCGACAGGCTGCGGGTTTGCGGGGTGGACGGCGGAAGGGTCACAGGTGCTGTCACGGGGGGGATCGGTCCGGTGCCATCGGGGGGCGTGGCCGTGCGGTCGGGTTGTGGTTCGGGGGGCGACAGCGGCATGTGCATCTGGCGTGTGGCGCGATGGGCGGGGCGTGACGCGGATACGGGCGGTGTCGCGGCCAGAGCCTCGAGCACATCACGCGCTCCACGGATCAATGTGGCCCCGTCCCGCAGCAACATGTTGCATCCCGAGGCGCGGCCATCGAACGGATGTCCGGGGACCGCCATGACCTCGCGCCCTTGGTCGAGGGCATTGCCCGCCGTGAGCAACGATCCGGATCTGGCGGCGGCCTCGACCACAATCGTGGCGCGCGACAGGCCGGAGACGATGCGGTTGCGCATGGGGAAATGCCGCGCGAAGGGCTTCATGCCCGGCGGTTGTTCGGAGATCAGGATGCCCGTGTCGGCGATGCGGTGGTAAATTCCGGTGTTCTCTTTGGGGTAGATCGTATCAAGTCCGCCCGCAAGCACGGCAATCGTGCCGCTGTCGATTGCGCCCTCATGGGCGGCGGCGTCGATGCCACGGGCCAGTCCCGACACGATGCCAAACCCCTCGGCGCCCAATTCGGCGGCAAGCGTGCGGGCAAAGCGCAGGCCCAAGGACGAGGCATTGCGTGCGCCGACGATGGACAGGAGCGGGCGTTCGATCAGCGACAGGTCGCCCTTCATCCACAACAGAGGCGGGGCGTCATCGAGATCGTATAGGAGAGACGGGTAGGCGGCATCGCCGCGGGCCACCAATGTCGCGCCAAACCTGCGTCCTGCGGCGAGTTCGGCGGCGACAACGCGCTCAGGGCAAATTTGATAATCCGATACGCCTGCGGCGCGGGCGACCTGTGGCAAAGCCTCAAGGGCTGCGGCGGCGCTGCCGTGTTCGGTTAACAATTTGAGGAAAGTCGTCGGGCCGACGCGGCGTGATCGCAAGAGGCGGAGCTGTGTGGCTCTATCTTCCACAGAGTGGGGTGGGGTGAGGGGGTGGTGGGAAGGGATGAAATCCAATTAAACCGCTCGCTCCGTCTCTTGCATCCCTAATGTCGCGCAAATTAGTTAATGAGCCGTTACCAAAACAAAGAAATGTTGAACTGCATTTAAGAAAACCGCGCTTTGAGATCTTAACCACGCCTGTCCTGTTGCCGTTACGTCACGGTTTGGTCTTGGAAATGTGTCCGTTGACGGCAAGGGCTGCTCCCGCGCCGACAATAATGGCCATGCCCGCGACCGAGATTCCGTCCGGCGTGTGGTTGAATATGGCCCATCCCAAAAGGGCGGCCCAGACCAGATGGAGGTAGTTGAGCGGGGCGATGATGGCGGCGGGGGCCTCGCGGTAGGCAACGGCGAACAGGAAATGCCCCGAGGTGGCCGTTATCCCGACAAAGGCCATCAACCCCAGATCGCGCAGGGGCGGGCGCACGGTGGCCATATGCGGAATCGCCGTAATCACGAAAAACACCGTGCCGACGAGCGTCACGAAGAACAGCATGGAAATGGCGGTTTCTGTGCGCGACAGGCTGCGGGTGAGCAAATGGAACGCGGTGGCGCAGCTCGCATTGCCAAGCGCCCAGAGCACGCCAACGGGATCAAGGCCGGATCCGGGGCGCAGCACCAGTAGCACGCCGCAAAAGCCCAGAATGGCAAAGAAGACGCCCCACGGTGTGATCTTTTCGCCAAGGATCGGCACGGCCAGTGCCATGACCGCAAAGGGCGACAGGTAGAGAATGGCGATGGTTTCGCCCACGGGCATCAGGCGAAGCGCGTGTCCCATTGTGAGCGAGGCCAGTGTCAGAATGCCCGCCCGTACAAGCACGAGCCGTGTGCGTTTGGTGGCCCATAGGCGTTTGCCCATTCGAGGCCCAAACAGTGTCGTGAGCAAGATAAAGCTCGTGAAATAGCGGATCGCCATCACCACAGGGACGGGATAGGCCATGGTCAATTGTTTGCTGAACACATCCGTGAGCGCAAAGAAAAGCGTGGTCAGGGCCACGAGAAAGATCCCGAATAGCGGGCGGCCCGCATCGGAGGCGGCGGACGGTGTGGCGGTCATGCGGCGGATGAACCTTGTGCGAGATACGGCGGGTGTCCCCCATGCGGTCGTGAGGCGCGGGGGTGCAGATGCGCTTTCAAGAACCATAGACCGCGGGTCGTGCCCTTGGGATGTCTAAGAACGAAAAGGCCCTGTGCGCACACGGGTCATGGAGGGAGGCCACGGGTTTGAGACGTGGCTCCTCATTCTTGTCATTGCAAAGCACGCGCAAAGCTCGCGCAGAGCGCAGGGCGCAGCGGGCATGGGGGGCGGGCTACTTTGCCGATCCGCCCACGGTCAGCCCGCCGATCATCAGGGTCGGTTGTCCGACGCCCACAGGCACCCATTGCCCCGCCTTGCCGCAATTGCCCATCCCGGGGTCAAGCGCCATGTCGTTGCCGATATGGCGGATCTGCTTGAGCGCGGTGGCCCCGTCACCGATGAGGGTGGCGCCTTTGACAGGGGCGCCGACAATTCCGTTCTCGACACGGTAGGCTTCGGTGCACGAAAACACGAATTTGCCGTTGGTGATGTCGACCTGACCGCCGCCAAACCCCACGGCGTAAATGCCGTCCTTGAGGTCGGCCACGATGTCCTCGGGCGGGGTGTCGCCGCCGAGCATATAGGTGTTGGTCATGCGCGGCATCGGCGTGTGGGCGTAGCTTTCGCGCCGTCCGTTGCCGGTGGGGGCCACGCCCATGAGGCGGGCGTTCTGGCGGTCCTGCATGTAGCCGACGAGCACGCCGTCCTCGATGAGGGTATTCTTTGCGCTGGGGGTGCCCTCGTCATCGACGGTGATGGACCCGCGCCGGTCGGGAAGGGTGCCATCATCCAGAACGGTCACGCCCCTGGCTGCGATCTGTTGGCCCATCAGGCCCGCAAAGGCCGAGGTTTTCTTGCGGTTGAAATCACCCTCAAGCCCGTGACCCACGGCCTCGTGCAGCAAAATACCGGGCCATCCCGGCCCGAGCACCACATCCATCACCCCCGCGGGGGCAGGGATCGCCTCAAGGTTCACACAGGCCACGCGCAGCGCTTCGCGGGCCACGGGTTTCCAATGATCGGGCGCCATCAGCCCTGTGATGCCGGTGCGTCCACCACCGCCCGACGATCCGCTTTCGCGGCGGCCGCCCTGTTCGACGATCACCGACACATTCAGGCGTGTCATGGGGCGGATGTCGGAGACAAGCCCGCCTTCGGGGCGCAAAATGAACACTTCCTGATAGGAGGCCGCCAGAGAGGCGGTCACTTGGACCACGCGCGGGTCGAGGGCGCGCAAATAGGCGTCAATTTCGGCAAGGGTGTCGATTTTGGCGTCGAATGCGGCGCCCTCCATCGGGTTGTCGTCGGTGTAGAGTTTTACATTGGTCGCACGGGGCGCATCGGCCATCGTGCCGCCGCCGTGACCCACGGCGAGGCGCGCGGTCTGCGCGGCGCGTTTAATTGCGGCCTCTGAAATTTCTGTGGAATGGGCGTATCCGGCGGTTTCGCCCCGCACCGCCCGAAGCCCGAATCCCTCGCTTGCGTCATACGATGCGTTACGAATCCGTCCGTCATCGAACACCAG
The DNA here is from genome assembly GCF_048259695.1 of Celeribacter sp. GTDB lineage: Bacteria > Pseudomonadota > Alphaproteobacteria > Rhodobacterales > Rhodobacteraceae > Celeribacter. The sequence continues at coordinate 390,069 of NZ_JBLXHL010000001.1, read as the reverse complement.
GCCCTCGGATGTGCGTCTTTCGAGGAATAGCTCGCCGTCATCGGCCCCGTTCACCGCTTCGCGCAGTGTTTTGAGGGCCGCATCGCGGTCCAGAGCGTCATTGAATGGGTCAAAACGTCTCGTTGACATAAAATTATGGTCCTCAGGGCTTGATCTAGATCAAAAAAAGCGGTCAAACGGGAACCCAAAGCAGGGCGTTGAGGGACTACTATGACCTTCAGCACCAAAGACACAAATGAAAATGCGTTCGACCAACGGGCGCAGCGATACAGGGCACGTAGTCCTGAATGCACAAATGGGAAGAGAACATGCGCACTAAATCCCTCACCACTGGTCTGATGGCCGCCTTTTTCGCCGCGACAGGTGCCGTTTCGGCTCTGGCGCAAGATGCCGGTGAGCTGCTTGGAGCTCCGCACCCCAAGGGCGTCGATTTCCAGGAGCCTGCGACCGAACTGGCGCGTGACCTGCAATGGCTCGACGGCATGTTGAACTGGGTCATCGGCGCGATTGTTTTGTTTGTTGTCTTGCTCATCGCGGTTGTGATTGTGCGGTTCAACCGCCGTACCAACCCGACGCCGTCGACATTCACCCATAACACACCGATCGAGGTGGCGTGGACGATTGTGCCGATTCTGGTGTTGGTCGTCATCGGTGCGTATTCGCTTCCCGTGTTGTTCAAACAACAAGAAATCCCCGAAGGCGACATCTACATCAAGGTCACCGGTTACCAGTGGTACTGGGGCTACGAGTATGTCGACGAGGGCTTCGGCTTTGACAGCTACATGATCGGTCAGCCGGCCACGGGCGGCAATTACACCCGTACCCCCGAGATCGAGCAGGCGCTTGTCGACGCGGGCTACACCGCCGACCAGTTCCTTCTGGCCACCGACACCCAAGTGGTCGTGCCAATCGGCAAAACCATCGTCATGGGCGTGACCGGCGCGGACGTGATCCACTCGTGGACCATCCCCGCGTTCGGCGTGAAACAGGACGCCGTTCCCGGCCGTGTGGCCGAGCTTTGGTTCAAAGCCGAGAAAACCGGCACCTTCTTTGGCCAGTGTTCCGAGCTGTGCGGCAAAGACCACGCCTATATGCCGATTACGGTGAAGGTTGTGTCCGAGGCCGATTACGCGATCTGGCTGGCCAGTGCGAAAGAGGAATATGCGGCGCTTGATACCGGCCCGCAGACGATCAAACTCGCTTCCGCCGACTAAGCGACACGCGATACCATTGGAGAGCGGGCGGCCTGATCGCCCCTCTCGCCCAAATAGCCCACGCACACTTACTTTGCCGCCCCGGACCAGAGGCTCAGCCCACGATGGGGTGGCGGCACGCCAAAAGAAAGACCGCGATGACTGACGCGACCATCAATTTTGACGACGACCGCGAAGCGGGCTTTGGCGACTATTTCGCCCTGTTAAAGCCGCGCGTGATGTCTCTGGTCGTGTTCACCGCACTTGCGGGCCTGTTTGTGGCCCCGGGTCAAATCCATCCGTTTGTCGGCTTTTTCTCGATCCTGTGCATCGCCATTGGCGGCGGTGCATCGGGGGCGTTGAACATGTGGTATGATGCCGATATCGACCGCGTGATGAAGCGCACGTCCAAACGTCCGATCCCCGCCGGAAAGGTCGAGGCGGGCGAAGCGCTTGCCATCGGTCTGACGCTGTCGGGCTTTTCCGTCGTGATGTTGGGCCTTGCGTCCAATTGGGTTGCGGCGGGTCTGTTGGCCTTTACCATCTTCTTTTACGCCGTGGTTTATACCATGTGGCTCAAACGTTCGACCCCGCAGAACATCGTGATCGGCGGTGCTGCGGGCGCCTTTCCTCCGATGATCGGGTGGGCGGCGGTGACGGGCGATATTACCCTCGCCTCGACGTTGATGTTTATGCTGACCTTCATGTGGACGCCGCCGCATTTCTGGGCTTTGGCACTGTTTATGAATTCGGATTACGACAAGGCCAAAGTGCCGATGTTGACCGTGACCCACGGCAAGCGCGCCACCCGCGCCCATATCCTTGTCTACACCTTTGCCCTTGTGATGACCGCATTCGCATTGTTCCTCACGCCGCTTGCGGGATGGGCCTATCTGGTTGTGGCCGTGGTCATGAATGCCGCGTTCCTTAAGGGCGCGTGGGACATTTACCGCCGCGACGAAGTGCAGGCCGAGGCCGATAAATACAAAGTCGAAAAATACGTGTTCAAGCTTTCTTTGGCTTATCTGTTTTTACATTTCACAGCCCTGATGGTGGACAAGATGCTCCTCGGTTTCGGCATTGGAGGTCCATTCTGATGGCCATTGCCCACATTCATAAAGTTCACGAAAGTCGCAAATCCCGCAATGTCGGGCTTGGCCTTGTGCTTGGCCTGTTTGTTGTTCTGGTGATGGGATTGACGGTCGTGAAGCTCACCGCACAAAACAACGCGCTGATGCCCGGTGTCGGTCCCGCCCAACAAGGGGTGACAAAGTAATGGCCACCGCAGCCCCGCAGAAAACGGCTCTCAAACTTCTCGGCGTTGTCGTTACGATGGGGGCGCTCGCGTGGGCGTCGGTGCCGTTCTATTCGTGGTTTTGCAAAGTCACGGGGTTTGGCGGCGAGACTGCCGTGGCCGATGCCGGCTCTGACGTGGTGCTCGACGAGACCATCAAAATCCGCTTTGATGCCTCTATTGACCGTGGCTTTCCATGGACGTTCCGCCCCGTCGATCGCGAGATGGAATTGCGCATCGGTGAGACGGGTCTGGCATTTTACGAGGCGATCAACACCTCCGACCGCGTGATCGCAGGAACCGCGACTTATAACGTTGCCCCCTTTGAGGCGGGCGGATTTTTCACGAAAATCGACTGTTTTTGCTTTACCGAACAGGTTTTGCAACCCGGAGAGAGCGTGCTGATGCCCGTGACTTTCTACGTCGACCCCGATATCACAACGGACAGGGATGCAAAGTTCGTGCATCGTATTACGCTGTCCTATACATTCTACGAAACGGATCTGCCCGAGGACTACGCCGCACTTGATAACGGCGCAGCCAAACAAACAGATCTCAACTAACCCGATAAGGGACCATCTCAAGGGAGAGGGACGCACCAATGGCGCACGAAAAGAACCACGACTATCACATTTTGCCGCCATCGCCGTGGCCACTGCTTGGCTCTATTGCAGCCTTCATCATGCTCTTTGGCGCCGTTCAATGGATGGCCAATGACAACCCGTTCATCTTTCTGATCGGCTTTGTCGGCGTGCTCTACGTGATGTGGAGCTGGTGGCGCGAGACCATCATCGAGAACCAGGCGGGCGATCACACGCCTGTGGTCCGCATCGGCCTGCGCTATGGCTTCATCATGTTCATCATGTCCGAAGTCATGTTCTTTGCCGCATGGTTCTGGGCGTTTTTCAAGAACGCCATGTATCCGATGTACGAATATGCGGGGACATCCTATGTCAAACCCGACATCATTCCCGTCGATGCCTTTCACCTGCCACTGATCAACACGCTGTTGCTTTTGTGTTCGGGGGCGATGGTCACATGGGCGCACCACGCGCTTGTCCACGGTAACGTGCGCAAAGACATCATTGCCGGCCTTGCGGGCGGTGTCTTGTTCGGTGCGGTGTTCACCCTGTTTCAAGCCTACGAGTACTACGAACTGCTCGTGCACGAGGGTTGGACCTTTGGCGGCGAGTTCTTCTATGGCTCCTTCTTTATGGCCACGGGCTTTCACGGCGCACACGTCATCATCGGCACAATCTTTTTGCTGATCTGCCTGCTGCGCGCCCAACGCGGCCACTTTACGGCAGAGGATCACATCGGTTTCGAGGCGGCCTCCTGGTACTGGCACTTCGTGGATGTTGTCTGGCTCTTCCTCTTCGTGGCGGTTTACATTTGGGGCCAGTAACGCCCTCGTAGGTTTCGTCCGGAACCAGAACAGATTAGAAGGGCGCAGAGGGAAACCTTTGCGCCCTTTATCTATGGAGACACGCCATGCGCCGCGGCTTTTTCACCACGCTGATCCTTGGGCTGATAGGCTTGGGTATCCTGATCTCTTTGGGGCTTTGGCAAAAGGGGCGGATCCCGCAAAAGGCCGCCGCGATTGCCAAGATCGAGGCGATGATCAACGACGCCCCTGTAGAGCTGCCTGACTGGCCCGAGCCACAGCATGATGCCTATCTCCCTGTGAAGCTGCACGGCACATTTGGCGAGGCCGAGTTACATGTGCTTGTCTCGTCGCGGGATTATGGCGCGGGCTTTCGCATCATTGCCCCGTTTACGGCGGACACGGGGCGTATCGTGATGGTGGATCGTGGATACGTGCCGACGGCGGCCAAGCTGGCCGAGCGCCCGAAAGGTACGATCGAGGTTATAGGCAATCTGCAATGGCCCGACGAGCGCGACCGTTTTATTCCGCAAGACGACCCTGACACCAACTATTGGTACGCCCGTGATGTCGTGAAAATGGCCGCGGCGCTACAGGTCGAGCCGGTTCTGATTGTCGCGCGCGAGAGCACAGGGGCCGGCATTTTGCCGATGCCCACGACCGTTGCCTCGATCCCGAACAATCACTTTAGCTATATGGTGCAATGGTTTTTGTTCGCCGCCGTTTGGTTCGGGATGACAAGCCTGCTGCTGTGGCGTATGAGGTCCAAGCGCGGGTAGGCCCGCATGATGTAACCGGCCCTATAACGGGAAGACGAGCGATGAAATATATCTCCACACGCGGCCAAGCGCCGGACCTTTCCTTTGAAGATGCCATGCTCACGGGGTTGGCCTCTGACGGTGGGCTGTATGTGCCCGCGAGCATCCCGACCCTGTCGGTGGATGAAATCGCGGCCTTTGCAGGGCAATCCTACGAAGAGGTCGCCTTTCGCGTGATGAAGCCTTTTATCGGCGAGACCTTTACCGATGCCGAATTCAAAGAGATCATCGCCAAGGCCTACGCCACCTTTGGTCACGATGCCCGTGCGCCGCTTGTGCAACTGGGTCCGAACCATTTCCTGTTGGAGCTGTTCCACGGCCCGACATTGGCGTTCAAAGATTTCGCGATGCAGCTTATCGGCCAGTTGTTCCAAGCCGCGCTTGAGCGCCGTGGTGACCGCGTGACCATCGTTGGCGCCACCTCGGGTGATACAGGCTCGGCGGCGATCGAGGCCTTTAAGGGGCTGCATAACGTCGATGTCTTTATCTTGTTCCCGCATGGGCGCGTCTCGGATGTGCAGCGCCGTCAGATGACAACGCCGACCGAGTCCAACGTCCATGCGCTCGCCGTCGAGGGTGATTTTGACGACTGTCAGGCGGCCCTCAAAGAGATGTTTGCCGACCATGAGTTCCGTGACGGGGTGAAACTGGCCGCGGTCAATTCGATCAACTGGGCGCGGGTTCTGGCGCAGGTGGTATACTATTTCACCTCCGCCGTGTCGCTCGGCGCACCACATCGCAAGGTGTCGTTCACCGTGCCTACGGGTAATTTCGGTGATATTTTCGCGGGCTATATCGCCAAGCGTATGGGGCTGCCCATCGACAAGTTGGTGATCGCAACCAACCAGAACGACATTTTGCATCGCACGATGGAAACGGGAGCCTGCACCAAACACGGTGTGACCCCGTCAATCTCGCCGTCGATGGATATTCAGGTCAGCTCCAATTTCGAACGTGCCCTGTTCGACGTCTACGACCGCGAAGGCGCCGCCATTGCGCAGTTGATGGACGAGTTCAAATCGGGCGAGTTCAAAATTAGCCAAGGCGCAATGGACCGTTTGCGCGACCTGTTCGCCTCTGGCCGCGTCTCCGAGGATGAAACCTCCGCCACCATCGCCGCGCTTCATGCGCGCACGGGTGAGGTGCTTTGCCCGCACACGGCTGTGGCCGTCAACGTGGCCGAGGCGCATCTGTCCGGTGTGCCGATGATTTCGCTCGCGACCGCGCACCCCGCAAAATTCCCCGCAGCCGTGCAAGATGCCTGTGGCATTCATCCCGATCTGCCCGAACGCATGGGTGATTTGTTCGGCAAAGACGAACGTTTCACCGTTGTCCCCAATGATCTCGCCGCGCTCAAAGCGTTGGTAAAGGAGCGTATCGTTTGACCGTTCAACTGCACACTTTGTCCAACGGTTTCCGGATCGCCACAGAACACATGCCCGGGATGGAAAGCGCATCGATTGGCGTGTGGGTTCTGGCGGGGGGGCGCCATGAGCGGATTGAGCAAAACGGTATTGCGCACTTTCTCGAACATATGGCCTTTAAAGGCACCGCGCGGCGTTCGCCGTTGGATATCGCCGAAGTCCTTGAAAACGTCGGGGGGTATCTGAACGCCTATACCTCGCGCGAGGCGACCGCCTATTACGCCCGTGTGTTAAAAGATGACGTGTCTTTGGCGCTCGATGTGATTGGTGACATCCTGATGAACCCTGTGTTCGACCCGCGTGAGTTGGAGGTTGAGCGCGGTGTGATTTTGCAAGAAATCGGCCAGTCGCTTGATACCCCCGATGATGTGATTTTTGACTGGCTGCAAGAGGCGGCCTATCCGTCACAGGCGCTAGGTCGCACCATTCTGGGGCCAACGGAACGGGTGAATGCATTCTCGCGTGAGGATCTCGCGGGTTTTATCTCCGAACACTATTGTCCCGAACGTATGGTCCTGTCGGCGGCGGGGGCGGTCGATCACGATACGCTTGTGCGCGAGGCCGAGGCGATTTTCGGTGGCCTGTCCAAACGCGGTGATGACACGGCTACCACAGCCGTGTTTCACAGCGGTGAGTTTCGCAAAACCAAGGATCTCGAACAGGCGCATTTCACGCTTGCCTTTGAGGGACCAGGATACCGCGACGAGGATATCTATATCGCACAGACGGCGGCGACGGCGTTGGGCGGTGGTATGTCCTCGCGCCTGTTCCAGACCATCCGCGAACAGCGCGGGTTGTGCTATACGATCTACGCGCAATCGGGGGCGTATTCCGACACGGGTATGACCACGATTTACGCCGGCACATCGGGCGAGGAGGTCAAGGATCTGGCCGAACTGACCATTGACGAGATCAAGCGCGCCGCAGGCGAGATGCGCGTTGATGAGGTCGACCGTGCGCGTGCGCAGATCAAGGCAGGCCTGTTGATGGGGTTGGAAAGCCCGTCAAGCCGTGCCGAGCGCAATGCCCGCATGATCGGTATCTGGAACCGCGTCCCCGAGCTGTCCGAAACGGTGGCCCGTATTGATGATGTGAGCGTCGAAAAGGCCCGCAACTTCCTCGCCTCGATGGGGCAGGGGCATGTGGCAATGGCGCTGTACGGACCCATTGAAAAAACGCCCTCTCTGGAGGCGCTGCAAGATAGGTTTGCCGCCTGATGCTGACGCGCAGGGCCAAGGTCCGGATTGATACGGAGCGCATGGTGTTGCGGTTGCCACAGCATGGCGATTTTCGACCCTGGGCCGAATTGCGCGACCGCAGCCGTGATTTTTTGCAGCCGTGGGAACCCAAATGGGCCGATGACCACCTGTCACGCAAAGCCTTTTCCAATCGCGTTTATTGGGCCGAACGGGCGGTGAAATCCGACACGGGTCTCCCCGTGTTCTTGGTGCGCCGTGCCGACAATGCCCTTTTGGGGGCAATCACGCTCGATAATATTCGCCGTGGCCCTGCACAGGCAGGAACAATAGGATATTGGATCGGTGCGCCCTATGCGCGGTCGGGCTACATGCGTGAAGCCATTGAGGCCGTGACGCATTACGCCTTTGCCAGACTTGATTTGAGCCGTATCGAGGCCGCGTGCCTGCCCGAGAATACCGCCTCGCGCGGGGTGCTTGAAAAGGCGGGGTTCAAATACGAGGGCGTCGCACAGGCCTATTTGCAAATCAACAACCGGTGGCGCAATCACGTACTATACTCGGCCCTGCGCAGCGACCGTCGCGGACGCACAGAGGTCGGGTTGGCCTGACCCCTACAGGAGGTTTGATCGTGCAACGTTGGATTGTCTTTTTGCGTGCGGTCAATGTCGCCGGACAAGGCAAGTTGCCGATGGCCGCGTTTCGCGCGGCGCTGACGCAGGCGGGGTTTGCGGATGTCCAAACCTATATCCAAACCGGCAATGCGTTGGTTTCATCGCCACTGGGGCGGGGTGAGGTCGAGGCAAAGGTGGAAGCAATTTTGCGCGAGAGCTTTGATTTGGAGCGCCCCGCCAATGCTGTCACGCTTGATGAACTCGAGGCCGCATTGCGCCACAATCCCTACCCGCAGGCGATCGAGACGCCACAGCGATTGCATCTGGTGTTTTTGCGTGGCGAGATCAGTTTTGACGCGGAGGCCTTTGCGGCCCTGTGCGACAAGGGCGAAGAGTTTGCGCTGATCGATCAGGTGTTCTACCTCTACACGCCCAATGGCACCGCGCGCTCGAAACCGGCGGCGCGTTACGAAACCTATGTGCGTGCCGAAATGGTCACCGCACGCAATCTCAACTCCTGTCGCAAAATCGCGGCTTTGGCGCGTGGCGCATCGCCCGTCTGAACCGCGCAAAGGACTGTTCAATATGACCAACCAACCCTCTGCCGATTTCCTGTCACATCTGACTTCCGCTCTGCCCGAGGGGACGTTTCAGCCGCGTCAGACGGGCGAGCTGGATGACCCGCGCGGGCGTCATGCGGGGCGTGCGGCGCTTGTGGCGCGTCCGCGAACCGTGGATGAGGTCGCGACAATCGTGCGGTTGTGCAACGCGGCGGGGGTCGGGGTTGTGCCGCTTGGCGGTGGGACGGGGTTGGTTCTGGGTCAGGTGGCATACGACGGGCCCGAGCCCATTGCGATCTCGTTGGAACGCATGAGTGCCGTGCGCGGGGTCTACCCGTCCGAGAATGTGATTGTGGTCGAGGCCGGTGCGGTTCTGGCCAACGTCCAAGCCGCAGCGGAGGCCGGGGACCGCCTGTTCCCGCTCTCGCTTGCCGCCGAAGGATCATGCCGGATCGGCGGCAATCTGGCGACCAACGCGGGCGGGCTCAATGTGCTGCGCTATGGCAATACGCGGGACTTGTGTTTGGGCCTTGAGGTGGTGATGCCCTCGGGGGAGATTTGGCACGGGCTGAAACGGCTGCGCAAGGACAACACGGGCTATGACCTCAAAAACCTGATGATCGGCTCCGAGGGGACGCTCGGAATTATCACCGCCGCCGCGTTGCGTCTGTACCCGCGCCCCGAACATGAGGCTGCGGCGTTTATGGTGGTGAGCGATCCGCAGGCGGCGTTGGATTTGCTGTCCATGGCGCGGAGCCGGATTGGCGAAGGCATTTCGGCGTTTGAACTGATATCGGGTGTGGGGTTGGACTTTTTAACCGAAACCCTGCCCGAGGTGCGCCAACCGTTTGCGCAGCGCCCTGAATGGTGCGTGTTGATCGACCTTGGCCTGTCGGGTGTCGGCGATCCGCAAGAGGCGCTTGGCGGGCTGTTCGAGGCGGCACATGCGGCGGGGGTGGTGCAGGACGGTGTGATTTCGTCGAGTGCCGCGCAACGGGCCGAGTTTTGGGCGGTGCGCGAGCGTATTCCGGAGGGCAACAAGCGCATCGGTTCGATTTCGAGCCATGATATTTCGGTGCCGCTGTCGCGCATCCCCGCGTTTATTCCTGACGGGATCGCGCGGTTGAATGCTTTGGGTGATATCCGCGTCAATTGCTTCGGGCATCTGGGGGACGGCAACCTGCATTACAACGTCTTTCCCGCCAGGGGCCGTGAGCGTGCGGATTTTGATGCGATCCGCGGCGCAGTCAAAAAGACCGTTCACGATCTGGTGCATGCCTATGACGGATCGGTGAGCGCCGAGCATGGTGTCGGGCGGTTGAAGGTCGAGGATCTGGAGCGCTATCAGGATCCCGTGAAACTGGCTGCGATGCGGGCGATCAAGGACGCGTTGGATCCGAACGGTATTATGAACCCCGGTGCGGTGTTGCGGGTGCGGGACTGAGGGCGCATTGCGATAAAGCCGAGCGGTAAATCCGGAAGCTTGTCAAAAAGGTGCGCCCTGACCGGGGGGCGGTCAGGGCGCATTTAGAATGTGATGTTTTCACATCGGTGCAAGCAACGTTCCTTGCTCCAAGGAACACGGATATGTTTACGCCGCGAATCTTACCAAACCGTTCACGTTCCCTCGAAATCGCACAGCGCATGTACGGAATATCCCAGATCTTCCAAGACTTTGCGCCCACCAAGCTCGGGAAGGTCGACGATGAACGTGGTGCCGACGATTTCCCCGCCCAGACGTTCGATCAGTTTGATCCCAGCCTTGGCTGTCCCGCCTGTGGCCAAAAGGTCGTCCACGATCAGGATTTTCTCGCCGGCCTTGATGGCGTCGTCATGGATTTCCACCACAGCCTCACCGTATTCGAGGGTATAGGCCTCCGAAATCACTTTTCCGGGCAGCTTGCCCTTTTTGCGCACAGGGACAAAGCCCACCGACAGTTGGTGGGCAATCGCACCCCCAAGGATAAATCCGCGCGCCTCAAGGCCCACGACCTTGTCGATCTGTTGACCCACGAAGGGATCGAGCATCTGGTCAATGGCCAACCGCATTCCACGTGGATCGGCGAACAGGGTCGTGACATCGCGAAACATGATCCCTTCGTGGGGGAAATCAACGATGGTGCGGATGTAGTCTTTGACGGTTTTCATCTGGTGTTCCTTGGAATCCGTGGCGTGTCGTGGGTCAGTATCGTGGGTCACTCGGGGTCGAAATTCAGGATGCAAGAACCCGCCCCGCAACCGCGTCGAGTTTTGCCACCATCGCGGGGTCGCGTTTGTCGGGCGCGGTCATGATGGCGTATTCGAGGGCGCGGTCACAGCCGTGGGCGCAAGGCGCATAGGCGGAGGTCAAAAGCGCAGGTAGGGCGGCAACGAGGCCTTTGGCATGGGCCGAGTTCGCGCCAAGCGTGGCGATGATCGCGTTGATGTCGACCTCGCCGTGGTCGGGGTGCCAACTGTCATAATCCGTCACCATCGCGACGGACGCATAGCAGATTTCGGCTTCGCGGGCGAGTTTGGCCTCGGGCATATTGGTCATGCCGATCACATCCGCGCCCCAACTGTCGCGGTACATGCGGCTTTCGGCGAGGGATGAGAATTGCGGACCTTCCATCGCCAGATAGGTGCCGCCCATGTGGACCGTCACCCCCGTTTGCCGCGCCGCCTCATAGGCCAGACCCGACAGGCGGGCGCAGGTGGGGTGCGCGACGGACACGTGGGCGACGAGGCCCGTGTCGAAAAACGTCTTGTCGCGGTTCACCGTGCGGTCGATGAACTGGTCGACGACGACAAAATCACCGGGGGCGAGTTCCTCGCGAAACGATCCCACGGCGGAGACGGACAACAGGTCCGTGACGCCAAGGCGCTTCATGGCGTCGATATTGGCACGATATGGCACGGATGTTGGCGTGTGGACATGGCCACGCCCGTGACGCGGCAAAAATGCCATTTTGACCCCATCCAGAGTGCCGGTAAAGATCTGGTCGGACGGATCGCCCCACGGGGTTTCGACACCGACCCATTTGCCGTCCTCTATCCCGTCGATCTCGTAGACGCCGGAACCGCCCATCACGCCAATCATCCGTTCCATGTGTCGTTCCTCGTCTGAGTCTGTTTGGCGCTACAGTGCCGCGCCCGCGTCCGGATGAAAAGCCGCAATACCATCAAAACCGGGTCACAAAGCGTGAGCAGGTTGGCGTCATGGGCCATCGGCTTACGTCTGGACATTTGCCGCCGTAGCGGCGTGGGGGGATTGTCACGATCGTGGGCCGGATGGCCGTGCATTATGCGGTCACGGTCCCCCCCCTATTGGCGCGTTTGACGCTCTGTCGGGGGATCGTGTTGTGACCTGCCCACCACGGCGGGTGTGCGTGCGGGTCCTCTCCCTTTGCCTTTGGCGCTAACACGCGTTAGAAGGCGGCCAAACGCATATATCCAAATATTGGGGATTTCCCGTGATTCAATCTGCTCTCGCATCTTTTGCGAAGAACCTGTCCATTTCGGGCGGCGACACAAAGTTGACGCCCTCGCAATTTAAAACCGAACTCTTGTCGGGCCTGACCGTGGCCTTGGCGCTCGTCCCCGAGGCTGTGGCCTTTGCCTTTGTGGCGGGGGTTCACCCGCTTGTGGGTCTTTATGCGGCCTTTATGGTCGGGTTGATCACCGCGATCTTTGGCGGGCGCCCCGGTATGATTTCGGGGGCAACGGGGGCTTTGGCCGTTGTCATGGTGGCGCTTGTGGCCGAGCACGGGGTTGAATACCTCTTTGCCACCGTTGTTCTGATGGGCATTTTACAAGTGCTGGCGGGTGTGTTCCGTCTGGGCAAATTCATCCGTTTGGTGCCACACCCCGTGATGCTCGGGTTTGTGAACGGTCTGGCGATCGTGATTTTCCTCGCGCAGATGACCCAGTTCAAACAACCCGGATCCGATTCCTTTATGACGGGTGGTCCGTTGATGATCATGCTCGTTCTGGTCGGCCTGACGATGGCCGTTGTGCATTTCCTGCCCAAGGTGACCAACATCATCCCCGCGCCGCTTGCGGGGATTCTGGTCACGGCGGTTGTGGTGATTGCCTTTGACCTGCCCGTGCCACGCGTGGGCGATATGGCCGCGATCAAAGGCGGCTTGCCGACCTTCCACATCCCTGCGGTGCCGATGTTTGAAAGCCTGCCGCAGTTCCTGTCTGTGCTCGAAGTGATCTTTCCCTATGCCTTGATCCTCGCGGCGATCGGTCTCATCGAGAGCCTGTTGACCCTCAACCTCGTGGGCGAGATCAAGGGCGAGCGCGGCGGCGTGTCCCAAGAGTGTATCGCTCAGGGCGCGGCCAACGTGGTCACGGGCTTCTTTGGCGGCATGGGGGGCTGTGCGATGATCGGCCAATCGATGATCAACGTGAAATCGGGCGGACGCACGCGCATCTCCGGTATCACCGCTGCATTGTTCTTGTTGGCCTTTATCGTCGTTGCATCGCCGCTGATCGAACAAATCCCGCTCGCGGCACTGGTCGGTGTGATGTTCATGGTGGTGATCGGCACATTTGCATGGAACTCGTTCAACGTGATGCGCAAAGTCCCCAAAACAGACGCCTTTGTGATCGTGCTCGTGACCGTGGTGACCGTGCTCGAAGATCTCGCGATTGCGGTGGTTGTGGGTGTGATCGTGTCGGCTCTGGCCTATGCATGGCAAAACGCCTCGCGCATCCACGCCAAGACCTACGAGACCCCCGAGGGGGCAAAGGTTTATCAAATTCAGGGACCGTTGTTCTTTGGCTCGGCCGAGGGGTTTCAGGAGTTGTTCGACCCCGCCGCCGACCCGTCGATGGTCATCGTTGATTTCGCAGACAGCCGCGTGGCCGACCAATCCGCCCTCACCGCGATCGAGGCCGTGGCGCTGAAATACGAGGCGGCGGGCAAGGAAATCCAGTTGCGCCATCTCAGTCACGATTGTCACAACCTGCTCACCAATGCGGGCCACCTGATGGTCGATAGTGACGACGATCCCGATTACGAAATCGCCACGGATTACCAAGTGCGCACCGGTATTCTCGGCGCGGGTCACTAAGACGCGTCGATATTATGAAGCAATAAAAGGGGCCTTTGCGGGCCCCTTTTTGTGTCCGATGTATACAGGCCGGCCTGCGTTGACGGGCCTCAGTCGTTGGGCCGCATCAGTTCGAACACCTCTTTGACTTCGGCGTAATCGCGGTAGCCCAAGCGCGACAGCATCCGTGCTTTGACCACATCGAACCGTCCGTTCACCACGCAATCATCGCGCATGTGGATGCCGACGACTTCGCCGAAGACCGCGTGATTGTCGGCACCTGCGAGGCGCACGACCTGTGTGAGCCTGCATTCCAGAGTGGCAGGGGCGTCGGACACGCGGGCGCAGGCGATCTCGCCACATTCGGCCCGCATCGCGCCTGAGTGGGCAAATTCGTCCTGATGGTGGGCGAGGGCGGCGGAGGACAGGTTCATGATGTGTGCGGCCTCGGCCCCGACGATGTTGACGCAAAACACGCCGGTTTGTTCGACATTGTTGAGGGTATCCTTGCGGCCTGACGAGGCGAACATCACCTGAGGTGGTTCATAGGCCACTGCGTTAAAGAACGAGTAGGGCGCGAGGTTGTCGTGGCCTTCGGCGGAGCGTGTTGAAATCCATCCGATGGGGCGCGGCGAGACAATCGCATTGAACGGATTGTGGGGAAGGCCGTGGCCATCAGCGGGGCGGTAAAACATCATGCGTCTTTCTCAAGGGGCGGGGGCGTCAGGTACAAAGGTGCGTTGCCCCTCACTTAGTCCCATGTTAGCAAAATTTCGAGAACAAACTGGACTCGCGGCGACATAAGGGGCGCAACGCGGGCATGGCGAGGGGGCACGCGGTGTATCGGATCGACGTCGAAACGGCGGATGATTATTGGGAGGTGGAATACCTTTACGACACCTGTTTTGCACCGGGGCGCGAGCTTTTGTCGTCGTACCGTTTGCGCGACGGTGTGCGCCGTGTAACCGATCTATGTATTGTGGCCCGTGACGAGGGCGAGGTTCTGGCGGCCGCGATCCGGTACTGGCCTGTTCGTGTGGGCGAAAGTGGCGCGATGGCGCTTTTGCTCGGGCCGATTGCCGTTCACCCGACGCGACAGGGCGAGGGCCTTGGCGGGTTGTTGATGACCGATAGCATTGAACGGGCGGGCAAGCTCGGATGGGAGCGGGTGCTTTTGGTCGGTGACGCGCCTTATTATTCGCGTTTTGGCTTCGAGAAACTCGATCACGTGGCGATGCCGCCGCCGACCAACCCCGACCGCGTGTTGGGCTATGAGTTGGTTGAGGGCGCATGGGACGGCGTGACGGGTGACGTGCATAAGGCGATTTAGGACGCCTCTCTTGGCAAACGTGCTACGCCTCCCCACATTGATCCCATGAAACACAAACTTCCCGCGCTTACCGATGGCGACAACGCCGTGTTGCAAGCTCCGACAGAGGCGGCGATTGCCGATCTGGCGCGCAAACTCAAACGGGCGAACAATCCCGGAATGCAGCTGTTGAACCTTGTCGGCGGCACCGCAGACGGGGTGTTCGGCAAGCTGCCCAAACCCGTGCGCGGCGGATTGGAAAGCGCCACGCTTTCGGCGTTGGAGTTGGCTTTTGATGGTGCATCGCGTACCCGCAGCCGTGGCTATACGGGAGGCGGATGGTTGAGCCGTGCGGTGTCCTCGGCCTTGGGGGCGGCGGGCGGCGCCGGTGGATTGCCCTCCGCTCTGGCCGAACTGCCTGTGACCACAACGGTCTTGTTACATACCATTCAGGGCGTCGCAGAGGAACACGGGTTCGACCCGACCCGCGATGATGTGCGCAAGGCCTGTATTCAGGTGTTTGCCGCCGCAGGTCCGTTGGCGGATGATGACGGTGCGGATTTGGGGTTTCTGGCCGCACGCACCACCCTGACAGGGGCCACGTTGAGCGGGATTATTGCAAAGGTCGCGCCCCGGTTTTCCATCGTTCTGGGGCAAAAACTCGCCACGCAAACCGTGCCTGTTTTGGGCGCTGTCGCAGGGGCGGCGACGAATTACGCCTATACCGCCTACTATCAGGACATGGCGCATGTCACCTTTGGCATGATGCGCATGGCCGAGGATTCGGGAGAGCCGTTCGAGGTGCTCAAAGACCGGTTGGCCGCAGCCTATAAGGCGCTATAGCACCACGCGGTGGTGTCGTCGCCTAAACCGCGATGCCATTGTCCGCCAGATAGCCGACAATGGCCGCCCGTACGGATTGATCGCCCCGCGCGGCAGCCGCATCGACAAGGGCCACAACCTCGTCAAGGTTGACCTTGCGCAGCACCGATTTCACAGGGCCGATGGAGGCGGGGCGCATCGACAAGGTGCGCACTCCCATTGCCGCCAGTGCCACGGCCTCAACGGGACGACCCGCGTCCTCGCCGCAAAACGATACGGGCGTACCATGCGTGTCACACCGGCTGACAATTTGGCGGATGAAGGTCAAAAACGATACGTTGAGCGTGTCATAGCGGCGGCGCACCCGTTCGTTTTCACGGTCCGCAGCAAAGAAAAACTGTTTGAGGTCATTGCCGCCGATCGAGATAAAATCGGTTTCCTTAAAGAACTGATCGGGCGCAAAGGCGAGCGAGGGGGTTTCCAACATCGCGCCCACTTCGACGTCGGAGGGCAAGACGTGCCCGAGGCGCTCCTCGTTCACCAGTTCGGCGTCGAGCATGGCCTTGGCGGCGCGGAACTCTTCGAACTGGGCCACAAACGGAAACATGATTGTCAACGGACGCCCCGCACAGGCCCGGATAAGGGCCTGCAACTGCATCCGCATCACACCGCGTTTATCAAGCCCGACACGGATCGCGCGCCACCCCATGGCGGGGTTCGGTTCGTCTTGCGGCTTCATATAGGGCAGCACTTTGTCGGACCCGATATCAAGCGTGCGAAAGGCCACGCGCTTGCCGCGGGCGGCGTCCATGACGCGCCCGTACAGGGACGCAAGCTCGCCCCGGCGTGGGACTTTGTTGCGAATCAGGAACTGTAACTCGGTGCGAAACAGTCCCACGCCCTCGGCCCCCGACGAGGTCAGGGACGGCAGATCGGCCATCAGGCCTGCGTTCATGTGCAACTGGATACGCTTGCCACAGGTGGTGTCGGTGGGCAGGTCGACAAGCCCGACGTAGCGTTCCACCGCCTGTGCCTGCATCGCGATTTTTTCGCGAAAGGCGCGGGCAACGTTCTCTTCGGGGCGCAGGTGGACAATGCCTTGGTCGCCGTCAATAAGGATGTGGTCGCCGTTCAGGGCCTCGGTGGTGATCCGGTCGGCGTGGATCACGAGCGGGATGGCCCATGCGCGGGCCACCACGGCGGCGTGACTGCCGACCGAGCCTTGTTCCAATACGATCCCGCTGAGGTTCTTGCCGTAATCCAACAGTTCACCCGGGCCGATGTTGCGTGCAATCAGCACCGCGTTTTCGGGCATCTCGGCCCCTGTTTCATGGCCCTGACCCGTCAGGATCCGCAAGAGGCGGTTGGACAGGTCATCCAGATCGTGAAGGCGCTCGCGCATATAGGGATCGGAGGAGGAGGACAGGCGCGTACGGGCAACGGATTGCTCTTTCTCCACGGCGGCCTCGGCGGAGAGACCCCGCGTGATATCGGCCTCCATCCGGCGCATCCACCCCCGTGAATTGGCAAACATCCGGTAGGTTTCCAACACCTCGCGTTGGTCTTTTTCACCCGGCTCCAGATGCGACAGCATGTCGTCAACGGAAATGCGCAGGGTATCAACGGCTTCGTTGAGGCGCTGTGTTTCGACATCGGGGTCGTCGGCCACGGGGTTGGTGACGACAACGCGCGGCTCGTGGAGGTAGACCTTGCCCTCGGCCACGCCCTCTTGGCCTGTGGTGCCGCGAAACAGCACGGGATGGGTGTGCAGGCCAAAGGCGCTGTCCTCGCCGACAAACGCGCCCAGTTCGTTCATCTCGGCCAATACCATCGCGACCACTTCGAGGGCATAGACCTCGTCGTCGGAAAACTGGCGGGCCTGTTTGGATTGGACCACCAAAACACCAAGCGTGTCGCCAAGGCGCTGGATCGGCAGGCCGAGGAAGGAGGAATAAATTTCCTCCCCCGTTTCGGGCATATAGCGAAATCCGCGCTCGGATGGCGCATCGGCGGAGTTGATGGTTTGTTTGGACCGGGCCACACGACCGACAAGGCCCTCGCCGATGCGCATACGGGTCTGGTGGACGGCTTCGGCCTTGAGCCCTTCGGTTGCACACAGTTCCAATGTGTCATTGTCGCGGAACAGATAGATCGAGCACACTTCGGTACGCATGCTGTCGGCAATCAGGTGGGTGATGTGGTCCAGACGCTCCTGGCTGCCTGTATCTTCGGCCAACGTATCGCGCAGGCGACCGAGTAGCTTTCGACTATCACTTTCGCTGCTGTCTTGCATCGGTTCCGATGTCCCTGCCTGTTACGCGCCATCCCTTTAGGGGCGATCGGTTCGTTTAGAGCACAAATGGGGGCGGGGGCCAGTGCAAATCAACCCCGAGGGGAGCGCCAAGGCACTTTGAGCGTGAATTCGCATAGTTTTCCGACAGTTAATGCTGCAACTGCAAAGATATGCTGCGGTCGCGAAGGTCTTTTGCACCCGTTAAACGTGTTTGTGGTGTTGTGTTTTAGATCAGGCGGAGAGGACAGGTTTGTTCGCATATGCGCCCCGCGTACGAAAACCCCCGCGCCTACAAAGAGGGCGGGGGAATATCCGTGGCGATCAGGTCGACGTTCAGACTTTGTCGAGCTCGAAGGCATCGTGCAGCGATTGCACGGCGAGTTCGGTATATTTGCGATCCACCAGAACGGAAATCTTGATCTCCGAAGTGGCGATGACCTTGAGGTTGATGCCCTCTTTGGACAGCACGTCGAACATTTTCGCCGCGACGCCCGATTGCGACCGCATGCCGATGCCGACGAGCGAAATCTTTGCCACATCCGGATCGCACAGCAATTCGGTGTAGTTGATGCCGCCGCTGTCCTTGGCTGAGTCGAGTGCGGATTTGGCGCGCGAAACCTGATCGGTGGGGCAAGAGAACGTCATGTCCGTTTCGCCGTTGTCAGAGATGTTTTGCACGATCATGTCGACGTTGATGCCGGCCTCGGCCAGAGGGCCAAAGATGGCAGCGGCGATACCGGGACGGTCGGCCACCGCGACGAGGGTCATTTTCGCTTCTTCACGCGATGCGGCGATGCCGGAGACAGGTTTGTTTTCCACGATTTCCTCCTCGGCACAGATCAGCGTGCCAGCATTGGGGTCATATTCCTCGAACGACGACAAAACGCGCAGCTTGACGCCGTAGCGCATGGCAAGCTCGACCGAACGGGTTTGCAGCACTTTCGCGCCCAAAGAGGCCAGTTCGAGCATTTCCTCGAAGGCGATCTTGTCCATCTTGCGCGCTTTGCTTTCGATGCGCGGGTCGGTGGTATAGACGCCGTCGACGTCGGTGTAGATGTCACAGCGTTCCGCGCCGAATGCGGCGGCAAAGGCCACGGCGGTGGTGTCGGATCCGCCACGGCCAAGCGTGGTGATGCGGCCTTCGGGGGAAATCCCCTGAAAGCCCGCGACGACAGCGACTTTCATACCCTCGCCGAATTTGGCGGTGATGTTGCCGGTCGGGATTTCCTCGATCCGGGCGGCGCCATGCGCGGAGGTGGTTTTGAGCGGCACTTGCCATCCCTGCCACGACCGCGCGGGCACGTCCATTTCCTGAAGCGTCAAGGCCATCAGGCCCGCCGTTACGTTCTCGCCGGAAGAGACGATGGCGTCGTATTCGCGCGCATCGTACATCGGAGAGGTTTCATTGACATAGCCGACAAGCTTGTTGGTTTCGCCCGACATGGCAGAGACCACGACAATCACGTCGTAGCCATTGGCCACTTCACGTCCCACGCGCTTTGCAGCCCGTTTGATTTTATCGAGTGTGGCGACAGAGGTGCCGCCGAATTTCATCACGAGAACTGGCATTTTGGCCTCATCTCCCCCGTCTGAATGATCTGGGGTTCTTTAAGAGCGCCGGAGCGAAAGGGCAAGGCCATGCGCATATCTGCGGATGTTTTTTGGCCACCCGTTGCGGTCAGTCCCCTTATGGGGCTGCGATTGGCCTAGTTGGTGTTGCGCTTGGGCGTAAAAGGCAACGGCATGACGGCGATACCGTCCTCGATCAGCGCCTTGGCATCGGCCAGATTGGCCTCGCCGTAGATGGCGCGGGCGGGGGTGTCGCCATCATGCATGGCGCGGGCCTGTTTGGTGAATTCCAACCCCACGTAGTCGGAGGTGCTTTCCACATGTTTGCGCATGGCCGCGATGGCGCGTTCAACGTCACTGGCGGGGGCCGAGAGCGGCGTGGGCGTGTCATGGGGGCCGTCATGCGTCACGGGCAAAGGTGCGGGATCGGGCGATGTGACGGGCGCGGATGTCCCCTGATCGGAGCCGTCCTTGCGGGCGGTTGATACGGGGGGCGCCATGAGGGCCTTGGTCACGCGCGAGCTGTCGCAGACCGGACAGCTGACCTGACCTGCAGCCGTCAACACGTCGAACCCGTCAGCGGATTTGAACCAACTGTCAAAGCTGTGATCGTTTTGGCATTTGAGCGTGTAACGGATCATGGGGGCTCGTTATGGGGCTTCGTCTAAGGGGGTGGGCATGTCAGGTCTATATATAGGGCGCGGTGCGACAGCGCAAAGGCCCAATCCGGACGGCTGATGTGCGGGCGCTATAGTCCGCGCGGATCAAAGGTGCGGATGATCTGGGCCAACTCGGGGAACGGCACGCGGGCGGCGGCCTTTTGCGGTGACATCCATTTGCGTTTGCGTTGGCCCTTTTCGGGAAAGTCATCGTGCAGTTCGGCAACTTGAAACGGGAAAACCGCGACGACACAGGGCATGGGGGCCTCATCGGATGCACGCAGTTTCCGATAAGAGTAAATCCCCAGGCACACTTCGGACGGGGTGCCTTTGACGCCGGCCTCTTCCCATGCTTCGGTCGCGGCGGCCTCGGCGGGGGTGGCTTTGTGCATCGGCCATCCTTTCGGGATGATCCACCGTTTGCGGTTGCGCGATTTGATCAGGAGCACCTGAAGTTTATCGTCCTTGATACGCCAACACAGCGCCCCGAATTGCGTGCGCACCCCTGTTTTCGGGGTGTTGCCCAATTTCAGGCGGCGTTGTTTGGTTTTGATAGGCGACATATGGGTCATTGTCTGCTCGAAGTGCTTTTCAACAGGTTAACCCCAACGCACAAACAGACGAAAGCACTTTCGACCCGAGGGGGGATGTTCTTGTGCGTGTGGCGGCGCGGGAGCGTCCGTGGCTTTTGGCCGAGCGTACAAATGGCACCCGCGACCGTAATGGTCAGGTGCGGGTTTTGGTGCGGCAGGGCGGTCGGAAGTCTTACCGATTTAGAAGGGTTATTAGAAGAATTCTAAAACTTGATCTGGGTCATATTCACAATCTGCCTTTTGTAGAATTGTGCCTGTTGAGCGCGCGACACGACTCAATCAATGGAGTTTCCCATGTCAGTTCTACGAGGTCTTTTCCTTACATCTGTTGCGGCATTGGCCGCCCAGTCGGCTGTTGCGCAGGATCTGCGCACGGATGCTTTGGACTATTTCAAACCGCTGCCGTCCACCGTTCCTGCGGTCGCAGACAATCCCATCACCGAGGAAAAGATCGATCTCGGTAAGGCGTTGTTCTTTGATCCGCGTCTTTCTGCCTCGGGCGTGTTCTCGTGCTACTCGTGCCACAACCTGACCACGGGGGGGGATGACAATATGGAAACGTCCGTGGGGCACGGCTGGCAAAAAGGGCCACGCAACTCGCCAACTGTTCTCAACGCGGTGTTCAACGAGGCGCAGTTCTGGGACGGGCGTGCCGACGACCTCAAGGCCCAAGCCAAAGGTCCGATTCAGGCGGGCGTCGAGATGGCCAATACGCCCGAAAACGTCGTGGCCACGCTGTCGTCGATGGGGGACTATGTGACATGGTTCACCGACGCCTTCCCCGAGGACGGCGAACCCGTGTCGTTCGACAATATGGCCAAGGCGATCGAGGCATTCGAGGCCACGTTGCTGACACCTGCGCCATTTGATGCGTGGCTCAACGGTGACGATGCCGCCATGACCGAGGATCAGGTCGCGGGTCTGGGCCTGTTCATGGATAAGGGCTGTGTGTCGTGCCACTCCGGTGTGAATATCGGCGGTGAGGGTTACTATCCGTTTGGTCTGGTTGAAAAACCCGGTGCGGATATCTTGCCCGAGGGCGACCGTGGCCGGTTTGCTGTGACTGATACGGTGGATGACGAATACGTCTTCCGGGCCGGTCCGCTGCGCAACATTGCTTTGACCGCGCCGTATTTCCACTCCGGCAAGGTTTGGGATCTCAAAGTCGCAGTTCAGATCATGGCGGAAAGTCAGCTTGGCGAGGTTCTGTCGGATGGCGAGGCCGATCAACTGGTGGCGTTCCTCGGGGCGCTGACGGGGGATATGCCTGAAATCGTCACACCCGTGTTGCCCGCCGAGACGGCGACAACACCGCGCCCGTCGCAGGATATTCTTCCGAACTGATCCGCGGGGGATAGGCCGGACGCGACGAAAGTTTCCAACGGCGTTTTGAAACGCGGGCGGCCCCGTTCGGGGTCGTCCGATTGCGATATTCAGGTCGCGGATGTGGTGTCGGTGCCGGCGTTGAAAAGCGTTGGGCCTGTCGGGCTCAGGGTGCGCAAATTATCACCGCGCCGCCGTGGATCAGTCGTCTTTGGCGCGATTGAGGTAGGCCTGCGTCATGGTCATCCCGATGCGCTCGACCGTGTCGGCCAGTTCCAGTTCCTGCCGTTCGCCGTAATGCTGACAGCTGTCTAACATCCGCATAATCACCTCGCGTTCGCGGGGGGGTAAGGAATGGGTCAGGTCGTTGTGTTCGCGCGCACTTTGCATGGAGCTCACGCGCAGGGCCGCGGGCGCCGAAAGCGTCATAAAGAGGTGTACGTCACGTGCAGAGATCACGAGCGACAGTGTATGATAGGTCCGATTTGGCATAATACCTGTTAGCTTTGCCAATTCTTCTCACATTCACAAGGCGAAAATGGTTAACGTTTTGCCCTGTTGCTGTCGTGCCGGATCAGGCGCTCCGGACAGGGGCGCGCTCTTTGTGTGGGGGGATCTCAACCGCGACGAGGGGTCACGCGATCTGTGCGGCAACGGCGTCCTTGGCGCGGGCCATCAGGTCTTCGGCGCGGGTTTGCGAGGCGGATTGCGCATAGATGCGGAATTCCGGCGCATTGCCGGAGGGTCGCAGATGCACCATATCCCCGCTGTCGAAATCCACCCGCAACCCGTCGGTCAAATCGACGGTGGCAATGATCCCGAAGGGGGCGAAGAAGGCGGCGCGACCGGTGGTGTCGTCGATGAGCGTGGACAAAAAGGCACCCGCTTTGGCGCGATCGATTTCCTGAAGGCGGTCAGCGGCGGTAAAACAGGCGGGCAAATCCGCGACCAGCGCCGCGAGGGATGTCCCCGCCTGTTGTGCCGCCACCAATGGTGCGAGGATTGGTAGCATACAGTCACGGGTCGGCAGCGGTGCGAGTGGCGCGTCGAGGGACGCCTCGAACCCGAGCAGGAACCCGCCATTGGCCTCGAAGCCCACGACTTTTGCGTGGGTGTGGCGGGCGTCATTCATGCCCGCAATCACGTAGGGCGATCCGATGCGGGTCAAATGGACCGCGTCGAACTCCGGCATGCGGCGCACCATGTCGTTGGAGGAGACAGGCGTGACCACGGCCTGTGCGCCAAGAAAACGCGCACTCAACACGCCAAGAACGTCCCCCGCGATCATCTTGCCCGTGGCATCGGTGAGCATCGGGCGGTCGGCATCGCCATCGGTGGAGGCAATGGCATCAAGACCGTGTGCGCGGCACCATGCGGCCAACATCGCTTTGGTATCCGTATCGACGGCTTCGGTGTCGACGGGGATAAATACGTCGGAGTGGGCGAGGGGGACAACCTGCGCCCCGAGGCCGTCCAATATGTGTTCCATCGTGTCGCGGGCAACGGACGAGTGGCGGTACACGCCGATCCGCAAACCGTTGAGGGCCGTCGATCCGAAGGCCCCGATGTAGCGGGAGATGTAGCGTGTTTCAGCGGCGGTGCTTTTGCTATAGCGCCCTGCTTGTGTGCCGGTCTGGCGCAGGCCTGCGGCGTAGGCGGCGCTGATCGCGGCTTCGTCGGCTTTGGAGATTTCGCCGGTGGGCAGATAGAATTTGAGGCCGTTGCGGTCGGCGGGAATGTGGCTTCCCGTGACCATGATCGCCGCCGCCCCCGCGCCCATGGAGGCCAAGGCAAGCGCGGGCGTTCCAAGTGCGCCACAGGCGACAACATGCATCCCTGCGGCCTGCGCCTCCTGACAGATAATCTGTGCAATGGCGGGGGATGAGGGCCGCAAGTCACGCCCGACATAGAGCGTGTCACAGCCCTGCAAGGTGGTCAGAAAGGCGTGAACATAATCCGCGACGAGGGGCGCCGTGAGGTCCGTGACCAATCCGCGCAGACCACTGGTGCCAAAAGAAGGGGCCATGTTCAAAGCCTTTTTATCCGGGGGCGCCTATGGCGCCCGGCCTGTGTTTTTTAATTGTATGCGTAGTAGTACCCCGAGCTCGAGGCTTTGTTCTCGTCGGCGTTGAGGGTTGTGAGGATTGGGGTGTCTTTGTTTTTGGCGGCGTCGATCTGGGTGAAGGCTTCGCGCACATCGCTTTGTGATGTTTCGGCATATCTGACGGTCAGGACAATGGCGTCAACAAGGGGGGCAATGTATCGGGCGTCGACCACGGGGAGGATCGGGGGCGTGTCGATGATGACGATATCCATGCTTTGGCGTGCGCTTTGAAGCAGGCTCGAGAAGGCCTCGGTCTGGAGCAGTTGGTCTGTGGGGATGTCGGCCTGTCCGCGGCCGAGGATGATGCCGGTTTGCGATTTCGGATCTGCGACATAGAAGCTGCGTTCGGCGCCCATTTTTTCGCTTGGATCTTTGAGGTATTCGAGGAACCCCTCATCGGGTTTGAAACCGATTTGTTTGTGTTGGGAGGGCTTGCGCAGGTCTGCGTCGATGAGCAGGACGCGCTTTCCGGCGGCGGCATAGGTGCGCGCGAGGGAGAGCGAGAGCGATGATTTCCCCTCGGCGGGGTTTGCGGATGTGACCATGATCACGCTGCTGCTTGCATCCGTGCCTTTGAGGCTTTGGTCGATATGGGCGCGGGTGCGGCGGACGGCTTCGCTGAACAGGGACATCGGTTCGTCGGGAACGAGGTCGGCGACGCTGAGTTGGGTGTCCGTGAGGGTGATTTTGGGCAGCACACCGACCACGGGGCCGGCGATGAGGTTGCGCAGTTGGCTGAGGGATGTGACGCCGCCGACGAAATATTCGTTGAGAAAGGCGAGGCCGAGGCCGATGCCGATGGCGGCGACAAGGGCCACAGCGAGGATAAGCTTTTTGTTCGGGGCGCTTGGGTAGCTTGGGGGGATGGCCTCGGAGACGATGCGGCTATCGGCGACCTGCACGAGGGCCTGAGCTTCGATATCGCGCAGACGGGAGAGCAGGGTGGAGTATTGGCGTTGCGCGATGTCGGCCTCTTGTTGCAGCTCGAAGATGGAGGCGAGGGTCTCGGGGGAGAGGTCGCCTTGCATGACTTCGCTGCGCAGGGCGCCCTGCAGTTCGTTGAGGGCGTCCTGACCGGTGTTGAGGGTTTGTTGCAGGGAGGCGACGACCTGTTCGGCCTGCTGTTCCATTTGCGTCTGGATTTGCAAGAGGCCTGCGCGCAGGTTGATTTCGGTGTCTGATCCTTGCTGCGTGCCGTTCAGGCGTCGTTCGATTTGTTGGCGTTGGCGGTCGAGGGCGCTGAGGGCATCGTCAGACAGGGTGGCGATGATGCGTGTCCAGTTGCCGCCCTCCAGGGCCTCCTGCGCGGACTGGATCCGGGCCTGGGTTTGCAATGTGCCGTCGCGGGCCTGTGTGAACTGGTCCTGCAGGGCGGAGAAGCGCTCTGTTCCGACTTCGGCCTCCAGACGGGCGAGGTTGTCGGTGATGAAGGTGTTGAAGCTTGCTTCGCTTTGCGACAGTTGGGTTTTGGCGGTGTTGATCTGGGCCTGCAAGACATCGCGCGAGGCGAGGGCGGCCTCGGTTTTGGCGGCAACCTGTTGGGAGATATAGACGTCGGCCATCGTGTTGGCGATGTCGGCGGCGGTTTGCGGGCTTGCGGATTCTGCGGAGACGGAGATCAGATAGGTGAGGCCCTTGCGGCGGATTTGAACGGCGTTTGTGAGACGTTGGGACGTTGTGGCCACGAGGACGTTGGGGTCGACGGGGGAAGGGACGTCGATGCCGAGGGCGATCTTGATCTGGTCGATGCGGCTGAGGCTCGGGCCGAACTCGGCGCTTTTGATAAGTTGGAGGCGGTCCATGGTTTCGAAGATGACGCGGTTGGAGCGCAAAATCTCGACTTCGCTCTCGATTTTGGAGTTCTCTGCGGACCCTGAAATAGACGAGAATTGCTCGGTGGCGAGCAGGTCTTTTTTGGAGGGGTCGACGTAGATGAGGGCCGAGGATGTGTAGATGGGGGTTGCATTGAACAGGTAGAGCAGGGCCAGTCCGACGAGGATTGCGACGCTGAGAACAATGAGCCTGCCCTGGCGGCGCACCATGGAAATGAGTCCCCGTAAATCGACGGTGTCTGTGTCTGTGTGTGTCATGGGTCTCTTCCTCGGGTCTGAAATCGGTATGGCGTGTGTAAAGGCGGTTACTGGTCTGACTGTGTGTCGGGGGTGTCGGGCGTTGTGGTGATCAGGTGTGCCGGTTGTCCTTTTACAAGTCGAACGGCGGTGAGCACACCCGAAAAATAGGCGCCGGTGTCAACATTTATGACCTTGTCGCCAATCCGTGCGGTGTCGACGGGAACATGCCCGTGGATGACGCATTGTGCAAAACGGTGACCGTCGAGCCCGGTGGGATCGCCCCAGACCAGATCGTCTTTGCGCTGATCGTCAATGTCGCGGTCGGGGTTGATGCCGGTGTGGGAAAAGAACCAGTCCGGCAGGCTGAGGCACAGCGGCATGTCGCGCAAAAAGGCGCGGTGGCTTTGGGGAATGCTTGTGGCAAGGGTCTTGCGCCATCCCGTCGGGCTGAAATCATATCCGCCTTCGGGATCGGGATGGACACCGTAGGAGGCGAGGGTTTGCGCCCCGCCCCATGAGATCCAGTCGGCGGCCCCTGCGGGGTCGTTGAGCACGCGAATGAACATGTCCTCGTGATTGCCGCGCAGACACAGGCGGGTGATGCCATCGGGGGTGGGGGTGCGCAGGTGGTCGAGCAGCTGTGCCGATTGTGGGCCGCGGTCGATCATATCGCCGAGCAGGACAATCAGGACCGGACCGTGATAGGCGCGGGCATCGTCGAGGATGCGGGCCTCGAGGTCTTTATAGAGATCGAAGCGTCCGTGGATGTCGCCGACGGCATAGGTCGCGGCGGGGGCTGTCTCCAGAGAAAGTTTGCGCAGCATACGGGGGGTGCTGCGTGAGGACCGTGTCGGCGCGGCCCCGAACAACAGGCGTTTCCAAAGGCTCATGACGGTGTCCTTTTGGCGCGTTTTGTCTGGCTCAGCCCCATGGCGATCATCACGACCAACAGCACGGTGTTGGCTTCGATCTCGAAGCTGAAGTCCAGAAGGGAGTGGGTTGCAGCGAGGCCGAGTGCGCCCAGAGCGATGGCGATCGCGGGCCCTGTGTCGGGGTCGGTGCCTGCGGCGCGGCGCAGGGTGCGGATCAGGCACAGGGCGGCTCCGGCGAGGGCGATCAGGGGGGCGCTTCCGGCGATGAGGCCGAGTTCGACCCAGAGCATGAGGTAGGAATTGTGGGTCAGATCCCAGATGTAGGCGGAGGACACGCGCTCGTCATGGACCAAGGGGAAGGCCAGTTGAAAGGTGTCCAACCCGTAGCCGGTCCATGGTCGTGTGAGGATGAGATCCCATACGGCGTGGTAGAGGGCCAGACGGGAGTCCAGATCACCTGCGCTAAAGATCAGGCGTTCGCCGATATTTTGCGACAAAAGCACCATGGCCAGTGCGGCGACGATGACGAGGCTCACGATCCCTGTGCGCCAGTGACGCGCACGCGATCTGGTGCGGCTGCGGTGGTGGCCGCGCGTGGATGGGGCGTTGCGGGAGGGTGGCGTGGCGAGGGCCGACATGCAGATCAGGGTGATGGCGGCGCCGGTTACGGTTGCGGTAACCCCCATGCGCGATCCGGAGGCGACGAGGGCAGTGGCCATGAGGGAAAGGCAGACCCAGTAGCCGCCGGTTGTGACGGCTTGCGGGGAGAAGAGCGACAGTTGGGCCGAGCGCCGCGGGCGCGGGGCGTTCTGGCGGTGTGCCATCAACAGGGCGAGTCCTGTAATGATACCCAGCCCCATGAAGCTCGCAAAGGAGTTGCGATTGACAAAGGTGCCTGTGGCCCATCCGAGATAGGTGGTTTTTTCGCCCCACAAGAACCTGTCGCCCAGAATGTTGAGCGAAATCATGGCGATAATGGCGTGCGCGGTGAGGCCGTAAAAGATGGTTTGGGCCAGTTGGCGGACGCGCTCGGGGCGGGTGCAAACCTCGAGGGTCAGCACAAACAGTCCCGCGTAGGTCATGAGGCGCAAGAGGGCAAGGAGGGTGGCGGAGGCGCTAAGGGTGATGGTGTCGGGGGCCAGTTCCGGCGGGAAGGCTCCGGGGACGAGGTGTCCCAACGGCAACAGTTGTGCGGCGGCAAACAGCGGCATGACGAGGGCGATCAGCAACAGGTCGCGATGGGCGATGCTGCGCAGCTTTCGGTCGGGTTCGCTGACGAGCAGGCGGATCACAAAGGCCAGAACCAGACCGCTGACGACCAAAGCCCACAGCGCCCATGGCACGGGGCGATGGGAGCCGAGCGGAACCGGTATGATCAACAGCAACAGTCCGATGAGGCGGATGTAGAGGGCGTTGAGCCGGTTTGGGCGGGCGGCGCGATCACGGGTGTCGGGGATCAGCGTGACGACGAATTGCAGTGGTGCGATGGTATTGGCCGCGGCGTCGCCATCGGCGGGATGCGGGGTGTCGGACGTCTGGGGCGTGGTGGGGGCGAGGCCTGCGGTGACGGGGTTTATTTTTTTGAAATCCATCGGTTACGCCCCCGTGCGGTTCAGGCGGCGCAGGTCCGACAGGAAACGGCGCTGTGTGTCGTTCGGGGTGGTCTCGACCGCGGATGCGATCCGGTCCTGGTGGTCGGGACGGGCGACAAACAGTTGGGCGACCCATTGCCGTGAGGTCTGCGTGGAGAGCAATAGCGTGAGATCGCGCACAAACAGGGTGTCGATGGCGGCGGTCTCGGGCAGGTCCAACATGAGAAGGACACGTTTTTGCGCGATCCATCCCTCGTTCGGGGCAAGACGGGCGGAGAGCTCGAGCGCGGTTTGAGCGGCGGGAATGTCGCCCAGAGCGGCGGCGGCGCGGGCCTCGCTGAAGCGCGACAGCCCCCATGCGGGGACCTGTTGGGTGATCTCTTGGGCCGTGTCGCGACAGCGGGTGGCAATTCCGGCATAGACGTCGGGGGCCACGACGGATGAGATCGGGGCGATGAGCGCGTTGTTGCACATCTCCAGAACGGCGGTTTGGGTCAGGATGGCCCATGGGGCAAAGGACAGGTCGGCATTGTGGCGCAGTTTTAAAAAGGCGGTGTTTCCGTCTGTCTCGATGTTGCGAAAACTGCGGTATTCGTCTGACAGGACCTTTGCCGCGAGACCGCCGGTTGCGAGAGCGATGACGGTCACGCCCGCGTATATAGACATAAACGGTCTCATTAAATTCTCTTAAGTATAAGTTGTGCGTCGAATGATATCGGGGTCATGCCTATGCGGGTGCCTCCGGTGTTTCAATAGGCTTCGTGCAGATACACAGGATCGGGTTTGAATTGTGACTGTGGCAGAACAGGTGCTGCAAAAATAGGCGAATTGGGTATTGTTGTGGGGAAAGGGTGTCTTTTTTGCGCATTCGAGCATTGAGGGACTCGTTCGTATATGTTAGCAAGCGGTAGCTTCTTTACACATCTTTGGGTGGAATATTAACTATGAAACATAAATTATCCTTTGCAGTCCTCGCAACAGCCGCGGCTTTCAGCTTTTCTGGCGGCCCTGTTGCGGCGCAACAGGTCGACATTGCTGCGGCCTGTTTTGCTGATGCTGCAAGCTGTGCGGCGCTCGTTCAGGCACAGATCGCAGCCCTTGAGGCCGCCGGTTTGACCGGTGCGGAACTTGATGCCGCAATCGGCCAGATTGCAGCCTCGGTTTACAGTGCGGCGCAAGCGACCCGGAACCCTGCGGCTCTGTCGGCCCTGTCGGCGGCTCTGACCACCGCGTCGGCAAGCATGTCCAGCCCTGCGGCGGCTGCCGGTTTGCGCCAAGCGGCTCAGGTCGTAGCAAGCGGCCAAGCGGCCACGACGCAACCTACCGCGTTCGGCCTTGCCCCCACCACAGCTCCGGCACCCTCCACGCCGCCTGTGAATGCATCAGGCACCTGATCCGCCGCGCGTGAATCAGAACTTTGATCCAGTATGGAAAAGGCGCCCCTCGGGGCGCCTTTTTGCGATTAACGCATCACCTGCAATGCCACCTTTGGCATCGCGCGCCCTTGGAAACAGGGGTGGTTTCAGAGCAAACGCCAAGCGGCATCACCCCGACAGCCCGCGCCCTAGGCGCACTCGCGAACACCGAGCCTGATTAAATCCCTGCCTGATACCGACCGTAAACCAACCGTAACATAACGCGCGTCTTGCAAGTACCATGACCGGATCGCCCCCGGGTAGTAGGAGGCCATAACGCCCGACCAGTATTCAAACTCGTCCGGTGGTAGCGCCATACCGTAAAATTGACTCATCGGCCCGTGAAACCCGAAGGAGACATTGCGCGACACACAAGTGTTGGGCAGGCCGAGATACATGGTACACGCCGAATTGCAGTAGCCACCAACGATACGGACCTGAGCACCGCTTTGGCGAATGCGGTTGATTTCGTTGATGCGTGTATCCAGTCGACCACCGGGGTCATTGCGGATGGTGATGACGGACCGTGCCTGTGCCGCCTGCGCGATCTGCGGCATCTGTGCCGTGCCAAGCGCCACGGCCACAATAACGGCCTTTGCGATATGTCTTTTCAGAAATGAACGCAGTTTCTCTTTGACCGGCAAAGGCCCACAGCCCTTTGCCACACCGAAGCTTCGGTACAGTTTCATGATATTCACCCACTCTATTACTGAGCTGGCATGACACCAGCTTGGCAAGCCCACCTCGCCACGGGCCTATGAAAGAGCACAAAGATTAAGAAGCTGTTGGTGTGCCGTGGAGCGTGCCGGTGAAACTGGTTCAGATTGTCTTAGAGTTTTCGCGACTGGTGGTTTTGTATTGAAAACAAAAGTTTTTTTGTCGGTCAAAGCGTCGCTTTGCGGGTGGGGAGAAGGGGTGAAATGATGTGGAGCATGGGGCCGTGGCGGTGCGCCCGCCATCGGATCGGGCTATTGCGTCCCGTAATGGAGGCTCAACCATACGGATCATACGGGGTGGATCAGGGGCGTGTCGCACACAAGCGGCGGGCTAAAATGCGCATCCCTTTTGTGCAACGGTTGCCGCGAACGGGCGGCAAGCGCAATCACCGCCCTCCCTGCGTTAAAAGGCGTCGAACTCGGGGACGTTGCCCAGTCTGACGATGAACTTCGGCTCGCTGACCTCGCCTGACTCAGGGTCCTCGATCACCATATAGGCATCAGCACCGGCGCAATCATCGGCGCGGTTTTCACGCTCTGCGCGTTCTTGTGCCTGATCTGCGGTGGAATACTGGAACTGTTTGTTGATCTGCAATCCGGCCTGTCCGCCGCGGCCCGCCGGTTTTTCAACGTAGGTCTGGCAGATGTAATGCACTTTGGTATTGGAGTCGTCATGTGTCGTCATAGCGGCCTCTTGGGGTGAGTTGTGAAGTGATGGGGAGCATGTCGTTAAATGTCGCGTTGGGCGCCCTGATCGTGGGGACGTCCAAAGGCGGTGCCTGATCCAGACGAGCGTCAAGCGCACCACGTCGAATGACCATACGACCAAAGCGGGGGCTGCGCGAGTGGTCTCTTTGGAGCTGTCGAAATGACCGGTCCGGAGGATTTGCTCCGAGAAAAACATTGCCCACCGCCGCGCTCTATGGTCCGTTTCCGTGAGGCCATGCGCAAATGGCGCCGCCGCGGCGTCTGCCACAACAAGAGGCATGGCCAAGTCGCAGAACAGATAGGGACAAAGCACCGCCATGACCGACCGCACGCCCGTTTCGACGCTTGTCTTTGATGTCAACGAAACGCTGCTTGATATCACCACGTTGGAACCGCTTTTCGAGCGCTTGTTCGGCACCTCCGGAACCCTGCGGGAGTGGTTTGCGGAGATGATTCTGTATTCGCAAACGCTGACCTTATCCGGGCGTTACATGCCGTTTGGCGCGTTGGCCGGCGGTGTGTTGCGCATGGTGGGGGACAACAAATCCGTGGTGGTTCGTGACGATGATATTGCCGAGCTGAAAGCTCTGTTCGGTTCCATGCCTGCCTATCCCGATGTGGTCCCCGCGTTGTCGCGATTGCGCGATGCGGGGTTCACCCTTGTGACTCTCACAAACTCCGCGCCGGGCCAGTCACCGACACCGATGGAGCGGGCGGGGATTGCATCGCTTTTTGATCATCATTTCAGCGTCGATGCGGTCAAGCGGTTCAAGCCCCATCCGGCGACTTACGAATTGGTGACGAATCGTTTGGGGGTGACGCCGCAGGCTGCGTGCATGGTCGCCTGTCATCTGTGGGACACTATCGGTGCGCAGTGCTGTGGGTATACGGGCGCGTTTGTTGCCCGCCCGCACAACAGTATTGTGAAAGAGGCGCAGGTGCCACAACCCGATATTGTGGCGCGTGATCTTGATGATTTTGCCTCCCAAATCATTGCGGCGCACAGGCCGGTCGGGTGACCGGTCCCACCCCGCCCGGCGTCCGGACCGCAGGGGGCGAACGGGGGCGCGATGTGGACGCCGGTATCTTCGGGGGCAATCGCGGCATTTTCCGACGGGGTGGTTTCCGGTATCGCGAGATGATGCGGTTTGCCTGAAAGATCTCGGTATTGCGCGGCTTTAGGCGGGTATCCGGTTCGACGCAAAAGGACTTGAAGCTTCACGCCGCATCCCACATGCTATGTGACACTTTGTGCCTTGCCCGGAGACCCCCATGACGCTCGAAGACTTTTTCCCGTATCGCCTGGCCGTTGCCGCAGAGACGTTTTCGCGTAACTTGTCTCAGGTCTATGGCCGTGAATACGGGCTGTCGCGTGAGGAGTGGCGTTTTCTTTTCCTGCTCGCGGATGTGCCGAATATGACGTCGCGCGAACTGTCGCGCCGCACCACGCTCGATAAAGTACAGATCAGTCGTGCGGCGAAGCGTCTTGAGGATAAGGGCTATATTTCCAGTGCTGTACTGGAAGATGACCGCCGTCTTCGCCGCTATGAAATCTCGACCACAGGGGCGGAGGTGTTTCGCGAGCTGATGCCGCAAGTGAAGGCGCGAACATCCGAGATCATCAGTGCGCTGTCGTCCGACGACCTTGCGGCGCTGTCAAAAGGGCTGGAGGCGTTGCAGGTCGCGGCCGCCAACCGGTTGAAGGGCGACGACACCTGACCTGATCGGGGAAATCAGTGTGGCGTTTTGTCGGGATGGGCGGCGAGAACGGCATCGAAGGTCGCCAGATGCGCCGCGACACGACGGATCTTGGGCATACCGGTCATATCGACGCCCCACCGCTCGGCGTTGTAAACCTGTGGCACCAAACAGATGTCCGCCAAAGTGAGGTGGTCACCATAACAAAAATCCCCGCCCTCCAACATGGCCTCGAATTCCGCGAGCCCCTGCGCGATAAAGTGATGCATCCAAGCTTCTTTGGTGATCTGTCCGGATGAGGCCGTCGCCGCATAGCCCACCACACGCAAATTGCACACAGGATGAATATCCATCGCGATGGCATGGGCCAACGCGCGGGTTTTTGCGCGGCCAACGGGGTCGGTCGGGAGCAACCCGAGTGCGCGTGTTTCATCGAGGTATTCGAGAATGGCCAGAGATTGGGTGAACCGGGTGCCATCGATCTCGATGCTTGGAACGAGACCTTGCGGATTGCGTTCAAGGTTTTCACCCCCCCGTTGCGCATTCGCCAACAGATCAACCGCCGATGACGTCCATGTCTCGCCCGTGAGGTTCAGCCCGATCCGCACGCGGTAACTTGCCGATGAGCGCCAATAGTCAAACAGGGTAATCATGCGTCGTCTAGCTCCATGAGTGTCGTGAGTGCCGATTGGAATGTGGCAAACTCGGCGGCCAATGCCGTCTCGACCTTTGCCTGAAACGAGCGTGCGATTGGCACAATTTCGGTCAAAAGTGCTGCCCCTTCGGCGGTTAGTTCGAGTTTGAGAAGGCGGCGGTCATCGTCATCAACGGTCTTTGTGATATAGCCTGCCGCCTCCAGTTTACTGGCCGCGCGGCTGACTTTTGATTTCTCGAGGCTGACGCGGCGCTCGATGTCGCGCACGGAGACTTTGTCGGAATACCCGACGTTTACCAGTACGCGCCATTCGGGCATGGAAATGCCGAAACGGCCGCGATACTGCACCGCCAGTGCTTTGGACAGCTGCGATGCGGCGACGGCGAGTTGATAGGGGACATAGCCGTCGAGGTCAAAATCTGGCAGGTCATGTTTCAAGGCGACAGCTCCCGGTGCGCAATCGTATCGTGGG
Organism: Celeribacter sp.; assembly: GCF_048259695.1. GTDB lineage: Bacteria > Pseudomonadota > Alphaproteobacteria > Rhodobacterales > Rhodobacteraceae > Celeribacter. Next base: position 355,675 of record NZ_JBLXHL010000001.1, on the reverse strand, counting down.
GTTCAGTTATGACGATATTCGTTTCATTTGCAACAAATACGTTGACATCGTTGCTAATGCAACAAATATTGCAGCCAGATCGAATCCGCTGTGCTTTCGTTTTGCGGATCAAAAATGGGAGGCCACTATGACCAAAACACGGATGACAGTTGCAACCGATACAAAGGGTCTGACGCCCGGCTATATGCCCGGTTTCGGAAATGATTTTGAAACCGAGGCCTTGCCCGGCGCCTTGCCCCTCGGCATGAATAGTCCGCAAAAATGCGCCTATGGCCTCTACGGCGAACAGTTGACCGGGACCGCCTTTACCGCGCCGAGCCACCAAAACGAGCGCACATGGTGCTACCGTATCCGGCCCTCCGTCAAACATGTTGGCCGCTTTTCCAAAATCGATGTGCCTTACTGGATCTCCGCGCCCAATGTTTTGGCCGACGTGACCTCGCTCGGTCAGTATCGTTGGGACCCCGTGCCGCACGCCGATCAGGAGCAAACATGGCTCACAGGGATGCGGACGATGACAACAGCGGGTGATGTCTGCACTCAGGTCGGCATGGCCAACCACATCTACCTCGTCACCGCCTCGATGGAGGATGAGTACTTCTTTTCCGCCGACAGCGAGTTGCTCGTCGTACCGCAAGAGGGGCGCCTGCGGTTTTACACCGAGCTTGGCATCATCGATGTCGAGCCCAAAGAAATCGCCATTCTGCCGCGTGGTCTCGTGTACCGTGTCGAGCTTGTCGACGGGCCTGCGCGCGGCTTTGTTTGCGAAAACTACGGCCAGAAACTTGACTTGCCCGGACGGGGGCCGATCGGTGCCAACTGCATGGCCAACCGCCGTGATTTCAAGACGCCCGTTGCTGCATTCGAAGACCGCGATGCCCGCTCGCGTGTGGTCATTAAATGGCAGGGGCAATTCCACGAAACATTCATTGACCACTCGCCGCTCGATGTTGTGGCATGGCATGGCAATTACGCGCCCGTAAAATACGACCTGCGCGATTATTGCCCCATCGGTGCGATCCTTTTTGACCACCCCGACCCCTCGATTTTCACCGTTCTGACCGCACCATCGGGTGTTCCGGGGACGGCGAATATCGACTTTGTGCTGTTCCGCGAGCGTTGGATGACCATGGAAAATACGTTCCGTCCGCCATGGTACCACAAGAATGTGATGTCCGAATTGATGGGCAATATTTACGGCGAGTATGATGCCAAGCCGAACGGCTTTGCGCCCGGTGGGATTAGCCTGCACAATATGATGATCCCCCACGGCCCCGACAATGACGCCTTTGAAAAGGCCACGCATTCGGACCTCAAGCCCGAGAAGCTCGACAACACCATGTCCTTTATGGTCGAGACCCGTTTTCCGCAGCACCTTACGGAGTTTGCGGGCAAAGAAGCGCCGCTTCAGGACGATTACATCGAGTGTTGGGACAGTCTCGAGAAGCATTTCGACGGAACGCCAGAGGGCAATTGGGACAAATAACCCCAATGCAACGCACAGATAAATCACGGGAATACACGCAATGAGTCTTCAAAAATCCTGGGTTGAAAGCGCCAATAGCGCCGACACGGACTTTCCTCTCAACAACCTGCCTTACGGTGTTTTTTCATCCGGCGGTGGGGAGGCGCGTTGCGGCGTTGCCATCGGTGATATGATCCTTGACGCCACCGCCGCCGAGGCCGCAGGTCTCTTGACCATGCGCGGCGGTCCCTTGTTGAACGCGGGCGTTTGGAACCCCGTGATGGCGGCGGGGGCGGATGTCTGGGCCGATTTGCGCGCGCAACTCACGGCGCTGTTGTCGCATGGCGCGACGGCGCAGGCGGCCTTGGCCGAGACGCTTGTCGCACAGGCAGATGTCGACATGCTCATGCCGATGCAGGTGACGGAATACACCGACTTCTACGCGGGTCGTCAACATGCGGAAAACATGGGGGCGATCCTGCGTGGTTCGGCCGAACTGCCCGCCAACTGGCTGCATATTCCCATCGGGTACAACGGGCGGGCGTCCTCCGTTGTGGTCTCCGGCACGCCCATTCACCGCCCCAATGGGCAATCCAAAGCCCCCGATGCGGCGCTGCCAAGCTTTGGTCCCTCCAAGCGTCTTGATATCGAGTTGGAAATGGGGGCCATCGTTGGCACGCCGTCGCCGATGGGGACGCCGATTACGGTTGATCAGGCCGATGACATGATCTTTGGCTATGTGCTTTTGAACGACTGGTCGGCGCGTGATATCCAAGGGTGGGAATACCAGCCGCTCGGCCCGTTTCAGGGCAAGGCGTTCGGCACATCGATCTCGCCGTGGATCGTCACCGCCGCCGCACTTGCGCCGTTCCGGACGCCCACGCCACAACGCGAGCACGCGTTGTTGCCCTATCTCGCCTCTACCACTGACGGGTTGTTCGACATCGAACTCTCCGTGCTGATGCAGCCCGCGGGCGCCGCGACGGCCACCAAACTCACCACCACAAACTACAGCCGCATGTATTACTCCGCCGCCGAGCAGCTATGCCACCACGCGGTCGGAGGCTGCGGGATGCGCACGGGCGACTTACTCGGCTCCGGTACCATCTCGGGGCCAAGCAAATCGGAATACGGCTCGTTGATGGAACTGAGTTGGGCGGGGCGTGAACCCTTTACCCTCGACACCGGCGAGACCCGCACCTTTATCGAGGATGGTGACACGCTGACCCTGCGCGGCGCGGCCATCGCAGACACATACCGCATCGGTTTCGGCGATTGCGCGGGAACAATCCTGCCCGCCGCCCCCATGCCTCACAACGCACAAGACAAAGGATAATCCCATGGCCAAAGCATTCGCATCCCAAGGCGACATGGACGACAAGAAAATCAGCTTCACGAAAGTGGGCGAGGGCCTTTATGCCTTCACCGCCGAGGGGGATCCCAATACCGGTGTTATCATCGGTGACGACAGCGTGATGATCGTCGAAGCCCAAGCCACCCCCCGCCTTGCGCGTAAGGTGATCGAGTGCGTGCGCACGGTCACGGATCTGCCGATCTCCCACGTTGTCCTGACCCACTACCACGCCGTTCGCGTGCTTGGGGCCTCCGCGTATGGTGCGCGTGAAATCATCATGTCGGACGCCGCCGCCGCGATGGTCGAAGAGCGCGGTCAGGAAGATTGGGACAGCGAATTCGGCCGTTTCCCGCGCCTGTTTCAGGGCCACGAGGAAATTCCCGGCCTCACGCGTCCAACCACAACCTTCACCGAAGGCATGACGGTCTACCTTGGCAAACGCCGCGTCGACATCATGAAACTGGGTCGCGCCCACACCGCCGGTGACGCCGTGGTCTGGGTTCCGGACCAAGAGGTTATGTTCACGGGCGATATCGTTGAATACCACTCCGCATGCTACTGCGGTGACGGTCACTTTGCCGATTGGCCGGAAACACTCGCCAACATCGCGTCCTTTGAGCCGAAGTCCATCGCACCGGGGCGTGGTGACGCGCTTGTGGGCGAGGAGATGGTCGCCGCAGCCCTCGAGGCCACCGCCGATTTTGTCGAAAGCACCTACAAACCTGTCGCACGCATCGTCGCGCGTGGCGGGTCGCTCAAAGAGGCATGGGACGCCGTGCGTGCCGCATGTGATCCGAAATTCGCAGATTACGCGATTTACGAACACTGCCTGCCGTTCAACGTGGCCCGCGCCTATGACGAGGCCCGTGGCATCGACACACCCCGGGTCTGGACCGCCGAGCGTGACCAACAAATGTGGGCTGACTTGCAAGGCTGATCCACATCTATCAGCGCAGGTCTTGAGGAGGGATCTGCGCGCCACTTCATGGGAGGAGAAACTCCATGTTTCAAGACCGCTATACACTGGCGTTCAAGCTGTACCCCTATGCGCGCAGCAAAGACCAGGATCGCGATACCGCCGCCCGGCATAAAGTCGTTGTTGTTGGTGGGGGCCCTGTCGGGTTGGCCACGGCGCTTGATCTCGGCCGCCAGGGTGTCCCCGTTCTCGTTCTGGATGACCACGAAGGCATTGGCATGGGGAGCCGCGCGATTTGTTTCTCCAAAAGATGTCTGGAAATCGCCACCCGATATGGGGCGGGGGCGCCCATGCTCGACAAGGGTGTCGTGTGGAACCTTGGCAAAGTGTTCCACGATGACCGTCAGATTTTCGAGTTCAACCTGCTGCCCGAGCAGGGGCACCGCAATCCCGCGTTTATCAACCTACAGCAGCCCTATTTCGAAAAGTTCATCTATGAGCAGATCGAAGCGGAAATTGCCAAGGGTGCGCCCATTGAGGTGCGTGGCAAGAACCGTGTAGACGCGATTGAAACGCATGAGGACCACTGCCGCCTTGAGGTTATGACGCCCGAAGGCGCCTATGCGATCGAGGCCGAGTGGGTGGTCGGATGTGACGGGGCATCCTCGCCGCTACGCGCCATGATGGCGCTCGATTTTGACGGACGCGCGTTCGAAGACAGCTTTCTGATCGCCGATATCCGGATGAAAAACGAGAGCTTCCCGACCGAGCGTTGGTTCTGGTTCGAACCCTATTTCAAATCCGGCGCCTCGACGCTGTTGCACAAGCAACCCGATGATGTGTGGCGTGTCGATTTCCAGATCGGGTGGGACGTCGACCGCGCCGAAGAGATGAAAGAAGAGAACATCCGCGCACGTCTTGATGCGATGCTCGGGGCTGATGTGGAATACGATATTGTCTGGTCGTCAATCTATACGTTCCAATGTCGCCGCATGAATAATTTCCGTCATGGGCGGGTGGTGTTTGCCGGTGACGCGGCGCATCAGGTATCGCCCTTTGGCGCCCGTGGTGCCAATTCCGGTTTGCAAGATGTCGACAACCTCGGTTGGAAACTGGGCATGGTGATCACAGGTGCTGCGCCTGAAAGTCTGCTTGATTCCTATGACGAAGAGCGCGTTTACGGAGCGGATGAAAACATCCTGAACTCGACACGCTCGACCGATTTTATCACGCCGAAATCGAAGGTCAGCCATACGTTCCGCAATGCGGTTCTGGCGCTTGCCGAGCATCACGAATTTGCGCGCCCACTCGTGAATTCGGGCCGGTTGTCAGTGCCTTGCACCTATGATGGTCTCTCGCTCAACGGGGCGGATGACCTGAGTGGTGCGCCCGAAAAATCCCGCGTTGGCAGCGTGTGCCCTGATGCGCCGCTTGGCGACGGTTACCTGCTCGACCATCTCGGGGATCGCTTCGTTTTGCTCGCGATTGGCACCACAGTTCCGGATCAGATGATGGTGGACGGGATTGCCATCGAGACGCTTTGCGTTTCGGGCGATGATGAGGCCACGCGCGTCCTGCGTGAGCGCTATCTCGGGGCGGCACCTGCGGGGGTCTACCTTGTCCGGCCGGATCAGCATGTTGCCGCGCGGTGGGCTGCGTTTGATGAAAAATCTGTTGTCCAAGCCCTACGACAGGCTTGCGGGAAGGTATAAATTATGAAAACGTTGCAATTGAAACCAAATTTTGCCGCGCCCGATGACGTCTACGAAATGCTGATTTCCGGACACGAAGGCTTGAGTGATGATGAGAGCAACGCGCTAAATGCCCGCCTCATTCTGATCCTCGCCAATCACATCGGAGAGGCCGACATTCTGCGCGAGGCGCTCCGCATCGCAAAGACACCGTCTCAAGAGGAGGAGAGACTATAATGACAACGCACACAGCATTCAAAACCCTATTGGGGGCCGCCACGATCGCCGGCAGCCTTCTGACATCCACGGCGGCGTTTGCCGACACAACACTCGCGCTTTCGAGCTGGCTGCCACCACGCCACCCGATTGTGGCCAACGCGATTAAACCGTGGGCCAAACAGGTCGAGGAGGTCACCGAGGGCCGCGTTAACGTGCGTATCCTTGCCAAGCCTTTGGGCGCGCCCCCCGCGCATTACGACATGGCCAAAGAGGGCATCGCGGATATCACCTATGGGCTGCATTCCTTCACCACGGATGACCGTTTTACCCGGTCCCGCATCGGTCAGTTTTCCTTTATCACCGACAACGCCGTTGATGGATCGAAGGCTTTTTGGGATGTGTATTCCGGTCAGCTTGATGCGCAAGAAGAGCATGAGGGCGTGAAGCTTTTGGGCCTGTTTGTCCATGGTCCGGGCCTGTTGCACAACAATGTGCGCAAAATCGAAACGGCCGAAGATATTCAGGGACTCAAGACCCGCGTTCCCGGGGGCTACATCTCCGACCTGATGGGCGATCTTGGGGCCGAAACGCTCTTTATGTCCTCGGGTGAAGTGTATGAAAAACTCTCGCGTGGTGTGATTGACGGCGCGGCGTTCACCTATGAAGCCCTGACAGCATTCAAGCTGACTGACGACATCAAATACTCCATGCGCATTCCCGGTGGTCTTTATAACACCACATGGTTCCTCGTGATGAATGATGACAAATGGGACGCGATTTCTCCGGAGGATCAAGCCGCAATCGAAGGGATCTCCGGGGCGGCATTTGCCGGATTGGTTGGTCAGGCGTGGGACGATGCTGACGCCGCTGCAATCGAGAAAATCGACGCGGCCGGTATCGAAACCTACAACGCTCCTGACGCCCTTGTCGCGGTCATCAAGGAAAAGGCGGCAGGCTACGAACAGGGGTGGGCCGACGCGATTGCGGGTGATGGCTATGACGGGGCTGCGGCCCTTGACGCGATCCGTACCCAAGCTGGCGTGGACTACTAAATGGAGCGCCTGAGACAGAGGTTTAGGGACCAATCGCAGAACGGGGGCGGGCTTGATATCGGTCCGCTGCTCAACAAGACGCTTGGCATCGGTGCAAGTCTGATCCTGTTTTGCTTGATCCTGATCACCTGTGTCGATGTCATCGGGCGTTACTTTTTCGACCGTCCCCTGTCGGGGGCGTTCGAGCTTACCGAACTTCTCTTGGCAGCGCTTGTTTTTCTGGCGCTGCCGCTCACGACCGAATGCAAAGAACACATCGAGGTTGATCTTGTCGCTGCTGTCGGCTCAACCCGCGTGAACGACTGGCTCTCCGCGTTTGCGGGCCTGTTTTCCGCGGCACTCCTTGCCACACTGGCATGGCGACTGGCCACACACGCGGCCGGTGCCGCCGCGGATGGCGCGGTGACCAATGCCCTGAATATCCCCTATGCCCCCTTTGGGTATCTGGCGAGTTTTTCGTGTCTGGTCAGCGCCTTTATCGCGTTCTTGCGTGGCATCATGCCCCCCGTTCTGAAATCAAACCGCGACGCCCCAAATCGCGACGCCCCAAACCGCGACGCCGAGGTCTAATCCATGCTCATTTCACTTATCGGTTTCGCTGTCCTTTTGGGTCTGCTTTTGTTGCGTGTGCCGATTGCGTTCGGCATGGCCGCTGTTGGCGGTATTGGCTTTGCATTGATGCGTGGGTGGGGGCCTGCGTGGGCCATGACGGGGCAAATTGCCTTTGACAGTGCGCTGTCCTATACGCTCTCCGTCATCCCGCTTTTCATCTTTATGGGCAATGTGTTAGCGGCCTCTGGCATCGCGCATGGCCTCTATGCGGGTGCCGACCGCCTGTTCGGCCGCACACGTGGCGGATTGGCGATGGCGTCCGTCTTTTCATGCGGCGGGTTTTCGGCGGTGTGCGGATCGTCACTGGCCACTGCGGCCACAATGTCAAAGGTCGCCATGCCGTCGATGCGCAAGTTCGGCTACGATGACCGCTTGGCCACAGGTTCCATCGCGGCGGGCGGCACGCTTGGCATTCTGATCCCGCCCTCGGTGATCCTGATTATCTACGGGCTGCTCACCGAAACCAACATCGCCAAGCTGTTTATTGCCGGTATCATCCCCGGTATTCTGGGCGTGATCCTCTATCTCGTTGCTGTGAAAGCTGCGGTCTGGCGCAACCCGTCATTGGCCCCCGAGGTGACAGAGAGCGAACCGATGTCGCGTCAGGATGTGATCGGCGTTTTCGCGGTGCTTGGCCTGTTCGCCTTTATCATGGTCGGTATCTACGGCGGGTTCTTTACGCCGACAGAGGCCGCCGGCATGGGGGCAGGTGTCTCCGTCTTGCTTGCGATTGCCCTGCGGACGATGAGCATTGCCGATTTCTTTGACGCGACTCTCGACAGCGTGCGTGCCACGGCGATGATTTTTGCGGTGATCATTGGGGCGGAGCTGTTTACCAACTTCGTCAACTTTGCGGGCCTGCCTGATGCTCTGGTTTCGATCGTCACCGACCTCGAACTGCCCGTTTGGGCCGTGATGCTCGGTATCGTGGTGATCTATCTGATCCTCGGGTGTGTGCTTGAAAGTCTTTCGATGATCTTGCTCACCGTGCCTGTGTTCTACCCGTTGATGTATGAATTGCCCTTTGCCAACGAGATGCTTCTCGATCCGGAAAACGCCCTGATCTGGTTTGCCATCGTTGTCGTTGTGGCTACGGAAATCAGCCTGATCACACCGCCCGTCGGCATGAACGTTTTCGTGCTCAAGGCCGTGTTACAAGACGTGTCGCTGTCGACGATTTTCAAAGGGGTTTTGCCGTTCTGGATTGCCGACATCGTGCGCTTGGCGCTTTTGATCCTGATCCCGTCGCTCTCGTTGTGGATGGTGTCATGGATGTAGCGGCTGCCTAGGTCCCGCCCGGGTGGGGCAAGGGCAGGGCGGTATCGTCTTTCATCTGTTCCATGACGATCTGGCTTTGCACCCGTCCAATGGACGGGTGCGGCAATAACACCTTTTGAACAAGGTGGTTGAGGGCCGCCAGATCGGTGCAATACACGCGGAAAATATAGTCGGCATCGCCGGTCAACGTCCACGCCGCAATGATCTCGGGGTGGGTGCGCACCAGTGCCATGACCGATTGGTGCGTTTCGCCCGTCTGGGACTCGGTTTGAATTTGGATGAAGGCCTGCACACCCAGACCGAGCTTGTCGGGGTTCAACCGACAGGCAAAGCTGTCGATGTATCCCTCTGCTTCAAGTCGCTGCCGTCTGCGACCGATTTGTGACGCGGACATGCCGAGTTTTTCGGACAGCTCAAGGGCCGTGTACTGGTCGTTCTTTTGCAAGAGTGACAAAAGGCGAATATCTTTGGCGTCAAGCGTATTCATGCGTGCATTGTGCGAAAAGTTGTTCCTTTTTGCAATATTTGTGCGTCAATATTGCTCATGGGGGTCGTCTTTGCGCACTTGCCGCATGCAACCTGTCGTATCCTTGATAAAAACAAGGAGAGATAAAATGGGACCCTTCCCGCACGACGCACCAAAATCCACGATTACGGCTGAAAACCCCGCGGGTACGGATGGGTTCGAGTTCGTAGAATTCGCCCATGACGATCCCGAGGCGCTTCGTACGCTTTTTGCCAAAATGGGCTATACGCACACGGCGACCCATAAACGCAAGCGGATCGAGCTCTGGCAGCAGGGCGACATCACCTATGTTCTAAATGACGAGCCAGACAGCCACGCGCGACGTTTTGTTGAAGAGCACGGCCCCTGTGCGCCGTCGATGGCGTGGCGGGTTGTCGATGCCCGGCATGCATTTGATCACGCCGTTTCCAAAGGGGCGCAACCCTATGAGGGGGCGGGCAAAACAATGGATGTGCCTGCCATCATCGGGATCGGCGGGTCGCTGATTTACTTCATCGATAAATACTACGGTGAAAACCCGTACAATGAAGAATTTAACTGGGTCAGCGCCGCGCATCCCGAGGGCGTTGGCTTTCACTATCTCGATCACCTGACCCACAACGTCCACAAAGGAAACATGGACGTTTGGTTTAAATTCTATGGCGAGCTGTTCGGGTTCACGGAAATCCGTTTCTTCGACATCGAGGGGAAATTCACGGGGCTTTTGAGCCGCGCACTCACCTCTCCATGTGGCCGCATCCGCATCCCGATCAACGAGGATCGCGGCGAAACGGGCCAGATTGTCGAATACCTCAAACGTTACAATGGCGAAGGTATTCAGCATATCGCGGTTGGTGCCAAGGATATCTATGACGCTACCGATGAAATCGCGGCCCGCGGCATTACCTTTATGAAAGGGCCGCCGATGGCCTATTATGAACTCAGCAAAACGCGGGTTGTGGACCATGAGGAGCCGATTGACCGCATGGCCAAACACGGGATCATGATTGACGGCGAGGGGGTGCTTGGCGGTGGTGAAACCCGCATCCTGTTGCAGATTTTTTCCAAAACCGTCATTGGCCCGATTTTTTTCGAGTTCATTCAACGCAAGGGGGATGATGGTTTTGGCGAGGGCAATTTCAAAGCGCTGTTCGAAAGCATCGAGGCGGATCAAATCGAACGCGGCGTTTTGTAGCGACCTTTGGCCCTATGCTCTGGTGTGTGTCCCGTGACGTCGGCGCCGGAGGAAATACGGTCGGGGGCGTGCGGCCCGGCGCCCCCGTTTTTATCCCGAATGCGACACGCTCAGGTGTTTCACGCCCGCCTTGTCGCGGCTTTCGCGGTATCACGAGCAAAGCTGTGCGACGACAGCAAGGACTGTTGTCATGGCTGCGGTCCTGCGCGGTAACGTGAACACGCGGGGCTATTCGGTGGGCATGGCCTTGATCATCGTGTCAAAAGCTTCAGTGATGGCCTGCGCCGATGGGTCCTGTTTTAGCCACTCGTCCGTGCCGAATCTGATCGCTGTGAAGTCGACATTGATAAACCCGAAGGCGTCCCGTGTGCGGCTATTGTATATCATGCCAACCAACAACTTGCCGCACCCCTCCGGGCCACAGGCCAGTCCGATATAGGTCTCCCCGACACGCTCATTGCGCGGCAGGTGAACGGACTGGGTGAAATGTTCGGACAGGATTTGTGTCAGAACCTCGGAATGCTCGGCAGATGCGATTGCGGATTGAACGGCCTTTTGCGCAAGGATGTCAAAAGCGTTTCCGCCATCAAGCTGGCCCGTGGGTGTCGCAGGTTTGCGCAGTGCGGCCAGATCGGCGGCTTTGCGGGCCAACCAATCCGCCTCGCGCCGGCGTGCGTCCTCTTTGGCCCTTTCGGCGTCAGCCGCGCGTTGTGCGTCGGCCGCGCGGCGCTCGATGGTTTTCCAATCCTCCTCGGACACGGGCTCGAAATCGACAGAGGGGCCTGCCGTGACGGAGAGCCGCAACGCATCACGCCCGTCGCTTCGATACGGGAAAATTTCAAAGGTGCTGGGCACGCCGGTGTCGGGTGTGATGGTCGTGACGATCCAGGAGCCACGGTAGTGCACCGTGATATCATCGGCCTTGCTGCAGGACCCAAAGGGCTCTGACAGAAGGCCGTGGTCGGCAGCGTCGACCCAGAGCCAGCGATAGGCCTCGGCACATCCCTCGGGTAACATCGGGCCAGAGTACCGGATCAGGGCCAAGGCTTCGCTTGCGGCCACGATGCGTGCATTGTCAGGGGTGAACGAGGGGACAAGAACACGCCCGCCGATCCGCGGTGATCCGTCTTTGAAGTCGACACGGGTTTGCCCGCGTTTGTCGCGCGTGCCGACCCTTTGGATCATCAGATCGGCAGAGCGCCCGAACCACGGGTAAATGATCTCTGGAGCCGCCATCGCGGGCGGGGTTTCGCCCGTTTCGTCTGGCGGCGTTGTCGCGGATTCCACGGCACGGGTGATATCCTTTGACAATGCCTCATTCGTCACAATGTTACAGTCGCCTCCGGCATAGAAGACCCCGTCGCAGTCTTCACCGGCCGAGGCGTCGGCGGGTCTGTCCTGTGCAACCTCTTCGGGTGAGGTTTCAACCGCTGCGACCATCTGTGTGTCCTGCGTATCCGTCACGGGCGCCGGCGCAGGCGGGGCCGTGAACCGGCCCATGGCGAGGTAGATCAGGTAGCCCTCCAACCGGTCACTGTCGTCTTTATAAAGGGCAAGGCGTCCGTCCTTGACCTGCACGGTGACGCATTCCTCTTGGAGGCAAAGGCGGCGCGCACCGTAGGATGTGCTCTCAACCTCGTGTGTGGCGCGCCCGGTCAACAGGGTGCCTCGACCATCGGGCCTGAACTCCGCGGCCCAAATACCCGAGCCAGGATCGTCGATATAGACCGTTCCGGGCAGTGAACCGGTGAGATCCCCTGTGAACGAGGCCGGGTTGTGGCGCACATACCCCGGCCATGCGGCAAAGATGCGGGACGATCCGTGCGGATCCTCCTGAAAGGGGCGCCAACTTCCGTCAGGTTGCGGATCGACCGTGGACCACCCGCTGCCGGTTCCATAGGTGCTGCCACGTTTGCAGACCTCTTTGCCACTGCCCTCGAAGTCGAAACAAAGGATGTTACGACCCGCGACACGCCACGCCGCCTCCCCGCGTTCGCCATTGGCATAGGTGAATTGTGCGGGGCCATTCGGGGACAGATAGACGGACCAGACCGCATAACTCTCTACTGTCGCCCCGACAAGCGTGTGTCCGGCCAGTTCGGACAGGGGCGGCATGGGATCCGCCTGTGTGCCTGAGGCGCTAAAACAAAGCGGCCCCGCAAGTGCAAGGGCTTTGAGTGCGGAGCGGATCAACGAAACGGGGGTGGGTGCGTGGCGCAGAACGTCAAATTGAAAGCGGAACATGGAAATTCGGTAATGGCTCGTGTCTTTGGTCGGTTGGTTTTGAGATGTGAACATCTCTGTCTGCTTGCATTTATTCCCCAATCAGCCCCAAGTCGCAAGCCGTCCGGGCTCTATCAACGTCTGTGTGAACGATTCCTTCGCTGTGGGCGGGTGGGCGTCGATAGCCGTCAAATCGCTAATTTCTGCGGTTGACAGTTCCGGTTTCGCACGTATATGTTCACGTGAACATTGACTGTAAAGCTAACATTGACTGTAAAGCTAACATTGACTGTAAAGCTAACATTGACGTGTGTAACTTTGGAAAGGCGGGGCCGGCATGGTAGGGGAAGACTTTGAAAATCGATGCGCATCTCTGTTGGAGGAGCTTGGGCTCGCGCGTCGCGACGAAATCATATCCGTGGTGCCTTTGACCGGCGGCGTTGCTTCCGACATCGCAAAAATCGAAACCGAAAATGGTGACTATTGTGTCAAATTCGCGCTTGAGAAATTGCGCGTGAAAGAAGAATGGCATGCGCCCGTTCATCGCAATGCGGCGGAGTATGCCTGGCTCGAAGTTGCCTCTGAAATGGCGCTTGGCTATTTCCCCAAACTCTTTGGGCGATCCACGGTCGAGAACGGTTTTGTCATGGAGTTTGTGTCCGGTGATGATGTGTTCGTCTGGAAAGACGCACTTATGGATCGCGGTCCCGTCGAGGGGGAGGCGGGTACGGTTGCGCGCCTCTTGGCGGGCGTGCATCAGCGCTCTGCGCGCGCAGGGTTCGATCGTCGCGCGTTCGACAACGCTGCCGACTTTTCCGCCCTGAGATTGGAGCCGTATCTCCGCTTTGTCGGCGGCATACACACGGGTGTTGCCGATACGCTCAACGAGATGGCGGATGATTTGTTCGCTGCGCAAACCGTTTTGGTCCACGGCGACGTCAGCCCCAAAAATATTCTGTTCCGCGACGGAGCGCCGGTGCTGTTGGATGCCGAATGTGCGACGATGGGCTGCGCCTCGTTCGACGTTGCATTCTGCCTCAACCATCTCTTGCTCAAGGGGGTTCACACGCCAGAACATGCGCGGCCCTATCTCTCCGAAGTGTCGGATTTTGTGTCGACCTATTTGAAGGCTGTGGACTGGGAAGATGTCGCCGCCTTGAGCCGTCGCATCGCGCACCTTTTGCCGATGCTGATGTTGGCGCGTGTCGACGGCAAGTCTCCCGTTGAATATCTCGACGAGGCACAGCGCGCACGAGTGCGTGCCTTCTCCTTACACATCATCGCCCATCCGGAAGATACACTGGATGGCCTATTTTCTCGCCTAACGAAAGCAATAACATCATGAGTGGTTCAGCAATTAAAGAAGTGATTTCCAGACGCGTTTGGGACTCCCGTGGCAACCCAACGGTTGAAGTCGACGTTTACCTTCAAAGTGGTGCAATGGGGCGGTCAATTGCTCCCGCCGGTGCCTCCCGCGGGGCGCGCGAGGCGATTGACCTGCGCGACGGAGGGGGCTTCCTGTTGGGCAAAAATGTTGGCCAGGCTGTCGAGAATGTCACTTCAAAAATAGCGCCGGTCATTCGTGGCATGGACTGCTTTGATCTGGCCGCGATCGATAAGGCCATGATCGATCTTGACGGCACGCAATTCAAATCCAGCCTTGGAGGCAATGCAACTGTCGCGACATCTCTGGCTTGTCTGCACGCCGCGGCTGCGGAGGCGGGTCTGCCGCTTTGGGCGTGGATTAGCCAAGCTTACGGCCGTAACGCCACGATCCCACTGCCGGAAATCCAGATTTTTGGCGGTGGCGCTCATGCCGCACAGCGTGTTGATATTCAGGACTTCATGATCATGGTTCCCGGTGCGGAAAGCTTCGATGAAGTGATGGAAGTGACCTCAAAGGTGTACTTCGCCGCAGGTGAGTTGATGAGTGAAAAGGTTGGGGGCGGCGGCCTTGGGGTTGCGGACGAAGGGGGCTGGTGGCCGGTTTTCGATAGTAACGAGGAAGCGTTGGAAACCCTCATGCGCGCCATCGATCGTGCGGGCGAAGTGCCCGGTGAGCGTGTGGTCATTTCGCTCGATATCGCTGCATCCGAATTTGGCAAAGATGGCCGCTACCGTTTGGCACTCGATGGTAAGGACATGGACTCTGACGGCTTCATCGAACTGCTTGGTCGTTGGATGGATGACTACCCGATTGCATCCATCGAGGATCCTCTCGGTGAGGATGACAAAGAGGGGATCGTCGCATTTACGGCGGCTTATGGTGACAGCGTTCAAATCATTGGTGACGATTATTTGGTGACCAATGCCGACCTTTTGCGTCAGGCCGCGATCGACAAGGCCTGCAATGCCGTGTTGGTCAAATTGAACCAAGCGGGCACTGTGAGCGAGACGATTGAAACGTTTTTTGCCGCAAAAACGGAGGGCTACAGCCCGGTGATTTCGGCGCGCTCGGGCGAGACAGAAGACACGACAATTTCTCACCTCTCCATCGGGTTGAACGGTGAACAATTGAAGGTGGGCTCCTTTACGCGCTCCGAGCGGATGGCAAAATGGAATGAGTGTTTGCGCATCGAGAGTGACCCGAGCGTCGGCGCATTTGTTGGAGGCAAGCCGTTGGCCAATACGTGGTGGGGCAAGGGGCGCTAAGCGCCGCTCCAACATGAATTCCTGAACGATACATCCGCAAATGTTCCGCCGGATTGCGGTGGATTTGTGTGAAAGGCCTCCCATGATACGTGATCGGCGCACCAAAATTATTGCAACGGTTGGCCCCGCAAGTGGCGCGCCGGCAATGCTCAAGACGCTTCTGGAGAACGGGGTAGATACATTCCGGTTGAATTTCAGTCACGGTGATCATGCCACACATGCGAAAACCATTGCGCATATTCGAGCCCTGGAGCGTGAGGCCGGATATCCGGTTGGTATCTTGCAAGACTTACAGGGGCCGAAAATCCGGCTAGGTCAACTTGCTGGAGGCAAGAGGGTCGTTCGCAAGGGGGATGTCCTCGGTTTCATCTTGGCAGACAGGAGTGACGATCGTGCGTTGATCCCGCTCCCCCATGCCGAGGTGTTCCGAAATATCAGGCCCGGTGATCGCATTTTGATCGATGACGGGCGTGTCAGACTCCGCGTGATTAACCGCCATGAAAATGGCCTGCAAGCCGAGGTGCTTGCGGGGGAGGTTTTGCGCGACCGCAAGGGGGTCAACCTACCGGACTGTGTGCTCGACCTGCCCGTCTTGACGCAAAAGGACCGTGCAGATCTTGCCTTTGGGCTTGCCCATGGTGTCGACTGGGTGGCTCTGTCTTTCGTGCAAAGGGCGACGGATCTGGATGAGATTCTCGCGGTGTTGAACGGCCGCGCGGGTTTGATCGCGAAGATCGAGAAACCCTCGGCGCTCGATGATATCGAGGCAATTGTCGAGAAATCGGCGGGGATCATGATTGCCCGTGGCGATCTCGGTGTTGAAATTCCGCCGGAACAAGTGCCGGGTTATCAAAAGGAAATCATCGCCCTGTGCCGTCGCGTATGCCGTCCTGTTATTGTTGCCACGCAAATGTTGGAATCGATGACGGCATCCCCCACACCGACACGTGCCGAGGCGTCAGATGTGGCGACAGCCGTCTATGACGGTGCCGATGCGGTCATGTTGTCGGCTGAAAGCGCAAGTGGCGACTACCCGGAGGAGGCGGTGGCGGTCATGGATCGCATTGTGCGCATGACCGAGCAACACCCGCTTTATCTCAAAGCAATGTCGGCCACGCGGGACGCGGCCCGAACGGCGGCGGATTCGATTGCGGATACGGGTGCGGCACTTGCTGTTGCTTTGAAGGCCCGAGCCATCGTTGCCTATTCCTCGAGCGGCTCTACGGCCATTCGCCTCGCGGCGCGACGCCCGCTGTTACCGCTGGTGATTTTAACACGAGAGCCGCATGTGTCCCGAAAAATGGCCTTGGTTTGGGGGGCGAGGTCCGTCCTCGAAAGCAAGGTTGAGGACTATACGTCGATGGTTCACACGGCGATGCACGAAATCACGCGTTTGCTGTCTCCGGACGCCGATGATTGCGTGGTGGTCCTGTCGGGCGTTCCCTATGGAAAATCCGGAAGTACCAATAACATCCGCGTGGTCAACTTTGACGGTTAGGCGCAGAAGGGTCAGGTCGAATTGCGCAAAATCAGCTCGGTTGCAAATGCGTGTTGCTGTGTTGACAGGTGTGCATTCTTGGGGGTTAGAAGCTCCAGAGCTTGCGCGGCCAGTGTTTCGATCGGAAGCGAGATGGTCGTAATACCGCCTTGGATCCAGCGATAAAAACCGGGGTCGCCGTAGCCAATAAATGCCAGATCATCAGGGATGCGCGCATCCGCTTTCAAGCAGGCATCAAGGGCGCCGTTCGAGATTTCGAACCCGCCGCAGATGATCGCGCTGGCATCGATGTCTCCCGACAAAATAGATGACGCCCTTTCTGCCCCCATATTAAAGGATGGGACTGCGGTTTGAACGAGCGCATCACGAACCGGCAGGCCGTTTGTTTCCATGGCTGCAATGAACGCGGCCTTGCGTTCACGTCCGGATGACAAAAGTGCATGGCCGCCGAGGTAGCAAATTTTCTGATGCCCCTTCGCGGCCAGATGGTGCACCGCGTCCTTGATCGATTGGGCGTCTTCGATCACGATACTGTCTGCATCAAACGGCAGTTTCTGTGTCCGGATGAACTGTACCGTTTTTATGCCATGAAACAGGTGCGCGCTATGCGTTTCAACTGATGGCGCAGGGACCATGATCACTGCGCTGGTTTGCAATTCGCGCAATTTCATCAACGCCAAACGTTCGCGACCCGCGTCGTCATTTGTCAAATGCGTAATCAGGTGAAGGTCGTTATCCTCGCACAAAATGGCGAGCGCATTGGCGAACCGTGCGTAAAATTCATTGACCAGATTGGGGATGAGCAACCCGACAATACGTGTCGTATCTCCGCGCATCGCACTCGCGGCAGCATTGCGCACGTAACCGAGTTCGGCCGCACGCTTTTGGATGAGTTCACGTGTCTCTGAACGCACATTCGGGCTGTTCGAGAGGGCGCGTGAAACCGTCATGTGGGAGATCCCGAGGTCCTGGGCGATGGTCTTGATTGTTACACTTCTGGCCACAGGTGCTTCCTTTCGTTTCCGCGCTTCAGTCACTAGCCTATTGCGTCGAGTTTGACAAAGAATGTCGGGAGTTTAGTCCGATTTATGCGTGGTTCAACGCGGCGCATCCGTGACGCAGGTATCCGGTCCGGATGTGGGGTGCAGAGCATATGATTCGCCGAACCTGTGGGGCGCACCTCGCAAAACGAAAAATGAGGGCCGCCCGCGCCCAAGCACCCTCATATTTGTCAGGGCTTGGGTCTCGTTGCGTGGCGCGAAACGGGCTTCAGAATGTCTCTCATGTCAAATTAAGCAATATATAACATATATATAGCCTTTTTTTATGGCGCAATGTTTCGATGGTTGCCCATGGTTTCTGTGTGGCGGGGGCGCTTGACAGGTCAAATTCGCACTCCTATTGTTCACGTGAACATTGCGCCGGATTTTGCGACGCAGGGAGACGAATCTGGAGGGCAGCGGCAGGAAATGTGCCGTTTTGCCGAGGGGAAGTTGTGACGTTTGCGGCGACGATCCTTTCGACCGCATCAGGCGCGGCCTTCGGGTTTTCCTTGCGACAAAAATGACGCGCAATCGGCGGTCTGTAAGTCGGGCCGCTGATCATGGGGGAAAGGTGCTGCGGAGAAATCCTGTGCATCACAGACGGGACTGACGGGCGGTAGATTGCGCCGTCAGAACAGATTAGGGAGTCGGCTCGATGAGCAACAACGAGATAGCAGTTGAAGAAATTGGTGGGGCCAAGTTGCCCGCAGGTGCGCTCGTGAAGCGCGTGCTACAATACCGCGAGGCGACACTCGTCTTGTTGATCGCGGCGATGTTTCTCGTCCTGTCCAACGTGACCCCGATGTTTGCGACCATGAATAATATTCAAACAACCCTGTTGAGTGTCTCCATCGCGGGTATCGTCGGGATTGGCGTGACATTGGCTCTTGTCATCGGCGGACTTGATCTCTCGGTTGGTGGTCTTGTCGCCATCAGCGCCGCAGTGCTTGGCAAGGTGTTCCTCGCGACCAACATTTGGTTTGCGTTGGTGGCCGGTGTCGGTGTGGCACTGCTGTTTGGTTGTATCAACGGCCTACTGATCACGCGTTTCCGTCTCGGGGCCTTTATCGCAACGCTGGCCATTATGGGGATCAGCCGCGGGGTGACTTTGGTCGCAACAAAGGGGACGCCGATTTCCATGCGTGAAATGCCGGCCTGGTTGCGCGAGATTGGCAGTGGCAAGGTCATGGGCGTTTCTTACCTGATCATCATTTTTGTGATCCTGACCATCATAACACATATCTATCTCAAGAAATCAAAGGTGCTGCGCAAGGCCGTCTACATCGGCAGTAACGAAAACGCGGCACATTTTTCAGGCATTAATGTCAATAAGATAAAATTCGGCATTTACGCCTTTATCGGCCTGCTGTGCGGCATCGCGGGTGTCCTGTCCGTGGCGCGTTTCAGCTCCGCTTCGCCAAACTTCGGCCTCGGTATGGAAGTGCAATTGATCGCCGCGGCCGTGATTGGTGGTGCGACCCTCAATGGCGGACAGGGCTCGATCATCGGGACATCTCTGGCGTTGGTTTTCCTTGGCTTCGTGAGCAGCGCGATCGTCTTGTTGGGCGTGTCAGTCTACTGGCAGTCACTCATCAGTAACGTGATCTTGCTCCTCGCTGTGCTTCTCGATGCCTTTGTCCTTCGGGGCAATGGGCGCAAGAGCTAGCTGGGATCGCGGGTTGATAGGAGAGAGCTATGAGTGACGTTATTGTCGAAGCAAAGAATGTCTCGAAGTATTTCCCTGGTGTGAAAGCGCTTGAAGATGTGCATCTGGAGCTGCGCGCCGGAGAGGTGCACAGTCTGGTCGGTGAAAACGGTGCGGGGAAATCGACGCTGATGAAGATCGTTTCGGGTGTGTATTCATTGGAGCATGGCGATCTTCGGATTGAAGGCCAGTCGGTTAATTTCTCCAATGTGCTCGAGGCAATCAATATGGGCATCAGCCTTGTGCACCAAGAGTTGGTCAATTGTCCGGACGTCTCCATCGCCGAAAACATCTTCATGAGTGAGATTGCGCAGGGCACGCTCGATTTTATCGACTTCGCTGAATTGAACCGGCGCGCCCGTGAAGAGATGGCCAAGTTCCATCTCGACCTTGATCCGCGCACCAAGATGAGCAACCTGTCGATCTCTCAACAGCAGATCGTCGAGATTGTAAAAGCGACTTCGATCAATGCGAAGGTTATCATCTTTGACGAGCCGACATCATCCCTGACCGAAAGCGAAACCGACGATCTGTTTGACATCATAGCGGCGTTGAAAAAACGCGGTGTTGGCATTCTTTATATCAGCCACCGGATGGAAGAGATTTTTGCAATTTGCGATCGGGTCACCATTCTGCGCGACGGGAAATACATCGACACGCTGAACGTCGCCGAGGTCGACAAAATGACCATCATCAACAAGATGATCGGCCGTGAGGTGGTTGATTTTTTCCCGAAGAAGTCGAGCGCAATTGGTGCGCCGGTTTTTGCCGCACATGATTTTGATCACGCCACGAATTTTCACGAGATCAACTTCGAACTGAAACGCGGGGAGATCCTCGGGTTCTCCGGCCTTATCGGCTGTGGACGTAGCGAGTTGTTCAAAAGCCTGTGCGGACTGGACGGAAAAAACGCTGGAAAAGTCTCGATCGATGGGCAGACGGTGAATATCACGCGCTACTCGGATGCCTTGAAAAGCGGGATTGTCTATCTCACCGAAGATCGCAAAAACGAGGGGCTGTTCCTTGATAAGAGTATTCAGCAAAACATCTCGGCGCTTGATCTTGATAACATTGTTAAGGGGTTGTTTCTAAGCGCGTCAAAAGAGGCGCGGCTTGCTTCGGAGTATCGCGATAGTCTCAATATCAAGTCCTCTGACGTGCGGCAGCTCTGTATCAATCTCAGCGGCGGCAATCAGCAAAAAGTGCTGATTGCAAAGGGGCTCTCGATCACACCGAAGATCATCATTTTCGATGAGCCGACCAAGGGCATCGACATCGGCGCAAAGATCGAAATCTATCAAATGATGCGTCATCTTACCGACAGCGGCGTAGGTGTTATCGTCATTTCTTCGGACCTGATGGAGGTGGTTGGCCTGTGCGACCGCGTGATCGTTATGCACGAGGGTCGGATCGCCGCCGAGGCGACAGGCGACCAAATCAACGAGCAATATCTACACCACCAGGCATCTGGTGTTTTTGAGCACGGCGAAATCCCCGTGCACTGACCAAGAGTTTAATCCGGGCCGGTCCCGGCTCAATCCGTCCAAATGTGTTCACGTGAACTATTTTGGCGAAACGAACGAACTGACGATCAACTTATATGGAGGATAAAAAGTTGAAACATACGCTTATGGGGGCCGTTGCTGCGGCCGCAATCACAGTATTTGGGTTCGGTGGAGGCTTGGCACATGCCGCCGATGGCGAGGGGTTCTCGTCCAATTCACGTCCCGCATTTGTCGGCTCCGAGGAGGAAACCTACTATCTTTTGACATTCTTGAGCGGCTACGATTTCTGGACCAGCTATTATGAAGGTTTCATGGATGCGGGTCGCCAACTCGGGGTGAACACGAAGTATATGGGCGCAACAACGGCCGATATTTCCGAACAAATCCGCGTTTTCGAGCAAATCATGGCCTTCAATCCGGCGGGTATCATGATCAACCCCAGCGATGGTGATCCGCTTTCGGCCTCCGCCGAACGCGCCAATGAACTGGATATCCCGTTGGTGATTGGCGAGAACCCAATTCCTGGTGCGCAAGTCGCGATGTGGATCAACCACAACGAAGATCTCATGACCCGCAAGGCGGCCGATTACATCGGGGAAGCACTTGGCGGCAAAGGTGAAATCGCCGTCATGGAAACTGTGGGTCAGGTCAATCTGGACAACCGCTCCGCGGCCTTCACCAAGAATATGGAAACCTATTGGCCGGACATCAAAATCGTTGCCCGCACCAACCCGGGTCACGATGAAATCAAAGGCGCGCAAGATGCGTCCTCTTTGATCCAGGCACACCCTGATCTGGACTTTATTTTCACCGTGAACCCAACCGCAGCAATGGGCGCTGTGACTGCGTTGCAAGAGGCCTCCTCGGAGGTGAAAGTCCTGACATTCGACACCAACCCGAACGTTCTTGACTACATCAAGGAAGGCAAGTTGGAAGCGGCGATCATGCCCGACCCCTACACCTTCGGCTATATGGGCCTCTTGGCACTCTATCTCGATCGTCATGGGTTGCTCGACCCAATGTGGGACTACACAAACGATCGCCCTGCCTTTGACATTCCTCTGATGAACACGGGCAGCTCGGTGGTGACACAAGAGAACGCCGACTATTTCTACTCGGATAAGTACAAGGAACGTCGTCAAAGTGATGGTTACGACATGCAGGCGAAAGATCTCAACAACCCGGATCTGCCTGGCTATTGGGACTAATTTCGCAATGTGAGGGGTAGGGGGCTTCGGCGCCCTACCAACCGCCAGACCCGTCCGCGTTTTCCTGCGATGGTCTGGCGCGGTCCCTTTCGCGGGACGGCCCGGATAGATCGGAATTTTGCCCACCTGCGTCGTGGTACAAATGAACATACAAGGAATCTTTGTCATGAACCCATTGGATTTGAATGGTAAAATAGTCGTTATAACAGGCGCGTGCGGCGCTTTGGGTGTGGCGGTCGTCAATAAATTATGCGGTCTTGGGGCGCGGGTTGCGGCCCTCGACATCATTGAACCGGACGCTGCCGTAAACTGCTTCGACGCGCCCGAAGGGCAGGTTTCGTATTTCAAATGCGACTCCGCCGACGAGGTGCAGGTCGCGGCGGCATTCTCGGCGATTACCGAAAAGTTGGGTGCGCCGGACACCGTGTGTTGCCATACAGGCATTGTGCATGTCGCGGGTGTCGAGAGTTATACGCTCGAGGATTTCGACGAGCTGATGCGGGTGAACTTGCGTGGGACCTTTGTCGTCGCCCAAGCCGCCACCAAGCTCTGGCTTGCCGAAGGGGCGCAGGGCAATTTGATCTTTACCTCGTCGTGGGTCCAAGACGTGCCATGGCCCGAATTGACGCCCTACAACACCTCGAAATCCGGTATGAAAGCGATGATGCGCGGGTTTGCACGGGAACTTGCGTCTCGCGGCATACGTGCCAATGCTGTGGCGCCGGGCATTGTCGGTGCGGGCATGGCATTGAAGATGTATACCGAGGATGCTGCTTATCGCGCTCGCACCGATTGCGCCATTCCGCTTGGTCGATTGCAGTCGCCCGAAAGTGTGGCGAACGCCTTTGCGTTTCTGGTTTCGGATATGAGCAGCTACATGACCGGTTCTGTATTGACGATCGATGGTGGGTGCAGCCTCTATCCGAATATCTAGTATCGCCCCAAGGGGAGGATCCAACGCCACACAAAGCTTAGCGAGCGCGCGGTCAAGCGCACCATCATCGACTTTCTGCGAGAAAGAATCTTGATCGAGATCGGGCTGAGAGAGTTGAAGACCTTGAATCTGGGAAGGTCTTGGCAGCCTATCCCGAAGACAGGATCCTAGACCGGCGAACCAGTCTGCGCCTGATCGCCGCGACGGTGAAGGCCGGGGTGGAGCCCGATGACCTGAAACAAGCGATCAAAGCCTATGCGAAGGAAAGCGAAGGCTACACCCGCAGCAAGGTCTGTTTCTCGGACAACTGGTTCAAGATGCGCCCGATGGATCTTTCAGGCGGGAGAAGGGTCTTGCCCAAATACAGGCGGGCCGCGAGAAGCCGCGAGAGGCTGAGGCCAAGGGGTCGTGCGAGCCTCGCCGCATGGATCCACGAGTGCCATCCCCTGTGCCGCCACATTACAACCGGAAGATCGAAGACTTGATCGCGTCAAAGCTAGTGACGCCCGAGCAGGTTCGTGCTGCGGGGCTACAGGCATAGCTCCAACCATTGACACCGAGATGAGTGGCTTGATTAAAGTAATAAGGCATAGTGAAGAAGGTTTGTTTTGGGCGCATTAAGAGATTCGATTGCTTGGCTGGAGGCATCCCCGATGCAGCGAATGTCGCTGGGGTCACGAGAGCTGTTTCACTCGGATTTCTTGTCGTGGCTTTTCGAAGCATATCCTCGCGCTCTGGCGCATGTGTTTGATCTGTCGGTCGACGATTGCAAAATCGCGCGTGAAGAGCAGAATCTAGATCTTGTTGTTCGCGATGGTGAAACACCTGTTCTCATTGTTGAGAATAAGGTGAAGAGCTACCCTGATTTTGCACAACTCCAACGCTACAGCACGAAATTCCCAGATGTGGACAAGAGGTATCTACTTACGTTGGTGCCGCCGGGTTTCGAAATGCCAAGGGGCTGGGAAACAGTTCTGTACAAAGACTTGGCCGCGGGGTTGCGGCGCTGGTTCGAAACCAGTCAGGCCTTGAGTGAACACAGGCATTACATCGTTGACTACATCACGTTGCTTGATCACCTCGTTACGGTGGCGCAAGAGTGTTTTGATCCCGCTAAAATTCGGGAAACCAACTTTTGGTTCCAAGGCAACCAAACCCAATTTCTGGAAAAAGTTGGCTTCTCCCAAACGCTCCAAAAGTTTCAAGCGATGGCGTTTAGGGATTTTCTGAAGCAGGCGGTTTCTGCAGAGGCAGATTCCGGAGCTTTAGCCCGCCCGAAAGCGATGCGGTTCTGTGCAAGCTCAATCGAGCAAAATCACTGTCTCAAGACACAAAACTGTAAACGCCCCTGTAAACGCGGGGCCTCAAACACGGCAAGGTGTGATGTAAGTGATTGTTTTTAAATGGAGGCGAGTACCGGAATCGAACCGGTGTGGACGGATTTGCAAGACTAGGTATGTGTCTGAATTAGCTGTATTTTGTGTTTAGAGATGTGTCGAAAATGCGCGGAACATAGGGTGAAAGTTTAGACAGTTTGAGATCAAGGTTATGCTTATTGGGGGGGCTAAAGGCTTAGCGAAGATGCTCCCCTTGAAGCATGCATTTTCTTTGCCATTCTAGACCGTGCATAGGTTAAAAACGTTTGCTCTATGATGCTCGATATAGGGCAGAAAGGGGGAGAATAACTCATACCCGCTTTCAGGTTCTATTTGCTTGCCGTGAAATGCCCACAACGCACTCGCGCTCGGAGTGGTCGAGTGTACCTCAACCTTGCGCTCGTTACTGAGGGTAAAGTGCCCCTTATCGAATAGCCTGTGTAAGTCGGCAGACATTAAGATGCCATTTGTGGGTAAAAGTGGGCCTTGGTGGCTGTGAGCTTTAATGTGGGCCGCATCTAAACCAACAGAACTATTTTCAATAAGAGCTTCCCCCCTAAGAGCGCATTTTCCACCATACATTTCTCTAACGTATTCGCTAAACGCTTGCTGTGTGGAAATAATACTCTGTAACGGCCATGCCGGATCCGTGGGGTGCGGGGTTTGCTGTACACGTGTCAGTGCTAATAGCTTGGTACGCTTTGCCTCCATTTTTCTCAAGCGTTCTGAAATCTCTTTGGGATTGGAGATCAATGGGTTCTGCGACTCATCTATAACCTCGTTGAACCGGTGTTGGGTCATCGGATCCTTGGCAACTTCGGATACTGGAAAAGAAATGCCTGAATACCGTTTCCAAAAATCATATCCCGCTTCGCCCTCACGGTATGAGAATACTATATAATCGCCCATAGCTTTGGGTAGGAATACGATGAGCACGCCTCTATCCGCGCCTAGGCTGTCTTCAAAGGTATTGTTGCGATAAATGCGGATTTCGTTGTGAGCGCGTTGGTGGGTCTCGGGAAAAAACTTTGCGTTATGATAAACCATGTTGAGGGCAAAATCGGCTCCGTTGTCTGTACGGATTCGTATTGCGGTTTGATCATTGAGCACTGCGCTTGTTAGTGGTGGAAAGGCGTTAAGTGCATCCAGTGGAACTAGGATATATTTGCCCCGTTGGTTCGGTCTATCACCTGAATAGCCGCTTTCTTGCGACCCCAGTACCTTTGCAAAACCAAACATGAAAACTTGCCTCCAGACCAAAACTTCACTAAACGCTCGTGATCCAATAAGTCTTAAAACCAACACTGGGGCAACCGTAAAATACAATGCAAGCTTATAAGAGCCGCGGGCCCAACGGTCTAAATTTTATTGATTTATTTTGTGGCTGCGGAGGCTTGTCTTTGGGGTTTGCAAGGGCGGGATTTAAGGCTGTTGCGGGCATTGACCACAATGAACCGGCTTTGGAAACGTACCGAAAAAATGTCGGATTCTCTGCGAATTGGGACCTGAATTCTGATGCGTGGGTTGAGAAGATTGAGAGCACTCTTGACGGTCGCCATCTGGATGTTTTGGTTGGCGGCCCGCCTTGCCAAGGGTTCTCGTTGACTGGGACGAGGCGCTTTGATGATGCGCGTAACTCACTTTACAATTCCGTTTTTCATGGCGTTGAAGCCTTCCAACCCAAGGCTGTGCTTATTGAGAATGTCAGAGGGATGGCGACCCTCTATGGCGGGCAGGCTAAAAGAGAAATTGAACGCAAGTTCGAGGATCTGGGGTATGACGTTCAGACAAAGATTTTAGATTCTGCAAATTTTGGTGTTCCACAGCATCGCCTGAGACTGTTTTTCGTCGCAACAAAACCTGAATTCCGCTTTAAGTGGCCAGAACCCACTCACATGGACGGGTCATTTATAAGTTGCGAAGACGCAATTGGAGACCTGCCATCAATGGAGGGTATCAACCAAGATGCAGCGAACTATTTGTTTGGCACGTCTGGCGAGTACCAAGCCTTGATGCGAGAAAACTCCTCTATGGCCGTTAACCACAGACCAACAGCTCATAAGCCGTTTGTTATCGAGACAATTCGGCAGGTTCCCGAGGGCGGGAACCACAAAGATCTTCCGCCCGGTGTTGGTGAAAGTCGAAAATTCAATGAGGCCTGGACGCGGTATCATAGCAAGCGACCATCAAGGACTATTGATACAGGGCACCGAAATCATTTTCACTACAAGTATGACCGCGTTCCCACCATACGTGAGAATGCTCGCCTTCAGTCATTTCCTGATGACTTCGTTTTTTACGGTTCGAAGACTGAGCAGAACCGTCAGGTCGGTAACGCGGTCCCAGTCTTTTTAGCTCAAGCAATTGCGTTGCAAATAGACAAGGCAATCCGCGAATGAAAGTCGTCGACCTTTTCGCCGGATGTGGTGGGCTTGCGCTTGGCTTCAAAGCTAAAGGCATGAAGTCCGTTGCCTTTGTTGAGTGGGAAAAGTCATGCTGTGATACGTTACTTGCCAACTTTGTAGAGCCAGTGAATGGAATAGACCCAAGCGTTTTTCAGGTAGATATTCGAAACTATGAGGCATATTTGGACGATGGCGCTTCTAGCCTAACGTCAGTTGTACGTCAGCATGGCGGAATTGACGGCATTATTGGTGGACCACCCTGCCAAGCGTATTCTATGGCAGGGCGAGTTCGCGACCCAAATGGCATGCGCAACGACTATAGAAACTATTTGTTTGAAGCCTATTGTCATGTGCTTAGCGTGCTCGCGCCAAGCTTTTTCGTGTTTGAAAATGTCGTGGGTATGCTGAGTGCTAAACCAAATGGCGTTCCTATTGCCGAGGAAATAGAGCATGAGTTTTCGAAGGCCGGTTATTACATTGGCAAAATTGACAAACGTCTATCTTATGATTTTGCGGACTTTGGGGGGCCACAACATAGAAAACGCGTCATCATTTTTGGGGTCCGTACCGATATAGCAAAGCACGTCGAAAAAGTAGAACGATTTCACAGGTTCATGCGAGAGAGCAAGAAAAGTTTTGGTACCGTTGGACAGGCAATCGGCGATCTTCCTGCCCTAGTGCCGTTCAGCCCTGATGAGCGGCCTAAATCAAGAATTTCCCACCAATCTTGCGGAACTGACCCACTGCATCGCCCGCGTTTTCATAACGCTCGCGACATTGAAACGTTCAAATTGTTGGCTGAAGATGCAATTTCAGATGCCCCAAAATACAAAAGCGTTGAGGCGCTCAAAAAACTGTATGAAGAGCGGGTTGGAAAAAAATCGGCTGTTCACAAGTATCATGTCCTTAACCGTGATGCGCCGAGCAATCTTATTCCGGCGCATCTGCACAAGGATGGCTTAAGGCACATTCATCCTGACCCCAACCAAGCACGCTCAATAACTTTAAGGGAGGCGGCGCGGTTGCAAAGTTTTCCAGACGATTTCAAATTTTGTGGCTCTATGGGGGACATTTACAAGATGATTGGAAATGCCGTTGCTCCGCAGTTCGGTGCGATCATAGCAACGTCTGTTGCGACAGCTATGCAAAGCTAGCTGTATCCGCGCCCTGTGAGGTGCTTAGACGTCGCCATAGCGTGCCGCTAGCCTTTCTTTCGCCCCATTGTGACACACGATGCATTTTTGCGCCGTACGCCAAAATTTCGACGTTTCAAATACAGGAGCCAACCCGAGCCCCTTACCTTCGGAGACCTCCAAGTCTCGGAGGAGGGGAAGGGGCGTTTTGCATATACCTTTCGTGGCAATATATGCAATTAGTGACACTGCTACCGCTTTCGGCCGTCAATTATTTTTTTCAGTGTGGTGCTTGCTTTTCTCACGGGTGCGGTAAAGCCACAATCAGACATATGCTTTTAGTGACACGCTAGGCACCGCGGCCCATAAAGCTGGCCGAAGTTCTTATCGTAATTCTTCTTGCTGCCTAGACTCAATTATCGAAACGGTTTGCATAAGCGCCACGCTCATTCACCCCAAAGGGTGCGCGAACTTACAGTTAGAAATTTAGATTGAGTCGGTGATGAAATGGCAGCCACAAGCATGGAACAAAAGGCCATTGGGGTGCTCACCGCATTTGAGAATGCAGGCAAAGCGGTAAGCCGTGTCACAATTGACGGACGCAAGATCGAGCTTGTGTTTTTCAAGCAAGACGTAGCGGACGAATTTGAAAGGATCGATATGCGCCATGGTGAAACGTGAGCTTCCAAAATATGTATACCGTCAACGGAACGGGCCAAAGCCCCGCGATGGTGAACCATTACACCAAACAGGTTCGTCAGAAAATCAGGGCGCAACACGCGCAGCAAAAGAGAACGGAACAAAAACAGAATGTTTAGACATTTTTTTAGACTTTCAAGGTCTCAAAAGCGCGTTTCGTGTTAAGCCTTTGAAAGTAAATGGAGGCGAGTACCGGAATCGAACCGGTGTGGACGGATTTGCAATCCGCTGCGTCACCACTCCGCCAACTCGCCTCACGTGGTGGTGAGCGCGGTTTATACGATGAGTTCAGGGTTCGCAAGCGGACAAATGGTGTCTTTCTGATGTTGCTCTTTGGGGACGGGCGTGGCTATAAGGGGCGTAACTCCGTATGAACAAAAGAGTTCAGATCATGCCAAATTTCTCCCAACTGCGCACCACAATGGTCGACACGCAAGTGCGGCCCTCCGATGTGACCAAGTTCCCGATCATTCAATCGATGCTCACCGTGCCGCGCGAGGCCTTTGTGCCGGCGGCCAAACGGGACGCGGCCTATGTGGGGGAACATCTGGATCTCGGGAATGGTCGCGTGGTGCTCGACCCACGGGTTTTGGCAAAGATGCTCGACGAGCTCGACATCCAGTCCGATGAGCTTGTGCTCGATCTGGGGGCGGGTCTGGGCTATTCGTCTGCGGTTATTGCCCATATGGCCGAGGCTGTGATCGCGGTCGAGGAAGACGCGGACATGGCGGCGGCTGCGGCAAATAACCTCATGGAAGCGGGCGTCGATAACGTCGTAGTCGAAACAGCAGTCCTGGCGGACGGTGCGCCCCAACACGGACCCTATGATGTGGTGATTTTGCAAGGCGGTGTGGAAACGCTTCCTGACGCGATTTTGTCACAGGTGAAATCCGGTGGACGCATTGCCTGCATTTTTCTGGATGGTGCTCTTGGCATTATGAAGTTGGGCTACAATATAGACGGTGAAATCAACTGGCGCGCCTCGTTCAATGCGACCGCTCCGGTGCTTCCCGGTTTCGAGGCAAAAAAAGCATTCGCGCTTTGAGCGATGGTCCGGTCAGTTCCGGTGCGCGAGCGTCAGACGAGGTCAGATCAATGAAGAATAAAAATACACTTAAATCACGTGCCTTTGCGGTCCTTATGGCGGTGGGGTTCGGCGTTGGTGCGCCCCTGTCGGCCTCTGCCGAAACTCTGGGCGATGCCCTTGCTTCCGCGTATAAAAACTCCGGCCTTCTGGAGCAAAACCGCGCCACGTTGCGGGCCACGGACGAGGGGGTCGCAACCGCCCTCGCGGCGCTGCGCCCATCGATCGGGTATAGCGCAGGCACCGATTACAGCTTTACGAACAAGGCATGGGCGACCCAACTGGGGTTCAACGCCTCCATGACGCTGTACACCTTTGGCAAGAACAAGGTGTCGCTCGACATCTCCAAAGAAACCGTTCTGGCCACCCGCGCCTCGCTCGTGAATGTCGAACAACAGGTGCTCGCCGCCGCTGTCGACACCTATATGGATGTGCGCGAGCAAGAAGCCTTGGTCAATCTGCGCAATAGCGCGGTGCGTCTGGCCACACAGAACCTGCGCGCGACCCGTGACCGGTTCGAGGTTGGCGAAGTGACCCGCACACAGGTGTCCCAGTTCGAGGCGCAACTGGCCTCCGTGCGCGCCCAACTGGCGTCGGCACAAGGGACACTGGCCGCGGCCCGTGAGGCCTACAAAAACCAAATGGGGCACTATCCTCAAAACCTCTCGGCTCCGCCCTCGGTGAAATTGCCCGTGACCTCCGCCGATGCCGCCGTGCGTCTGGCCCAACGGGGCCACCCCGCGATTACGGCGCTCCAACATCAGGTCGCCGCTGCCGATCTTGCGGTTGACGGGGCCGAACGGAACCTGTTCCCCGAAATCACCGCCTCTGCGGGGATCGGGGCGAACGATACATCCAGTGGCGTGAACAAATCCTTTGGGATCGCGGCACAGGGGACGATCTATTCCGGTGGTGCTGTCTCCTCGGCAATCCGTAAAGCCATTGCACAGCGTGATAAATCGCGTGCCGAATTGTTGACCGCGACCCGCGATATCGAAGAGGGCGTGCGCTCCAACTGGGCGATGCTGTCGGTCCTGTCCTCGTCGCTGAGCGCGTCACAGGCCTTTGTGCGCGCACAGCGCGTGGCCTACAACGGGGTCAAGGAAGAGGCCGATCTCGGGGCCTCCACTGCCCTCGATGTTCTCGATGCGGAGCAGGATTTGCTCGACGCGCAGGTGTCGGCCATTCAGGCGCAAATCACGGCCGAGACCCAGTCCTACAAGGTGTTGCAGTCGATGGGCCTGTTGACGGTGCAAAACCTGAACCTCAACGTTCCGGTCTATGATCCCGCCGCCTATTACAACGCGATCAAAGATGGTCCAACGCGCTATGTCAGCCCCGAGGGCGCAAAGCTCGACCGTGTTCTTGAGGCGCTTGGCCGAAAATAACGCGTCAATCGGGTCCATAGGATCTTAAACAGCAAATTGTTGTGTCCTGTTGGCGGGGCCGTTACCATCGCAGGTCAACGGCCTGAGAGAGTCGCACGGGGAATCGTATGTCTGATCCAATGACGAATATGAGCGGTGACGAGGATGTTCTGGCGTCTATCCGTCGACTTGTTGTCGACAGCCGTGCTGCGCGTGAACGGATGGCCGCAGCGACACCTTCGGCTGCGAATGGCCCGTCCAACAAATCAACCGGTGCGCCCGAACTGTTTCTTTTGACCACTGATTTTCTGGTGGAAAAGCAGCCGGCCCCCTCGGAGGCTGTTGTTGAAATTCCCCCGCTGATTCTCGGGCCGGAATTGGCCGTTGTCAAACCGACC
This sequence comes from Celeribacter sp., assembly GCF_048259695.1. GTDB lineage: Bacteria > Pseudomonadota > Alphaproteobacteria > Rhodobacterales > Rhodobacteraceae > Celeribacter. Next base: position 324,158 of record NZ_JBLXHL010000001.1, on the reverse strand, counting down.
TCCGTGACCGTCACGTCGAAGGATGACGCTATCGACGCGGTATCAGTCCCCCGTGGCGGGGAGGCCGGAGAGGCCGGGGGCCATAGTGTCGAGGCCGAGGTCGAGGCCGCCAGCGCGGAGGCCGAAGAGGCCGCCGTTGGTGACGCGGGAGGAGAGGAGGAGGCGGCGGCTGCAGAGCACCGCTCCCTTGAGGATGCACGCGCCGCATGGCCCGCCCATTTTGATGACACGCCCGATGGCGCTGCGGCGGAACATGCCGCGCGTCTGAGTCTGGAACAGCGCATCGCGGAGCTTGAATCCGCTGTCGGCGCGGTCGAGGGCGATTGGGAACCCGATGGGTCGGAAAACCTTGAGGGCGAAATCCCGCGCCAATTGCCGCGCGGGTTTGCCGATATTGTTTTGAACATGCGGGCAAAACCATCCGGTGAGGATGCCGCAGTAGAGGATGCGACCGACCCCGATACGCAAGACCCCGATACGCAAGACCCCGATCAGGGGGATGCGGCGTGTGTGGCCGGACACTTTGACGATCGCCCCGAACGTGAAACGGAGGCCGAGGCCGATGACGGTCTGGATGTCTCTTTGGCCGATCTGGTTGGTGAAGACGGATGTGATGAGGTGGCAGATACGCCGCCGTTGGCGGAGGCGGTCACAGAGCCCCTGTCAGAGGCATCAGAACCACGTGACGCGCATATGGCGGACGAGGATCTTCTGGACGAACACATGCTGCGTGCGATTGTGTCGGACGTCCTCAACGAGGAGCTGCGTGGCCAGTTGGGCGAACGTATGACGCGCAATATCCGCCGTCTTGTGCGCCGCGAAGTGCAGCGTGCGCTGTCGATGCGCGACCTTCATTAACGTCTAGCGCTCTATCTCTTGCGCCAGGGTAAGTAGGGCGTCGAGGTCCATGTGGCGCTCGATATGGGCGGCAAGCGCATCCAGAGCGGTCTCGACACCGCCCTCGAAATCCCCGAGCCCCCCCGTGATCCCGAACCGCGCCAAATAGGCGGCGCGAAATGCGTCAGCGGCGAACAACCCGTGTAGATAGCACCCCATGACACGGCCGTCCGCGCGGGCCGCCCCGTCGTGGTGAGGGCCAAGGTCAAGCCATGCACGGTCGCAATCGGGCCCCGTGGTGCGACCGATGTGGATTTCATAGGCGTTGACCTGTGTCCCGCTGGCCAGATCGCGTGCGGTGACTTGGGTGACGCGCTTTTCGGTGCTCATCACGGTCTCGACGTCCAACAGGCCCAGTCCGGCGTGGCGCCCCGCGTGGCCCTCAATGCCCTCTGGATCGTCGATCCATTGGCCAAGCATCTGATATCCGCCACAAATCCCCAACACATGGCCGCCACGACGCACATGGGCGGCAATGTCGATGTCCCACCCTTGGGCGCGCAGATAGGTCAGATCGCCGATGGTGGATTTTGTCCCCGGCAACACCACAAGATCGGCATCGGCGGGCAGGGGGCGCCCCGCCTCGACAATCTCCACCGTTACATCGGGTTCGGCGGCGAGCGGGTCGAGGTCGTCAAAATTGGCGATCCGCGACAGGCGCGGCACGACGATTTTCACATGCCCCGAACCGCGCGATGCAATGTCCATCACGTCCTCGGCCGGCAAGCGGTGTGCCATGTCGAACCACGGGATTGTGCCCAGATCGGCCCACCCCGTCATCTCGGCAATGGCCCGTGCGCCCGCGTCGAACAGGGTGACATCGCCGCGAAATTTGTTGACGGCAAAGGCCGTGATCCGTGCGCGGTCGGCCTCGGGCAAAACCGTGTGGGTGCCGACAAGCTGTGCGATGACGCCGCCCCGATCAATGTCGCCCACGAGCACCACAGGCACGCCCGCAGCCTCGGCAAAGCCCATGTTGGCAATGTCACCCGCGCGCAGGTTGATCTCGGCGGGGCTGCCCGCGCCCTCGATCACCACAATGTCGGCGCTGTCGGCCAGACGGTGAAAGCTTTGCAGGACGGCGGGCATCAGGGTGGATTTGGTTTTGCCGTAATCGCGGGCCTTCATCGTGGCGACCCGTTTGCCCTGTACCACGACCTGTGCGCCGACATCCGTTTCGGGTTTGAGCAAGACGGGGTTCATATCGGTGTGGGGCGCACGACCACAGGCCCGGGCCTGAAGCGCCTGTGCGCGGCCGATCTCGCCGCCGTCCGTGGTCACAGCGGCGTTGTTCGACATGTTCTGGGGCTTGAACGGGGCCACAGCGTAGCCGCGCTGCGTCAGGGCGCGTGCGATGCCCGCAACGAGCATGGATTTGCCCACGTTCGAACCGGCCCCCTGAATCATGATCGCTTTTGCCACGCGGATATCTCCCTCACCTTTGGCGATAGGCATATGGGTTGGGGCCGAAAGAGGAAAGAGGTTCGTCGTCGTCGTCGTCGTCGTCGTCGTCGTCGTCGTCGTCGTCGGGGCCGCGCCGTTTGACGTCGGCCACGGGCGTGCCGTCGAGGTGATAGTAAAAATTGTCGCCCGCCATATCCGCCATCAAATCAAGGCCGGGATAAAAGGCGCGTTCCGCCGGATTGCGCGTCCCGATTTCGAGCAACACCACATCCGTTCCGCTGTTGTTCTGAATGCAATGGCCGATCTCGACGCCGGCTTTGAACCCCACGCTATCCCCCGGTGACAGGGCTTCGGTGGTGTCGCCATGCACCAAGGTCGGATGGCCCTCCAACACATAGACAAACTCGTCCTCTTTCTCGTGCCAATGGGGCAGGGCCGACCATGTGCCGGGCTTGAGCCGTGTGAGATTGACGCCGAATTGCGTGAGGCCCGCCGCATCGCCAAGAGCGCGTTTTTCGCGGGCCTTGGTGTGGTGATGGTGGGGCGGGGGACAGAGCGTGCCGACCTTTGCGGGAACCAGATTCGCGTCGATTTTCCGAGCCATGGGAGCCTCCTTTGCCGATCAGGCTACGGCAGGGCGGGGAGACAGGGAACCAAAAATGCGGACACAAAAAAACGCGCCAGCGAGCAGCTAGGCGCGTTTTTTATGATCAAGAAACAGCAGCGCATTACACGGTGTTGCCAATGGGGCTTATGCAGCTTCCATTTGCTGTGCGTTGCGGCGCTCGCTTTCTTCGCGTGACAGAGCCACGGAAGTACGAATGCCTTTGGACACAAATTCCATCAGGCCGGAGACGACACGTTCGTTCGGGTCGATCCCGGCACAGGAGAGGACTTCGCGGCCATCCCGAGAGCGTGCCCAACGGGCAATCTGTTCGGGGCCATTGCCGTATTTCTTGTCATCGGCAATCGCGTCATCGAGAGCAGCGAGAACCACAGCCGCGAACAGTTTCCGCGAGCGTTGGCCTTGCTCGTAATTAAACGCAGTGCCGTCAACAAAATCAGCCATGAGATGTCCTTGTTTTATTGGTCTTGTGGTGCAGACGTGAGCGGCGTTATGACAGGTCCGCAGTGATTCGGATACACTGCAAATGCATAGCTCCTATGCGTTTACGGAATGTGTACTGCCCCGTCGGCCCCATATTGCGCGGCTTGCACCGCGCCCATGGGCCAGATATAGATCGCGCCAAATGTCCTTCAACCTTTTGCCTTAGGTTTTGCCAATGCCCAAAATTAACGGTAACGAAATTCGCCCCGGAAACGTCCTTGAACATGACGGCGGCCTTTGGTCGGCGGTCAAGGTCGATCACGTCAAACCCGGAAAGGGCGGTGCCTTTGCCCAGGTCGAGCTAAAGAACCTGCGCGACGGTCGCAAACTCAACGAACGTTTCCGCTCCGCCGATAAGGTCGAGCGCGTGCGTTTGGAGCAAAAAGATCAACAATTTCTGTTCGAAACCGATGGAATGCTGACCTTTATGGACTCCGAAACCTTTGAACAGGTTGAACTGTCCGCCGAGCTTTTGGGCGATCGTCGCCCGTTCTTGCAAGACGGTATGACCGTCAAAATCGAGTACTACGAGGAGGAGGCGCTCAACGTTTCCGTGCCGCAAAAAGTGACCTGCCAGATCGTTGAAACGGAACCGGTGGTAAAGGGTCAGACCGCCGCCAACTCGTTCAAGCCCGCGATCCTCGACAATGGCGTCAAAGTCATGGTGCCTCCCTTCGTCGGTCCGGAGGAAATGATCATCGTGAACACCGAAACGATGGAATATTCCGAGCGCGCATAACGCGCCCGATCACAACTATTTGACTGGTTCTGGTCGATTGAACAGCCGCCCCGCACTGTCGGGGCGGTTTTTTCATGCCGTAATCGTGGCGGATCCGGCGGTGAGCGGTCCGGTGGCGCGATCAAACCGCAGATAGGCGATGGCCCGCCCGTTCGATTGGGTGAACAGTGTTCCCGCCTCTTTGCCGCTCCCGGTCAGGATCGGTGTACCGACGGGGGCGGTGCCCTCGATGGCGACCGTGGCCAATCCTTTGCGCAATTCGGTTTTGTGCTTCATCCGTGCGGTGACTTCCTGACCGACATAGCAGCCCTTTTTGAAATCCACACCGTGAAGCCGCTCGAACCCCGCCTCCAGAATATAGGTGTCGGGGGTCAGTTCAATACCGGTCTCGGGGATGCCATGCGCCACGCGGATCGCGTCCCAATCGACGTCTTCGCCCGGGCGTCCGTCATAGGCCCGCCATCCCAGATCGGGGTGACGCGGATCGGCAAACGTTCCCTCGGGCGGGGCGCCCGCACCGCGTGACACCGTGCGATCCGTCAGCGTCAGGGTCACGTCGGAGCGCAGTTTGTACATGTTCAGGCGCTTGGTCAGGGCGTCGGCCTCGGAGGCGGCGACATCCAACAGCACCGCATCGCCCTCGGCCACCAGAAAGAAATCCACCATGAATTTGCCCTGCGGCGTCAAAACGGCCGTGTAGACTGCGCCGTGATCAATGCCGTTCACGTCATTGGTTGTCAGACCTTGCAAAAACTTGCGGGTCTCTGTGCCGGTCAGGGCGATGATGCTGCGCTCGGTCATGTGCGGTCCTTTTGTTTTGCCCTTATATATAGGGCGGGTCGGGGCCAAGTTGAAGCACCGCCTGTGCGGGGCTGACCTCAGGGCGTCGTGATACCGTTTTTGCGATTCAATCGCGGCGGGAAACCCGTTAGGTTTTGCCGGTGAGCCAAACAACGAGATCCCTATGCGCGCCCCGATTTCCGTCATCATCCCGACCCTCGACGCCGCCCCGCAACTGGCCGAAACCCTCACGCGGGTGATGGAGGGGGTCGATGCGGGCGTGGTGCGCGAGTTGATCGTGTCCGATGGCGGATCCTCCGACGACATCGCCCGTCTGGCCGATGCGATCGGGGCCGAGTTGATTGTGGGGGCCGCGGGGCGTGGCGGGCAACTGGCGCGTGGGGCCGAGGCGGCACAGGGCGCGTGGCTGTTGTTCCTGCACGCCGATACGTGGCTGCCCGAGGGGTGGAGCGATGTTGCCTTGGCGCATCTGGCCGACCCCGACCGCGCTCTGGTGTTCTCACTGTCGTTTCGCGGGGGCGGTGCGATGGCGCGGCTCACGGGCGGGTGGGCGCGCCTGCGCACGCGCCTGTTCGGTCTGCCCTATGGCGATCAGGCCTTGCTCGTCTCGCGCGCCCTTTACGACCAGACCGGCGGCTATGCGGATATCCCCCTGATGGAGGACGTCGATCTCGCCCGCAGGCTCGGGCGGGCGCGGATCGTGCTTAGCTCTTGCGCCGTCCAAACAGACCCATCACGCTACCAAGAGCGCGGGTGGCTGATCCAAGGAGGCCGGAACCTTTGGCGTCTTCTGCGCTATCTTGCGGGGGCAGATCCGGTGCGACTGTCACGCTCTTATCGTCGGTGACGGTTTTGCCGTCGGAATACTGCAACCGGTAGAGATCGGCGTAAAGGCCACCACGGGCTAACAATTCGTCATGGGTTCCCTGATCCACCACTTGACCCTTGTCCATCACCACGATGGTGTCGGCATTGCGAATGGTCGACAGACGGTGGGCAATGACAAGCGTGGTGCGGGTTTTGGACAGCTGCTCAAGCGCCTCTTGCACGATTTTCTCGGACTGCGCGTCAAGGGCCGATGTCGCCTCGTCAAGCAACAGGACCGGACGGTCGCGCAACACGGCACGGGCAATCGCGACCCGTTGACGTTGCCCCCCCGACAGGGCCGACCCGCGTGACCCCGCGTTGGTGTCCACACCCGCCTCAAGATGGCCGAGAAACGCATCGACATGCGCGGCCTTGAGGGCGCTGTCCAGATCGGCGTCACTGGCGTCCGACCCCATTAGAACGTTGTCACGGATGCTTTCGTCAAACAGCAATGCATCCTGTGACACGACCGAAAACAACCCGCGCAGCTCCCCGAGATCCAACTGGTTTGTCGGGGTGCCGCCGATGGTAATCGTGCCGCTTTGCGGATCGGCCAAACGGGCCAACAGATGGAAAATCGTGGATTTTCCTGCACCCGATGCCCCGACGAGTGCCGTGGTCTGACCCGCCTTGGCGACAAAGGACGCGCCTTTGAGAACAGGCGTGTCGGTATAGGAAAACGCCACCGCATCGAGCACGATATCGGCCTCGCGTGCGGGCATGGCAAGCGCCACGGGGGCGGGGGGCGACACGATGCTCGGGCGCTCCTTAAAGATGTCATGCACGCGCACCATCGACGCAAGGGCGCTTTGCCATTGGCCCGACACATTGCCAAGACGCCGTGCGGGGTCGATCAACATGCCGACAGCGGTGAAAAACGCCATGAACTCGCCAACGGTTTTCTCGCCGGAAATGATTTCAAGCCCGCCGAAATACAGCACGGCGGCAAACCCGATCCCCGCGACGAAATCGATCAGGGACGGGATGGCCGACTGGCCCCGTGCGGCGCGGATTTCCTCGCCGGTGTATGCGTCGATGGCCCGCTCGAACCGGTCTGTCTCGCGGGTTTCCGTGCCCGCCAGTTTGATGGAGGTGGTGCCGTGATACACCTCGTCGAGACGGTTGGACACGAAACTTGACGCCTCGCGTGCGGCCATGGAATTGCGCCGCACCAGTTTTTGCAAGGTGCGGATCGGGAAGGCGATAAACGGCACGGCGACAAGCGCGAGCAGCGTCCATGCCCAATCCATTGTAAAGGCCACGATCAAAAGCGAGATCACGCCAATCACATCGCGCACAAGGCTGCGCAAAATCGTTCCCCACTGGTTTGATGCCGCTTGGCAATCGCCGCGCGTGCGCTCCAACAAAACACCGGGGGGATACTTGTGGAAAAACGCGCCATCCAGTGTGAGCACATGAGCCAAAAGGTCGGTTTGTAAATGGGCCGCCGATTTCACCCGCACCATCGTCATCAGCACACGGTTGGCGTAGCCCGAGACCGCCCGCACGGCAAAAACACCCAGAATGGCCAGAGCCGTCCATGCGATGCGGCTGCTGTCGGCGGCCACAAGAACGTCGTCGAACATGGGTTTGATCAGGTAGCTGATCAGACCGATCATGCCGCCCTCGATCACCATAAAGACAAAGGCCGCGATCAGCTTTTTCGATTGCGGACGCAGGTATGTGCTGAAAAACCAGCGCAGCAAGTCTCCGGATTGGGTCTTTGGCGTGTTCGGGGACGTGTTCGGGTCAGCGCTCATGGAAACTCCGTCGCGGGTTTGGCGCGCAATCATCGCGCCCATCGGATGGGTGTACCGCCTCATGCGCCCTGCTTCAAGCGCCGCCGTGAAACGCGCCCGTTGAGGTGGCGGTGCTTTGCGGGGGGCGGCGGCGCAGTGTGTGTGGGCCGCCTGAACACGCCCCCTGTGCCGTTTTGGAACATCGTGTTCAATTGACGGTTGCGATTTGCGCGGCTACGCACGTTGGGTCGGGGTGCGTTTTGATGCGCCCCAACACTTTGCCACTTCAACAAAGGTCGCTGCCCTATGTCGCTAGCCAACGGTCGTCACTACCTCGCTATTCCCGGTCCTTCGGTCATTCCCGATCCTGTGTTACAGGCGATGCATCGCCCCGCGCCCAATATCTATACGGGCGAACTGGTCGAGATCACCCACGGGCTTGTCCCCGACCTCAAACAGATTGCCGGCACAGCGGGCCATGTGGCGATGTATATTTCCAACGGTCACGGCCTTTGGGAGGCCTCGCTGACCAATATGGTCTCGCGCGGGGATAAGGTGTTGGTCTGCCTGACGGGCAATTTCGGTATCGGTTGGGCGCATGTGGCCACACGGTTGGGGCTCAATGTCGAGACAATTGATTTTGGCAAACACGCCCCTGTTGACCCCGCGCAGCTTGAAGCCGCTTTGCGCGCCGATACCAAACACGAGATCAAGGCGGTGATGACGGTCCATGTCGACACCGCCACCTCCGTGCGCAACGATATCGCCGCCATGCGCCGCGCGATTGATGCGGCGGGCCACCCCGCGGTCTTCGCCGTGGATTGCATCGCCTCGCTGGGCTGTGACCGCTTCGAGATGGACGCATGGGGCGTGGACGTCATGATTGCGGCGAGCCAAAAGGGCCTGATGACGCCTCCCGGAATGGGGTTTGTGTGGTTCACGGACAAGGCCTTGTCCGAGGGCAAAACCGCCGATCTGCGCACGCCCTACTGGGACTGGACCACGCGGGCCGAGCCATTCCACCTGTATGAATATTTCGACGGCACGCCGCCCACCCACCACATTTACGGGCTGCGTCAGGCCGTGGATATGATTCTGGACGAGGGGCTTGAAAACGTCTGGAAGCGCCATGAAATCCTTGCGGGGGCCTATTGGGCGGCGGTGGATCAATGGGGCTCGGACGGGGCGCTGCGGTTCAATATCGCCAACCCCGCGCATCGCTCGCATGCTGTCACCACACTGTCGTTGGGCAATGGCGATGGCACCCGTTTGCGCGATTGGTTGACCGAACACCTCGGGATCACCTTGGGCATTTCGCTCGGGTTCGGTGGCATCGGTTCGGACGAATCCCACGGGTATTTCCGCATCGGCCACATGGGCCATATCAACGCCCACATGGTGCTTGGCATCGTCGGCGCGGTGGAAACGGCGTTTAGCGCCCTCGACATCCCGCATGGCATCGGCGGTACGGTTGCGGCCTCCTCGTTCCTGTCACAGACCGGATCAAAGGTCGCTGTTGTGCCGTCCGAGACCTCTTGCCGCTGTTGCTAGGCCAGATCGCCGAGCGCCAAAGGCAGGCGTTCGGCAAACACCGCGATCTCGGCGGGTAGACCCACCGAGACGCGGATGCAGCGGTCGAGCGGCGCGATACCGGGCATGCGGACAAAGACGCCGCGACGGGCCAGAGCGGCCAAAAGCGCCCGCGCATAATCGCCGTCCCGCCCGCAATCCATCGTCACAAAATTGGTGGCCGAGGGCAGGGGCGTCAGCCCGTTGTCTTGTGCGATCTGTGCAAGTCGGGCGCGCCCCGCCGCGACGGTTTTCAGGGTCGCGCCGAGGTAGGCGTGGTCGCTCAATGCCGCGACTGCCCCCGCAAGTGCGATGCGGTTGACGCCGAAATGATTGCGCACCTTGTCAAAACTTGTGGCCACATCGGGGTGGGAAATGCCATAGCCGATGCGCGCCCCCGCCATGCCGTAAGCCTTTGAAAAGGTGCGAAACCGGATCACGCGACGATCCGCGGGATCCACCGGCGGGCGCGTGTCATCCGCGGCAAATTCGGTATAGGCCTCGTCAAGCACCATCAAACAGCCCTCGGGCACGGCCGCGATCATATCCTGCACCACCTGCGCGGAATGCACCGATCCCATCGGATTGTTCGGATTGGACAAGTAGACCAGTTTCGCACCAACCGTGCGGGCCGTGTCGATCAGGGCCATCGGGTCCTCGTGATCGCCATCATAGGCCACCGTGTGCAACACGCCGCCAAACCCCGCAACATGGTAGTTGAACGTCGGATAGGACCCCGCCGAGGTCACGACCGCATCGCCCTGATCCACATAGAGCCGCACCAGAGTGCCGAGCAGCCCGTCGATGCCCTCGCCCACGGTGATGCACGCGGGGTCAATGCCGTGGTGGGCGGCAAGGGCCGCGACCAAAGGCGCATTATCGGGGATGCCGTATTTCCAGATGTCCGACAGCTCGGCCTGCATCGCGGCGATGGCCACGGGGGAGGGGCCGAACGATAGCTCATTGGCCCCCAGACGCGCCTCGAACGGCGCACCGCGTGCGGCCTCCATGGCTTCGGGCGCCACGAATGGAATGGTGGCGGGCAGGGTTCGGGCGCGGTGTGTCTGTCTTGGATCGCTCATGCGCCTGTCTTGGCCCAAACCCGCGCCCCGTGCAAGCGCCGCTGCGTCACAGATGCAAATCGCGCCACGCCTCGCTAGGCTTTCTCCGAAAACCGGAGGCTCCCATGACCGACACGTCCCAAGTGATCCAAAACGCCCAAGACCCCCAAGCCAATCAGGAAATCGTGACCCTTGAGGTGATCGACCGTATCGCCCATCTGACGTTGAACCGCCCCGCAAAGATGAACGCGGTCTCGGTCGAACTGGTCGATGTGCTCATCGCCCAAGTGGCCAAAATCGCCGCCTCGGACGCACGGGTGGTGGTGTTGTCGGGCGCGGGCGATGCCTTTTGCGCGGGATTGGACACGGCGAATTTTACCAAATTCATGGGGGCGGATCTTGACGATTTGGTCATGGCGCGCACCCACGGCGACGCCAATGCATTTCAGGCGTTCTCGCTCTGCCTGCGCGACCTGCCTGTTCCCGTGATCGCCGCGCTTCAGGGCGCGTGTTTCGGGGCGGGGATGCAGTTGGCCATCGCCGCCGATATCCGCATTGCCGCTCCTGACGCGAAACTGTCGATCATGGAAATGAAATGGGGGCTGATCCCCGATATGGGCGGGATGACGATTTTTCCCACCGTGCTGCGCTCGGATGTGCTGCGCCAGATGATCTATACCGCCGATGTCTACCCCGCGCCGCAAGCGCTCGCGATGGGCGTGGTCACGGAACTGGCCGACGATCCAAAGGCTGCGGCGCTGGCTCTGGCGCAAAAGATCGCGGGCAAAAGCCCCTCGGCCATCCGCGCCGCCAAACGGTTGATCGCGGTGGCCGAGACCACGCAGGACCGCCCCCATGTTCTCTATGAGGAAAGCCGCGAACAGCGTGACCTGATCGGCAAACCCGACCAGATCGAGACGGTGATGGCCGCAATGCAAAAACGCGCGGCCGTTTACAAATAGGGCTTCGGCCCCGCCGCGCCCGCGATATTTCCCCAACCGGTGCGGCTCGTGCGCGCCCTGTAAAAAAGCCCCGCTCATTCTGGCGGGGCTTTTGGTGTTCGGGGCCGTATTCGGGACGGCGGTTAACCGGCGCGATTAGCCGATTTCGGCCAGACGGGCGAGGGCGGCTTTGAGTTTGCCCTCTTCCTCTTCGCGTGCGGCGAGGTTTTCGGTCGCTTCGGCCACCACCTCATCGGGCGCGGAGGCCACGAATTTGGGGTTGTTCAAACGGCCACGCAGGCCGCCGAGTTCCTTGGCCAGTTTCCCGAGCGCTTTTTCCAGACGGGCCTTTTCCTCGGCGATATCAATCACACCGGCGAGGGGCAGCGCAAATGTGCCGCCCGCCACGGAAATGGTGATCGACCCTTTGGGCATGGCGCCCTCGGTGAGCGTGTCGATGCGTGCCAGTTTCAGGATGAGCGCCTCGTTGTTGGCCCAAGCGGTCTTGCCCGCCTCGTCCAGATCCACCTGAACCATCGGGATTTTCAGCCCCGCAGGCACATGCACTTCGGCGCGGCTTGAGCGGATGCTCTCGATGAGATCAATCACCCAGTTCATTTCGCGGTCGGCCCCGGCGTCGATCAATTCCGCGCCGTACGTCGGCCAATCGGACACGGCCAACAGGTCGCGGTCGGATTTGATGTTGGACCACAGCTCTTCGGTGATGAACGGCATGATCGGGTGCAACATGGTCAGCGCTTGGTCGAGCACCCAGCCCATCGTCTGACGGGTCTCGGCAAGGGTCGCGGCGTCGCCGTCATAGAACAGCGGCTTGGCCAGTTCGACATACCAGTCACAGAACTTGCCCCAGACAAAGGCATAAAGCGCGTTTGCGGCATCGTTGAACCGGTAGTCGTCGAACGCCTGATCCACCACGGCGCGGACCTTGGCGGTTTCGCCGATGATCCATTTGTTCACCGTCGCCGTCGGGGTGGGCATAACGGCAGGATCGTAGTTTTCGAACACCTCGTTCATCTCGGCAAACCGCGCCGCGTTCCAGATTTTGGTGGTGAAGTTGCGATAGCCCTTGATGCGGTCCTCGGACAGTTTGAGCACGCCACCGATGGAGGCCATCGACGCATTGGTAAAGCGCAGCGCGTCTGCCCCGTATTCGTCAATGATCTCCAAGGGATCAATGACGTTGCCGGTGGTTTTGGACATTTTCTTGCCCTTTTCGTCGCGCACGAGTTGGTGCAGGTAGACGGTGTGGAACGGAACCTCGTCCACCACGGCCAGTTGCATCATCATCATGCGGGCGACCCAGAAGAACAGGATGTCCTGACCCGTGACCAATACGTCCGTCGAGAAGTATTTCGACGTGCTCTCATCCCATTCGGGCCAGCCGAGCGTGCCAATCGGCCAAAGGCCCGACGAGAACCATGTGTCGAGCACATCGGGGTCGCGCCAGACGGGGTAGACCAGTTTGGTCGGGTCCTGACTGACGTTATAGGCGGCGAGCGCCTCGGCGAAGGTTTCAATCGCCTCTTGGCGGCTGCCCACTTCGACGATGCGGCAATGGTTGAGCGGGGTGGGGATGTCGGCAATCTCGCCCATAAACGCGTCCCGGACCCCTTCGAAATCGGTGGCGCAGTGATGCACGGCGCCGACATGCAACATGCCGCCCGCCGTCAACAGGCGGAACAGTTCCACCTCGTCGAGCGCGCCATCGCCCTCGTCGTCCTTGAAATCGGGCGCGGACAGATCGAGACCATACCACACGGGGATCTGATGCCCCCACCAAAGCTGACGCGAGATGCACCACGGTTCGATGTTTTCAAGCCAGTGGAAATACACCTTCTCGCCGCTCTCGGGCATGATTTTGGTCCGCCCGTCGCGCACGGCGTCCAAAGCGGGGCCGACGATTTTCTCGGCGTCCACGTACCATTGATCGGTCAGCATCGGCTCGATCACGACTTTGGAGCGGTCGCCAAACGGCTGCATGATCGGCTTGTCCTCGACGTAGGGCACAACCTCGGACACCTCGGTCTCGGTGCCGTCCTCGTCTTTGACCTTACGCGTCACCGTGGTCATCACGGCCAGACCCTCGGCGTTGATCTGATCGACCACCGCCTTGCGCGCCTCAAAACGGTCCATGCCACGTAGCGCATCGGGAACGAGGTTGATGGTGTCGACCTCGTTCTCGGTGAACGGCTTGCCCCCCGCGATCTCGGCGGCCAACAGCGCACTGTCGGCGTGCGACAACCCGTCCTCGCGCAGCGCGCCACGGGTATCCATGAGACGGTACAGCGGCAGGTTTGCACGCTTGGCCACTTGGTAGTCGTTGAAATCATGCGCACCGGTGATTTTCACCGCCCCCGAGCCAAAGGCCATGTCGGGATATTCGTCGGTGATGATCGGGATCAGGCGACGGTGCTCTTTCGGCCCCACCGGAATTTCGCACAGCGTGCCGACAATCGGTGCATAGCGGGCGTCATCGGGATGCACGGCCACCGCACCGTCCCCCAACATGGTCTCGGGACGTGTCGTGGCGATGGCGATATAGTCGCGCTCCTCGGAGAACACCACATTGCCGTCCTCGTCTTTCTCGACATAGGTGTAGGTGGCGCCACCCGCGAGCGGGTATTTGAAATGCCACATGTGACCGGGGGTCTCGATGTTCTCCACTTCGAGATCGGAAATCGCCGTCTCGAAATGCGGATCCCAGTTCACAAGCCGCTTGCCGCGATAGATCAGACCCTTTTCGTGCATCTCCACGAACACCTTGATCACGGCGTCGTGGAAATTGCCCTCTTCGCCCGCCGGCGCACCGGGGGCTCCCGACATGGTAAAGGCGTTGCGGCTCCAGTCACATGACGAACCGAGGCGTTTGAGTTGGTTGATAATGGTTGCGCCGTACTGGCCTTTCCACTCCCAAACCTTCTCTAAAAATTCGGGGCGGGTGAAATCCGTGCGCTTTTGACCCGACTTGGCCAATTCTTTTTCGACCATCAACTGGGTCGCGATCCCTGCGTGGTCCTGACCGGGTTGCCACAGCGTGTCAAAGCCGCGCATCCGGTGCCAACGCACCAGAATATCCTGAATTGTGTTGTTAAATGCGTGACCTACGTGCAACGCGCCCGTCACGTTGGGCGGCGGGATCATGACGCTGAACGTCTCCTCGCGGGTCGCATGTGCGCCGGCTTTAAAGGCGCCTGCCTTTTCCCAAGCGTCATAAATCCGCTTTTCGGCCTCATTTGCGTCAAAAGTTTTGTCCATTGCCATTGTATATATCGCCTGCAAGTCGTTCCTCGGTCCCGCGTTGTTTACCGCGCAGACCGCATAAGGGAAAGGGAGAAACCCGCCGACTTGGACCTCCAGAACGGACAAACCGACCTGCTATCACGTGATTTGTGCGCAAAGACCCGATCGGGGGGCTGCGCCAAACCCCGCGTTGGCCCCCTGTGGAGAGACCCGAATGGACCCGCTCAAACATAAAATTCAGGCCTTGGCCGACACGCTTGTGGACCATCCGTGGCACAATGGCGTGACGATCACCGTGCATGACCAGATGACGGGCAAGGGATATAACGTCGGCGCGGGCCAACTGGATGCCAAAAAGCCGTATTTCGCCACGGGGGCGACCAAACTCTACGTCACCGCGATTTTGATGCAGTTGGTGGCGGAGGGCGCGATTGCGTTGGATGTGCCGTTTATGAGCTACCTCGATGATTGCCGGAACGGGTGCCGCCTGTGTGCGGAGCTGCATGTGTTGGACGGCGTGGATTATTCGCATCAGATTACCGTGCGCCACCTGATGTCGCACCAGTCGGGGCTCGGGGATTTCTTTATCTACAAGCACAGTGCGCGATCCGTTCAACATGCGATTGCCGAAGGGATCGATACGGGATGGACCTTTGCCGATGTTATCCAGCGCACGCGCTCACATGGTGCGATTTGCCCGCCCGGGACGGGGCGCAGAGCCAACTATACCGACACGAATTACCACCTCTTGGGCAAGGTGATCGAAGGCGTGGAAGGTAAAACCTTTGCCGAAGTCTTTGACACGCGGATTGCCAAGCGGTTGGGCCTGTCCTCGACCTATGTCTATTGTGACCCTGCGGACCGCCGCCCGCTCAATTTGATGTCCAAAGCCAATGAAATCACCATTCCTCTATCGATGGCCTCGTTTCAATCGGATGGCGGGGTTGTGACCACCGCCCGCGAGTCGATGATGTTTCTGCGGGCGTTTTTCGAGGGGTATCTGTTTGATGTCCCTACGCTTCTCGGGCACTGCAACTGGCGCCCGATGTTCTACCCGTCCGAATTCGGCCTCGGGCTGATGCGCCTGAAAGTGCCGCTGTGGATGATGGCGCCGCACCGGTGGCGCGAGCCGTGGACCATGTTCAAACGGGTGGAGCCGCTGTTCGGCCAGATCGGTCTGGGCGGGACGTTCCTGTTTCACGCGCCCAAGGCGGGGGTCTATGTGGCGGGGACGGTCAACCAGATGGCCGATCCGGCACGGGCGGTCAAATTCCTGTTGAAAACCATCGAGGCGACACAGGCCCACCGCACGGCCGGACAGTATCGCGCCGCCACGTCCTTGTCGCCCGGGTGAACCTGACAGTTTGACGGGCCGGAGTGTAACTTTGCCCGATCATGGGCCTTAGATCGTGCGATCGAATTTGGTCGACAGGTGGATCAGGCTTTCGATGTCATGGACACTGCTGATGGCGGTGATCTGTTCGAGCGTGGTGTCGATCTCTTCGGTGGATTCGCAGGCCAATTCGGCAATCAAATCAACACGCCCCGTGGCTGTGGCCACCATGACCACCTCGGGGATTGCCTTGAGTTTGACGACGACAGAGGCGGTCGTGCGGGCCTCGCATTCGATCAGCACCGTGGCGCGCACGCGGCGGGCCAGGATCACATCCCCCAATTTGATCGTGTAGCCGGCAATGGTGCCGTTTGTTTCCATTTTTTCCAGACGGGCCTGTACCGTTGAGCGCGCCACTTTGAACCGGCGGGCCAGTCGCGACACCGAGGTGGAGCTGTCCACCGCCAAAGCCGAAAGAATCTTTTGATCGAGATCGTCCATGATTTTGGTCCTCATGCGCCAATGATTTGGGCGCCGGTTTGGCCCGAGCCCCTTTGATCTATCATTTTAACCACAGATCGCTACAGATTGTCCACCAATCCGCACGTTTCAACTCTTTTGATCGTCAAATTTAGCAAGCATATAGCCAAGACTGTTTTCAGGATCACAGGATGGTCGCAGGGCACACAACGCGGTGCCACATGCGCCGCACCTGGCCTGGTTTGGATAACCGCGTAAGCGCAATCCCAACCGGTTCTCCCGGGTAAGAGAGTGGCTGCGCCTTGTTGGTGAAGGATACGCCGATGGGGCTCTCTAACAATATCTGGGCATCGCCCGCTGAATACCTGCGCAACCATGCTCCCGAGCATCCGGTTCTGTTTTTCTCGCCCGAAATCCTTCAGGCCAATGCGCACCGTTTTTTGAGTGGCTTCCCGGGTCTTGTGACCTACGCGGTCAAAGCCAACCCCGACGAGGCTGTGCTCCAGAACCTCGTGAACGCAGGGATCTGCGGGTTTGACGTGGCCTCGCCCGTCGAAATCGACACGATTGCCCGCATCGCGCCACACGCCGCCATGCACTACCACAACCCCGTGCGTTCGCGCGCCGAGATCAAACACGCTGTGAAAGCAGGCGTGAAATCCTACTCCGTCGACAGCCGCTCCGAGTTGGAAAAACTTGGCGAACTGGTGCCGTCCGAGGGCGTGGAAATCTCCGTGCGCTTCAAACTGCCCGTGGATGGGGCGGCCTATAACTTCGGCGCGAAATTCGGCGCGACCGTTGATCTGGCCCGTGATCTGGTGATGCGTGCGCAGGCGCTCGGTTTCACCGTCTCGCTCACCTTCCACCCGGGCACACAATGCACCGATCCGGCCGCATGGGCGTCCTACATCCACGCCGCAGCCGGCATTGGCCGCGACACAGGTGTGCGCATCAACCGTTTGAATGTTGGCGGCGGCTTCCCGTCCCACCGTCTCAACGATGTGGTGCCGCAACTCGACGCGACCTTTGCGCTGATCGACCGTGTCACCGATGAGGCCTTTGGTGCGGATCGCCCCGCGCTCGTGTGTGAGCCCGGCCGTGCGCTTGTGGCCGAAAGCTACTCGCTTGCCACCCGCGTGCGGGCCATCCGTGACGATGCGCATGTGTTCATCAACGACGGCATCTACGGCGCTCTGTCCGAGCTGCACCTCGTGGGTGTGATCGACCGCATCGACGCCTACGGCCCCGAGGCGCACCTGCGCATGGGCGAGCCCGTTATGCGCACCGTGTTCGGCCCGACCTGTGACAGCACCGACAAATTGCCGTCCGAAATCGGCTTCCCCTGCGATATGGAAGAGGAAGATCACGTGATTTTCTACGGTGTCGGCGCCTATTCGGTGGCCACCGCGACCCGCTTTAACGGCTTCGGCAATCTCACCGTCGAGATCGTCCAGAGCCAGACCTGCGCTCTGCGCGCACTTGCGGCGTAATCGCGCGGCCTAATCTGCACAGGCGCACCGCGCATCTGCGCCCTTTACATGTCTCGCCCCGCCGTTACTCTCCTGTAACGGCGGGGTTTTTCATGCCGCATTCTGAGGGAGGGTCACGACCATGGACAAGTTCGGGAAAAGCCAACCGGTGAAGCGCCGCGAAGATACGCGGTTTTTGACAGGGCAGGGGCGTTACGTTGATGACATCACGCCCGAGGGCGCGGCCTTTGCCTTTTTCCTCCGCTCGCCCGTGGCCCATGGCGCGATCACCGAACTGGATGTGGCGGATGCCCGTGACGCCGAGGGCGTGTTGGCGGTTCTGACCTTTGCCGATCTGGCGCCTTTGGGTTTGCACCCCTATCAAAAGGGCGAGGTGATCACCAACGCCGATGGCACCCCCGCCGCCGATCCCAAACGGCCGTTTCTGGCCGAGGGGCGCGTGCGCTACGTGGGCGAGCCGATTGCCTGTGTGATTGCGCAAACACGCGCACAGGCCAAAGATGCCGCCGAACTGATCGCGTTTGATTATGACGATTTGCCCGTGCATGTGGGCCTTGAAACCGGCGGGCCACAGATTCACGACGAGGCCCCCGAAAATATCGCCTACGACTATGAAAAGGGCGATGGGGCCGCCGTCGCCGCCGTCATGGCCACCGCCGCCCACCGCGTCACCGTGCCGGTGATGGACAACCGCGTGCTGATCGTGCCGATGGAGCCGCGCGGGGCCTTTGCCGAATGGGGCGCGGATGGCCGTGTCCACCTGTGCTTTGGCGGTCAGGGGGTCTGGGGGATGAAAGACGATCTGGCGGACAACCTTGGCATTGACCGCGACCGTGTGCGGATCACCAACCCCGATGTGGGCGGTGGATTTGGCCTCAAGGGCATGCCGTTCCCGGAATATTTCGTCATTGCCGCCGCGGCCAGAGGATTGAACCGCCCCGTGCGGTGGATGTCCGAACGCACCGAGGGCATGTTGTCGGACCACGCGGGGCGCGATCTGATTTCGACCTGCGAGTTGGGCTTTGATGCCGATCACAAGCTGATTGCCTATAGCGTCGATAGTATTTCCAATCTTGGCGCCTATAATTCGCACTATGGTCAGGCGATCCAGTCGGAGCTGTTCGAAAAGGTGTTGATGGGGACCTATGATTGCCAAGCGGCGTTTTTGCGGGTGCGTGGCCTCTACACCAACACCTCCCTCGTCGATGCCTATCGCGGCGCGGGGCGTCCCGAGGCAATCTTTGCCCTTGAGCGGGCGATGGACCAGGCCGCCCGCGAGATGGGGGTGGATCCCGTCGCGCTGCGCCGCAAGAATTTCATTCCCGCCGCGTCCTTCCCTTACCGTTCTGCCACGGGCGAATTGTATGATGTGGGTGATTTCAACAAGGTGTTGGACCGTGCGTTGTCCGAGGCCGATTGGGACGGGTTCGCCGCGCGTAAAGCCACCTCGGAGGCGGCGGGCAAGCTGCGCGGACGCGGGCTTTGTTATTACATCGAAAGCATTCTGGGCGACCCTGACGAGTGGGCGCATGTGGAGTTTCGCGACGATGGCGGCGTGAACCTTTACGTGGGAACACAGTCGAACGGGCAGGGCCACGAGACGGTCTATGCCCAGTTTCTGGCTGACCAGACCGGCATCCCCGTGGATCTGATCGACGTGGTTCAGGGCGACAGCGACCGCATTCCATCGGGTGGCGGCACGGGCGGATCGCGTTCTGTGACCACGCAAAACAACGCCACGCTCAAAACCGTGGGCACGCTTGTCACCGGCATGAGCGCCTTTCTCAAGGCGGCGTTCGGCGGCGAGGTCACGTTTGACGATGAACGGTTCCGCATCGAGGGCACCAACGAGACGCCCACCATGTTACAAGCGGCGGCTCTGGCGCGTGAGGCGGGGCGCGACGATCTTTTGTCCGTGCGCGAACAGGCCGAGATCGAAGGCCGCTCCTACCCCAACGGCTGTCACATCGCCGAGATCGAGATCGATCCGGAGACGGGCGAGACCAAGGTGGTGAAATACTCCGTGGCCGATGATTTCGGCAATCTCATCAACCCGATGCTGGCCGAGGGTCAGGTCCACGGCGGCGTGGCCCAAGGTATCGGACAGGCGCTGACCGAGATGTGCGTCTATGACGACGAGGGGCAATTGGTGACCGCATCCTTTATGGATTACGGTATGCCCCGTGCCGATGATATGCCCTTTGTCAAATTTGTCTCCGAACCGGTTCCCTCGACCCATAACGTCATGGGGATGAAAGGCTGTGGCGAGGCCGGAACCGTGGGCGCTCTGGCCGCCGTGGCCAACGCCGTGGCGGATGCGCTCTGGCCGCTTGGCGTGCGCCGCATCGACATGCCATTTACACCGCAAAAGGTCTGGCGGGCTGTGACCGCAACATCGAAGGACGCCGGTATTGCCGCTGAGTGACACCCTGTTCGGACGTATCGGGCGACTGTTTTCGATCCGCTCGCGGATCAAAACCTCGGGGGCCTCGCGCACCCGTGGCCCGATCACCCACCTCATCATCCTCGACGGGACCATGTCCTCGCTCGATGCGGGGTTCGAGACCAACGCGGGGCTGACCTATAAACTGGCTACCGAGGCCTCGGAGGGCGCGAATATGATCGTGCGCTATGAGGCAGGCATTCAGATGAATTCATGGCGCGATTTGCGCGATGTGGCCGAGGGGCGCGGCATCAACCAACAGATCAAACGGGTCTACGGCGCACTTGCCTCGCGCTATCACCCCGGGGACCGCATCTACCTGATGGGCTATTCGCGCGGGGCCTATGCCGTGCGCTCGCTTGCGGGCTTTATCGACAAGGTGGGTCTGGTCAAGGCCGAACACGCCACCGAACACAATATCACCGTCGCCTACCGCCACTACCAAACGGGACCGCAATTCGCCCCCGCACGGGCATTTCATAACGCCTATTGCCACGCGACCACACCGATTGCGTTTCTGGGCGTGTGGGACACGGTGGCGGCGGTGGGGTTGCAATTTCCGGTGCTGTGGCGGTTCAGCTCGGTTTTTCACGAGTTCCACGACCTCTATCCGCCACGCTGCGCTACATCGGTCTACCATGCGCTTGCCGCCCATGAGCGTCGCGGGGCCTATGACCCTGTGATGTTTCACACCAATCCCGACTTGCCCGACCAACGCCTGCAACAGATGTGGTTTCGCGGCAGCCACGGTGATGTCGGTGGCCAACTCAGCGGCTATGCCCCCGCCCGCAAACTGTCCAACACCACGCTCGTGTGGATGCTGGACAAGGCCGAAGCGGCGGGGTTGGCGCTGCCGGACGGTTGGCGCCGGCGTTACCTTGCCGACCCGCACGCGCCCTCGGTGGGCTCGCATCGCGGGTGGGGCAAGTTTTTCCTCATGCGCCGCCCGCGCACCATCGGCGCCGACCCCTCCGAGGTCCGCCACCCGTCGCTGAACGTGTGAGGTCACAAAAAAGGCGCCGCACAATGGCGACGCCTTTCGCGTGTCAGGTTTGCGCGCTTATTTGAAATGCACGCTCACGTCCGGATAACCGTAGATATCAAGGGTCGCATCGCGGCGGCTTTTTTGATTTGAGGCCGCTATCCCTGTTACAATCACACCGATGAGGCCCGCACCTGCGCCCGCGTTATAGGCAGACTGTTCAATCTGCGCGACGGTCTCGTTGTACGACTTCATGATTTCAAGCTTGTCTTTGCCTTCATGGGTACAGGTGATCGAGCCCGCGGGCGTGCGTGGCCCCATATCCGGCGTCGAGACCACGGCAGGGGTGACAAAGCTTGCGTTAAACCCGGGTGCTGCGAATTTACACGGCACGCCGGAGATTTCCTTTTTCGTCCCGTCGACGGTGACGAATGTCCGGGCGGTGAAATTGCTTACGCCTTTTTCATTGAGGCGCTTGGTGGCGTGATACTGGACGGGGGGCTGTGTAATCTCGGCGTTATTACATGCGGCGAGGGCGGTGGTTGCCACAAGGGCGGCGACTAAAATCTTTTTCACGTCAAACCTTTCGAACGTTAAATGTAAGTGAACGCACCATAAACAGGATGCGCCCACGCGCCAATGGTTTCATGAGAAAATTGACACCAGACCTGTTACGCCCCCGCGACGCCGAGATTGGCACAAATGGCTTTGGACAGGTGCGGGCGGTTGAGGGTGTAGAAATGCAGATCCTCGACGCCCTCGGTGATCAGGCTCTGGCACAACGCGGTACACAGGTCGATCGACAGTTGGCGCGGATCACCGGTGGTCTCGAAGGCTTCGGCGTAATGCGCGGGCAGGGGCGTGCCGCAGGAGGCCGCGAATTTCTGCACGCCTTTCCAACTTGTGATCGGCAGGATGCCGGGGATGATTTTGCCCGTGATGCCCGCCTTGGCACAGCGGTCACGAAAGCGGAAAAAGGTGTCGGGATCGAAAAAGAACTGGGTGATGGCCGAATCCGCGCCCGCCTCGAATTTTTGTTTTAGCCACGTGATGTCGGAATTTTCATCCGTCGCATCAGGGTGCGGGTCGGGGTAGGCCCCGACGCGGATCTTGAATTTTCCGGTCTCTTTGAGGGCCGCGATCAATTCCACCGAGTTGGCAAAGCCCCCTTCGGCGGGGGTGAATTTGCCCGCATCCTTGGGCGGATCGCCACGCAGCGCCACGATTTCGGTGACGCCCACCGCATTGTAACTGTCGGCAATCGCCAGAGTTTCCTCGCGTGTGGCATTCACACAGGTCAGGTGCGCGGCCACGTTCCACCCGTATTTGCGGTTGAGCAACGCCACCGCGTCATGGGTCAACTCGCGTGTCGTGCCCCCCGCGCCATAGGTCACCGACACAAACCCGGGGTTCATGCCCTCGAGCGCTTGCACGGTCTCGAACAGGCTGAAACAGGCCTCGATGTTCTTGGGCGGAAAGAACTCGAACGAGATGTTCGGCACGGTCGTTGTGGTGGCGGTTTTGGCGGCGGGCAGGGGGGCGGTCATGGAGGCAGTCCTTGTCTGAGATTGCGCCTCTTGTGTCACAGGCGGTCATGTGAGACAAATTCATAATTTTCAAGTTTAACATGAATGGCGCTCATCTCGATGCATCTCGAATTCCGTCACCTGCGTACGATCAAGGCAATCCATGAGGCGGGCGGGTTGGCGCGTGCCGCCGACCGGCTTCACATCACGCAATCGGCGCTGTCCCATCAGGTCAAGGGCCTTGAGGATCAAGCGGGCGTGGAGCTGTTCGTGCGCCGGTCCAAACCGCTCAAACTGTCGGCGGCGGGGATGAAACTGCTCGCTCTGGC
The DNA here is from genome assembly GCF_048259695.1 of Celeribacter sp. GTDB lineage: Bacteria > Pseudomonadota > Alphaproteobacteria > Rhodobacterales > Rhodobacteraceae > Celeribacter. The sequence goes on along the minus strand of NZ_JBLXHL010000001.1, from coordinate 301,188 downwards.
CGAGGACGTCCTGCCGCGGATCGAAGCCTTGGAGGCGGAGTTTTCCAATATCGAGGATGGCACCGCGGGGCGGTTGCACATCGCCATTGAATGCCACGCCTGTTTCGACTGGCTCATGCCGGTTCTGGACCAGTTCCGCAAAGTCTGGCCCGAGATCGACGTGGATATCCGGATGCGCCTCGCGTTCGGGGCCTTGCCCGCCTTGATGAAAGAAGAGGTGGATCTGGTCATTTCGTCCGACCCTGATCCGATTGACGGGGCCACCTTTGTCCCGCTGTTCGACTATGCGCCGATGTGTGTGATGTCCGCGAAAAACCCGCTTGCGGCCAAACCGTTTGTCGAGGCCGGGGATTTTCGTGACCAGACCTTGTTCACCTATCCGATGGACCGCGCGCGTCTGGATGTGTTCAAGGAGCTGTTGACCCCCGCAGGGGTCGAACCCGCCCATGTGCGTCAGGTCGAATTGACGGATGTGATCTTGATGCTTGTGGCCTCCAACCGTGGCATCGCCGTGATGCCCGATTGGGTGATGCGCGACATCCGCGACCACCCCGATTATGCCGTGCGCCCGCTGACCGCAGCGGGGTGTACGCGCCGCCTTTATGCCGCTGTGCGCGACGACGATGCGACAAAGCCCTATATGGCCAATGTGATCCGCATCGCCAAAACCGAGGCCGTCAAATTGCAGCGCGGTGGCGGGGCCGGGGGCGGATATCGGCGTTGACCGCGCCGTGTCACAGGTGAAATAAACCAAACAGGGGCGCTAGCCCTTGGCAGACAGGACTTTGGGGCGTATACGCGCCCCTCGAAACACAATCCGGAGCCCATGACATGCAAGGCAGTGCAAACCTCAACGTGATGATCAAGGCCGCGCGTATCGCGGGCCGCTCGCTGATCAAAGACTTCCGTGAGGTCGAGAACCTTCAGGTGTCGACCAAGGGCGCAGGCGACTTCGTCACCAAGGCCGATGAAAGCGCCGAAGAGATCATCCGCGAGATGCTGATGGAGGCGCGTCCGACCTATGGCTATGTCGGCGAGGAAACCGACGAGATCGAAGGTCAGGACCCGACCCGCCGCTGGATCGTCGATCCGCTCGACGGCACCACCAACTTCTTGCACGGCCTGCCGCATTGGGCGGTGTCCATCGCGCTCGAGCACCGTGGGGAGATTGTCTCCGCCGTTGTGTTCGACGCGGCCAAGGGCGAATTGTTCTGGGCCGAAAAGGGCGCAGGCGCATGGATGAACGACCAACGCATTCGCGTGTCCGGCCGTCAAAAGCTGATCGAATCGATCTTTGCAACGGGTTTGCCGTTTGCCGGTCGTTCCGATCTGCCCGCGACCCTTAAAGACCTCGCACGGGTTCTGCCCGCCACCGCCGGTGTGCGCCGCTATGGTGCGGCCTCGCTCGATCTGGCCTATGTGGCGGCGGGCCGCTACGACGGGTTCTGGGAACGCCGCCTCAAAATCTGGGACATGGCTGCGGGTATTTTGCTCGTCAAGGAGGCCGGAGGTCTGGTTCAGGCCATCGACCCCGCCGGTGATGTTCTCGTGGATTGCGATGTTTTGTGTTCCAATGAACCGCTGTTCGACAAATTCGCGAAAATGGTGCGCAACCTCTAAACGGTCGCCCCGCCAGACATGTGAAAACGGCCTCCAATCGGGGGCCGTTTTTGTGTGCATCGTCAAAACTCCCAAGGTCCGCCCAAATTCAGACATGTTTGTCACCGAGATTGGATCAAATATTTGGAGGGACACCCCCGTGATAAAACGCATTAAAACATCACTTCGCCAGTATCGTTCCGCTGAGGACGGCGCCGTTACGGTCGACTGGGTTGTCTTGACCGCTTCGGTTATCGGTTTGGGCGTTATCGTCCTCCAAATCATCTGGAACGGGGCCGACATCTTTGCGACCAACGTCAACGAAGAAATCGAAAATATCGACGTTGTGAACCACGAAGAAGGCTAAACCCGCGCGGTGATCCGACCCGTTCGGGGATGACCGTATTCCTCACCCCGACAGGACCCCGACAGTGCCGGTTTGCCGCAAGCCTGCGCCATTCGCGTAGATTAATCCCGACCGCGACGCATCGGTTTCGATCGCCGTGCGCGCTTGACCGTGGGGACGCGGCTTGCTTGAAAGGCGTAACGCGCCTCGGTGTGGGGCGGATGGCCATGGGTGCGCGACCAATAGGCGGTCCCGCCCAGACGCCGCCAAACCGGCACGGTCAAAACCACCCCCGCGACAAACCCGCCGACATGGGCCAGATAGGCCACGCCGCCATCCCCGCTTGCGCCAAATCCGCCGAACACCTGCAAGGCAAACCACAGGCCAAGCATGATCCACGCGGGAAAGGGGATGACCTTGAAAAATATGATGAAAATGAACAGCACATCGACCTTTGCCTTTGGAAACAAAAGCAAATAGCCGCCCATCACACCCGCAATGGCCCCCGATGCCCCGACCATCGGCACCCAATCGGCGGGCGCGACACTATATTGGGCAAAGGCGGCGGCGATCCCGCACGACAGGTAAAACCCGAGGTAGGTCAGATGCCCCATCTCATCCTCAAGGTTGTCGCCGAAAATCCACAAAAACAGCATGTTCCCCGCGATATGCATCAGACTGCCGTGCATGAACATCGAGGTGACAAAGGTGTAAAACCCGTCGCCTGACGAAATCCGCGCGGGGACCATCGCCCACTCCATGTAGATGCGCCCGATCGCGGCCTCGTTGCCATAGCTCGGCCACATTGCCAGAAACACGGTGATATTGATCGCCATCAGCATGTAGGTGACACGCGCGGGACGACGGGAGGGGTTGTGATCGCGAATGGGAAACATGGGGCGAGTAGGGGGATTTATGGCGCGGGCGTCAAGTCAAGACTGACCCTTTACACCGCCGATTTGGTGGCTATGGTCGCGCCACGTTGCATGAGCGACCCCCCGCGTGCCCGCGTGGTGGAATGGTAGACACATGAGACTTAAAATCTCCCGGCTGAATGGCCGTGCCGGTTCGAGTCCGGCCGCGGGCACCACGTTTCGTTTCCTTGAACACATTGATGTGGCCCGCGCGTAGGGACCGCATCCGCGCCCTCGCATGGCTCCGTTCAACGGCAAAGGGCAAAGGGCCACGGTTTCACGCGGGCGCTATCCCGGTTTCAAAGCGGCGTGGGTTACTGCGCGATTTGGCTCGCCATGATGGCAATCGCCTTTTGGTAGACGCCCGCCGCGTTCCACGCCTGTATGACGCTGAAATTGGGTTGCCCTTCGAGGTAGCCCTGACCCGGTTTCCACCCTTTTTGCGCGAGGAAATGCGCGGTGGAGGCCAACCCGTCGGAGATATTGGTCAGGTCCACAACGCCGTTTCCATCGCCATCGATGCCGTAGGTTTCAATATTGCCGGTCAGGAATTGCGTGTGGCCGACCTCGCCGTGCATCGCGCCCTTGGTGGCGGAGGACAACGCGCCTTTGTCGACCAAACGCAGCGCGGCGAGGGCATGCACGGAAAAGAAATCCGAGCGGCGGCAATCATAGGCCAGCGTGCTGATGGCGGAGAGCACGTTGGCATTGCCCATGTTGGATCCGAATGCGGTTTCCATGCCGTGAATGGCGACGATCACCTCGGCGGGGACGCCAAACCGGTTTTCCAGACTGGCGTAATAGGACGGGTTTTTGGCGATGCGGGCGCGGCCCATTTTGACGATCGTGGGCGCCCCGCGCACCTGCATGAATTTTTCGAGCGTGTATTTGAAGCTCTTTTGATTGCGGTCGGCGGCGATGGTTTTGGAGGCATAGGAGGTGGCGGCCAGAGCCGCGAGGCCTTTGGCCCCCACGCCCGCGTTTGCGGCCTCGGCGGCGAATTGCGTCTTCCATGTCTCGAACCCGCTCGACGTGTTGCCACAGGTGGCAGCAAGGGCAGGGGGGGCGGTCAAGAGGGCGAATGACAGGGCGAGGATACGGCGCATGGGCGGGCTCCAAAAATGGTTAATGAACGGGTGCCGTGACGCTAGCACGCAGATCGGATCGGCGAAAGGGCGACCGACAGGGAGCTAAATTGCCAGACAAAGGTCCGACAGGGGTCCGACACTTAGCCGACAGGTGGTTTTGGGCGGAGCGTCAAAGCGCTAAACTTGTCCAAATCGAACAAAAGGGCGCCCCGCGCGGGACGCCCTTTTATGTGTCATTTCGGGTTGGTTAGCTGCGTGTGCCGGCGAATTTTTCCTGCCATTCCTCGCGCTGTTCGTCCGTGATTTTACCGAACAGGTTGTCCGGCACGGTAAAGGCGTGGCCGGCGGGAAGCTGTGCAAATGCGGCCTGTTTATCCTCGGGCCAGATCGGGGTGCCGGTGCCCATTGCGGTGGCCAGTTTGCCGGCGGCATCGGGGATGAACGGTGCGGATAGCCCTGCGTAGAGCGGGATGAGGTTGAGCGCGAACCGGATCTGCATCGCGGCGGTTTCGGGGTCCTCTTTGAACACCGCCCAAGGGGAGGCATCTTGGAGGTACTCGTTGCCAAGCGTCCAGATCGCGCGCAGTTCGCTCGCGGATTTGCGCACGTCGATGGCGTCCATATGCCCTTGGTATGCTTCGATTTTTTCCGAAATCGCAGCGATAAGCGCAATCTCGCGTTCGCCGTATTCTCCGCCTGCGGGGACCTCTTCGCCGAATTTGGATCGACAGAATTTGGTGACGCGGGAGACGAAATTTCCGAGAACATCCGCGAGGTCCTTGTTCACGGAGACCTGGAAATTTTCCCATGTGAACTCGCTGTCCGAGCTTTCGGGAGCGTGGCTTAACAGCCACCACCGCCAGTAGTCGGACGGCAACAGCGACAGGGCCTGATCCATGAACACGCCGCGCCCGCGCGAGGTGGAAAACTGGCCGCCGTCATAGTTCAGGTAGTTGAACGATTTGATGTAATCGACCATCTTCCACGGCTCGCCCGCACCCAACATGGTGACGGGGAAGGACAGGGTGTGAAACGGCACGTTGTCCTTGCCCATAAACTGGACATAGCGCACATCATCGGCGCCCTTGTCCGTGCGCCACCACCGTTCCCAGTCGGCGTCGCTGAGCCCTTGTGTTTCCGCCCATTCACCGCCGCAGGCGATGTATTCAATCGGGGCGTCGAACCAGACATAAAACACCTTGTCTTCCATACCCTCCCAAGGCGCATCGCCCTTTTGAACGGGGACGCCCCATTTGAGATCTCGGGTGATGCCGCGGTCTTGGAGACCGTCGCCATCGTTGAGCCATTTCTTTGCAATCGAGGTGGTCAGGATCGGCCAATCGGCCTTGCTGCTGATCCAGTCGTTGAGTGCATCGCGCATTTTGGATTGGCGCAAATAGAGGTGTTTGGTCTTGCGTTCCTCGAGGTCGGTCGCCCCCGAAATGGTCGAATAGGGATTGATCAGGTCGGTGGGATCAAGTTGCTTGGTGCAATTGTCACACTGGTCGCCACGCGCGCCCTCAAAGCCACAGTTGGGACAGGTTCCCTCAATGTAGCGGTCAGGCAAAAACCGCCCGTCGGTGGCGGAATAGACCTGAGTTTCCTCGACCTCTTCGATCAGGCCCTCGTCAAACAGGCGACCGGCGAGGTGCTGTGTCAGCTTGCGGTTCTGCTCGGACGAGGAGCGGCCGAAATGGTCGAACGACAGGCGGAACCCACGGGCCAGTTCGGCCTGAACCCCGTGCATTTCGGCGCAGTATTCGCCAACGTCCTTGCCCGCCTTTTGGGCGGCAATCTCGGCGGGGGTGCCGTGTTCGTCGGTGGCGCACAGGAACAAAACCTCGTCCCCCCGCGCACGGCGATATCGGGCGTAGAGATCGGCGGGCAATTGCGAGCCGACGAGGTTGCCGAGGTGCTTGATCCCGTTGATGTAGGGGAGCGCGGAAGTGATGAGCGTGCGTGCCATGTGCGTGCGGGTCCGTCCGTTGAATTCTCTTGGGCTTTGTGTATCGCGCCGCGCACAAAAGAACCAGAGGCCACGGACCTGCCCTTTTGGCGGCGCTTGGGCGTGCGCGTCGGTGCACTTTGTCGAATTTGCACAGGGAAACCGTCGCGAAACCGTCGCGTCCCCCTTTGAACATCGCGCCCCGCGTTATACGTTACGCGCAACCGCCCGATAGCTCGGGTTATATGAACGCACAAAAGACGAATAGGAATGCCTCGATGAAAATGCGCAAAATCGGCAAAAGCGATTTGGAAGTCTCCGAAATCTGCCTCGGCACCATGACATGGGGCTCGCAAGACAGTCTTGAGAATGCTCACGCCCAGATCGCCCATGCCAAAGAGCAGGGCATCAATTTCATGGACACCGCCGAGATGTATCCGGTGAACCCGGTCCGGGCCGAAACGGTTGGCGGCACCGAGGAAATCATCGGCAAGTATTTCGCGGCGAACGGTGATCGCGACGATTGGGTTCTGGCCACAAAAATTGCGGGCCCATCGGGATTTATTTCTCAGGAGGGCATCACGCCCGCGACGCTTGAGGCGCGGCTCGATCTGTCGCTCAAGCGGCTGCAAACGGACTATGTCGATCTCTATCAGCTGCACTGGCCCAACCGCGGCTCGTATCATTTCCGTCAGCATTGGACGTTCGACCCGAGTGCGCAGCCCGCCAAAGAGGCCGTGCTCGACAACATGCGGGCCGTGAACGAGAAAATGGCAGAGCTGCAAAAGGCCGGTAAGGTGCGCGAGTTCGGCGCCTCCAACGAGTCCGCGTGGGGCATGATGCAATGGCTGCGTGTGGCCGAGGACACGGGCGGGCCGCGGATGCAGTCGATCCAGAACGAATATTCGTTGCTGTGCCGCCTCTACGATACCGATCTGGCCGAACTGGCCGTCCACGAAGAGATCTCGCTGTTGGCCTATTCGGTTCTGGCCTGCGGGATGTTGTCGGGAAAATACGACGGCGGCAAAACCATTGATCCAAACTCGCGCATGGCTGTCGGTCCCGACCTTGGCGGTCGTGTGACTCCACAGGTCTGGCCCGCTGTGGACGCCTATATGGCGATTGCGCAAAAGCATGGGCTTGACCCCGTTGCCATGTCCATCGCGTGGTCGCTTACCCGTCCGTTTGATGTGATGCCGATCATCGGCGGGCGCTCGGTCGAGCAGCTTCAGCACTCGATTGATGGCGAATATCTGGAATTGTCCAAGGACGTTCTGGCCGATATCGATGCCGCGCACCGCGCCCACGGGAAGCCGTTCTGATGCGCCTGCGCGCCCTCTTTGCGGGCCTTGCGGTTGCGGGGCTTTTGGCGGGGTGTGTGCCGTCTGACGAGGGCAGCGACATCATTCTCGGGCCGGGGGCTGCGGCGTCCGACCCCTCCAACGCGGCCACATTCCAAACGGCGTGCGAACGGCGCGGTGGCGAGTGGCGCAATGTGGGTCGGGGCGGGTTGATGACCTGTTTTACCACGCCAAAAGACGCGGGAAAATATTGTACCAAATCCACCGATTGTTCGACCGAATGTCTGGCCCGCTCAAACACCTGTGCGCCCATTCAGCCGCTTTATGGCTGTAACGAACTGTTGGACGCCTCCGGGCGTCGGGGGACCCTATGCGTAGATTGATCGCCCTGTTCGGCCTCGTTACACTGACGGCCTGTCTGGGCGGTGGCGAGGCGCCACAGCCCACGGGGACGCGCGATGCGAGCGTGCCGATGTCGTCGATGGCGGCGTTTGATCCGGCGCGGTTTTCGGGGCGGTGGAACGAGGTGATGGCCTACCTGCCCGCAGGGGCGTCCTGTGTCCTTGGCGGTGTGACGTTCACGCCGCAACGCTCGGGCGACATGACCCTCACGGAAGGCCCCTGTGCCGATGGTGCGCCGCGTCGCGGGTTGGCCACACGTGTCGGGCCGGGGCGGTTCGCGTTTATGGGCGAGACGATTTGGGTGTTGTGGATCGACCAAAGTTACCAAACGGCGGTGATCGCCACGCCCGGAGGACGGGCGCATATCCTGTCGCGTAGCTTGAGTGTTCCGGCGGATAAAGCACAGGCGGCAAAAGACATTCTGGCGTGGAACGGGTTTGACGTCACAACGTTGGCCCCCGCACGACGCAAATAACCAATCACGACCGGCACACTCGGAGGTAGAGATCATGCGGATTTTGTTTACAGGCGGATCAGGCAAGGCAGGGCGCCATGTGGTGCCGTATCTTTTGGCCAAAGGGCATCGCGTGGTTAACGCCGACCTTGTGCCGCTTGACTGCGACGGCGTCGATAACCTCACGGTCGACATCACCGACAGCGGACAGATGTTCAATGCGCTCACGTCCTATGCCAACTTTGACGAATTGGAGCCCGGGACGGGTGTGCCGAAATTTGATGCCGTTGTACATTTCGCCGCCGTGCCGCGCATTTTGCTCAAACCCGACAACGAGACCTACCGCGTCAACACCATCGGCACCTATAACGTGCTTGAGGCGGCGGTGAAGCTTGGCATCAAAAAGGTGATCTTTGCCTCGTCCGAAACCACCTATGGTGTCTGTTTTGCGGATGGCGAGCGCAAGCCCGCCTACCTGCCCGTGGACGAGGAACACCCCGTGATCCCCGAGGACAGCTACGCCATGTCCAAGGTCGTCAATGAGGTCACCGCGCGCAGTTTCCAACGCCGCTCCGGCTTTGATATCTATGGCATCCGCATCAACAATGTGGTCGAGCCACATGAGTACGCCGCCAATTTTCCGGACTATTTCAAAGATCCGGATCTGCGCCGCCGCAATATTTTCGCTTATATCGACGCGCGTGATTTGGGGCAGATGGTAGATTTGATGCTGCGCACGGACGGATTGGGGTTCGAGATTTTCAACGCCTCCAACGACAACCATTCCGTCAACCTGTCGACCAAAGAACTCATCGGCCGCTATTATCAGGGTGTCGAGATCAAACGCGATATGGGCGAGGAGGAGACCGTCTATTCCAACGCCAAGGCCAAAGACATGTTGGGCTTTGCGCCTGTCCACAACTGGCGGGATGTGCTTGACGGGTGAGGCCGTTTTGCGTGATCACGATCGGTGATCTGGGTGTGAATATTTTTTGACTGGTCGGTCGAGGGCGTTTTCGCGTATAGCGCATAGATGTACGCACAAACATCATATTCCGCACACGCCCGCGCCGTGATCGCATTGGCCTTGCCCTTGGCGGGTAGCCAGTTGGCGCAATTCGCGCTTCACATGACCGATGTCATTATGATGGGGTGGTTTGGCCTCGACGAACTGGCCGCGCTGGTTCTGGCGTCGGGCTATTGGTTCATCACCTTTATCCTGCTTGCGGGGTTTGCCTTTGCCGTCATGCCGCTTGTCGCCAATGCGGCGGGGGCAGGGGACACCACGGTTGTGCGCCGTGCGACGCGGATGGCCATGTGGTTGTCGGCGATAGCGGCAATTGTGATCTATCCGCTGTTCGGGTTTTCCGAATGGGTGCTGAACGCGTTGGGCCAAGAACCGCAAATCGCCGCGCTTGCGCAATCCTATCTCGTTGTGGCGGGGATCGAGATGCTGCCCGCCCTGATTGCGATGGTGTTGCGATCCTATTTCTCGGCGCTTGAACGCACCCGCGTGGTGTTGTTGTTCACCATTGTCGCCGTCATCGCCAATGCGGGCCTGAACTGGGTCTTGATCTTTGGCAACTTCGGCCTGCCCGCTATGGGGGTGATCGGCTCGGCTTTGTCGTCGCTCATTGTGTCGACGCTGACCGTTGTGGCGCTCGTGATCTACGCGATCAGGGCGACGCCGGAAAACGAGTTGTTCCGCAACCTGACCAAACCCGACTGGGACATGTTTCGGACGGTCGCCAAGATGGGCGTGCCGATTGGCCTGACCTCTCTGGCCGAAGTGGGGATGTTCAATGCCGCCGCTATCATGATGGGATGGATCAGTACCGTGGCTTTGGCCGCGCATGGTGTGGCGCTGCAACTTTCTGCGGTTGCCTTTATGGTTCAGATTGGCCTGTCACAGGCGGGGACCATCCGTGCCGGTAACGCTTACGGGCGGCGTGACGAGGCAGGGCTGCGGCGCGGCGCCATTGTCGTCACCGTGCTGTCCTTGGTCATGGCGGCGTTGACGCTTACCGTGTTCTTGTCGACATCCGAGATTTTGATCGGGTTGTTCATTGCCCCCTCCGAGCCGCAGCGCGATCTGGTTCTGGCCGCGGGGGCGGGATTTATGGTCTTTGCCGCGCTGTTCCAGTTTTCGGATGGTGGACAGGTCACGGCGCTTTCATTGCTGCGCGGCGTACAAGACACCACTGTGCCAATGTGGCTTGCAACGATTTCCTACTGGTGCGTCGGGATGCCGGTTGCCTATGTGTGTGGCTTTGTTCTTGACTGGGGGGGCAATGGCATTTGGGTCGGCTTGCTGACGGGGCTGAGCTGTGCGTGGGTGTTCATGGCATGGCGGTTCTGGATGAACAAATCGCGGATCGTTTCGGCACCCGCCTGAGGTGGTATGCGCCTTTAGTCCTTAGCCATCAGGCGGTCGGCCTTTTTACGCACCAATACCGTGCGCAGGTCGTGCATGGTGAGCAATAGCTCGTCGGTGACGAGTTCCAGCTGTTCATCCGTGGCGCGGGTCTGCGCCCAATGTGCGGTCAGGTTGAGGTGGTCCACAGCGCGGTGAATATCGTCGATGTCCCGCGCGGCAAGAACCACAGCGCGCTCGCCCATCCAGTTTTGAATGGCCGTGAGGTCCGCCTCGGATAACGTGCGTTGCCCGTGCGGTTTGATTTCGCCGTTCTTCATATTCACAACGGCGATCTGATCCATTTCGATCCGCCGCTGACGGTTTTCGGTGTCCACACGAAACACAAAGGCGCCGTTCTCGCGTACACGAAAGTAATAGTCGGGAAGATCGGAACTCATATGGAACGGGCTTTCAAATGACTGTCTTGGCGCACAATAGGGGGTGCGCGGGCGGCAATGCAAGCGCCCGCGCACGTCGTCAGCCCAGATCGGCACAGAAGGCTTGAATGCGGCGGCACGCCTCGGTGAGGGCGGCGTCCGATGTGGCATAGGACACGCGAAAGTTGGGCGAGAGGCCAAAGGCCGCGCCAAACACCACCGCGACGCCGTGCTCTTCGAGCAGGGCGGTGCAAAAGTCCTCGTCCGTCTCTATTTTCGTCCCGCCCCTGGAGGTCTTGCCGATGCAACCCGAGATATCGGGATAGACGTAGAATGCGCCCTCAGGGACCGGACAGGTCACGCCCTCGATCGCGTTGAGCATTCCCGCAACCAGATTGCGGCGGCGCACAAACACCGCGTTGTTTTGCGCGATGAAATCATGCGGGCCGTTCAGGGCCTCCACGGCGGCAAATTGCGATATGGAACAGGGGTTGGAGGTCGATTGCGATTGAATTTTGCGCATGGCGGCAATCAGCTCTTTCGGCCCCGCCGCATAGCCGATCCGCCACCCCGTCATGGCGTAGGCTTTGGACACGCCGTTGACCGTCAGGGTGCGGTCATACAGGCGCGGTTCGATCTGGGCCGGGGTGCAAAACTCAAAGCCGTCAAAGGCGAGGTGTTCGTACATATCATCGGTCATCACCCAGACATGCGGGTGGCGCAGCAGTACATCCGTCAGCCCCTTTAACTCATCGCGTGAATAGCCTGCGCCCGTGGGATTGGAGGGCGAGTTGAAGATCAGCCATTTGGTCTTGGGCGTGATGGCCGCTTCCAACTGTGCGGGCGTCAGTTTGAAGCCGGTGTCCAGACGCGCCTCGACCGCGACCGGCACGCCGCCCGCGAGCAGCACCATGTCGGGGTAGGAGACCCAGTAGGGCGCGGGGATGATCACTTCGTCGCCGGTGTTCAGCGTGGCCATCAGCGCGTTGAACAGCACCTGTTTGCCGCCGGAGGACACGCTGACCTGATCGGGGCTGTAGTCGAGATCGTTATCGCGTTTGAATTTGGCACAGATCGCCTGTTTCAACTCGGGGATGCCATCCACGGCGGTGTATTTTGTTTTGCCCTCGGTAATGGCGCGTATACCGGCCGCTTTGATATGCTCGGGCGTGTCGAAGTCGGGTTCGCCCGCGCCAAGCCCGATGATATCGCGACCGGCGGCTTTCAACTCTTGTGCCTTGGTGGTGACGGCGATTGTCGGGGAGGGTTTTACGCGGGCAAGGGTGTCGGAGAGAAAGGGCATGTGCGGCTCCATCGTCAAAGGGATTGTTCCTTGAGTGACACAATGTGACGCCTTCGCCAAGACGCGCCTTGCGAAGAGTGTGCGAGGGGTGCAAAAAGTGAGCACACAAACGGGAGAGCCATCATGACCGAGACACACGAGCACCGCCTGAAACGGATCAAGATCCGTGCATGGCGCCGCGGGATCAAGGAAATGGACCTGTTGATCGGGGGCTATGCCGACGCGCATTTGGCCGACATGAGCGTGGCGGATCTGGATGCCTTTGAACAGATGATGGACGAGGCCGATCAGGATCTGTTGTCTTGGGCCACGCATCAGGTTGAGACCCCCGCCGAGTTCAAGGGGATGCTGGATAAGGTGGTTGCGTTTGCAGACCCGAAATTATGGTTAAAGTAAGGCATCTAAGCGGGCCGAATAAAAAACTTTTAGCCGTTTAACGTTATCTTGGGGAATTGGGCGCAAATTGACATCTGAATTGCTTGGCGGAGTGACAGATGAGCGTCCATCCTATGATAGAGAATCCAGCAGATACGGCATTTATGTCCCAATACCTCGAGGCTCTTTCCCTCGTGGAGCGGCTTCACCGGCTCCTTCTTGATGTGATCAAGGACGAGTTCGAGCGGGTCGGCGTATTGGAGATCAATGCCGTTCAGGCCCTGTTGTTGTTTAACGTTGGCGAGAACGAAGTGACCGCCGGTGAGTTGAAAACGCGTGGCTATTATCAGGGCTCGAACGTGTCCTATAACCTGAAAAAACTCGTCGACATGGGCTATATGCACCATCAGCGCTGTGAGATTGACCGCCGCTCCGTACGGGTCAAACTGACGGATAAGGGGTGTCATGTGCGCAACACGGTCGCCGCCTTGTTCGCACGCCATGCCGAGGGGCTTCAGGGGCGTAAGGTAATTACCTCCGAGGGCGTTGAGGAAATCAACACCGCGCTGCGCCGTGTCGAGCGGTATTGGGCCGATCAAATCCGCTACATCTACTAAGGTCGTATCACGCCTCACGCGGGCGGGGATCGTTGACCCACGAAAGGCAGGCCATTCGCCTGCCTTTGTCGCGTCCGCCTATAGCCTTGTGCGATTTGCCGCGTGACGGGCGGCCCGTTGCGGTGCCGTGACGGCGTGCGGTGCGCGGTCCAATTGCCCGATCGCCACGGTTTCCAGTTCTTTGAGCAACTTGCGCCGCATGGCGTTTGCATAATCGGAATAGGACGTGGCCTGTTCGACAAAGGCGCCGAACCCGCTGATCACCGCCCCCTGGAAATAGCGCCCCAATCGTGCCAGATCACGGCCGGCTGTGCCTGTGTCGTCCCGTGTGACCGTGCTTGCGACCGCCAGACCGTTGATGGTGATTTGTGCCAGTTCGGGGGACATGCGCACATCTTGGGGGCGTGGGCCGACATTGGACGGACCATCGGCGGAAATATCGAGCGTGTAGCGCCAACACTTTTCGATCTCGGACAGCTTTCGACCACCATAAAGCATCGCCTGTCCCATTGCTGTTCCAAGGGCGTGCGGTGTGCGGTGTTGGGCGCGCAATTGTGCACTGACCTGCGCGAGATCGGCGTGCGATGTGATGGCTCGCCACGTCACCAGATCACGCGGCGCGGTGTCCCCCGCCCATTCATACACCATCAGATAAACAGGGGCGCCGTCGAGCGCCAGAAAGGCCCCGCGTACATCGGGATCCTCCAGAGCCTGTGCCAGACCTTCGATTTGGAGCCGCCACTCCTCGGCGCCGACCGAGCCGGATACGTCCAACCCGAGGGCGAGCGCCTGACGACATGTGTCCGCCGCCACCACCGGCCCGCCCGACATCGCAAGCCCTCCCGCCAAAAGGAGGGCCGTGCAACGTCGGGTGAGGGGGGCGAGGCGGATCATCCGGCCGGTGGCCCGATTACCAATGCCCGGTATTTTCCATCGACGCCCACGGTTCTTGCGCGGGGAGGTCGGCGCCCTTTTGCAGCAATTCGATCGAGATATTATCGGGCGAGCGGACAAAGGCCATGTGACCACAGCGTGGCGGGCGGTTGATCGTCACGCCATTGTCCATAAGGGTCTGGCAGAGGGCGTAAATATCGTCGACCTCATAGGCAAGGTGGCCGAAATGGCGTCCGTCGGCGGGCAAGCCGTCATCGCCATCCCAGTTGTAGGTCAACTCGACAGGGCATTCTTCCTGACCTTCGGCGGCCATGAATATAAGGGAAAACCGCCCTTGTTCACTGTCGTGGCGTTTGATCTCCTTCAGGCCAAGAAGTTCATAAAACGCCATGGATTTTTCCAGATCCTTGACGCGGACCATCGTGTGTAAGTAGCGCATGGGCATCCTCCTGTTTGAATGTGGTTGGGGCGATAGTAGCGCAGTTTTTGCCGATGGCCATGCCTGTCGCCGCGCGGGTCACTTGCACAAACGCGCGAGTGTCGCCGTGCCACACGGACCTGTGTGGCGTAGATTAGAATGCGGATTTAATACCGATCCCGATGGCGGTGGTGCGTGTGTCGAACCGTGACACGTTTGACCATGTCTGGCCGAGGTCCACCCTGATTTCAGGCGCAAAGCCGAAATAGCTCTGGTCGGTCAAGGTAAAGCGCGCCGCACCATAAAGCGAGGTGTCGCGGCGTCCGCCCGGAACCACGGAGCCGAACAGGAACGGATAGTCGGGGTAGCGGGTCATTTCCGCACCGATCGTAAAGCTTGCCGTGCTGCCAAAGACGGGTTTTGACGGGGCAAAGGTCGTGGACAGGCCCGCGCCATAACGCGCACTGGTGACGGAGTCGGAAAAGACCTGTTCCACAAAGGCCGAGTGATAGAATGTTCCGCGCCCCTTGGCGGGTTTGGTCAGGTTGATGGCGTATTTGAGCGCCTGTGATCCATCGCGTGCGGGGTCGATGGCGAACTCTTTGCGGGCGTCAATGCTATGACTGAACGTCCCGCCGGATTTGAGGGCGTGGATGTCGGTGAGGGAGACCTGCATCACATCGGCGTAGGCCTCGCGCCCCGAAAACAGACGTCCCGCGGAGAGATCCCACCGCAGGGCGCGGGTTTTGCCGAGCGGCTTGCTCCCGCCAAACACCGCTTCGACACTGCCGAAATCATAATCCGAGGCGATGGCCGAGGGGGCGGCGGCCTTGGCCGCGGAGGAGAGCATGACCACCGTGTTGCGCGCACGCACCCCCGCCGTCAACGAGACGCCACTGTCCATGCGCCACCGGTAGCGCACCGTGCCGGCCATGCTTGCGCGGTAGCCGGATAGGGCTTGTGACAAGGTGCCAACGGTTCCGATCCACGGCAATCCGTCGACGGAATAGACCGATCCCTGAGCGCCATTGTTGACGTTCGAGGAGGGCGAGAGTGAAAACGAAAATTGCGTCGACCACGGGTCGTAGCGCCGGATTTCGTTGAAATTACGAATGATGTTGCGTTTTTCAACCGGCGTTCCGGCGGTGTTGAGGGCACGGCGGAGCCAGAATTTGGACTGCATGGTGCGCCCGTTGCGGTAGGCCTCAACGGAGGCGAGCCGCGCCACGCGGGTTTTTTCCGATGCGGTGGCGGCGTTGCGCCATGCGCCCCGCGCACTCGCAATCGCCTCGTCCGAGCGCCCCAAACGGCGCAGCGCATCGGTGCGAATGAGGTGCGCGGCGTAGACATCGGGGCGGGTGGCCAATAGCCCCTCGACCAGATCAAGCGCCACTTGCGGGTGGCCCGCGTGCAATTGATTCCGCGCCAGAACGATCAATTCGTCCTGTGTCAACGCAATGGAGTGCGCCGCGGGGGCGGTCGGTCGGGAGGATTGCGCCGTGGCCCCCGTTGGGGCCATGGCCAAAGCGCAGGCCAGACAGCCGCCCGAAAACAGGTGCTGTAAGAGGCCGCGCATTATCTGCTGCGATCTAGCATGAAGGCGCCCAACTCGTTGACACCCCCTGAGTAGCTTGCATCCCCTGCATAGAAAATTTCGTCCTCTGCGGTGGGGCGTGTACTGTCGACCGCGAGTCCGCCAGCGAGCGTTGTGCCGTCCGCGTTGGTGGCTTCGCCGCCGACCGTTGTCGTATAGCCGGCACCAAAGGTGCTGGTCTGGATGATGCCGTCGTCGTTCCTGTCGATCCAGATCGGAGCATTGAACACATAGTCGCCGCCATCGAGCACGAGTGTGCCAACCGCCACTTGATCCGCGCCCGCGCCCGATATGAGGCCTTGGATGGTGCCACTGCCGCCCGACAGATCACCCGCTTCGACATATTCGCCGGCGTCCTCGTCCCATTCGGCACCAGGGAGTGTTCCGATCGTCCCCTCCGCTTGGAATTCCCCTTGGGCATCCAGTGCGCCGTTCGCCGCGGTGCCGCCAAAACTCGAGAGGTTTCCGAGGAAGTTCCCATCCGCATCGTAGGCTTTGCGTTCGTCGATATTGAACCGGACCGCACCCGCACTGTTCAGCTTTTCAAAGTCGATGGTGAGCGCCATCGCGCCCGAGATGTATTCAAGTCTTTTGTCGTTGTTAAAGGTCCGGATCGCGGCGTAATCGCCGACAAAATCGCCCTGGTTCTCGGTTGGAAGGGTCACGCCGCCGTTGCGGCCATAGATGAACCCGTTGGTGCGCCACCCGTCGCTCGTGTCAAATGTCGAGGCCACAATCGTCACGTAGGCTTTGCCGTTATCGCTGGTCTGGTGAATGGCGAGGTAGCCGTTTTGCGGGATCGGCCCGATGCCGAATTCATCCACCATCGTATTTTGGGCGTTGCGGTAAAGGTAAAAATCGCCGCCCGCGCCCGCGACGCCGGTGGGGTTGCCCGCGGTCGCCACCCGGACATAGCTGTCATTGCCGTCAAAGGGCATGCCCGTGATGATGAGGCTGTTGCCGTTATCCTCAACCGTCACCGAGTTTTCCACGAGGTGATAGTCGAAATCGGAGGAAGACGGATCTGTTTCGGCCGCGTGCAGGCGTACGATCGAGCGGCTTGCGCTCAGGTTCTCGTCCGCTGTGCCGCGCAAATCAGTGATTGCCGTTACAACCGCCGAAGTGCCACCACCCGGGCCCACGGATTTATTGGGGCCACCACATGCGGTCAAGCCAGCCATGAGGAGAGACAGGAGGGCGATTTTTGACGTGCTCATAAGGGCCTCATAGCGCAAACGTTTCTGCATTCCGGATCGAGAAACTTCTTGGGAGGTAGGAGTCCCAAAGTGTCACGCTTATGTCAACTGATGCTTCGACGGGGGACCCGAAAATCCCCTTTGTGGCGGGTATTCATTTCGGGTCTGTGACCGGATCACCGCTATCCGCCCTCTGTCTGGCAGGTGCGGTCCGGATATAGTAAGGCTTGATTCGAGATCGGCACCCGCCGCATACGGGCGGTTCCGAGAGGGAAAAGGGCGACGCCATGAAGCAATATCACGAGCAACTTCGCACCATTCTTGACCACGGTGTCGAGACCACCGACCGCACGGGGACGGGGACGCTTTCGTATTTCGGGCTGCAGGGGCGCTATCCGTTGGCCGACGGGTTCCCGCTTGTCACCACCAAAAAGCTTTATCTGCGCGCGATCATCCATGAGCTGTTGTGGTTCATCGCGGGTGATACCAACATCCAGTACCTAAAGGACAATAAGGTCACGATCTGGGACGAATGGGCCGATGAGAACGGCGATCTTGGTCCGGTCTACGGGCGTCAGTGGCGCAAGTGGCCCGGGGGCGAGCGCGGCACGATCGATCAGGTGACGGGGCTGATCGACGCGATCAAAGCCACGCCTGACAGCCGCCGTCTGATTGTCTCGGCATGGAACCCCGCCGATGTGCCGAACATGGCGCTGCCGCCGTGTCACACGCTGTGGCAGGTAAAGGTTTTGGGCGGGAAATTGCATCTGCAGCTCTATCAACGCTCCGCCGATATGTTCCTCGGTGTGCCATTCAATATCGCCTCCTATGCGCTGTTGCTCAAAATGATTGCGCAGGTGACGGGCTATGAGGCGGGCGATTTCATCCATTCCATTGGCGATGCGCATATCTATTCCAACCACCGCGATCAGGTGAATTTGCAACTGTCGCGCACGCCCAAAGCGCTGCCACAGGTGCGGCTCAATCCGGATGTGAAAAGCCTGTTTGATTTCACATTCGACGACATCGAGATTGTGGATTACGATCCCGATCCCGCGATCAAAGCCCCCGTGGCCGTCTGAGGGAGCGCCGGATATGATTTCGCTCATCGCCGCCTGTGATCGCAACGGCGCCATTGGCAAAGGCAACGATATTCCGTGGCACGCCCCCGAGGATTTGCGGTTCTTTATGCGCGAAACCATGGGCGGGGCGGTCATCATGGGGCGCAAGACGTGGGAGAGCCTGCCCGCTGCTGCCAAGCCGTTGAAAAACCGTCTCAATATCGTGGTGTCGTCGCAGGGCGTTGACCATGAGCATGTTGTCGCATCGATAGAGGACGCCGTGAACCTTGCCCGAACACAGGGGCGGGCGCGTATTTACGGTATGGGCGGGGCGGGTATTTACAAGGCGATGTTGCCATTGGCCGACCGTCTGTTGTTGACCGAAGTCGACCTCGCGGTTGAGGGCGCGGATACGTGGTTTCCGTCCTTTGATGCACGCGACTGGCGGGTGTTGGAGCGGATTAAACTGGGGGGCGATGGGCCGGCGTGTGAGGTGGTCGAGCGCGTCCGCGTTTCCAATGGATAACGATTGTCCGGACTGTTCGTAAATCCGCAACAATCCAAGCCCTTGTGGAATGGGTGTTTGACCACACAAGCCCTCGTGGGTTAACCTTGGGAAAAGATAAATATGGCGGCCTGTTCAGGAGTTTTTCAATGATGGTTAAATCCGCACTTACCGCGGCAGCTTTGGTGGCCTTCGCAAGCCCCGTTCTTGCCGCCGATTATCAGCCCGCACAGCGCGGCGTGACGCAGTTTGCTTATGAGCAAAACGTTGGAAACTACTGCCCTGCGGGGCTTCAGCCGATCCGCTACAACGGTGTCGTGTGCTGTGGTCAACCCAATGCAACGGGCTATTCCGAGGCTCCCGTTGTGCGCAGCTACGCCCAGTCATCCGATCCCAAATCGCCCGCTTACGCCCCCGAGCGCATTCCGATGGGCAAATCACCGAACTCCATGGACGGTAGCTAATTTAGCGGCGGACGTGATCCAGATCCGTACCACGCACGTAATCTTGTAAAAGGAGACGCGCGTGGTACAAATTCTGACCCTCTATCTTTCGACAGCTCTTGTTTTTCTCGGTGCCGATGCGGTGTTTTTGAAAAACGTGATGCGCCCTGTGTTCGAGCGCACCATTGGGGACTGGCTGCTCGATGATTTCCGCATTGTGCCGGCGGCGCTGTTTTATCTCTTTTACATCGCGGGCGTTTTGATCTTTGTTTCCGTTCCCGCGTTGGCGGGCGGTTCATTGATTGCGGTGGCGGCAAAGGGCGCGCTTCTGGGCGCTCTGGCCTATGGCACATTCGAGTTCACCTCTTATGCCGTGTTGGAGCGGTGGTCGGCCGAAATGGTCATCATCGATGTGGCGTGGGGGGCGACCGTCACGGGATTGGCCGCGGTTGCGGGCGTGGCGATTGCCCGCGCGATCCACGGCTGATCAGCCCCGTTCGATTTCCGACGTGATGAAGGCGGCCACGGCGTGACCCAGAGCCTCATGGGCGGTGGCGTCGAAATGGATGCCGTCGACGTCAGAGCATGAGATAACGCGGCCCGCATCAAAAAAACCGACATCGCGTTTGTCGGCCTCGGCGGCATAGAGCGCGGCGATCCCGCGGGCTTTGTCGGTTGCGCCCGCAAACTCGTCGGCAAAAACGCCGGTTTCGAACGGCGCGGGGGGCGCGATCAGAAAGGGTTCAAACCCGCCATGGCGCGCCTGCACGTCCTCGGACAGCGCGATATCAAGCAAGAACCCGACATCCGCCGCGATCTGGTCGGCGGTCGCGTCAAAGTGTGCTTTGAAATCATTGGTGCCAAGCATGATGGCAAGGGCATCAATCGGCCCGTGACTTTCGAGCGCGATGAACAACCCGATGCGCCCGTCCATATGCGGCCCCATGATCGGACAGGGCCGTGCGGTGGTGCGCCCGGGCAAGCCCTCTTCGGTCAGATCCCACCCCAAATCACCGGCGCAAACCACGGGCCAACGGCGCTCGTTTCGGGGCAGTTCAGCATCATACGCGGGCAACGGCTGTGTGCCGTAGGTGTTGCTGTCTCCAAAACAAAGCAGTCGCGGCATGGGACATCCTTCCCTCAATGGGCGTGTTGAAACGGCCCCTAATTTGTGGCGGTGTGCCGGAAATTACAAGCGCAATAGCGGCGCGGTTTTGGGGTGTCATTCGCGGGACAAATGCGCAAAATATGTCCTGAGACGACCAATGGCGAGGCTGATATGACGACGATCTACGGAATTAAGACCTGTGATACCTGCCGCAAGGCCGTAAAGGCCCTTGGGGCCGAGTTGCACGATATTCGTGCGGACCCGCTTACGCCCGCGCAATTGGCGCAGTTTTATGAGGCCTTTGGTGACGCCCTTTTGAACACGCGATCGACGACGTGGCGGGGGTTGTCCGAACATGAGCGTGCGTGCGCCCCGCTTGATCTTTTGGCCGCGCACCCGACCGTGATGAAACGTCCCGTGATCGATGCCAACGGGACGCTCTATCTGGGGTGGGGAAAGGATGTTCAGGCGGCACTGTCGGGCGCGTAGCTCCGGCGTGTCATGCGGGATTTGAGCGCGGAGTCCATTGAAAATGCGCCCGCTCCCATAGCGGCCAGGGTGACAAAGACAAAGACCCAAAGCGTGCGTTGATCCATAATCAACGCATCCGAGGCACGGTCGAACCATGCCCCGATGGTGGCTGCGTCCGCTTTGTGGCCGACAATATCCGTGAGCGATTGCACAACGGTAAAGCCGATCATGCCGAGGGCGGCGAGACGTGTGAACAGGCCCACAACGATCAACGCGGGCAGGATGAATTCCGCGTAGGTGCCACCCATGACCACAAGCCAGTGGAACACGCCGAGTTGGCTTGCGTCATAGCCCGCGGCCTCCATCTGGCGCGGAAAAATCTGGGCGTAGGCACCCAGAGACGGGGTGAACAGCCCGTCGAGTTTTGTCAGGGCCGACCCCCAGAAATAGCGCAGCAATACGGCGGCAAAGGTGAACCGTGCGAGCAGCGGCAAGAGGCGTGTGGAGGCGAAGGTAATGCGGTCAAATAGGTCGGTCAAACTGTGTTCTCCAAATGGGTAATGGCGCCACCCGACATAAGCGCGCCAATAAAGGACGTGAGATCAAGGGTCTGCGGGGCGTGTTCGATCGCCGCGCCAAGGGGCGTTCCCGCGTGCAAAGCGTCGATGACCGTGGCTGTCCCGCTTGGGAATGGGGTTGCAACGGGATCAAATTCGGGCCGTGTGATGAGGATGTCTTGTGCGCCGCCTGTGGGGTTTGGCCCGCCAAAGGCCGCCGCGCGGATCCCCGCGACCGGATAGGCCGAGCGCACCATGCGCACGGCGGGTGCCAACGTCACGCGGGCGGCAAAGATCTGTGGATCGGTGAGGCGTTCGGGGGCAACAGGTGCGGCATCGGCGGCGTGATAGGCCTGACGCATGGCCCATTCGAGCCGCGCGACATCCGCCAGATAGGGCAGGCTTGCTGCGGGAGGGAAAGTGGCGATAAAGGCGGGGAAGCCCGCGCCGAACTCCGCCATCAGCGGTGAGCCGGGCGGTAATTTCCGCACGCTTTCGCCGGCCATCGCGTCGAAGAAGGCATCGCCAACGAGCGATTTGACGGCGGGAAATCCTGTGGCCAGGGCGTCTTTCAGACCGACCACGATGTTATTGCGATAGACGTTGAACCGTTTGGTGGTGGGGGCGCCATCCGCGCCGACAATGCCGTCGGGCACAGGGGCCGCGGGGTCGAGGGCGGCGGTGATGAATGCGGTGTGGCTCATGCGGGCACCGGTGCGAGGAGCGCATCGGCCCGCGCCGCCTCAGCCGCAAGTACGTCCCACGCAGGCACATCGTTGTCCCATTCGATCAGGGTCGGTTTCGGGCCGCCCACGGCAATGGTATGCGCGTAGAGCGCCCAAACGGGATCGGCCACTTCGCGTCCGTGGCTGTCGATCAAAAGTGGTGCGCCATGGTCGTCCTCATCCGCGTCATGCCCGCCGAGGTGGATTTCGCCCACCGCCGCATGGTTGAAGCTGTCGATGTAGGCCCGTGGATCGAGGCGCATATTGGTGGCGGAAACAAAGACGTTGTTGACGTCGAGCAACAGCCCGCACCCCGTGCGCCGCGTCACTTCGGTCAGGAATGCAACCTCGTCCCATGTGCTTTCGTCAAAGGCCAGATAGGAGGAGGGGTTTTCAAGGAGCATGGTGCGCCCGAGCGTATCCTGGACTTCGCTCACGTGATCACAGACGCGGGCAAGGGTGGCATCGGTGTAGGGCAACGGCAGCAGGTCGTTGAAATAGGCGCCTGCGCCGTCAATGTCGTGGGTCGACCATGCCAAATGTTCAGAAAACGATGCAGGGTTGAGCCACGACACGAGGTGTTTGAGGCGGGACAGGTGGTCCGGATCAAGCCGTCCTTCGCCGCCAATCGAAAGGCCGACGCCGTGAACGGATAGGGGAAAACGGTCGGACAAGGCCCGCAGTTGCGCAATCGGTCGACCGCCTGCACCCATGTAGTTTTCGGCATGGATTTCCAACCATGTGACGGGGTCGGCATTGTCCAGAATGTTCGAAAAGTGTTGGGCTTTGTAGCCGACACCCACGCCGTTGGGCAGGGCATTGTCGGATTTGTGCAACATGTCGTGCATCTTGTTCTCCCGAATACGTGGATGGGGCGGCACAGGTGCGCCGCCCCAAAGGGGGCCTTACATCGGCAGGTCGCGCTCGAGGGCTTCGAGGGAGCCCATGCGCTCGGTGCCGTCCATGGAGGCCGGAACAGCAATATCGGCACAGGTGCCTGCGGGGACGAGGCTCCATGCGTTGCCTTGGTAGTCGACCTTGGATGTGCCTGCACAGGTTGTGCCCGGACCGGCGGCGCAATCGTTCTCGCCGGCCAGAGACACGCCAAAGCATTTCTCCTGCTCCTGAGCGGATGCGGTTGTGGCGTGGGCGGACAGAGCGGCGGCGGCTGCAGCGGCAAGGACGAGTGTTTTCGTGTGGTTCATAAGGGTGTCTCCCGAAAGTTCATGCGTTTATTCCGCCGTTGTGGCGGTGAGAGCAACATGGCGGAAAAGAGCGATCACAGGCCACTCACGAGCCTGTGTGCGCACGGCCCTGTCAGGAATTGAAACAAACGAAAATGTGAGTTCCGGGGGTGAAAACGCATAACGCCTCCCGTGTGGGGAGGCGTTATAGGGTTTTATATCAGAGGGTTGGGCGATTATTTCAAATCGGGGGCCAAGGCCTCTTGTTTCAGGGTGCTCACGATTTCGTCGAGGCTCACAACCGAGGTTTGTTTCTCTCCGAGGCGACGGACTGAAACAGTTTTCTCCTCAACTTCGCGTCCACCGACGGCCAAAATGACCGGCACTTTACCCAAAGAGTGTTCGCGCACCTTATAATTGATCTTTTCATTGCGAATATCGGCCTCGGCGCGCACGCCCACGGCTTTGAGGGCGTTGACGACGTCTTGTACATAGTCGTCTGCGTCCGAGATGATCGAGGCAACCACGACCTGACGCGGGGCGAGCCAGAACGGCAATTTCCCCGCGTGGCTTTCGATCAGGATGCCGATGAAGCGTTCGAACGAACCGAGGACCGCGCGGTGCAACATGACGGGACGGTGTTTGTCACCATCGGCACCGATATAGCCGGCATCAAGCCGTTCGGGCAGGTTGGGGTCGATTTGCAACGTCCCGCATTGCCAGTCACGGCCAATCGCATCGGTCAAAACGAATTCGAGTTTTGGCCCGTAAAACGCGCCTTCGCCCTCCTGGATCTCGAAGTCATAACCCGCGGCCTTGATCCCGTTGGCCAGATCGGCTTCGGCCTGGTCCCAACTTTCCTCGGTGCCAACACGTTTTTCGGGACGTGTGGACAGTTTGACCTTCCATTGATCAAAGCCGAGGTCGGCATAGATTTTGGCCAAGAAGGTGACGAATTTTCTGGTTTCATTCTCAACCTGTTCGTTGGTGCAGAAAATATGCGCGTCATCTTGGGTGAACCCGCGCACGCGCATGATGCCATGCAACGCCCCCGAGGGCTCGTAGCGGTTACAGGATCCGAACTCGGCCATGCGCAACGGCAGGTCGCGGTAGGATTTCAGACCCTGATTGAACACCTGAACGTGGCAGGGGCAGTTCATCGGCTTGAGCGCGTTCACGGTCTTTTCGCGCGCATGGTCCTCGTCCACCTCAACGATGAACATGTTCTCCTGGTAGTTGTCCCAGTGGCCCGAGGCCTCCCAGAGTTTGCGGTTCACCACCTGTGGCGTGTTGACCTCGACATAGCCATCGCGCTCTTGTTGGCGGCGCATGTAGTCTTGCAACGTGGTGTAGATGCGCCATCCGTTGGGATGCCAGAAAATCTGGCCGGGGGCCTCTTCCTGCATGTGGAACAGATCCATCTCGCGGCCCAGTTTGCGGTGGTCGCGTTTGGCGGCCTCCTCCAACATGGTCAGGTGTGCCTTGAGCGCCTTGGGGTCTTTGAACGCCACGCCGTAGATGCGCTGCAGCATCGCGTTGTCGCTGTTGCCGCGCCAATATGCGCCGGCCACGGACATCAATTTGAAGCTGTTGTTTGGCACTTGGCCCGTGTTTTGCAGGTGCGGACCACGGCACAAATCCTGCCAGTCGCCGTGCCAGTACATGCGGATCGGTTGGCCGTCGTCGGGGATCATGCCCACCAACTCGACCTTATAGGCCTCGCCGTTTTTCTCGTAATGGGCGACGGCTTCGGCGCGGGTCCACACTTCGGTGCGGACAGGATCGCGGGCATTGATGATCTCTTTCATCTTCGCTTCGATCTCGCTGAGGTCTTCGGGGGTGAACGGTTCCTTGCGGTCGAAATCGTAGTACCAACCGTCTTTGATCACCGGGCCGATGGTCACTTTGACATCCGGCCACAGCTCCTGAACGGCGCGGGCCATGATATGGGCAAGGTCGTGACGGATCAGTTCATTGGCCTGATCGTCGTCTTGCATGGTGTGAATGGCAATACTGGCATCGGTGTCGATGGGCCATTGCAGATCCCAATGCGCCCCGTTTACGGTGGCCGAGATTGCTTTTTTGCCAAGAGATGTCGAGATGGAGGTTGCGACCTCGGCGGCGGTGATGCCGGCCTCATAGTCGCGTGCATTGCCATCGGGGAAAGTAAGAGAGACTAGGGACATCAATGGTCCTCCTCGTCAGTTTGGCGCCCACGGAACGCCCGGTTGCGGGTTTTGGTTCGCGCTCTATGTGCTTTAGGACGGGGCGCGAAGTCAATGCGAAAGGAACAAAATGGGGTGGGGTCATGCAGTGTTTCAGCGCCTGTCGGGTGTACATGGAGACGGGAGTGCGACACCCGAGGGGATGAGCGAGGCGGCGGGTCGGGCCGAACCCGCTAATTTCCTGCGCCATGTCGGTGCATTATCCATGACAAAATCGGCGGACGGGTTGTTTGATCCCAAACTGGTCTTGTCGTGGCTGTTGAGCCATCTGGGGGCGCCCGCTGCCTTGATCGGTCTGCTTGTTCCGATCCGTGAGGCAGGCGCGCTTTTGCCACAACTGATCACGGCCCCCTATATTCACCGCATGTCACAGCGCAAATGGGCGTGGGCGGCGGCCTGTTTGGGACAGGCCTTTGCTGCGGGGCTTCTGGTCTGGATCGGTCTCACGCTATCGGGGGCGGCGGCGGGGTATGCCGCCTGTGGGGCCGTGGCGATTTTGGCGCTGTCGCGGTCGGTGGCCTCGGTGAGTTACAAAGACATCCTTGGCAAGACCATCGCCAAAACACGGCGGGGCGCGGTCACGGGGGCGGCAGCGTCAATATCGGCCATCGTGGTGATCCTCTTTGCGCTTTTGTTGATGTTTGCACCTGTGGAGCGCTTCGCGCTTGTGATCGGTGCATTGGTGCTGTCGGCGGGTTTTTGGCTGGCCGCCTTCGCCGTCTTTTCCACCCTGCGCGAAGAGGCCGGACGCGGCGGGGGCGAGGCGCGTATTCTGGCGCAACTGGGGCTGCTCAAACAGCAACCGATGCTGCGGCGGTTTATCCTTGCACGCGGGCTTTTGACAGGGACGGCACTGGCCCCGCCATATCTGATTGTCCTTGGTGCTCAGGCGGGGAATGGCACGTTCGAGGCGCTCGGCGCATCCGTGTTGGCCTCCGCCGTGGCGTCGTTTGTGTCGTCCTATGTCTGGGGACGGTTGTCGGATCGCTCCTCCAAAACCGTTTTGATGCTTTCGGGCCTGTTTGGCGCGGGGGCCTTGATCCTCGGGGTGGTTTTGGACCTTCTGGGGATGTCTGCGACCCTTTGGGCCATTCCGTTGTCGTTGTTTTTTCTGATGATTTGTTATCACGGAGTGCGCCAAGGGCGCTCGACCTATCTCGTGGATCTGGCCCCCGAGGATCAGCGCACGGCCTATGCGGCGGTGGCCAATACGGTGATCGGGGTGATCTTGCTCTTTTCGGGGGGGATCGGGGCGGTGGCCAGTTTTTTTGGTCCGCATGGGGCGTTGCTGACCTTTGCCGCTTTGGCGCTCGCAGGGGCGGCGGTGGCCGCGCGCCTCAAAGAAGTCGAAGACGGTTTTGCGCTGTTTTCCATGACGGATGACTAGCTGTGCATTTGCAATGCGGGCGGCGGCACGCTACCTCTGATCATGTATAGTTACGGAGCTAACCATGACCGATTTTCTCGATACACCAACGGGCCGCCGCCTTGCTTACAACCGCTTTGAGGGCGAGGGCGTGGGGGTCGTGTTCCTCGGCGGGTTCATGTCCGATATGGCCGGAACCAAGGCGGTGGCGCTAGAACAATGGGCGCGTACGCAAGGCCGCCCGTTTTTGCGGTTCGACTATTCGGGCCATGGCGAAAGTGACGGCGCGTTCGAGGAGGGCTGTATCGGTGATTGGGCCGAGGATGCCCGCGCCGCGATCGAGGCGCTGACCCTTGGACCGCAAATCCTTGTCGGATCATCAATGGGCGGGTGGATCGCGCTCCTGTTGGCCAAACGCATTCCCGAACAGATCGCGGGACTGGTGGGGATCGCCGCCGCCCCCGATTTCACGCAGGACGGGTTTTGGGCGGGCTTTGACACGCAACAGCGCGCGGCGTTGGAACACGACGGTGTGGTTTATCTGCCGTCCGGTTACGAGAGTGATTACCCGATTACAAAGCGTCTCATCGAGGATGGTCGCCGGCATTTGGTGTTGCGTGAGCCGCTCCGCGTGCCGTTTCCTGTGCGCCTGTTGCAAGGGACACATGATAAATCGGTCACACGCGACACCGCTTTGCGGTTGCTTGACCACATCGACGCGGACGATGTGCGTTTGAGCCTTGTCAAAGGGGCGGATCATTCCTTTTCCTCCATTGAATGCCTGAAAATGGTCGAGGCGGCGATTTTTGACGTGTTGGGGCATATGGATGACGATCTGTTTGTGTGAGCTGCGCCGCTTGTTTGCGACAGGTCGAAGCCAGAGAGAATGGTGGGGTCAATGAGTAACGCAGTGGTGCTGCTTCCCGGTTTTTTGGCGGATGGACGGGTTTTTGCGGATCAGGTCGCGGGTCTGAGCCGTGATTATGCGGTGATGACGGCCCCTTTGGCGGGCGACAGTGTTCTGGAAATGGCGGATCATGTGCTGGCCAGTGCGCCGCCACGTTTTGCCCTTGTCGGGCATGATTTGGGCGCGTCAGTGGCCGCCGAGATATTGCGCCGTGCCCCCGATCGGGTGGAGCGTATTGCGCTGATATGTGCCAACGCCCAGTCCGAGCCGCCCAATGCCGCCGCCGCACGCGAGCCGCGTATGGTGCGTGCGCGGTCGGGACGGTTGGGGGAGGTTCTGCTTGAGGATTTGCCCATCGGAGCCTTGGCTAATAGCCCGCATCGCAATGCCATCCGTGATTATTGGATCGACATGGCGCTTGAAGCCGGAATCGAGACCTATTTGCACCAATGTCGGGTGATGCAGCGCCGCCCCGATCAGCAAAATATCCTGCGCCGTGCGCGTTTGCCCGCGCTTGTGATCGGTGGTCAGCATGACACGGTGTCGCCGCCGCGCCGTCAGGATTTCATCGCGCAACTGATGCCGCGTGCGCATTTGGAGATCATCGAGACGGCGGGCCACCTGCCGATGCTGGAGGCGCCACAGACGGTCACGCGGATTTTGCGTACATGGTTACAGGCCCCCGCGCCGTTTGTTTTGACCTGAGGATCATCGCAATGAAAAAACGGCGCCACTCATATGAGGGCGCCGTTTTGCGTTCTGTATGAGCGGGGCGGGGTTAGCCCGCTTTTTTCCGTGTGCCTTTTCCGGCGACCACGCGTGGTCCGGAGTTCTGGTCGATAAATTCGAGAACCAAGGGGCGGATGTTGTTGCGCCAGCTGCGGCCTGCGAAAATACCATAGTGGCCCGCGCCGGGTTCGAGGTGTGAGGCCTTCATGCTATCGGGCAGGCCCGTACACAGATCAAGAGCCGCAACACATTGGCCGGGTGCCGAAATATCGTCCTCGGAGCCTTCGACGGTTTTGACCGCGACATCCGTGATCTTGCCGATATCGACCTTGCGGCCTGCCACAACAAATTCGTTCCTGGCGATCTCGAGACCTTTGAAAATCCGCTCGACCGTGGAGAGGTAGAACTCGGCCGTCATGTCCATAACGGCGAGGTATTCGTCGTAGAATTTGTTGTGTTTGTCGTGCTCTGAGGCCTCGCCCTGGGAGACGCGGCTGATCTGGTCGGTGAAGGCCCGTGCGTGTTTTTCGCTGTTCATTCCGATGAAAGAGGACAGTTGCAACAGGCCCGGATAGACCTTGCGACCTGCGCCTTTGTATTTGAAACCGACCCGTTGGATCATGCTCTCTTCGAGTTGGCCCATGGTGACGCGCTTGCCGAAATCGGTGACTTCGGTCGGGGTCGCATCAGGGTCAATCGGGCCGCCGATCAGGGTCAGTGAACGCGGCTGTGCGCTGGGGTCGTCGTCGGCCAGATAGGCCGTGGCGGCAAGGGTCAGCGGGGCCGGTTGGCACACGGCGATGACATGGGTTTGCGGCCCCATATGTTTCATAAAATCAACGAGGTAGAGGGTGTAATCCTCAACGTCGAATTTCCCCGCGGAGACCGGAATGTCGCGGGCGTTATGCCAGTCTGTGATATAGACCTCGCAGTCGGGCAAGAGCGAGACAACAGTGGAGCGCAACAAGGTCGCGTAGTGTCCGGACATCGGGGCGACGATCAACACCTTGCGCGGCATCTCTGCGCGGCCTTCGACCTTGAAATGGATCAGGTCGCCAAAGGGTTTTGAGACGTCGGTCACGATATTGACAAGGTGGTCGCGGCCATCCTCGCCGACCACGGACTGGATGTTCCAGTCGGGCTTTGTGACCATGCGGGCAAAGGAGCGTTCCGTGACTTCGCCCCATGCTGCAAGCCATTGAAGGGCGGGGTTGGGGGCGAGGGCAAAGGCGGGGTAGGAGCCAAGGGCCTGAGCCGATGCTCCGAGCCATTGGTTCGTGTTACGAACCGTTTCCATCCAGTCATAGCTTGCCATGAAACGCATGGGTCTCTCCTAATAAGGTCAGTGCGCGCGTAACAATTGTGCGCAGAACAGCTTTCCAGAGTTCAACTGTGTCGCTATCTTACTAACATACTCTTACAGCAAAGTGTAATGCTGCAAGTGCAAAATAATCGGGAGGCGGCGAGATGGCTCAAGAAGACTCCGTAAAAAGCGGTGATGAACACGCCGATTTGAAAAAGCTCAACGAGAATATCGAGCGGATCGAGGGGCTGTCGCAACGGCTCAGGGCGGCCCTCGCGCGCAAAAAGCCGATCCCGACCGCACTGCAGGGGCCGAGTCAGGAATTGTACATGAAGGCGGCGAGCGCCTATATGTCCGAGATGATCAACAATCCCGCAAAAATCGTGGATCATCAAATTGGCTATTGGGGTAAAACGCTCAAACACTACGTCGAGGCGCAGCAACGGTTGGCAAAGGGTGATCTGACGCCGCCGCCCGATGAGACCCCGAAAGACCGCCGGTTTTCGAACCCGCTTTGGGACACCAATCCCTATTTCAACTTTCTCAAACAGCAATACCTGACCACTGCCGGGGCGGTGGAGGCGGCGGTTGACGATCTGGATATGGAGGAGCGCGAGCGCAAGCGGATGGAGTATTTCACCCGCCAGATCATCGATATGTTGGCCCCGACCAATTTTCTGGCCACCAATCCCGAGGCGTTAGAGCGCGCGGTTGCGACCGAGGGCGAGAGCCTTGTCATGGGGTTGGAAAACCTTGTGCGGGATCTTGAGGACCACGATGGCGAAATGATTGTGAATCTCGCCGACAAGACGGCCTTCGAGGTTGGCAAAAACATCGGTACGAGCAAAGGGTCGGTGGTGTATCGCAACCGCATGTTCGAGCTGATCCAGTATGCGCCCTCGACCGAGACGGTTCACACCATACCGCTTTTGATCTTTCCGCCGTGGATCAACAAATTCTACATTCTCGACCTCAAGGAACAGAATTCCTTGATCAAATGGGTGGTCGATCAGGGATATACCGTATTCATCGTGTCATGGGTCAACCCCGATGAGAGCTACGCCGATGTGGGTCTGGAAACCTATATCGAAGACGGGTATTTCACCGCGATCGCGCAGGTTAAGGAAATTACGGCCCAAAAACAGATTAACGTAATCGGTTACTGTATTGCGGGGACAACGCTGTCTATTGCCCTCGGGTTGATGAAACAGCGCGGCGACACGTCTATAAATTCGGCGACTTTTTTTACCACGCTTACAGACTTTTCCGATCAGGGGGAGGTGGGTGTGTTTCTCGACGATGATTTCATCGACGGGATCGAGGAAGAGGTCAAAAAATCGGGCATGATGAAGTCGCTCTACATGTCGCGCACCTTTTCGTATCTGCGATCCAACGATCTGATTTATAAACCCGCGATCCGCTCCTATATGATGGGCGAGGCGCCGCCTGCGTTTGATTTGCTCTATTGGAATGGCGATAGCACCAACCTTCCGGGGCGTATGGCGGTGCAGTATTTGCGCGGGTTGTGCCAGCGCGATGAATTGGCGACCACGGGCTTTGAGGTGGGCGGTGACACCGTTCACCTGTCGGAGGTGTCGGTTCCCATGTGCGCCATCGGCTGTGAGACCGATCATATCGCGGCATGGGATGCATCCTATAACGGGGTGCGCAAAATGGGGTCAAAGGACAAGACATTCATCCTGTCGGAGTCGGGCCATATTGCGGGCATCGTCAATCCGCCATCGAAAAAGAAATACGGGCACTACACCAACGATGATCTCACGCTGTCGCCGCAAGAGTGGAAGGCCAAGGCGACCTTTACCGAGGGCAGTTGGTGGCCACGCTGGGAAACGTGGTTGAGCGCACGCTCCGGCGCGCAAATTCCCGCTCGCGTTGAAGGCGATTCGGGGCGTGAAATACTCGCCCCGGCACCCGGAACTTACGTTAAGTCAGGGTGAGCGGGCGGTAAGGGCTTGCTTTGGTTGCATTTTGCTGCAGCGCAGCATTGAGGCTTGATTTTCTGCGCTGCGGCGCGTATATTGTTTGCAGACGCAGAAATTGGCGCCGCTTGGATGTTCCGGGACGTGCGCACAAGTGACCCACCAAGGAGCAATACCATGACCAAGACCGATGATTTGACAAAGATCATGAAAGACATGATGGGTGCATTCCCCGTTGATATGTCTTCCATTCAGGAAACATTCAAAACCCAGGCGTCGCTTGGTGACAAAATGTCCAAAGTGGCTGTTGAAGCGGCTGAAAAATCCACCGAGCTGTCCTCCAAATGGACCAAAGAGACTCTTGCGAAAGTTGCAGAATTCTCCGCAGTCAAAGACGAGCCAATGGATTACACAAACGCAATGACTGCGTTTGCTTCCGCTCAGGCCGAGCTTGCAACCGAGAACATGGCGGCGTTCGCCGAGATCGCCAAAAAAGTTCAGATGGAAACTGTTGAGCTGATGCTTGCCGCTGGCAAAGACATGGGCGAAGACATGACCGCAGCTGCGAAAAAAGCAACGCAAGAACTGTCCACCGCTGCGAAAAAAGCAACGGACGAAGTGACGGCTGCTACGAAAAAAGCGACTGCGAAATAATCGCACTGGACGCTATCGCGTTTTGCCCCCTTTGCGGGTGGCATCTGATGTGTGCCCCTTGACGGGGACAACGGATCGCGAGACGGGCTCCTCCTTTTGGGGGGAGCCCGTTTTCTTTTGCTTTTGCCAAACCCATCGCTTAGCGTTTTCTGCAACGCAATAAGGGAAGGGGAGCCCAATGGCCGATCGAAAAGAGCCTTTGCTGATCAAGCGGTATGCATCGCGACGTCTCTACAATACCGAGACCTCCGACTATGTAACGCTTGAGGATATTTCCGGTTTCATTCGCGCAGGGCGTGAGGTCCAGATCGTGGACCTGAAATCGGGTGATGACCTTACACGTCAGTATCTACTTCAAATCATTGCAGAACATGAAAGCCGTGGCGAAAATGTCCTGCCACTTAATGTGCTGACCGACCTGGTGCGCAGCTACACCACCGATGTCACCTCTGCGGTGCCACAGTTCCTGGCGCAGAGCTTCGAGATGTTTCGCGATGGACAGGAAAAGATGATGCAGGGCCTTGGCGGATCCATTCCGGGGCTCGGCGCAGTGCAAGCGCAGCAAGAAGCCTTTGTCAAAGCGATGACAGGCGGTATGGGCAGCCTTGGGGCGCCGTGGCCGGTCGCCTCCTCCGAGGCCAAAACCAAAGAGACCTCCCGCGAGAGCGAAGACCTTGATGCGATCAAAAAACAGCTTTCCGAGCTTCAGGACAAATTGTCCAAACTAACCTGAAAAGGCGGCCGCGCGGTCTGTATGCAGGCGGCGCGGCGCACATCGAGGACGATCCATGAGCGATACGGGCGGACGATTGACCCTTTGGGGGGTGGAGGTGTTTCTCGCTGCCGCCGAAGAGGGCTCCGTTTCGGCGGCGGCGCGTCGCCTTGGTGCATCGCCCTCGGCCATTTCGCAACAAATCACCAATCTGGAAACCGTGCTTGGCGCGGAGCTTTTGAACCGGTCCAATCGTCCGATGACATTGACCCCTGCGGGACGCATGCTGCGGACCCGCGCGCAGGTGATCCAATCCGAAGCCGCCCGCGCCCGATCCGAAATTGCGGGGTTGGATTTGACCCGCTTGGGGCAATTGCGTCTTGGCATGGTCGAGGATTTCGAGGCCTCCGTCACCCCGACCCTGATCGCGGATATGGCTGACAGCCTGTCAAAGACACAGTTCGAGTTGCAAACGGGGCCGTCGCACCGCTTGCTCGACAAACTCGAACACCGCGCGTTGGATGTCGTGGTTGCCGCGGACCTTGGCCCGCCTGCGGCATGGATGGATGTGCGCCCGTTGCTGCGCGATCCGTTTGTGATGGTGGTGCCAAAGGGACATGGCGCGACATTGGAGGCGCTCGCCGCATTACCCTATATCGAATATACCAGTCGTCACGCGATGGGCCGTGCCCTTTCGGCGCATTTGTCGGAGCAGGGTATGCGCACGCCGCGCCGGTTCGAATTGGACAGCTACCGCGCCATGCTTGCCATGGTGGCGGGGGGGACAGGATGGACAATTCTCACGGTTTTGGGGGCGCAACACGCGGGGCGCTACGCGTCCGAGATCGATGTGCGTCCCTTGCCCGTGGCGCCGCTGTCGCGTCAATTATCGCTTTTTGCCCATACCGACGGGATGCCGGATATGGCCGAGGACATCGCTGTGCGTCTGCGTCCGTTGATCCAGACCCGGGTGGTCGCACCCGCGCTGCAGACATGGCCGTGGCTTGCAGATCAGATCGGCTTGACCGCACCGTAAAACGCCGCCCCCCCACAAGGTGCGGCGTTTGATTTTGGTGACCTGTGGTGTGCGCCTATTCGGCGGCCAGTGTGGCGGCCCTCGCAAGGGTCGCGGCCTCAATCAGGACATCCGCGATGAAATCAAGATCGGCGGTTTGCAGCCGTGCGGGCAGGCGCGTGTCGCAGGCTTTCGACAGCATTTCGCGGGTCATGGGCAAATCGGGTGTCTCGCCCAGAAATTTCCAGTTCCAAAATGCACGGGCGTTGTCGGTGGACAGGCCGAACACCTGAACCGACACGCCGCGCTCTTTGGCCGCTTGTTGAAAGGCTACCGCCGCGTCGCGGTCGAAATCAACGAGGTTGAATTGCAGGCTATCGGGCGCACGCACCTCTTTGTCGAGTTTGGCGGGAACGGTCAGATGGGGACAGGTCTCGAGGCGGGCGGCGACATAATCGTGGTTGGCGCGTCCATCGCGCACACGGCGCGGCACCTCGGCCAATTGCGGACGCACGATGGTGGCGGACATGTTGGACAGGCGCGTGTTGTAGAGCGGCAATTGGTTCTGCCACGTGTCAAACGCCTCTTGTAGGGCGTTGTCGCGTTGGCTGTTGTGCTTTTGCCAGTTGTGTTCATAGGCGCCCGACATGATCACCGCGCGGGCGTAGATGTCGGCGTCGTCAGTGATCATGATGCCGCCTTCGCCTGCGTTCAGGATTTTGTAGGACTGGAACGAGAAACAGCCGATTTTGCCGATGGTGCCGATGTTCTTGCCATCCCAAACCGTACCGAGCGAGTGCGCGGCATCTTCGATAAGGGGGATGCCTTTGGCATCACAGGCCGCCTTGATCGCGTCCATATCGGAGGTATGCCCGCGCATGTGCGAGATCAAAACCGCATCGGCATCGGCCATTTTGGCGTGAAAATCATCAAGGTTGATACGGTAGTTGTCGCCGCATTCCACAAGCACGGGGATGCAATCGGCGTGAACCACCGAGGACGGCACGGCGGCAAAGGTGAACGCGGGGATCAGAACCTTGGCGTCACGTGGCAGGTCAAGCGCCTTGAGCGACAAAAACAGCGCCGCCGAACATGAGGCCACGGCGAGGGCGTATTTTGCGCCAAGCATCTGTGCGAACTCTTGCTCCAACAGGGTCACGGGCGCGTCTTTGGCGGCGGTGTAGCGGAACAGGTCGCCGCTCGTCAAAAGCCGTTCAACCTCGGCGCGGGCTGCCTCGGGGATCGGTTCGGCATCGTAGACATTGGGCGCGTTGGTCATGACTTTCACCATTCTTGAATTCTATCTTCGGAATATCTGTAAGCTCTGGTGCGGCGAAAATCTACGGATACCTGACCGGACAGGCAAAATTTCGCATAATAATGGGACAGGGTCGCCGGGACGCGGGTTTAGGCGTTGTCAGTCACCGAGTGCGCGGCGCCCCGTGCGCAGGAACGCAGCAATCTGCGCGGCAAGGCGCGGCTCGTCATTTTGTGCATTCAGGTGGCGGCGCGCCGCGTCAAACACGCCATCGGGATAGGCCCCCTCGGGCCATGAGGCGTCAAGATAGGTGGCGATTACGGGGGAGGCGAGTTCGGGATGGGGTTGAACGGTGTAGATGGTGTCGCCATACAGTAGCGCGGCGTTGGCGCAGCTTTGCGACGATCCCACGACGTGCGCCCCGGGCGGCAAGTCCACCACCTGATCCTGATGCCATGCGTTCAGATGCACCGCGCCAAGCCCGTCGAAGGTATAGGCTTTGCGGCCAACGGCCCATCCGCCTGTGAACTTTTCAACGCGCCCGCCCATGGCCTGTGCGACGATTTGATGGCCAAAGCAAATGCCGGTGAGCCGCCGCTTGGCCGCATAGGCCGCACGGATAAAGGCCTCAAGCGGTGCGATGAACGCATGGTCCTCATAGGCCCCGTGTTTGGATCCTGTCACAAGCCAGGCATCGGCCTCCCCGACGCTTTCGGGAAACTGCATATCGACCACGCGCCATGTCTGTGTCTCGATGTCATGGGCGGCGAACAGGTCGGAAAAGAGTACAGAGAAATCGCCGTGTGCGGCGACAACGGTGGCGGGCGGATCGCCGCACAGCAAGATGCCCAATTTCATGGTGGACCCTTAGCGGATCAACATCATCCGCGCCCGTTTCGGACGCGGCGCGGAGGAGGGAAGGTGGCGGTTGAGCCGCCGCCCGATCAGGCCAAACACCGTGATCACGACGAGTGTCAGGACGACAAAGAACGCCGCAACAATAGGGTATGGCACAAAGGGGTTGAATGTTTTCTCGGCAAAATAGGACGCATAATAAAGCGCATCGCCCTTTTGCTGCCATGCCGGAAAGCCCGAGAAAAACACAAGCGCCGTGGCGTGGAACAAGAAGATTGCCTCGTTGGTATAGGCGGGCCACGCGAGGCGCAGCATGGTGGGCCATGTGACACGGCGAAAGCGGGTCCACCCGACCATGCCGTAGGCGTCTGCGGCCTCGATGTCGCCCTTTGGCACGGAGCGCAGCGCACCATAGAAGATTTCGGCGGAATAGGCAGATGTGTTGAGGAACAGCACGACCAAAGCGCCCGCCCATGCGCGGGTCAGGTTGCCCGTGGCCAGTGTTATGCCAAAGATGTCGATGCCCGCTTTGGGCAGGGCGACAAACAATTCATAGGCCAGAAAGAACTGGATAAAGAGGGGTGAACCGCGAAACAGAAAGATGAACCATTCTGCGGGTTTGCGCAGCCACTTGCTTGGCGCGGCCTTTGCCATCGCCAAGGCCGTTGCAAATACAAAACCGAGCAAAAGCGCCACAACGCCAAAGTAGATGTTCCATATCATGCCCGACCCGATCAGCGTGACCTGTTCACACAGGGTGATGTCCGCCTTGGGCAACAGGCGCTCGCCCATGCCAATGGAGCGCAGCGCATAATCGGAAATGGTCTGGGCGCAACTCATATGGCTTTCCTCATCTCTTCGCCGGCCACGGTGGCCTGACCATGGGACAGCTTACGGGTGATGCGACCCAGAACGAGTTCGGAAATGCGGGTAAAGCCGAGGTAAAACACCAACAGCGCAAAGAAGTACCACAGCCGCCAATCAGGGTGCGGATAGGTGTATTGTGTGGTTTTGGTCCCGCCCAGTTCACGTGCCCAATACACGATATCCTCGACGCCCAACAAGAACAGCAAAGGTGTGGCTTTGATCAAAATCATCCACAGGTTGCTCAGGCCCGGCAGGGCGAAAATCCACATTTGGGGCACCATAATGCGCCAGAACGATTGGCGGTGCGACATGCCGTAGCTCTCGGCGGTCTCGATCTGGGCGTGGGGGACGGCCTTCATCGCGCCGGCCATGACGTTGGCGGCAAAGGCGCCGAACACGACGGCAAAGGCCAACACGGCAAGGGTGAAGCCATAGAATTCATGCACCGATTGCGGCGAGGAATTAAGCGGTAATTTGGCCGCCGCGCAGACGATAAAGTCGTTGCCTTGGCGGATCGGTTCGGACCAGTCGGGGCATTTCACCTTATGGCGCAGCCACTCGAACCCCTGGTCCATCGCGAGGGGAACAAACAAAAAGAAAACAATGTCGGGCACGCCGCGCACCATTGAGGTGTAAAGCGTCCCGAGCCACCGGATCGGCGCAAAATGCGCCCGCGAGGCCATCGCGCCCGCAAACCCCAAGGCAAGTGCGGCCGGTGCCGTGATCGCCAGCAGCGACAGCACGACAAAGAACGACTTGTAGAACAGCATATGCTTGCCCGTTGTGAGGTAACAGGCGAGCCAGTTCAGGCCGTCAATGGTGGAGGGATCTGTGCAGGATTCAAACATATCAAATGACAAGAGGGGGCCGATACAGGACCGGCCCCACCCCTATATGTCTTAGTACGTTGTGGTGTCTTCGCCAAAGTACTTGATGAGGAGCGCGTTCAAGGAGCCGTCCGCTTTCATGGAGTCGATGGCTGCGTTGAATTTGTCTTTCATCTCGGTGTCGCTTTCACGCAGACCCATGCCGATGCCGCCGCCCAGTGGGACGTCGTCGCCGATAAACATGAAGCCTTGCTCGGTGACGAATGGGACAAGCGCGTCCTTGTCTGCAAATACCGCGTCCACTTCGCCGTTTTTCACAGCGGCGATGGTGTCGTCGAGGGTCGCGAACTCAACAAGTGTTGCGCCCGTCTCGGCCACGTGACCCGCCTGGATCGTGGAGGTCTGTGCCGCCACAACGCCGCCCATGATGTCAGCGTCACCCGACAGGGACGCATAGGCAGATGCGGTTGGCGGGTAGTAGTTTTGCGTGAAGTCAATCACTTCGTCGCGCTCGTCGGTGATCGACATGCCCGCGATGATGGTGTCGTAGTTGCCCGACACGAGGTTCGGGATGATGGTATCCCACTCGTTGGTCACCCACTCACAGGTGAGTTCGGCGCGCGCGCAAAGCTCGTCGCCCACTTCGCGTTCAAAGCCTGCAACTTCGCCGTTGTCGTCGATGAAGTTGTAGGGAGGGTAGGCGCCCTCGGTCCCCATGCGCACGGTGTCGGCGGTGGCGGCTCCGGTCATGAGAGCCAATGCGGCCACGGAAAGGATAAGTTTGTTCATTAAAATACTCCCAGGTTCGTTTTTTTAGGCCGGTACAGTTGCACTCAGAAACTGCCCGAGCCGTTCGGTTTTAGGTGCGCCAAACAGGTCGGCGGGTGCGCCTTCCTCTTCGATGCGACCTTGATGGAGGAAAACCACGTGATCTGACACGTCGTTTGCCATTCGCATATCGTGGGTGACGATGAGCATGGTGCGGCCTTCTTCGGCCAACGCCTTGATCACCTTGACCACCTCTTGTTCCAACTCGGGGTCGAGCGCCGATGTCGGTTCGTCAAACAACAGTGCTTTGGGCTCCATGCACAGCGCGCGTGCGATGGCGGCGCGTTGTTGTTGGCCACCCGACATCTGTGCGGGGTAGACATCGCATTTGTCGCCGATGCCAACCTTTTCGAGATAGGCGCGTGCGGCCTCTTCGACCTCTTTTTTGGGGCGCCCCAACACAGTCACGGGGGCCTCCATCACGTTTTCCAGAATCGTCATGTGTGACCACAGGTTGAACTGTTGGAACACCATCGACAGGTTGGTGCGAATGCGCATCACCTGTTTACGATCGGCGGGCTTGCGATGCAGGCCTGTGCCTTTCCACGCAATCGGCTCTCCCTCGAACAGGATTTCACCCTGCTGGCTGTCTTCCAACAGGTTGGCGCAGCGTAAAAGCGTGGATTTCCCCGACCCGGATGAGCCGATGAGCGAGACGACATGACCGCGCGGCGCGGTCATCGAGACGCCTTTAAGCACCTCAAGATCGCCATATGCCTTATGCAGATCGTGAATTTCGATCACAGGCGTATCCGCAAGCGGATTTGAGTTTGGATCCGTTAATAACATCCGCAGGAGTTAGGGCGAATTTTGAGGCAGATGCAACAAACAACGTCAACTTGACCCCGCGTCGCGTGGTCAACCTAGCCAAAATGGCGGAAATTGGCACGTCAACGGGCAACTATGCGGTCGCGATCACAGCGTTCGAGCATGGTTTTCCGCCTAAAGTGCAGCAAACAGATTCGCGGCCACACGCGGGTCTTGAGGCTGTGGCAGGTCATAGACCTGCGGGTGCGACATACGATTCCCGCTGAGGCCCAAAGTTCTGCGTGAGCGCCCGCGGTTTCACGCACGGGGACATCACCGGTTGTGCGGCTATTTCAGGTTGGCTTCAACGCGTTGCCGCGCCAATGCGCTATCGCGGTCATTCACGCCAAGCAGGTTGGCAACAAGGCGCAGCAGCGTGTCCTCGTCCTGATCGCGTTGCCCGTCGGCCAGAACCACGGCCCACAATCCCTCAATGACGCTTTCGCGGTCCTCATAGGGGACAGCGTCCTTGATCGCGCGGGTAAAGCGCACGGTGTCGGGGGCTTCCAGTTCGAGGATTTCGGCCTGTGTGCGAAGCGCGGTGGTGTCGGCGGGCGTGAGGCCATATCGGGCGCCCAGCACGGTTTCGATCTTTGTAATTTCGGCGGGATCGTAATGCCCGTCGGCCCGCGCCACCCGGACCAAAAGGGCGGCAAGGGCAAGGCGTGCATCAACATCCGCAAGGCGGGGCGGGTTCGGTTGAACGAGGTTCTTTAGAAATTCTGCAAACATGGGACTGATATAGACCGTGGATTTGGAAAATGAAACGGCTGCACGCAACTGTGATTGAGGGGATTTCCCTCAGGTCTTAGTGAAACAAAATGGGCAAAAGTGATGCGACAAGCAAGGTGGCCATGCTCCAGTTGAACACAGTGAGGCGGCGGGAGTTGGTCAACAGGCGGCGCACTTCGGTCCCCATCCATGCCCATACGGTGATGGCGGGAAAGTTCACCATGAGAAACCCGATGCCCACAACGGCGGCCGAGGTCCACCCCTCGCCTTGGGCGTAGTTCGTTTGTGCGCCGATGGCCATGATCCATGCTTTGGGGTTGACCCATTGAAAGGCTGCCGCTTGTAAAAACGTGAACGGCTTGCCGCCCGCTTTGCCCTCTTTGGGAGCTGCGGCATGGGCGATTTTCCATGCGAGCCAGAGCATATAGGCGATGGAAACGACCACGAGGATGCGGCGCAGCACGGGTAGGGCCTCGAACATCTGCGCCAATCCCAGACCGATCACAAACACCATGAACGAGTGGCCCAACGAGATCCCGAGCATATGTGGCAAGGTGCGGCGAAACCCGAAATTGGCCCCCGATGCGAGCAGCATCAGGTTGTTCGGGCCGGGCGTGCCGGAGGCCACAAAGGCAAAGGTCAACAGGGCGAAAAATAGCGTCATATCCATGCGGCAAGCCTATAGCGCATTATGCGTGGTTGTGGTGCGATTTTTGGTGATGGCGGCAATGACGGGGAATGATGTATCCGTCCTGTGCGAGGGCCTGTTTGGCGGGGCCTCGCTTATCGGGGCATGACACGCGAATGTCGGTTCCCGCCGCCCCGCCGGCGTGATACCCGAAAGAAAACCGCATGAGGCAGCCCCCTATGTACCGACCCGATCAAACCGGCATTGACGACCCGGACGTCTTGCGTGCTGCCATGCACGAAATTTCCTTCGGGGCGCTTGTGACACCGCACGCGGCAGGGATCGAGATCACCCATGTGCCGTGGCTTGTGCGCGAAGAGGGCGCAAAGACCTACCTCGAAAGCCACATCGCCCGCCCGAATCCGCATTGGAAACTGGCGGGACAGGGGCAATCGGTGGTGATGTTCCAAGGGCCACATGCCTATATCTCGCCCTCGTTTTACCCGTCCAAAAAAATCCACGGCAAAGCCGTCCCGACATGGGGCTATATTGTTGCCCACGCCCATGGCACGTTCGAGGCGATCCAGGATGGCGATTGGTTGGGCGCACATCTGGCGGCCTTGTCCGCACGCCATGAGGCGGGGCGCGCCGACCCGTGGGCCGTGTCCGATGCGCCCGTGGCCTATATCGCAGCACTCAAACGCGGCATTGTCGGGCTGCGGTTCGAGGTGGCGCGCATGGAGGGGAAGTGGAAGATAAACCAAAGCAAATCCGAACAGGACCGCAACGGCACTTATGCAGGTTTGATGGCCGAGGGAGGGGATATGGCGCGTGATTTGGCCGAAGCGCTTGAGTTCTTTCCAAAAGGCGACGAACAATAGCGGCGATCACGGTGTGACATAAACCATTCTGGGAGGGTTGGTATGTTCTTGAGTGTTTTCGAGATGTTCAAGATCGGCATTGGCCCGTCTTCGTCACACACGATGGGGCCAATGGTGGCCGCCGCACGGTTCATGGCGGCGCTCGCTCAGGCCGATGCCACGCCCGCGCACGTACAGGTCCAGCTGCTTGGGTCGCTCGCCTTTACGGGCAAGGGGCACGCCACCGACCGCGCGTGCCTTTTGGGTCTGGCGGGGCTGAGCCCCGAGACATTTGATCCCGCGCGGGCCGAAGCGGTCTTGGCCGGAATTGCCGCACATCGGGTTTTGCCCGATACGGCCATTGCCTTTGATCCCGCTACCGATTTGATTTTCGACTACGACACCCCGTCCAATGGTCATGCCAACGCGATGCAGATCACGGCCCGTGATGGGGCGGGGGCCACGGTCCTGTCCGAGGTGTATTATTCCATCGGTGGCGGGTTCATTCTGACCGCTGCCGAGTTCGAGGCCGCCAAAGCCCAGGATGCCTCGGCGCGCTCGAACGTGCCTTATCCGTTTCAATCGAGCCGTGAGATGTTGGACATGGCGCAAACATCCGGCCTGAGTATTGCGCAGATGAAACGCGCCAACGAATTGACACAGCGCACGAGCGAGGACCTTGATGCGGGGATCGCGCGGATTTGGCAGGTGATGAACGGCTGTCTGACGCGGGGTCTGACCGCCGGGGGGATTTTGCCCGGTGGGCTGTCGGTCAAACGCCGTGCGCGGGGGATTTTCAACAGTTTGCAGGAGCAACAACATAGCAATCTCGCGCCCCCCCATATCGTCAATGACTGGATTTCCGCCTACGCGATGGCGGTGAACGAGGAAAACGCGGCGGGGGGACAAGTGGTCACCGCGCCCACCAACGGGGCTGCGGGCGTGATCCCCGCATGCATCCGCTATTGGCTCGATCACGTGCCGATGGCCGATCCGGCGGTGTTGCCGGATTTCCTTTTGACCGCGGCCGCAATCGGCGGGTTGATCAAACACAATGCGTCAATTTCGGGGGCGGAATGCGGGTGTCAGGCCGAGGTGGGATCGGCCTCGGCGATGGCGGCCGCGGGCATGTGTGCCGTTCTGGGCGGCACTCCCGCGCAGGTGGAAAATGCCGCTGAAATCGCGCTTGAGCATCACCTTGGTATGACCTGTGATCCCGTCGCGGGCCTGGTTCAGGTGCCATGCATCGAACGCAACGGCCTTGGCGCGATCAAGGCGGTCGCGGCGGCCTCACTGGCGCTGCACGGCGATGGATCGCACCTTGTCCCGCTCGACAGCGCGATTGCGACCCTGTGGCAAACGGGCCGCGACATGAGTGACAAATACAAAGAGACAAGCCTTGGCGGTTTGGCCGTGAATATCCCCAACTGTTGAGTGTGGTATCCTCCAACACGGCCCTGAAGAACGAAAACGGCCCCCCGCAGGAGGCCGTTCGGATCATGTTTCATGCCGGGGTTAGACCAAACGGGAGTTGTCTTTCGCGGCGCGGATGAAATCCTTGAACAGGGGCGCGGGGGCGAAGGGTTTGGATTTCAGTTCGGGGTGGAATTGCACACCGATGTACCACGGGTGGTCGGCGGCCTCGACGATCTCGGGCAGACGTCCGTCAGGGGACATGCCGGAGAAGATCAAGCCACAGCTTTCGAGCTTTTCGCGGTACTTTGTGTCCACCTCATAGCGGTGACGGTGGCGTTCCTCGATCTCGGTCGTGCCATAGGCCGTTGCAACGCGCGATCCCTCTTTGAGCGTCGCGGAGTAAGCCCCGAGACGCATGGTGCCGCCTTTGTTGTCGTCGGCTTTGCGGCGCACGGTCGAGTTGCCCTGAATCCATTCTTTAAGGTGGTAGACCACCGGTTCGAACCGCTTTTCGCCCGCCTCGTGGTCGAACTCCTCGGACCCTGCGGTCTCGATGCCCGCGAGGTTGCGGGCGGCCTCGATAACGGCCATTTGCATGCCAAGGCAGATGCCAAGGTAAGGCACTTTGCGCTCACGGGCGAATTTCGCCGCCTTGATTTTGCCCTCGGTGCCGCGTTCGCCAAACCCGCCCGGAACCAGGATCGCATGAAAGCCTTCGAGGTGAGGCGCAGGGTCTTCTTTTTCAAAGATTTCCGCGTCGACCCATTCGACCTTGACCTTCACACGGTTGGCCATGCCGCCGTGGGTGAGGGCCTCGGCGATGGATTTATAGGCGTCTTCAAGCTGTACGTATTTGCCCACGATGGCAACTTTGACCTCGCCTTCGGGATTGAATACGCGGTCGGCCACGTCGTGCCAGACGGTGAGGTCGGGCTTGGGTGCGGGAGAGATTTCAAAGGCGTCCAGAACCGCCTGATCGAGCCCCTCGCGGTGGTAGGCCAGTGGGGCCTCGTAGATGGATTTGAGATCAGGGGCGGCGATCACGTCCTCTTTGCGGACGTTACAGAACAGCGCAATTTTCTCGCGCTCTTTCTCGGGGATCGGATGCTCGGAACGGCACACCAACACGTTTGGCTGAAGGCCGATGGTGCGTAGTTCCTTGACCGAGTGCTGTGTCGGTTTGGTTTTCAGTTCGCCCGATGCGGTGATGTAGGGCAAGAGCGTCAGGTGCATGAAAATGCATTCGCCACGGGGTTTGTCCTGGGCAAACTGGCGGATCGCCTCAAAGAAGGGCAGACCTTCGATGTCGCCGACCGTGCCACCGATTTCGCACAGCATGAAATCAACTTCGTCGTTGCCGATGTGCAAGAAATCTTTGATTTCGTTGGTGACGTGGGGAATGACCTGAATGGTTTTTCCCAGATAATCACCACGGCGCTCTTTTTCGAGCACATTGGTGTAAACGCGGCCCGACGAGATCGAGTCGGTGTTGCGCGCGGCCACGCCCGTAAAGCGTTCGTAGTGGCCAAGGTCGAGATCGGTTTCG
Organism: Celeribacter sp.; assembly: GCF_048259695.1. Lineage (GTDB taxonomy): Bacteria > Pseudomonadota > Alphaproteobacteria > Rhodobacterales > Rhodobacteraceae > Celeribacter. The sequence continues at coordinate 256,420 of NZ_JBLXHL010000001.1, read as the reverse complement.
GCGCCATCATCCGTGACGAACACTTCGCCATGCTCGAACGGGCTCATCGTACCGGGATCGACGTTGAGATAGGGGTCAAGTTTGCGCAAGCGCACGGAAAATCCGCGCGCCTGAAGGAGGGCACCCAGTGCCGCAGAGGCGAGACCTTTGCCCAAGGATGAGACAACACCGCCGGTGATGAAAACGTATCTTGCCATGAGTTGAGAGGCTCCCGTGAGTGTCCAAAAAAGAGTGGGGCACGCGAAAAAATTCGCATGCATCACGGGATTTGAGAGCTATCAGATTCGGTCGTCCCGCGCAACCAAACCGCTACATGTTGCGGAATTTCTTTCCGCAACGCCCATGTTTTGGGGTTAATCGACGCTTGGTGGGGCGACGGGTGCATCTGTGGCCGAAGGTGGCAACAGGCTTTCACCCGAGGGCAGCACAGGGGTCGTGACCGTATCATCGACCGTATCCGTGGCTGTGATATTGTCGACAACCGAGGACACATTGGCCTCTTTGCGCGCCAGAACCGTAAGCGTGAGGGAGGTGATAATGAACGCGATTGCAAGGATCCAAGTCATTTTGGACAGTGCCGATGCGGCACCGCGCGCAGACATCGCGTCACCCGCGCCGCCCCCCATGCCAAGACCGCCGCCTTCAGAGCGCTGAAGGAGCACGATGCCGATCAGGCAAAGAGCGATGATGAGGTGGACAACAAGAACGACGTTTTCCATAGATCCGCTTTCGGTTGGTTAGATGCGGCTACTTAAGATGAGATTGCCACAGGCGCAACCCCGCGTGTGGATCGAAGGGCAGATTCATGGTCTGCCGTGCGGCCGGTGCTGTGCGGCGGTGGCGTGGCGGGCATCGCGTTCCAACGCCAAAAGCTGTTGTTTGCGCCACAACCCGCCGCCATAGCCCGTCAATGTGCCGTCCGCACCGATGACGCGGTGGCATGGAATGAGGATTGCAATCCGGTTGGCCCCGTTGGCGCGGGCCACGGCGCGTGTGGCGCTCGGGCGCCCGAGCCGCGCGGCCAATGCGCCATAGCTTTCGCTCTGTCCAAGGGGGATCTCGCGCAAGGCATCCCAGACCGCGGTGGCAAACGCGGCGCCATGATACTGTAGCGGCACATCGAACCGTGTGCGGTGGCCCGCGAAATACTCGGACAGTTCGCGGGCCAATTGGTCGTGGATGGCCGTGCGTCCGATCCCGATGGCGCCGCGTGCGGATTTGGACAGGGCTTGCATCTCTTTGGGCAGAGCCTTGCGGTCCATGAATTCCAACAAATGTAAACGGTGCGCATCCGCTACGGCAATCATCGGGCCAAGCGGTGTGTCGATCCATGAAATCGCCAATAGCGGCGTGGCGCTCAGGCGGGCGGGGGCGGTCCCGAGCAATTTGCCCACGCGGTCGCGAAATGCAGAGGGCGAGGCAAACCCCGCCTCCAGTTGCGCGTCGATGACTTTGCCGCCCTCGCCAAGCACCTCGAACCCGCGCCGCAACCGGTCCAGGCGGGCCATGTCCAGAAACGTCAGGCCAAACTGGCGCTTGAACGCGCGGCGCACGGTGGAGGGATCAAACCCGAGTGCTGTAATGTCGCCTTCGCGCCAGATGTGATCACCCCGCGCCTCGAGCGCGTCGATCAGGGTCGCAATCATCGGATCGGATTCGGTGGCGCGGCGCATCGGGTGACAGCGCTTGCAGGGGCGAAACCCCGCCTCCATGCATTGGCCGACCGTTTCATAGAACTGGCAATTCTCGGGCTTGGGTTTGCGCGCAGGGCAGGTGAGCCGGCAGAAAATGCCCGTTGAGGTGACGCCCACCAGGGCGCGACCGTCATAGGAGGCATCCCGTGCCACAAGAGCGGCGTAGAGCGTCGCGGAATCGGGGAGGGCAAAGAGGTCCATTGGCAAACCTTAGCGCCGCGCCGCGCACCTGTCCGCCGTAAATCGGGCGTGGATGTGCGAATGTCAGGTGCCTTTGCGTGGCGATTGCACCGGGGGGTGCGCGTTTTGTGGTTCCCTCACCGCCGCTGCGGCGCTATACGGGCGCGGGTTTCAATCCAATCAAAGGATTCATCATGGCTAACGTCGTCGTTGTCGGCGCCCAATGGGGTGACGAAGGTAAAGGCAAGATCGTGGACTGGCTCTCGGAGCGTGCAGACGTCATCGCACGGTTCCAAGGCGGCCATAACGCGGGCCATACGCTCGTCATCGACGGCAAGGTCTATAAGTTGCACGCGCTGCCTTCGGGTGTGGTGCGCGGCGGTAAGTTGTCGGTGATCGGCAACGGTGTTGTGCTTGACCCGTGGCATTTGCTCGGCGAGATCGAAACGATCCGTGCGCAGGGCGTCGAGATTACGCCGGACACATTGATGATCGCGGAAAACACCCCGCTGATCCTGCCGATCCACGGCGAGTTGGACCGCGCCCGCGAGGAAGCGGCGTCCAAAGGCACCAAAATCGGGACCACAGGGCGCGGCATTGGCCCGTGTTACGAGGACAAAGTCGGCCGACGCGCCATCCGCGTGGCCGATCTGGCGGATGAGGCCACATTGGAGGCCCGTGTGGATCGTGCGTTGCAACACCACGATCCGTTGCGCAAAGGGTTGGGGTTCGAGCCTGTTGACCGTGACGCTCTGATTGCCGCACTCAAAGACATCGCGCCAAAGATCCTCCCGTATTCCGGCCCCGTCTGGAAGGTGATGAACGAGCAGCGCAAAGCGGGCAAACGTATCTTGTTCGAGGGCGCACAGGGCGCTTTGCTGGACATTGATTTCGGCACCTATCCGTTTGTGACCTCCTCCAACGTCATTGCGGGACAGGCCGCCACGGGTGTCGGCATCGGTCCGGGGTCGATCGACTACGTTCTGGGCATTGTCAAAGCCTACACCACCCGCGTGGGCGAGGGGCCGTTTCCGACCGAATTGCATGATGCGGACGGTCAGCGCCTTGGCGAACGTGGTCACGAGTTCGGCACCACCACGGGGCGCAAGCGCCGCTGTGGGTGGTTTGATGCCGCCTTGCTGCGCCAGACCTGCGCGACCTCTGGCATGAACGGTATCTGCCTGACCAAACTTGACGTTCTGGACGGGTTCGAGACCTTGAAAATCTGCGTGGGCTACGATCTTGACGGCGAGCGCCTTGATTATTTGCCGACCGCGGCGGAGGATCAGGAGCGCTGCGTGCCGGTCTATGAGGAAATGCCCGGTTGGTCGGAAAGCACCGAGGGCGCGCGCACGTGGAACGAGCTGCCCGCGAACGCGATCAAATATGTCCGCCATATCGAAGAGTTGATCGATTGCCCCGTTGCGTTGCTGTCCACGTCGCCCGAGCGCGAAGACACGATCCTCGTCACTGATCCGTTTGCGGATTAAGCGACCTCATGGCTCTGTCCTATACATCCCGCCGCCGTCTGGCCCTGTTGATCCTTGTGGTTGGCCTTCCCGCCTATATCATCGTGGCGGTCAAAGTGGTGAGCCTGTTCGAACGCCCGTCGATTTTGGTCGAATTGGGTGTTTATGTCGGGCTCGGGGTGCTGTGGGCTTTCCCGCTCAAATCGGTGTTCCGCGGGATCGGACAGGCAGATCCCGACGCGGCGCCAAAGCCGTCGGATGACCCGCGCTAGGTGCCGTGCGCGCAAGCGGCCCGCGGGATAGGGAACCCGACATCCGGCACCTATTATCCGGCATTGAATTAAAAAAGGCCGCCCGTGGGGCGGCCTTTTGCGTGGATCTGTTGGGCGCATTATCCGTGTGCGCGGGTCACGGGTTTGAACCGCGATGCATCGGACACTTTGAACTGGCCGCGGCCGATTTTTTTGATTTTACCTTGGCGCAACAGTTGTCCAAAGGACCGCAGACGCTCCTCAAGGGGTTGCTCGTCGGGCATCGCTTCGGCGGCCAGGCGCATGATCTGTGGGCGCGACACGGTGTCTTTGCCCTCGATGTGGTTGGCATAGGCCGCAGCCGCCTCCAACAAGTCCGACAGCCCTTGTGCGCCCATTGTCTCGGCGTAATCGGTAAAACCGGTGGCATTGGCGATGGCATCATCATGGTCCACATCGGCTTCTTCGCGCAACGCAACGGCCGCAGCGGAAATGCGGCGGGGGCGAACGGGCGAAATGTCGGCGCCTTTGATCACATCCTTGGGCGTGTCGATGCGTTGTTCGGAGACCAACATCAGGGGCGGCAGGTCACGGCGTGTGGTTTTTACGCGCTCGGGGCGCTTTGGACGCACAATGCTCGCAAGGTCGTTGCGGTAGATGTTTTTCTCGTCATCGTCGTCAATGTCGGCGTTGCCCGCATCACGGTCGGCACGTTTGGACATCACAGCGGCTTTGAGGTGCTGAATAGCGGAGCGGCGGCGTGAGGAGTCGTCTTTCTCCATCTCGCGCTCGGTCTCGTCGAGGATGCGCGACATGGTGTCATCGGCGGAGGTCGAGAAAATGTTGCGCGTGGCCTCACGGTCGTGCGTGGCCTGCGCGTCATCTGCATCGTCATCGTCATCGTCATCGGCGTCGTCGTCAAACGCGTCATCCACAAGGGGCGCGTCCTCGACCACATCGCCACCGAGCAGAGCGGCAACGTTGTCGAGGGTTTCGGTGTCGGGCGCGTCCTCGTCAGACGCGGCGGCGACAATAGGGTCGGCGATGATTTCGGCGTCAACGCTCTCGGCGGCCACTTCGGCCAATTCGCGCATCAGGTCGTCTTCGTCATCCTCGGACAGGGACGATGCGCCAAGCTCGCGGCGCAAAACAGATGTGATATCCGCGGCACCGGTGTCGGCCTCGTCGAGGTCTTCGGTATAGGTGGCTGCGTCGTCTGCGCTGTCGTCCTCGTCGAATGCGGCCAGATCAATGACAAAATCGTCGTCGTCATCGGTGGCCGCATCGGTGGCTTTGTCCGCCTCCGCGGGGGCCTTTTGCGCATTTTGTTGTTCGGCGATTTCCGCCTCGTAATCGGCGCGGCGCATTTTGATGACGCGGGCGCGGACACGGGTCAACGGATCTTGTGGTGCGGTGGCTGTGTCATCGTCATCCGTTTCGGGTGCGCGGCTTGCCTCGGCGATGTCGGCGGCAAGGTTGGGGTCGATGTCGTGCAGGGCCGACGCACTGTCGTCCAATTCGGTCGCGGTGTCGCCCCCCGTGATGCTTGCCGTGTCGATGTCGAGATTATCCGGAGCGTCAGTGATGTCGGCGGGGGCGGGGTCGTCAATCCGGTCATCAGCGGCGGCGTCAAGGCTCTCGTCCGTGGACGCGCCGGTCGGTGCCTCAGCGGCGTCATGTGCGTCAGCGGCATCCATGACGGCATTCAGATCGATCCCGTCTGTTGGCTCCGTGGCGGTTTCGTCCTCAAAACTGTCCTGCGCCTGTTCGGGCTGGTCGGCTTCCTCGGTGTCGATCCCGACCGTTGTGTCGATTGCGGGTTCTGCGGCAATGTCGGCTGTGGTGGTCGCGGGGGTGTCGAGTGGTGCATCCGTGGCCACGTCAAGGTGATCGGCCTCGAACGATCCCATAAGGTCGTCATCAACGCTGCTGTTGTTTTCGTCGTCGGCGGCGGTCCCGAAGGCGTCTGCGGCATGTTGGTCCTCGGCGAACGGGGCGTCGTCGCGTTTTGCAACGGCGGCACGGATGCGGGCCAGTTTCTCTGCAATCGATCCGTGCGCCACGGCGGCGGTGGCGACTGCGGCAGGTGCCGTGGCGCTTGGGCGTGGTGTTGTTTCTGCCTGTGTTTCGGGCGCGGCGTGTTGTGGCATCGGTTCGGCGGGGGCGGTCGCAAACCCGGCAGCAGGGGCAGCTGCCACCCGGGATTGTGGCGCGGGCGCCTTAGCCGTAGAGGGGGCGGCGACAGGGGCCTTGGCGATGGGGGCGGGGGCGATGGGGGCGGGTGTGGCGGGCGGCTGCGCCAAAGGGGCCGCGATGTCGCCGTTCGGCGCACCCTCGACCTGTCGCAGGATCATCCCGTTCTCTTCCATCTTCGTTTCGACACGGCGTTGGATTTCGCGTTCGGCGATGGATTGAAGCATCTGGGGATCGGGCGTGGGAGGTTCCGCGCCGAAATACCGGTCGTCCGCCGCGAGATCGCGAAAGTACTCTGCGATAGACCGCATCGTGTTGAACGGGTCGTCGAACCCCTCCAGTGTACACGAGAAGGTCCCGTAGGAGACCGTTAGGATTTTGCTATCTGTAACCATGCCGAAACTCACTTTCTGCCCTTGCTTAACGACACCATATTTACCATGAATTGGTTCTCAATTCAGAACGAAACAAGGAAAACAGCGTGATTATTTCCTGTCCAAATTGTGGCGAAGATACCCGGGAAGGGACGTGAGGCATGGCGGTTCCAGTGGTAAAGAGCGATGCGGGGGTCACGGTGCTCGGTGGCGGAAACTCTACGCCTGCAATGCTTTCACAGGCCTTAACACGGGCAAAAACACTCGTGTGTGCCGATGGTGCGGCCCAAATTGCCCTTGAATGGGGGCATGTGCCCGATGCGGTGGTCGGGGACTTCGACAGTTTGGACAATAAGGCACGTGACCTTATTCCTGACGCGCGTTTTTACCACGTTCCAGAACAGGACAGCACCGATTTCGAGAAATGTCTGACCCGCATTGATGCGCCCTATGTCATAGGCGTCGGGTTCATGGGCGCACGGGTGGATCACGAATTGGCGGTGCTGGGTGCGATGGTGCGCCATGCGGACAAGCGCATCGTGCTTTTGGGCAGCCATGATATCTGTGTGCATCTTGTGGGGGCTGTCACGCTGAACCTGCCCATCGGCTGTCGCGTGTCGCTGTTTCCCATGGCGCCCGTCACGGGGCGCTCGACCGGATTGAAGTGGCCGATCGGGGGGATTGATTTTGCGCCCGACGGGCGTGGCGGCACATCGAATGAGGCCACCGAGACGCAGGTGCGCATAGAGATGGACGGGGCGGGGATGTTGTTGTTCCTGCCGCCCGAGGCCTTGGGGGCGCTGTTGGCCGGTCTCGGGATCTAACCGGCGCGGGCCATTGTTTTGGACCGTTAGGTGTTCGGGCGGGTCAACACATAGATCGCGGCAGCGCTCATACAGACGGCCTGAATGATCAGCACCTTGGCGGGCAGGGCAAAGAGGACCGAGGCCGAAAACGTCACCGCCATCATGCCCACGGCGATCATTTTGAATTTTGGCGCAATTGATCCTGTGTCTTCCCACGCGCGGATCGGCGGGCCAAAATGGGCGTGTTCGATCAGCCAGTGACGCAGGCGGGGCGACCCTTTGGAGAAAAAATACGCTGCGAGGATCAGGAATACGGTGGTCGGCAGCAAGGGCAGCACCGCCCCGATGAGGCCCAAAGCCACGCAGAGCCACCCGAGGGCCAGATGTAGGTATTTGTGCATCACGTCCGCCATTTGGCTATCCTAGAGCTGATCTCTTTCGAAATCATGTAGGCGATTGACCGGCCGGGTCGAGAGCCGTGTCGCTCATGTTAGCGCTCCCGGCGGCATTTCGCACCACAAATTGTCTATCGTCCACGTGGGCGCTCTTTTATAAGCGGGCCGACTCATACATGCCTCCGGGGAGATGCACCAAATGTCCGAGACCCTATCACCGATCGATACAGCCAAATTTGTCGCCTCCAAACGCGCCGTTGAATTCGTCGAGGATGGCATGAAACTGGGCCTTGGCACCGGATCCACCGCCGCATGGATGGTGCGCTGTCTGGCCGAACGTATCCGCGAAGAGGGGCTGAATGTTGTGGGTGTGCCCACCTCGACGCGCACGGCCGAACTGGCGCGGTCGTTGGGGATCAAGGTGATCTCGCTGGATGAGGCCAAATGGCTCGACCTGACCATTGATGGTGCCGACGAATTCGACGCCGAGCTGAACCTGATCAAGGGGGGCGGTGGCGCGTTGTTGCAGGAGAAAATCGTGGCAACGGCCTCGGACCAGATGATCGTCATCACCGATGCGGCCAAAGAGGTCGAACACCTCGGGGCCTTCCCGTTGCCAATCGAGGTGATCCCGTTCGGATGGCAGACCACCAAAACGCTCGTTGAGGAAGCTCTCGGTTCGATGGATGTTTTGGGGCAATCGTCCACGCTGCGGATGAATGGCGAGGTGCCGTTTGTCACGGACGAGGGCAATCACATTGTCGACCTGCACCTGCAACGGATCGGCAACGCGCGGCAACTGGCGCTCGTGCTCAATCAGGTGCCGGGTGTGGTCGAAAACGGTCTGTTTATCGACATTTGTGATAAGGTCATCATCGGCCACGGCGATGGGCGGGTACAGACCAAAGACATCATCACGGGCGAGGATAGCGAGCGCACAATCGAGTTCGCCGAGACCGACAATATCTTTGCCGACCTGTGATGTGACGCGCGGACCCACGCAAAATTGACCCTATGAGACCCCGTTTGCAACCGCAGGCGGGGTTTTCCTTTGGTGGCAAAGCCCCTACATCTACATCCGACTTTAGACTTTCCCAATTAGACAACGACAGGCGGAACAAATGGCGTTTGATTATGATCTTTTCGTGATCGGTGGTGGCTCTGGCGGTGTGCGTGCGGCACGTCTGACCGCGGCGGACGGACACAAAGTGGCACTGGCCGAGGAGTACCGTATGGGCGGCACCTGTGTGATCCGTGGCTGTGTTCCCAAAAAACTGATGGTGTTTGCGTCCCAGTATTCATCGGCGGCCACCGAGGCCGCGTCCTACGGATGGGACATCACGCTTGGCGCGTTCGACTGGCCGCAGTTCCAAAGCCGTCTCAAGGCCGAGTTGACCCGCCTTGAAGGGATTTACACCAAGAACGCCGGAAATGCAGGGGTCGAGATCATCGCCCAACGCGCCACGGTGAAGGATGCGCATACCGTGACCTTGGCCGATGGCACCGAAGTTACCGCCAAACACATCCTTGTGGCGACAGGTGGCACGCCGTTCGTGCCTGATACGGTTCCCGGGATCGAACATGCGATCACGTCGAACGAGATTTTTGATATCGAAACCCTGCCCGAACGCATCCTGATTGTGGGCGGCGGCTATATCGCCTGTGAGTTCGCCTGCATCTTTAACGGTTTGGGCGCGGATACCACGCAGTATTACCGCGGGGCGCAGATTTTGCGCGGGTTTGATGACGAGGCCCGCGGCCATATTTCCGAGCTGATCGCAGGGCAGGGCGTCAATCTGCACGTTGGTACAGATGTGGAGCGCATCGAAAAGCGCGATGATGGCCTGTGGGTCAAAGCCACCGACGGGCGCGAAGAGATGTTTGACGTGGTGCTTTATGCCACGGGCCGCACGCCCAAAACCGAGGGGCTTGGCCTTGAGGCTGTGGGGGTTGAGCTTGGCCGTGCAGGCGAGGTCAAGGTGGACGATTACGGCCAGACCAATATCCCGTCGATCTTTGCCGTGGGCGATGTGACCGACCGTATCCAGTTGACCCCTGTGGCGATCCGCGAGGCGGTGGCGTTCCACGAAACGGTGTTCAAAGGCAACCCGACCAAACCGGACCACGTCTCTGTGCCGTCCGCGATTTTCACACAGCCCGAATATGGCGCGGTGGGCATGACCGAGGAACAAGCACGCGACGAGCGCCCTGTCGAGGTCTACACGGCGGCCTTCCGCCCGATGCAAAACGCCTTTATCGAGAAAAACGAACGCGTCTTGTTCAAACTCATTGTGTGCTCCGAAAGCCGCACGGTTCTGGGCTGTCACATCATTGCGCCCCATGCGGGCGAAATGATCCAGTTGGCGGGCGTGGCCGTAAAGATGGGAGCAACCAAAGAGGACTTTGATGCCACCGTCGCGGTCCATCCGACGATGGCAGAAGAGATTGTTTTGATGAAAGAGCCCACACGGGTTCACAAGTAAGCCGGTTTCGGGCGCGAAAGCGGGACAGGGCGTCGCATATGCGACTTACGCCCCTTGAAAACCGCGTCGATAACGAACAGGTTACGTTGAAGCCTTGGTCGGGTGCGGTTCGCGCATCCGCACCAGACATATACGAGAGAGGAACACACCTTCATGGCCAGCAATAATGGCGGACCTTGGGGCTCGGGCGGCGGTGGAAACCGCGGCGGCTCTGGCGACGATAACAACGGCGGCAACCGCAACACTGGTGGCAATGGCGGACGGCGTCCGAATGATCCCCCCCAGTTGCCCGAGATCGACGAACTTTTGGGCAAAGGCAACGAGTACCTGAAAGTCCTCATGGGCGGCAAAGGTGGCGGATCGAACGGCACGGGGGGCAGCACCGGTGGTGGCGGCCCAAAGTTCACCCGCTCGACCATCGGGTTTGGCGTGCTGATCGCTGTCGGCCTGTGGGCGTTGAATTCGTTTTACACCGTAAAGCCCGAAGAGCAGTCGGTTGAATTGTTCCTTGGTGAGTTCTCCTCCATCGGCAATCCCGGTCTGAACTTTGCGCCTTGGCCGCTTGTCTCCTACGAAAAAGTCGTGGTGACGGGCGAACGCACCGAGGCCATCGGTATTGCGGGCGTGGGCGAAACGGGTCTGATGCTGACCACCGACGAGAACATCGTCGATATCGACTTTCAGGTCGTGTGGAATATCTCCGACCCTGCGCAGTACCTGTTCAACCTCGCGGATCCGCGCTCGACCGTTCAGGCCGTGTCGGAAAGCTCCATGCGCGAGATTATCGCGGCCTCCGAACTGGCACCGATCCTCAACCGTGATCGCGGGTTGATCGCCGATACAGCGATGACACTGATCCAGACCACGCTCGACAGCTATAACGCAGGGATCAACGTGATCCGCGTCAACCTTGATAAAGCCGATCCGCCCACCGAGGTGATCGACGCCTTCCGTGATGTTCAGGCCGCCGAGCAGGAGCGTGACCGTCTGGAACGTCAGGCCGATGCCTATGCCAACACCGTTCTCGCGGGCGCACGCGGGTCTGCCGCGCAGTTCCTCGAAGAGGCCGAAGGTTACCGCGCTCAGGTCGTCAACGGCGCACAGGGTGAGGCCTCGCGCTTCTCTGCCGTGTTGACCGAATACAAACGCGCCCCCGAAGTGACCCGCAAGCGTCTCTATCTGGAGACCATCGAAGAGGTGTACGGCGGTGTTGAAAAAATCATCCTCGATGAGGGCGCCGGAGGTGGACAGGGTGTTGTGCCATACCTGCCGCTCAACGAGTTGAAGAAATCTACAAATGAGGGGTCGAACTGATGAAACGTCTTCAAATCCTTTTCGTCGCCCTGATCATCGCGGTGGTCGTTGTTTTGTCCTCGGTCTTTGTGGTGGACGAACGTCAAAAGGCGCTCGTGCTGCAATTCGGCCAGATCAAAGCGGTCAAGGAAGAGCCGGGCCTCGCGTTCAAAATCCCGCTCATTCAGGAAGTGGTCTATTACGACGACCGCATCTTGTCGCTCGAGACCCCTGAAATCGAAGTCACCCCGTCGGATGACCGTCGTTTGCTCGTAGATGCCTTTGCACGCTACCGCATTTCTGATGTGGTCCAGTTCCGTCAGGCCGTTTCAACGGGGGGCATCCGCCTTGCCGAGGATCGCCTGCAAGGGATCCTGAACGCACAGGTGCGTGAGGTGCTTGGTTCCGAAACCGTCACCTCCAATACCATCCTGTCGTCGGATCGTGCCGAGTTGATGAACCGCATCCGTGACCAGGCCCGCAGCCGCGCTTTGCCGCTCGGTATCGAAGTTGTCGATGTGCGTCTCAAACAGACGTTCCTGCCCGATCAGAACCTTGAGGCCACCTTTGCCCGGATGCGCGCCGAACGTGAACGCGAGGCCGCCGACGAGCGGGCGCGTGGTGAAGAGGCCGCACAGCGCGTGCGGGCGCAGGCCGACCGGACCGTGGTCGAGCTTCAGTCCGACGCGCAACGCCAAGCCGAGATTGTGCGCGGTGAAGCCGATGCGGAACGCAACAACATCTTTGCAAACGCCTATGGCGCGGATCCCGAGTTCTTTGAATTCTATCGCTCGCTCAATGCCTATCGTGAGAGCCTCAAAGGGGCGAACACCACGATGGTCATTTCGCCTGACAGCGAATTCTTTGATTACCTCAAATCCGACAACGGCCGTTAAGACCACGCTTTCGGATTGAAACGTTTTTAAAGGGGCTGACCTACGGGTTGGCCCCTTTTTGCATCCTGATGCCGCATGATGTCAGTGGGAAAAGGCCGATTGGGCCATTTTTCACCGTGCGGCCCGTCGCCCGGCCTTGTCACGTCCCGCTCACATGCTGTTGAGTGAACGCGATTGGGATTGAGTTGCGGCGATGCATGCCTATCTTTACGTCAGTAGCCAGTTATTAGCGAACATCGGTCTAAATGGTGGTCGCACAGATGGAGGAATTTCACCAATGACGATGTCACTCGTCCTTTCACCCTCAAATCGCGGACCGCAAAAGGCGGCAATGCCGTTGCGCGCGTTTGTGGTGACGCTGATCGGCGCACTCGCGCTTCTGGTTCAGGCCACCGCAACGCAGGCACGTGGCGCCCCCGAAAGCTTTGCGGATCTGGCCGAACGGTTCAGCCCCGCCGTGGTCAACATCACCACTACGACAGTGGTCGAAGCCTCGACTGACAGCATGCCGATGGTGCCAGAGGGCTCCCCGTTTCAGGACTTTTTCGAGGACTTCATGAACCGCAATGGCCCGGGACAGGGTCAGCCGCAGCGCCCGCGTAAATCGCAAGCGCTCGGGTCCGGATTTGTGATCTCCGAGGATGGCTATATCGTCACCAACAACCACGTCATCGAGGGGGCCGATGAAATCGAGATCGAGTTCTTTGAGGATTTCACCCTACCCGCAACATTGGTGGGGACAGACCCCAAAACCGATATTGCCCTGCTCAAGGTTGAAAGCGATGTGCCGTTGAAGTTCGTGTCCTTTGGCGACAGCGATATCGCACGCGTGGGCGATTGGGTCATGGCCATGGGCAACCCGCTCGGTCAGGGGTTTTCGGTCTCCGCCGGTATCATTTCACAGCGCGGGCGTGCCTTGTCGGGCATCTATGACGATTTTATTCAAACCGATGCCGCAATCAACCGCGGCAACTCGGGCGGCCCGTTGTTCAACATGGACGGCGAAGTTATCGGCGTGAACACCGCGATCCTGTCGCCCAATGGCGGCTCTATCGGTATCGGTTTTTCGATGGCCTCCAACGTGGTGTCCAAGGTGGTCAACCAGTTGCAGGAATTCGGGGAAACCCGCCGTGGGTGGCTTGGCGTGCGCATTCAAAACGTCTCTGACGATGTGGCCGAAGCCATGGGATTGGCCGCCGCCAAAGGGGCATTGATCACCGATGTTCCCGAAGGTCCGTCCAAAGAGGCCGGTTTGGAAAGTGGCGATGTCATCTTGTCGTTCGACAACAAGGATATCGACGACCCTGACGCGCTTGTGCGTACCGTGGGCGATACCGAAGTGGGCAAAGCCGTGCGCGTGACGGTGTTCCGCGATGGCAAAACCAAAACGCTCATGGTCACGCTTGGCCGCCGCGAAGATGCAGAAAACGCCTCCATGCCACAAGACGGCAGTGACGGCGCAACACCCGAGGCACCGCAATCTGTGGAGCTGATGGGGCTGACGCTTCAACCCTTGACCGATGATCTGCGCGAACAGCTTGGCGTGTCTGCGGGGACCGACGGTTTGGCCGTGGTCGAGGTGGACGAAGCCGCCGAAGCCTTTGAAAAAGGTCTGCGGGCGGGCGATGTCATTACCGAGGCCGGTCAGGAGAAAGTGACGTCCGTGGCCGATCTCGAAGCCCGCGTTGAGGCAGCACGTGATGCCGGTCGCAACACGGTTCTGCTTTTGGTCCGTCGCTCTGGCGAGCCGCGCTTTGTGGCTCTCGGCGTCAACTAAACCGGTTTTCACCACCAGTGAAACGAGAAAGGCGGTCCATGTTCGGGCCGCCTTTTTCATGTCTGGATGGTTGATCGGGGCGGGGCAGGCGGCGCATGGCGAGGCCGGATGACGGGCGCTTCTCGGCGCTCCCGTGCCACACGGTTAGCGGGTGCGTGCGACGGCTTTGAGCCCCAGTTTGCGGGCTGCCGCGAGCGAGAGCACTTCGCTATCGACCCCTTGGTCCTTTTGATAGGCGCGGATGGCGGCCCGTGTCGGGCGGTCCATGCGGCCCGTGGCGGTGCCGCTAAAATAGTTACGTGCCGCCAAGGCCCGTTGGACGGAGGCGATAAACTCGAGCGTCAATTCCTCGTCGCACAGCGTTTCAAACCAAAGCTCGTGGCGTTCGCGTACGATTTCCTGACGGGTTTCGGTGCGGTACACCGCCGGATAGCTGATTGATCCGTCCGAGCCGATTTGGGGCGGCTGTACAAGCACCTGTTCGGTTACGCTTTCAATGATTGCCGGCGTGACCGTTCGGCCATAACAGCTATCGGGATCGGCGCCGGGGGGCGCGCTTTGGGCGTCGCGGGCGCGTAGAACTTGCGTGCCTGTATCGGGCGAGATGGTTTGACATGCGCCAAGCGCCGCACAGGCGACAACGCCCAAAAGCAGCGCAGGGATGCGCCGTGGCGTGGGGGGGGGGGACCCTGAAACGGGGCGGGGGTGGCCTGTCATTGTATGCTCGGTCTGCTCGTCTCATCTGTCCGCTCTTTGTGGGCGGCTCTTTGCGGACTGTAGCGCGAAAACCGGCGTGCTCCAAGCGGTTGCATGTGTGCGGGCACTTTCCCCCGTGATCTGCGCCAATTGCGCCGACATCCCGCGCGGATCTGCGCACGTCCGTGTGAGCGCGCGCCCCGCTGTGTCCTCCCCCTCTTTTCATCGCGGCGCAGGCGCGGTACATCTTTGGCAACTGAAAGCTTTAAAGACGGACCATAAAATGGCAAAAATTACCTATGTCGAATTTAACGGCACCGAACATGTCGTGGATGTCCCCAACGGCCGCACCGTTATGGAGGGCGCACGCGACAATGGCGTTCCCGGAATTGACGCCGATTGCGGTGGTGCGTGCGCCTGTTCCACCTGTCACGTTTATGTTGCGCCCGAATGGGTCGGCAAGCTGACGGCCAAGGACGCGATGGAAGAGGACATGCTCGATTTCGCCTATCAACCCGACCCCGAGCGGTCGCGTTTGACCTGTCAGATCAAGGTCACGGATGCCATCGACGGTTTGGTTGTGAACCTGCCTGAAAAGCAGATCTGATGCGGGGGCTGATCGCGGGGCTCGCGTGGGCGTGCACGGTCGCGGTCACGCCTGTGTTGGCACAAGAGATCACATCGGCGCGCTACATCGAGCCGACCGATGCCTATGGCCACGGCGCGGTGGCACAGGGCGAGTATGCGGCCCTTGAGGTGACATTCTCGGACGGGACGCGCCGGACGGTCCGGTGGGGTGACGCGGTGTTCGAGGATACCGCGCCACGTTTGCATGATTTCGACGGGGACGGCGGGGCCGAAGTGATCACGGTCGTGTCCGATTTCAACCGCGGTGCGCGGGTCCAGTTGTTCAAGGCAACGGGCGGCGCGCTTTCCCCCGCAGGGGCGAATGCGCCGATTGGCAGTCGCAACCGTTGGCTCGCCATTGCGGGCATCGCCGATTTTGACGGTGATGGTGTGGAGGAGATCGCCTATGTCGATCGTCCGCATCTGGCCAAGGAATTGGTGCTGTTGTCTGTGGATGTGACGACACCGGCATTTACCCTGTCCGAAATGGCGCGGGTGCGCGGGTTGACCAATCACCACTTGGGCAGTGCCGTGATCGAGGGCGGTGTGCGCCACTGTGCGGGGACGGCCCCCGTTGTGCTGACCGCCGATGGCGATTGGTCGCACATCATGGAAACACAGGTTTCGGGTGGCGTGCTCGTCTCAACGCCCGTTGCCCGCTATGAGGGCGCGTCCGGTTTCGCGCCCTATTTGCGGTGCCCGTGACGCCTTTCGGAAACTTTTCGCGCGGCGGAGCGGACGCAGGGTGCGCATTTGCGTCGTTTTGGGGCTGTCAAACCCTACGCGGCATGGCAAAAGTCGCGCCAAATCAATGATACGCCCCCACGGAGCACGCCCATGAGCAGCCATGTTTTGACCGTCACTTGCCATTCCCAACGCGGGATTGTTGCCGCTCTTTCGGGCAAACTGGCCGAGCTTGGTTGTAACATTACCGACTCTGCACAATACGACGATGCCGAGACAGAACAGTTTTTCATGCGCGTCAGCTTTGTCTCCGAACAGGGGCTTGATCAGGCCCAGATTATCGAGGGCTTTGCCCCCGTGGCCGAGCGGCTCGATATGCAATGGGCGGTCCACGACGAGAGCCAAAAGATGAAAGTCGTGGTGATGGTGTCGCGGTTCGGGCATTGCCTCAACGATCTGCTCTACCGTGTGCGCATCGGCGCCTTGCCGATCGAGATTGTCGCGGTGATTTCCAACCATATGGATTACCAAAAGGTCGTCGTGAACCACGATATCCCGTTTCACCACATCAAAGTCACGCCAACGAACAAGGCCGAGGCCGAAGCGCAGATCATGCAAGTGGTCGAGGACGCAGGTGCGGAATTGATTGTTCTGGCGCGGTATATGCAAATTCTCAGCGATGATATGTGCAAACGCATGAGCGGGCGCATCATCAACATTCACCACTCGTTCTTGCCCTCGTTCAAGGGCGCAAATCCGTACAAACAGGCGTTCGAGCGCGGTGTGAAATTGATCGGGGCGACCGCGCATTACGTGACTGCGGATCTCGACGAGGGTCCGATTGTCGAGCAGGACACGGTGCGCGTCACCCATGCGCAAAGCCCCGAGGACTACGTGTCGCTTGGCCGTGATGTCGAGGCACAGGTCTTCGCCCGCGCCATCCACGCCCATATCCACCACCGTGTCTTTATCAACGGCAATAAAACCGTGGTCTTCCCCGCCTCCCCCGGCGGCTACGCAAGTGAGAGAATGGGGTGAGGCGCGGTCCCGCACAGCGGGATTTAAAGGTCCAGTGGACCTTTAAAAGCGCCGAACGCCCGAGCACACTTGCGCGGGCCGGGTGAGATGGCATGCTCCCGCATCTCTGTGGCGAAAGGCTTCTGTGGCGCGTTACGATCTGCGCACGCCCGAGCACGCTTGCGCGGGCAGGGCTGTAGACCGGCCCCGATTGCTCGATCTTCAAAACGAGAAAAGGCGTGCCATTCGAGCACGCCTTTGTTCTGTCGCGACAGCTTGTGGAGCTTTGCACCCTTAGGGCCACAGTGACGTGGTCCAACCGGTTGGCCATTCGAGCCGTTGGTGCGTTTCGCTCTCTCTTTATCTCTCATTAGGGTTAACAACCCCCTAACGGAGCCAAGAAAAACGCGCCCCTTTTCCTGTGTAAGGTGCGCGTTTTGAGGCTGTTGGATCGCGTGGCCGTGCGGAGGGTTAGAGCGCGCGCCACCCGATGTCGGTGCGATTGAACCCCTCTGGCCAATCCACGCCGTCGATCATCGCATAGGCACGATCGCGGGCCTCGGCAAGGGTTGCGCCACGAGCCGTCACGTTCAACACGCGCCCGCCATTGGCCACAAGTGCGCCGTCTTTTTCGGCGGTGCCTGCGTGGAAGACCATGTTGGAACTGTCTTCGGGTAGTGCGTCGAGGCCACGAATCACGGTGCCTTTCGCATAGGCTCCCGGATATCCGTTCGCGGCCATCACAACCGTGAGGGCGTGATCGTCGGCCCAGTTGACACGGGCGGTGTCGAGGCGGCCCTCGGCAGTGGCGATCATCAGGTCAAGCGCCTGTGCGCCCAGACGCATCATCAACACCTGACATTCCGGATCGCCGAAACGACAGTTGTATTCGACCAGACGGGGCTGACCGTCCTTGATCATAAAGCCCGCGTAGAGCACACCCTGATACGGCATCCCGCGCTTGGCCATTTCCGCCACGGTGGGTTTGACGATCTCGTCCATCGCCTTTTGGATCACCGCGTCGGTCATCACGGGGGCGGGGGAATAGGCGCCCATGCCGCCGGTGTTGAGCCCCGTGTCGCCATCGCCCACGCGTTTGTGGTCTTGGGCGGTTCCCACGGGCAGGACGTTTTCGCCGTCACACAGGATGAACCATGACGCCTCTTCGCCGTCCATGAATTCCTCGATCACGACCTCCGCGCCCGCCGCGCCGAATTCGCCGCCGAACATGTCGTCAATCGCGGCAAGTGCGGTGTCCACGTCCATCGCCACGATCACGCCCTTGCCTGCGGCCAGACCGTCGGCCTTTACCACAATCGGGGCGCCTTCGGAACGGATGTAGGCCTTGGCTTTCTCGGCATCGGTGAAATGTGCGTAGCCCGCCGTGGGGGCGCCGCTTGCATCGCAAATATCTTTGGTAAAGCTTTTGGAGGCTTCCAGTTGTGCGGCGGCTTTGGAGGGACCGAATGTCAGCACGCCAATCGCACGCAACGCATCCGCGACACCTGCGGCGAGGGGGGCCTCGGGTCCGATGATCACAAACTCGATCGCGTTTTCGGTGACAAATTCAACCACGGCCCCGCCGTCATTGATGTCAAAGGAGGCACATTCGGCAATCGCCGCGATGCCTGCGTTTCCGGGGGCGACGATCAGCTTGTCACACTTGGGGTTTTGCAGCACGGCCCATGCCAGACTGTGCTCGCGTCCGCCTGATCCGAGAATGAGAATGTTCATGGGGTCTCTCCGCTTCACCTTTGGTTGCCCGCGTTCTAAGGTCTGTGGCAACACGACACAAGTCAGACAGACACACCTGCCACCAAAGAGAGCCATATGTCCGAGCTTTTCGACGATGACGGCCCCGTGCCCCCCTCAAATGCGCCCGAATTTTCGGTGTCCGAACTGGCAGGGTCGATCAAGAAAACCCTCGAAGGGGCGTTCGGACGTGTGCGGGTGCGCGGCGAGGTGGGGCGTGTGATGCATGCCCGCTCGGGCCATCTGTATTACGACCTGAAAGACGACAAAGACGTCATCGCCTGTAACACGTGGAAGGGGCAGGCAGCGCGGCTGTCGGTCATTCCCGAGGAGGGCATGGAGGTCATTGTCACGGGGCGTCTGTCCACATTCGGGCCGCAGTCGAAATACAATCTCAATGTCGATGAGGTCGAGGTCGCGGGCGAAGGCGCGCTCATGGCGATGTTGGAAAAGCGCAAGAAAGCACTGGCCGCCGAAGGCCTGTTTGATCCCGCCCGCAAACGCCCCATTCCCTATCTGCCCGAGGTGATCGGCGTGGTGACATCGCCCTCAGGCGCGGTGATCCGCGATATTTTGCACCGTCTGCGCGACCGGTTTCCGCGCCATGTGCTGTTGTGGCCCGTGGCCGTGCAGGGGCAGAATTGTGCCGCCGAAGTCGCCGCAGGGATCAAGGGGCTGAATGCGCTGCCCGTGGGCGGGGCCATTCCGCGCCCCGATTTGATCATCGTGGCGCGGGGCGGTGGCTCGACCGAGGATCTTTGGGGCTTCAACGAGGAAATCGTGGCCCGTGCCGCGGCGGCTTCCGACATCCCGCTGATTTCTGCCGTGGGTCACGAGACCGATACAACGCTGATTGATTATGCCTCAGACCGGCGGGCGCCGACACCGACCGCCGCCGCGGAAATGGCCGTGCCTGTGCGCCGTGAATTGTGGGTGACGTTGCAAGAGATGGGAACGCGCAACGAGCGCTCTCTCCTTGGCGGGCTTGAGCGGCGGCGGCAACGTCTGTCCGATATGTCCCGCGCCATGCCAAAGGTCACGCATCTGTTGGACGGGCCGCGTCAGCGCGTTGATCAGGCGGATGTGCGTCTGGGCCAAGCGCTTAAAAACGGCGTCCACAAACGGGTGCTGGACCTGTCGCGTCTGTCCGGACGGTTGCAACCCGCCACGTTGCGCGGGCGGCTCGATCGTCAAACCGACCGCCTCGATAACCTGTCGCGCCGGTTCGAACGGGCGGGCAAAAGCAACGTCGATGCGTGGCGCAATACGTTGGAGCGGCGCGGTGCGATGTTGGAGGCCCTGTCGCATAAGGCCACGATGGCGCGGGGTTTTGCGCTTGTGTTTGACAGTGCGGGCGAGTTGATCAAATCCACCAAGGACGCCGACCGCATGGCCGAGGTGCAGTTCGCGGACGGGCGTGTGGCGGTCGGGGGCGGTGCGCCTGTGGCGTCGCCTACCAAATCCAAGCCTAAAGCGAAGACGCCGAAACCAGACAGCTCCGACCAAGGTAGCCTGTTTTAAGGCCGCGCCCTAAACGCCGATCTGTGGGCCTGTACATTGCAGCGGGCGGTCCGAGGACCATGCCTCGTACAGTTCGACCCCGCTGTCGCCGACAAATTCGGCCCGTAGTTTGTTGTCGTCGAGAAAGAACTGCCAACACTGCGGGTTTTTACCGTCTTCATAGAGAAAACAGATGTTTTGCTCTTCTTGGTACCAAATTCCGTCGAGGCACTCACCATTGTCAAAGGCCCATTTGACCTGTCGGTCGGGGTAATATTCCTCAAGCCCGTAAGCGGTCCCCTGATCCGCATAGGTGAGGGTTTTGCCTTGGGTGTAGGCGTCAAATTCGGACGCGGTGAGCGGCTCGCCTGCGAGAGCGGGAAGGCCGATGAACGCGGCAAGAGCATATGCGAGGGCTTTTATCATAGGGTGAGCATGGCACAGCCTGCGACCGAGGTGAAATCCAAAACTTAATGTTCGGTTAACTGCGCTCCGGTTTCGGCGGTTTGCCGCGCGACGATTCGCGCCACGCGCGGGTCCATCACCCGCCGCCAGAGCGTGGGGATGAGCGCGAGCGAGGCCATCGCGGGCAAGGAGCGCGGCAGTTGCGCCATGTCGTCGGTGATCTCGAGCGCGGGGTAGGGCTTCATCGGATGCGCATGGTGATCCGAGTGGCGCGGCGCGTTGAGCATCATAAACGAGGTGAACCAGTGCGGCGCGTTCCATGAATGCAGTGGACCAACCGGTTCGTAGCGGCCGTTTTCATCACGGGCGCGGCGCAATCCGTAGTGTTGGACATAGTCCGACAGCATCAGTTGGGCCGAGGAATACAGCGCCAACAGGGTGTATTTGAACACGCCCTCCCACGCGCCAATGGCATAGGCGACAACAAGACACGCGAGGCCGCCGCCGATGTAAATCACATAAGGGTGCAGATCACCCGTTTTGTCGGCTTTGCGGCGGATGGCGTTTTCTTCGGCCAGGCCTTTGCGAAACGAGCCGATCCATGCGCGGGGCAAAAAGCGGTAGTAGCTCATGCCGAGCGGGGCCGAGTTCGGATCATCCTGTGTGGCGGCGTATTTGTGATGTACTTTGACATGGGCGGTGGCGTGGTGGCCGAACAACAGCGAGATATAGACCCAAGTGCCCAAACGGCGCAGGGTTGCATCGGCGCGGTGGACCATTTCATGGGCGTTTGAATTGGAGACCTGACCAAAAAACAACCCGTGCGCAAAGAAGATGCACAGACGTTCCCACCAGATGTTCTGCCCGTTGGACAGCGCCCAAACCGCGAGCGGCAAGAGCGCGAAATGGGCGAGGGCCAACACGACCGAGAGCGCATTGGCGTCGGGAAATTCGGCCTCGGGGTTTTCGGGACTGCGGGCAAAGGCCACCAGTTGATCAAGCGAAAATGCGAGTGCGGTGATGTAGACAAGCGCCGCCACCGTCCATAGGCCGCCGAACAGGGATGCGAGCGCCAACAGGCCCACGGGGGTCAGGGCGGCGATCGAGAAATAGCGAATGGTGTGGGGAGTTTTCATAACACTTGTAAGCCCTTGCAATTTGACGCGATTATAGCGCCCAGTGTTTTGGACGCAAAGGGGAGATGGCGATGGGGGGTGCGGCCGGTTTGGAAATGGCAGCGGGGCTGTTGAATGCGGTGCTATGGGCTGTGGCGGGGATCACGGCGCTTGCCTATCTGTGGCTCACGGAAACGCCGCCAAGTCTGCGGCGCACGGTGGTCAAGGCCACGCCGCTTTTGGCCTTTGCCATGAGTGCGGGCCTGAGTGGCGCCCCTGTGTGGCTCGTTGTGGCCCTCGGTCTGTCCGCTGTGGGCGATATTGCCTTGTCTCGTGGTGGGTCGCGGGCGTTTTTGGTGGGGCTTGTGGCCTTTGCCCTTGCGCATCTGGCCTATCTCGCCGTCTTCGCCCCGCAGGTGGTCCAATGGTACATGGCACCGATTGCCGCCCTGTCCGGCGTGGCCGTTTTGGCGATGGTCGTGGTTGTACCGCGCCGTGATCCGCTGACGTGGCCCGCGCGGATCTATGCGGTGATCATTTGCGCCATGACCGCTGCCGCATTGTCGTTGCCTTTGGGCCTGCGGGCCGCGACGCTTGGCGCGGTTCTGTTTTTGCTCTCCGATCTGATTTTGGCGATCCGCATGTTTCATTTGTCTGACGGCAGTGCGGGGTCGCGCATGGCCAGTTACATCCTTTGGGTGTTTTATGTTGGTGGCCAAGGGTTGATCCTTTTTGCCTTTCTTTAAGGGGCGGGCTTTTATCACAGGCCAAGACCGATTAAATGAGCGGGGAACGGAGGCCCTATGTCGCTATTTGGAAAACTCAAGAATCGCCTGCTCAAATCCTCGTCAAAGATCGACGAAGGGCTTGAAGCTATTGTGGCGGATGGCGGCGCGGATAGCGGTACGCATGAGGCCTATGTCGAGGCGGTCGTCGCGGATGAACCCGCAGCGGATATTCCCGATGCGGCCCCCGTTGAAATTCCGATGGACACCCCTGTCGAGGATCCGGATCCTGCGTCACAGGCCGTAGCACCGCCGGCGCCCGTTGAGGTGCCAGACACGTCTGTGGTCGAGATCCCCGTGACCCCTGTCGAGACAGGGCCTGTTGCCGGGGCGCTCGAAGAGATCGTTGAGGCGACTGTTGCGTCAACACCGGACACGGCCCCCGTGAAACAGGGGTTCTTGGGGCGTCTCATGGGGCGCAAAGAGACCAAGACGGTTGTCCGCCGCGCCCTTGACGACGACATGTTGGAACAGCTCGAAGAGTTGTTGATTTCCACCGATATGGGCGTGGACACCTCGCTGCGCGTCACGGCGGCGATGGCCGAAGGGCGCTTTGGTAAAAAGCTGTCGGTCGAAGAGATCAAGCGCCTGATGGCCCAAGAGATTGCGCGCATCATGGAGCCTGTCGCCAAACCGATGCCGCTGTATCCGCAAACGCCGCAAGTGGTGTTGGTGGTGGGGGTGAACGGGTCGGGCAAAACCACAACCATCGGCAAACTGGCGAGCCAGTT
The DNA here is from genome assembly GCF_048259695.1 of Celeribacter sp. Taxonomy (GTDB): domain Bacteria; phylum Pseudomonadota; class Alphaproteobacteria; order Rhodobacterales; family Rhodobacteraceae; genus Celeribacter. The sequence continues at coordinate 233,297 of NZ_JBLXHL010000001.1, read as the reverse complement.
CAAAGCCGCCGGAAAAACCGTGGTGATTGCCGCGGGCGATACATTCCGCGCCGCCGCTGTCGAGCAGTTGCAGGTCTGGGGCGCGCGCGCGGATGTGCCTGTTTTGACCGCGCCCGAGGGGTCCGATCCCGCCTCGCTCGCGTTTGATGCCATGACCAAAGCACAAGACATTGGTGCGGATCTGTTGATGATCGACACCGCAGGGCGGTTGCAAAACCGCGCGGACCTGATGGAAGAACTGGCCAAGATCGTGCGCGTGATCCGCAAGAAAGACCCGAGTGCGCCGCACAACACATTGTTGGTGCTCGATGCGACCACGGGTCAGAACGCGCTGAATCAGGTTGAAACCTTTCAAAAAATATCCGATGTGTCCGGACTTGTGATGACGAAACTGGACGGCACCGCCAAGGGCGGCGTTCTGGTGAGCCTCGCCGACAGGTTTGGTCTGCCGATCCATGCGATCGGCGTGGGCGAACAGATCGACGATCTCGCGCCGTTCGATCCCGAAGAATTTGCCGCGGCCCTGACGGGTCTGGAGGTCTGATGTTAGAACTGCACAAAGCGATTGGTCCCGACAGTTGGGTGTCGGGTGGCCGTGCGATTGCGCGTCGCGAAGCCATGCAGGATTTGTTTTTCGATCACCCCGAGCGGCCCGAGCAAACCGATGAGGACTGGCCTGACGACCGGTGCCTGCATTCGGAAATGGTGATCACGGACGGTGATAAACTTGTGGCGACGGCCATGCTTGTGGTCGACGAAAACCGTGGTGATTGCCCCGCGCGAATTTGGGGGATGGGAATTTTGCCGTCTTACCGCACTGAATTTATTGTGCAATCTCTCGAAGAGGCGTTGTTGCGCGATGGCGCGTTCGAGATTGATCAGGATTTTATCGAAGGGGCAGACGGGCGATTGATCCCCAACCCTTACGTCGATTTCGAAATGATGCTGTCGGGTAGCGTTCCCTCGCACGAGGCCTGAGCGCGATGGGGTCGCGTGATCTTGATCTGCGCCGCGTTGCAGGTGGATGCAGGGCATGAGCGACTGGATCATCTCGCTTGAGGGAACCGAGGCGGGGCACCAGCTTGCTCTGATCCTCGCGCTTACGGCGGCGTTTTTACATGCCCTGTTCGGTGCCCTTCAAAAGGGGCGCCATGATCCGTGGCTGTCACGCGGTGCGATTGATTTCTCCTATGGCCTCATCGCCGCCCCGTTTGCTCTGTTTGTTGTGCCGTGGCCCGAGCCGCATATGTGGCTGATTTTTGCGGGCATGTTCGTGATCCACACCGCCTATAAAGCTGCCCAAGGGTATACCTATACCAAGGGCGCCTACACGGTGGTTTATCCCGTTGTCCGTGGCACGGGGCCGTTGTTTGCGGTGATCGGTGCGGGGATTGTGTTCGGCGAGCATTTTTCGGCGGTTCAATGGTTCGGCGTGTTCACGCTTGTCGCGGGCATCTTTGGCCTTGCGATTTACAACCTGCGCACCATCACCGTGGGCCGCGACACCATGGTGCCGGCGATGATGCTCGCGGTTTTGACGGGCGGGTTTGTGGCGCTTTACACCACCTATGACGCCTACGGCATTCGCGCCACGGCGGACCCGTTCACCTTTCTGGCGTGGTTTTTCTTTCTTGACGGATTTGTGATGCCCGTGGTGGCCGCATTGCGGTACCGGTCTTTGGTCGAAAAACCTGCCCTTGGCCCCTTAATGGTGCGCGGGTTGATTGGCGGCATTGTGGCGTATTTTTCCTTTGGTTTTGTGATGCTTGCGACCCGTCTCGACAATGTGGGCGAGGCCGCTGTGCTGCGCGAAACCTCTACCGTTTTCGCCGCCCTGATCGGGTGGCTTGTGCTTGGGGAAAAGGTCGGGCCGCGCAGGCTCGCGCTCATGGCTTTGATCGCTCTGGGCGCTGTGATAGTCGAGATGGGTGGATGACAAAGGACGTGAGCGATATGAGCGAGAAACAGATCAAACCGGCGACGAAAACGGCGCTCGAAATGGGGCCGATCATCGCGTTCTTTGCCGGATATGTCCTGCTCAAAGACCGTGAGTTTCTTATCGGTGGTCAGAGCTATTCGGGCTTTATCCTCATGACGGCACTGTTCATTCCGCTCATCGCGCTGTCGTCCTTTGTGCTGTGGCGTTTGACGGGCAAACTCTCCGCGATGCAGATCATGACGCTCGTGCTTGTCACGGTTTTCGGCGGCTTGACGATCTGGCTCAATGACGAGCGGTTTTTCAAGATGAAGCCGACCATGATCTATCTGATGTTCGGGGGCATGTTGGCCTTTGGCCTGATGCGCGGGCGCAGCTATTTGCGGGTTGTTATGGGTGAATTGATGCCGTTGGACCACGAGGGGTGGATGAAGCTGACGGTGCGCATCATGATCCTGTTTTTCGGCCTCGCCATTGCCAACGAGTTGGTATGGCGGTCGATGTCGACCGATGCCTGGGTTAAATTCAAAACCTTTGGCCTGCCGATCATCATGTTCGGGTTTTTCATGTCGCAATCGGGACTTATGGCGCGGCATTCCACGGCTGAGGATGACACTCCCGAGGACGATACCCCCACGGCGTGATCAGATCCCCGTGACCGTGTAGGGCAGATAGGCAATCGCCAGTGCCGCCGATCCTGTGAGGGCCAGACCGTCGACCAGAATATCCTGACCCGGTGCCCCCGCCACGACCATTTCGGCCAGATCGCCGGACTTGATGATGGCGAGCAGTTCGGGTGAGGACATGAATGTGTCGTGGCCCAGAACGTCCCCCATCGGTGCGCCGCTCACGTCGATCAGAACCGCACCTGCCTTACGGATTGTCTCGACGGAGGAGGCGTCCCCCGCACGCGGGTGGCCGCCCGTGATCACGGATGAGAATTTCAACGCACGGTCACGGCGCGACCCGATCACGGCAACGCCAAGCGGGTAGTCACGCAGGTCCGACATCTGTTCGACAAAGACGTCCAGATCAATATCGGGTTGCACCAGAATCACGCCGTTGACGGCCTTGAGCGTGGAGATGTCCTTTTGAAGCGCAAGGCGTTTGAGCGCCTCCATCGTCAACAGCCCGCCCATGGAGTGCGCGAGAATCGTAACCTTGCCCGTGGTCCGGGCCAGGAGCTTGATGGTGTTGGCGAGGGCGGCGCGGGCATAGAGTACGCTGTCGCGGTCATAGGCGTAGCGGGCCAGTTTCCCTGCCGAGGGCCATGAAAACAGGGTCACGGGATTTTTGAACCCGAAGTCGGTGGCGATCTGAGCCGCGCGAAACACCGCGCCGGGGTAGGAGACGTTGAACCCGTGAACGAACAAAACGGTCCCGAGGGCCGAGGTGTCGTTCTGGAAAACGGAGTGCGCAAACTCCGGCGCGCTGTCGAATTTCTTGGTGCGGGTGACAAAGAACTGTTTCGTTGCGTCCAGAGGTTCGCGTGGAAACGAAAATTCACCCGGGCGGCGGTCACGCGGAATGGAAATCGAGTAGTCGAGATACGACAGGGCTGTCGTCCGCCCGCTCTCGTACTGAACCAAGGGATCGGTGGCGACATGGCGGTTGGTTGCCACAAAGACGCGCCGTTGCACCTCCGAGGCGGCGAGGCCGTCGGTGTCGCTATAGAGGCGCGGTACGGAGCAGCCCGTTGCCAAAGCTGCTGCCGAGGTCGCAATAAAGGCGCGTCGATCCACCGGAAATCCCCCAAGGCGTGTACGTGATACGGGTCAGAGCGACCGCGGGGGCGTTAGCGCTTGAACAGCGTGGTTTGCGCCCCTTTGTCCTTGCTTATATCACCGCGTTTTTGCGCGCCAAGAGCCCGTCCGCGCTTTACCGCATCGCGGGCGCCAACGGTCTCGAGCCACCGCGCCATGTCGGGTTTGTCGTCAAGGGTTTGTTGCTGCCCTTCCCACAAGGACGCCCAACCCCAAATGGCCATGTCCGCGATCGAATAAAAATCACCCGCGACAAATTCGTGTTTGGCCAACTGGCGGTCCAACACGCCATAAAGTCGAGCCGTTTCAGCGCGGTAACGGTCTTTGGCGTAGGGCAGGTCGTGGGGCGGATCCATCGCAGGGGCGTATTTGAGGAAGTGGTGCGCCTGTCCGGCCATCGGACCGAGGCCGCCCATTTGCCACATCAACCATTCGTCTACGGCGATGCTGTCGCGGGCATTTGCCCCGTAAAACTGTCCGGTTTTACGCGCGAGGTATTGCAAGATTGCACCGCTTTCAAAGATCGAAACGGGGGCGCCGTCGGGGCCATCGGGGTCAATGATTGCGGGCATGCGGTTGTTGGGGGCGATTTTGAGGAAATCGGGGGCGAACTGATCGCCCGCGCCGATGTCGATGAAGGTCGTCTCATAGGGCAATCCCGTCTCCTCAAGGGCGATGGAAATTTTCCACCCGTTGGGGGTGGGCCAGTAAAACAGTTCAATAGGGGCGTGCGCCATGCGGTGTCCTTTCGTTGTTCGACAAGGATGGTCATGTTTATTCGTCAAGACAATGTAAAACCCGCGCAAAACCCACGCGCATCTGCGCACATATGTGGCATGGTGATAGGCGGCATTCACATTTTTCGGGTGCGCCTACGCGCCCCCGTGTTGACACAATGTCGCAGGATTTGTACGCCAAGCCTACCGTGGCGATTTGTTCACCGGATTGCGGGCCACGTTAAACCATACCGCTAAAAGGTCGAGACGGCCTCCCGCTCTTGATCGACGGCGTTTTTATTTACGACAAGGCTGAGAGATATGGGCAAGACCGACTGGAAACCACAAACACAACTGATCCACCAAGGCACCCGCCGCAGCCAATATGGCGAGGTGTCCGAGGCGTTGTTTTTGACGCAAGGGTTCGTTTACGACACGGCCGAGGCCGCCGAGGCGCGGTTCGTGGATCAGGGTGAGGACGAGTTCATCTACGCACGTTACGGCAACCCGACCACACGGATGTTCGAGGACCGGATGGCGGCCATCGAAGGCTGCGAAGATGCCTTTGCCACCGCTTCGGGCATGGCGGCGGTCTCTGGCGCGTTGATGGCCGTTTTGAAATCAGGTGACCACCTTGTGTCGTCGCGGGCGCTGTTCGGGTCGTGCAATTACATCGTGTCCGAGGTGCTGCCAAAGTTCGGCGTCGAAACCACATTGGTGGACGGTCGCGATCTGGATGCATGGAAAGCGGCCATCCGCCCTGACACCAAGGCCGTGTTCCTCGAAAGTATTTCCAACCCGACGCTTGAGGTGATCGATCTCAAAGCGGTGTGCGAACTGGCCCATGCCGTTGGTGCGTTGGTGGTGGTCGATAACGCCATGTGTACGCCGATTTTTACCTACGCCAAAAAGGCGGGGGCGGACCTTATCATCTACTCGACCACCAAACATGTGGACGGGCAGGGGCGTTGCCTTGGCGGAATTATTGCCGGCGACCGTGAATTGATCCGTGGTCCTGTGGAAATGTACCTTAAACATACAGGTGGGGCGATTTCACCGTTTAACGCGTGGATTCAACTCAAATCCCTCGAAACGCTCGACCTGCGGGTGCGCCAACAGGCCCGCACCGCGATGGCCGTGTGTGATGCGGTCGAACATCACCCTGCGCTGAATTTTGTGCGCTACCCGTCGCATAAGGCGCATCCGCAATACGATCTTGCGATCAGCCTGTGCGAAGCGGCAGGCACGGTGATCACCATCGACCTCAAGGGCGGCAAAGACGCGGCGTTCAAGTTTCTCAATGCCCTGGAGGTCTTCACCATCTCCAACAACTTTGCGGATGCCAAATCCATCGCCACCCATCCGTGTACCACAACGCATAAAAACGTTCCCGTCGAGCGCCGCCCCGAAGTGGGCCTGACCGATGGTCTTGTGCGCTTGTCGATGGGGCTTGAAGATCCCCAAGACATCATTGCCGATCTTTTGGCCGCCCTCGACGCGGTCTGATCCAAACCCCCGCCGGGACCGTATCCATTTGGTAATCGGGGCAACACCACCTATATGAGGGTGGCAACGGCGGGGGATTTCCCATGACCATTCAGACGGGTGCTATGGACAAACAGATCAAACGTGACGCGGCAAAGGCCGCACTTCAGGCCCTGCGCGACTGGGCCGGACAGGCCACGCCCACCGAAGTGGCCGAGCTTGATCCCGCTATTTCGCGGCTCTTGCCGCAGTCGGATGATTTTGCGAATTATCCCGCGTTGCGCCGTGCGTATCCTGAGGATTTTCAGGCCGATGCGGCCTACCGTGATACGCTGCCCGATTTGCAAAACGGTCCCGAAAGCCTGATCAAAGGCGCGCGTCAGCAAATCCAGCACGTGGGCATTTCCAATTTTCGCCTGCCGATCCGGTTCCATACCCGTGACAATGGCGATTTGACGTTGGAAACCTCGGTGACGGGGACCGTGAGCCTCGAGGCGGAGAAAAAGGGCATCAACATGTCCCGCATCATGCGCTCGTTCTACAAGCACGCCGAACAGACCTTTTCGTTCGATGTGATCGAAACCGCGCTTGATGCGTATATTTGCGACCTCGAAAGCTTTGACGCCCGTATCCAGATGCGGTTTTCGTTCCCGATGAAAGTGCCGTCCCTGCGCTCTGGCCTTGAGGGGTTCCAGTATTACGATATCGCACTTGAACTGGTTGAAAAGAACGGGGTGCGGCGCAAGTTCATGCACCTTGATTACGTCTATTCCTCGACCTGCCCGTGTTCGTTGGAATTGGCCGAACATGCACGACGCACGCGGCAACAACTGGCCACACCGCATTCACAGCGCTCTGTGGCGCGGATTTCGGTTGAGGTCCTCCCCGATCATAAATGCCTGTGGTTCGAGGATCTGATCGATCTGGCCCGGTCCGCTGTGGCCACCGAGACGCAGGTGATGGTGAAACGTGAGGATGAACAGGCCTTTGCCGAATTGAACGCCGCCAACCCGATCTTTGTCGAGGATGCCGCACGTCTGTTTTGCGAGGCCTTGCAACGGGAGCCGCGCATCGGTGATTTCCGCGTTGTCGCATCGCATCAGGAGAGCCTGCATTCCCATGATGCCGTGTCCGTTTTGACCCAAGGCGATACGTTTGACGCCAAAAGCCTCGATCCGCGCCTGTTCGCGACCCTGATCCACGTTGGATAACGCGCGGCCCGCCACGCGGGCTGTGCAAAGATTTGTCAAATTTGTATGTTTCCCCCGTGTGTTGCACGGTTTATGAGGGGGCATGTTGAGGCGGTTTGTACGCATAGCTCTGCTTGTCGGGGTGATCCTTGGGATCGTGGGGCCAAAATCGTCGGCCTTGATGGCCGAGCTTGGTCTGATTGATGCGTCTTTTGTCGTGATTTGTACGGGCGACGGGGTCGAACGTATCAGCCTTGATGGCGACGGCAATCCGGTCGAACACAGCGACGACACCACCGCCCCATGCCCCCTTGTCCATGCCGTTGACGGGCCGCTTGGCGTGCCGTTCGCACAGGCGCTCCCCTCGCGGTTCGCGCTTGCCCATTACCCGCGCCCGTCGCAGGTCCACGGCCTTATCACACCTCACTCTGTTCGTTTTGCCCGCGCTCCGCCGCGTGTCTGATCTCTTTTAAGATTCAGATATAAAACGAAATTTACCGTCAATGCGTTGTGGCAAGGCCCGCGCAGGCGGACAGTGAGAGGTTTCTCAAATGGTTGCTCTTGAGCAAAATCCCGTTGCCGCGGGGGCCGATGACGGCCAAACGGCTGCTAAATATTACCGTGCTGCATGGCGTTGGCATTTCTATGCAGGGCTGTATGTGATCCCGTTTTTCATCATGCTCGCCCTCACGGGGATCGCGATGATGTGGATTGCGTTTTTTGACGGGCGTGACGGTGAATACACCGCCGTCATCCCGCAAGAGACCACCGCCGCCGTGTCGGTTCAGGCCCAAAGTGCCCTGGCCGCGTTCGGGGGCGGGGATGTGATGCATTACACCGCACCGCGCGATGCGCAGACCGCCGCGATGTTTCGTGTGGAGACCGATGCAGGCACGATGATTGCCGTGGTCGATCCCTATACGGCGCAGGTGATCGATACCTTTCCGCGTGGGGCCGGATATTACGATATGATGGACAACATCCACGGCGAACTGATGCTGGGTGTGGTGGGCGACCGTATGGTCGAGATTGCCGCATCGCTTGCCGTGATCCTTGTGGTAACGGGGTTGTATATGTGGTGGCCGCGTGACCGGTCCCTGCGGTCGGCCCTGACGCCGCGATTGGCGGCCAAAGGGCGTGCCTTCTGGAAGTCCCTGCACGAGGTTGCGGGCATTTGGGTGTCCGTGGTTCTGGTGTTTTTCCTGATCTCCGGCCTGTCGTGGGCGGGAATCTGGGGCGGTAAAATGGTTCAGGCCTGGTCCAGTTTCCCGACACTGAAATCCGCCTCGAGCGTTAGCTCCGAGGTGCCTGTGGGCGATGTGTTGCACGGCGCGATGAACAGTGGCGCAAAGGATATTCCGTGGGCGCTTGAGCTTGTCCCCATGCCTGCGTCCGGCTCGCTTGCCGGTGCTGACGGCATTGCCGAGGGGCTGCCCGTGGCGTTTGATACCATTGATGCTCTTGCGCGGCAGATCGGGTTTTCAGGACGCTATCAGTTGAACTGGCCGATGGGTGAAACGGGTGTCTGGACACTGTCACAGGTCTCCATGAGCCGTGATGACATTTCGCCAACGGGCGACCGTACGGTGCATGTCGATCAATACACGGGCAAGCTGCTCGCGGATGTGCGTTATGAGGATTACGGTCTTATGGGCAAGGCGATGGCCGTGGGCGTGGCGCTGCATATGGGGACCATTGGCTTCGTGTTTATCATCTTTAACACCCTGTTCTGTCTGACGGTTTTGCTGCTGTGTGCTTCAGGCGTGATCATGTGGTGGAAACGGCGTCCGGCCAAAACGCTGCGCCTTGCGCCGCCGGCCATGCCGCACGATATGCCGCTATGGAAGGGGGCTGTTGTTATCGGTCTGGCGCTCTCCTTCGCGCTTCCGATGGCGGGGTTTGCACTTTTGGTGGTGTTGGTGGCCGAGTGGCTGATCCTGAGTCGCATCCCTGCGCTCAAACGCGCCCTGTTGTGAGGGCGCGGACGTGATGCGTCGTTTCGAGGTTGTGTAACGAGTGACGTGGGCGGGCATGATGTCCCGCCCACAGTTTTGTGGCCCCACACGCGAGGCGACATGCCATGGCCGCTTGACTTGGCGCCCGCACGAGGCCAAGCCTTGGCGCTATGACTGATCTTAGACCCGTCCTTTATGTTATCGGTATGCTCGTGGCTCTTTTGGGCCTCACGATGCTTGTGCCGATGTTTGTCGATATCGGATTCGGCCGTGGCGAATGGCAGGTCTTTTTGAGATCCGGCCTTATTACGTTTGCGTTCGGGACGGCCTTGGCGATTGCCAGTCAAAACGGACAGCAACAAGGGTTGTCCATTCAACAGATGTTTCTTTTGACCACCGTGATCTGGCTCGTGCTGCCGATTTTTGGCGGTATTCCGTTCATGTTCGCCGAGACGGATGCCTCGCTGACCGATGCGTTTTTCGAGGCTATGTCGGGAATGACCACAACGGGGTCCACGGTGTTCTTGGGCCTTGATGATCTGCCTGAGGGAATTTTGTTGTGGCGCTCGATGCTGCAATGGTTTGGCGGTGTGGGGATTATTGTGGTCGCAATGGTGTTCCTGCCCGAGCTGAAAGTCGGCGGTATGCAGGTGTTCCGCTCCGAAGCCTTTGATACCGATGGTAAAGTTTTGCCGCGTGCGGGGGAAATTGCGTCCCGTATTTCGGTGGTCTATGTGGCCCTCACCGTCGCGTGTTTTGTCTCTTATGTGTTGGTTGGCATGTCGCCGTTTGACGCGCTCAACCACGCATTGACCACGCTGTCGACGGGTGGGTTTTCGACCCGCGATGCCTCGTTCGGCGCGTTTCAGGGGCCCGCCGAATATGTGTCATCCCTATTCATGATTCTCGCGTCCTTGCCGTTTGTGCGCTTTGTTCAGTTGCTTGCCGGGACGGCCAAGCCGATGTGGCGTGATACCCAAATCCATGCCTACCTCGGGGTGATTGGCGTGCTTGTCGCGGCGTTTTCGGTTTACCGCTTTGTCGTTGACGGGGATGCCTTTGAACACTCGATCCGCGAGGGGTTGTTCAACGTCACCTCGATCATTTCGGGTACGGGCTATGCCTCGACCGATTATCAGCTTTGGGGTGCATTTCCCGCTGTGGCCTTTTTCTTTATCGGCTTGATTGGCGGCTGCGCGGGATCGACCGCCTGTTCGGTCAAAGTGTTCCGCTATCAATTGCTGATTGCCTCGATGACGGCGCAAATCCGTAAAATCCACAGTCCCCACGGCGTGTTTACACCGCGCTATCAGGGGCGCCCTGTGAGTGAGGATGTCCTGTCGTCGGTGATGGCGTTCTTTTCGTTCTTTATTGTCTCGCTCGGTGTCACGGCTGTGTTGCTCGCGGCCACGGGATTGGACCTTGTGACGGCGGTCTCGGGTGCGGCGACGGCGCTTGCCTGTGTCGGTCCCGGTCTTGGTGATATTATTGGTCCATCGGGCAACTTTTCGTCGCTCAATGACAATGCCAAATGGATTTTGGCCATCGCCATGCTTGTGGGACGTCTCGAAGTTATGTCGGTCTTTGCGCTCTTTACCATCCGGTTCTGGCGCAGCTAAGGCGCGGCCGTTCCAGTCCAGAGACCAGAAAAAACCCCGCACCGTGAGGCGCGGGGTGTTGTCGGTCTGGCTTATCGGCGCGGGACGCGCCAGATCAGTTCCAACAGCTTACCAGAACCGTCATGTCGCGGGCCTTGTTGATCAGCTCCGCCGACGACAGGTCCGTATCGCTGTCAGAGGCCGCGATGGAAACACCGTTGCCAGAAAGGAAGGCCGCAAGTTTTTCCATGTCATAGGCAAAAGATACATCCTCGGGCAGGGCGCGTGCGCCTGCGTCGAGCGGGGTCAACATGCCGATAACGCCACCGGTCGTGGCCATGACGGGCGATCCGGCCTCGGAGGGCAGGGACGACATGGCAAGGCGCAACAGGTCGGCCTCGCCGTTCAGGCCTGCGTGCTCTTGCATGGTGCCATAGTTGAGCGTGGGGGTGCCAAGGCGCCCGCCATAGGCATAACCTGCGGCGGTGACATCCGATTGCAGACGCGGCAGGCGGCTATCAAAGGTGGCAAAGGCAAGCGGCGCCAACGTCTGCGTCGGGGCTAAGAGGGCCAGACCATCGTCATTGGCCACAACGGTTGCGTCGTATTCATCATCAAGCACGACACGGGCGCAGCCCTCGATCGTGGCCGCGGATGTTGCGACTTTGCCGGATTTGTCGACGTAAAAGCCGGTGCCATTGCGCTCGGCGCGGCGAATTTCGAGACCGGAGAGCAGGTCGATATTCTGCTCGGCGCCTTCGCCGTAGGCATCGGGGAGAACCGCGTCGCGCAGCGGGGCAAAGCTCGCCTTCATCGCGTTGAGCGCCATCTCGCGTTGTGTTTGATCGCCGGAGGCGGGCCAGATCAGAACCCACCCTTTGACCGTGCCGCCCGTCAATGACGCTTCGGCGTGGGTCTGGATGTCGGCGTTGTTGCCGGTCAGGACAAAGCTTGATTTCTGGCGCGACCGCTCGCCCTCGACAGGGACGATTTCGAGGGTCTGCATGATTTCGTAAAGCCCGCCAAGTGTGTCTTCGTCGCCGGTTTGCGAGATCAACATGACCTGAACGTCCGAGCCGTCTTTGGATTTGAATTTGGCAAAGGGCGGGGTGTAGGCGTCGAATTCCACCATGCCGAGCGGCAGATCGATCTCGATCCCCGCGGTGTCGTCGGTAACGCGGGTGATGCCGAGGCTGTCGATGACGGATTGATAGGCGGCCAGAACCATGCCGCGCTGTTTCGTCGTCAACACGCCCGTGGCCTCAACGCCATTGGCCTCTTGCCATGCACCCATGGCGCGGCGGGTGCCGTTGCCAAACGCGCCGTCGATGGCGGAATTGTAAAACCCTGCGAAGCGCAAAGCGACCTGAAGCGCCTCACGGGCCGCGCGGTCGAGATCACGTTCCGAGGCGCGGGCCTGTGCGGGTGTTTCGTCAAGCGGTTCTTGGGGCGCGGCAATGTCGGCCACGGTTTCTGTCACGGTGTCCTGTGCCGCCGCCTCAGTTACACTTGTGTCGCTTTCGTCGGCCACGGGAACCTGTGCCAGATCTGTGGCCGGTGTCGCGAGGGCTGCGCCAACGGGAAAGAACGGCGCACGGTAGCCCGCGCCATCGGTGGTGTAGCTGTCACGCGGGATCAACCCCTGTGCGCGCAACTGGCGCAGGGCCGCATCGGCATCGGCATCGGTGGCGTAGGGGCCAAGGGCAACGGCGTGCCAACGGCCCGACTGTTCAAATCCCACCACATTTGGCAGTTGTGTGGCGTAATCCTGAGCCGCTTTGGTGGCTTGTGTGAGCGATGGTTGTGCTTCGATCTGGACCCAGGTGTCGGCCATTGTCGTGCTTGCAAAAAGAGTGGCGACCAAACTAAGCGGCAGCGCGGCTGAAATACGTGTCATGAAAACCCTATGCTTCAATGTGACGGGCTTTGCGCCCGTTTTGTGTCTCTCAAGCGTGTCGCGAGATCTCCGGCCCGTCGACGTTTCCGGACCGTTGGCCCGATGAGGGCGCGGCGTTCGGATCATCTGGCGTGAGCGCCCCGAGGTTCAGGCGAAATGCTGTGGCGACAAGAAAACAGGTTCCGCGCCGAGGTCAACCGTTAGAGGCTGCGCCCCGCGACAAAGTGATCGTAAATCCGCAGTTTCGGGGCAAAATACGCCGGATTTCCACGGCTCCGTCCGCGCGGGGGTCATTGACGCCCCGCTCGGGCTTCCCTATTGAATGGCGCCATTAGAAGTGCTGAAAAAAGCAAGGTTGACCCATGTCCGATACCGCGTCCCAGACGATGATCCAAACGACCGACAAGCCGCGTTCCTTTCAGGACATCATCCTGCGGCTGCAAGCCTATTGGGCGGCCAGGGGCTGTGCGGTGTTGCAACCCTACGACATGGAAGTGGGGGCGGGGACGTTCCACCCCGCCACGACCCTGCGTTCGCTCGGTTCGACGCCCTGGGCTGCCGCCTATGTGCAACCCTCGCGCCGTCCCACGGACGGGCGCTATGGCGAGAACCCGAACCGTCTTCAGCACTATTACCAGTTTCAGGTGGTCATCAAACCAAGCCCGCCCGATTTGCAAGATCTCTATCTCGGCTCGCTCAAGGCCATCGGCATCGACACCGAGATGCACGACATCCGCTTTGTCGAGGACGATTGGGAAAGCCCGACACTGGGCGCATGGGGCCTTGGATGGGAGGTCTGGTGCGATGGCATGGAAGTGTCGCAATTCACCTATTTCCAACAGGTTGGTGGCCACGATTGCCGTCCCGTATCGGGCGAGCTGACCTATGGTCTGGAGCGTCTGGCGATGTATGTGCTTGGCATTGATCACGTGATGGACATGCCATTCAACAGCCCCGAGGCGCCGATTGCGCTGAGCTATGGCGACATTTTCAAACAAACCGAAGAAGAGTATTCGCGCCACAACTTTGACGCCGCCAATACCGAAAAGCTTCTGACCGAGTTTGAACGCGCGGAGGCCGAATGCCATGCGCTCTTGGCCCATCCCGCCGAAGACCCCAAGACGGGCAAACGCATCATCATGGCCCATCCCGCCTATGACCAATGCATCAAGGCCAGCCACGTCTTTAACCTACTCGATGCCCGTGGCGTGATCTCCGTCACCGAACGCCAAGCCTACATCGGCCGCGTGCGCACCCTCGCCAAGGCCTGTGCCGACGCGTTTGTGCAAACCGCAGCGGGCGGATATGTGCCACAGGCGGCAGAGTGATGAACGGTAAATTGATCGCAGGTGGCATCGTGCTTACAGCAATCGTATTCGGCGCAGGCCTCTATTATTCTCAGGTCTATGCCTATTACGAGACACTCGATGCTTCCGCATCCCGCGCCACGGTGCGGGCCACGACCTTTGACGGTGTGGCCGAGGATATCCTCGCCGCCGACTATGAAGGGATCGACGCCGACACCTCGCCCATCCGCTACCGCGCCTGTTTCACCACGCCGCTGTCCACCGCGCTGATGAGCGAAACCTTTGTGCCCTACGAGGCCGCCGAGCCATTGATCGCGCCAAGTTGGTTTGGCTGTTTCGACGCTAAACAGATCGGTGCCGACCTTGAATCCGGCACGGCTCTGGCCTTTCTGGGCGAGAAGAATGTGGACTACGGGATCGACAGCGTGATTGCCGTCTACCCCGATGGGCGCGCCTATTCGTGGTACCAGATTAACCCCTGTGGGGACGCCGTATTCGATGGCGACCCCGCACCGACGGGCTGTCCCGCAGCCCCGCAAGGACAATAAGCCATGCCAGACCTGCTGATTGAACTCTTCTCCGAAGAAATCCCCGCCCGTATGCAAAAACGGGCCTGCGAAGATTTGAAAAAACACGTCACCGACGGTCTGGTCGAGGCGGGTCTGACCTATGCGTCTGCGGGGGCCTTTGCCACGCCGCGCCGTTTGGCGCTGTCCGTTGAGGGCCTTTTGGCCGCGTCGCCGACCACGGTCGAAGAGCGCAAAGGTCCGCGCGTCGATGCGCCCGCGAAAGCCCTTGAAGGCTTCTTGCGCGGGGCCGGTGTGACCAAAGACGACCTTGACGTGCGCGACGAGAAAAAGGGTCAGGTCTATGTGGCCAAGATTACCAAGCAAGGCCGTCCCGCCGCCGACATCGTGGCCGAAGTCCTTGAGAAAACCATCCGCAATTTCCCGTGGCCGAAATCCATGCGCTGGGGCAATGGATCGCTCAAATGGGTGCGTCCGCTGCATTCGATCCTGTGCATTCTGACCACCGAAGAGGGGGCCGAAGTTGTGCCGCTCGACATCGACGGGATCAAAGCGGGCAACACCGTGTTCGGTCACCGTTTCATGTCGCCAAAGACATTTACCGTCTCCTCGTTCGAGGCCTACACGACCAAGCTCAAACAGAACTTTGTCATGTTGGATGCCGCCGAGCGGGCCGAGCATATATGGCACGACGCCACCAATCAGGCCTTTGCGCAAGGTCTTGAAATCGTGGAAGATGCCGGTCTTTTGGCCGAGGTCGCGGGTCTGGTCGAATGGCCCGTTGTGTTGATGGGCGACATTGCCGCGGATTTCATGGACCTGCCGCCCGAAGTGCTGCAAACCTCGATGAAGGAACACCAGAAATTCTTCTCCGTGCGCAATCCCAAAACGGGCCGCATTGAGAAATTCGTGACCGTTGCCAACCGCGAAACTGCCGACAATGGCGCGACCATTTTGTCGGGCAACCAAAAGGTGCTGTTCGCCCGCCTGTCGGACGCGAAATTCTTTTGGGAGAACGACATTCGTACGATCGAACGTGACGGCATGGAATCCATGTCCGCGCCGCTTGCCAACGTCACCTTCCACAACAAACTCGGCTCCCAAGCCGACCGCATTGCCCGCATTGCCGCTCTGGCCCGCGAGATCGCGCCGATTGTGGGTGCGGACGCGGATGAGGCGGAACTGGCCGCCAAGGTGGCCAAGGCCGATCTGTCCTCCGAGATGGTCTATGAGTTCCCCGAATTGCAGGGCATCATGGGGCGGTATTACGCCAAAAAAGCGGGTCTGTCCGATGCCATCGCCGATGCGTGCCGCGATCACTATTCGCCGCTTGGCCCGTCCGATGATGTGCCGACCGAGCCCGTCTCCGTGGCCGTCGCACTTGCCGATAAACTCGACACGCTGACTGGGTTCTGGGCGATTGATGAAAAGCCAACAGGCTCGAAAGACCCGTTCGCCCTGCGCCGTGCGGCGCTCGGGGTTACGCGGTTGGTGTTGGGGAATGATCTGCGGCTTCCATTGTTGGCAACTTTTGCAAAGGGAAATGACGGTGCGGATACCACCGACCTCCTTTCCTTCTTCCACGACCGTCTCAAAGTCTTCCTCAAAGACGAGGGCATTCGCCACGATGTGATTGATGCCTGTCTTGTCATGGACGGCGCCGACGACATCACGTTGCTCGTCAAGCGCGCCCGCGCGCTGTCCGCGACATTGGCGACCGAGGACGGTCAGAACCTGATCCAAGGGTTCAAACGCGCCAACAACATTCTCAGCCAAGCGGAGGAAAATGACGGCGTTGAATACTCCTACGGCGCCGACATCAAGTTCGCCGAAATGGACGAGGAACGCGCCCTTTTCGCCGCCCTCGACGTGGCCGAGACAAAAATCAAACCGGCGATGGCGTCCGAGGATTTCACCGCCGCCATGTCCGCAATGGCCGACCTGCGCGGTCCCGTGGATGCGTTTTTCGAAGCGGTTCAGGTGAATGCCGACAACGACGTGGTGCGCCGCAACCGTCTGAACCTGTTGGGCCGTATCCGTGACATCTGTTTGGGCGTGGCCGATCTGACCAGGATCGACGGGTAACGTCACGAGGGTGGTGATGAAAAGGGCGGGGGCGATGAAAAGGACGGATGCGGGAACGTTTTAGTTGCGCACCCCCCCGCGCCCCGCGTAGGCTCCGCGACAAAGGAGCGCCGCAGTGCAGCACACAGTCGAAAGCCTTGGATTTACACGTATAAAGAGAGTGGCGCCGATTGCGACCGCCACCCACGGCGGACGTGCGAAATGTCTGCAACGGTTGATCCGCCTTGATCTGCCTGTTCCCAAAACCGTGGCGCTCAGCTTCGATGCCGTTCATGCGCTCGCCGAAGGGCAACAGCCCGACATGGACGCGCTGTTGGATGTGTTCGGGGAAAAACAATTGCTCTCGGTGCGCCCCTCATCCGAAGTCTCCGATTGGGGCGGGCCGAATGCGGTGCTCAACATCGGCATGAATGCCGCCCGACACGCGGAGCTGACGGCGAGCTTGGGTCAGGATGCTGCTGACGCGCTTTATCTTCGATCTGTACAAGCTTACGCGGTGCATGTTGAGAAACTGGACCCTGAATTGTTCGAATTTGACAATTCTATGTCGACCTCGGAACAGCTCAAAACAGCGCTTGAGGCCTATTTCGACGAAACGGATGAGGAATTCCCCCAAGAGGTCACTGTCCAGTTGGCGCAGGTTCTGCGGTCGATGGCGCGGGCCTGGGCGGGGACAACGGCGCGGTTGTTGCGACAGGCCAAAGGGGCGCCTGCGGATGCGGGTCTGGGTCTGGTCGTGCAAGCGATGGCTTTTGGGTTGGGCAGCGGTGACTACGGGTCGGGCGTTGTGCAACTGGTCGAGAACGAGACCGGTGAGCCGATCGTCAAAGGCCGGTTCATCCGCCAGAGCCAGGGGCGCGAAACACAGGTCAATGAACGCAATGTCATCTATCTGACCAAAGATGGTCGGGGTCCGTCCCTTGAGGAGGCATTGCCCGGAGTTTATGCCGAACTGGTGGCCGCCGCCCATCTGTGCCGCACGAAGTTGCGCGAAGAGATGGAAGTCAAATTTACCATTGAAAACGGTAAGTTGCATATCATTGACGCCATTCGCGTGCCGCGTTCGTCGCGGGCGGCCTTGCGTATTGCGGTGCAATTGGCCGAGGACGGGATTATCTCCAAGGACGAGGCCCTGTGCCGTGTTCCGGCGCGGTCGTTGACCGAGTTGCTGCACCCGCAGGTCGATCCTGTCGGCACCCGTGATGTTGCGTGTCGTGGCATCGCGGCCAGCCCCGGGGGGGCCGTCGGAAAAATCGTGTTCACCTCGGCCGCCGCACAGGCCAGCGAAGCACGTGGCGAGCCATGCATTTTGGTGCGCCGTGAAACCGCGCCCGAGGATATCCGCGGAATGCATTCGTCCGTTGGTGTGTTGACCGAACGTGGTGGTGTGACGTCACATGCCGCCGTGATCGCCCGTGGCCTTGGCGTGCCATGTGTCGTGGGCGCGGACGTGCGTATCAATTCCCGCGCCCATACCCTGACCCTGCCTGATGGGCGTGAGGTCAAAGAGGGCGATGTGATGACGCTCGACGGCTCTGCCGGAGAGGCGTTGTTCGGGGCGGTCAAAATGATGCCGCCGTCAAAAGACTATTGGTATCTGCAGCTTATGGAGTGGGCCGACGCAATTCGCGATATTGGTGTGCGCGCCAATGCCGACACGCCCGCCGATGCCGCGATGGCGCGGGATTTCAAGGCGCAGGGGATCGGCCTGTGCCGGACCGAGCACATGTTCTTTGATGGCGACCGCCTTACGGTGATGCGCGAGATGATTTTTGCGCAAACCCACGAGGACCGCCAAGAGGCCATTGCCCGTCTTTTGCCGATGCAGCGGGCCGATTTTGCCGCGCTGTTCGATATTATGCGCGGCAAGCCTGTGTGCATCCGTCTGTTCGATCCGCCCTTACACGAATTTTTGCCGTCAGATCGCGCCGGAGCCAAGGAATTGGCCGAGGCGCTCGATCTGCCGTTGTCGGACGTGACGCGCCGCATCGAGTGGCTGTCGGAATTCAATCCGATGCTCGGAATGCGCGGTGTGCGGCTCGGGATTACATTCCCCGAAATATACGAAATGCAGGCCCGCGCTATTTTCGAGGCCACGGTCGAGGTTTCAAAGCACGGCGATCCTGTTGTGCCGGAAATCATGATTCCGTTGGTGTCGGCCAAGCGCGAGGTGGAATTGGTTAAAACACAGGTGGACGGTGTCGCCGCCGCTGTGCGCAACGAAACGGGAAGCGCGTTTACCTATCGGTTGGGTGTGATGGTGGAGACCCCGCGGGCCGCGCTTCGGGCGGGGGATATCGCGCAGCATGCGGCGTTTTTGTCGTTCGGCACGAATGATCTGACGCAAATGACCTACGGCCTGTCGCGCGATGATGCGGGCCGGTTTATGAACGCTTATGTCCAACAGGGGGTCTATCCCGAGGACCCGTTCCACACGCTTGATATCGACGGGGTGGGGGAGCTTTTGAACATTGGGGCCGCACGGGGGCGGGCGGTTTCGCCGGATGTCACCCTGTCAGTCTGTGGCGAGCATGGCGGCAACCCCGAATCTATCGCGTTTTGCCGTGCTGCGGGCTTTGACTACGTGTCGTGTTCGCCGTTTCGGGTGCCTGTTGCGCGCTTGGCGGCTGCGCAATTGGTCGCAGAGGGCCGTCGTCGCAAATAATCGGCATAGTGCATTGTTTTGAAATAAAAATATGCGATTTAGACTCGGCGTGAATACCCTGTTTGACGGGCCGTAATTGATGGTTTTGTAACCTCGAAAAGCCGCCGAGGTGGACCAATCGGAAAAATTGGCATAAATAGCGCCTCAACCAAAGGACCATGAGCCCCGATTTTCAGGGCGCAAGGAGAGGTGTCAATGAAAGTATTTACCGGACTGAAAGCGTTTGCGCTTGTGTCTGCGCTTGGCGTTTTTGCCACTCCGCAGACCCTTGGCGCCTCCGAAACGCTGAGCATGTCAAACGCTCCTATGGGGGTGCTGACCGACGAGTTGTCCGTGCTGTTCGCTCAAGAGCGTGATGCCATGAAAGGCGCCAGTGCCGAAGCTGTGGCTGTTGTCTTGGCGAATTACCGGCCCAAGGCCAAACCGACCCCGCCCGTAAAGGTGGAGTATACCAAGCCCTATCTCGCCCAATTGCCGCAAGCATCGGGTGGCGAGGCGTGGGAATGCCTGTCCGAGGCGCTGTATTTCGAGGCCCGTGGCGAAAGCGTCAAAGGTCAGTTTGCTGTCGCAGAGGTCATTCTCAACCGTGTGTCATCGCCCGCGTTTCCCGATACGGTGTGCGGTGTGGTCAATCAGGGGACGGGTAAAAAATATCAATGCCAGTTCACCTATACCTGTGACGGTCAAGCCGAAGCCATCCACGAACCCAAAGCCTACACACGCGTGGGCAAAGTGGCGCGTTTGATGTTGGACGGTGCGCCGCGCCGCCTCACGGAGGGCGCCACACATTACCACACCACGGCGGTGAACCCGCGGTGGGCGCGTAAATTCCCGCGCACGGCACAAATCGGCGTCCACTTCTTTTACAAGATGCCGCGCGCCTGATTTTTGCGGATTTGTAACAATTCGAGACCCCGTCGGCGAAAACCGGCGGGGTTTTGCGCGTCTTGGGGGCTTTATGAGCGGCGAATGTTGGACGTGCCGCACAATCTGCTGTAGCAGGGGGCGACTTTTGACCACAGACGAGGCCCTTATGGTGTCCGACATCCATCTCGCGTTCGATCACCCCGAGGCCCGCGCCGCCGCGACCTCCACCGATGTGCCGCATGATCGAATTTCACTGCGTGATCATGTGGTTGAGGTTGATATCGGTGCGTTCCAATCCGAGCGCGGCGTGACGCAGCGTGTGGGCTTCAACATTGTGGTGGAGCTAACGCCGCTCACCGGCCCGATTGATGATGATGTCGACCGTATCCTGTCCTATGACCGCCTGACCGAAGCGATCCGCATCGAGTTGGACGCCGAACGGATGAACCTGCTCGAAACGCTCGCCGAACGGATCGCGGATCGTATCCTGACCGAACCGCGTGCCTTTCGCGTGTTTGTGCGGGTTGAAAAACTTGACCGTGGGTCGGGGGCCTTGGGGGTGGAAATCGTCCGCACTGCGGGCCAAACCGCAGATCGGGCGCGTGAAATGACGGCGCCCGCACCGCATCCCGTTGTGTTGCACCTGAGCGCCGAAGCCCTTGAACATGCGGATCTGGGCGCATGGATTGATGCGCTGCACGCCGATCCCCGCCCCGCGATCGTCACCGTGGGCTTGCCGAACGGGGCACGGCCCACCTCCGCGACCAAGCTGACGCAGCGGCGTATTGATCTTTTGGCGATCGAACAGAATGCGTGGGGATTGGCGGGGCGCGATGCGCGTTGTGTGGTCCGCTCTACGCGTACGGAACTCGATTGGGCGATGAAAAATGGCCATATTTCGGTGTGGGCGCCGTCAAAAATGGTGCTTGATGCGGTGCATCGTCCCACGGGAGGGGCGCTTGAATTGGTCGCATGGATGGCAGATGAATTGTCGGCCTGCGAAGTGATCGTGGTGGGCGGCGATGCGCCTCATGCCTGTGGCGTGCCTGTGCGCCTGTGCCCCGTCGATGCGCCGGCAGTGGTCGCGTGATCTGATGGCCGCGCTTTATTATCGCCCTCGCGTTCAAACCGACACGCTGCGCCCGCCCGGGGCGGTGACGCTTGCGGGGGGATGGGCGTGGTTTGCGCAGGTGGAGGTGCTGTCGCGTGATGCCGCGCCGCGCATTATCGCCGTGAGAGATGTGCCTGATGCGATCCTTGCGCGGTTGACTGCGCCACGCGGCACGGTTGCGGGGCTGAACCTTGCGCAGCCCAACCTTATGGGCATTCTCAACGTGACGCCCGACAGTTTTTCTGACGGCGGGTTATTCGTCAGCCCCGTGGACGCGATCCAACATGCGTTGGACATGGTACATCAGGGGGCGGACATGATCGATATCGGCGGTGAAAGCACTCGCCCCGGGGCCGCTTATATTCCCGATGGCGAAGAGATTTCCCGCACCGCGCCGGTGATCGCCGCGATCCGCAGCGCCACCTCCGTGCCGATTTCAATCGACACCCGCAAAGCCACAGTGGCTGAACGGGCGCTCGACGCGGGGGCCGATTTGGTTAACGATGTCTATGCCTTCACCCATGACGCCGCCCTTGCGGATGTGGTGGCGCGGTATGATGTGCCTGTGTGCCTCATGCATGCACAGGGTGACCCCGAGGTGATGCAGGACAATCCGCACTACGATAATGTGGTGTTGGATGTGTATGATTTCCTCGATGCGCGGATCAAGGTGGCCGAGGCCGCGGGCATTGCGCGCCGTCATATAATCGTCGATCCGGGGATCGGGTTCGGTAAAAATATGGCGCATAATCTGGCGCTATTGAACCGGCTGTCGGTGTTTCACGGGCTTGGCTGTGGTATTCTTTTAGGGGCGTCGCGCAAGAGGTTTATCGGGACAATCGGCAAGGCCCCCGAGGCCAAAGACCGCGCGGCGGGATCTGTCGCGGTGGCATTGGCCGCAGTGGCGCAGGGGGTGCAGATCCTGCGCGTCCATGACGTGGCACAAACAAAACAGGCGCTTGCCGTATGGCAGGCCGTAGCGAGTGGGGAGTACGCGCAATGACACGTAAGTTTTTTGGCACCGATGGGGTGCGTGGCCGCGCCAATACCGCGCCCATGACCGCCGAAATGGCGTTGCGTCTCGGGGCTGCTGCGGGGCGCTATTTCCGGCGCGGGGATGGCGGCAAAGAGCACCGTGTGGTGATCGGAAAGGACACCCGCCTGTCGGGGTACATGTTCGAGAATGCGCTCACGGCGGGGTTTACCTCGACGGGAATGAACGTGTTCTTGCTTGGTCCTGTGCCGACCCCTGCGGTGGGGATGCTGACGACCTCGATGCGTGCCGATGTGGGGGTGATGATTTCTGCGTCGCATAACCCCGCCGAAGACAACGGGATCAAGTTCTTTGGCCCGGACGGGTTCAAGCTTTCGGATGAGGCCGAGATGGAGATCGAGCGGATGCTGATCGAAGGCGTCGAACCCGCGCAGGCCCGCAATATCGGGCGGGCCAAACGGATCGATGACGGGCGGTTCCGCTACAATGAACGGATCAAAGGCACCTTGCCGCGCGGCATGTCCCTCAAGGGGCTAAAAGTGGTGATCGACTGTGCCAACGGCGCGGCCTACCGAACGGCGCCTGAAGTTTTATGGGAACTTGGCGCCGATGTTATCCCCGTGGGAACGTCGCCTAATGGGCTGAATATCAATGATAAATGTGGGTCTACCTATGTGCGTACAGCTGCGGAAGCGGTGGTGGCACATGGCGCGGACGTGGGGATTTGCCTTGATGGTGATGCGGACCGCGTGATGATCCTCGACGAGACGGGCGCGGTGGCGGACGGTGATCAGTTGATGGGTTTGATGGCCAAACGGTGGTCTGATCTGGGGCGCCTGAGCGGTGGTGCATTGGTTGCGACCGTGATGTCGAACCTCGGCTTGGAGCGGTTCATGGCGGCCGAGGGGCTGAAACTGGAGCGCACCGCCGTGGGCGACCGTTATGTGGTCGAGCGGATGCGCGAAGGCGGGTTTAACCTTGGTGGCGAGCAGTCGGGCCACATTGTGATGACCGACTTTGCGACCACGGGCGACGGGCTTTTGGCGGGTCTGCAATTCCTTGCGGGGATGGTCGAGACGGGTAAAAAGGCCTCCGAGCTGACCAAGGTGTTCGAGCCTGTGCCGCAGCTTTTGAAAAACGTGCGCTATGGCACGGGCCAAAAGCCGTTGAGCAACGAAGATGTCCAAAAGGCGATTGCGGATGCTGAGGCTAAGTTGCAAGGCAACGGGCGGTTGTTGATCCGCAAATCAGGCACAGAGCCGTTGATCCGCGTTATGGCCGAAAGTGTGAGCGAGGTGATCTTGGTCGCGGCGGTGAACAGCGTGGTTGAGGCGGTCGAAAAAGCGACGCGTTAAAAATGTTCGAAACAGACAAGAAAAGGCGGCCCATTGGGTCGCCTTTTGCATTTTAAATTGTGTTTGTACTATTTGGCTCGCTTACTGACCTGCGACGTAGGGCGCGTATACGAGCACCGAGGCCGCGCTCATAAGGGTCCAGACCACACCGAGGGTGCGTATGAACAGTCCCGAATTTCCCTTTGGCTTGGCAATCGCGACCGCACGGGCCACGGCCAAAAGATAGATGCCGAACACGACGAAAGACGCGCTCAACACCGGACTAAGGACGGGGATAAAGGAGGCAATCGCCAACAAGGCAATCATCACACCCAAATAGAACAGCCCCGCCAAATAGTTGCCTGCCCAAAATGTGTCGCCCAACCCCTCTTTGCCTTTGAGGAGGCTGATCCAAAAGGCGCGGGTGAACATGCGCTGACGTTCCGCCGCGATTTGGTCAAGGTCATCAGGTGTCAGGTCGTCGGGAAGGTGGTTGTCGGACATTTTGGCCTCACTTTCGGGGATATTTGCGCATGAAAAAGGGCGCCCCGCAAGGCGCCCTTTCCCGCATTTGCTGTGACAGAAGCGCCTTAGTTGCGCTCTTTGTCGACCATTTTTCCTGCGGAAATCCACGGCATCATGCCGCGCAGTTTCGCACCGGTTTCTTCGATCAGGTGTTCGTCGTTTGCGCGGCGCGACGCTTTCAGTGTGGGTTGACCAACTGCGTTTTCGAGCATGAAGTCACGAACGAATTTACCGGACTGGATATCGGACAGAACGCGCTTCATTTCCGCTTTTGTCTGGTCGTATGGAATGACGCGTGGGCCGGTGACGTACTGGCCGTACTCGGCGGTGTTGGAGATGGAGTAATCCATGTTCGCGATGCCGCCTTCGTAGATCAGGTCGACGATCAGTTTCACTTCGTGCAAGCACTCGAAGTAAGCCATTTCAGGGGCATAGCCCGCTTCGACGAGGGTTTCAAAGCCACAACGGATGAGGTCGACAATGCCGCCGCACAAAACAGCTTGCTCACCGAACAGGTCGGTTTCGCACTCTTCGCGGAAGTTGGTTTCAATGATGCCGGAGCGACCACCACCGATTGCGGAGCAATAGGACAGACCGATTTCAAGCGCTTTGCCGGTTGCGTCGGTGTCGACAGCCACGAGGCAAGGCACGCCGCCGCCTTTGACGTATTCGCCGCGCACGGTGTGGCCCGGGCCTTTTGGCGCCATCATGATCACGTCAACGCCGGCTTTGGGTTCGATGAGGCCAAAGTGAACGTTCAGGCCGTGGGCGAATGCGATGGCCGCACCTGGCTTGATGTTGTCGTGGACGTATTTTTTGTAGGTTTCGGCTTGAAGCTCGTCGGGCATGGTGAACATGATCACGTCACACCATGCGGCGGCTTCGGCGATGCCCATAACGGTGAGGCCTTCGGCTTCGCATTTCTTGGCGGACGAAGAGCCTTCGCGCAGGGCGACGACAACGTTTTTCGCGCCGGAATCGCGCAGGTTGAGCGCATGTGCGTGGCCTTGTGAGCCATAGCCAAGGATGGCAACTTTGGCTTCTTTGATGAGATTTACATCGCAATCGCGATCATAATAAACGCGCATGGTGGGCGCTCCCTATAGGCAGTGTCGGCGTGTATATCGCCAACGGATTGATATTGGTGGTAATATGATGCAAGCCAGACGTAATAGCGTTTCAAAAATTGACAATTTTGCCAAAAGATGCGCAAATTCATGCGCAAAAAATAGATATGTGAAAAATTCATGCGAATAGATGATACGGACCGGCGTGTCTTGCGCCAGCTACAAGCGGACCCCGACGCCCCTGCTTCGGAATTGGCCGAGCGGGCAGGGGTGACGCCCGCAACCTATACGCGGCGGTTGGTGGCGATGCGCAGTGCGGGGGTGATCCGTGCGATCCGTGATGAGATCAACTGGCGCGCGTTGGGCTATTCGGTCGAGGTATCGCTCCGGTTTACATTGGACAAGACCGAGCCACGGGCGTTTGACGAATTTATCGCCGCGGCCCGCGCCGTCCCCGAGGTGATTTCGATCGGCACGTTTTTGGGGCAGGTGGATGTGCGCCTGTTGATCATTGCGCGGGATATGCCGGACTATCAGCGGCTGTACCGCGAGCAAATTCTGACGTTGCCGCATATTTCCGATATCGAGGCGCTGATGCATGTCGCACAGGTCAAAAACCGTCATGCGGTGCCGCTATGATTGAACTGGACGAGGTTGATCGCGCTTTGGCGCGGGCATTGTGTGCGGATGCAACGCGGTCGGCGGGGGCGCTTGGTCGTGATCTCGGGATGAGCCAACCTGCGACGTGGCGGCGGATCAAGCGGTTGCGCGAGGCAGGCCTGTTCGGGCCGCGCCGCGTTGATCTCGATCTTGAAAAAGTGGGGTTCGGTGTGACCGTCTTTTTGGGGGTCAAACTGGCCACCAAGGGCCGTGTGTCATTGGAGGATTTCGAACGCGCCGTGGCCGCAATCCCGGAGGTGCAAACGGTGCAGCACGTGCTTGGCGTCTATGACTACCGTTTGCGGGTGGTCGCCACGGACCTTCCGGATTTCGAACGTGTGTTGCGGCGGCGCATTATGACGTTGCCCGGTGTGGGCAATGTCGAGGCGAATGTACTGCTGTCCGAGGAGCGCCTTGCGGGACCGCTGTGAGGCTTATGAATGTGCGGCTTTGACCTTTTCGGGGGGGAGATCGGCGTAGCCCGTGACCATTGGCTTGATCAGGTTTTCGCCCTTGCGCTTTTTATACCAGAAAATCGCGCCGATGTGGCCGAGGACCATGAGCAACAACAATGCAGAGAGCGGTTCGTGCAGCGAGAGCGCTTTGCGCGCCAGATCAATCGAGACGTATTGCGCCAAAGGCCCTGTGTTGATGTAATCTTCGGGGTCCGCAAACAGACCTGCGGTGATTTGCAGCGCGAGGACAACAAGCACGCCCACGACGAATATCGCACCCACGGGGTTGTGGCCGTAGCTGCGTGAGGGCGTTTGTGTGGGCAGCGTGCGGGCATAGGTGGCGATTTTACGCGGGCCTTTGACAAAGTGGCTGAACCGCGCGGTGCGGTAGCCGACAATGCCCCAGATGATCCGCAAGGCGACAATCGCCGCAACGGTGTAGCCCGCATAAAAGTGGAGCGTCATGATGTTTGGCCCGAACTTTCCCAACCCCCAAGCGGTCGCGAATGCGATCACAAGGGACCAGTGCAAGACCCGCACAACGGGATCCCAGACATAGGTTTTTTGCAAGCTATCGGACATCATAACGCTCCTTTAAAGCCTTTGATTAGAAGTCTTTGGCGCGGAAGTCGTCGTGACATGCCTTACATGTGCCGCCCATTTTTCCGACTGCCGGTTGTAGCGCGTCAAGGCCATTGCCCGCCACGTCGTTCAACTCGACAACGGCTTGGTAAAAGGCCATGCCATCCGCCTGGAAATCGGCCATGTTGGCCCAGATGTCGGCTTTGGCGCGGGTTTCGCCGGGCAGGTCGTCATTGGATGTGCCCGGCGCATATAGGTCGGCGGTGGTGTAGGCGGTCAGAGCCAGAATATCTTTAGCAGTGGCAGAGGCAGCCTCGGCGTCGTAGTCGATTTTACCCTGTGCCATGCCGGCAAGGGTGTCCATTTCAAAGCCGACAAGCGTGTAAAACGCACGGCGGGCTTTGGCGGTGTCGGAGGCGGATTGGGCAAAGGCACCTGTGGCGGCGGTTGCGGCGATGATGGTTGTGAGTAGAAGGTTACGCATTGTACTGTGTCCTGTTGGTTATGAACGGGTGTCGTTTATGGTGTGGGTCCGCGCGTCCCATGCAATATGATGATTATGTTCATGGAATTAAACGCGACACTTTCGCCTTTCCGTCGCAGTTTTCCGTATTTTTCTTATCTTTTTTGTGAAAGCGGCCGGTCTGGTGCCATGTATGCAAAAGGGCGCCCCTGTGGGCGCCCTGTGTTTTGTTGTGCCGGACAGCGATTATTAGGGCATTTTGATCTGGATTTTGATGTCTGCCGGATGCGCGGCGGCGGCACGATCAAAGGCGGCGATGGATTGCTCGAACGGGTAGGTTGCGGCGATCAGAGGTTTGAGATCCACTTTGCCCGAGGCGATCAATTCTACGGCGCGGTCAAAAATATTGGCGTAGCGGAACACCGTTTCCATATGCAGCTCTTTGGCCATGGCGCCGACGAGATCGAATTCGAATTTATCGACGGGCAGCCCCACGAACACGACCATGCCGCCGGGGCGGGCGTTGGCAAAAAGGGACGGGTAAACGGAGGGGTGACCCGCGCATTCAAACACCACATCCGCGCCCCAACCATCCGTCGCGTCGAGGACTTGCTCGGCGGCGGGGCGGGTCGGGTCAAGCGGGATAATCCCGTCATATTGTCCTGCGGTTTCAAGCTTTTGTGCCACAACGTCATGGATCAAAACGCGCGAACATCCCCCCGCAAGCGCGGCCAGGGCGGTCATCACGCCGATCGGTCCCGCACCGATTACGACGGCCACGTCGCCGGGGGTGATTCTGGCCTTTGCGGCGGCTTGCATTCCGATGGCAAAGGGTTCGACCATCGCGCCTTCGGCAAAGCTCACCGTATCGGGCAGCTTGAACGTGAAGGCGGCGGGGTGGATCACCGAAGGGGTCAAGCAGCCATGCACAGGCGGGGTCGCCCAGAACGTGACATCGGGGTCCACATTGTAGATGCCAAGCTTGGTGGCGCGGCTCGACATGTTCGGCACGCCGGGCTCCATGCACACGCGGTCGCCGACCTTGAGGTGGTGGACCTGAGCGCCGACGGCGGTGATTGTCCCTGCGGCTTCGTGACCCAAAACCATCGGGGCCTCGACCACAAAGGGGCCGATGCGTCCGTGGGTGTAATAGTGGACATCAGAGCCGCACACGCCAACGGTGTCGATGGCGATTTCAACATCCTGCGGCCCCATCGTGTGGCCGATGTCGAAGGCGCGGATGGATATTTTCCCTTTTTCTTCAAGAACAACAGCAGGTTGCGCAGCCATGGCTTAGCCTTTCAAAATCCGTGTTACCATTTCGGTGGTATCACGCGAGAGGCCTTTTGTGGAGAGCATTTGTTCAAGCTGTGAGCAAATATTCGATTGACGGGTGCCGTCGTAGCGGCGCCATGTTTCGAAGGCGGCGGACATGCGGGCGGTGGTTTGCGGGTTTAATTTGTCAAGCGAAATCAGATGCTTGGCGAGTAGGGCGTAGGCCGCGCCGCTCGCGTGGTGAAAACCCGCGTGGTTGGCGGCCAGTGCGCCAAAGACCGCGCGGAAGCGGTTGGGGTTTTTCATGGTGAACGCAGGGTGGCGGGTCAGTGCCCCGGCGGTGGTGGCGGCTGTGTCAGGGGTGGCAAAGGCCACTTGCATCATGAACCATTTGTCCATCACGAGGCGGTCGTTTTGCCATTGTTTTTCAAACGCTTGCAACTCATCTGCGCCATGTCCCGCGGCCAGAAGCGCCTGCAGGCTGCCCTCTTGTTCGGTCATGTTGTCGGCCGATGCAAACAGGGCGCGGGCGGCATCGCCCCCGTCCAACAGGGTCAAAAGCGAGAGCACGGAGAGACGCAAGGCGCGCTTGCCCGACCCATCGGCATCGGGTTTGAACCGGGGCGTTTCGCACTGTCTGAACAGTGTCGGCAAAATGTCGGACAAGTGTCGGGCAAGACTGCGGCGCAGGGCCTCGCGGGCCTCATAGATTTTCTGCGGGTCGGGCGTCTGGCCGGCGTCAAACAGGGTCTGCGCAAGGTCGTCTTGCGAGGGCAGGCCAAGCACCAGAGCGCGGAACGCAGGCTCAAGGCTCTCGTCGGTGAGCACGGTTTCGAGCGCGTCGAGATAGTCGGTGGCGGGGGTGGCCCCGGTGGTGATCATGGCGACCAGGGTGTCTTTGGACAGCATCCGCCCCATTTCCCATTTCTGGAACGGATCGGTGTCATGGGCCAACAGGAAGGCGCGGGTGGCGGCGTCCATGTCGCGCTCCAAAATCACAGGCGCGGAGAAATCGCGCAGGATCGACGCGGTGGGCCGTGCGCCCAAACCGTCAAAGGTGAAACTTTGCGTGGCTTCGGTCAGCTCCAACACGGTTGTCGGCACCACCTCGTCGCCATTGGGGCCGATGAGACCCACGGCGATGGGCATGTGTTGCGGACCTTTATCGGTCTGTCCGGGTGTGTCGGGGGTCGATTGGGTAAAGGTCAGGGTAAATGTGCCGTCTTCCCACGCTTCGGATACGCGTAAACGCGGTGTCCCCGCTTGGGCGTACCATTGTGCGAAATGTGCAAGATCACGGCCCGTGGCATCCTCGAACGCCTTGAGCCAGTCCTCGATTGTGACGGCCTGTCCGTCGTGGCGCTCGAAGTAGAGGTCACAGCCCTTGCGATAGGCATCATCCCCGACCAGACGGCGCAGCATCCCGATGATTTCCGCGCCCTTTTCATAGACGGTGGCGGTGTAGAAATTGTTGATCTCGACAAAGCTCGCGGGGCGCACGGGGTGGGCGAGGGGGCCGTTGTCCTCGCGGAACTGACGCGCGCGCAGGGTCAGGACTTCTTCAATCCTTTTAACAGGATGGCTACGCATATCGCCCGAGAACATCTGGTCACGGTAGACGGTCAGCCCCTCTTTGAGGCACAGTTGGAACCAGTCACGACAGGTGATGCGGTTGCCCGTCCAGTTGTGGAAATACTCATGGGCGATGATGCCCTCGATGCGTTCGAAATTGGCATCGGTCGAGGTGGCCTGAGAGGCGAGAACGCACGAGGAGTTGAAAATGTTCAGCCCCTTGTTCTCCATCGCGCCCATGTTGAAATCATCAACAGCGACAATGTTGAAAATGTCCAAGTCGTATTCGCGGCCATAGACCTGTTCGTCCCATGCCATCGAGTCCTTGAGTGCCTGCATCCCGAAGGCGCATTTGTCCTCGTCGCCACGGCGCACGTAGATGTTCAACGCGACCTCTTTGCCCGACATGGTGGTGAACGATCCCGCGTGGTTGAGCAGGTCGCCCGCGACCAGTGCAAAGAGATAGGCGGGTTTGGGCCACGGGTCATGCCACTCGGCCCATCCATCGCCCGCGGCCACGGGGTTGCCGTTGGACAGCATCACGGGCATGTCGCTTTCGACGCGCACGGTAAAGGTCGCCATGACATCGGGACGGTCGGGATAATAGGTGATTTTGCGAAACCCCTCGGCCTCGCATTGGGTGCAATACATGCCGCTCGACATATAGAGGCCCTCAAGGGCGGTGTTGTCCGCGGGCGCGATTTCGACCTCGGCCTCGAACACAAAGGGTTTTTGCGGCAGGTCGGCGGAGGCAATGCGCAGTTCCGTGTCGGTGATCTGCATATTGACGATGGCGTCGTCAACGGTGGCGGTGATGAGGGTCAATCCCTCGCCGTTGAGGATCAGGTCGCCACGGTTGTTATCATTGGGGGTAAAGGTGATGCGCGACAGCACGCGCGTGGCTTTGGGCGCGAGGCGAAAGGTCAGGTGGACGTCACGCACCCAGTGGTGCGGCTCGGTGTAATCCTTGAGGTAGATTGTTTCGGGCGCGGCGTCTGACATGGGGAACCTTCCGTGGATATGAGCGGTGCAAGGTTCAGACGTTAGTGCGCGGCGGGGGCGGGTTCAATACGATCGCGTGTGATATTTGCCAAAGGGTCGTCTGGTCGCGGGCGGGGGGCGAGGGGCGGCGAGACGGGCATCCGTGCGCCGGTTTTCGGTCTGTGTCGGGGGATGTGCCGCCCTGTCAATCTGTGCTGTGATGGCGGGGTGTGGTTTTTCGGACGGTATTGCGGTTTGGCGGCAATTGCCCCTTTTCCTCGCCGCACAAGTCAGTAGATTTGCCGCGTCAAAGGAGGCCCTCATGGCGCGACCCGTTGTTGGAATCATTGGAAATACCGACCTGTTGAACGGCGATTATCCCGCCTATACGGGCGGGCATATGAATGCCGAGGCCGTGGCCGACGTGTCGGGCTGTATGCCGCTGTTGATCCCTGCACATCCCGGATTTGTGCGCACGGAGGAATTGATGGCGGTCTGTGACGGGTTCTTGTTCACGGGCGGGCGCCCCAACGTGCATCCGGCGGAATATGGCGAGCCGGAAACGGCGGCGCATGGCGCGTTTGACCGGTGTCGTGATGCGGTCACCTTGCCGTTGATCCGTGCCTGCGTGGAGGCGGGACAGCCGTTTTTGGGCATTTGTCGCGGATTTCAGGAGGTGAACGTGGCGATGGGCGGGACGCTCTATCCCGAGATTCGCGATTTGCCGGGACGGATGAACCACCGGATGCCGCCCGATGGCACCATCGAGGAGAAGTTTGCGCTGCGCCACGTTGTGACACTGGCCAAGGGCGGCAAGTTTGCCGCGCTTTTGGGGGCCGAGGAGGTGTTGACCAACACGCTGCACGGCCAAGGGATCAAGCAGCCGGGAGCACGGATCGTGATCGAGGGCTACGCGCCCGATGGCACGCCCGAGGCGATCTATGTCGAGGGGGCCAAGGGCTTTACGATGGCGGTGCAATGGCATCCCGAATGGCGGGCGGGCGAAGATCCCGTGTCGCGGCCGTTGTTCGAGGCCTTTGGCGCGGCGACGCGGGCGTTTGCGGCGGCGCGGAGCGGGCGGGCGACCCCCGCCTAAAGCACTTTGAACATTCGGAAATTATCAATGCCAACGCCGTCACGGATGACGGTTTGACGCGCATCCGTCACCCATCCGCGTTTGGTGAAGAACCGCTGTGCGAGGTGGGAGGCCTCGGTGGTCATGAGGTCAAGCCCAAGCGAACGGGCGGCAAATTCACAAGCGTCATAAAGTGCGGTTGCGGTGCCGGTTCCCATCTCCTCCAGTGCGACATAGGCGAAATCGATGTGGCCATCGTGGCCCATGGTGAAAAAGCCCGTAATGGCCCCGCGTTTGGTGGCGCAGACGGTGAAGCCTTCGGTGAGGCGGGCGGGCCATGTGTCGGACCATGTATCGGGGGCGCGGGGGCGGTCGGGCGCCCATGCGGCGCGTTGGGCCGCGTCATAGAACGCGCCCGTGCCGCCGTGGACCGTGCGGTGGAACAAGGCGTAACAGGCGTCCGCATCGGCTGTGGTCAAAGAGCGCAGTTTCATATCTGTGTCCTAGCGCCTCGTCGCGCGGACGCCTAGAGTGGTTCTTATGGAAAACCGCATCAAGATAACCCTCGATTACCCGCCGGTCTGGCTTGCCGCTTTTCTGGTCTTTGCCTATCTGACGCGCGGTGTGGTCGGACCGTTAGCGCAAACAGAAGCGGTGTTGGCGCTATCATTCGGGCTGATCGGGATCGGGATCGGAGTGATGTGTATCGCCGCTTTTACCATGTGGCGGCATAAAACCACTTTCATTCCACATAGATACCCGCAGCGCCTTGTCACGCAGGGCATCTTTCGCTACTCGCGCAACCCGATTTACCTCGGAGATGCCTTTACACTTGTTGGCTTTTCCTTACTTTACGGCAGCATAATCGGGCTGCTCTCGGTTCCTGTCTTTATGGTGGTGATCGAGCGGCGGTTCATTCGCAAAGAAGAAAAAAACCTCAAAGGTCTGTTTGCACAAGACTACGACCTTTGGGCAAAGAAAACGCGCCGCTGGATGTGACCTCCCGTCACAGAGGCGGAGTCGGGTGCGCAATAATGTTGCGCAACTGCTCCGGTTCTATGTAGGAAGATGTTCAGATAAGCGCATTGGACTGGGGAAAAGGACTAGCTCGTGAAATTCGGTGTTCCTAAGGAAGTGTTCGAGGGGGAAGCGCGTGTCGCGCTGACACCCGATAGCGCCAAGCAAATTCAAAAGCTTGGCTATGATGTGGTCGTGGAAACCGGCGCGGGTCAACGCGCAGGGTTTTCCGACGCGGATTACAAAGAGGCCGGTGTCGAGGTGGTGAAAACCGCCGCCGCGCTGTGGAAGGCAAGCGACATCGTCGCCAAGGTCCGTCAGCCCGATACCACCGAGTTGAAACGCCTGCGCAAAGAGCAGACGCTGATTTCCTTCTTTAACCCTGCGGGGAACGAAGCAGGCATGGCGGCGGCCCAGAAAACGGGCGCCAATGTCATCGCGATGGAAATGGTGCCGCGTATTTCGCGTGCCCAGAAAATGGATGCCCTGTCGTCCATGGCCAATATCGCGGGCTACCGTGCCGTGATCGAGGCGGGCAACAATTTTGGCCGGTTCTTTACCGGTCAGATCACCGCCGCGGGCAAAGTGCCGCCTGCCAAGGTGCTCGTCGTGGGGGCCGGTGTGGCGGGTCTGGCCGCGATCGGGACATCGACGTCGCTCGGTGCGATCACCTATGCGTTTGACGTGCGCCCCGAAGTGGCCGAACAGGTCGAGAGCATGGGCGCCGAGTTTGTCTATCTCGACTTTGAAGAAGAGCAACAGGACGGTGCGGCCACAGGTGGCTATGCGTCGGTCTCGTCGCCCGAGTTCCGCGACGCCCAACTGGCCAAGTTCCGCGAACTGGCCCCCGAGGTCGATATCGTGATCACCACGGCGCTGATCCCCAACCGCGAAGCACCAGAGCTGTGGACCGAGGACATGGTGAAAGCCATGAAACCCGGCTCCGTTGTTGTGGACCTTGCGGCGGAAAAGGGTGGCAACTGCAAGCTGACCGTGATGGATGAGAAAATCGTGACCGACAATGGCGTGACCATTGTGGGCTACACCGATTTCCCGTCGCGCATGGCCGCACAGGCGTCGACCCTTTATGCGACGAACATCCGTCACATGATGACCGACCTGACCCCCGACAAAGACGGTCAGATCAATCACAACATGGAAGACGACGTGATCCGCGGGGCCACAGTGACCTTTGCGGGTGACATCACATTCCCGCCGCCGCCGCCGAAAGTGGCCGCGATTGCCGCCAAGCCCAAAGAGGTCGCGCCGGTTCTGACGGCCGAGGAAAAACGCGCCGCCGAAGTGGCCGCGTTCAAGGCACAGACCAAACAGCAGGTTACGCTGATTGCTGTCGGTGCGGCGTTGTTGTTGTCCGTCGGTCTTGTGGCCCCTGCGAGCTTCATGCAGCACTTTATCGTGTTCGTGTTGTCGGTATTTATCGGGTTCCAGGTGATCTGGAACGTGTCGCATTCGCTGCACACCCCGCTGATGGCCGTGACCAACGCGATTTCGTCGATCATCATTCTGGGGGCGTTGATGCAGATCGGGTCGGGGTCCATTCTGGTGATCCTGCTCGCTGCCTTGTCTGTCTTTATGGCAGGGATCAACATCTTTGGCGGCTTCCTCGTCACACGGCGCATGCTTGCCATGTTCCAGAAATCGTAAGGAGATCGGGATAATGGAATTCGGATTTACAACGGCGGCCTATGTGGTCGCAGCCGTCCTTTTCATCCTCTCCTTGGGAGGTCTGTCGGGACAGGAAAGTGCAAAACGTGCTGTATGGTACGGCATTGTCGGCATGGCTCTGGCCGTGTTTGCCACGATCATCGGACCGGGGGCGGGGCTGTGGCTTTTGTCGCTGATCCTGATCGCGGGGGGCGGTGCCATCGGCTATATGGTCGCCACGCGCGTTCAGATGACCGAGATGCCACAGCTTGTCGCCGCGATGCACTCGCTCGTCGGTCTGGCGGCGGTCTTTGTCGGCTTTATCGCGCATCTGGAAATCGGCAATGTTGCCTCCGTGATGGCGTCGGCGCCAAGCGGGTTGACCGAGGCGGGTCTGCAATCGTGGTTGCATGATCAGGACCTTGGCACCTTTGCGGCGCTGATCGCGCATAAAACATCCGTGGAGATCAACATCCTGCGGGTTGAATTGTTCCTCGGCATCTTTATCGGTGCGGTGACGTTCACGGGGTCGGTTGTGGCCTATGGCAAACTGGCGGGCAAGCTGTCCTCCAACGCGACCAAGCTGCCCGGCGGGCATTTGCTCAATGCCGGCGCGGCGGCGCTCTCCGTGATCTGTCTGATCTGGTACTTCAACACCGGCGGGTTCTTTCCGCTGTTCGTGATGACTTTGGCGGCGCTGTTCATCGGCTACCACCTCATCATGGGTATTGGCGGTGCGGATATGCCCGTTGTGGTGTCCATGCTCAACTCCTACTCGGGGTGGGCGGCGGCGGCCATCGGCTTCTCGCTTGGCAACGACCTTCTGATCGTTGTGGGGGCGCTTGTCGGCTCCTCGGGGGCGATCCTGTCCTACATCATGTGTAAGGCCATGAACCGCTCGTTCGTCTCGGTGATCCTGGGCGGCTTTGGCGGCACCACGGGTCCGGCGATGGAGGTCGAGGGCGAACAGGTTGCCATTGATGCAGACGGTGTGGCCACCGCGCTGAACGAGGCGGATAGCGTCATCATCGTTCCGGGCTACGGCATGGCCGTGGCACAGGCGCAGGCCGCCGTGTCCGAGCTGACCAACAAGCTGCGCGGCAAGGGCAAGAATGTGCGCTTCGCCATTCACCCCGTTGCGGGGCGTTTGCCCGGTCACATGAACGTGCTGCTCGCAGAGGCCAAAGTGCCCTACGACATCGTGATGGAAATGGACGAGATCAACGAGGACTTCCCCGATACGGATGTGGTCATCGTGATCGGCTCCAACGACATCGTGAACCCTGCGGCGCAAGAGGATCCGAACTCGCCAATCGCGGGCATGCCGGTTCTCGAAGTGTGGAAAGCCAAACAGGTGTTCGTGTCCAAACGCGGCCAAGGCACAGGGTATTCGGGTATCGAGAACCCGCTGTTCTACAAAGAGAACACCCGCATGTTCTACGGCGATGCCAAGGACAGCATGAACGCGCTGTTGCCAAAGCTCGACTAAGGTCGCGTGATCAATCCAAAGTCAAAGGGCGTCCTTCGGGGCGCCCTTTGTTGTTTTCGCCCCCCTTTTGTTACAATGCCCTGACACCCATGTGAGGGCGCGTCAGGGGATCGTTGGGTGACAGGGGTCATGCCCTGCGCCACATTGTGCGTATGGATATTTTACTCGCATATGGCGCCGGCCTGCTGACGTTGATTAACCCCTGCGTTTTGCCGATCCTGCCAATCATTCTGGCCACGTCGCTACAGGCGGGGCGCATCGGACCTGTGGTTCTGGCGGCGGGGATGAGCGTGTCGTTCGTGGGCTTTGGCCTGTTCGTCACCACCATTGGCTATTCCATCGGCCTCGATCAGGAGCGGCTGAGCCAGATCGGCGCGATCCTCATGGTGGTCTTTGGCCTGATCCTGTTGGTGCCGCGTTTGTCGGCCCTGTTCACCCGCGCCACATCGTCCTTCGCCGCCCGCGCCGATGCCCGTATTGATAGCGTCGACCGCTCCGACCCTGTTGCGGGGCAGTTCTTTGCGGGGGTGTTGCTTGGCATCGTGTGGAGCCCCTGTATCGGGCCGACCCTTGGCGGTGCCATCGCCCTTGCCTCGCAAGGCGAGGGGTTGGGTCAGGCCGCGTTGATCATGACCGGCTTTGCGATGGGCGTCTCGACGCTGATCCTCGGCCTGTCCTATGGGGCGCGGTCGGCGCTGCAACGGCGTCAGGCGATGATGCGCCGTCTGGCCGAAAAATCCCGTCCGATCCTTGGCGCGGTGTTCCTTGCCGTGGGTCTGATGATCCTGTTCCGCATCCACCACATGATCGAGGCATGGGCGGTTCAAACCCTGCCTGCGTGGTTGATTGATCTGTCTGTCTCGCTCTAATTCCTGAAAGGAAACGCACATGAAACGCCGTGACTTTATCCTGACCGCTGCCGCCGCCTCCGGCGCGCTTGCCCTCTCCCCCGTGGCCGCGACCGCCGCCCCGATGGTGTTTACCCCCGGTGTGGTGGCCAAAGAACTGGCCGCAGGCAAAACCGTGTTCCTCGATTTCAAGGCCTCCTGGTGTTCGACCTGTGCCGCACAAGAGCGGGTAATCGCCGCGCTCAAGGCCGCCAACCCCGCCTATGAACAGAATATTTCCTTTGTCGATGTCGATTGGGATGACTACGGGCGTCACGAATTTACCAAGAGCCTGAACATTCCACGCCGTTCCACTTTGGTGGTGCTCAAGGGCGATCAGGAGCTTGGCCGTATCGTCGCCCAGACGGGGGAGAGCGAGATCAAGGCGCTGATGGACACCGCGCTGAACGCCGCAACCATGTAATATCGGGCGGTGCGGGGGTGTGATGTTTCTGCCAGTATACAGTTGTATTCCCGCAAGGCGTTGATATTGCGATCAATTCAGGCTTTGTGATACGGGGGCGGGACACTATGGTGGCGAAAAGAAATCGCACCAAAGGCGGCCCGACATGGCACCACTTTGTGATCACCCGCGCCGCTACGAGTTGGCCAACGAGCTTCATGCGCGGCCTTTTCCGTCGGTTCAATCCCCGGGGCGGGCCGCCTATCTGGCGATCCGTCCCGCGGGGGATGCCGCGCGGCGCGACCGCAGCCTTGACCGTGCGCATCTGATTGCCCTGTTGGATCGCTATGGTGCCGCGCACCCCGCGCCCGAGGCCACGCATTTCATGGGTGACATCGGCAAATACCGTCTCAAATGGGAAAGCCATACCGAGTTTGTGACCTACACTGTCTTTGCCGACGGGGTGGCGGATCGTGCGTTTGACAAAGGCACGTTTGATATTTTCCCGCAGGACTGGTTGGACGAGGCCCCCGGGCAACGGATCACGTCCGCGCTCATTCGGATCGAGCCCGTGGACAGCCATCACGCCATGACCGACCGTTTGCATGCGTGGTTCGAGCGTGAAAGCCTTGCCGCCGCGCATGTGCTTGACGAGGCGCTTGTGGTGGCGTCGGATTTTCGCATCGACGAGGCGGGCCATATGCGGTTTGCCGTGTTCCCGCGCCCCGACACGGGCGAGCGGCGCATTGGCCGCGTGGTGCAACGGCTGTGCGAGATCGAAACCTATAAAGCGATGTCGATGCTTGGCCTTGTGCAGGCCCGCAAGGTTGTGGGCGAATTGGCCGGGATCGAAACCGAGTTGTCCCGCCTGATGGCGGCGATGGCGCAGGAGGGCAAAGATGTGGCCGAGGATGGTTTGCTCGACGATATTTTGCGGCTGTCGACGCGGATCGAGACATTGGTGACGCGGACCAATTTCCGGTTTGGCGCAACGGGGGCCTATGAGGCGATCGTGACGCAGCGCATCGAGGTGCTGCGCGAAACGCGGTTCCACGGGCGGCAATTGTTCAGCGAGTTCATGATGCGCCGCTATGATCCCGCGATGCGCACGGTAAAAGCCGCCGAGCGGCAACTCGACGGCGTGGCCGAACGCGCCGCGCGGGCGGCGGATCTGTTGCGCACAAAGGTGGACGTGGCGCGTCAGGCCCAGAACCAGGCCTTGCTCGCGTCGATGGACCGCCGCGCCGATTTGCAACTGCGTCTGCAAGAGACGGTCGAGGGATTGTCGGTGGTGGCGATCAGCTATTACGCCTTGGGTCTTGCGGGCTATGCGGTCTATCCGTTTCTGGAGCCGCTTGGCCTGTCCAAGGGGATGGCGCTCGCGATCCTTACGCCGCCTGTGGTGTTGGTGATGTGGCTTGGTCTGCGCCGGTTGAAGAAACACCATCTCGGATAAGGCGGGCGGTCAACGCGCCGCCCACACCGATGGAGAGGAGCGCCAAGACAGCGGCGATGGAGAGTGTCGGCACGCCCGACAGGCCCGCGCCGATGGTGCAGCCCCCCGCAAGCACACCGCCCACGCCCATGAGGGCGGCCCCGCCGAGGTAACGGCCGGTCTGGCGTGGCGAGGTGAAGCTTTGCCACGCGAAGCGGCCCGAGATGCGCGACAGGGCAAGCGCCCCCGCGATCACGCCGCCCAACAGGCCCACGCCAAAGCCCGCGGGAATGGCGCTTGACGCGACGGTCCAGAACAGGGCCTCGGTGGCGGGGGAGGTGAAGGAGATACCTTCGAGCGCGATGGGGTCGAATTCGTCGAACAGGACATAGCCCGTGCCGACCCATGCGACGGGAACCAACAGGCCGATGAGCGCGCCGAGGGCGAGGTTGCGGCGATTGTCGGCAAAGCGCAGTGCGGCGAGGCCCGCCGCCCCTGCGATGAGCACGGTCCAGATCAGCGGTGACCCGGGCAGGGCGGCGGAGGATACGGGTAGGGTGACGCCCGAGAGCGCGGTGCGGATCGGGGTCAAAACGCCCTTGAGGGTCGCGTGGGCGATCACGGCAAAGGTCAGCAGCACCAGAACAGCCCGCAGGTTGCCCGTGCCGGCCAGAACGGTGAGGCGGGCGACACAGCCGCGCGTCAGCACCATACCCGCGCCAAAGATCAGCCCGCCGACCGCGATGGCCAGAACGGGGATGTCGGTGACCATAAAGCGGTGCGCGTCAAAGGAGATCAGCCCTTGGGCCACGGCGACTTGTGTGCCGATCATGGCCGTGGCCAGACCCGCGAGCCAGACGCCCGCTGCGGATTTGCGCTCCGCGACAGGGCCGGCCACCGCGCGGCGAAAACAAAAGCGCGACACTTCGGCCATGGCACCAAAGGCAAGGCCGATGAGCAGGCCCAGAATGATGGAGGCCTGACGGGGTGAAATCTCTAGTCCAAGCTGTTCAAACATATGCGCGTCTTCTTTTGATGTAGGATTTTGTCCCACATAAAGGCGCAATTGCGGGGGGATCAAGGGGGTGGAGCGGCCCGGTTTGCGGGTTTTGGAGAACATCGTTCTATATGGCCGCGGCCCGTGGGACAGTGTTCGCGGCACGGGACATGGCGGCAAAACAAACGCAAAGTGCGCCCGCATGAGGGGCGCACTTTTGATCTTATTTGAATATGTGCAGGTCTAGCGTCCGCGAATACGCGGATCGAGCGCATCGCGCAGCCCGTCACCAATATAGTTGACCGACAGCACCGTGAGCGAAATCGCGAGCCCGGGCCAGATCACCCGTTCGGGATACTGTTGGATCATGTCCTTGGCGTCGAACAACAGCCGCCCCCATGTGGGGTAATCGGGCGGAAATCCGAGACCGAGGAACGACAGCGCACTTTCGGTGATGATGGCATTGGCGATGCCAAGCGTGGCCGAGACCATAATCGGCGACATGATGTTGGGCAGGATGTGACGGGTCACAACGCGGCGGCTTGGCGTGCCGATGGAGCGGGCGGCGAGCACGTATTCGCGCTCTTTGAGGGCCAGAACATCGCCGCGCACGATCCGCGCCGTTTGCATCCACGAGGTGATGCCGATGACAAAGACGATGAGGATGAAAATCCCCATCTCGAGGCCGAACATTTTGCGCAACGGGTCGCGAAACAGCATGATGATGACGAGCAGCAGCGGCAAGAGCGGCAGGGCCAGAAACAGGTCGGTCAGGCGCATGAGCAACCCGTCGAGGCGTTTCCAATAGCCTGCGATCACACCGACAAAGGTGCCGACGACAAGCGAGAGCAGCATGGCGGTGAGGCCCACCGAGATCGACACCTGACCGCCTGTGAGCATCCGCGCAAGGATGTCACGGCCAAGCTGATCGGCGCCGAACGGATGCGCCCATGACGGGCCCTGATTGCGGGCGCGAATGTCGATGTAGCCCGGGTCAATCGTCCAAAAGAACGGGCCGAGATAGACGGCGGCAATGATAAAGACGAAAAAGATCAGCCCCGCCATCGCGCCCTTGTGGGTTTTGAACTGGTCCCAGACATCCCACCACTGGTTGCGGGGGGGGCGGGGCGCCTCGGCGGGGTCAGTGGCGGGGGTGAGGACGGGTGCGTTACTCATGGCTCTCTCTTTCCTCAATCGTAGCGGATGCGTGGGTCAAGGATGCCGTAGAGAACATCCGCGATCAGGTTGAACAGGACAATCAGCACCGCAAAGATAAAGGTCACGGTTTGCACCATCGGCGCATCGGAGGCGTAGATGGCGGTGATCAGGAGTTGGCCGAGGCCGTTCACCTGAAACACCTGTTCGGTGATGATTGCACCGCCAAAGATGTTGGGCACGCCAAGGGCGATGACGGTCACAACGGGGATCATTGAATTGCGGACAACGTGTTTGAGCACGACGACTTTTTCCGACATGCCCTTTGCGCGGGCGGTGCGCACGTAGTCCTGGTTGAGGTTGTCGAGGGTCGAGGCCCGCATGAAGCGCGACACCTGAGCGGCGTTGTACAGGGTGAGCACAAAGACGGGCATGGCCATTTGTTGCATCTGTTTCACGAGGGAGGCCCAGTCATTGACCACAAGCGTGGTGTCGTAGATCGAGGGGAACCACCCGAGGATCACCGAAAAGACCACGATCAGCAACACCCCCGAAAAGAAGGTGGGGATGGAAAAGCCGATCATCGAGATGAACGTGCCGATCTGGTCGAACCATGAATACTGGCGGTAGGCGGACAGGATGCCGATGGGCAGGGCGATCAGGGTGGCAAAGACGTAGGACAGGCCGATGACCCAGAGCGTTTGGGGCAGGCGTTGGTAGACGGTATCCATCACGGGTGCGCGGTTCTGGAACGAGATGACGCGCTGCATGCCTTCGGAGAAACCGGTGCCGAAAATGCCGTCCCACATCACCATGGGTTCGACGATAAAGAACTGTTTGAGCCAGTGCAGGTAGCGGATGTGGACGGGTTCGCCGAGGCCGAGCGCCTCGCGCATCCGCTGTTTGACCTCATCGGGAACGGTCAGCGGGATGGAGGACATCGGATCGCCGGGGGCGAGGTCCAACAGCATAAAGATCACCAAAGAGATGAACAGAAGCGTCGGGATGGACAAGAGCAGCCGACGGATCGTGAAATTGAGCATGGGGGACGCCTCGGTTCAGGTCTTTGTTCGGGATGGAGATCGGGGGGTGGAGAGGGGTGCCGCGCAAACGGCACCCCCGGTCTGTGCGGTTGGCTTATTCAGCGCGGAACCAGTCAGCGGCATTCCACAGCTCGGAATCCCATGTGTTGAGCACCACACCGCCAAGGGTGTTGGAGTGACCGGAGACGCGACCGCGGTCGACCAGCGGGATGATGACGTATTCCTGCATCAGCATGTCGTTCATCGCTTTGGCCAGATCGGCACGTTTGTTCAGATCGCCTGTGCCCGCCATTTCAGCGACCAATGCGTCGTACTCTTCGGAACAGAAGCGCGGCATGTTGTTGCCCTGCCACTGTGTTTCGGGGCGTGGGGCCTGTTTGCATTCCCAGTTGGCCATGTAGGCCTCGGGGTCGGTCCCGTCGAAGTTGTTGGCGTACATTTCAACGTCCGCAAAGAACTTTTGGAACGTGTCAGGCGAACCTGCGTCGCCGCCAAAGAACACGGAGCCGTCGATGTTGCGCAACTCGGTTGCAACGCCGATTTCGCCCCACCACTGTTTGATGATCGCCTGGAAGTCCTGACGTACCGCGTTGGTGGAGGACTGGAACAACAGCGCGAGTGGCTTGCCGTCTTTTTCACGGATGCCGTCGCCATCGGTGTCGACCCAACCGGCCGCTTCGAGAAGGGCTTTGGCGCCGTCGATATCCTGCACGAGGCAGGCATCGTTTGCGGTCGAGTTGTAGATCGCAGGGGCCGGCAGAACGTTACAGGTCGGACGACCCGCTGTGCCGTAGCCGATTTCAACCAACAGATCGCGGTCGATGGCCATGGAGAGGGCTTTGCGCACATCCAGATCCGACAGGATCGGGTGGGGGTGTGCCGCCGTGCCGCGCTCGTCACCAAGCTCGGGCGATGGATCGGTCAGGTTGACCATGATGCGCTCAACCAGTGTCCCAAAGGCGGAGACGACTTTGCCTTTGCCTTTGCTTTCCATATCGGCAAGCACGTCGGGGGCCAGTTGCAGGTTCCATGCGTAGTCGAACTCGCCTGTTTCCAGAACGGCACGACCCGCCGCAGCGGCGTCACCGCCACCTTTGAGCGTTGCGGTTGCAAACGCGGGCTTGGCGGGATCGCGGTAGTGGGTGTTGGCGGACAGGGAGGCCACGTCGTTGGTTTTG
Source organism: Celeribacter sp. (assembly GCF_048259695.1). GTDB lineage: Bacteria > Pseudomonadota > Alphaproteobacteria > Rhodobacterales > Rhodobacteraceae > Celeribacter. The sequence continues at coordinate 189,943 of NZ_JBLXHL010000001.1, read as the reverse complement.
AATTCGTCAACCACGAAGGGGCCGGTGCCGATGGGGGCAAAGTTCTGTTCGGTACACGATGCCATTGCGGGACCGGTGCAATCGGCGAACTGTGCCTTTTGGATGATCGGAGCCTGCGCGCCGACAAACGGACCGTAGGGGAACGGTTTGGCCACGCCGAATTTGACCACAACGGTCAAGGCATCGGGGGTCTCGACCGCGATCACGTCATTGTATTTCTCGGACTGCGAACAGCCGCCGCCCTCGGTGGTGCAATATTCCCATGTGAACGCCACATCGGCGGAGGTCAGATCGGAGCCGTCAGACCATTTCAGACCCTCTTTGAGCTTCCATGTGACGGATTTGAGATCGGCGGACACGCCCCCGTTTTCAACGGTCGGGACGCTCTCGGCGAGGAATGGCACCATGGCGCCTGTTTCGTCGTAGCGGGCGAGGGGTTCCAGAACGAGCGAGGCCGCTTCGAGTTCCTTGGTGCCGCCCGACAGATAGGGGTTCATCGACGAGGGGGCTTGCCAATAGATGATATTGACGTGGCCGTCTGCGCCGCGCTCGGCGAAGGCCGCGGGGGCAAACGCAAATGCTGCGGCAGCGCCCAGTAGAGTTGCTTTGAAATTCATAGTTTAACCTCTCCTATTTGGTTCTTGGTTGGTTTGCATCCGGCCGCCTTTGAACGGCGGCTCTTTCGCTATGGTTGTTGGTTACATCGCGTGCAGGTGACAGGCCGACATGTGGCCCGGTGCGACCTCGACGACGGGGGGCTCCTCGGTCTTGCAGATCTCCATCACCTTGGGGCAGCGGGTGCAAAAATTACAGCCCTGCGGCGGGTTGGACGGGGATGGCACGTCGCCTTGCAAAATGACCCGCTCGACCTTGTCCTCGATCCAGGGATCGGGTTCGGGCACAGCGGACAACAGGGCTTGGGTGTAGGGGTGTGCGGGGGCATCATACAGACGCTCGCGGTCGGCCAACTCAACGATGCGACCCAGATACATCACCGCCACGCGATCGGCGATATGGCGCACCATGCTCAGGTCGTGGGAGATGAACAGGTAGGTCAGCCCCAATTCCTCTTGCAGGTCTTCGAGCAGGTTGACCACCTGAGCCTGAATGGACACATCGAGCGCCGCAATCGGTTCGTCACAGACAATGAATTTGGGGTTGAGCGCAAGCGCGCGGGCAATGCCGATGCGTTGACGCTGGCCGCCCGAAAACTCGTGTGGATAACGGTTGGCAAAGTCGCGGTTGAGACCCACGGCGTCCATCAACCCCAACACCTTTTCGCGTTTTTCGGCCTTGCTCAACGTGGTGTGCTCGTCAAGCGGCTCACCGATGATGGCGGAGACTTTCATGCGCGGGTTGAGCGAGGCCTGCGGGTCCTGAAACACCATCTGCATGGTGGTGCGCATTTCGCGCAACTCGGGTTGCGGGGTCGGGCCGATTTCGCGCCCGTCGATCACGATCGAGCCTTCGGTGATGTCATACAGGCGCAAAATCGCACGTCCTGCGGTGGATTTGCCACAGCCGCTTTCGCCAACCAACCCGAGGGTCTCGCCCTCGTAGATGTCGAATGAAATCCCGTCGACGGCTTTGACTTCGCCCACGCGTTTGCGCAAAAGGCCCGCGTGAATGGGGAAGTGCATTTTCAGGTCGCGGATCTCGACCAGAGGTGTCTTTGCGTCCGCATCAAGCATCGCGCGGTCCTCCCGTCTCGAAGTCATAAAAACACGCGGCGTCATGGCCGTGGCCGATATCGAACCGTGCGGGGCTTTCTCGGTCACAGCGCTCAAACCGGTAGGAACAGCGGTCGCGGAACGCACAGGCGGTGGGCGGCGCGTGCAAAATCGGCGGTTGACCGTCGATGACCAACAGGCGGTCCTCGCGTTCGCCGCGCACACTGGGAACCGTTTTCAACAACGCGCGGGTATAGGGGTGTGCGGGGGTTTTGAACAGGTCGCGCACAGGGGCGTGTTCGACGATCTGGCCGCCGTACATCACCAACACGCGATCGGCGATGCCCGCGATAACGCCAAGGTCGTGGGTGATCCAGATTACCGCCATGCCAAGCTTTTTACGCAGCTCGTGCATCAGTTCCAGAATCTGCGCCTGAATCGTCACGTCGAGCGCCGTCGTCGGTTCGTCCGCGATCAGCACCTCGGGGTCACAGGCCAATGCCATGGCGATCATCACCCGTTGGCGCATCCCGCCCGAAAACTGGTGCGGATAATCCGCGAGGCGGCGTTCGGCATCGGGAATGCCGACAAGCTCCAACAGCTCCTTGGCCCGCACGCGGGCCTCGGCCTTGGTCATGCCCATATGTTTGCGCAGCGGCTCCATCAATTGAAAGCCGACGGTGAACACAGGGTTGAGCGAGGTCATCGGATCCTGAAAGACAAAGCCGATCCGGGCGCCGCGAATGGCGCGCAATTCGTCCTCGGAGGCGGTCAAAAGGTCGATGCCGCCAAAAGTGACACCCGTTCCGGTGACTTTGGCGGGCGGGGAGGGGACGAGGCCGATGAGCGACATCATCGTGACGGACTTGCCCGAGCCACTTTCGCCCACGACGCCCAACAGCTCGCCGGCACCAAGGGAGAAGGTCACGGAGTTCACGGCGTGTATGGACCCGCCGCGTGTTTCGAACACGCATGTCAGGTCCCGCACATCTAATACGGAAGCGGCCCCATCGGCCATATGTGAATCCCCCAAGTCGTTATACTTGTTAGTTTTTTATTATCTTGCGCCTGTTTTCAGACATCAATTTACGTGAACGGTAGCAGAGTAGCGCCCGTGAGCAAGGGGTGACGTGAGGATCGGGCGATTTTTTAATCTTTTGGTCAATTGTTGGACATGTGTGCTTGACGGCGGGCGAGCGGGCGCTCAATTTGTGCCGTAATAGCGTGCGGTCACACGCCACACTTGCAACGCGCCCTTCAGGCCGGTTCAGTGGGCGCGACCGTTCCCCCAACCCAATCCACCTGAGGAGCCTCCTATGCCCGTCAAAAACCGCCTTGCGGAAATGTTGCCCGAGATCACCGAATGGCGCCATGACATTCATACCCACCCCGAATTGATGTTCGAGGTGCATCGCACAGCCGCCAAGGTTGCCGATTTGCTCCGCGCGTTCGGGTGTGACGAGGTGGTCGAGGGGATTGGCAAAACGGGGGTTGTCGGTGTGATCAAAGGCAAATCCGCGACCTCGGGGCGCACGGTCGGTTTGCGGGCCGATATGGATGCGCTGCCGATTCTGGAGGATACGGGCGTTGAATATGCCTCGCAGACGCCGGGTGTGATGCATGCCTGTGGCCATGACGGTCACACCTCGATGTTGCTTGGCGCGGCCAAATATCTCGCCGAGACCCGCAATTTCGATGGCACTGCCGTGGTGATTTTCCAACCCGCCGAAGAGGGCGGTGGCGGTGGCCGCGTGATGTGCGAAGAGGGCATGATGGAGCGGTTCGGCATTGATGAGGTCTACGGGATGCACAACTGGCCGGGCCATGAGGTCGGCACCTTTGCCATCCGTTCGGGTCCGTTTTTCGCCGCGGCCGACGAGTTCGAGATTACGGTCGAGGGCAAAGGCGGCCATGCCGCCAAGCCGCATGAAACCGTTGATAGCACCGTTGTGGCCTCGCATGTGGTCGTGGCGCTGCAAACCATCGCATCGCGCAACGTCGACCCGACCGAACAGGCCGTGGTCTCCGTGACCTCGTTCGAAACCTCGTCCAAGGCGCACAACGTGATTCCACAGCGGGTGGTCCTGCGCGGGACGGCGCGCACACTTGACGCCGCGATCCGCGATCAGGTCGAGGCGCGGATTACCGCCATCGCCACAGGCATCGCGGCGAGTCTGGATGCGACGGCCACGGTGGACTACCATCGCGGCTATCCGGTGATGGTGAACCATGAGCGTGAAACCGAATACGCGATCGAGGCGGCCACCAAAATTGCGGGCAAATGTGACCACTCACCATTGGTGATGGGCGGCGAGGATTTCGCCTATATGTTGGAGGAACGCCCCGGTGCCTACATCCTGATCGGCAACGGGGATAGCGCCCCTGTTCACCACCCCAAGTTCAACTTTAACGACGAGGCCATTCCCGCCGGATCGTCATGGTACGTTGAAATGGTGGAAAGCCGTTTGGCGGGCTAACCCCCTCAAATCACAGAATGATAAAGGCGCTGCCCTACGGGGCGGCGCCTTTTTATTTCGGGCGTGCCGCTCGCGCGGCGCGTGGCGATGGGAGTGGTCGCTTGTCAACCGGCACGGGTAGGATTGCCCGCGCGTGCGGCGCTAAAAACAGTTCACTGGACTGTTTTCGGGCGTGCCTCACCCGCCTGTGTGCGACATGTGACGGGTCATCTTTCCGTCTTCTTGTTGGCGTGAGTAATCAAAGTCATGGCCTTTGGGCTTGTTGGAAATCGCGGTGCGGATGGCGGCGATCAGCGGCGCGTTGTCCTCGGGGCTTGCCCGCATAATATCGCGCAAGGACGCATTGTCCTCCTGGCCCAGACACATGAACAACTCGCCCGTGCAGGTCATGCGCACGCGGTTACAGCTTTCGCAAAAATTATGGCTGAGTGGCGTGATGAACCCGATTTTCTGACCGGTTTCCTCAAGGCGCACATAGCGGGCAGGACCGCCGGAATTTTCGGTCAAATCGGTCAATGTGAACCGTGTGGCCAGATCGCCGCGCAGATCCTCAAGCGACCAGAATTGCCCCACGCGGTCCGCGTCGTCGCCCAGATCGCCCATGGGCATTACTTCGATAAAGGTCAGGTCCATATCCTCGCGGGCGCACCAGTCGGTCAAGGTGAACAATTCGTCCTCGTTAAAGCCCTTGAGCGCCACCGCGTTAATCTTGACCCGCAGCCCCGCGTTGCGCGCCGCTTCGATGCCTTTGAGCACTTGTTCGAGCCGCCCCCAACGGGTGACGCGGGCGAATTTGTCGGGGTCGAGCGTGTCGAGTGATACGTTGATGCGCCGCACCCCCGCCGCATAGAGATCGGTGGCAAAACGCGCCAGTTGCGAGCCGTTGGTGGTGACGGTGAGTTCCTTGAGCGCGCCGCTGTCGAGATGGCGCGACATACCGTTGAAAAACGTCATAATCCCGCGCCGCACCAAAGGTTCGCCACCCGTGATCCGCAGCTTTTCGACGCCAAGCCCGATAAAGGTCGAACACATGCGGTCCAACTCTTCGAGGGACAGCAGGTCCCTTTTGGGGAGGAACGTCATGTCCTCGGCCATGCAATAGACACAGCGGAAATCGCAGCGATCCGTTACCGATACCCGAAGGTAGGTGATCGCGCGGGCGAAGGGGTCAATCAGGCGAGGAGTGTCTGTCATGCGGGGAGCCTACGCGGTCGGGCCGTGGGTGCCAAGTGGATCAGCTATCACTTTTGCGCATCTCGACGACACGGCGCACCATCTTGGCGCGTTTGCTATCGTGTTTGCCGAGGGCGCGGACCCATGTGTCGGCGGTGCGGGCTACATCCTTGTCGGTGTCTTGCAGGGCGTGGGTGAGCCAGAACAGCACATCGTCGATGGCGTTCAATTCGTCCTTGCCCGGGTGGGCCAGTTTCGCAAGCGGCGTGCTCAGGATCATCGCGGCGCGGCGATCAAGGGCGCGGTCGGAGGCGGCGAGGGCGTGAACGGTGGCCATGCGGCTCAGGTCGCCCACAAGACGGCGCCCGCCCGCGGCACCGAGCGCGTCGATCTCGGCCCAATTGCGGGCGTCTGAAATCCATGCGCAAATCTGGTCCCAGACCGCAGCATCGTCTTTGATACGGGCTTGGGTCAGCAGTTTTGCCGCCATCACACGCGCCTCGTGTGGCTCCGCCGCCCAAAGGCCACGCGCCAGATCAAGGCGCTCGGGAAAGGCGATGTCCTGGCGCCATGTGCGGGCAAGTTCGTCAAGCCGCGCAGGCGCAACGCCGAGATACACCCCCGCACCAAAGCGTGAGGACAGGTCGGCGGCGCGTGTCGCGTCACCTTCGGATTGGAGTGCGGCAAGCGCCTCATGTAGGGTCATTCGACAGTCACCGATTTTGCAAGGTTGCGGGGTTGATCCACATCGGTGCCTTTGGCAACCGCGGTGTGGTAGGCGATCAATTGCGCGGGGAGCGCGTAGAGAATAGGAGCGAAAAAGTCAGAGACGTCAGGCATTTGAATTGTTTTCCAAACGCCGTCAGAGGCGATGTTCAATCCCTTTTTGTCCGAGACCAACAACACTTTGCCGCCCCGCGCCATGACCTCTTGCATGTTCGAGACGGTTTTGTCGAACAGCGCATCGTGCGGGGCAAAGACGATGACGGGCATGTGGGAATCGATCAGGGCAATGGGGCCGTGTTTGAGCTCGCCAGAGGCATAGCCTTCGGCGTGGATGTAGCTGATTTCCTTGAGCTTCAACGCGCCTTCGAGGGCGAGGGGAAACATCGCGCCACGCCCGAGGAACAACACGTCTGTGGCCTCGGACAGGTCTTGGGATACGTCGTGAAACACGGTGTCGAGGTCGAGCGCACGGGTCATCAGGCCGGGCAAGGTGCGCATTTCGCCCAGATGTGTGGCCAGAGCGGCATTGTCGATCTCGCCGCGGGAGTGGGCGGCGTGAAGCGCCAACAGGCCCAAAACGCTCAACTGACAGGTGAAGGCTTTGGTCGAGGCAACGCCGACCTCGACGCCCGCCATAATCGGCAGGGCCAGATCGCTCTCGCGCGCAATCGAGCTTTCCGCGACATTGACAACAGAGATGATTTTGTCCGCCTTTCCAGACATATAGCGCAAGGCGGCAAGGGTGTCGGCGGTCTCGCCCGACTGGCTGACAAACACGGCGAGGGTCCGTGGGGAGACGGGTGGCTCACGGTAACGGAACTCGGAGGCCACGTCGATTTCAACGGGCAGGCGCGCGATCTGTTCGAACCAGTATTTTGCGGTGAAACAGGCGTAATAGGCGGTGCCGCAGGCCACCATCACAACGCGGTCGAATTGCGAGAAATCCACGCCCTCACCGGGGAGAACAATGTCGTTTCCATCTGCGGACAGGTAGGCATTGACGACCTCGGAGATCACCGTGGGTTGCTCGGCAATTTCCTTTGACATGAAGTGTTTATGGCCCGCTTTTTCGATCCGTGTGGCGTCGAGTTTGATCTGGCGGCGGGGGCGTTGTACCTGTGCGCCGCTTGCGTCGAAAATCTCTACCGAACGGCGGGTCAACACCGCGCGGTCGCCCTCGTCAAGGTAGGTGATTTGATCGGTCATCGGCGCAAGCGCGATGGCGTCGGAGCCGACAAACATCTCCCCGTCGCCGTGGCCGATGGCCAGGGGCGAGCCTTTGCGGGCGGCCACAAGCAAGTCGTTTTCGCCATCAAAGAGGAAACAGAGCGCAAAGGCCCCGTCGAGGGCGTCGATGGTGGCCATGGCCGCGTCTACGGGGGATTTTCCTGCGTCAACAAAGCTTTGCGCGAGGAGGGCGACCGTTTCCGTGTCGGTCTGTGTGACAAAGTTGTAGCCTTTATCCGCCAGATCCGCACGCAATTCGCGAAAGTTCTCAATGATGCCATTGTGCACAACGGCCACCGGCCCCGCCTGATGCGGGTGGGCGTTTTCGACCGTGGGGGCGCCATGGGTGGCCCACCGGGTGTGGCCAATGCCGGATTTGCCCGCGAGCGGGTTGTGGACCAGGGTGTCGCTCAGGTTCACCAGTTTGCCAACCGCGCGGCGGCGATCCAGTTTGCCGTTGTCCACGGTGGCAATTCCGGCGCTGTCATAGCCGCGATATTCGAGCCGTTTGAGGGCTTCTACCAAAAGTGGCGCGACCTCATGGGTTCCAAGAACCCCTACAATTCCACACATTTTACTGACCTTTTTGCGCTTTTTTCTTCGCAGACTTTAACTTTTCGAACATTCGCACTGCGAGCCCCGGTTTCGAGACCTGTTTGGCGCGTGCGATGGCCAAGGCCCCTGCCTCGACGTTTGTGGTGATCACCGATCCGCTCGCCGTCATGGCGTCATCCCCCACGGTGACGGGGGCGACAAGCATGGTGTTCGAGCCGATAAAGGCGTTTTTGCCGATGGTCGTTTTGTGTTTGAATACGCCGTCGTAGTTACAGGTGATCGTGCCTGCACCGATGTTGGTGCCATCGCCAATCTCGGCATCGCCAATATAGGTGAGGTGATTGACCTTGGTGCCTTCGCCGATGCGGGCGTTTTTGATCTCGACGAAATTGCCGACATGGGCGTTGTTGGACAGCTCCGCGCCGGGGCGCAAACGGGCATAGGGGCCGACCGTGGCGCCCATCGAGACGTGACAGCCCTCAAGGTGGGAAAAGGCGCGGATGCGGACGGTGGATTCCACCGTCACATTGGGGCCAAAGACCACGTTGGGTTCCACAATCGCGTCACGCCCCACATAGGTATCAAGCGAGAAGAACACGGTTTCGGGTGCGGTTAAGGTCACGCCGTTTTCAAGGGCCTCGGCGCGTTTCGCGGTCTGGAACAGGCGTTCGGCGCGGGCCAGTTCGGCACGGGTGTTGATGCCGAGCGTTTCGGCCTCGTCACAGGATACGGCGGTGGCTGTTTTGCCAGTTTTCCATGCGATTTCAACGATATCGGTGAGGTAGTATTCGCCCGAGGCATTGTCGTTTCCAACCGCATCAATCAGGGAAAACAGCGTTGCGGCATCGGCGCAGACCACGCCGGAGTTGCACAGGGTGAGGGCGCGTGTGGCCGGATCAGCGTCCTTGTATTCGACGATGCGCTCCAGTTTGTCGCCGTTCACAACGAGGCGGCCATAGCGGGCGGGGTCGGCGGCCTCGAACCCGAGGATCACCACATCGTGGGTGGCGCGGGCGGCGGTCATGCGTTCAAGTGTTCCGGCGGAGACAAACGGCGTATCGCCATAGAGGACCATCACATCGCCGTCGAAACCGTCAAGTGCCTCGCGGGCCTGCGCCACGGCGTGGGCGGTGCCGAGTTGTTCGGTTTGGCGGGCGATGGCGATTGTGTCGTCGATCCTGAGCGCTGCGGCCTCGACCAGATCCCCGCCGTGACCAACGACAAGCACGGTTCTTTCGGGGGCAAGCGATCCGCCCGCCGCCAATGCGTGGGCAAACAGCGGTGCATTTGCGACCTCGTGCAGCACTTTTGGCAGGTCCGAATTCATGCGGCTGCCTTGGCCTGCGGCTAATATAATGAGGGCGGTCGACATGTGATTGTCCCAATCTGCTCTTTTATTTGTTTGTAAGCCGTTTTACCGATGGGAGACAGCGCCGCAAGGGGCGGGGCTTCACTAATTTTGTCGCCACATTACAGGTGGGCGGCGCAAGTTTGCCGATGACGCAAGAACAAAGTGAAAGAGGGGCCGTGATGCGGACAGTGATTTTCGACCTGGACGGGACGCTTGCGGATACCTCCGCCGACCTGATTGCCTCGGCCAATGTGTGTTTTCGCGAACTCGGGTATGGGGATGTGCTTGACCCTGTTGCCGATGCGCGCACGGCGTTTCGGGGGGGGCGGGCGATGTTGGCCTTGGGGTTCGGACGGGTGAGGCCCGCGTTCACGGCGGATGATGTCGCGGCGCAGTATCCGGTTTTGCTCGACGCCTACGGGGCGGCCATTGATGTGCATACGCGGCTCTATGACGGGGCGGCGGAGGCGGTCGAGGCGCTTCGGTCGGACGGCTATGCGGTGGGGATTTGCACCAACAAGCCCGAGGCCCTGGCCGACCGGTTGTTGGTGTCGCTTGGCATTCGTGACCTGTTTGCCTCGATGATCGGCGCACAGACGGTGGGGGTGAGCAAGCCCGATCCCAAACCCTATGTTGCGGCGGTCGAGGGCGCGGGCGGCGTGGTGGCGCAGAGTTTTATCGTGGGCGATACCGAGACGGATCGCGACACCGCGCGGGCGGCGGGTGTGCCCTGTGCGCTCGTCACATTCGGGCCGGACGGGGCAGGGGTCAAAGATCTCGCGCCAGAGGCATTGTTGCATGATTATCAAGACCTTGGTCGGCTTACGCGGGAGTTGATCGGATGAGTGACGAGGTATTTCGCGGCAATTTCACGCAACAGGAACCGATCCCCGAAGAGGCGATCGAGGCCGCGGTTGCGGTGATGCGTTCGGGGCGCTTGCACCGTTATAACGTCTTGCCCGACGAGGTGGGTGAGGTGGCGCAACTGGAGGCTGAATTTGCGGCCTGCACAGGCGCGAAATACGCGCTTGCCGTTGCGTCGGGGGGCTATGCGCTTGGCTGTGCGTTGCGGGCTGTGGGGGTTGCGGCGGGTGATGCGGTGTTGACCAATGCCTTTACGCTCGCGCCGGTTCCGGGGGCGATTGCTTCCGTGGGGGCGCGTCCGGTTTTTGTCGGCGTGACCGAAGGTCTGGTGATTGATCTGGATGACTTGCAGGTCAAGATTTCCGAAACGGGGGCACGGGTGTTGATGTTGTCGCACATGCGTGGCCATATCGTCGACATGGATGCGCTGATGTACATCTGTAATGGCGCGGGCGTGACGGTGATCGAGGATTGTGCCCATACCATGGGGGCGACGTGGGACGGGGTGGCGTCGGGGCGCCACGGCACGGTCGCGTGCTATTCGACCCAGACCTATAAACACATCAATTCGGGCGAAGGGGGCGTGTTGACCACCGACGATGACGCGGTGGCGGCGCGGGCCATTATGTTGTCGGGATCGTACATGTTATACGGGGCGCATACCGCACGCCCCCCCGTCGAGGTGTTCGAAAAGGTCAAGTATGACACGCCGAACATTTCCGGCCGTATGGACCATTTGCGGGCTGCAATTTTACGGGTTCAGTTGCGCGGTCTCGCGGATCAGGTGGACAACTGGAACGCACGTTACCGCGTGGTCGAGGAGGGGTTGCGTGATGTTGCCGGCCTGACCCTGATCGAGCGGCCCCAACAAGAGGGGTTTGTCGGTTCGTCCATCCAGTTTTTGTTGCTTGATTGGGAGGATGCACACATCGAGGCGGTCGTGGCGCGCTGCAAGGCGCGGGGGGTCGAATTGAAGTGGTTCGGGGCGCCCGAGCCGGTGGCGTTCACCTCGCGCTACGACAGTTGGCGCTATGCCGATCCGCAGCCCTTGCCCGATAGCGATCGCGTGTTGCGGGCCATTGTCGACATGCGTTTGCCGCTGACCTTTAGTCTTGCCGATTGTGCGTTGGTGGCGCGGATTATTCGCGCCGAAATCGCGGCCTGTATGTAAGGGCGTGCGCGTGACGGGAAAACCGCGCGGGCGCCTTTAAACCAAGAAAAACAGTAAGGTATACAGAGGGGTATGCGTGGGGGGGCTGTGGATGGTGCCCGTGTCGAATCGACTTTTGCGTCCCGTATCGGGCTTTGTGTGGCGTTTTCCGGAGGCGCGTTGACTAAAGTCACGAAAAACCAACCAAACACAGGAAAATACGGAGATAAAAAACCGTGCGTTTGGTTGACCACAATGTCGCAGGGGGCTAAACCACGTTCAGCTTAAGCCAAGCGTCCCGCAGCTATTCAAGCCAAGCGTGGGCGCAACTCTAAGGAGCCGCTCGTGGAAGACTTGCTTCGGGACTACCTTCCCATCGTCATTTTCCTAGGCCTCGCCATCGCGCTGGGTCTCGTGTTCATTTTCGCCGCCCTGATCGTTGCCGTTCGCAATCCCGACCCTGAAAAAGTGTCGGCCTACGAATGTGGCTTTAACGCCTTTGACGATGCACGCATGAAGTTCGATGTCCGGTTCTATCTGGTCTCGATCCTCTTTATCATTTTCGATCTCGAAATCGCTTTTCTGTTCCCTTGGGCCGTCGCGTTCAAGGATGTCGGGATTGTCGGCTTTTGGTCGATGATGGTGTTCTTGGGCGTTCTGACCGTAGGCTTTGCCTATGAGTGGAAGAAAGGAGCGCTGGAATGGGCGTGACGACGACGCAAAATACCGCGGGTGTGGACAAAGAACACTCTACGCAGGTGCTCAATAAGGAGTTGCAGGACAAAGGGTTCCTGTTGACCTCCACCGAGGACATTATCAACTGGGCCCGCACGGGGTCGCTGCACTGGATGACCTTTGGTCTGGCGTGCTGTGCGGTCGAGATGATGCACACCTCCATGCCACGTTATGACGTCGAGCGTTACGGTACCGCGCCGCGCGCGTCCCCGCGCCAGTCCGATCTGATGATCGTTGCCGGCACGTTGACCAACAAAATGGCCCCTGCGTTGCGCAAGGTCTACGACCAGATGCCCGAGCCGCGTTATGTGATCTCGATGGGATCCTGTGCGAACGGCGGCGGCTATTATCACTACAGCTATTCGGTTGTGCGCGGATGTGATCGCATTGTGCCTGTGGACATCTATGTTCCCGGATGCCCGCCGACAGCCGAGGCGCTGATGTACGGTATCTTGCAGCTGCAACGCAAAATCCGCCGTACCGGCACGATTGCCCGATAGGAGGGGATGAGATGACTGGAGCACTTCAGGAGCTTGCCGCTCATATCGAACTCAAACGTCCCGATGATGTGGTTTCCACCGACATTGCCTATGGCGAGTTGACGGTTACGGTCCCTGCATCGAAGATCGTCGATTTTGTGGATTTCCTCAAAACCGATGCAACGTGCAAGTTTTCGATGCTGATCGACATTACGGCGATTGATTATCCTGCGCGGGCGCAGCGGTTTGATGTCGTCTATCATTTCCTCTCGATGTACCAGAACCACCGCATTCGTGTGCGCGCGGCGGTGCGTGAGGATGAAACGATTGCCTCGATCGTGGCGTTGCATCCTTCGGCCAACTGGTTCGAGCGCGAAGTGTTCGACATGTTCGGGATCATCTTTTCGGGTCACCCCGATTTGCGTCGCCTGTTGACGGACTACGGGTTCCGCGGCCACCCGCTGCGCAAGGATTTTCCGACCACGGGATACACCGAAGTCCGTTACGACGAAGAGCTCAAGCGCGTGGTCTACGAACCTGTGTCGCTGACTCAGGAATACCGCCAGTTCGACAATCTCTCTCCATGGGAGGGTGCGCATTATATCCTTCCGGGCGACGAGAAGGGCGACGGCGACAAGGCGGGTGCGTGATCCCTATGGGGCGCGCTCTCACAGTGTCGGGGACACCCGGCGCAACGTAAAATGACGAGCGTTTCGGCGTCGCGGGGTCCCTCGCGCCGCTTCAACGTTTTTAGTGACAAGACTTTTGATCGACAGTCCGGAATGGCGAGGATCAATTGGAGAAAGGTCTGATGATGGACGGTAACTTCGACGACGCGCTTTCGGGCGAGCAGAAGATCCGCAATTTCAACATCAACTTCGGCCCGCAGCACCCTGCGGCGCACGGGGTGCTTCGCATGGTTTTGGAGCTTGATGGCGAGATTGTAGAACGGGCTGACCCGCACATCGGCCTGCTACACCGCGGCACCGAGAAACTGATGGAAAGCCGCACCTATCTGCAAAACCTGCCGTATCTCGATCGTCTCGATTATGTGGCGCCGATGAATCAGGAGCACGCATGGTGCATGGCCATCGAGCGTCTCGCAGGGGTCGAGGTGCCGCGCCGCGCCTCCCTGATCCGCGTGCTGTTCTCCGAGATCGGTCGGGTGTTGAACCACCTTTTGAACGTCACCACACAGGCGATGGACGTTGGTGCACTTACGCCGCCGCTGTGGGGCTTTGAAGAGCGTGAAAAGCTGATGATTTTCTACGAGCGGGCCTGTGGTGCGCGTCTTCACGCCGCTTATTTCCGCCCCGGTGGTGTCCATCAGGACCTGCCCGAGGCCTTGCTCGATGATATCGAAGCCTGGGCTGACAATTTCGCAAGCCCGCTTGCCGACATCCACACGTTGCTCACCGAAAACCGTATTTTCAAACAGCGTAACGTCGATATCTGCATCATCACCGAACAGGATATTCTCGATTGGGGCTATTCCGGTGTGATGGCACGCGGGTCGGGCCTTGCATGGGATTTGCGTCGCGCGCAGCCCTACGAGTGCTACGACGAGTTCGATTTTCAGGTGCCTGTGGGCAAAAACGGCGACTGCTATGACCGTTACCTGTGCCGCATGGAGGAGATGACGCAATCCACCTCGATCATCAAACAGGCCATCGCGAAACTGCGGATGCCCGAGAACAAAGGTGACGTTTTGGCCCGTGGCAAGCTCACACCGCCCAAGCGCAGCGATATGAAGACCTCGATGGAGGCCCTCATCCACCACTTCAAACTCTACACCGAGGGTTTCAAATTGCCCGCAGGTGAGGTTTACGCCGCCGTCGAAGCCCCCAAGGGCGAGTTCGGCGTCTACATGGTTTCGGACGGAACCAACAAACCCTACCGCGCCAAATTGCGCGCACCGGGGTATTTGCATCTTCAGTCGATGGATCACGTCGCACGCGGCCACCAGTTGGCCGACGTCGCCGCCATCATCGGCTCCATGGACATCGTATTTGGGGAGGTGGACCGCTAATGTTGCGCCGTCTGCATCACGAACAGCCCGAGAGCTTTGAATTCACGCCTGCCAACCTCGAGTGGGCGCAGGGTCAGATCACGAAATACCCCGAGGGTCGCGAGCAATCCGCCGTGATCCCGCTGTTGTGGCGTGCCCAGGAACAGGAAGGGTGGCTGACCAAAGCCGCGATTGAATATGTCGGCGATATGCTTGGCATGCCGTATATCCGCGTGCTCGAAGTGGCGACCTTCTATTTTATGTTCCAACTTCAGCCGGTCGGCTCCGTGGCCCATATCCAGATTTGCGGCACCCTGTCGTGCATGATCTGTGGCGCCGAGGATCTGATTGCGGTTTGTAAGGACAAAATCGCACCCAACGCGCACGAACTGTCCGCGGATGGCAAGTTTTCGTGGGAAGAGGTCGAATGTCTGGGGGCCTGTTCCAACGCGCCCATGGCGCAGATCGGCAAAGATTATTACGAGGATCTCACCGCCGAGAACTTTGGCAAGTTGATCGACGCCATGGCGGCAGGTCAGGTGCCTTTGCCCGGTCCGCAAAACGGTCGCTATGCCGCCGAGCCGCTGTCGGGTCTGACGTCCTTGACCGAATACGAGGCCGGCAAAGCAGACTATAACGCCTCGGCGCAACTGGCGGCTGATCTCGGCGATACGATCAAGCGGATCGACGGGACCGAAGTGCCGATTCTGACGCCGTGGGTTGTCAAAGGGGGCAAGGGTGCCTCTGCGAAGAAAACACCGCCCAAGCCCGCCCCTGTGCAAAAATCCGCTGTGCAGCAAGCCGCTGCCAAAAAAGCCGCGAAACCTTCTGCAGATGCACCCGTCGACAAAACGGGCGTGAGCAAGCAAGCCGCGAAAGCCACATCGACGGCCAAGCCCGCAGCAAAGTCTGCCGCCAAGCCGGTCGCAAAGGCGAAAACACCCAAAGCGGAGGCCCCTGTTGCCGCCGCACCTGCGGGCAAAAAGCCACGCACCATGAGTGCACCGCGCAAAGCGGGGGCCGACGATTTGAAAATGCTCAAGGGGGTCGGTCCGAAACTGGAACAGACGCTCAACGCATTGGGCTTTTACCACTTTGACCAGATCGCCAAATGGACGGCGGAGGAAATCGAGTGGGTGGACGACAATTTGAAGTTCAAAGGTCGCATTGAGCGCGACGGGTGGGTCGATCAGGCCAAAATCCTCGCTGACGGTGGTCAAACCGAGTTTTCCAAGCGCGCAAAGTACTAAGGACAGGCCCCCAACCGGCTGTAGAGCCACGGGGCAATCGGGACCAGGGACCAGGAGGTCGACATGAGTGAGAGTAATTCGGGGAAGACACCAAAGATCTGGCTGATTTCAGCCATTTGTGGTGTGTTGGCCTTTTTGGCGCTTCTGTTCATCGCCGGCTATTCCACTGTCGCCTCCATGATTATTGGTGTTCTTGTAACCTTGCTCGTCGCGATCCTGTTGTGGATCGGGTGGTATGATGAACCCGTTCAGAACAAAGCCGTACCGGCCACACCCGGGGCCTCTGTTTCGGGGACAACGACGGGGGCCGTCACCGGCTCTGTCGATGCGCAGTCTGTTGCGTCTCCATCTGCGAGTGCGGCCTCTGCTGTGGGTCTGATGTCGGCTGCGCCTGTCTCTGGTGCTTCCGCGAACGATGAACCTGCTCCGGAAGTCGCCGAGAGCGCCACGACGGCGAAAGCGCCGGCCAAGAAAACGGCCGCGAAAGCGACAAAGGCCAAAGCGAAAACCACCGCGACAAAGGCCAGTGCTGCACCGGCCAAAGCGGCCAAGCCCAAGGCCCCCGCAGCGCCAAAGGCGAAGGCAGCCGCGCCCAAGGCATCCGCCAAGCCCAAACGCGCCGCCGTTGCCGCCGATGGCAAACCCGCAGACGTGTTGCTTTCGGCCGCACGCGGTGGTCAGCCGGACGATTTGAAACTGCTCAAAGGTGTGGGACCGAAAATCGAAGCGCAGCTTCATGCGCTCGGTTTTTACCATTTCGACCAGATTGCGTCTTTGCGCAAAAAGGAAACCGAATGGCTCGACGAGAATCTCGTTGGCACTTCGGCACGCCAGATCGAGACATGGAAACCCGATGCGAAAACACTCGCGGCGGGGGGCCAAACCGAATTCTCCAAGCGCGCAAAATACTAAGCGCGTCGGGAGGTAAGACAAGATGAGTTCCGACACGGAAATCCGTCTCGCCAAAAAGGCCCGCTTTGTCGGGTTTGTGATGGCCGCAACGATGGTGATCTGGTTCGGGGCCCAGTGGGTCGGAGGGGAAATGGGACTGCCCGTGCGGTTCGTATTTCTCTTTGACCTCGCAGCGCTCGGTGCATTTGCGTGGGCGTTTGTGAATATTTACCAGATCTGGCGTGCGCGCCAGCAAGGCTGAAGGAAGTAGACCAATGCTTAAGGATCAGGATCGGATCTTTACCAATATCTACGGGATGCATGACCGCACCCTGAAGGGTGCACAGGCGCGTGGACATTGGGACGGCACGGCCGCCATCATCAAAAAGGGCCGCGACTGGATCGTGGACCAGATGAAGGCATCGGGACTGCGCGGACGCGGCGGTGCGGGGTTCCCCACCGGCCTCAAATGGTCCTTTATGCCCAAGGAAAGCGACGGTCGCCCGTCCTACCTCGTCATCAACGCCGACGAGTCCGAGCCCGGCACATGTAAAGACCGCGAGATCATGCGCCATGATCCGCACACCCTGATCGAGGGGGCGCTGATTGCGTCTTTCGCGATGAATGCCAACGCCGCCTATATCTACATTCGCGGCGAATACATCCGCGAAAAAGAAGCGCTGCAAAACGCCATCGACGAGGCCTATGCGGCCGGGTTGCTTGGCCGTAATGCGTGCAAATCCGGATACGATTTCGACCTCTATCTGCACCACGGTGCGGGGGCCTATATCTGTGGCGAAGAGACCGCCCTGATCGAGAGCCTCGAGGGCAAAAAAGGCATGCCACGGATGAAGCCGCCGTTCCCTGCGGGCGCGGGTCTGTATGGCTGTCCGACCACAGTGAACAACGTGGAATCCATTGCGGTTGTGCCGACGATTTTGCGCCGTGGCCCTGAATGGTTCGCGGGCTTTGGCCGTCCGAACAATGCCGGCACCAAACTGTTCGCGATCTCGGGTCACGTCAACAACCCCTGCGTTGTCGAAGAGGCAATGTCGATCTCGTTCGAAGAGCTGATTGAAAAACATTGCGGCGGTATTCGCGGCGGTTGGGACAACCTCAAAGCCGTGATCCCCGGTGGCTCCTCCGTGCCGTGTGTGCGCGGCGAAGACATGAAAGACGCGATCATGGATTTCGATTACCTGCGCGGAGAGCTCGGGTCCGGCCTTGGCACCGCCGCCGTGATCGTGATGGACAAATCGACCGACATTATCAAAGCGATCCATCGCCTGTCGAAGTTCTACAAACACGAGAGCTGTGGCCAGTGTACGCCGTGTCGCGAAGGCACAGGGTGGATGATGCGCGTCATGGACCGTCTGGTCAAAGGCGAGGCGGATCTTGAGGAAATCGACATGCTGTGGGATGTGACCAAGCAGGTCGAGGGCCACACGATTTGTGCGCTCGGTGACGCCGCCGCATGGCCGATCCAGGGTCTGATCAAGAACTTCCGCGAGGAAATCGAAGACCGTATCAAAACGCAAAAATCGGGCCGTTCCGGTTCGATCGCCGCGGAGTAAGGATCACCGATGTCCCGCCTCCTTCCAAGCATTTTGACCTGTTGCGCCCTGCCGCTGTGCGCCCTTGCGGCGGATGGCGCGGATACGCCACTCGGTCGCGCCTATGTGGCGCTGCTTGAACCGATGCAATTTGCGAAAATTGTGGGCGAGGAATGTGACGGTTGGACCTATGACGCGGATAAGGCGGCTCGGCTGACCCAAGCCTTTATCGAGGGGCAAATGGACGCGGGCGTCGATCCAGACGATCTGGCCGCCATTTCCTCCTATCTGCCCGCCGACAAATTGCGTGCCGATTTCGGCGCGTGGTTGCAGGCCAATCATGTGGCGCATGGCGATACGGATGCCTTGTGTGCTGCCGGCCCTGCGGATGCCAATCTCAAACCCTATCTGGTAAAAAACTAGGACCATGACCCACGCAACCCACCATATCGCGGAACGGAACATCGGGCGGCTCATTGCCGCGCCTGATGATTTGCGCGTGGCCGGGTTTGTCGGGGCGCTCGAACGGCCCGCCTACACAGACGAACATGGGGACAGCGACCACGCTTTCGGGTGGTCGTATATGACGGAGGCCACGCTTTATTCGCGAGAAAAGCTGTGCGCCCATAGCCGTGGAGTAACCCCATGACAGTTTTCAAACATATCGCCCCCCGCATTGCGTTAGGCCTCGTGCTTTTCGCCGCCCCTCTTTCGGCGGCCGCCTTGCCGCCGTTGTCGCGCGTGGACGAGATCGACAACAACATGCTTTACGTCGGCATCGCGATCGAGATCAGCGACGAATGCCCAACGATTGAGGCGCGTAAGATCAAGGGTCTGAATTTTCTTTGGACGCTCAAGGCCGTGGCCTCGGAGATGGGATATTCCAATGCCCAGATCGAAGAGTACGTCACGAGCAAAGACGAAAAGGCCCGCATCCGCGCCAAAGGGGCGGCTTATGCCCGTGCGCGCGGTGTGGACCCGACGACATCCGCAGGGCTCTGTGCCTTGGGGGAAATGGAAATTGCAAAGGGCAGCGTGATTGGATCGCTGCTTCGCGCGAAGTGAATGTGCGCGTTTGTGGTGACACGGGCGCGAATGACAGAAAACGACTGATTGGACGCGTATGCGTCTGAACTGGCCGCACGGGACACTCCCACTGGCCGCGAAGAACAGGTGATTGACTATGGCAGACAAGCGCAAAATCATCATTGACGGGACCGAGGTCGAAGTCGATCCGGCGATGACCATCCTTCAGGCCTGCGAAGTTGCAGGCATCGAGGTACCCCGTTTTTGCTACCACGAGCGCCTCTCGATTGCGGGCAACTGCCGCATGTGCCTCGTAGAGGTTGTTGGCGGTCCGCCAAAGCCCGCCGCAAGCTGTGCGATGCAGGTCAAAGACATGCGCCCCGGCCCCGAAGGTCAGCCGCCTGTTGTGAAAACCAACTCGCCGATGGTCAAGAAGGCCCGCGAAGGCGTGATGGAATTCCTGCTCATCAACCACCCGCTTGACTGTCCGATCTGTGATCAGGGCGGCGAATGCGATTTGCAAGATCAGGCGATGGCCTATGGTGTTGATTTCTCGCGCTACCGCGAACCCAAACGCGCCTCGACCGAATTGAACCTCGGCCCGCTCGTTGGCACCGCTATGACCCGTTGTATCTCGTGCACGCGCTGTGTGCGTTTTACCACCGAGGTCGCGGGGATCACCCAGATGGGCCAAACGGGGCGTGGCGAAGACAGCGAAATCACAAGCTATCTCGACCAGACGCTCAAATCGAACCTTCAGGGCAACATCATCGATCTGTGTCCTGTGGGGGCGCTGACATCGAAACCCTACGCCTTTACCGCCCGTCCGTGGGAATTGACCAAGACCGAGACCATCGACGTGATGGACGCGCTTGGCTCGAGCATCCGTGTGGACACCAAAGGCCGCGAAGTGATGCGGATTTTGCCGCGCAACCATGATGGCGTGAACGAAGAGTGGATTTCGGACAAAACCCGTTTTGTGTGGGATGGTCTGCGCCGTCAGCGCCTTGATACGCCGTATGTGCGTGAAAACGGCAAGCTGCGTAAAGCCACATGGACCGAGGCACTCAGCGCGGCCGCCGCAGGCCTTAAGGGCAAAAAGGTTGCCGGTCTCGTGGGCGATCTGGTCCCCGTTGAAGCCGCCTTTGCGCTCAAGCAACTGGTTGAAGGGCTCGGCGGTAACGTCGAATGCCGCACCGATGGTGCGAAACTGCCTGCGGGCAACCGCTCCGGCTATGTCGGCACGGCGTCCATCGCGGACATCGACAATGCCGAGTATATCCAACTGATCGGCACCAATCCGCGCGACGAATCGCCTGTGCTCAACGCGCGGATCCGCAAAGCATGGTTGAACGGCGCCAAAGTCGGCCTGATCGGCGAAGCGGTTGATCTGACCTATGATTACGTCCACGTCGGCACCGACCGCGCCGCTCTCGAAGAGTTGGCGGATCACACCTCCGGTCCCGTCGATGACGCCAATTCCATCATCATCGTGGGGCAGGGTGCCCTGACCGAGGCTGATGGCGAAGCGGTTTTGTCGCTTGCGATGAAAATGGCCGATGCCACCAAATCCAAACTGATGATCCTGCACACCGCTGCGGCCCGTGTGGGCGCGATGGACGTGGATGCGGTTACCGCGGGCGGGTTGAGCAAGGCGCTTGATGGCGTCGAAGCCGTCTATAATCTGGGCGCGGACGAAGTTGAAATCGGCGATGGCGCGTTTGTCGTCTATCAGGGCTCGCATGGCGATCGCGGCGCACACCGCGCTGACGTGATCCTGCCCGGTGCGGCCTATACCGAAGAGAACGGCCTGTTCGTGAACACCGAAGGTCGCCCACAGCTCGCGTTGCGCGCGTCCTTCCCTCCCGGTGAGGCGAAAGAAAACTGGGCAATCTTGCGGGCCTTATCGGCGGAACTTGATGCGCCGCTGCCGTTTGACAGCCTTGCCGCGTTGCGCCGTGATCTGATCGCTGCCGTGCCGCATCTGGCGCAGGTTGATCAGGTTGTCGAGAACACATGGACGCCGGTTGCCGCCAAGAAGCCCGCGAAAGCCGACTTCCGCAACGCGGTGAAGGATTTCTATCTCACCAACCCGATCGCACGGGCCTCGGCGCTGATGGCCGAATTGTCCGCCGGTGCCAAGGCACGGGCCACTGACGACAGCGTGGCAGCCGAGTGATGACCGTTCAGGGGAGTACACATCGCCACATGGGGACGGGGGCCGCACTGGCCGCCGCCGCCCTGCTTGGTGCCTGTGTCTCCCCCACGGATGGCGGGTCCGCAACGGGATCTGCGACACAGGGCAAAAAGGTCTACCGCGGCGTGGAAACACGTCTTCTGGACGGTGATCTGGTAAATTTCGATGTTTCCATGACGGGAACGGAGAATAAAAACGATGTGGCCGACTACGCGCAATGCGCAGCGGCCCAATATGCGCTGATCCGTGGTTTCGGATTTGCGCGTCATGTGCGCACAAATGTCGCATATGAGGGTGGAATTTGGCGCGCGGATGCTGTTTACACCATCTCGTCAGCGCTCCCCGAAGGTTTGCGGACTATCGACGCCGAAGTCGTGGTCGCAAACTGTAGGGACAACAAGATACCGACGGTGTGAAAGGCTGAAAAATGGTCGAATTTTTCACGACAACAAATCTCGGGATAGCTCTCCTGATCCTCGGACAATGTCTGCTGGTTCTGGTGCCGCTATTCGTGGCGCTCGCCTTCCTTATGTGGGGCGATCGTAAGATCTGGGCAGCTGTAATGATGCGGAAGGGGCCCAATATCGTGGGCATCTTCGGCCTGTTGCAGTCATTTGCCGACTTTATCAAATACATCGTCAAAGAGGTGGTGGTGCCGGCAGGGGCGGACAAGTTCGTCTTTTACCTCGCGCCAATGATCACCTTTGTGACCGCCTGTATCGCATGGGTTGTGATCCCGTGGGGCGACGGTTGGGTGATTGCCGACCTCAACGTCGCGATCCTCTATATCTTCGCCATCTCTTCGTTGGAAGTGTACGGCGTGATCATGGGTGGTTGGGCGTCCAACTCGAAATACCCGTTCCTCGGGGCGTTGCGCTCTGCGGCGCAGATGATTTCCTATGAGGTTTCTCTCGGTCTCATCATCATCGGTATCGTGATCTCGTCCGGCTCGATGAACTTTAGCCAGATCGTTGCGGCCCAAGACGGCCGGTTCGGGATGTTCTCGTGGTACTGGGTGCCGCACTTCCCGATGGTCATCTTGTTCTTCATCACGGCACTGGCCGAGACGAACCGCTCGCCGTTCGACCTTCCCGAAGCGGAATCCGAACTGGTGGCCGGTTATCAGGTTGAATACTCCTCCACGCCGTTCCTGCTCTACATGATGGGCGAACTGATGGCGGTTGTGTTGATGTGTGCCTTGATCTCCACGCTGTTCTTTGGCGGTTGGCTGTCCCCGGTTCCGGGTCTGCCTGACGGGATCGTCTGGCTCATCGGCAAGATGCTGTTCTTCTTCTTCATCTTCTCGATGGTGAAGGTGATCGTCCCGCGCTACCGCTATGACCAACTGATGCGTATTGGTTGGAAAGTCTTCCTGCCGCTCTCGCTCGGTTGGGTTGTTCTGGTCGCGTTTTTTGCTCAATACGGTGCTTTCGGCGGGGCCTATGCCCGCTGGGCGATTGGAGGCTAAGCCATGGCAATGGATTATACCCGCGCGGTCAAATACTTCCTGATGGCCGATATCATCTCCGGCTTTCGCATTGGCCTGCGCTATTTCTTTGCGCCCAAGGTGACGATCAACTACCCGCACGAAAAGGGGCCTTTGTCCCCGCGCTTTCGTGGCGAACATGCGTTGCGTCGCTATCCCAATGGCGAAGAGCGCTGTATCGCGTGTAAATTGTGCGAGGCCATTTGCCCCGCACAGGCGATTACCATCGATGCCGAACCCCGTGATGATGGCTCGCGCCGCACCACGCGCTACGACATCGATATGACGAAGTGCATCTATTGCGGGTTCTGCCAAGAGGCCTGTCCCGTGGATGCGATCGTCGAAGGCCCGAATTTCGAGTTTTCCACCGAAACCCGCGAGGAGCTGTTCTACGATAAGGACAAGCTTCTGGATAACGGGGCGCGTTGGGAGGCTGAAATCGCCCGCAATCTCGAACTGGATGCGCCTTACCGTTAAGGCCTCAACATCAGGACCACGATAGTTACAATGACCGATTTTTCGAAACTCTTCGGACAGATGATGGAACAGGGCCAGAAAATGGCCGCTGAGATCAATCCGTCTATGGCGACCTTTTCGCCGTCGGGTTTCGAGAAAATGTTCCCGACGATGACCAAGGACTACATGGACATGTTGTGGGGCAATTCGTTCAACAAAGACGGTCTTGATGCCAAGACCCGCCTCTTGATCATGCTTGCGGGCCTCACGGCCCAGGGCGCTCAGGCGCCGCTGCCGTTCAAGATGACGGTGCGCCATGCCCGCGAGGCGGGCGCGACCGAGCAAGAGATCGCGGAAACGATCTACCAAATGTCGATGCTGGGCGGTTTGCCCGCAATGTCAAAAGCACTGGACCTCGCCAAAGAGGTCTTTTCTGATATGCAGGAGGACAGTGAATGACTGTCGTTGATTTCGCATTCTATTGTTTCGCCATCCTGATGCTCACGGGGGCGCTGTTCACGGTTGTGGCACGCAACCCTGTGCATTCGGTGCTTTGGCTGATCCTAACCTTCCTCTCGGCCTCCGGTCTCTTTGTGCTTTTGGGCGCAGAGTTCGTGGCGATGCTTCTGGTCATCGTCTACGTCGGTGCGGTGATGGTGCTGTTCCTTTTTGTCGTGATGATGCTCGACGTGGATTTCGCCGAGCTCAAAGCGGGCATGGCGCGGTATCTGCCGTTTGCCATCCTGATGGCGATTGTGGTGCTGCTCCAGTTCGGGATCGCATTCGGGGATTGGCACGCCGCTGACGGGGCGCAGGCCCTGCGTGCAGCTGTGACTCCCGAGGATGTGCATAACACCGCCGCACTGGGTCAGTTGATGTATGACGACTACCTGATGCTGTTCCAGCTTGCGGGTCTGATCCTGTTGGTTGCCATGATCGGCGCGATTGTGTTGACCCTGCGCCACCGTCCGGACGTCAAGCGTCAGAACGTGATGACACAGATGCACCGCGATCCGGCCACGGCAATGGAACTGAAAGACATCAAACCGGGGCAGGGGCTTTAAGCCGTTTGCGTCAAAATACGAAGACGGGGCGACGCTAAGGCCGCTCCGGGCCAAAGCCGCGATAAGCGGCGACAGATAAGAACTGAGGGACGACATGGTCGGACTTGAACATTACCTGGCAGTCGCGGGAGCGCTGTTTGTGATCGGAATTTTCGGTCTCTTTTTGAACCGGAAGAACGTCATCATCATCTTGATGTCCATCGAGATGATCTTGTTGTCGGTCAACATTAACCTTGTCGCCTTCTCCTCCTTCGCGGGGGATCTTGTCGGGCAAATCTTTACGATGTTGGTGCTGACCGTTGCCGCCGCCGAGGCTGCGATCGGTTTGGCCATTCTCGTTGGCTTCTTCCGCAACCGCGGCACGATCGACGTCGAAGACGTCAACGTGATGAAAGGGTAAGGGCATATGGAAACGATCATCCTCTTCGCCCCATTGGTGGGTGCCATTATCGCAGGCTTCGGCTGGCGCGCGATCGGGGAGCGCAATGCGCAAATCCTGACCACGGGCCTGCTGTTCCTCTCGGCGTTCCTGTCGTGGACCGTGTTCTTGGGCTTTGATGGCCAGACACAACATATCTCGTTGCTCAAATGGGTTGAAAGCGGCGCGCTCTCGGTTGACTGGGGCATCCGCCTCGACCGTCTGACCACGATCATGTTGATTGTTGTGACGACCGTGTCCGCCCTCGTTCACCTCTACTCCTTCGGCTACATGGCGCATGACAGCCAGTTCGGCGATGACGAGCCCTACCGCGCCCGTTTCTTTGCCTACCTGTCGCTCTTTACCTTTGCGATGCTGATGCTCGTGACCGCCGATAACCTTGCCCAGATGTTCTTTGGCTGGGAGGGCGTGGGCCTCGCGTCCTACTTGCTCATCGGGTTCTATTTCAAGAAACCCTCCGCCGGTGCGGCATCTATGAAAGCCTTCATCGTCAACCGCGTCGGGGACTTCGGCTTCGCGCTTGGTATCTTTGGCCTGTTCTATCTCACCGATAGCATCGACATGGATACCGTGTTTGCAAAAGCGCCCGAGCTTGCAAACACGCAGCTGCATTTCTTGTGGACCGAATGGAATGCCGCCAACCTGTTGGCTTTCCTTCTGTTTGTCGGTGCTATGGGGAAATCGGCACAACTGTTCTTGCACACATGGCTTCCCGACGCGATGGAAGGCCCGACCCCCGTGTCGGCGCTGATCCACGCCGCGACCATGGTGACCGCGGGCGTGTTCCTCGTCTGCCGCATGTCGCCGCTGTTTGAATACGCGCCTCAGGCCCAGACGTTTATCGTCTACATCGGCGCCTCTACTGCCTTTGTCGCGGCCACAATCGGCCTCGTGCAAAACGATATCAAGCGCGTCATCGCCTACTCCACCATGTCCCAACTGGGCTACATGTTCGTGGCCGCCGGTGTCGGCGCCTACGGTCCGGCGATGTTCCACCTTTTGACGCACGCCTTCTTTAAAGCGATGTTGTTCCTGGGGGCCGGTTCGGTCATCCACGCGATGCATCACGAACAGGACATGCGCAACTACGGTGGCCTGCGCCACAAGATCCCCAAAACCTTTATGGCGATGATGATCGGGACTTTGGCCATCACGGGGGTCGGTCTTCCGCTCACCACCATCGGCTTTGCGGGCTTCCTGTCGAAAGATGCGATCATTGAAAGCGCCTATGCCTCCGGTGTCGGCTATGCCTTCTGGATGCTTGTTGTGGCCGCGCTGTTCACGTCGTTCTACTCGTGGCGCCTGATGTTCATGACCTTCTACGGCAAGGCCCGTGGCGATCATCACACCCATGACCACGCGCACGAAAGCCCGATGGTCATGCTCGTGCCGCTCGGCGTTCTCGCCCTCGGCGCGGTGTTCTCCGGCATGGTGTGGTACGGCGCGTTCTTTGGCGACCATGACAAGCACAACGCCTTCTTCGGCATTCCCGCACATCACGCCGAGGCGGACGCCGCCCACGGTGAGGCTGCGGCGGATACGCATGCAGCCGAGGCCGCGGACACCCACGCGGTGGCCGAAGAGACACATGGTGACGACACGCACGCCGTGGCCGGTGTGGCCCCACAGGGGGCGCTGTTTATCGCGGCGGACAACACGATTATGGACGACGCGCACCATGCCCCCAAATGGGTCAAGGTCTCGCCATTCATTGCCATGCTGATCGGTTTCTTCACCGCATGGATGTTCTACATCAAGGACACCACCCTGCCAAAACGTCTCGCGGCGTCTCAGCCCGTGCTCTACGATTTCCTGCTCAACAAGTGGTATTTCGACGAGCTTTACGAGCGTATCTTTATCCGCCCCGCCTTGGCTCTTGGCCGTTTCTTCTGGAAACGCGGCGATCAGGATACGATTGACGGCGCGATCAATGGCGTGGCGCTTGGCATCATTCCCTTCTTCACGCGCCTCGCCGGCCGCGCGCAGTCGGGCTATCTGTTCACTTACGCATTTGCGATGGTATTGGGGATTGTGATCTTGATTACCTGGATGTCGATCGGCGGAGGGTCCCACTAATGGATAACGTCCTTTCATTCGTTACCTTTCTGCCGACAATGGCCGCTTTGGTCCTCGCGCTGTTCTTGCGCGGTGACGACGAGGTGGCACAGCGCAACGCCAAACGTCTGGCGCTGTTCGCGACTGTCATCACCTTTTTGATCTCGCTGTTCATTCTGGCGAAATTCGATCCGGCCGACACCGGCTTTCAAATGGTCGAAGAACGCTCCTGGATCATGGGGCTGAGCTACCGCATGGGTGTGGACGGGATTTCCGTTCTCTTTGTGATGCTCACCACCTTCCTCATGCCACTGGTGATCTGGTCGGCATGGAATGTGACCACGCGGGTCAAGGAATACATGATCGCGTTCTTGTTGCTCGAGACGCTGATGCTCGGCGTGTTCTGTGCGCTCGACCTCATGCTGTTCTACCTCTTCTTCGAGGCGGGCCTGATCCCGATGTTCCTGATTATCGGGATCTGGGGCGGAAAAAACCGCATTTATGCGGCGTTCAAATTCTTCCTCTATACCTTCCTCGGTTCCGTGTTGATGTTGGTCGCGATGATCGCCATGTACCTCGATGCCGGCACCACCTGTATCGGTGGCTGTGGCGAGGCAACATCGCTTTTGACCCACACGTTCTCGTCGGACACGCTGTCGGTCATGGGGTTCCAGATCGTCGGCGGCATGCAGACGATTGCCTTCCTCGCGTTCTTCGCCTCCTTCGCGGTGAAAATGCCGATGTGGCCGGTGCACACATGGTTGCCTGACGCACACGTTCAGGCGCCCACCGCAGGCTCCGTGGTTCTGGCCGCGATCTTGCTCAAAATGGGCGGCTACGGGTTCTTGCGCTTCTCGATCCCGATGTTCCCCGTTGCCTCCTACCATCTCGCGGATTTCGTGATGTGGTTGTCGGTGATCGCCATCGTCTACACCTCGCTCGTCGCGATGGTGCAAGAGGACATGAAAAAGCTGATCGCCTATTCGTCCGTGGCCCACATGGGATACGTGACCGCAGGGATCTTCTCGCTCAACCAACAAGGGATCGACGGCGCGATCTTCCAGATGCTCAGCCACGGCTTCATCTCCGGTGCGCTCTTCTTGTGCGTTGGCGTGATCTACGACCGGATGCACACCCGTGACATCGACGCCTATGGCGGCCTTGTGAACCGGATGCCCGCCTATGCCCTCGTGTTCATGTTCTTTACCATGGCCAACGTCGGTCTGCCCGGCACCTCCGGTTTTGTCGGGGAATTCCTGACGCTGATCGGGATGTTCCAGGCCAACACATGGATCGCCGCCGTGGCGACCTCGGGTGTGATCCTGTCCGCCGCTTACGCGCTGTGGCTCTACCGCCGCGTCGTGCTTGGCGATCTGATCAAAGAAAGCCTGAAAGCGATCACGGATATGACGGCGCGCGAAAAAATGATCTTTGCGCCGCTGATCTTTATGACGCTTTTGCTCGGTGTGTATCCGTCGCTCGTGACCGATCTGATCGGCCCGTCGGTGGGTGCATTGCTTGATAACTATAACGCCGCTCTGCCGTCTGATCTGGTTCAGACCGCAGCAGCCGCAACCAGCCATTAAGGGGACGGACCAATGACCGCTCACGATTTCTCGATCGTCCTTCCGGAAGTCCTCCTTGCCATCTACGGCATGGCCGCGCTCCTGTTCGCCGTGTACACGGGCAAGGATGCGCTCGCCAAAACCCTCACTTGGGTGACGGCGGGGATCTTTGTTGTCATCGCGGTGATGATTGCATTGTCCGGATCGGGGGCGAACACCGCCTTTAACGGGATGTTCATCGACGATGCGTTCTCCCGCTTTGGCAAGGTCGGCGCGTTGCTCGCAGGGGCCGCCGTTCTGGTCATGTCTGTCGACGTGATGGAAAAGCGCGACATGCTCAAGTTCGAGTATCCGATCCTCGTGCTCTACTCGACCATCGGCATGATGGTGATGGTTTCCGCAGGCGACCTGATGGCGCTCTACCTCGGCCTCGAATTGATGTCTTTGGCGCTCTACGTCATCGCATCGTTCCGCCGTGACAGCGTAAAATCCTCTGAATCCGGCCTGAAGTACTTTGTGCTTGGCTCGCTCTCCTCGGGGCTTTTGCTCTACGGGGCCTCGCTGACCTACGGGTTCTCCGGCACCACAAACTTCGCTGGGATCATCTCGGTTATTCAGGATGACGTGCCTCTTGGTGTGCTGTTCGGCCTTGTGTTCATGATGACGGGTTTGGCGTTCAAAGTGTCTGCCGTGCCGTTCCACATGTGGACGCCTGACGTCTACGAGGGCGCGCCCACACCGACGACTGCGTTCTTTGCAACGGCTCCAAAACTCGCCGCAATGGGTCTGTTTGCCCGCGTGCTTCACGATGCCTTCGGTGGTGTTGTGGGCGACTGGCAACAAGTCCTCGCCGTGATCGCGGTGGCGTCCATGTTCCTCGGTGCGGTTGCGGGGATCGGCCAGACCGACATCAAACGTCTGATGGCCTATTCGTCGATTTCCCATATGGGGTTCGCCCTGATGGGTCTGGCCGCAGGCAACGCCGAGGGCGTACAGGCCTCGTTGATCTACATGGCGATCTACGTCGCGATGAATATCGGCACATTCGCCTTTATCCTGACGATGGAGCGCGATGGCAAACCCGTCACCGATCTGGCCGCGCTCAACCGCTACTGGCGCACCTCTCCGTCCAAGGCATTGGCCCTGTTGATCCTGATGTTCTCGCTCGCAGGCGTCCCTCCGATGCTCGGCTTCTTCGGTAAACTGGCCGTGTTGCAGGCGGCATGGGGCGCGGGCCTCGTGTATCTCGCCATCTTTGGTGTGATCGCGTCGGTGATCGGCGCGTTCTACTACCTGCGCATCGTGTTCTACGTCTACTTTGGCTCCGAGCACGAGCCCCTCGACAAAGTGTCGAGCCCTGTGGCGACCGTTATGCTCATGGCCTCGGCCCTGATCATGGTGTTCGGTATCGTCAACATGTTCGGCTTGGGTGACTACGCGGCAATGGCGGCGGATGCTCTTGTCAAATAAGGCGTACACCTGGCCCGATGGGGTAGGGCGCACCGTCCTTGCCGAAACGGACAGTACAATGACAGAGGCCGCCCGCGTGGCGGCCTCTTGTGCGTTTCCGCAATGGATCCTGGCGCATCGCCAATCGGCGGGGCACGGGCGGCGTGGACGCGCATGGGCGATGCCCAAGGGCAATTTTGCCGCTACGCTGCTGATGTTCCCGACCGAGGCCCCCGAAATCGTCGCACTGCGGTCCTTTGTGGCGGCCCTTGCGCTCCATGAGGCCCTTGTGACGGTCTCTGGCCGCCCCGAGAGCTTTGCGCTCAAATGGCCCAATGACGTGCTTTTGAACGGTGGCAAGGTGGCGGGTATTCTCCTTGAGCGGGGGAAGGCACATCTGTCGATCGGCATCGGTGTCAACCTTGCGGATGCACCAACCCCCGCCGAGGTCGAAGCAGGGGCCGTGGCGCCCGTGTCGCTTTTGTCCGAGACGGGCGTAAATGTCCCGCCCGAGGCGTTCCTCGACATTCTGGCACCGGCCTATGCCCATTGGGAGACGCAGTTCACAACCTACGGGTTTGCCCCGATCCGCACCGCGTGGTTGGACCGCGCTGCCAGATTGGGCGCGTTAATCCGTGCGCGCACCGTGACCGAGGAACATCATGGCACCTTTGAAACCGTGGATGCCTTTGGTAATCTGGTGCTCAAAACGGCCAAGGGCCGGCGTTCAATTCCCGCAGCGGAGGTCTATTTCTGATGCTATTGTGTATCGACACAGGCAATACCAACACGGTGTTCTCCATCTGGGACGGAACCGGATTTATCGCCACCTGGCGTACCTCGACCGAAGTGCAGCGCACAGCGGACCAGTATTACGTCTGGCTGTCCACCCTGATGCATTTCCAAAAGATCGAGGCGAATATCACCGAGGTGATTATTTCCTCCACCGTGCCGCGCGTTGTGTTCAACTTGCGCGTTTTTGCCAACCGTTACTTCGATTGTCGCCCGCTTGTGGTCGGCAAGCCCGAATGCCTTTTGCCACACGCCCCGCGCGTGGATGAGGGAACAACTGTTGGGCCGGACCGTTTGGTGAACACGGCCGCCGCTTATGACAAATTCGGTGGCGATTTGATCGTGGTGGATTTCGGCACGGCGACGACATTCGATGTGGTGGCCGCCGATGGCGCCTATGTCGGCGGGGTGATCTCGCCCGGGGTGAATACCTCGCTCGAAAGCCTCCACCTCAAAGCCGCCGCCTTGCCCCATGTCGACGTGACCATGCCGGAAAAAGTGATCGGCACCAATACGGTTGCCTGTATGCAGTCGGGGGTGTTTTGGGGCTATGTTGGCCTCGTGCGGGAAACATGCAACCGGATCAAGGCAGAATATGAACGCCCGATGCGCGTGATCGCCACGGGTGGGCTTGCGCCGCTGTTCAATCAGGGTCACAAGCTTTTCGATGAATTTGACGAATTTCTGACGATCCACGGCCTTGTCGTGATCCATAACTATAACAAAGACCACAACACAGAACTGGGTAATACATGAGCGATCGACTTTTATACCTGCCATTGGGCGGCGCCGGCGAGATTGGCATGAACTGCTACGTCTACGGCTACGGACCCGCAGGGCGCGAACGCTACATTGTGGTGGATCTTGGCGTGACATTCCCGTCGATGGACGGCACGCCCGGCGTGGACCTGATCTTTGCCGATGTGTCATGGCTCGAAGAGCGCAAAGAGCGCATCGACGCGATTTTCATCACCCACGCGCACGAGGATCACGTTGGTGCCGTTGGCCACCTGTGGCCCCGCCTTGGCGCGCCGATCTACGCACGGACGTTCACCGCCCACCTTGCCCGTCTCAAATTCGAAGAGCACGGTCACGACGAGCTGATGATCAAAACCGTCTCTGCATGGCCGCAGCAGGTCGATGTCGGCCCGTTCAAGGTCGGCTTTCTCCCCGTGTCGCACTCGATCCCCGAAAGCTCCGCGCTTGTGATCGACAGCCCTGCGGGCCGCGTTATCCACACGGGCGATTTCAAAATCGACGAGACGCCCGTTGTTGGCGAAGCCTTTGACCGCGCCCTGTGGGAAAGCGTGTCCAAGGATGGCGTCAAGGCGTTGGTCTGTGACAGCACGAATGTGTTCACCGACAAACCCGGCCGCTCGGAGAGCGAAGTCGTCGGCCCGTTGACCGAGCTGATTTCATCGCTCGACGGCATGGTTGCCGCGACAACGTTCGCGTCCAACATTGCCCGCGTGAAATCATTGGCGGAGGCCGGTAGCAAAGCGGGCCGTTCGGTGGTTTTGTTGGGCCGTGCGATGCGCAAAATGATCACGGCAGGGATCGAGACGGGGATCATTTCCGAGTTCCCGAAAACGATTTCTCCCGAACAGGCCGGCGACATTCCCCGCGCCAACCTGATGCTGTTGACCACGGGATCACAGGGCGAATACCGCGCCGCCACCGCGCAACTGTCGCGCGGCAAATACCTCGGGCTGAAAATGGCCGCGGGCGACACCGTAATTTTCTCGTCCAAAACCATTCCGGGCAATGAAATGTCCGTGGCGCGCATTCTCAACAACTTTTCCGAGATGGGCGTGAGCTGCATTACCGGACGCGATGATATTCACGTGTCCGGCCACGCCAACCGTCCCGATCTGACCATGATGCACGAGGTGGTCAAACCACAGATCGTAATCCCGATGCATGGCGAGCACCGTCACCTGACCGAGCATGCCGCTCTGGCCGAGGCCAATGGTCTTCAGGCTGTTGTGGCACCAAACGGGGTTGGCGTGGATTTGACGGGGGATACGCCCGAGATCGCGGAATATGTCGAAACGGGGCGCACCTATCTGGATGGCAAGGTCCAGATTGGCGCGACGGACGGCGTTGTGCGCGACCGGATCCGTATGGCGCAATACGGCCTCGTTGTCGCAACCGTGATTGTCGAGGACGACGAGCCACTGGGCGATTGTTGGTGCGAAATCCGTGGCCTTCCCGAGATTGGCCTGTCGCGTGTGCCGCTCGTCGATGTGCTTGAGACGGATATCAACCAGTTCCTCAACCGTGCGGGCAAAAAGACCCTGCGCGATGACGGGAAACTCGAAGAGGACATGCGCCGCATCCTGCGCAAGACCACCAATGACGAGACGGGCAAAAAGCCAGAAATCCAGATCGTGATTTCGCGCCTGTCGGCCTGATCCATCGCTCTTGGAAAGAGAAGGGGGGACACTTCGGTGTCCCCTTTTGCGTTGATATGGCTCGGTGCCGGAAGGCAGGCAGGGGGAAATCCTCAACGAAAACGCGCCGCGAATGTCTTCGCGGCGCGTTTGTATGGGAGAGGCCAAAGTCGGCGTGCTTTGGGTCCGTTTCTGCGAGTGCTTAGTTGCCTTCGGCCTCGCGGCGCTCTTCAAAGCTCATTGCAATGAACGAGGGCAGGTGGTCGCCAAGGCCAAGCACCTTGTTGTCATCGTCGCGACCCCGACCCCGACCACGGCCACCGCGTGAACGGGGCGCGCGTTTGTCGTCACGCTGTTCATCACGGTTCTCGTCGCGTTTATCGCCCCGTGTGTCCTGACGCGGTTCCGGCTTGGCCTCTACAGCGGCCTCGACGGGTTTGGCCGCGGGCGCAACGGGAGCGGTTTGTGGATCAACTGCCGGGGCCTGTGCGCCGGTGTCTGTCTTTGGTGCGTCTGCTTTGGCGGCGTCGGATTTATCCGCCCCGCGGCGCGACCGCGAACGGGTCCGTTTCGGCTTGTCGTCGCTTTTTGCGTCTTTTGCTTCGGTTGCCTTGGGGGCCTCGGTCGCCGCAGCAGGGGAGATCCCAAGCGGATTGTCGAGACGCGGGATCTCTTTACCGATCAGAAGCTCCACATCGGCAAAGTTTTTCTCGTCGCGTGGCTCACAGATCATGATCGCTTTGCCATCACGCCCCGCGCGACCTGTGCGGCCAATGCGGTGTACATAGTCCTCGGCGTGGCTTGGAACGTCAAAGTTGAACACATGGGTCACGGATGGCACATCAAGGCCACGGGCCGCCACGTCGGAGGCCACAAGGATCTTGAGCTGTCCATTGCGGAAGCCCTCAAGCGTCGCATTGCGTTTGCTTTGGTCGAGATCGCCGTGAATAGGCGCCGCGTCGAAGCCATGCTTGGCCAAGGATTTGGCAACGATGTCAACGTCCGTTTTGCGGTTGCAAAAAATGATACCGTTTTGAAGTGTTTCGCCCTCGGCATTGATCAAGGCGCGCAACAGATCACGTTTCTCGGTTGCCGAGCGCTCGCGACGTGAGGCTTTGAACATCACCACGTTTTGTTTGATGTTCTCGCCGGAGGTGGCCTGACGCGCCACTTCGATGCGGGCGGGGTTCGACAGGAATGTGTTGGTGATCCGTTCGATTTCAGGGGCCATTGTGGCCGAGAAGAACAGCGTTTGACGCGTAAAGGGCGTCATGCCGAAAATCCGTTCGATATCGGGGATAAAGCCCATGTCGAGCATCCGGTCCGCCTCGTCGACGACCATGATTTTTACGTCCGACAGGATCAGTTTGCCGCGCTCGAAATGGTCAAGCAACCGGCCGGGGGTGGCAATCAGAACGTCCACGCCTTTGTCGATCAACTGGTCTTGTTCTTTGAACGATACGCCACCGATCAACAGGGCTTTGGTCAGCTTGTGATACTTGGTGTAGGTGTCGAAGTTCTCGGCCACTTGGGCGGCCAACTCACGGGTCGGACACAGCACCAAAGAGCGCGGCATCCGTGCGCGCGCACGGCCCCGGCCCAACAGGGTGATCATCGGCAATGTGAAAGAGGCGGTTTTGCCCGTTCCCGTTTGTGCAATCCCGAGGACATCGCGGCCCTCAAGGGCGGGGGGAATCGCGCCCGCCTGAATCGGGGTGGGTTCCTCGTAGCCCGCGTCAGCGATGGCTTTGAGAACTTTTTTGTCGAGATTAAGATCGGTAAACTTGGTCAAATTGTGCCTTTCGAGATGTGCGGCGGTGAAATCGGCCGCAAATATCCCGCGCGGCCCCGTTCGGCCGTATTGCCGAAACGTGTTCTAGCCCGCCTCATACGCTGCGCCCGCGAAAAGGTCAAGGTAACGTGAGGGACAGGCCTGTGACCACCTCCCGGGGTCAGGGCGTGTCGGGTGCGTCATTGTCCGCACGATTGTTCTGGAATTTTTCGCGTAAAATCATCAGGCGGCGAAACACGGTTTTGGGACAGGACATGATCCGCGTCAACACATCCTCTCCCAAATGGCCCGCGCCACGCCCCTCATCGGTGGCGTTCAGGGCGTTTACCGTCTCGTGCAGCTGCAACAACAGATGCGCGTCGAGATCCCCCATTGCGACCGTGTAGGAGGCCTGACCCAAAGACACGGTACCGGTTTTGCGCCGCCCCAGAGCAAAGGGCTCGTCAGGGCCAAGACCCGAAAAACTGCGCTCGGTATCGGCAAGTTTCATCAGGCCCGTGGTGAGGAAGAATTCGCGCCCCAAGCGCCGCTCCATCTCGGAGCGTCCATAGGCGCCAAAGGTGCGCAGCGCGGAGATTTTCCACCGGATATCGAGGTGCTCGGTCAGAAATGCGGCCTCTTCGTCCCACAGGCGAAACCACAGTGCCAGGGCCGCAGGCGGCACATCATCGCGCCGCGTGATCATCACCAGACAGCCCATCAGGTGGCACAGTTCCGGCTTACCCTTAAAGAACTGGCGCAGCCACATCGCGTTGCCCGCGTAGTCGGTCAGGAACGGATCGCGCCCCTCCCATTGTTCGGACCGCGGGATGCGGGTCGCTTTGAGGGGCGAGAAATCCACATCGGGATCCGGCAGATCGCCCTCGACCAAAAAGAACGGGTCCTGACGCCGTTTGATCGGGGCCATCAGGCCCTCGAACCCTTGCGGGTAGGTGCAATCGGGTTGCGGCGGGGGTGTTTTCCGGACCTTTTTCATTGCCAGAACTTACCCCGCTCGCGCCAGATATCAACGCATCATTTCTTTGGTCGCCGCCAAGGTCAGCGCGGGGAAGTCGCGCTCGATCCTGTCGATGTCCCACTGCAAGCGGGTCAGGAAAACCGGATCGCCGTCATGGTCATAGGAGATGTGTTGTTTGTTGGTGCTGATGCATTTATCAAGCTCCGCCTGCGGGCCGGTGACCCACCGCGCGGAGGTGAATTGCGAGGGGTCGAACCGGACGGGAAGCCCGTATTCCAGTTCGATGCGCGAGGCGAGGACCTCGAATTGCAATGCGCCGACAACCCCGACGATAAAACCGGAGCCAATCGCGGGTTTGAACACTTTGGCCGCCCCCTCTTCGGCGAATTGCATCAGCGCCTTTTCGAGGTGTTTTGACTTCATCGGGTCGCCGGCACGCACGCCTTGCAACAATTCGGGGGCAAAGGACGGGATGCCCGTGACGCGGATGTCTTCGCCCTCGGTGAGGGTGTCGCCAATGCGCAACTGGCCGTGGTTGGGGATGCCGATGATGTCGCCCGCCCATGCCTCCTCGGCCAATTCGCGGTCGGAGGCGAGGAACAGCACAGGGTTGGAAATCGCCATCGGCTTTTTCGCCCGCACATGTGTCAGTTTCATCCCGCGTTTGAAGTGGCCCGAGGCAAGGCGGACAAAGGCCACGCGGTCGCGGTGCTTGGGGTCCATATTGGCCTGTACCTTAAAGACAAAGCCCATCACCTTGTTCTCGTCGGGTGCGATGGCACGGGGGTGTGCCTTTTGCGGCTGTGGTTCGGGGCCGTATTGCGCCATGCCGTCCATCAGTTCCTTGACGCCGAACGAGTTGATCGCCGAGCCGAACCAGATGGGTGTCAGTGTCCCGTCGAGAAAGGCCGCGCGGTCAAAGGCGGGCAGCAATTCGCGGGCCATTTCGACCTCTTCGCGCAGCTGTTCCAACAGGTGGGCCGGAATGTGGTCGGCCAGTGCGGGGTCGTCGAGCCCCTTGATCGAAATACTCGTCGCCACCTTGTTGCGATCGGCGCGGTCCATCAATTCAAGACGGTCATGCAGCATGTCGTAACAGCCGAGGAACTCGCGCCCCACGCCAATCGGCCATGAGGCCGGCGTGACGTCAATGGCAAGGTTTTCCTGTATTTCGTCAATAATATCAAGCGTGTCGCGGCTTTCGCGATCCATCTTGTTACAAAAGGTCAGGATCGGCAGGTCGCGCATACGGCAGACTTCAAAGAGCTTTTGCGTCTGGCTCTCCACACCTTTCGCGCCATCAATCACCATGATTGCGGCGTCCACAGCGGTCAGCGTGCGGTAGGTGTCCTCGGAGAAATCCGAGTGACCGGGCGTGTCGACGAGGTTAAAGCGGTGACCCTCAAAGTCGAACGACATCGCGGAGGCGGACACGGAGATGCCGCGGTCCTTTTCCATCTGCATAAAGTCCGAGCGCGTGCGGCGGGCCTCGCCTTTGGCGCGCACCTGACCGGCCATCTGGATCGCCCCGCCATAGAGCAGGAATTTCTCGGTCAGCGTGGTCTTACCCGCATCGGGGTGAGAGATGATTGCAAAGGTCCGGCGCCGCGCGATTTCGGCGGGCAGATCGAGGGATGTGTGTGCGCTATCTGACATGCGCCCGCATATAGCCGTGCGGGCGAACTTGGGCAAGCGGGGAAGGGCGTGCGCCTATCCTTTGGTCAGGCTCAGCGAAGTGAACGAGCTATAAAAGTAGCCGTTGAGATAGAGCGTCTGCCCCGCTTTGGTAAAGGCGGTGCCGCGTTTGCGGTCAGAGGCCCCTTGGGTATACCCGCGCGCCTTCAGGGCATTGCGGACAACCGCACCCGCCTCGTTCACGGCGGCAAGGGGCAAAAGAAATTTTAAAACCATAGCGAACTCTCCAAATGTGCGACAATGCGAGAGTACAAACTGTGCGTGGCGTGCGCACCGTGTCGGCGGGTTATCCGCGTGAGGCGGCTCGCAACAGGTCGGCGGCATTGGCGCTATCGAGGCCCCCCTCGACGACATCCACGGCACGCGGACGTTCCCCCGACAGGGTGTGGCCGGTCAAGCGGGCTTGAATGTCGGAGGGCAGGTAGGTTTTGACCTGACTGTCCACGAACATGCTTTCGGCGGCGATGCCCTCGGCATAGATGATCTCGTGCTGGTCAAACAGCAATTGGAAATAGTCGACAAATCCGCCGTCCGATTGGACCACATCGACCCCGTTGACCAACAGGCGTGCCTTGACCAGAACTTCGGCGCGGCCCGCTTTGATCCGGTCGCTGCGTTGGTAGATAAAGATGCGGTGATTGGGGCTAACCATGAGATCGGCGGCATTGTTGAGCACGCCTTTCTTGATCACAATCGGCGCAAAGGCCCCCGTGGCCCGCATGGTTTGTTGGCCGATCCACCGGATTTCGCGCGGACCGTGGTCGCGGGTCAAAACGCGGTCGCCGACGTTGAGATCCTCGATCAACACCTGTTTTCCGTTGGCCATGGTGATATGGGTGCCTCGGGTAAAGGCGACACAGGCCACTTCGGCCAGGCGGGTTCGCGCCGTTTTGAGGTCGATGGTGATGAGGGTGTAGGTCTGCCGGTCGTCGAGCGGCGCAAAGGGCAACAGGTATGTTGCCTCGAGGTGGCCATCCGCATCCGTTTCCACGACAATCAGGGCCTCAACGGTTGCACCGCCAGACGTCATGAATGTCACGGCGCAATCAAGGTGAAGTTGCGCCCCCACCGTGCCGATTTGAGATCCAGCGCCGACGGTGAGCGTGTCATCGCCCATTTGAAGCGCAAGGCGCGCCCGCTCGGTCGCAGGGCTGAGCATATAGGTGTCGGCCAGTTCGAGGTCGTCGGCGGGGCCGATGGCGTCGCCCTGATTGGCGCCGTCACTGACGTGAAACGCATCCGCAAGGTACACAGAGAGGTTCTGGACCGGCAATGTGCCGCTCCCTGTCTGTTCTTGTGGTGTGTTGATCACTGTCGCCACGAAAGTCTCTTTTCCAATATTTTGTCCGTTTGGCCCATCTGCGGCAAACGGGATGACATCTATACTATCTAACATCGTTATCCACTGATCAAATCGCGAGGGAAAGACCCCGATCGCAGGTCGTTTCGTGATCTCTATCCGGAAACAATGGCGGCATTTGGGCAAAATTGGAGAAAATAGGGGCGCATGGGGCGACCGGCCCGAGGGACTCCTGCGGCTTTGGCCTTGATCAACCTTGCGTGAGATCGTCATGGGGTCTGCGCGTTTGGCGAGGTGACAAGTGTGAGGGCGCGCCCTACAACACGGGGCAATATGAAAACAGGCCATAAAGGAACGCACATATGGATCTTGGCGTCAAAGGTAAAAAGGCACTGGTTTGTGCATCCTCCAAAGGTTTGGGGCTTGGCTGCGCGCAGGCGTTGGCCGGGGCGGGCGTGGATTTGGTGATGAACGCCCGCGGGGCCGAGGCGCTTGAGGCAGCGGCCGCGGATATCCGCGCCACCTACGGCGTGACGGTAGACACAGTGGCCGCCGATGTGACAACCGAGGAAGGCCGCGCACAGCTTTTGGCTGTTGCGGGTCAGGTGGACATCCTCGTCAACAACGCCGGTGGCCCGCCTCCGGGCCTGTGGTCCGATTGGGAGCGCGATGATTTCATTCAGGCGCTCGACGCCAATATGCTCGCCCCGATTGCGCTGATCAAAGCGCTCGTGCCGGGCATGATCGCACAGGGGTGGGGCCGTGTGGTCAACATCACCTCTGTTTCGGTCAAGGCGCCGATTGCCGTATTGGGCCTGTCAAATGCCGCGCGTGCGGGGCTGACGGGCTATGTCGCAGGCACAGCGCGCCAGATTGCGCCGCACGGTGTGGTGATGAACAACCTGTTGCCCGGATTGCATGCGACCGACCGCATGGTCAACCTCGATACTGCGGTCTCACAAGCCACCGGAAAACCGTTCGACGAGGTCCGCGCCGAGAAAGCCGCAACCATTCCCGTTGGCCGCTATGGCACATCCGCCGAGTTCGGCGCGACCTGTGCCTTTATGTGCAGCCAGTTCGCGGGCTACATGGTCGGGCAGAACATCCTGCTCGACGGTGGGGCCACCAACACAACGATGTGAGTAGCGCGGATGTGAGTGGCGCGTTCCTCTTGCGGTGATTTGGATGTGTGATCCAGACTCTGCGAGAGGGGCGGCTCACCGCGGCTCAACGGGCGACGGGTGGTGTTCAGGACGACGGCGGTAGGCCCGTGTCGTCACGCATCCACGACGAGTTTGATCCGCTCCTGTGGCTGTGGCCTGATTGCGCCCTTGGGGCTTGAGCGCGCGGGTGCGTGATCCGGACTGTGGTTGCTAACTGATTTGTAGACTGGTAGGACGCTTGGAGCCTTAGAGTTTTTGTCGGAAACGCCGTGACCCCTGTATCAGCGCCTCAGAATTCGCCAACACACCCGACGCCGGATGCCGCTGTGCGTTTGGAGATCCGCAATTTGCGCCGCGCGTTTGCAGGCCGTGAGGTGGTATCGGATGTCTCTCTCAAAGTGACCCGTGGCCAGGTGACCTGTCTGCTTGGCCCCTCGGGGTGCGGCAAGTCCACGACCCTGCGCATTATTGCGGGGGTCGAGATGCAAGACAGCGGCGAGATCTATGTCGATGGCAATCTGGTCTGTGACACCGTTCACCGCGTCCCGCCAGAGGGGCGGTCGATCGGTTTGATGTTTCAGGATTTTGCACTTTTCCCACATTTATCGGTCGCCGATAACATTGCATTCGGACTAAAAGGTTCAAAATCGAACAAACGCGCGCGTGTCGAGGATCTGCTTGCCAAGATCGATCTGACCCGCGCCATCGACCGGTTTCCGCACGAGCTTTCGGGTGGCGAACAGCAACGTGTGGCACTGGCCCGCGCCTTGGCGCCGCGCCCGTCGATTATGCTGATGGACGAGCCGTTTTCCGGTCTTGACGAGCGGCTCAAAGATGAAATCCGCGACAGCACTCTGGATGTGTTGAAGGCCGAAGGGACCGCCGTTCTACTGGTCACCCACGAGCCCGACGAGGCCATGCGCATGGCCGATGAAATCGCGTTGATGCGCGATGGGCGGATCGTACAACAGGGCGCACCCTACAATATTTACAACGCCCCTGTGGACAAATCCGCCGCTGCGTTTTTTAGCGATATCAATGTGATACGGGGTACAGTGAAAAACGCGATGGTCGAGACGGCCTTTGGGGCGTTTCTGTGTCCGGGGCGCCCTGATGATGCGCAGGTGGAAATCGTCATTCGTCCGCAACACCTCCGCATCGATTTTGATCGTGGCGGCCGTGGCCCTGCGCCGACCCCACAAGACGGCACCCCCGCACGCGGTATTGTCGAGCGGGCGCGGTTTATGGGCCGCGAGAGCATTGTTGAGTTCCGGATGGATTTTGACGGGTCTATCCTGCATGCCACGGTGCCAAGCGTGTTTTTGCCAAAGGCAGGCACGCCGCTATGGCTGATGCTCCGTCGCGAGCGTTGTTTTGTTTTTCCGTTCCCAACAGGGGCCTAGCTTCCTAACCTGCGGTGTCTGAGGGCATGCCCTTGGCCTGTTGGGATGCGACAAAATCCTCAAGTGTTTTTCCCGCCTCCATCGTAAATGACGCGCCCGTGTCGATCACGCTGTCGATGCGGTCGACCCGAAAGGTGCGAAACCCCTGCCGCAAGTCACACCATGCGCCGAGCGTCCAGACCCGCCCCCAATAGTTGAGTTGCATCGGCCGGACGAGCCGCGTGGTTTTCTCTCCCGACAGGGATAAGTACGCGATACGCAACACTTTTTGTTCGCGCACACCATCGCGCAACAGTGGCATATGTTTGAATCCCGCGCGGGCATCGGCAAAGGCATAGGGGTGAACGGCATAGCCCCATCCCGCACTTGGCGGGCCGGTGTTTTCCGGCAAAACGGCGTCGATTTTTTGGGCAAGGGTCTTGGCGCTTTGGGCCAGATCGGGGTCGGTGGCTTCGCCCAAAATCGCCACGGCCAAGTGCAAGGCCTCCAACTCGCCCATGGTGAGGTTCATCGGTGGCAAGGTGATCGGTGCGGTGACCATATAGCCAACGCCGCGCTCGCCCTCGACCGGCACGCCCGATGCCTTCAGGGTGGCCATGTCGCGCCAGATCGTGCGCTCGGACACCTCGACGCGCTCGGCCAGTTGACGTGCGGTGTGCAATTGGCCGTCGCGCAATATCTGGATGAGATCGAACAGGCGGTCGCTGCGCCGGATACCGGTTTGTTTGCGACCACCTGCCATGGATTAGGCCACCGCTGTGAACAGGGCGGGGGTCTTGTGCATGGTGACGCTGTCGCGGTCCACGAGGGACATATAGGCGCCTGCGGCAGGGTGGGTGGCAAACCCTGCGTCTGCCGCCGCCGAGGAGGCCATGTCCGCCCATGACAGTTGGTCCACCCAAAGACCCTCTGCGGTTTTGTAAAGCGCCCGACCGCGGTACCCATCGCAGGTCGCGAAATAGGCCTCCAGTCCTTCGGCGGCGGTGCGCAATTGGATGTCGCTCACGCCCTCACGGGTGCGAAAGGTAACAGTTTCAATGATTTGAATATAACTCATGGGGATCTCCGATTCGAGTTTCGTACCCGGATCATGGCGCCTATCAACTGACATAAACCTGTCAGTTGTCTTTTTCCACCCGCAAATCACGCGCCAATGTTGTGCAGCGGCGCGATTTAAGGCGTTTTTCGCTTTTCACCTCGCCTCGGGGGGCATAATCCTAGGCCCTGCAAGTTTATCGGGGCCAATTCGCGCCCCCTACGGGAGAGATATCATGCTCAACAACATCGGCCTTCCCGGCCTTCTACTTATCGCTATCGTCGTTTTGGTCCTGTTCGGCCGTGGCAAGATTTCCGGTCTGATGGGCGAAGTCGGCAAAGGCATCACTTCGTTCAAACGTGGCGTCAATGAAGGCACCAAAGAGATCGAAGAAGAAGCTGCGAAAATGGCCAAAGACGTCAGCCCCGAAGAGGAAAAGGACAAGGTTTAACCACCTGTCCAATTCTGTGACTTTTGGTGACGGGGCGGCCTGTGCCGCTGTCGTGCGCGTTTTTGAAAGGCGTTTCCCATGTTAGATATCGGCATGTCCGAACTTCTCGTGATCGGCATTGTGTCGCTGATCGTGGTTGGCCCCAAAGACCTACCTGGCATGTTTCGCACGCTCGGCCGGTTTACGGCACGTGCGAAATCTATGGCACGGGAGTTTTCCTCTGCGATGGATGCGGCGGCGGATGAGTCTGGCATCAAAGAGGCCAGTGCGGCGCTCAAGGGGGCGGCGAACCCGAAGAAATTCGGGCTTGATAAGCTCAACGAGGCGGCGGACGAGTTTGACAAATGGGATCCGATGGAAAAAATCGAGAACCCTGCAGTGAAAAAGACGGCTGCACTTGATCCGAACCGTGCGGAAATGGCCAAGATCATTTCGGAAGCCACCGCAAAAAAAGCCAATGAACGGCTTGCCCG
Source organism: Celeribacter sp. (assembly GCF_048259695.1). Taxonomy (GTDB): domain Bacteria; phylum Pseudomonadota; class Alphaproteobacteria; order Rhodobacterales; family Rhodobacteraceae; genus Celeribacter. Next base: position 146,641 of record NZ_JBLXHL010000001.1, on the reverse strand, counting down.
TGATGCCAAAGTGGCGGCGAAAGCGGCCGAGGCGGCCTCGGCGAAACCGTCCGAAACGCCCGCGACACCACAGAAACCTGTGGCGAAAAAAACGGCGGCCCGCAAACCTGCGGCAAAGAAACCTGCCGCAAAAAAAACTGCGGCGGCAAAGGCGGCTCCGGCGAAAGCCCCCGCTAAAAAGCCCGCCGCGAAACCTGCGGCAAAGACCGCCGCAAAAGCCGCACCAAAATCAACCAAGACGAAAAAGGGTGACGCATGAGCCAGACCGACACCACAGACACTTCGGATGTCGAAGAAAGCTCGGCCCCTTTGATCGAACATCTGGCCGAATTGCGGACCCGCCTGATCAATGCCGTCATGGCGTTTGTCGTTGGCATGATCATCGTGTTTACGTTCGGGGGGCAGGTGCTTGATTTCCTGCTTGTGCCGATTGAAAACACCATGCGGTCGCTCGGCAATGCCAACCCTGTGATGCAATATACCGCGCCGCAGGAATATTTTTTCACGCTGATCCGCATCTCGATGGTCGGCGGTTTGGCCCTGTCGTTCCCCGTGATTGCCTATCAGCTGTGGCGCTTTGTGGCGCCGGGCCTGTATCGCAATGAGAAAAATGCGTTCTTGCCGTTCCTGATTGCCTCGCCTGCGCTGTTTCTTGCGGGGGCATCCTTTGCCCACTTTATCGTGGTGCCACTTGCGATGGCGTTCTTCTTGGGGTTTGCCGATCTGCCGTCTTTCTTGGGCGCTCTGGTCGCCAACTCCGGTGATGCCGCCGCGGCGTCGCGGGATACGGGCATCGACATTGTGTTCAACGGTAAGGTCAACGAAAGTCTTGATATCACACTGAAAATGATCGTGGCCTTTGGCCTGTGTTTTCAGCTTCCCGTGCTTTTGACCCTGATGGGCAAAGCGGGATTGGCCACGGCGCACGGGCTGCGCAATACCCGTAAATACGCGGTTGTCGGTATTCTGGTGGTCGCCGCTTTGGTCACGCCACCCGATGTCACCACGCAATTGATCCTGTTTGTCGTGGTGTACGGCCTCTACGAAATCTCCATTTTCCTCGTCGCCCGCGTCGAGAAAAAGCGCAACGACAGTCTGCGCGAACAGGGGTTGCTTGACGAGGACGAGGACGACATTTTTGCCGAGTTCGATGAGGATGACGAGGACGACAAGTGATGGGTAAAAAGGCACTCAAACGGATCGCGGCGGCGCTTGAACGGATCGCCCCTGCGCCGTTGTCCGCGCCCGATTTCCACGCGGCAGACGCGTTTGTGTGGCAGACTGAGCCGGACGCCTTGGTGCCTGTCTCCCGCGTCTCCCGGGTGGAGCTGTCGATGCTCGTCGGCATCAACCGTTCGCGCGATACCTTGTTGGAAAACACGCGCCAGTTTGCGCGGGGCTATCCGGCCAACAACGCCTTGTTATGGGGCGCACGCGGGATGGGGAAATCGTCACTGACCAAGGCGGTTCATGCCACGGTGAACGCCGAAGGTACGCCCCTCAAGATCGTTGAAATGCAGCGCGAGGACTTGCCGTCTGTGGCACGTTTGTTGAATGTCCTGCGCGGATCGGAGCATCGGTTCTTGCTGTTTTGCGATGACCTGTCGTTTTCGCATGACGATCAGCACTATAAATCGCTCAAGGCGGTTCTGGATGGCGGGATCGAGGGGCGGCCCGAGAACGTGCTGTTCTACGCCACCTCCAACCGTCGTCACCTGATGCCCCGCGACATGATCGAGAACGAGCGCTCCTCGTCGATCAACCCCTCCGAAGCGGTCGAGGAAAAGGTGTCCCTTTCTGATCGTTTCGGCCTGTGGCTCGGGTTTCACCCCTGTGATCAGGACGACTATCTTGCGATGATCCGTGGCTATTGCGACGCCAACGGTGTGGACATTGATGACGCGACACTGCGGGCCGAGGCCATCGAATGGCAGGCCACACGCGGGGCGCGGTCGGGTCGTGTCGCATGGCAGTTCTTTGTGGATCTTGCAGGGCGCAAGGGCGTGAAGCTACCGTAAACGCACAATTTTTCTGAAATCGAAAAACGCGCGCCCCGGTCAGGACGCGCGTTTTCCGGTTTCTGGGTCTGCGCCTTAGTTCAGGTAGGGCGAGGGATCGACGGTCTGCGTGCCTTTAAAGACCATGAATTGCAGCGCATTGAACTCGTTGGCGGTGACCTTTGCGATGGTCTGGCCGCGCTTGACGCTGTCGCCTTTGTTCACGCTGATATTGTCGATAAAACTATAGGCGGTCTGCAAGCCGTCGCCATGATCCACGACCATGATTTTCACGCCATCGGCGTTGGTGGAGATCAGTTTGACCGTGCCGTCCTTGGCCGCTTTCACGGCTGTGCCGGAGGGGGCGGAGAACAGCACGAATTTCGATTTGGCTTTGTCGTAATCGCGAATAATGGCGCCTGCGACGGGTTTCGCCATTTCCGCGTTCGAGGTCTGTGTCGCGCCAAGGTCGGTGGTGGGTTTGCTCGGTGCGGCGGCCGGTTTGGCCTCTTCGGGATCGGGCAGCGGTGCGGCGGCGGAGGGGGGCGTGGGGGTCGAGGTGCCTTGTCCCGGTTGTGTCGTGGTCACGGCGGCCTGTTGTCCGGCGGTCCCGCCGGAGGCCTTGACCGGGATCAACAGGTAGCGCCCCTCCTGAACGGCCAAATCCGATCCCAAACCGTTCCAGTCGGACAGCGCACGCACCGATACGCCGTATTGGCGGGCGATGGAGTAGGCGGTCTCGCCGCGCATAACCTGATGGCGCACCGGCTCCATGCCCTCAACGAAATCGGAAGGCGCGGCGGTGGTGGTCACGGGGCTGCTTGTTGATGTGCCTGCATCATTGAGCGCCTCATTGGCCAATGTGGTCACGTCAATCCGCTCCCCGATGGCGATGGTGCCGGATTGGGTCGGGGACGCGGTGGTTTCGCCAACACGGCGCGGTAGGGCGATCACTTCGCCATTGCGCAGCGTCGCCTCTCCGGTCACACCGTTGTAGCGCGCCAATTCGTCAGCGGGCAGACCCGTGCGGGCGGCCACATCGGCAATGGTGTCGCCTTTTTTGGCAATCGCCACTTGGTAGTTCGGGTATGAAATCACGCCCTTGGCATCCGGTTTCGGGCGGGCGGCGGTGCGTGCTTCGCTCGCCACATCGGCGGTGTTGAACCCGTTGGCCAGACCGCGCAGGTCGAAATCGAGCGGCTTTTGACAGGCGGTGAGCGCCATCAATGCGCAGCCAGCCAGTAGGGCACGGGAAAAGGAAATCGTCATTGCTCTGTCGTCCTCGTTTTTGGGGCGAATTCGCCCTCTTGCCCTCTTGGAGGGGCATTACTCTTGACCAATTCCCTCCAACAAGGGAACAAAACGCACGGCACGCAGTTCGTCGTAGTCGAACCCGCTCTCCGTCCTGGTGACTTTTATCAGGCTCTGGACCGCATCGGATTGGCCTACCGGCACCACCATGATACCGCCCGTTTTCAATTGCGCCAAGAGGGGGCCGGGGGGGTCTTCGGCGGCAGCGGTCACGATAATGCGATCAAACGGCGCCTGATCGGGTAATCCGTAGCTGCCGTCGGCGGTAAATGCGGTGATATTGACCAACCCCATCGCATCAAATGCCACCTGTGCCTCACGCACCAACCGGGCATGGCGGTCGACGGTGTAAACGCGGCGGGCCAGTTGGCTCAGCACGGCGGCCTGATAGCCGCTGCCCGTGCCAACCTCGAGCACCTTGTCGCGCGGTTGCACATTGAGCGCCTGGGTCATCAGACCTACCACGGAGGGTTGCGAAATGGTTTGGCCACACGAAATCGGCAGCGGCATATCCTCATAGACGCGCCCCGCAAACAACCCTTTGACAAAAAGGCCGCGATCGACCTTTTCCATCGCGGTGAGGGTCCGTGCATCTGTCACGCCCTTGGAACGGAGCGTGTAGAGGAATTGCATTTGCGCTTCGGCGTCCATCATTTTGCGAGCGCCTGTGCCAGTCCCGCCACGGCGGAATGATCGGATAGGTCGGCGCGCATCGGTGTCACTGAAATCGCGCCTGCGAGGTTGGCGGACACGTCCGTCCCCGCGCCGGTTTCCACCGATTGCTCGGAGCCGCGCACCCACAAAAAGCGGCGTCCGGTGGGTGAGGTCTGTGCCTCGATCCCGAAGCCCGATGTCGGGCGCTTACCCTGACGGGTGGCCACCATGTCGCCGGTTTGGTCGGCGGGGAGCGGCGGAAAATTTACGTTGTAGAACAAGGCATAATCCGCGTCTTGGTTCCAGTCGGCGTGATCCAGAAGCTGACGGATCACGCGCACACCATGAGCTGCGGCGCTTTCGAACGGGTCGTCGAGTTTGGCATTGTCGGGGCCAAAGAATTGCGAGAGTGCGATGGCTTTGACACCTTTTAGCGCCGCCTCCATTGCTCCGCCAATGGTGCCGGAATACATCACGTTTTCGCCCGCGTTGTTGCCACGGTTCACGCCCGACAGCACCAGATCGGGTTTTTGCGGCACAATGTCGTGCAACCCTGCCAGAACACAATCTGCGGGTGATCCCTCGGCGGCCCAACGGCGTTCGCCCATTTGCGAAATCATCGTCGGGTGGGTGTAGGAAATGCAATGCGCCACGCCCGATTGCTCGAACGCGGGGGCCACGACCCAGACCTCGCCATCGGGGCCTGCGATCTCGGCGGCGATGGCCTCCAGGGTCACCAGGCCAGGTGCATTGATGCCGTCGTCGTTGGTGATGAGGATGCGCATGGATGGCCCGCCTTTTCCTTGCTGTTATGTCCTCCATAAAGCAGGCTTCGAATCGCGGCAAGTCACGCCCCGTTTTTATAAGGAAAAACCTATGGGAAAGCCTGTTTTAGACGCTGTGGCGGTGAGTGCCGTCGATATGGCGCGTGCAAAAACGTTCTACGGCCTCTTGGGGTTCGATTTTGAGGGCGAGGGCGCGTTTGTGTCCGCGGACCATGTTGAACCCGTGCGCGAGGCGGGCGCCCCACGGTTGATGATCGACAGCGCTGCGTTGATGGAAAAGCTGACGGGGGAGGCACCGCGCGCGCCCAACCATGCGTCCTTTGCGATGCTCTGTGACAGCCCTGCGGATGTTGATGCCCATGCGGCCGAAATCGCGGCGGCGGGGTTCACCGTTCTGGTCGCGCCGTGGGATGCGTTTTGGGGGCAACGCTATGCCACGGTTATGGATGCCGATGGATATCGCGTGGATCTGTTCGCGCCGCTCTAAATGTTCGAATTATACAAGACAAAGGGCGCGACGAGTGAAATCGCCGCGCCCTTTGTTGATTTTGTCTCTGTCTTAGAGAATGCCGGCCAGTTTGAGCAGGCGCGCTGCCTCGTCTTTGGGATGGGCCAATCCGTCTTTGGCCTCCCCGGGATAGAACCGTGCGCGGGTTGCGGTGGGCATGGGCGCGGGGGTCAGGACGTGGATGCGCGGGGCTTTTGTGCTGTCCTTGGTCTCTGCGTGCCAACTTTTCGCCATCGCGATCTGGGCCGCTTTGGAGGCGCCATATGCCCCGTAGAATTTTTCACCTGCGTGGGCATCGTCAAAGAACAACACGTCGGATTGTCTGTCACCCATGTTCAACAGCGGGCTGACCATCGGGATCAATTTGCCCGTGGCCACCACGTTGGTGTTCATGGTGCGATCGAAATCTTTGGGATCCATGTGGTCGGCGGGCGAGAGCAATTGGGCGTAGACGGCGGTGTGCGCCCATAGGTCAAGACGCCCCCAACGGTCATAGATGCCGCGGCACAGGTGCGCCATCGCATCGACATTGGTCACGTCCATCGGAGCAAGCGTGGCTTGTCCGCCCTTGGCCTTGATGCGGTCATCAAGCTCCTCAAGCGCGCCCGTGGTCTTGCCCACGGCGACGATGTGATACTGGGGGGCCAAGGCCTCGGCGAGGTGAAACCCGAGGCCGCGCGATGCGCCGGTGATAAGCGCTATTCTGGTTTGATCTGTCATGGGGCGAGTGATGCCGCCGAAATCGGTGCGGGTCAAGTGGGCATAGACACCCCTGCGCCCATCCGTCGCGAGTGGTCGTGTTTCGGGGTGTTTATGACGTGGTTTTGAGGTCGTCACGGGTGAGCGTGCCACTGGCCTCATAGAGCGCGATCAGGTCGTCGAGGGAGATGTCGCCCGCCCCACCTGTCAGCGTGGCCGCGGCACGTTCGGTGCCGTCGCCAAAGGTGAGCGCAAGGGCCGCGTCAAGGGCCGCCAGTGGAGGCAGGTCATTGGCAAGTGTCGCGACGGTATCGGCGGGGGCAGGGCCGTCCTCGAACGTGTCGAGATAGGCGTAGAACGTCACGTGTGGCACTTCGGCCCAAAGGGCGATGCCAAGGACCTCATCCGATCCGCGAATGGGCAGGGTGAGGGTGGCGCGGATATAGCGTGCGCCACCACAGCGGCACAGTTCGGCGGTCAATTGATCCTCGCCCGCCTTGACGAAAAACTGGTCACCGCGTTCTGCGTGGGGCCATTCTGAGGGATGGTCAAACCCGATATCGATCACGCCGCCACGCGCCATAAGCGCCCGCCACCGCGGATCGAGATCGAGCAGACAGGCCATTTATTCCGCCGCGTCTTTGAGTTGGAACCCCTTGTCGATCATGTCGGACGGGATCACGGGGTAGTCGCCCGAGAAACAGGCATCACAGTAGCGCGGGGCCTTGGCGTCACGACCGTCTGCCTCGCCCGCTGCGCGGTAGAGGCCGTCGAGCGAGATGAACTGGAGGCTGTCGACCCCAAGGTGGGCGCGCATTTGTTCAACGCTCATGTTGGCGGCCAAAAGTTTATCGCGGTCCGGTGTGTCCACGCCGTAAAAACACGGCCACATGGTGGGGGGGGAGGCAATGCGGAAATGCACTTCGGCGGCACCCGCATCCAGTAGCATGTCCTTGATCTTTTGCGACGTGGTGCCGCGCACAACGCTGTCATCCACGAGGATGATGCGCTTGCCCTTGATCAAGGCGCGGTTGACGTTGAGTTTGAGGCGCACGCCCATGTTGCGGATTTGCTCGGACGGCTCGATGAACGTGCGGCCCATGTATTGGTTGCGGATGATGCCCATGCCGTAGGGAATGCCGCTTTCGTGTGAAAATCCGATGGCGGCGGGGGTGCCACTGTCGGGAACGGGGCACACAAGGTCGGCGTCGACAGGGGCTTCGCGGGCCAGTTCCACACCGATCTGGCGGCGGGTTTCATAGACCGAGCGCCCGCCAAGGATACTGTCGGGGCGTGAAAAATAGACGTGCTCAAAGATGCAAAAGCGCGAGGCCATTTGTTCGAACGGTTTGGAGCTGACCACTTGGCCCTCGGAAATCACCACCATCTCGCCCGGTTCGATTTCGCGGACAAACTCGGCGCCGATGATGTCGAGCGCACAGGTCTCGGACGACAGGGCATAGCCGTTTTCACCAACCTTACCCAAGACAAGCGGGCGCACGCCACGCGGATCGCGCACACCGACCAGTTTGGTGCGGGTCATGGCCACCACGGAAAACGCGCCCTCGACACGGCGCAGCGCATCTTTCATCCGCTCGGGAATGTTGCGTTGCAACGAACGGGCCATCAGGTGGATGATACATTCGGAATCCGACGAGGATTGGAAAATCGATCCGGCCTGGATCAGCTCGCGGCGCAGCGCATCGGCATTGGTGATGTTGCCATTGTGGGCAATCGCCGCCCCGCCCATGGCAAACTCGCCAAAGAACGGTTGCACATCGCGGATCGCGGTGTTGCCTTTTGATCCGGCGGTGGAGTAGCGCACGTGGCCGATGCCGATTTCGCCGGGCAGGGTCTCCATGACCTTTTGACTGGTGAAGTTGTCGCGGACATAGCCGAACCGGCGGGCGGATTGAAATCCGGCGTCGTCGTCATAGGTCACGATGCCGCCGGCCTCTTGTCCGCGGTGTTGGAGCGCGTGAAGGCCAAGTGCGATGAAGTTGGCTGCGTCGGCAACGCCGACAACGCCGAACACGCCACACTCCTCTTTTAGCTTGTCATCGTCAAACGGGGTTGCGGGGGGCATCTGGCGCATGGGCTACAGGCTCCGAATCCAAAGGGGTGCGTTTGGCCTCGTCTTTACGGCCTTGCGCGTCGAGTGTCACGAAAGGATCATAAAACTTATCGCGATCATGTGCGTTTTTTGCCTTTGCGTCACCTATGCGGGTTTACGGGCGATGATAAAGACGGAATCGTGGCCCTCGGGTTGCCAGTTCTCTTCGACAACCAATCCGTTTGCCTCGATTTCAGCCACCAATGCGGCACGCGATATGCGGGCAACCGTGGGCAGCACGGGGAGTACGTTGACCAAAGTCAGAATGGCGCGCATTTTGGGTGACATCGTGTCGATGGTTACGGTTGACGAGATGAAAACCCCGCCCGGCCGCATCAATTGCGCCGCTTTGCGGACTGCGGACGCCCAATCGGGGATCAGGTGGATCACCGACAGCATCAAAACGGCATCATAGGTGGGCGGCACGTCGATGCCGGCCAGAGACGTCTGAACAAACGCGACATTATCGATCCCCTCATTGGCGGCGCGGGTGCGCCCGTGCTCCAACATTGCGGCGCTGAAATCACAGGCGGTAATCTGTTTGACAAAGGGCGCGTGGGCCAATGCGGTGTTGCCCGACCCACAGCCGATTTCGAGCATGTCCCAGTCGGGGCGAAGCAGGCGACGGGTGCGTTCGAGTTTGCTTTGGTAGATCTCTTCGTTGGCAACGGGGGCGGCAATGTATTTACGGGCGATGAGGTTCCAAAAGCGGGGTGAGTTGGCCATGTTGATCCCTGTTCTATCGGTTTTTATGTTAAATGTATTTACATCCACTCCTCCCCATATGGAAAGGGCGGCCGCGCTATTCAAGCGGGCCGCCCCAAATTTCCGACAGGACCGGATTTACTCGGAACAGGTGCTCACAAGCGACTCGTAGCGTTGGGTGATCCAACCGGGGGCGTCGTCGGGCAGGCTGCTTTCAAGGCGCTCTTGCGAGCGGGCAAAGACCTTTGACGTGCGCGAATTCTCCAACATTTCAATCGGGTCGCCCGTGGTCACACGGTCCACAATGATCAGTGCAATCGCAACCAGAATGATCCCGCGAATCACGCCGAACAAGAACCCGAGCCCCTGATCGATCCCGCCCAGAGCAGACCGTTGAATGACGGAGGAAAACAGCGGGGTAAAGATCGACACAATAATCAGGGCAACGGCAAAGACCGCGAAAAACCCCGTCAGCGTCGACAACTCGCAGCTGTCGCGGATGTAGTCGCCGAGCACGGGAACCTCGGACACCAATGGCACCGCTTTGGGTCCGAACACATAGCCCAAAATCGCGGCCACAACCCAACCCGCAATGGCCATTCCCTCGCGCACAAAGCCGCGCGAATAGGCCAGAAGCGCGGATACGATGATCACAAGCGCGACGATCCCGTCGATGAGTGTAAAGCCTTCCATGCCGTCCCGTTCCTTATTTGGCCCCACGGGGGGGCGGTCTTTTGGCGGCGCGTATTGCGTCGCATAATCACACCGGTGCGGTTTAACCCGCGCCGAACACTTCACCAACGAAATTGACCAGATCGGACATTTCCCGAAGCGTCATACCGCTTTTCTGCGCGGCTTTCGAGCGCGCAGGGACGATGGCCGATGAAAAACCAAGTTTTTTCGCTTCTTTCAACCTGTTTTCGGTCTGGTTTACGGGGCGTAGACTGCCCGAGAGGGACAGTTCCCCGAAAACCACACAATCTTTTGGCACCGCGACGTCTTCGCGGGCGGACAACAGGGCGGCGGCCACGGCCAGATCGGCGGCGGGTTCGGACACTTTCATGCCGCCGGCAACGTTGAGGTAGACATCCAGCCCCGCAAAGGGAATCGAACAGCGGCTTTCCAAGACGGCGAGGATCATCGCCAGACGGCTGCCGTCCCATCCCACCACCGTGCGGCGGGCCTGGGCGTGGGGCGAGGGGGCGACGAGGGCCTGAAATTCGACCAATACGGGGCGCGTGCCTTCGATGCCCGCAAAGACCACCGATCCGGGGGCAGGTTCATCGCGCTCGGACAAGAACAGCGCAGAGGGGTTTTTCACCTCGCGCAGCCCGTCGCCCGTCATCTCGAACACGCCGATCTCGTTAGAGGGGCCAAACCGGTTCTTGACCGCCCGTAACAGGCGGAAATGGTGCCCGCGCTCGCCCTCGAAATAGAGAACGGTATCGACCATGTGTTCGACCACGCGCGGCCCTGCGAGTTGCCCGTCTTTGGTGACGTGGCCGACAAGGATCACGGAGACGCCGCGCGTTTTGGCAAATGTCGTCAACTCGTGGGCGGCGGCGCGGACCTGTGACACCGATCCGGGCGCACTTTCCACATTGTCGGCCCACATGGTCTGGATGGAATCGATAATCACCAGATCGGGTTCCTGGGCCTCAATCGTGGTCAGAATATCGCGCAGGTTGGTTTCGGCGGCCAGTTTGACGGGGGCCTTGCCAAGGCCGAGGCGCTGCGCCCGCATCCGCACCTGGGCTGCGGATTCCTCGCCCGAGACATAGATGACCTTAAGCCCTTCGGCGGCAAATTGCGCAGCGGCTTGCAGCAACAGCGTTGATTTTCCAATGCCCGGATCGCCGCCCACCAGAATGGCCGACGCAGGGACCAGACCGCCGCCCAACACGCGGTCCAACTCGGTGATGCCCGATGAGGTGCGCGGGGGGGGCGCGTCTTTGGTGGACAGATCGGACAGCGCCACGGGCTTGCCCCGCATCCCGCCCAGACTTTTCTTGGTCGGGCCAGACGTTGACAGCGGTTTTTCCTCGGCGATGGTGTTCCATTCGCCGCATTCATCACAGCGTCCCGACCATTTTGTCGTCACGGCAGCGCATTTGTTGCACACGTAATTCTTTTGGGCTTTGGCCATGTCGGCTCCTGTGGCTGTGCGCGGATCGTTGGACGGCATCGTTGGGCGGCATTGTTCGGTCCCGCTGTTCTACCCGCGCAAGTCGCCCCGCTTCAAGCCCGCTTGTCCCCGCTTGCCATGCTCAATGCCAAAGAGGCCAGAACGCAGGCGGTGAACAGGTACAAGCCCCACGCCACCTCAAGGCGGCCAACGCCGATGCCTTTGGCCACCGTGATATAAATCGCGATCAAAAACACATCCGCCATCGCCAGACGCCCCAGATGAAACAGCCACGGTTTGAGGCGTGCAGGCATGCGACCCGACAACATCCCCTCAAGGGTGAGAACCTTGGCAAGGGGGGCGAGAATGGCAAAGAGGACGACGATCAGCGCAAGGCCGATGTCGGTGCGCCAGAGGCTTGTGATGCCCGACAGAACCGAGATCTCCGAGAGGCCAAACAGCGGCAACAGGCCCGCCCGCATCAACGGGGCGCACCACGCAACGGGGAACACGATCAGCAGGGACAAGTTGGCGAGACGCAATGGTGACATTCCTCCCAGATGCCTCCCGCGCCTCGCCAGTTCAAGTGCAGAGTTCAATGTCTGTACGGCTTTGCGGCGGAGTGTGATCTGCCTGCGCCGTACCACATTTTAGTTCGGGCGCTCTTTCGAACTGCCCGCGCCGCCCTGCAACGGCACAACCTTATGATCGTCATCGACAAGCGGGATGGGGTCATCCAGCTCATACCCCAAAGAGGGCAGGATCGCGCGCAGATCCTTTTCCAACACGTCCATCTGGCGGTTGGCCTCGCGTTCGGAGGCTTCGACATCGTTTTGCCACCGGCGCAATTCCTCTGTGACGGCGAGGGCCATCGTGAGCTTTTCCTGGAACGCATTCAATTCGTGTTGGCGCTCTTTGAGAAACGCCTTGGCCCGCTCGATGCGCACGTCGGAATAGATGTCGGCAAAATCGCGGGTGGTGTGCGACATCTGGGCGGCAAGTTCCAACACTTCAGGTTCCAGACGCGACAGGTCGGGGTGGTCGCGCATATGCAAAAGCCGTTCGCGCACCGCGTCAAATTCAGACGACAGGGCAAAGACGCGCGCGCGGTCGGATTGGTGGCTCACCTGATAGGCGCGGACCACATCATCCATCGTTACCGAAAACGTCCGGTGCGAGCGTTCAAGGGACAGCATCCGCGTGACGCTCGGCAGGTAGGTGCATAGCGCGGTCAACAACACGGCAACACCCGTTTGCACATAGGCACCGGCGTCGATTGAGTCACCGGTGCCAAACCGCATATCAAGGCCGAGCCATGGCCAGATGCCGGTGGCGGATGCGATCACGGTGGCCCAAACGGCCACGGTTGCGCCGATCAGAACCCACATGGTTATGGTTTGGAAAATGTGTTGTAACAGCGGGCCAGTTTCCCGGCCGCCGCCCTGTTGTGCGTCGGACATTATCGTTACCCCAAAAATACAAACAGGGTTAATTTTGCCGCGAATCTCCAAAAAATCAATGCTTTAATCCGGATTTTTCCGGTTGTTGCGGCAATGGTTCCGGCTGTTTCCGGCTTTTGTTGCCGCAACGGAAACACTGGGGTGGCATCCGACAGGTCGGGCGCGTTAGCGAACCGTTTCTATCGGTCCGTCGGGAGAGCCGGTGATGAATTGGTGCAGGTAGGGATCGCCCGCGCTATCCATGTCGCCCACGGGGCCGGACCACCGGATTTTACCCGCGTGCAGCATCGCCACCTGATCGGCAATGGCACGCACGGAGGTCATGTCGTGGGTGATGGTCATCGCTGTGGCGCCCATTTCCACGACGATTTCACGGATCAAATCATTGATCACGCCCGCCATGATCGGGTCGAGGCCCGTGGTTGGCTCGTCGAAAAAGATGATTTCGGGGTCGGTGGCAATGGCGCGTGCGAGGCCCACACGTTTTTGCATCCCCCCCGACAATTCCGCCGGATAGAGGTCTGCGACATCGGGGGTGAGGCCTACGCGGCGCAGTTTTTCCACCGCGATGTCTTTGGCTTCGGCCTTGGGGCGTTTGAGCGATCCGCGCAACAGGCGAAAGGCCACGTTTTGCCACACGGGCATACTGTCGAACAGGGCGGCACCCTGAAACAACATCCCGAACCGCGCCAGAAATGCATCGCGGTCGCCGGTCGTGGTCACATCCTCACCGTTGACGCGGATCATCCCCCGATCGGGTTGGACCAAACCAAGCACGCATTTGAGCGTCACGGATTTGCCCGTGCCAGATCCCCCAATGATGACAAGGCTTTTTCCCCTGGTCACCGACAGATCGATACCGCGCAGGATCTGTTTGGACCCAAAGGATTTATGGACGTTCTCTAACTGGATCATACGGAAAAGAATGCCTGTGTCAGAAGGAAGTTTGCCGCGAGGATCAAAATGGCCGCGGCCACGACGGATGATTTTGTCGCTTGGCCCACGCCCTGCGCGCCGCGTCCCGATTCCATGCCGAAATAGCACCCCATCAGGGTGGCGATGCCGCCGAACACCGAGCCTTTGACGAGCGAGGATACGATGTCGGGCATCTCGAGGAAATCCACGGTGTTGCGCAAATAGGTCACGGCGTTGAAGTCGAGCGATTTGGTGGCGACGAGCCACCCGCCAAAAATGCCGATGATATCGCCAACACCGACAAGAACCGGCACCGTCAGCAACCCCGCCAAAACACGCGGTGCAGTGAGGTATTTCATCGGGTGGGTGGAAAGCGTCACAAGCGCGTCGATCTGTTCGGTGACTTTCATGGTGGCAATCTCGGCCGCGACCGAGGCCGTTACACGGGCCGCGACCATGAGGCCGACCAAGACGGGGCCAAGTTCACGCACCATGCCGATGGCGACGATTTGCGGCACCACGGCTTCGGCGGAGAACCGTGATCCACCGGCGTAGATTTGCAAGGCCAGTGCGCCCCCTGTGAAAAACGCCGTCAGCCCCACAACGGGCAAGGACAGATAGCCGACATGCAGCAGCGCATTGAGAAATTCGCGGGTGTAAAACGGCGGTGTCACCATGTGGCGAAGGGCCGACAGCGTGAATATCGTCACCCGCCCGATCAACGCCAAAGCCCCCAGAACGGAAGCCCCCAGCCCGGCCAGGGGCCGTGTGATCAGGCGACGGCTCATCCGGTGTAGCGCCTTGTGTACCGTCCGCCCAACGAGGTCAGGATTTCGTAGCCGATGGTCCCCGCATTTTGCGCCAACTCGTCCACCGTTTGGTGCGCACAAATAAGGTCCAATGCCCGCGGCGGGTGCGGCAGATGCGTGACATCCACGGTGATGAGATCCATCGACACCCGCCCGACAAGCGGGCAGGGGGTATCGCCGTCAAACAGCACCGCATTGTTGGAGATGGCGCGCAAAATACCGTCCGCGTAGCCCGCTGAAATGGTTGCGACCCGCGACGGGCGCTCGGCGCTCCATGTGTTGCCGTAGCCCACGGTTTCGCCCGCGGCCACATCGCGCACCTGAATCACGGGGCATTCGACGCGGACCACGGATTTGGCGTCCTCGAACGGCAACCCGCCGTAAAGACCGATCCCGGGACGTACGAGGTCGAAATGATAGTCAGGGCCAAGCAGAATGCCGCCCGTGGCCGAGAGCGCACGGCGCACGTCAAGCCCGTCTGTCATCTCTTTGAAACACGCCAGTTGCTGTGCGTTCATGGGGTGGTCCGGTTCGTCGGCACAGGCCAGATGGCTCATCACCAAACGCGGACCGGCCTGCATGACGACCTCTTTTATGGCGTTCCATTCGACCGGTTCCATGCCCAGACGGTTCATTCCGCTGTCAAGCTGGATACCGAACGGATGGCCCGGAAGTGCCTCGAAATGGCGGGTGGTCTGTTCGAGCGAATTGAGCATCGGGGTGAGATGCATATCGGCGATCATGTCGGTGTCGCCCGACATATGCCCGCCAAAGACGCAAATCTCGGGAGAGGGGCCAAGCGCCTCGCGCAGGGTCACGCCCTCTTCGACGGCTGCGACAAAAAACGTCTTTGCACCCGCCTTTTGCAAGGCCCGCGCCGCTTTGGCCGCCCCTGTGCCATAGCCGTTGGCCTTGACCACGGCGGCGGTTTCCACGTGTGGCGCCGATAGCGCGTCAAGCGCACGCCAGTTGTCGCGCAACGCATTCAGATCGATATGTAAAACAGATGTACCCATGACGTTGTGTTTTGACGCCGCGCACCGCGTGACGCAAGGCAAAATTGTGGGTGCCCTGGCCGCCGCGACGGGGCGTGTGTCCTTAATACTCGTCGGGGCGTTCCTGCCACGGCTGTGCGAGGTTGCCGAAACGGGTGAACTCCGCCTCGAAACTGAGACCAACCGAACCAATCGGGCCGTGACGTTGCTTGCCCAGAATGACCTCGGCCTTGCCGTAAAGGCGGTTCATTTTATCCTGCCATTCGGCAAAGTTGGGATCGTCGTCGGAGGGCTTTTCACGTTCGACATAGTATTCCTCGCGGAACACGAACATCACCACATCGGCGTCTTGTTCGATCGAGCCGGATTCGCGCAGGTCCGAGAGTTGCGGGCGTTTGTCCTCACGACTTTCCACCATACGCGACAGCTGCGACAGGGCAATCACAGGCACATTGAGTTCCTTGGCGATGGCTTTGAGGCCCATCGAGATTTCGCCGATTTCCTGCACGCGGTTGCCCTGGGTGCTTGGCGAGCCGCGCACCAGTTGCAGATAGTCGACGATCAACACATCAAGCCCGTGGGTGCGCTGCAAACGACGCGCCCGCGCGGCCAGTTGCGAAATCGGCAAGGCGGGCGTGTCGTCGATATAAAGCGGACAGGACTCAAGCGTCTTGGCGGCGTCGACAAACCGGCGGAACTCGTCCTCGGTCATGTCCCCTTGACGGATTTTGTGCGACGAAATTTCGGAGGCTTCGGCCAGAATACGTGCGGCCAATTGCTCGGCGCTCATCTCGAGCGAATAGAACCCCACAACACCGCCCTCGACGGCACCGATGGATCCATCGTGCAATGTACCCTTTTTGTAGTTTTTGGCCACGTTGTAGGCGATGTTGGTCGCAAGCGATGTTTTCCCCATCGACGGACGACCCGCCAAAATGATCAGGTCGGATTTGTGCAGCCCGCCCATTTTCTTATCGAGATCAGCAAGTTGCGTGGCAATGCCCGCCATGCCGCCCCCGCGCTCATAGGCGGTATTGGCCGACAGAACGGCC
Organism: Celeribacter sp.; assembly: GCF_048259695.1. Taxonomy (GTDB): domain Bacteria; phylum Pseudomonadota; class Alphaproteobacteria; order Rhodobacterales; family Rhodobacteraceae; genus Celeribacter. The sequence goes on along the minus strand of NZ_JBLXHL010000001.1, from coordinate 130,513 downwards.
TCGGTGACCGCGGATAGAAAGGATTGGAACCCTGTGTCGCTCTTGCCCTGTTCGGCGAGGGAATACAGGCGGGCCTCGGCGGCGATGATCTGTTCGGTGGGGTCGCGGGTGTCGCTGCCCGAATTGGCCGCCCCTGCGATTTCATGGCCGAGCTCGATCAATTGGCGGCGCAAGAACAGGTCGTAAATCAGCTGCGCATAGTCGCGCACGGCGTAGGTGGAAATGGCGGAGGCGGCGAGTTTGGCCAGATAGGACGGCCCGCCCAGCTCGCGCAGGCCCTCGTGGTCTTCCATATACGCCTTGAGCGTCACGGGAGAGGCGAGCATGTTTTTGGAAATCCGCTCGGCCGCCTTGTCGAAAATGTCGCGGTGGACCGGATCGAAAAAGTGTTCGTTCGTGATGATCGAGGCGATTTTGTCGTAGACCTCGTTGTTGGTCAAAAGCGCCCCGAGAAGCTGTTGTTCGGCCTCGATGTTATGCGGCACGGCGCCCTCATAGGACGAAATCACGGCGCTTTTTTGCGAGGCGGCGGGGAGTTGGTCTGGGGCGGGTGTGGGCGCGCCTTGGTCCATCGGGCTTGGTTCGCCCCGATCCATATCCGCGTAATCGTCCATCGTATCGTTCCCCAAATCCCATGACTGCGCGACTCGCAGGTGTCGCGGCGTAGAGGTTTCTTAACGATCTAAGCGCGCGGTTTCAAAATGTATGTTTTGTGGATAACTCGCCGCTTTGGCCGCAAACATGCGCTAAGGTCAAGCGTCCAAATGGAAAAGCCGCACTCGGTTGAGCGCGGCCATTCTTTTGATCTATTCTTTTGTGCTCAGGCTTTTTTGTTTGCCTCTTGCCATTCGCGCGGCGCGTTGAGAAAACTTTCGACCTCGGACAAGGTTGCCGCGTCAAACGCCCCTTGCGCCTTCGCTTCGGCCAGAACGTCCCACCATGTGCAGAGCGAAATCAGGCCGACACCGTGATCGCCAAGCGTCTTTTCGGTTTCGGGGAAAATGCCGTAATAGAAAATAACAGCCGTCCACGCACAGGTGGCTCCCGTGTCGCGGATCGCATCGACAAAGGACAGTTTGGAGCCGCCGTCGGTGGTGAGATCCTCGACCAGAAGCACGCGCTGACCCTCGGACATATCGCCCTCGATCCGCGCGCCACGGCCGTAGCCTTTGGGCTTTTTGCGCACATAGGTCATCGGCAGCGCCATGCGCTCCGCCACAAGGGCCGCAAACGGAATGCCCGCGGTTTCGCCGCCGGCGATGTTGTCAAAGGCCTCGAACCCCGCCACGCGCATGGTTTCCACGGCGAGGAAATCCATCAGTGTCGACCGGATGCGCGGGTAGGAGATCAGCTTGCGACAGTCGATATAGGTGGGCGACGGCAGGCCGGAAGCCAGGATGAACGGGTCCGCAGGGCGAAAGTTGACCGCGCCGATTTCAAGCAGCATCCGTGCGGTCAGGCGGGCAATTTCCGTGCTATCGGGAAAGGAGGAGGGGATCATGGCGTGGTCCTTGGTCTGATCGTGGTCTGGGGTGTGGCCTTAGGCCTCAACGCTCCAATGAAGCGGCATTTGCGGATCGAACAGGGTCAGTGGCCCGTTCGGCGTGTCGATTTTGGCGGGGTAGGGGACGGGGTCGCCTTTGGTCAGGGTGATCGTCGTCTCGTTGACCGGCAGCCGGTAGAACGTCGGGCCGTTTATCGAGGTAAAGGCCTCAAGATTGTCGAGTTTTCCCTCTTTTTCAAAGACTTCCGCGAGGATCGACATGGTGTTGGTCGCGGTAAAACAGCCCGCACAGCCACAGGCCGTCTCTTTCGCATTATCCAGATGGGGGGCGCTATCAGTCCCCAAAAAGAATGTGCTGTCGCCCGAGGTTGCCGCCTCGACCAAGGCCAGACGGTGGAGTTCACGCTTGGCCACGGGCAGGCAATAATAGTGGGGTTTTATTCCGCCCACGAGGATGTGGTTGCGGTTGATCACAAGGTGGTGCGTGGTGATGGTTGCACCAAGTGTGTCGCCGCCAGAGCGGGCATAATCAACGCCGTCCTTGGTGGTGATATGTTCCATGATCACCCGCAAGCCGGGCGTGGAGCGGCGGATCGGGTCCAGAACCGTCTCGATAAAGACCTTCTCGCGATCGAAAATATCGACCTCGGGGGACACAACCTCGCCGTGGATGCACAGGGGCAGGCCGATTTCGGCCATTTTTTCCAACACGGGGCGGACGTTTTCGAAATTGCTCACACCAGAGGCGGAATTGGTGGTGGCTCCGGCGGGGTAGAGTTTGACCGCTTTGATCAATCCGCTCGCATGGGCGCTTGCCACGTCGTCGGCATCTGTTTCCTCGGTGAGGTAGAGCGTCATCAGGGGTTCGAAGGTTCCGACACCGGGGGCGGCGGCCAGAATACGTTCGCGATAGGCGCTCGCATCGGCGCTCGTGACCACAGGGGGAACGAGGTTCGGCATGATGATGGCACGGGCGAAATGGCGTGCGGTTTCGGGTAGGACAGCGTTCAGCATTGCGCCATCGCGCAAGTGCAGGTGCCAGTCGTCGGGGCTGCGGATCGTGAGAATGTCAGTCATGGCTATCGCTTACCGTGTTCGCACGAAAAGCGCCAGTGGGGCCGCGCGGCATTTATTTGAGCGTTTGGTCGAAAACCTATCCGTAAGCGGCGGACCGCGCACCACATTACGGGTCAGATTACTCGACAGGGTGGTGGGGTGGGGATACGGTTCGTGCAGTCTGTTTTGACCTTAGGGGAGGTTCTCATGCGTCACTTTTTGATTTTGATCGCGGCGGTTTGTGCCGCACCCGCGTTGGCGCAAGAGGTCGACTGCGAGACCGCGATGACGCAATACGAGATGAACCATTGTGCCTATGAGGCCTATCTCGCGGCTGATGAGGATTTGAATGCGACCTATATCTGGTCGTTGGACGTGGCTTATGAGTGGAGCAATGATGCGGCGATGGCGTTGCGCGATGCGCAGCGGGCGTGGATTCCCTATCGTGATGCGGCCTGTGTTGCGGCGGCGTCGCGATATGAGGGCGGAAGCATTCAGCCGTTGATTGAATATAGCTGTCTGGACCACCTGACCCGCCAACGCACCCAGGAATTGCGCAACGTCTATGAGGGTCCATGACGCGCCATAAGCGCCAGAATACACGGGGATATTGCGGCGGGGCGCGCGCGCTCAGGTTTCTGTGGGGCGCGCGCTCATGCGCCGTTTGAACGCCGGGGGTCAGATGGGCCTATGGTCCCTCCTTACTGAATGGTAATCCGCCGCGGGTGCGCGGTGCGGGCATCATGGTCAATCACCGCGCCGGTGGTGTGAGCGGTTTGCGCCCCGTTTGCGGTGTCGCGGGACAGGTGCAATGGCGCGTCGAAACGCGGTTCTACGCGGACCTTGGTCACGACCCGCGTCGATTGGAATTGCGGATCATCGAGGATCCGGGCGGGCAGTTTGGTGATGTCAAAGACGTCTTGCATACTGCGCTCAATGCGGACATTGGCGCGGTAGCCGCAGAACACACCGGTGTCACGGGTTTGCAAGAATGCGGCCTCCAACATGCGTTCACGCACGCGCAATTCGGTGATTTTCCGGCGCAGGGTCGCAAGTTCGTCGACGGGGGACTGGCTCAGGTCCATGGTCTGTCTCCTTCTGGATCAGGTCGGGCGGAATTGGGTCGGGTTAATCGTCACGGTTTGCGGCGCGACGCGAGGCAAAGGCCGCGACATTGCTGCCGTAGTCTTCCGTGCTCTCGAATCCGTAGGGGTTGGGGGCGGAGGGGGCGCGCAAATCGTCGATCTCCTCACCCGCATCGACCCGCGCCAACAAGGCGTCAGCTCTGGCTTCGAGGGCATGGGCCTCTTCGAGTTCGAAATCCATCGGGGCGCTTTCGAGCGGGGCCTGTGCATCGGCCAGCACGGCGGCAACGTGTTCGTTGTGAAGCCCTGCAAGGGGTTGGAGTTCCGCGATCCCTGTCGGTTTCAGGTCGCGTGGCGCGGGGCGTTCCAGAATCTCGATGATGGCCCCTTTGACCGCGTGCGATATGGCGGCTGTGTCGGGTGTGGTGACGGGGCTTTCGCTTGCGGGGGCCGGGGGTGTGGTGGTTTTGGCCGTGAGGCGCGCAATGGCTTTGGTCAACAGGAACGGGGAGCTGTCATCGATGTCCTCCGGCGCGGGGCCGTAGGCCGCGTTGGACGGCTCCTGGGCAAAGATATTGGTGATCTCGTCACAGGTCGGGTCTTTGGCGGGGTCATCGGCGGTGTCGTTTCCGCCGCGGGCCGCAAAGGCGAAATGATCGTCGCTCTGTGCGGGGGGAATATCCCGCGCTGACGTGTCAGGGCTGCGCAGGTCGTGCTCCTCGGAGATCGTGATCAGGGGCTCGGACGGGGCCTGTTCGTGCGCGGTGTCAACGGCGTCCGTCTCGCTCAGAACGTCCTCGCATACCTCATCTTCACTGGTCTCAACCTCACATGCGTCCTCAATTGGTGGGGCAAGGTTGTCGTGGCTGTCGCCCTCGGCGGCTGCGGCGTGTACGGGGGGCTGCGGCGCACAGGGCGCGTCCGGACCGGTGTCATGGACCGCACCCTCATCGGGCATGTCATCACGGGTGTCTTCGGTTTCATATGGTTGGGCCTCACACAGGTGGGCGTCACTCAGGTTGCGCAGGGGCTCCTGTGTGCTGTCATCGTGCGGAGTATCGGGATGTGCCATGATTTCCGGCGCCGCCAGTGTGCGGGCTTTGGGCCAGATCAGCACATGGGTCGCCAGATCGCTGCGATACATGTTCGGGTCGCTCATGATCTCAACGGGCAGTTTTGACATGTCGATGCGTCGGGGGCGGCGCGTCTCGATCATGGCGTCGACATTCAGTCCGGCAACACGTTCGCCGCCCGTGTCGGTCGCACAGGTGCGGATTTCGTCACATAGCGCGGATTCGCGGGATTTAAGCGCCGCAATCTGTGCGCGGACCACGGCGAGATCATCGACCGCCGTCAACGCAGGTGCCGCAGTCCGGGGGGGCACCGTGTGGTGCGGCGTGGCGGCTTTGGCGTCACCATCCGTGGTCTCGTGGGGGGCAGTATAGCTGTCGGTCATCATCAGGTCTCCTTGGGCCTAATGTGCGACAGAGTCGGTTAACAAAGCCCAAACAAAAGATGAAAGACCCGTGCGGAGGGTGAAATGTGGAGTGTGCGCCATGTGCGCAGAGCGTGTCGCGGGGCCATGCCGCGTGTCGAATGTCGCGCGTGGGGGTGCGGTTATGCGTTTTCGGCGTCGGCGGGGGTGTCTTGCGCGGTCTTTATGGCATGTTGCGCCTCTTTTAGGGCCTTTCGGAAACGGGGCGCATTTTGGAATCTGGCCGTGACGGCCTGACACAGGGTCACGATGCGGTTGGGGTTGCCTTTGGCGTCAAGCGCGTCGAGCAGGTGACGCAAGTACGGCTTGTTGTCGCGCCGTGCGCGCAGCAGGCGGGTGAGGGCCGGAGAGGTCAGCGTGCCGGTCATCGCCAGTCCAAGGATCGGTTCAAGGATGTCCATCTCGATCAGGCGGGATTCGATATCGTTACCAAAGTGTGGCACGGGGCGGCGTGTGACATGCGGGGCATTGAACAGGGCGGCGTGCATGGCATCCGTTGTCTGGTAGGGGTCATACAGCACCCATGCCGCATCGGCGCCCTCGATCATATGTGGGGCAAACCCGTAGCGCGAGGTGAAATCCGCACGCCGTGTCGAGGGAAAGCGGGTGTCCCATATGGCAAGGCGGCTGTCCAGGGTGGCCTGGGGGGAGAGTGCGATGACGGTTGACCCCGGTGCCGCAACGCTAAAGGCGCTTGCGGCGTAGCCACACGATCCCGCGCCATAAAAGACAACGCGGTCGTACTCTTCGAAAAAGCCGTCATCCACGAGGCGGTCGAAATAGTCGTAGACCGATTGTGCGCGGAACCACGGTGCGGCGGCCGGACCGTTATGGGCGAGAATGGACAGGTGCGACCATCCGTTATCGAGCGCGAGATTAAAGGCCTCGGGGTAACCGTTTGCGGTTGTTTGAACAGCGCGCTCATAACGGTCGAACGCCACCAACAGTGTGTCGCCGCCCTCGATAAAGGCACAGGCATGATCGCGGCCCAATTGTTCGAAATAGCCCAACTCTTCGGCGGTATCGTCCAGAGCTGCACACCACGCATTGCGGGGCAGTCGGGAGATGTCGTCGAGATCGGCCGAGGCCAAAGCGGGATGCGCGGTGTCGCCAGTCATGTGAACTCTGTGTTCCTTGGGTGCGTAATTCAGGTGCGTAAACGGGGCGACTGTGTCCGGTCGCTTGCTCTAAGGTGACGCAAAATGGTTAATGCTCCAAGGAAGAACTAGGGCGTTCTGCGGGTAATAAAAAGTATGTTTGCGTTGAATGTGGCGCATCGTTGACCAAGGCGGAACAATGTGGCCAAACCGGCCGAATTCGATGCCAAACCGGCAACATTTGCCGTGCAGCCACCATCCCCACCGCGATGGGCGATCGGGTGCCGAGACGATGTGGGGGGGGGACATGTCCGGTGATCGTGGCGGCCACAGGGGTGTGAGGCCAAGTGAGCACCGGCGGATCGTGGCGTTGGCAATCGCCCGGGTTAACCCAGAATGATGCCGATGGTCACGGCAGCAAGGCCAAGCGCCGAGGTCATCAACGCCAACAGGTTGAGTGGCACAATTTTTTGCAGGCGGGCGCGGATGTCGTCATCTGTTCCGCCAAGCTTTTTGGCTTTGAGGGCGGCCATGATGCAGTACACCAACAGGGCCACACCGGCGAGCGTCAAAAGGGCGCCAATCCAAACCATCCATGCCATACCTGTCACCGTCCTTTGTCGCGTCTCAATGAAAACTGCGCCTCTCATATCCGCTTGCGGGCGGGGGTGCAATCATGTGCGGCCGGCGTTATCCGTGATGCATCCGGTCTGCGGTGGATGCGCGGTTCGGGCCGTGTGCGGGGCTTGCCTTGGTCGCGGGTGCGCGATAGGAAACGGGCCTGATGCAATCCAGATAAAAAGGGTCTCTGGCATGATGGACGACACCACTTCAGGCGCCGACGCGACTTACCGTGTGACCGCCGACGAACTGCGCTCTTTTGTCGAACGCTATGAGCGTCTCGAAATGGAGAAAAAGGACATCGCTGACCAACAAAAAGAAGTGATGGCCGAAGCAAAAGGCCGCGGCTACGACACCAAAGCCCTGCGCACCCTTATTGCCCTGCGTAAAAAGTCCTCCGACGAGATCGCCGAACAAGAGGCCGTTCTGGAAATGTACAAAGAAGCCTTGGGCATGACCTAAGGGGTCAGTGGCGCGATTGGTTGCGGTGCGTTCGGGCAGGCATAACACATGACGCGGCGGGTCGCACGGCGTGTGCTCTTGTCGCTCCTCGCCTTGGTCCTCGGTTTGGGGGTCGGGCTTGTTGCCTTGGGGTTTACGCCTGCATTGGCCGCCGCCTGTCCGGCCTGTTTCGGCTTCGTCAAAGTGGCCGAGGGACTGTATTCCGAGACGGACGATCCGATGATGGCGCCCGAACTGGTGCGCCGTCTTGCGGTGGCCGAAGCCCGCGTCGAGGCCGCTTTCGGTGCGGTTCACCGTCCACGTATTCTGGTGTGCTACACCGAGACCTGTCACAAAATGATGGGCGATATTGATCCCTTGGCGATGACCTACGGGTCCTTGTTGTTCTATCTGTCACCACACGGCCATGACATCGATATCATCGCCCACGAGTTGGTCCATTCCACCCTGCATAAACAATTGGGCGCCAAGCTACAGGCGGGGTTTCCCGCATGGGTGGACGAGGGCATTTCGGTTTACGTGTCCCGCGACAGCCGTTTTGACCTCAACCCCGACACCTGTGAGGCGGGCGATGACGTGTTGCCAGTGACAAGCCGCGAATGGCTGCAGGCCAACTCGCTCCAAGATTTTTCGGCCTACGGTCGGGCAGGGTGCCGTGTGGCGCAGTGGATACAGGCCCATCCCGAAGGTCAGGTTGGCGGCGGCCTCGACGGGCTGATCCGTGCGCATCTTCCAGAGCGCGATTAACCCCCGCCTTAGCTGATGAACGTCACGCCGCGCATGCCCTCGATCAGATAGAGGTCGTCCTCATAGGTGGCGGTCAGCCGTTCAATCAGCGCCTCATCCCATCCGGGCAGGTCAATCTCGTCTTCCATCAACGCGGGGTCGGCGTATTTGTCCAGAAACGCCCCGAGAATGCGTTGGAACTGCACCTCGTTCTTGGGCTTGTGGGTTTCGAGATAAGAGCGCAGCCGCGTGATACCCTCCGGCTTCATCAAGGTCGCGATCATGTCGAGGGCGCCGGCCAATGGCACCGCGCCCTTGACCCCCGCGACCTCACGGATCAACCGCCCCCAGATCACAGGGGTGTCCTCAAAGGCGTAGACCTTTATCGGGACGTCAGGGCAGGTCTGGCGCATGGTCGTGATGAGACGGGACCACCGCAGATGATCGGGATCGGCGTCGCCGATAAAGGTGGCATAGCTGTGTTTTCCGCCCCCTTGGGCAAAGGCCGCGGGAATAAAACTCGCAGGATTGCGCAGGCCGAGGACGAATTCCATCTGGTGGCCCGCAAATACATTGCGCAGCCACGGGAGGCGGAACTCTGCCTTGGCATAGAGTTTGCCATCCGCAAAAATACCCTGAGGCATGCAAATGATATCCTCATGGCTCATGACCAGGCGGGTGCAGTTTTCGGCCTCGGTGATCTGGTCGAGGATCATCTCCTGGGTTTCGGCGGACGCGGGCGCCCCTTTGACTTTTTTCATCACCTCGGGAAGGATCTCGCGGTAGCGCGCAGGGCCGGGGATCACGACGCCATGTTCGGAAAGCCGCCCCTTGTTTTTGAGCAAGCCGCGCATAAGCGCATTGCTCGCGGTGCAATGCGCACCGATATGCATGGAAATGATCATGGACAGCCCACCCGTTCCGTTCCCCGACCAAGCGTCGAAAAGACCAATTTAAAGCGTAACGAAAATGCTTTAATCCCCTCATCATATGCACTTTTGTGGACAGGGAAACATGTTTCGCGTATGCGGTGGGGCGAAATGACTGACCAAATCACTCAATTACAGGCCGGGGCCGCTCGAACGGCGGCCAAAACCGCCCCCAAACTGCGCCGTGTGCGCCGCGCGGAGCCGTGGTCGGTGGGCGCGGTGGTGATTGCTGCCGTGGTCTTGATGCCGCTGATCGCCGTGGTGTGGATTGCCCTGCATCCGACCGATAATATCTGGCCGCACCTGCTGTCCACGACCCTGCCGCGCTATGTCGGGACAACGGCCGTTTTGACGCTCGGTGTGGCGTTTTTGGCCGCCTGTGTCGGGACGGGCGCTGCGTGGCTTGTGACCATGTACCGTTTTCCACTCAGCCGTGTGATGGAGTGGCTGTTGTTGTTGCCCTTGGCGATTCCTGCCTATGTCGGGGCTTATGCTCTGGTCGATTTCTTTGAATACGCAGGGCCGGTGCAGACCGCGATGCGCAGCCTGTTCGGGTGGCAATCGTCACGCGATTATTATTTCCCCGAAATCCGTTCGATCGGGTCCGCGATCATCGTTCTGGCCGCCGCGTTGACCCCCTATGTGTTTTTGATGGCCCGTTCGGCGTTTCGTGAACAATCCGGCTCGGTCTATGAAACGGCCCGCGCCTTGGGGGCGGGTCCCTTCGCGCGGTTCTGGCGTGTGGGTCTGCCGATGACGCGCCCCGCCATTGCCGCCGGCACCGCGATTGTGATGATGGAAACCGTGTCCGATTACGGCACGGTGTCCTATTTTGCCGTGCAAACCCTGACCACGGGTATCTTTTCAACATGGCTTGAGGGCGGCAATGCGGGCGGGGCGGCACAGATCGCCTCTGTGGTGCTGCTCGTGGTGTTCTTGCTCGTGGCGCTTGAAAAGTCCTCGCGTGGCAAAGCTCGGTTTCATGCGGGCGCACGCCATCCGCGGCCCATTACGCCGATCCGTCTCACGGGCCTGCGCGGGGTGATTGCGCTCGGGTTTTGTGCCGTTCCGTTCCTTGTGGGGTTTGTCCTGCCGATGGGGGTCATTGGCGTTCACGCGATGGGCGAGCCGGAGCAATGGGCCGCTCCCGGCCTGCTCGTGGCGCTTAAAAATACCCTCACCGTTGCGGGGCTCGCCGCCATTATTACCGTCACCGCCGCCCTGTTCATGGTTTACGGAGTGCGCCTCACGGGGCGCAAGCTGCCCAAGCTGCTCTTGCCCTTCACCACGCTTGGCTATGCCGCTCCGGGGGCTGTGCTCGGGATCGGCATCCTGATCCCGATGGCGGGGTTGGACCACATCATTGCCGACACTTGGGAGCGCCTGACGGGCCGTGATATCGGGTTGCTGCTGACGGGTTCGTCCTTTGCCATCATCCTCGCCTATGTCGTGCGATTTTTTGCGATTGCCCAAGGGGCCGCAGACGCCGCGATGGGCCGTGTCGCACCCTCGTTGCCGATGGCCGCGCGATCCCTCGGGCAAAGCCTGTCGGGGACGTTGCGCCGCGTCTATGTCCCGCTCATCCGTGGCTCGGTCGGCACCGCCCTTTTGCTCGTGTTTGTGGACTGCGTCAAAGAGCTGCCCGCAACGCTTTTGCTGCGCCCGTTCAACTACAACACGCTTGCCACCCGCGTGCATGAAAAGGCCTCTCTCGAACAGCTTGAACAAGCCTCTCCTGCCGCCCTTTTGGTGGTCGCCGTGGGTCTGATTGCGGTTATATTGATGGCGCGCTCCGAAAGCGCCTCTGATCTGACATAGGGACCCCCATGCCGAAACTCGACATTATCATCGTTGCGGGCGTCTCCGGATGCGGTAAATCCACCGTGGCCAAGGCTCTGGCCGAGACCTGTGGCTATCCGTTTCTTGAGGGCGACGAGTATCATCCCGCCGAGAACGTTGCCGCGATGGCCGCAGGCCGGCCACTGACCGATGAGATGCGTTGGCCGTGGCTGCGTCGCCTTGCCAGTTCCGCCGTGGAGAAAGCGAACGGGGCAGGGGGGGCTGTGGTCAGTTGTTCCGCCCTCAAACGCGCCTACCGCGATTTGTTGCGCGAACAGACGGGGGGATGCCGGTTTGTGTTGCTCACAGGCGATCGTGATATGATCTACGCGCGTATGTCGGCCCGTGCGAACCACTATATGCCACCCACTTTGCTCGACAGCCAGTTTGCCGCTCTCGAAGGTCCGGACACCACGGAAACAGACCTCGTCGAGATCGCCATAGACGGCTCTTCGGCACAGGTCATAAAACAAGCGCACATCATGCTAGATTTTGACTTGCACCCCAAAGCCTGACCCTCTAAATGGTCCCCAGTGCCCCTATAGCTCAGCTGGTAGAGCAACTGATTTGTAATCAGTAGGTCCGCGGTTCGAGTCCGTGTGGGGGCACCATTTTTTACAATAAAATCAGCATCTTATGTGCGGATCTGGCGATCAGTAAGTGTGTGGCATTCGTTGAGCACAGTATAAACACAGAAAATTGCATTTGGATGTCACCCGCTAGCTTGATTTTGCCGGATTCTCTCCAGTTTAGGGCAGATTTGGTCGTTTCAATGGTGAGGAAATCTAGATATGCTCGTCCGGAAACCAAACAGTTAGATATTCTGGACATGTTAGAGACAGCACTTCCACCTCAAGAAAACTCAATTCCAGGCAAGGAACATCGATCGACTAAGCCGATGTACATGGTCGACATGTTTGCGGGATGTGGAGGGCTGTCTTTAGGTTTTGAAAATGCTGATTTTGTACCGGTGTTTGTGAATGAGCTAAACACTGACGCCATGTCTACGTATCTGAAAAACCGCAAGCACTCACTAGGCGGCCTAGGGTTCTCCGACAATGCTGACCTTCGTTGCAACGATGCGAATGACCTTAGAGGCAAACGCCTTGACCAAATGGTGGCAGACTTAGGCAATTTACCAGAGCTTTCGTTAGAATTTGATAAAGGAGCATCAGTAAAAAGTGGAGCTGGCTCTAACTTAGACGTGCTTGCCGGTGGACCGCCTTGCCAAGGCTTCTCTGGAATAGGTATTCGTCGCTCATACTCGGTTGATAAAGCGGATCTCCCATCAAACCACCTTTTTGTTCGAATGGCCCACGTTATCCGGCGACTTCGACCACGAATTTTTCTCTTCGAGAATGTTCAGGGCTTGTTGAACGCAAAATGGACCAAAGCTGAAGGGGAGAAAATTTTCCCTGATGTTCTCTCGGAGTTCCGTTCGATACCGGGATATGAAGTCCGTTATTCGTTGGTGAAAGCAAAAGACTATGGGGTGCCCCAGAACAGACCAAGAGTTTTACTTGTCGGTATTCGTAAAGACATGCTCAATGCATCTGGACTGGTTGATCCGGATGCACACCCAGACGACGCCGTAAAATGTGGCTTTCTACCCCCGGCAACTCGTGGGTTCCCTGATCTTGTCGATCTTCTTAGCGATTTGATCGATGATAATGTGAATGAAATTTTGCAAAAGGGGAACTTCGAAAAGGGTCCGTTTGTGTCAACCAAGTACGCGACTTCACCAACGACTGAAATTCAAAAACACCTTCGGACTGCGCCAAAGTGGTTTGGGTCAACCCGCGTGAAGTTGACCGAGCAAGAGTACAGCAAGCACAGGCCGAGCATTGTTGCTAAGTTTCAGTACATGATCGACAATAACGGTGAAATTCCTGAGCAATATCAAACAAAAAAGTTCTCCCAGCGTGTTCTTCGTGAAAGGTGGGGCAACACAGAACCCAACATTACAGCGACTTCATTGGCCGATGACTATGTTCATTTTTCGCAGCCAAGAGCTTTGACTGTTAGGGAATGGGCCAGATTGCAATTATTTCCGGACTGGTACCAGTTTGCAGGGAAACGAACTACTGGCGGACTACGCAGGGCTGGTAATCCTAGAGAAGGCGTTTTTGACAGGGAAGCCCCAAAGTATACCCAAATTGGGAATGCGGTTCCTGTAGGTTTGGCGGAAGCAGTTGGACGCCACTTTAGGGAAATAATTGAGGCAGCAATCTAGGTGTTAGCTGAACAAGCCGATTTTTCCGTCAATTGCATCCTGAATACTTGCACGGATGTTCTTTGAGAAAGCACTACTAAAGTTTCGGTCAAAAATTTCAGAGGCAGATAGGGCCACTCCATTTTTGGTCGCCATCCCCCAATAGTTACCGCCAGTTAGATTGTTCACCCGCTTAACTGCCATCTGTGTTGGTTTGTTTGGCATTTTGGGCCCTTTTTGCGATGGGACGGTCACAAAGGAATAAGTGAAACGTTTCAGGTTACTGACATTGTACCCATTTTTTCCAATATGAATTCCTGTCGCTGAACCGAAACTGGCTCGATACACCATGTCCCAAAGCATAGGTATTTGAGCATTATCGTTCCAATTGGTCTTGCACTGAATAATTCCTAACTCAATACTTGCGATCCGTTTTGCGATTTCCAAGTCTAAGTTCTTAGCGAAATCTCTATCCGTGGCGGGGAAATTAAAATCATTGGGGTAGACTACAACACACACATCAGACTCGGTGTTTGTCTGATTATTGCCATAGCTAATGGTTGTTGCGTCCAGTAAAGTACGCGGCACGACAGCCTTAGATTGCCTCATTGCGACAGCGTTTGTTCCCGATAGCACCAAGTTAAGGTACCAAGTGACGAGAGATTCCCAACCCGCCCCACCACCTGAGAGCGATCCTTGATCACGGTTGCCAGTATTTGTTGCGAAGAACACGTCTCTTAAATGATCACCCAGCTCGTGAATTTTCTTCGCGTCGGACAAGCCGTTGGTTCGGCCCAAAATTTCTACTTCCCAAACTGGCCAGCAAGCTTTCCAGGTCGAAATTGCTTCAACGGACTTCATTGCGAGGTGGCGGTGATGTTCGGCAGTCATGTTGTTGCTTTCAATATCGAATTCTACACAACGCTACATGAGTTCCGAATGCCCGCCAAGACCAATTCCTATAGGCTGCAAGTCGGTAGAAGCGGCGAACTTTCTGTTAGGGTCGCGCCCGAGGCAAGCCACAACAACAGATTCAAATTTCAGGTTTGAATCCACCTGAATCTATATGCCTATTGCTCAACTCTACAATCATCCGTTGTATTTTCGGCCAGCCTGGATAACTTTCTAATTTTTAGGAGTTTCATTGATGCCAAAGACAAAGCATTACCATTTCAACCTACGCCTACTGCGTCCCGGTCGCACTCCTGAAACTTCTTTTGGACCAAGCTTTGCTCCTGGTGAAGCCAGAGAACTCGAGACACGACCTTGGGCAGGGATTGAAGGTGCCACGCTCTACATTGGCCAAATCTACAATAACCCACCGGGATGGAAAGAATTCCTCAGCACTCAAAGCCCGGACCTCCCCGACGATATATTTGCAAGTGGGGCTGGTGCAGTAATTTTTGTGCCAAGTGGTGTGAGAACATTGGCAATTTGTTTCGGCCATGTACATATCGCCTTGAACGATGACGCCTTCGTTAGACAATTTGGATTGAAGGTTACTCTAAACTCAGTTTCGCGTGAACATCTGCGGAGCTTGGATACGGCCACGCCCGATGCTGTGACGGTCCAAAAGCGGGTTCAAACTAGTAAAGATAGCGATCTTCAAGCCTTCGGGGTGGATATGTACCGTGACTTAGCTAGGGTTGCTGCAGGAACACCCAAAGACGCTGACTTTGCTCAGTTTGTTGCAGGCAAAGACGCGCTAAAGATCATCTCAAAGGATCAGCCGGGAGATATTCAAGCACTCTGCGATCGGGTTCTCGCGATGTATCTTCGCGAGGACTATAAAGACGATTTTTCTTGGGTTGATCGTATGCAGATCGTGTCCGAAAAGGACGTTGTTCTGCAACTGGATACCAAACTTTTTGAAGCTGTGACTAAAATGAGGGCTGGGGAGAATGCAGACCTTCATATGTCGCCACCAGAGATCGTAGATTATACTGAGGGAAACCAGCTCCACTACAATGGCTTTGGTGGCCAAGGTGCAAATTTTGAAAGCCTTTCAATTGAAGACTATGTGGCGGAACTTGAAAGGTGCGACTTCGAAGGAGAGGTAATCGAGCTCAAGGAAAAGCACTATATTTCTGCAAAGAAGGACAATGACGAAAAGTTCGACCAAAAGTGGAAAGTCTATGACTGCTTTATTTTTGAGACTTCTCTGGGTGAGGGTGAGGACCGGAAGTACTACGTGCTTTTTGCAGGCGAATGGTACCGTGTGGATGAAGATTTCAAGACCGAAGTCGACGAAGCATATGACGCGCTTGAGAAAGTCGAAATTGTTGGTGCAACAACCTGTTTGAACGAGCGCGCCTTGATTGCCGATCTGGTCAATAGCCGAGACGACCTTCTTATGTTGGATCAGCAAAAGATTAACCCCAAGGGTGTTCGCTATGGAAACTTGGAGCCTTGCGATTTCTTCTCGGCAGAAAGCGAATTCATCCACCTAAAAGATGGGCATTCCTCAGGATCCATAAGCCATCTTTGGAACCAAGGCATCGTAAGTGCTGAAGCGTTTATTTCTGATCATGACTTTAGAGTAAACCTGCGACGCATTGTTAAAAAAGAGAGCGATAAGAAGGCTGGTGGGACCGCCTTCGAAACGCTGCTTCCAATGGCCTCTCAAAAGCCAACGCGATCTAATTTCAAGGTGGTATACGGTATCATGAGGAAACCTTACAAAGACGGAAGTCTGGGGTTGCCTTTCTTCTCTAAGGTAAGCCTCCAAGCCTCGGTTAGGCGGCTCGAAGAGTTCGGTATTCCTGTTGCAATTGAGCTCATTCAGAAGCCCGCATCTGATGCTGATGCTGATGCTGATGCTGATGCTGATGCTGATGCTGATGCTGATGCTGATGCTGATGAGTGAATTCTATGTAACCAACTAGTATTCAATCAGTGGGGTAGTTCCGTTAAGTGACTGATTTTACAGGCACCTCTCAGTGCGGAACTGTGCAAGCACTGTAGCAGGCACCGTTTTATTGGTTGCTGTCGATACTTTTGGTGAGAAACGACGCAGCAGGCGGGACCTGCTGCGCCGTCTAAGCGTATTGTGGTCCAAGTGGGTGCAACCACTCGGATTGAGACTCATCAATCAATCAAGTTGATTTCAGGAACGTCATTCCTGGCCAAGACCAGAGTAACAGCCGAGGGAATGCCTTTACTCTCGGCATTTTTTCAAACCGACGACTTTTGTAATCACCAAGTCGGTCATGCTGCGACCTCCGGCACGTAAGGACGCGAATATACTTCAATCAGCTCCTGAACCGCTTCATGGAGGACCTTAAGCGGAAGCTCCTCAAATTCGCCTTCGCAGTCCATGCTATAGTGCAAGGGGTATAATAGGTCCCCTCTGTAGAGATGCCCGTGTCGTTCAACTAAATGCTCGACTAGCCCTATCATGCGAAGCTCTTCTTCGCTGTGATTGCCAGCACTGCGCAGCCTTTCCACTATATGGTTTTCGAGACAACTCCGTGGTAGAATAATATCAATACGCACAAGGTCTTGGATATTGTCGTCGCCCTGGGCGTCGTATTGTGAAGTATCTGTATGCATGGGGTCTGTTCCTTTTCAATTAGGTGGTGGAGCCCCATGATGGGGCGTCCATGAAAAGGAGTGTCTCAAATCAAAGTCCGTCTGTATTCCAACGTTTCATCGCGAGTGCTCAAAAGCCACTTAACAAAAGGTTAAATTCGACGAATTGCGCAATAATAATAGACGGGATTATTGAAGCGCAGTGCGAGCTTTTTCGAGGTCAAATTCTGTCGGATTTCCGGTAGCCAACGCCGTCGCATCATCCAGCGTTTTCAACATCATAACGCCCATTTCGGTATTAAGAGCGCGGGAGTAAGCAGCCTCAAATGTTTCGCCGGGCTGCTGCAGTGAATTGGCTAGGTCATCAAGCAGTTTCTCCGCTCTTTTTTTCACTGGTAGGGCCTGTTTTTGGATGTCTGTGGGCATGATTGCACTCCTTTTTGCGGTCATTTTGGGGATGTTCGCCGCCATTCGGGCGGCATCGACTTGTTGTTCGAGCTGTTCAACCTCTTGGGCCAACTCGGCGACTTCATGGGCTTCAGCTTCATCGCGCGCCAACCGCATCAAGGCTTCTTCCAAGTCTTTCCTGCGTGTTTCCAGCCGTGCCAATTCAGCGGCGTGGCGTTGCCCTTCTTGGCTCATCGTGTGACCTCCATCTTTTCCAGTTCGGCTTGTGCCTCTCGGGACACGTAGGGTTGGGGGGATGATGCCTTGATGCGAAGCAGTTCCGCCCGAAGGCTTTCCGCCACTCGGTTTTCAGCATCGGTAAGGGAAATGGCATGACGTTCCCGGATCGGGGTATCGATACCAAACATGCGGGCGAGCTTGACGCCACCTGACTGGATCAGGGCTTTCACCAGCGGCTCAGCCGCCCGGTTGTTGGTCAACGCGCGTTCAACTGCGGTCAGGTCACCACCAGCACCTGAAACCTGTCCAACGTCCTTTCGCAAGGCATCCGCATAGGCATCCCACGAGGACGCCAGGGTATTGAGGGCATCATCCACCGCAGCGGCGAGCTTGGCCCGTTTGGAAGTGGCCTCAAGGGCAGTTTCGGCTCGACGTCGGCGACTGTTCCGTTCGGCACTCTCTGCGGCGCTTCGCGTTCGGTCTTGAAGCTCGGCCAGAGCATCATCCACAATGGCGATCCGTTCAGCCAATGCCGCAGCGGTCCCACCGGGTTTCTTCCCAGCAATCATGGCGTCACGGGCTTCGGCACGGGCATTGTCGAGTTCACCGGTCAGGCGGTCCCGTTCGGCCTGTAGGTCAGCAATTCGTTTTTCCAATTCATTCTTGTCCATATCATCCTCAGTTCGTTGTAGTCGGGGAACGGACGGCCAAGGTCGAAACCGCCAAAGCGCCTCAGCCGCCCGCAATTTGCCCAGACAAGAAAAGGAGGTAATTGCCGGGCACTTTCACACGATGCCGCTTCTGTCGGGCATGGGGGACCAGCGTTTGACTGCCGAACGTGAAATGCTGGCTCAGGGTTCGCCCATCAGGTCGAGTTCCATTTGCCGGATAAGATCGACCGGTGCGCCGGGCGTGGTGAGGAACTGGCCCGGATTGTCTTTCACGTCAGAACGGTATGAGCGCCAACAGCGCGGATTTGGACAATCAACGCCTCTGTCAATGAAAGCTTGCATCGCTGGCGTTACCCATCCACGGGGAAACCTCATACTGCCTTGAATGAACCACATACCAACAATCAGCCTGACCGTGTTTGCACGCATCGAGAAATCCTGTGACGGCGGGTAGTCTTCCAAAGCCTCTTCAACCAACGACTTTGCTGCTTTCTGGGTCTTGGCATAAGATATTGACGGCAAAGGAGGGACTGGTCGCGACGCAAGCTCACTCATCGGGGTCCTTGGGCGTTGTTGAGGTTCGAGAGCATCGTGCCGTATTGGCTCACGTCAGTAAGCCAGCAAGCCGTCCATCTGACATTCGATCAAAGGGATTTGGCCAATGAAGGGTTTAATAATCAGACGCTTGAAGTCCAGCGAAGACGCCAAGTACAGTATTGGGAACTGCATTGACTGCAATTAGGGAGCGCTACGGGACATCGTCATGGCTCTCATTTCCTAATTCTAATCGTCTCAGATGCTCTGACCCAAGAATCAACAGGTTTTCCATTTTGCATGGAGATTTGTTTGGGCGCGGCAGAACCTGCTTTTAAAATTTCATGCAGTGTCTCGCTCACCCTCAAGTGGGTGGGTTCCATCCACGATACCATCTGACCATCACAGATTTCATCACCAAAGACATCAATGTACTCGTTGTGCCGCACGCCAATATTTAGTGGGTAATTTCCATTCAAGTTTTCTACCAGACTGTCGAATGACATTATCTTGAAGTTAGGTGTTTCATACGACTTAACTAGCTGCTTTCGTTGGGGACTGTTTTCTATCTCAGCCCTTCGTCCATGCACCAACACGAACTTGAATGCTGTAGGGTGTTTTGCCATATGTGCAGGAACCTGCAGAGTGCTCAGCGAAGCAAGAAATCCGGCGGCGTTAGATTGGTCATTTAGCCATGCTTCCCACGTTTTAATTTGATGGATAGCTTTCTGAAAATCTGGACTAATTTCATTACTCTTGCGTTTAAAATACCGTGAAGATGGCTTCTCAATTTCGATGAAGACCGCATGCCAATCAATGCTACTCTTCGAGAAAAAGAAGAAGTCTGATTTGTAGTCTGCACCGAAGGATAATTTTCGAAGAACGAGACCAAAATGTACGCCGTGATTTTGCACGAACATCCTTGGTATCAATCCTGTATTCCTCTCCATAAAGTCCTGATAGCGTTGTTCTTTGTGTTCCTCGTCAAGTAAGGTGAGAAAATCTGTCTTAATCTTGTCGTTGATTAGTGCATTCATCTTAGAAAACCAATTGTTAGAAATGAGATACTTTCACTGACAACTTTCGCACATCTTACAGCATCACCTTGTTCTGGCTATTTATAATCATTCACCTCGACCTGTTGAAGGCCTAGTTTCTAATTTTAGATCAACGTTCTAGCGCGATGGTAGATGCAACTGACGCGCGGCTGCTACTGGTCCTCGAAATAGGGCGTTGCAGCAATCCATTCGAGCAAGCGGGCGCGTGTTTCGTTGTCTAAGTCTCCCCGTGCTTTAACGGCCAATACGGCCTCATCACGCACTTCGGCTGATTGCCATGGCACAGGATCGTGCCGGGCTTTCATCTCTGCCAGCACCCCGTCATCTGGGTCATGCAGATAACCCAAACAGATGCGCATGGTTGCGGCCCCATCGGCGAAGGTTTGGGTCGCAACGCCACCAGGGCGAACGAATGTGATTTGTGATGAATGCTCAGTCATTAGATATTCCCCTAGTCTCCTGTGGCGTCCCCTGGACAATTTCGGCGTCAATCGTGTCGTGTCGCTTATCCGAGACCGCTTCGGTCACCACGGGCCTCCGTATAGCCCCTTCTGGCTGAACCAGCTTGGGCTTGGCAGGCAAGGCGGTTTGAGCGCTCGTGGAATTGTTGATTTGGACATTGGTCTGGGCGGGTCCATCCACAGAACTCATCCGCAGGGATAGGAGCTTGTTCAGGACACGGGGATCGACGCTCGCTGTCTCGAAACGGTAAACTGGCTCGAATTCGTCATCCAACTCGGGTTCACCCGTCTCAGGATCGAAGCATTGAACCCATTTGCCAGTCCCCATCTCCAAGGCCGTCTGGGCCACCCGCATGGCCAATTCTTCTTCGAAGGCTGCCAGTGCCTCGTCCCAAGCCTCCGCAAAGTCAGGATGCTTTGCGCGCCGGTCATAGAAGGTCCGCCGGGTCAGGCCAGTCATGTTGGCCGCATAGGTGATGTGGCCGAATTGACGGAGATAGAGCAGAAACTCGCCACCCTTCTCGCCGTAGATGGGGCGGGTGATCGCTGCAATCTTGGAAGGCATCCGCGGGTCACTGGCCGGTTTGATCCGGTTCATCCTCATCAAGCTCATTTTTTGATACCTATTCTGTCTTCGTTACTGTGCTTGGCTGAGCAGGGTGCCGATTAAGCCCTTGAAGTCATTCGCGCCCCAGACGCCAGAACACCCAATTCAGTATCAATGGGGCGGCCTATCTGTGCGTGCTGATGGCTTCGGTTTTTCACGGACACCATCCTCGTTGCCGTTCGTGGTCAGAATGTCGTGTTCCGTTGGAGCCGTATGCCAGCGATTTACAATGGAGTGTGCCGTCTCACAACGTTGCGCAGTCCCAGTCTTCCAAGCTGGAAGATTTCTACGTCAACAAGGCGTTTTCGGGGGTTTCCGTAACGTACTGTTTTTATTGCCTTGTTGACGACGTTGATCTTCGTTGACCGTTTTTACTATATATATCCGGATTGCAGGCTGCCCCTATGCCCTGGTCCGTGCCCTGTGCCTAATCGGCTTATTCTACCAAGATATATTGCTATAAGATCAACATGATCAACATCGTCAACAAGTGTTCCGAAACAAGGCCTTAGAAGCATCATGTCAGGTCAACGAAGATCAACGACCATCAACACCGTGACTGAATTGATACGCTCCGATTTTCAGAACATCACTCATCGGCTCGGACATAGCCCGCCGAAACACGCCCTCCCAGCCTGACGCCTCGTCTGTGCTTCCAGCCAAGGGTTTCCATTGACCGCCTCAAACGCTGCGCATGGCCTTTATTCTGTCGGTCGCTTTCCAAGCCTAGATAGCTGAGCAGGTCTTGAGTATGCACTTTGTCGGCTAGAGGAGGCTCACGCAACGGCGAGGCAACTTGCTCGCCATCAATCAATTCCGCCGCATAGTCACCCGTACCGTTCTCAAAAGCCCGTCGTTCCGCTTTTCGGTTACTGAGCATCAGAGCCAGTTTATCGACCCAGGGATCATCAACCGTTTCGTCTGCCTGGCGTTCTGCCGCCATCGACCACAAAGGCTCAGGCAATACGTGACCGGTGTCCGATTTGAACAACGCATCAGCTTCGGCCCAGAGTTGGTCCCGATGCTCAGCAATCCAGCCCAGATCAACCCTGGACCCAGAGGCCATTTCCAACGGCCAGAAACGCCGAGCACCCGTTGGGTCGCTCAGGTATCCGCCTTCGTTGACAGTGCCCGCAAAAACCACACGGCGTTGATGATCTTCGGTGTTGCGACCATAGGGCGTCCGATACCTGTCTGTGGCTCTGGACATGAATGCTTTGAGTACGTCCATGTCGCTTGCCCGAAGACCTGCCAATTCGGCAAACTCGTGGACCCAGACGCCTTCTAGGTTCATGGCCGCATCCTTGTTCCGCAGATCACCCAATTCTGCATCGCTGAACCAATCCGGTGAGAACAGGTCCCGGAAACCGGTTGATTTCAGAGAACCTTGTGGACCTTTGATTACGGGCATCGTGTCCACCTTGCAGCCAGGTTGCCTTTGGCGAGCCACAGCCCCAACCATAAAGCAGCGTGAGACGGCTTCGGTGTAGTCATCACGGGCACACTGAAAGGCATCCGTGAAAAGGTCTTTGACCCTGCTCGTTCCGTCCCAAGTCAAGCCATCCAGATAGTCCAGGATTGGGTTGAACTTGTAGAAATAAGCGACTGTCGTGATTGCGTCCTGAACGTTTTCTTTTGAAGGCTGGTAGTCCTTTCGCTGGTGTTGCTCCATCAGCCAAGTTCGGGCCAACAAGAGCAGCTTGTCAGTCAGCACACGGCCATAGTCTTCACCCCAAGGTAATACGCCCGTTAAAACAACACGCTGCTTGAGTTCGTCAAATCGAGGATCAAGCTTGGAACCGTTGATTGCCTTGAGTGCGTTCTTTGCCGTGTCAGGTGCAATGCCAGTGTTCTTATTGACGGCCAAACCACCTTCATGCACTGGCTGTCTTTTGGTCGTGGCTAGGGCACTTGTGGCCTCGTCATCAAGGTCGTCGTCAAAATCATCCGCAGCGGGTTTTCTCGGAATGGCATCTTCGCCCCCTGCATCTCTCATCAGTTTGTAAAGGGTGCGGAAGGTGATGCGATTGCCGTCATTGTCGGCGTGAAGGCTATCCCACCGAATGCCGATAAGGGCGCCATGGTCTGCATAAGTTGGGTCTTGAGTGCACCAGTCCACAAACTCTTGCCGGCCATCTCCCGCCGTGGCGTGGTGGCAGGCCTGCATCAGAGTCAGCCAATCGTCATGGTCTGCAAAGTCGGCTGGATCCAGATGTTCAAGCATCTGAGCCAATTCTTCCTGATCGTGCTCGCCCCCGCCAGTTGCCACGCTGCCTGATGGTCTTCGGATCAGATCGACAAGAGCCTTAGGTGCAGCCTCAGCACCGAAAGCATCCAACTCGGGCGTGTCAGCCTTCCAGATGTAGGTCTTCAAGCTGTCGGGGTGGATCGAGCCAGGAGCGACGACCTGACGGCCAACCGTTTTGAACTCGATGCCAGGAAACTTATCGTTCAGGCTGTCTCTGGTGGAAACGTCCTCGGGCTTTGTCATATAGATATGTAGGCCACCCGAGCCGGTCTCAACGGTCGAATAAAGGTCTGGGTCCATACCGGTCCAAAGAACCAGTTCGACAAACGGGTTGATTGGAGACGCCAAAGTCTGGCCATCAGGAAATGCCCGTGGGTCCACGTCCAAGACCAGCTCAAACGGTCGCAGACGAACGCCGACATTGCTGCCTGCTTCCATGTGCTTGATTTGGTCGTTTGAATTGTAAGGGCGTTTCATCCAGTTGCGATCAAGCGGGGACTTGCCCCGTTTACGTTTCTTGCCCTTAACGTCATTCTCGGCCGAGAACTTATGTAAAGGGAGAAGCTGGTATCCACTGGCAAGCAGCGGCGTTAGTTGTGACGCATCGGTATGAACACCCATTTCAAGCCCCCGCACGTTTGGCGTTGTAGGCCTCGATCACAGAACGCTCATAGAAAACGGCTGTCCCAATCTTCACGTAATCAGGACCGGCATTCTTGTATTTGGTGTTGTTGCGACGGTTGCGGAAGGTCATCAGTACAGTCGCAGGGTGCCCTGTAAGTACCGCCGCTTCGTTTGTCGTTAAAAGGTCGTTCAATGGCGTGCCAAACGGCTTGGGTGCGTTATCTTCAGGCATGGTAAGCCTCCTATGTGCTGCAAATTTGACCGGATTGCTCTAGCCGCGCAGCCTGGCAGTCCGGTCCATCACCTAGAACAATATCGCGGCACATAAGGCCCGCATACCAACACTTGACCAGCGCGCAACGAACGCTGGCTTAACGTTTCGGTTGTAATGCTGACTCAGAACGCTGGAACATTGAGGAAATCCAAGAACCTATTCCCCAAGGGGTCGAATTGGACGCCCAACTGCGCTGCCTCAGGGTACTTTGCCTTGTCGAAATAGATTTGTTCGCCGTTGACCAAGACCCGTAGAGCGGGGTCTCCGGATGCTTCTTTCCTTTCTGGGATATGAAATCGCTCAGCAAGATACACTCGAGTCTGACCCTTCAAAAATCGGGCTTGGGGCTTGGCAATGGCCAAAGGTTCTACTGCTTTTCCGTAGAGTGCGCGCTCTGGGACAACGAATAGTTCGACCTCGACACTCAGCGCTTCCTCACCTTCCGGCAGGGTCAAACTATTTGGCAACCACATCTCCACCGGAATGCCCCTACCAATACCGCCGCTTGGTGCAGTTTGCCGAAAACCCATCTTCTGCCAGAACGGCAGGCTGGTTTCAGGCATACAATCTCCCGACAGCCTCACAACCCCATCAGAATATGCACGTTCAAGCCCAGCTTTGAATAATGCCGTCCCATATCCGTTGCCTTGATGGGTGTCTTTCACGCATGTGATGTCTGGCGAGTACTTACCAATTTGGAATGCAATGGCATTTCCGCCCTCCCGTACCACCCACATGTCTCGATCTTTTTCATGGGAGCGGCGGATAAGATTTCTGTTTCCCCAAAAGCCGATACCCTCAACGTCATCGAACTGTTCTTTCAACCATTGAAGTATGTACTCTAAGTCATCGTCTGTTGAGGAAGTTACATTCACGCTAGTTATCCAAATTGATCCAATACCTTAGCTGAATATACTCCTTAGAGTTGTTTGACGCTATACTCTTTGACCTACCAGCCCTGATAGGGTCTCAGCCCAGGCCTCCGACCAGTTGGCCGCACTGGAATGCCGGGAGCACCACTGCGCTTTAGGGCAAGGCCGACAAGGTCTAGGTCATTCCAAAACAAGTCGGTTGCAGAGGTTTGCAGCGCCACATCGGGACAAGCAAAAATCAATTTTCCCTCGGACCGGTAAAAGTCAGGATCGGTTCTGTGAGTGGGGAACACATTTGCATGAAGTGCCACAACCCAGAGTGTCATGGGATGATCGTGCCGCCAACCAATGCGCTCGCAAGCCAGTCTGAGGTCTCGTTGGAAAACCTCGGTTGAACTGTCCGTACATGCCAACAAGACCACCTGATCAATCTTGGCGGTATGTTCGGCGGAAACCTCCTTGCCTTGCCAATTCTTAGCGGCTGTAAGGGCTTTCTCGATACTAAAGCTCATGCGGCACCTGCCATCAAGAAGGCATCAAGGTCGTCGCGATGGTAGCGAACAATCCGGCCAACGGTCCGATATGTCGGCCCGATCCCTTTACTGCGCCAATTGTGCATTGTGCCCGTTGAGACAGAAAGATAGCCGGCGGCGGCTTCTGTTGTCATCCAAGGTGTGTCGTTTGATTGGTTTGTCATGCTGATAACTCCAAAATCAAGATGTGCCCGAATGGGCGACGATGAAATCAGGTTATCAGCTTGCAATACCTTTATATGCCAACGAGTTAACCAGTAGTGCCATCACTTTGTGAAGTTGAGAATATAGTCTTCCAAGGCCTGAGCGTGGGGCCTCAAGGCTTCAACAAGATGGGATTGGTGAACGTATCCACCAGACGCACCCGGGAGCCTTTGACCCAGAAGCAATGCGCCTTCAGCATAGGGCACACCAGCAGCAATCATGAAGGTTCTGGCGTGGTGCCGAAGTGCATGCGGGGAGGGGATGCCCTTGCGTTTGGGTTCGGCAATTCGACCAGAGGCGGACGTTGGCGAAGGCCAGAGCCACTCTGATGCCAGAGGTTCGTCGTTGTTCAATCTGGATTTGAGCGTTTCGGTCAACCAGCGGCCAGTAGGGAAGGACCATGCCTCTCCAACCTTCATATGTGTAAAAGTCAGAATTCCCCGTTCAGGATCAAAGTCGGCTCGTTTCACACCCAACAAAGAGCTGCGACGTGCCCCTGTCAGCAGAAACGTCCGATGCAAATCACGCATCACATCTGATGAGGTTTCTGTCTGCCCCCAAAACGCTGCTATGTCCAATTCATCGACCTGACGTCTTGCTGTTGCAGGAACGCGGATGGCATCGACGGGATTGCCTTCGATTGTCTCATCGTGTCTGCGGGCCGTATTGATGATCGCTCGAACAGTTCGCATCACAGAGCCGCCTGTTGTGCGTCCGTGTCGCTTTGTCAGCGTGTCTAAGAGTTCTCGGCAGTCTTGGCGCGATATGTCAGCCACGGCACGCCGCCGAAGACGGCCAAGATATTGGTCCATGTGATATTGATAGTTTTTCACGGACGCAGGGGACAGGTCCCGTTCGTTCAGATGCGTGGCCAAGGCCTGTTCTAACGTCATACCCGTTGCTTCGGGTCCAGCCGTAGGGTCGATACCAGATTGGATCGTGGCCATGAGTTTTCTGGCTTCGTTTCTTGCCTCTCCCAAACGAACCAAATCTGTTCGACCGATTTTCATTCGCACAGTGCGGACATGGCGCTTTTGACGCCTTACATCTCCTTGCACAGCAAAGGTCTTTGTCGTCTTATGGCAGATACATAGAAGGCCTTTGACGTCTGTATCTCGGTGGATGCCTGAACCCAATTCGAGGTCACGCACGCGTGCCTCTGTGAACTTGAATATTGTCATTGATAAATACCGTCCTGAGTACTGTTTCTGGGCTTAACTCGGGTGATGCTGAGTGAGCCGATAGGACGTATTTTGCCTTGTTTATATGGGTTCGTACGCCCTGAATTGGCGTGAATTGACCATGATTATGATGCTCGTCTCGATTTGTAATCAGTAGGTCCGCGGTTCGAGTCCGTGTGGGGGCACCATTTCACCATCCGAAAATATCCAAAGACACGCGATAAGCCCTTTGTTACAAGGGTTTTGCGACGTTCCTTTGTCCGATAGCGTTTTGTGCTGTCCGAAGGAAGCCCCAGTGGGGGTGCCAGTGGGGGTATCGGTAAATGTGTGAAAACTGGATACCCCCGGA
Source organism: Celeribacter sp. (assembly GCF_048259695.1). Taxonomy (GTDB): domain Bacteria; phylum Pseudomonadota; class Alphaproteobacteria; order Rhodobacterales; family Rhodobacteraceae; genus Celeribacter. The sequence goes on along the minus strand of NZ_JBLXHL010000001.1, from coordinate 103,713 downwards.
TGCCTTTAAGTGATTCCAACTCCGTTCCCTCAAGCCAAAGGGAAAGCCCTATAAGGTTTCGGGTTTTGAAGGCCTGTATATCCTGGTGAAGCCAAGCGGCTCAAAGCTTTGGCAATTCAAATACAGAATGCACGGCAAAGAGCGGCTTTTGTCGGTTGGGCAAGATTCCGACGTATCGCCCGCACAGGCACGCAAGGCCAAAGAGGTTGCACGCGCCCAAGTGGCGGAGGGCATCGACCCGAGCGAAGCTAAACAAGAGGCAAAAGCCATAGCCTTTGGCGCGCTGTTGCGTGACGTGGATGCCTTTGAAGGGCAGGCGACTACGCGGATAGGCTTGCAGCTCTTGGCGCTCACAGCCCAAAGGCCGGGCGAAATCCGTCATGCAAAATGGGAAGAGTTCGATTTTCAGGAAAAGATCTGGTCTCTTCCTGCCTCAAAAATGAAAATGCGCCGTGACCACAATGTGCCATTGCCAGATCAAGCCATAGCGCTCTTGGACGAGCTGCGCATGATCACGGGCAACGGGGAATACCTCTTTCCCTCGCTCCGCTCATGGCAACGCCCAATGTCTGAAAACACCTTAAACGCCGCGCTTCGTCGCATGGGCTACTCAGGAGAGGAAATGACCGCCCACGGATTTCGCGCGAGCTTTTCGACGCTCGCAAACGAAAGCGGCTTATGGAACCCCGATGCCATTGAAGCCGCACTCGCCCATGTGGAGCGAAACGAGGTGCGCAAAGCCTACAGCCGCGGCTTGTATTGGGACGAACGCGTAAAACTTGCAGATTGGTGGGCAAGATTCTCGTGTGAGCTGAAGGCAGCATAGTCCCATATAATAAAAGGAAGGCCATCAAATGTCCTTGAGTGACAGTGAACGTGGGTCGCTTATTGAAGCGGCAACGAGCAGGAAGCTTGGCGATCTGTCAAATTGGACGCGTCCAGAGTTGGCCCATACGTTCGGTCAAGTGATCTTGATGTCATAGATGAATTTGAAAAGCGCCTTGGTGAAACAATTAAGAAATTGAATACCGCATTTGAGGCGATGACTGACGATGCGCTTGATGAAATAGATAATGAACTTTCTGACCCGATGTGAATTGGGGCGGCTCAATGGGGTGCAATAGACGCGGGGACGCTCCACCATCTACATGAACAAAAGCCGCCACATATCGCGTCCGGCTTTGGGCATCCAGACTTCGCCGCTGATTATACCTATTGCGGATGTATGCCCGAATTGGGGCTTCATGACGTAACAGCGCTTTCTGTCGGGGGATTACCATGTGGCGGCATCGCGCTTGGGGTGCCATTGGAAAACTAAAGCGGGACAAAACTAAAGCGGGACACTGTGATCCCGCCTTTTGTTCTGTGATGCGCCTGAACAGCCGGTTCCGATGCCCGCCACCCCCCTGTCTTCGATGGAATATCAACGTCAAAGTGTGGCGGGGCCGGATCGGGTCAACCGTTCGGCTCTGCCGACAGGGCTGTGCGCATGTCCCGTATCGCATCGCCAATGTCGGTGCCGAAACGCAAGAGACTGCCACCGAGCAAGTACACACAATCCTGACCATAGTTGGCCAACATATCAGGCAATCTGTCGATGCTCATGCCGCCGCCCGGGCTAGGAAGAATGGACGGGCCAATCCCGTCACCGGTTTTGCAACTTTTCACGATCTCCAGACATTCAGACTGTGAAAAGCCGAACCGCCCGCCAAAATTTGGGAACACGGAAATATCCGCCCCCGCGAGGCGCATCAGTTGTCCAAAGAGCATGCCATGCCCGTACCCATGGTCCGGTGACAGGACATACGGCCCCAAATGGCTGGGGTGCGCCATGATGGGCAGGCCGAAGTCGGGATCTTGAGCCAGCCGGTTCATCGCGTCAAATCCGAACAGGCCCGGAATCAGAAGCACGCCGGATGCCCCCGCATCTTTGGCATAATACGCGAGATCGCGAACCTGATCGGAATGCCCGCCTATATTGGCAAAATAAAGCGCCCGTGACGGATCCCCGCGTCCGGCGCGCTCCTGGTTCGCGCGGGCCACAGCGGCGGCACAGGCCCTGACGCGCTCTTTGAACGGGGCGGCGTCCTGATTGGCCAAACCATGATCTTCCTTGATGATATCCGCTCCGGCTGCGGCCGTCAGGTAACACAGCTGCGCCAGGGTTTCAGCGGACGATCCTTGTGGTTTGATCACGGGACACACGTACCCGCCCTGCGTGCGCCCCGTCAGTTTGCGCAAACCGTCAACACCAAAGCGGGCTCCGGAAAACCGCGCTCTCAAATCCGCGTTTGGCGTCAGGTCGATGGCCTTCACGCCCTGCAAAATAGACGCGTTGCCCAATATGACATTGAGCAACTGCGGCAGTTCCCGCCCGACGGCATCGATGTGGTACCCGATTTTTGCGATCCAGACCCCGGCCCCGATTGCCGACACGTCGTCGACACGGCCAACAATTGTATCTTTGATATATCCGTTCGGCACGGTATCTGGCGGGATCTCCACGGTATCTTCCAACGCAATTGCCTGCGCACGTGCACGCGCATCTGCATCGTCGTCGGCGACGATCCGGTAGGTTACGATAAAGCGGTCCACTAAAGTCCCTCCGCTTTTACCAGAGAGTGAACCGCATCCACGCGAGCCGCCGTGAGGTCTTCTTCGGTAATCGAAAGACCCTGGCCGATAATGGCCTCGACGCCTTGTGTCAGCGCCAGAGCATCCAGACCATAGTAGCGCATCAAATAGGCGCGACTGCCACCGTGGGCATATGTGTCCTTGAGGCCCAGGCGTTTCAGTTTTTTCCCGACGCCATTGTCCGCCATCACTTCGGCGACCAAGGAGCCAATGCCCCCTTCGGTTACGTGGTTTTCGAGGGTGACAACCCCGAATTTGACAGAATTGATGTGATCAAGGATCGCCTCTGCATCGAATGGCTTGATCGTGTTGAGGTGCAAATGGCGTACAGAAACCCCTGAGGCCTCAAGCGCCTTTGTCGCCCGCAAGGCTTCTTCGGTCGTGATCCCCGCGGTTACGATCAAGACGTCCGAGCCGAGGCCCAGTTCGCGCATTTTCCCCACGACGATGGGCGTATCGAACAACCGTGGCACAGAGCCGCGAAGAACGCGGCAATAGACCGGACCGTCGATGCTGTCTGCCGCTTCGCAGATGCTTTCGACCTCTGTCGCGTCACCCGTTTCGAGAATGGTCATGTTCGGCATGGAGCGCATTACGGAGATGTCCTCGATGGCCTGATGCGTCATGCCGCCGGGGGTTGTGATGCCGGGCAAAAACCCCATGATCCTGACCTTGCGGCGTGGATATGCAATCGAGGCCATGAGCTGATCATAGGGGCGACGATATGTGAACACGCCAAAGGTGTGAATAAACGGACGATATCCCGCAAGGCCAAGCCCGCCACAAAAACTCATCATGTTTTGCTCGGCCATGCCCATTGACAGGAATTGATCTGGATGATTGTCCCTAAACTTGTCGATTTCGCATGAGGAGGTTAAATCAGCCGAGATACACAGAACCTCGGGGTTGGCCAACGCGTGCTTTTCAAAAGCGCTCTCGTAAGGGCGGCGTACCATTTCTACCATTTTCAGGTCCTATTCGTGTTCGTATTGAATTGGATCGACACCTAAAGCGTCGGCGATCGAGATGTTCATGCGTGCGCGCTCCTCTTCTGAATTGAAGCGGACATAATGCAGGCGCGGGAAGCGTTCCTCGAGAATAGGCATCGCGTGAAACGGGTTGGATTTCGCAAGAATGATGAGAGGCTTGCCGTCATGTCGGGTCTTTGCGGCCTCGCGCATGTCATTGAGGTTGTGCGCGTCAACCTCCACGACAACGGCGCCAAAGCTCTCCATCTTTGTCTTGATGTCACCGACCCCCATGACGCTCTCCATCGCGCCGTCACACTGTTGGTTGTTCACGTCCATAATCGCTTTGACGTTGTCGATGCCGTGGTGGGCACAACATTGAATGGCCTCCCACGTCTGGCCCTCCTGAACCTCGCCATCCGACATGTAGACCCAGACCCGACCCTGTTCGCCTTTTCGCTTGCGTGCCCATGCAAGCCCCGCCGCGGTTGACAGGCCGATGCCCAAAGTGCCGTTGTGGACTTCCATGCCCGGAGAATGTTCGGCGCCGATCATTTCAACGCTTGATCCGTCCTGATTGAACATCTCGAGGCCTTCGCTCGCCATCCGCCCTGTCTCGACCAACGTTGCATAGGCAACCAGTGCATAGTGCGCGGGGGCGATGAAAAGCCGGTCGAATTCAGGCGCGAACGGCCCGTTGTACCCTGCGCCCGTGTGATAGCTCGGGTTGTCAACGTGGGGGACGCCCTCAAAGGGTTTCGGGATCATCGGAAGCGTCGGCGCCCCCAGATTGAGCTCTTCGTTGTAGAGCCACGCCAGTTGTTCAGCCGCAGAACAGGCCTGTGAGAGATATCCACCATTATTGCGCATCGCATGTTCAAACACACGTCTCCGGATGCCCAATGCTATATCTTCGGTCGTCTTTTCATTCTTCACGGCAGTCTTCCAATCTAGCCAACACATGTGCCGGCGGGGTTGAGGATAAATCGAAGGGTCGAAGGTGCGGCGTCACACATTTGTTTTGCGAACTGTCGCCCCGGAACCGGCGCGGTGTTGCGCGGGTGGGGGGATAGGTTGTGGCCGGTTTTATGGGATAATTGTCATGGGATAATCATGGCGCCATTTGGGGTGTGTGACCGGCCCGAATGCGGACCGTTTGCGGCAAACAAACACACCCCGAGCGGTAAACAGATCATCGACATCGGTCGCGTCCGGGGTGAGTTTGCGGGATTGCCAAGCCGTAAACGCCATGGTCTTGCGAGTATGGCGCGCTATTAGCGGGGTGGTCTTCACCGGGGAGCCATCCCCGGTTCCGGCCGGTCAATAACTCGGCAATCCTGTGTTTAACCTAGCGGGTTGGCAGCGGCAGCCAGTCGGCAATCGCCACATCGGCATGTTGGAATTGCGGCATGTTCACGCCCAACTCTTCCATGTTGCTGATGTCGTTGTCATTCAGGAACGACTGCGTGATGAGGGTTGGAGGCACAACCACGGAGCCGTCGACCTTTTCCCCCGCCAACATAAGCGCGAGTGCGCGAACGGAGACTTCGCCGACAACCGCCGGATTGGTCGCAACGGTCGCAACCCACGCAGAGCCGGGTTCGCGCATCGCAGAAATATCTGCGGTGGAGATATCGGCCGAATAGATGTCGATATCATCGGTCAGGCCCGCTTCGTCGACGGCGATTTTCACGCCCTTGGCGAATTCATCAAACGGCGCGAAAACGACGGAGATCGTCGGGTTCGCCTGTAGGACGGCCCGCGCCTGGTTTGCGACAGAGTTGGCGATCGGGTTGTCCAGAGTGCCGAACATGGCGGCCTCTGTGACGCCCGGATTGGCCTCCTTGAACTCTGTCCACGCGACATCACGACGATCGAGCGGCGCAATGCCGGGTACGTAAACGTAGCCCGCCGTGAACGCATCACCGTTGTCCGCGAGGGCCTGATCCAGCGCCAGTTTCCCGAGCAGATAATCAGATTGTTCAATCTGCGGGATCGCGGCGTTTTCGAGGTTCACGTCAAAGGCCACAACCGTAATGCCGGCATCGAGCGCACGCTGTGCGGCCCCGGTCAGGGATTCGGTCAGACCGTGCTGAATGATGATCCCGTCGACGCCAAGCGCAATCGCCTGATCAACCATGTCGGCCTGAAGTGCCGCATCCTGACGGCTGTCAAGAACCCGCAAATCCACCCCGATAGCGGCGGCTTGGGTTTCGACGCCGGACAGGTAGGACTGAAAGAAGTCGCCGGTGGACAGGTACCGTACGAGGGCAATCTTGACCTCACCGGGATTGTCGAACGGCGCGGGCATGTCCTGCGCGAATATCGCTGTGCTGCTTGCCAGAACCGTAAGACCGGCACCGACCAGTTTAAGCATGTTTCTTCGTAGCATAGTATTTCCTCCCTTGGATTTATTGAGAGTTCCCGCACCGTCAGGTTGAGGAACTTTTCGACGACAGATAGAAAGTGAAAACAAGCGCACAAACGAGAACCGCGCCTTTGACGAAATCTTGGGTGTAGTAGGGGGCGTTCATCATGGTCATCCCTTGCAACAGGATGCCGACAAACAACGCACCGATGGCCGTGCCGAACGCGTTGGGCCGTGCGGCACCCAGGACCGCAAACCCGATCAACGCGGCGGCTACACTATCGAGCAACAGGTTGTTGCCCGACGCAATATCGCCACGCCCCAGACGCGCCGCCAAAAGGATCCCGCCGACCGACGCCGTGACGCCTGAAATCATATAGGCGAGGATTTTGTAGCGCTCGACATTGGTGCCGACCAGTTGCGCCGCGCGTTGGTTGGACCCGATTGCGTACATCAGGCGGCCGTGGCGCGTGAATTGCAAAAAGATCCAGATCGCCAGTGCCACGAGAATGAAAATCACCACCGGCACAGGGATCAACCGCTCCATAAAGAAATCGAACCGATGGCGCCCGAGCCACAAAAATGCCGCCGCAAACGTGCCCTCGGCGGTCTCGCCGTTTGGCAGGCTCATCCCCGTGGCGATGGAATTGCCCTGTGTCGGAATGCGTTGCAGCCCGATCAACAGGAACATCATTCCCAAGGTGGCAAGCAAGTCGGGGACTTTCATCTTGACGATCAGCAAGCCGTTGATCAGGCCCACAAATGCGCCCATTCCCAAACACAGCAGAACGGCGACGTAGGCCGGCTGTTCAAGGATCACCATGGAGTAGGCGGACAGCATCAACGCCGATGTGGCCACAGATCCGATCGACAAATCGAACCCGTCCACGACCAGTGTGCAGGTCACGCCAAGCGCCAGAATTCCGGTGATTGCCACCGACTGGAAAATAAACACGGCCGAACGCGCGCTGAAAAAGCCCGAGGCCCCAAGGCTGAAATAGACCGATAGACCTACTAAAAGCAGGATAAACCCGTATCGGATTGCAAATGTGCGCAGGCTTCCGTTTTGCATTAGTGGTGGTCCTCTAGTAATTTTTCGCCCGTGATCTGGGTGACAAGATTGCCTAAATTTAGGTTTGAATTCCGGTGTTCCCCGACAAGTCCGCCCTCATAGAGAACGACAATTCTGTCGGCGATCTCGATGGCTTCGTCGATTTCGGCAACGAACACGAGGGTCGTCCGGTTTTGTGCGGTTGCGCGAATATGGCGCCCGATGTCGCGCCGCGCCCCGATGTCGACCCCCTGAAACGGTTCATCCAACAGCAACACACGGCTTGGCTTTAACAGCCAACGCCCGATCATCACCTTTTGCTGATTGCCCCCCGACAGGGTCATGATGCTGTCGTCTTCGGATTGGCACACGACACCGATCTGGTCGATCATATCCGTCACGTTGCCCCGTTGGACCCCTTTGCGGATGAATGAAAAATGGCTGAACGCGCGCAGGAACGGCAGGCTCATATTGTCCGTAATGTTAAAGGCGCCCACAACGGCATTGTTGCTGCGATCCTTGGGGGACATGAACACCCCCGCACGCACGGCCTCACTGGCGCTTTTCGGCGCATAGGGTTGGCCGTCGAGGGTCATTGTTCCGCCCGCGGCGTCATTCAGCCCGAAAATGGTCGCGGCAAGCTGGCTTTTACCGCTGCCGAGCAATCCGGTGATGGCGATTACCTCACCGGCGTTGGCGGTCAGGTCGAATGCCGGCCAATGCGGTTTAAGTGATATGTTTTCGAGGCAGAGAACGGGCACGCCCCCCACCGTTGGCGTGATGTTGACGTCCGTCATTTTGTGACCGAGCATCGCAGTCACCGCACCTTCGTAATCCAGTGCCTCTCCCTCGAACGTGCCGGCAACCTGTCCGTCACGCATGGAGATGATGCAATCCGCAATACGGCGGATGTCCGACATGCGGTGCGAAATATAAAGCACCGCAACGCCCTGTTCCCGCAAACGGTCGATGAACGAGAACAGCCGTTCCGCCTCGGTTGCGGACAGGGACGAGGTCGGTTCGTCCAGAATGAGAACTTTGGGCGCGCGCGCCATCGCCCGTGCAATCGCAATCATCTGCCGGTCCGCGACATCGAGATCCGCGACACGGGTGCGCACGTCCATCGTCAGCCCCATGGATTTCGCAATCCCGCTCGCGTGCTTGCGCAACATACGATCGCGCACGAATGTCTTGGCTCCGGGCTTTGTCAGTTGGTCCAACATCAGGTTGGTCGCGACATCGAGATCGGGAATCACCCCGTCATCGATGTTTTGATGCACCGCAATGACCCCCTGCGAGATGGCCTCGGCTGCGGTGGCCGGCGAATAGGGCGCTCCGCCCAATTGCATCACGCCCGTGTCGAGCGAGTGAATGCCGCAAATTGCTTTGACCAATGTGGATTTACCGGCCCCGTTCGCGCCCATCAGAACGGTGACGGATCCGGCGTTTAACGTCAGGTCAATCCCGCGCAAAACCTCGTACTTGCCGAAGCTTTTGCAAACGCCTTCGATCTTGAGAACGGCAGATGTCATGGTTCCTCCCAGGCCGTCCATCGAGGGGCAGCCATCGTCACCGTGACTCTGAAATACACTAATGTCAACATCATTGACAATTGGCTATGCATTTGGTCTTTTGGAATCAGGAGGCGCCCATGGATCAAAATAATACCTATGAAAAATTGTCTGCCGATACGTTGGCCGCGCGGCTTGGCGGTTTGGCGGCTGTGACCGACCGCGTTGGTGCTGACACATCCAAATGGATGGTCAGGGAGGTGGGTGACGGTAATCTGAATTTGGTTTTTGTCCTTGAGGGGCCGAAGGGGACCGTCATCGTCAAACAGGCTTTGCCCTATGTGCGGCTTGTGGGCGATTCATGGCCCTTGCCGCTGTATCGCGCCTTTTTCGAGCATCAGGCCCTGTTCCGCCAACAAGAGCGTGCGCCGGGAATGGTTCCGGAGGTTTTCCACTTCGATAAGGAACAGGCCTTGATCGTTATGGAATTCTATCAGCCGCACATCATCCTGCGGGGCAAGCTGATTGCGGGTGAAACGGTCAGGAACCTGCCCGAGATGTTAGGGGCGTTTTGCGCCCGTACGGCCTTTCGCGGCTCTGAGTTGTCGATGGCGAGCGCCGAGAAAAAGGCCGATGTCGGTCTGTTTTCGGGCAATGTCGAAATTCCTGCAATCACCGAGGCGCTGGTCTTTACGGATCCCTATTATGACGCCGAAATGAACCATCACACGCCCGGGTTGGACGCCATCGTGGCCAAGGTGCGCGGCAATGCGTTGCTAAAACAGCGGGCGCAAAAAATGCTGATGAAACTGGCCTCGAACACGGAAACGATGGTGCATGGCGACCTGCATTCGGGGTCTATCATGTCCACAGATAGCGACAGTCGTGTCATCGATCCGGAGTTCGCGCAATACGGCCCGATGGGGTTTGATATCGGGATGCTGACCGCGAATTTCCTGATGGCCTATTTCAGCCAACCCGCACACCGTGACGCGGCGGATCTGGTCGGCTATCAAGCGTGGATTCTGGAGACAATTCGCGAGACGTTTGATAATTTCAACACGGAATTCAAACACCTTTGGAAAACCGAAAGGACCGGTATGCTGTACCCGAAGGCCCTGTTCGAGGATCAGGGCCAGTCATCAGACGCGGTGTGCGAGAGCGTCTTGGCCGACATCCTGCAGGACGCCGTTTCGTTTTGCGGGATCGAGATGCACCGCCGCGTTCTGTCGCTTGCCCATAATGCGGATTTCGAGACGATCGAGGACACCGGTCTTCGCGCCAGACTTGAGGCGCGCAATATCGCCATGGGCGCGGAGCTTATCCTGAATTCCGACACCATCACCAATATCGCCGCGCTGACGGCAATGGCAGAACGATTTAACGCTGGAGACTACCTATGAAGGTCAATGGAACGCACTACCGCTCGCTTTGGTGGAACACGGACTTGGAGGCTCTCGAGATCATTGATCAGCGATCTTTGCCCTATGAATTCAAGACCCAATCCGTCAACACGATGGAGGAGTACGCCGCCGCGATTGTCGAGATGCGGGTGCGTGGCGCGCCGTTGATCGGGGCGACCGCGGCCTATGCTATGGCCTTGGCGATGAAACTGGATCCGTCGGATGCCAATATTGACAAGGCATGGGACTATTTCCACGAAACCCGACCGACGGCGATTAACCTCCGGTGGGCCCTGAACCGCAGCAAGGCTCTGTTGTTGCCTCTTTCGCCGGATCAACGGGCGGCTGCTGCGTTGCAACTGGCCCATGAAATCGCCGATGAAGACGTCGACATCAACGCCGCTATCGGCCGCAACGGCATGGCGTTGATCAAAGAAATTGCAGCGACCAAAAAGCCGGGCGAACCTGTGAACGTGTTGACCCATTGCAACGCCGGTTGGCTTGCGACCGTCGATTGGGGAACCGCCACCAGTCCGGTTTATCACGCCCATAATGCGGGCATCGCTGTTCACGTCTGGGTCGATGAGACCCGCCCCCGTAATCAAGGCGCGTTGACCTCTTGGGAGTTGGGAAGCCACGGCGTTCCGCACACCTATATCGTGGACAACGCGGGCGGACATTTGATGCAGCACGGGTTGGTTGATCTTGTGATTGTCGGCACCGACAGAACCACCAATCGCGGTGATGTGTGCAACAAGATCGGGACCTACCTGAAGGCGCTCGCCGCGCAAGATAACAACGTGCCATTCTATGTCGCGCTGCCATCGCCCACGATTGACTGGACCATTGCGGACGGCGTGGCGGATATCCCGATTGAAGAACGCGATGCGCACGAAACGTCTCACATTCAGGGCACGTTGCCGGACGGTACCCTACAGTCGGTCAAGGTCACGCCCGACGGAACCCCGAGCGGCAACCCCGCCTTTGATGTCACGCCAAACCGTCTTGTCACGGGGTTGATTACCGAGCGGGGGATTTGTCCCGCATCGGAGCAAGGGTTGCGAGAGATGTTCCCCGAGCTTGCCTCCAAAGCGGGCGGTGTGTGATTTGCCGGACAACAAGCCACGCGCCTCTGACGAAATCCGCCTCGACCGACAGGAGCGGGCGATCCTGGATACAACGTGGTGTTATTACCACGAGGGTCTGAACCAGAACCAGATTGCGGCGAAGCTGAATATCTCGCGGGCGTCGGTCGTGAATTATTTGTCAGAGGCCCGCAAGCGCGGTTATATCCGTACATCGCTCGACCCAAGCATTTTTTCCGAGCACGAACTGGCCCATACCGTGGCCAAAACGTTCGGCCTGAAAGAGGTCAGCATCACCCCGTCGTCAGGGGAAACAACCGATGCGCGGGTCGCGAAACTCGCCGCGGACTGGTTGCCGCACCTGTTGGGCAAAGGCGACCGGCTTGGCGTGGCGTGGGGGGAAACGGTTTTTCAGGTTTCGGAAGCGGCCCCGAAGCAGGTCATCGAAGATCTCGAGGTTGTGCAGCTTGTCGGGTCACGGCCTGCATCCAAGGGGTTCGCCGCCGAAATCTGCTCTGCGATCCTTGCGCAGCAATTCGGGGCGCACTGCGTCAACCTGCACGTTCCCCTGTTGCTCTCGGACAAGGAACTCGCGCAGCGGATGTTGGCAGAGCCCGTGATCATGGAACAGATGGCCGCCGTAAATAGTTGCAACAAGACCATTTTCGCCTGCGGGACCTGTAACGAGGACAGCCATATCCTGAAAACCGGATTGATGACTCTGGAGCAATTGAAAAAGCACAAGGAACAGGGCGCAACCGGTGTTATCTGCGGCCGCCTGATTGACCAGAACGGTGTTCATATCCCGACCGATATAGAAGACCGGATGATCGGTATCTCCCTTGATAAAATGAAAGACAAAGACGTCGGTCTGCTTGTCGGATCCGGTGAAATGCGGGTCGAGCCGATGCTCGCGGCCCTGCGCGGCGGATATGCCACCCACCTTGCAACTTGTGACTACACCGCGCAGCTTTTGCTCGACCGGGCAGCCATGACATAGATTTGATGAAAGACAAAAATGAAAAATACATGGATTGAGAGCGACGCCCGCGCCCTGGTCGAAGACCTTGCCAAATCCGGCGTCAACGAAGATTTGGCCCTGCGCGTTTACACCACACGGTTGTTGGGGCGCGTGCCGCAACTGGTGCTGCATGGCGGCGGAAATACATCGGTAAAAACCACCGCCAAAGACATCGGCGGACAGGAGTGGGAGGTGCTGTGCGTCAAGGGCAGCGGTTGGGATATGGGCGTGATCGAGCCTGCCGGACTTCCGGCAGTGAAACTCGCACCGCTGTTGCGGACCCGCCATTTTGACGCGCTATCGGATGAAACCATGGTGGAACTCCAACGGTCAAACCTGATCACATCCAGTTCGCCCAACCCGTCCGTTGAAACGCTTTTGCATGCGTTTATTCCGCGCAAATTCGTCGATCACACCCATTCGACCGCCGTTCTGGCGCTGATCGACCAGAGAAATTCGTATGAGATCGCACAGGAGGTGTTCGGCCCCCGTTTCGGGTTTGTGCCATACATTATGCCCGGGTTCGATCTCGCGAAAAAGGCGGCCGAGGTGTATGAGGCCAATCCCGATGTGGATGGTTTGATCCTTGATAAACATGGCATTTTCACCTTCGCGGATGAGGCCAAAGCGGCCTATGATCTTATGATCGACAATGTCACGGCGGCCGAAAACTACATCGAAAAGAACCGCAGGTTCACGTCTTTCGCCAAGGGTAAATTGCCCGCGAAAATCGACAGCCCTGACACCGTTTTGCCGATTGTGCGTGGTGCTGTGGCCGAGGTTCTGGGGGGCGGGGCCTTTAACCGTTTCATCTGTGATCACCGGACGAACGACAAGATCATGGATTTTGTCGATGCCGCCGAGCTGTCGGATTTTGCAACACGCGGCATGCCCACGCCCGATCTGTCGATCCGCATCAAAAACAAACCCGTCATCCTTCCCGCGCCCGAAGCCGGCAAAGCGGACATGTTCAAAGAGGGGGTCAAGGCGGCGGTGGCGGACTTCATCACCGATTACACGGCCTATTTCCAGAACCATGATGCAAAGGATGATGTCACGCGCCAAATGCTCGATCCGATGCCGCGATTGGCCTTGGTTCCCGGGTTTGGCCTCATCGGCTTTGGCCGCACGCAAAAAGACGCGGCCATCGCGGCGGATGTCGGGGAGATTTTCATCGAAACGGTCTCCGGCGCACAGGCCCACGGCGCCTTTGAACCGGTTGAAATGGGCGAGCTGTTCAAGTTGGAATACTGGTCACTGGAACAGGCGAAACTTGCCACCGCCAAAAAACGGCCTCTGGACGGACAGATTGCTCTGGTGACCGGTGGTGCAGGGGGCATTGGGGCGGCAACCTGTCAGGTGTTTGCCGAACAGGGCGCACAGGTCGTCGTGGCGGATCTGCATCTCGAGGCGGCTCAAAACGTGGCGGCATCGCTTGGCCGCGGGCATCTGGCGCTTGCCTGTGACGTGACCGACCCCGACAGCGTGGCGCAGACCTTTGCGGCCATCAAAACACGTTTCGGCGGTCTGGATATCGTGATTTCCAACGCCGGCGCGGCATGGGAGGGGGCGATCGGCGAACTGGACGATGCGATCTTGCGCAAAAGTTTCGAGCTGAATTTCTTTAGCCATCAAACCGTGGCACAACATGCAATCGCGGTGTTCAAGGCGCAAGGCACGGGGGGCTGTCTGTTGTTCAACACATCCAAACAGGCCATCAATCCCGGCGCGAATTTCGGGGCTTACGGCACGGCAAAGGCCGCGACATTGTTCCTGTCACGCCAATACGCGTTGGAATACGGCGCGATTGGCGTGCGGTCCAATGCCGTCAACGCGGATCGCATCCGGTCCGGCCTGTTGGACAATGACATGATCGCGAGCCGTTCCTCTGCGCGGGGGCTCAGTGTGGACGACTATATGGCGGGCAACCTGTTGCGACAGGAAGTCACCGCGCGGGATGTTGCAGAGGCCTTTTTGTCCCAAGCGTTGGCGCATAAAACCACAGGCAACGTGGCGACCGTCGATGGCGGCAATATCGCGGCTGTTCTGCGCTAGGGGGACCGGGTTCCCCGCGTTTGTGCGCCGGACCCGATCCCCCGCCCGAACGAACCGCGCGCCCCTAACCGTCGTTGGTCGAAAGATCGGCCCGCAAACGGGTTTGATCAAGTGGCAGTCCCGCGAAAAAGTCCCATGCGTTCACGCCTTGGAAAAAGAACAGCTCGTATCCCGAAATGACCTGTAACCCCGCGGCGGCGGCGTCACATAGAAACTGTGTGTCGACAGGGGTGTAGACCGCGTCAAAGGCCCAGTTCGCGCCGCCCATAATGGCCGCAGGGATCGCGGTACCGTCGCGCCCAACCATGCCAACGGGGGTGCAGTTGACCAATCCGTCTGCGCCTGAGGACAGCTCTTCGACGGTGCGTCCGACCGTGATGAGTGTGTCCTTGGTGGCGGCACGCAGATCGGCGGCAAGGCCGTGGGCGCGTTCCTGACTGCAATCATTCAGGCGGATTTCACGGGCGCCAAGCGTGAGCAGGGCAAAGGCAATCGCCCGTCCGACACCGCCCGTGCCGACCAGAACCACCGTTCCGGGTGGCGTGTCTGCGCGTTCTTTGCGGTAGGCGGCCAGAAAACCGGAATAGTCGGTGTTGAACCCGCGCGGCCCCTCATCGGTGAACACCACCGTGTTGATTGCGCCGATACGGCGGACTTGGGCGTCCTCGATTGTGACGTCGCGCGCCGCGACTTCTTTGTAGGGGTAGGTGATGTTGACGCCGTGATACGACCCGTCGCGGCACGCCGCGAAGACCGTATCAAATGATTGGCCCATCTCGATCGGGATCAGGCTGTCGTATTGCACATCCAACCCGTTTTGGCGTCCGGCCAACCGGTGCAGGCGCGGCGTGGAGGACTGTTTGATATTATCGCCAATCAGGCCGAGGTGAAGATCAGGCAAGGTCGTACTCCCGAAGGGGGTGAAATATGGGGGCAGCGTATTTTAGGGCTGCGAAGGTGGCAAGTGCGCCCGCCCGTTCGGGGGCGGACCGCAGGGGGCGCGGCGTTACGGGGCCGCATCGGGTGCGCGGGAGAACAGGCGGCGTTTTGCCCGTGTCCAAAGCGGTGTCTGGCTGACAAAGATCAGGATCACGGCAATGAACAGCAGTAAGGACAACGGGCTTGTGACAATGCCCGTGAACAATTCGGACAGGCTTTCGCGGTCCGAAATGATCGCCCGCCGCCAGTTTTCATCAATCAGGCGCGACAGGATCACGCCCAGGATCACGGGGCCGACCTGATAGCCGTACAGCTTCATGAAATAGCCCAAGACCCCGAATCCGAGCATCCAGTAGACATCGGTGATGGAATTGTTGACGGCAAAGGCCCCGACGATGGAGAGCATCAAAATCATCGGGATCAACATGGCGCGGGGCAGCTCGACGATCTTGGTAAACAGGCGGATGCCCGTGAGGCCAAAGATCAGCATAAAGATATTGGCCAGAACCAGTGCGCCGACGATGAACCAGAACATTTGCGGTTGGTCGACCATCAGCATCGGACCGGGGTTTAGCCCGTGAATATAGAGCGCGCCAATGATGATCGCCGTCACCGCATCGCCCGGAATGCCAAGGGTGAGCATGGGGATGAACGCACCGCCGACAGCGGCGTTATTGGCGGTTTCGGGGGCCACGAGGCCCTCTTTTGCGCCTTGGCCGAACGGGACTTCGGGGGATTTGGTGACGCGTTTGGCGTGGTCATAGGCCATGAGCGCCGCGATGTCGCCGCCGGTGCCGGGCAGGGCGCCGATGATGACGCCGATGCTTGAGGTTTGCAGCGACAGCGGCAGGTATTTGCGCACCGAGGCCCATGAGGGCACGATCCGGTCGATCTTTTGCTTCACGGCGGTTTTGTCGAGGTGGCGCAGCTGGATCAGGGCCTCGGAAATGCCGAACATGCCGATCATCACGGCGATGAAACTGATCCCGCCCCACAGGTCGATCATGCCAAAGGTAAAGCGTTCCTGCGCGGTCAGCGGATCGAGGCCAACGGTGCCGATTAACAACCCGAGGGCGCCCGCAAAGATGCCCTTGGCCAGACTTTCTCCCGACAGGGAGCCGACCAGAAGAATACCGAGAATGGCGAGGAGGAAATAGTCGCGTGGCTGAAACGTCAGGGCAAATTCGCTGACCGTCGGGGCCGCCACGGCCAAGACGGAAATGCCGATGAACCCGCCAACGGCGGACATCACGGTGGAGACGCCAATGGCCTCGCCCGCCTGACCCTTTTGCGCCAAAGGATAGCCGTCAAACGCGGTGGCAATGGCCGAGGGCGCGCCGGGAATGTTGAGCAGGATCGCGGTGCGCGACCCGCCATACACCCCGCCCATAAAGATACCGACGATCAGGCTGAGGGCGGAATAGACTTCCCAGCTAAAGGTGAATGAAATCAGGATGGAGACGGCCATTGTGACTGATAGACCGGGGATTGCGCCGACATAGATGCCCGCAAATGTGCCCAAGGCAACAAGCATCAACAAGGACGGATCAAACCACACGGTGGTGAAATAGCTAAAGGCCTCAAGCATCATTTCGTCCCTTCGAACAGGTGCGCGATAAAGGCGAGGATTTCGCGTTCAGGCACGATGCCTTCGGGCATGAGAACCGAGAACACGAGGCGGAAAATCACGTAAACCGCCGCCAGACAAACGAGGGAAACCCATGCGCTATACCAAAGCCCACGGCGCGACAGGATCAGCACCGACACGAACAGAAACGCAAGGGATGTCGATAAAAACCCAAGCGGTTTCAATGCGATGGCATATAGAAGGATAAAGACGATCATCATCGCCGCCGCGGGCGGCAGGACGTCCGTGAAAAAGCTGTGGGTGGTGTCGGGTTTTGCGCGCAGCGTTTTCACGGCGATCACCACAGAGGAAATGACCATCACACTGGCCACGGCCATGGGAAAGGCGCCGGGGGAACTGAGCGCCTCGAACCCCGCGATGCCGTAGGCCTGCCACACGGCGCCAAAGCTGATGAGTGACAGGAGGAGGGCAAAGACCACCTCACCGGGTTTGCGTGTCATGTCTTTGTTCATTGTCCCCTCCCAAGGATGATCTGCGCCGCCACACCGTGTGGGCATGGCGGCACCTTTATGTTGGTCCCAAGTTATGGACGTGGAATGCCGAACTCTTCGGGCGAGGTCTTGGCGATGCCGGCGTCATAAACGATCCACGATGTGACCGATTGCCACTTGTCGAGGAAGCTGCGGGCCTCATCGCCGGAGATGTTCATGATCGAGAACCCGCGCTCTTGCATCAGGGTCGTAAAGTCGGGGTGCTTGACACCCTCGGCATAGGCGGCCTGAAGCTTTGCCACGGCGTCATCAGGTGTGCCGTTTTTGACGAACACGCCAAAGAACGGACCCCATGGCAGGTAGGCGTTGAACTGTGGGAACGCGTCGGTGATTGGCGCGAGGTCGGGCAAAACGGGGGTCGATTTGGTGTCGATCAGCGCGATTGCCTTCATCCGGCCGGCTTTGACGTTCTCGATCGCGGCGCCCAGAACGGCGGGCATCACGTCGATTGCGCCCCCTTGCAGCGCGGTCAATGCGGGGCCGTCCCCGTCATACGGCACGGTGATGACGGGCAGGTCCACCTGACTTGACAGCATCGCGGTCACAACGGACGGCAGGCCACCCGGGCCGGTCGAGCCGAATTTGATCTCGTTGGGGTGGGCGGCCACGTAGTCGACCATCTCCGCGAAGGTATCAAAGGGGGCATCGTTGTTGGCCACGATGAGCGGAATGCCACGGGCCAGAATGTTGATCGGGATGAAATCGGCATAGTCGGTCTCGCCAAGTCCCATCACCTTGTAGAGTTGCGGGTTTTCGGCCCCCATTAACAAGGTGTAGCCATCGGCGTCTTGGGCGCCGGCATATTTGACGGCAATGGCGCCAACGCCACCTGTCATGTTCTGCATGATGACTTTGCCGCCCAATGCGGTCTCGGCGTGCGGGGTGACAGAGCGCATCACGGTGTCGGTTGACCCGCCTGCACCCCATTGAATGATCCCTTGCAGATCCTTTTCAGGAAAGTCGGCCAGAGCGGGGGTTGCGACGAGTGCGGCGGCCAGAACGGCGCCAAGAATATTACGGGTCATGTGTATCCTCCCAGATCCCAAAGCTGCCCGAATCCTCCGTGATCCAGCAGCGGTGCCGCCATAATGTACCGAACGGTTAATTTGTCAAATATTTTGTACTGCCCCGTTAATTCTGTGGTATTCGAGGAGGATACACAGGCACACGGGGAGATATGTGTTGGCAAAAGAACCGAGAAAAACACAGTGGAAACAAGATCCTGATACCGTCAAAGCCGATATCTTGCGGGTGGCTGTCGAACAGTTCGCCGCGCATGGCCTGACGGGGGCGCGCATTGACGAGATTGCCAAACAGACCGCGACATCCAAGCGGATGATCTACTATTACTTCGGGGACAAAGAGGGGCTGTACCGTGCGGCGCTTGAGATGCACTACCGTCAGGTGCGCGAGGGCGAGGGGCAGTTTGTCGTCAGCGTCACCGACCCTGTTCAGGCCTTGCGGGACTTGGTGGAGTTCAGTTTTGACTTTCACGCCGAAAACCCGAATTTCGTGCGTCTGATCGCCATTGAGAACACCCACCACGGCAAATACCTCGAGCATTCCGACGTCATCCGGCAATTGAACCAACGGGCCGTGGATACGGTTGCGGAAATTTATTCCAAAGGGGTCGAGGAGGGCGTGTTTCGTGCGGGCTGTGTGCCTGTCGAGGTGCACTGGGCCATCTCGGCGCTGTGTTTTTACAACGTCTCGAACCAACACACCTTTAAACTGGGCTTCGGGGCGCGGGTCCATTCACCCGAGGGGCAAAAGGCCATTCGCAGGAACGTCGCGGATATGATTGTCCAGTCGGTTATGACGCCCGAGGCCCTCGCCCGCGATCTTGCATCACGGGGCCAATAGGCTGCCCATGCGGCGCATCGCCAAGGCGTAACCCTCGATGCCAAATCCCGCCATGACGCCGTCGGCGCGGTGGCTGACAAAGGAGTGGTGGCGAAAGGCCTCGCGTTTGTGGATCTGGCTGATGTGGACCTCGAACACGGGGCCGTCAAAGGTGTTGAGCGCGTCGAGCACAGCCACGGATGTATGGGTCAGCGCTCCGGGGTTGATGATGATCCCGCCCGCAACCTCACGCGCCTCATGGATCCAGTCGACGATTTGCCCCTCGTGGTTGGACTGCAACAGGCGCACCTCTAATTGAAAGGCGTCCCCGACCCTTGCGCAGGCGGCCTCGACATCGTCGAGCGTCTCGTGGCCATAGATGTCGGGTTGGCGTTTGCCCAATAGGTTCAGATTCGGGCCGTTGAGGATAAAGATCGTTTTGGTCATGGCGCGGGTCACTTTCCATCTGCGTGTGCGGGATCTCTAGCACGGGACGGGAATTGACTTCGAATGCCGAAATGTCGGCTTTGGCAAACCTTGTGTTATGTTTTGGGGCCGAACTGTGCGGCGCGGCTCATCTCGTCACGTAGCAATTCCACCAACCCGTCGGCAAAGATCGACCGCGGGTGGTCGGCATTAAAGGCCGCATAGGTGCGAAAAACGGAAGGCTCGCTCAGCGGGCGGATAACGATGCCCGGATGGCGCACGGGACCGGAGAGCGACAGCTCGTCCATGATTGCCACGCCCAATCCCTGACCGACGAGGGCGGCGATGGTTTGACCCGTGCGGGCCTCGATCGTGAAGGTCACGTCCAACCCGTATTGGCGGAACGGCTCCGCCAGAATGCGCCCGTAGGGATCATCGGGCACAATCCCGATGAGGCTCTCGCGTACCAGATCGTGAACCGACACCGAGGCCGATCTGGCCAAAGGGTGATCCTCGGGCAGGATGGTCACGAGCCGCCCGTTGTAAAGCGGCTGCATCGTCAGGCCGGGGTGGTCGAGCTTGTAGCTGAGCACCGCCACCTCGCCTTTGCGCAACAACAAATAATCGATGGCTTCCTCGATTTTGATCGTGTTCAGCGTGAGACGCAATTCGGGAAACCGGTCGTGCAGTCGTTTGATTGCGGCGGGAAAAACGTGGTGCGCGATGGAGGGGACGGCCGCGAACCCGACGCTGCGCGCGGCACCGGCCTTGAGGGCTTCGATTGCGTATTGCAGGTTCTCGACCGACTGGAACACACCCGTGATTTGCGCAAAAATGTCGCGGGCCTCGTCGGTGGGCGCATAGCGGCCATGGGTGCGCGAAAACAGCCGCACCCCGACCTGACTTTCGGTGTGCTTCATCACGCGGCTGATGCCGGGGGCGGACACGTTGAGCAGCTCCGCCGCGCCCTTGACCGTGCCGGCCACCATAATGGCGCGGATCACTTCGATTTGTCTGAGTGTCAGCATGAGGCCTCCTCGTGGTGTGGTTTAAATTAACATCATGTTTGCTCAACCGTCAAATACGGTATTCGAGTTAAGTTTTGCATCTCTCTATGGTGGCCTCGACTGCAAAACGGGGGTGAGGCCATGTACGATATGTCTGGAGATGTGCTGATCGAGGACGAGTTTCTGCGCGACGGATTGCAAAACGAGCGCCGCCTGTTTTCGATTCCCGAGAAACTGGAGTTCGTGACCGCGTTGGAACAGGCCGGGGTGCGGCGTATCCAGTTGGGGTCGTTCGTGCATCCCAAGTGGGTGCCGCAAATGGCCGACACCGATGCCTTGTTCGATGCGATTACCCCCAAGCCGGGCGTGACCTATACCGCGCTTGTACTCAACAAGGCGGGGTTGGACCGCGCCCTTGCGGTCGGTGTGCGCCACCTGTCGATTTCCATTTCGGCCAGTGAAACCCATTCGCAAAAGAACACCAACCGCAGTATCGCCGAAGCCCGTGCGGCCATTGCCCCCGTGATCGAAAAAGCCCTGTCCGAGGGTGTGATCGTGCGGGCGGGCATCCAGTCAGCGTTGGGCTGTGGTTTCGAGGGGCGCATCGACCCCGCGCATGTGATCGAGATCGCGCGCTTTTTCGCGGATATGGGCGTGCACGAGATCAATCTGGCCGATACGGCGGGACTGGCCAATCCCAAACAGGTCTATGAGTTGGCCACCTATCTGGAGGGCCGTATTGCGCCCGATCTGTCGTTGCATCTGCATGACACGCGCGGGATGGGCATGGCCAATATGGTCGCGGGCCTGCAAGCGGGCGTGCGCATTTTTGACGCGGCCTTGGGCGGGTTGGGCGGATGTCCGTTCATTCCCAAAGCCACCGGAAATATCGCCACCGAAGACGCTGCCTTTGCCTGTGGCGAACTGGGGCTCGACACGGGCATCGACTGGAAGGCGCTGCGCCCCGTCGTGGCCCGGGCCGAGACATTGTTGGACCGCGTCTTGCCCGGACGGATGGGGCATGTCGCGCCGCCGCCGTGGGATCTGTCGACAGGGGAGTCGGTGTGATGCGCGATTACGCTTTGTCCTACCTGACCATTCCCGGTGTGACGCCGCCCGAACAGGTCGAAATCGCCGCCGCTGCGGGCTATAGCCACGCGAGTTTCCGGTTGATCCATCTGAACGTGGCAGGCGAGCCCGACATTGATCCGACCGCCCCCGCCGTCATCCGCGAGACCCGCGCCGCACTGGCCCGCACGGGGGTGAATTGTTTCGACATCGAACTGGCCCGTATCCACCGCGAGATCGATCCGCAAGGCTTTCTGCCCGCCTTTGAGGCCGGCGCCGCGCTTGGGGCGCGTCAGGTGATCTGTTCGGCGTGGACCGATGTGCGCAACGACCGCGGTTTTGTCGTGGACCGGTTCAGCGAAATCTGTGCCTTGGCGCGCCCCTTTGGTCTGACCGTCAATCTGGAGTTTCCGGCGTTTTCGCGCCTCACCACCCTTGAGGATTGTGTCGAGGTGTTGGAACTGGCGGATTGCCCGAACCAGGGTCTGTTGGCCGATACGCTCTATATGCATTTCAACAAAACGCCGCTGTTTGCCTTGGGACGCTTGCCCGCCCATTGGATCAATTTCCTGCACATCTGTGACGCCGATGATCTGGTTTATACCAAGAACGAGATGATCCACGTCGCCCGCGATGCGCGTCTGTATCCGGGTGAGGGGGCGATTGATTTCTCGGCGCTCAATGATCTGTTCCCGAACATCCCCTTGGCTTTGGAACTGCCCAACGCCGCCCGTTCGGCCGAACTTGGCCACGAACAGCACGCCCGCAATTGCCTGACCGCCGCCAAGGCGGTGTTCGATCATCAGGCACCCCCCGCTTTTATTCGCAACACGGCAGGGGGCTGATCCCCCGCCCACCGACATCCACTGGAGGACCTCATGGCACCACGCGAACTGACCCCCGACGAGAAACAAACCGTAGCCGATATGATTGCCCGCGCCCGCGCCGCGATGGACGCGATCAAGGACTACGATCAGGAACAGGTGGACCGTTTGGCCCGCGCTTTGGGCTGGGCCTGTGGCAACGAAAAGACCTTTGTGCGCATTGCGCAAATGGGCGTGGACGAAAGCGGCATCGGTGACCGCGAGGGCCGTGCGGGCAAGCGGTTCAAGATCCTCGGCGTGTTGCGCGATGCGCTGCGTCAAAAATCGGTCGGTGTGATCGAGGTGGACAAGGTCAAAGGCCTGACCAAAATCGCCAAACCCGCCGGTGTCATCGCCTCGTTGATCCCCACCACCAACCCCGAACTCACCCCTCCGGTGACGGGCATCTACGCGATCAAATGCAAAAACGCCGCGATCTTTTCGCCGCACCCGCGTGCCAAAGCGACAACGGCCGAAATGGTGCGCGTGATGCGCGAAACCTGCAAAAAACTCGGCGCGCCCGAGGATCTGTTCCAATGTATCACGCAGCCGTCGATCCCGATGACCAACGAACTGATGGCCGAATGTGACGTCACCTTTGCCACGGGGGGGAAGCCGATGGTGCATGCCGCCTATTCGAGCGGCAAACCCGCCTATGGTGTGGGCGCGGGCAACTCGACGATGGTGATCGACGAAACCGCCGACATCAAAGAGGCCGCGATGAATTCGCGCATTTCCAAGACCTCCGATTTCGGATCGGGCTGTTCGGCGGATGGCAACCTGTTGATTGCCGCACAGGTCTATGACGAGATGCGCGATGCGCTTGAGGCCGAGGGTGGCTATCTGTGTAATGCGGATGAAAAGGCGCTGATTGAAAAGGCGCTTTGGACCCCCGAAGGCGGCCGCCGGATCGAAACCGTCGCCATTTCCGCGCAAAAGATTGCCGAGTTTGCGGGCTTTGACATTCCTGCCGACCGTAAATTCATCATGGTCGAGCAAGAGGAGATCGGCAAAGCGCATAAATTCTCGGGCGAAAAGCTCTGTGTGGTGATGGCGCTCTACAAGTTTGCCGATTTCGATGAGGCCCTCGCCAAAGTGCGCCAGATTTACGCTGTGGGCGGCATCGGCCATTCGTGCGGCATCTATTCGTTCGACGAGGACCGTATTCTGGCCCATGCCGCCAATGCGCCCGTGAGCCGTGTGATGGTGCGCCAACCGCAATCCAAAGCCAACGCAGGCAGTTTTGAAAACGGCATGCCGATGACCAGTTCGTTGGGCTGTGGCATCTGGGGCGGCAATATCACCAACGAAAATGTGTCGCTCAAACACTACATGAACGTCACATGGGTCGCGCATCCCATCCCGATGGACCGTCCATCCGATGCCGAATTGTTCGGTGAATTCTACAACACGGAGACCTTGTAAAATGGCCAAGCAAGAGATCGCAAAGCAACTGTGCGCCTATCTCGAGGGGCGCGGTGTCAAACATATCTTTGGTCTGTGTGGCCATACCAACATTGCCGTTCTGGCGGCGATGTCCGAGAGCGGCATCGATTTTGTGAACGTGCGTCACGAACAGATCAGCGCCCATGCGGCGGATGGGTATGCGCGGGTGACGGGCAGGGCGTCGGTGGTGCTGTCACACCTCTCGCCGGGTCTGACCAATGCGGCCACGGGCGTGGCCAATGCGGCGCTTGACTGTATTCCGATGGTGGTGATTGCGGGCGATATTCCGTCCTACTACTACGGCAAACATCCGCATCAGGAGGTCAATCTGCACGCCGATGCGTCGCAATACGAGATTTACCGCCCCTTTGTGAAACGCGCATGGCGGGTCGATACGCCCGAGCTTTTGCCCGAAATCATCGAGAAAGCCTTTGCTCTGGCCGAAAGCGGTCAACCGGGTCCGGTGTTGGTCAACGTGCCGATGGACTACTTTTCCGCCCATATCGACGATGCCCTTTGGGCGCGTCTTGGGGCGAACACCAAAGCGATGCGCAAACCGTCGCTCGACGACGAGACCGCCCGCGAGATTGTCGCCAGTCTGGTCAAGGCCGAGCGCCCCGTTGTTCAGGCGGGTGGCGGCATCCTTCTGGCCAAGGCATGGGACGAGTTGCGGGCCTTGGTCGATCACTTGGACCTGCCTGTGGCGCATTCGCTGATGGGCAAGGGCGCATTGCCCGACGATCACCCCTTGGTGCTTGGCATGACGGGGTTCTGGGGGACAACATTTACCAACCAGCAAACGCTGAATGCGGACTGGATACTGGCGCTTGGCACACGGTTCAAGGAGGCCGATTGTTCCTCATGGTATCCCGAGTACACGTTCAACATTGGCGAGGGCGGCGCGAAGCTGATCCATATCGACATTGAACCGCAAGAAATCGGCCGCAACTACCCGGTTGAAATCGGAGCCGTGGCGGATCTGAAAGCGGCGCTTAAGGTCTTGGTGCGTGTCGCCAAAGAGATGCTGCCCGAGGGCGTGTCACGCGATCAGTTGCGCAACGATATCGCCGCGTTCCGCTCCGGATTTGCCGCCTCGAACGTCGAGATGCAGCAATCGGATGCCTTCCCGATGATGCCCGAACGCATTCTGGCCGATTTGCGGGCGGCGATGCCGCGTGACGCCTATCTGACCTCCGATGTCGGATGGAACAAAAACGGCGTGGCGCAGCAATTTGACATCTACACGCCCGGCACCGCGTTGATCCCCGGTGGCTTTGCGACCATGGGATTTGGCCCGCCCGCCGCCGTGGGCGCCAAGATTGCCGCCCCCGACCGCGTGGTCATCTCCTTGGTGGGGGATGGCGGTTTTGGCCAGAACCCCGCCGTCTTGGCCACCGCCGCCGAGATGAACCTGCCGGTGATCTGGGTGGTGATGAACAACAACGCTTACGGCACCATCGCGGGTCTGCAAAAGGCGCATTACGACCTCAACTACGGCACGCTGTTTCCCAAAGCGCCAAGCCCGTTGGAACAGACCCCCGACTACGCCACCATCGCCCGCGCCTACGGGTGTGACGGGGTGCGCGTGGCCTGCGCCGCCGATTTCAAACCCGCCCTTGAGGCCGCCATCGCAAGCGGTCGCCCGACGGTGATTGATGTGGCGATGATCAACAACCCGACGCCCACCTCGGGGCATTGGAACATCCTCGATATCTACTCGCCCGAGGGGGGCGTCGGTCATGTTTCGACCGACTGACCGCGCTTGACGCGTCGGGGGCATCATTTCGCTGGCTTAAATGTACTATGTGGTACAATATGCCGTCGATGCCCCCGTAACGCGGCCCCCGATACCCCATGACCATATTAGGAGCGATGCCATGAAAACGTCTATTGCCACTGTTTCGATTGCGGGTGATCTCGGTGAAAAGCTCACGGCGATTGCCGCGGCCGGCTTTGACGGGATCGAGATTTTCGAACAGGATTTCATCACCTTCGACGGTTCGCCCGCCGATGTGGGGGAGATGGTGCGTGGCCATGGCATGACCATCGACCTGTTCCAGCCGCTGCGCGATTTCGAAGGGCTGCCGGAGCCGTTGCGCGCACGGGCCTTTGATCGGGTCGAGCGCAAATTCGACCTGATGCAGGAACTGGGCTGCGAGTTGCTGCTCGTCAGTTCAACCACCCACGACAAGGCGCTTGGCGGTATCGACCGCATGGCCGCCGATTTTCGCGAGCTTGGCGAACGGGCGGCAAAACGCGGTCTGCGCGTGGGCTACGAGGCCCGCGCATGGGGGACACACGTAAAGGATTACCGCGATGCGTGGGAGGTGGTGCGCCGCGCCGGTCACCCGTCCGTGGGTCTGATCCTCGACAGTTTTCACACCTTGGCAATCGGGTCCGATCTTAGCGCCATGCGCTCCATCCCCGGTGACCGGATTTTCCATGTTCAACTGGCCGATGCGCCGCTGATCGAAATGAACCTCGAATACTGGTCGCGCCATTTTCGGACCATGCCGGGGGAGGGCGATCTGGCTCTGGTCGACTTTATGGCGGCGGTGGCGGCCACGGGATACGCGGGGCCGCTGTCGCTTGAAATTCTCAATGACCAGTTCCGTGCGGGCAGCCCCCGCGTGATTGCGGTCGATGGCAAACGGTCGCTGTTGAGTCTGATGGATAAGGTGCGTGGCGTGACCCCCGATCTCAATGCTGCTCTGGCCCCGCCGGCGATGCCGTCGCGTGTCAAAGTCAACGGCGTCGAGTTCGTCGAATTTACCGCCAGCGAAGAAGAAGCCGAAACACTTGGCGCCATGTTGAGCACGCTCGGGTTTTCCAAAGTGTCGCGCCACGTGGCCAAGGACATCGACCTGTGGCGACAGGGCGACATCAACCTTGTTGTCAACACCGAACGTGAGGGCTTTGCGCACTCGGCCTATATCATGCACGGCACCTCCGTGTGCGACATCGGGTTACATGTTGCGGATGCTGCGGCGGCCGTTGAACGCGCCCGTGTTCTGGGCGCCAACCTGTTCTCGCAAAAGCGCGGCAAGGACGAACTGGACATCCCCGCCGTGCGCGGTGTCGGGGGCTCGGTCCTGCATTTTCTGGACCGCCATTCGGAACTGGCGGGGGTCTGGGACAAAGAGTTTACCAAAGTGGAGCAGGGCGCGACCGGCCCCGGTGCGGGCCTGACGCGGATCGATCACATCGCGCAGGTGATGAATTTCGAAGAGATGCAAACGTGGACGCTGTTTTATGACGCGATCTTTGACGTCGAGCGCACGCCGCTTGTCGATGTGGTCGACCCCAACGGGTTGGTCCATAGCCGCGCGGTGCAGACCCCCGACGGGGTGTTTCGCCTGACGCTCAACGGTGCGGATACGCATCGCACATTGGCCGGACGGTTTATCGCCGACAGCTACGGATCCTCGGTGCAACACCTTGCTTTTGCCACCGATGACCTGTTGGACACCGCCGGAAAACTGGCAGATCTGGGGTTCAAGGCATTGCCCATTTCGGAAAACTACTACGCCGATCTTGTCACGCGGTTCGACATTGATGCCGCGCTTTTGGCCCGTCTCAAGGCCGCGAATATCCTCTATGACGAGGATGAGAATGGCGCGTTTTTCCAACTCTACAGCCGCCCCTATGGCGAGGGGTTCTTTTTCGAGATCATCGAGCGCCGCAATGGCTATGACGGTTTTGGCAAGCCCAATGCGCCATTCCGCACCGCCGCCCAGAAACGACTGGCCCGCCCCGCCGGTATGCCGCGCCGCTGACCCTGTGCAATCCACGGATACGCAATTCGGGGCCGGAGGCGGTCGTGCTGTTCGGTCGTCGTGATTAGCGGACCGCGACGGTCACCTCACTGGCCCCGCCACCGGTTTTGACCACCTGCACCTGTACCGGAATGCGGTCTTTCATCGCTTGGACGTGGCTGATTACGCCGATGGTGCGCCCCTGTGCCTGAAGCCGCTCCAATGCGTCGATCGCAAGGTCCAGACTATCGGCATCCAGAGAGCCAAAGCCCTCGTCGATGAACAACGTGCCGGCAAGCGTGCCGCGACCGCCCATTCCCGAAAGCGCCAAGGCGAGGGCGAGTGAGACCAAAAACCGCTCGCCGCCCGACAACAGCCGCGTGGGGCGTGCATCTCCGGCCATATCGCGGTCGATGACGTGCAGCGCCAGGTCGCTCGACGCCACCCGCAACTGGTAGCGCGGTTTGAGATCGTCAAGGTGCAGGTTGGCCCGCTCGACCAGGAGCGACAGCGTGACGGCCTGTGCGATTTGGGCAAATTTGTCGCCTTTGGCCGACCCGATGGCATCGTTGACCGCCGTCCATGTCTCTGAAACCTTGCGTGCCGCCTCGATCCCGGTTTCCAGACCCGACAACAGTTTTGCGGCCTGTGCATCGGTCTCGAGTTGCTGCGACAGCCGCCCGAGCGTCTCGCCGCGCGCGCGGTTTCGGCCCTCGATCGCGGCCTTTTGTGCGGTCAGGTCGTCTTTGCCCTGCGTCGGTCGCCCCTTGGCGATCAATGCGGCACATTCGGTTTCGCGCTCTTTGTGTGCGCCTTCGGCGGCGGCCAGTTCCGTCTGTGCCGCCTTGAGACCCGCGCGGGTGGCCTCTACCGTCGCAACATCCGCCGCGTGCAGATCGCGCACATGCGCAAGGCCAAGCCCCGCCGCTGTACAGGCTTCAACGAGCGCGGTTTCGGCGGCGCCCGCCCGTATGCCGGCCTTTTCCCTGGTCGCTTCGGCGGCTTTGAGCGCACTGGCCAATGCGGCAAGATCGGTGGTCTGCGCGCCCGCATGCGCCTGTGCCGCGTCGAACTCTGCGTGGGCTTTTGTGCGCCAGTTGTTGTGCCGTGTGCGGTGTGCCGCGGTGTCCTCGCCGCCAAGCAATCCGTGGCGTTCCATGCGCAGCCGGTTCACCGTGTCCATGCGCTCGGCCTCTATCGTTGCGGCGGTTTCGCGGTTCAGGCGTGCGCTGTCCACCGCCGCGCGGGATGTGGCGCGTTTGGCATCGGTGTCGGTGCGTTCCGCCAGAGCGGTGTCGATGCTGTTTCGGGTGGCGACCAATCGGGCAACCGTCCCGCGCAAATCCTCAAGGCGGGCCGTGGCATCCGCGTCAAAAAGGGCGGCCCGCACCGCTGTCGGGGCCAATAGCGGCTCCAACCGCCGGTCAATATCGGCCACCGCATCGCGTGCGGTTGTTGCCGCGTGCTCTTGGGCCGTGATTGCCGCTTGGGTCTGTGAAATTGCCGCATCAATCGCCCGGATTTGCGTATCGCACGTGGCGATTTGGGCCGTGGAGGCTTCGATTTCACTGGCGGCGGTTTGGTGGTCGCGGTTGAGCGCCGCAAGGCGGGTGTGTGCCGCTTCGTGTTGGTCGCGCCATGTGTCCAGTTGGTCGTTCAGTGCGGAAAATTGCGTGTCGGGCGTGCGTGGATCATCGGGTAGATCATCAAACAGAGCGCACTTTTCCAACCGCTCAAGCGCCTGAGCGACACCTGTTTCGGCCTCTTTGATTTGAGCGGCAAGGTGGGGCGCCTTGTCCGTTTGTGTGGCAATGATCTCTTGGGCTGCGGAGCTCTGCGTGGCGGCGTGGCTTGCCTCGGAATGCGCAGTGTCGCGGTCGTTTTGCGCGGTTTCGAGCTGCGTGCGCAGTTCCGTCGCCAGTTGCGCCAAGGCGGTGTTTGCCATCACCGGGTGGGCGGTGGACTGACACACGGGACAAGGGGCGCCATCGACAAGGTGTTGGCGCAAATGTGCGGCCTCGTGCGATACGGCGGCCGCGGCGGTTTGTGCGGGCTGACGCAAGGCCGCGATAAGCCGCTCGGCTGCGGTGCGCCGCGTCTCGGCCTGTTCTTGCGCCGCTTTATGTGTTTCCAGATCGGTCTGTGCATCCGCAAGCGCCTGTTGGCTCAAGGCCAGAGCCGCATCGGCGTCCCGTAGGGCTGTGGCGGCTTGGCGCAGGGATTGCAGCGCGATCCGGGCCTGTCCGACCCGCTCGAGTTGTCCGGCAGGGTCGCAAGCCGTCAGGCGCGTGCGCTCTGCTTCGAGGGTGTCCTGTGCGGTGCGGGCTTTGGTGATTGTTGCGTTTGCGGCATCAATGTCCGTCACGTATTTTGCGCGGCGTCCGGTGTCGGCGGCGATGGTGTCAGACAGGCGCATGGCTTCGGATGTGGCGCGCGCCGCACGGTCTGACTGGGCAATGCGGGTTTCTAGCCGGTCGTCGATCATCGCCCGGTTGGACAGCAACGCATCGTGGCCTCGGGTGGCTTGCAATTCGGTGCGCAGCGTCTCGATGGTGGCGGTGAGGGAGGCCGCTTGCTGTTCCAGTGCGGCGTGATCGGCATCACAGGCCGCTTCGTGTGTTTTCCGCTCTGCGAGGGTTCGGGCGGCGCGGCCCTGTTCCTGTGTGGCTGTGGTGATCTGGCTGTCGAGACGGGCGGCGTTGTCCCAATCGGGACCAAAGGTTTTGAACGCCGTTTCCGCCGCTGTGCGATCGGCCTTGGCCGCCTCCAGTCGGGTTCGGGCCGTCGTTACGGCGGCCTTTTGGGCGGCATTCTGCGCGGTGAGATCTGCGCAATCGGCGATGGCCGCCTCCTGTGCCGCTACGGCCTCGGTGAGGGCGCGGACCTCGCCACGCAGACCCTGCGCGGTGTCCCATTGCGCGAGCCATTTCTGATCGTCGGACAGGGTGGCAAGCTGCGCCACCGCCCGTGCGACGCGCTGTGTGGCGGTCTCAAGGTGCGTCTGTGCGGCTTCGGTGGCTTTGTATGTGTCGAGACCGGCCTGAACCTCCGCGTGCGCAATCGCGTCTGCCGCCTCTTGTGCGCGCAGGTCGGTGATGGCGGCCGTGAGGGCATCACGGGCCTCCGGCGTGAGCAACCGATGCTCGCCGCGCCGTGTTTCGAGCGTCTTGAGGGCGGATTGCGCATCGCGGTGGCGCTCAAAGATATGCCGCGAAATGTTGCGGTAGATGCCTGTGCCTGTGACCTTTTCAAGGATCGCGGCGCGTTCATCGGTCTTGGCGCCCAGAAAGGCGTCAAAGTCGCCTTGGGCCAGTAGCACCGTGCGGCGAAACTCGTCATAGGTCAGCCCCGTGAGTTCGACGATCCTGTCGTTCACCCGCGAGGCTTGGGTTTCTATGATTTGCGTGTCGGCGGTGCGCATCAGGCTGCGCTCGATGGATTGTAGCCGCCCGTCGATCTTGTCGCGGGCGCGGCGGGCCTGCCATGCGGCGGTATAGACCGCGCCGTCATTGGCCTGAAACGTCACCTCGGCGTAGCCTGTTGCGGCCCCGCGCCGCAACGCCATGCGCGGGTCGTTTGATTTGAGGGCATGACCGTCGATATCCGCGATGCTCTCGCGCGTCCCGTCCCCCGACAGGCGCGGGCAATTGGCATAAAGGGCGAGGCACATGGCGTCGAGGATGCTCGATTTTCCCGCGCCGGTTTCGCCGGTGATGGCAAACAGGCCTGCCGAACGCAGCGGATCCTGGTCGAGGCATATCTCGAACGGTTTGGCGAGACTGGCGATGTTTTGGCCGCGTATGGACAGAATGTGCATGGGTCAGATCCCGCCCGCGACATCGCGAAATGCCGCCAGATGTCGCGCCTCGGGGGCAAAGCCGTTCCGGGCCTCGAACGCGGTGCAAAACAGGGTTTCGGGATCGGTGTCGCCAAGCGCCACAAGTGGCGCGGGCGTGTCGGTCGTGTCGCCCGTTTCGGGGCGGTGAATGCGCACACCGGCGGGGCGCACGGGCGCGCCGCGCAGCGCCTCTTCGGCCTTGCCCATGATCACGGCGGGCGCGTCATCGGCCTCCAGTTCGACATAGACGAGCGGGCGCAGACTGGCCGGGCCTGTGTCGTCTATACGGGTGAGAGCCTCGGCCAGTCGGGCAAGTGTGGTCGTGCCGGTTTCGGGGATGCGGCGCACATCGGCGGGCCATGGCATGTCGTGGTGGGTGGCGGTGATCTGCCGCCCGTCGATATCAAGGATCGTGACCCCGTGGCGATAGCGGATTTCGGATGCCGACAGCGGAAAGCAGCTGCCGCTATAGCGCACCCGCCCGCCGTCAAGATTTTGCGGCCCGTGCAGGTGGCCAAGGGCCACGTAGTCGATCCGTGACGGGAAAATGTCGGGGGGTACGGCATGGGCGCCACCGATCAGAATGCGCCGCTCCGCGCCTTCGCTTTCCATACCGCCAATGCAGTGCAGGTGGCTGGTGGCAATCAGGGGAAGATCGCCGATGCGGGCCTCGGCGGCGGCGGTGAGACCGGCGTAAAATGCGCGGGCGGCCTCGACCACGGACACCCCGCTGTCGCTTTGCGAAAAGCTGACCCCCGTCAGGTCCGCCGCCCGCAGGAATGGCACGGCCAAAACGTAGGCCGCAGGGGTGCCATCGGCGGCAGGCACAGGGATCAGGTGGGCGTCGAGGTCGATCTTGTCCCCCTTGCGCCGCACGGTGCCAAGGGCGTGGATGTCAAAGCCTTTGAACAGATCGTCGGGGGCCTCAAGGCGCAGCGCAGGGTCATGGTTCCCGCCCGACATGACGATGGTCAGGTTCGGACGGCGGCGTTTGAAACCGGCCAGTGCGCCATAGAGCATCTGTTGGCTCTCGCCCGAGGGGTTGGAGGTGTCGAACACATCGCCCGCAATGAGCAACAGGTCGATCTCTTCGGCCTCCAACAGCGCGCCGAGCGCCGACAAAAACACCGCATGCTCCGCCTCGCGCGACCACCCGTTGAGCGTTTGACCGATATGCCAGTCGGCTGTGTGCAATGCGCGCATGTTGAAACCGTCCACCCGGATTAAAACGCCGATTGTCTATTGATCGGCGCCATTGTTCAAGAACTCCGCGCCGCATTTTGTCGTTGCGCCGCATGGGACAGGCATGTGGTACAGTCGCGCCGTTCGTGCCGTTCGGCGGGCCGCAACGGTGGCGGGGCGGGGCGGGCGATAACCAAGGGTCGCGTGCGGGTGTAAAACGGCTATAAGATTACCGGATTGGTCCCTCAGCGGGCCGCGCCACCCCGTACAACGCCGGATGTTAAAGGATGCCGCATATGCAAGAGACACCTCCCGCGACCGTTAAGCCGCGTGCATGGATGCAATTGCTGTCACATCCGGCGGTGCGCATTGTGATCCCGATTGTCGGCACGGGTCTGGCGCTTTTTGTGCTGCACCGGATGTCGACCGAGATTTCATTGGCCGAGGTGAAAACCGATGCCCGAGCCTATCCGCTGCATATCCTTGCGTTGTCGGTGGGCGCGATGTGCATCAGCTATCTTGCGCTGTCCCTCTACGATGTGATCATTTTGCGTGATGTGTCGGAAACGCGATTGCCGCCCAGTGTCACGATCCTGACAGGGATCAGCAGCATGGCCGTGTCCAATATGTTGGGGTTCTCGTGGCTGACGGGCGGGGCCATCCGGTATCGTGTCTATTCGGCGTTCGGCATTGATGTCGGTGCGGTGGGGCGGTTGATTGCCACCACATGGATCGCGTTCTTTATCGGGCTTTGGGTTTTGCTTGGCGGGTTGATGGTGCTTCATCCCGCGGGGCTGTCCGCGGTGATCCACATGCCAACAGGTGTGGAGACGGTGTCGGGTCTTGCGATTCTGACGCTTGTCGGCCTGTATTTTGCATGGACTGCCACAGGGCGGCGTGCGGTGGGGGTGGGCCGCGTGCAGATGCAACTGCCAACGGCGGAGATCGGCGCAAAGCTCACCGCGATCTCGATCCTTGATGTGGTGGCCACGTCGCTGACGCTCTACGTGTTGATGCCCGATGATCTGGCGCAGAACTTTGTGTTCTTTTTCGTGGTGTTTGTCGCCGCCGTGGGTCTGGGAATCCTGAGCCACTCCCCGGGGGGGATGGGCGTGTTCGAGGCGACGATCCTCACCGGATTGGGGGCGGCGGGGCGCTCGGATGCGATTGCCGCCCTGTTGATTTACCGCATGATTTATACGGTTTTGCCGTTTCTGGCCTCGGTTGCCGGTCTGGCCGTGGCCTGGGGAATTGCCAACCGCCAAGCCGCAAGCGCCACCTCGAAACTGGTGTTTGCCGCGATCGGGCCGATGGTGCCTTTGGTCTCGGCGGGTCTTGCCACCTTGTCGGGGGCGGTGTTGTTGATCTCGGGCAGCTTGCCGGCCGATCCGGCACGGCTCGGGTTCTTGCGCGAACTGTTGCCGCTCGGTCTTGTGGAAACCTCGCACCTGATCGGGAGTGTCGTCGGCGTGTTGTTGATGATCGTCGCCCGAGGACTGTACCGCCGGATGTTTCGCGCCTGGTTGGTGGCGATGGTGTTGCTCGGCTCGGGGTTTGTGGCCTCTTTGCTCAAAGGGTTCGATTGGGAAGAGGCGCTGACATTGGCCTCCTCTGCCCTGATCTTGTGGGTGTTTCGTGCCGCTTTTTACCGCGCAAACGTTGCGGGCGGGATGCGGCTCAACCGCAGATGGATTGTGAGCGTCACGCTGCTTGTGGCCTCGATCAGCTGGATCGGTTTTTTCGCCTATTCCAATGTGCAATACTCGGATGCCTTGTGGTGGCAGTTTGCATGGAAAGGCGATGCCTCGCGGTTTATGCGCGCTATGGTGGCTGTGGCTGTGGTGCTCGCCGCGCTGTTGCTCAACACCTTGCTGAACAAGCAATCGACACGCTTGCGCCACGAGGACATTCAGGATGTCGTGCGCCGCCTCACGGCCACCACAGGCGGATCAGAGGCGTGGATTGCACTCAGCGGTGACAAGCGGTTTGTGATTTCCGCCGATGAACGCGCCTTTATCGCCTATGCCGATACGGGGCGCACATTGGTGGCCAAGGGGGATCCGGTGGGGGCCAAAGATGCCGGCATTGCGGCGATTTGGGATTTGCGCGAACTGGCCGATGCGATGGGGCGGCGGTGTGCCTTTTATGCGGTGTCGGACCGGTATTTGCCGACCTATCTTGATCTCGGGTTACAGGTGTTGAAAATCGGCGAAGTGGCCCGCGTCGAGCTTGGCACGTTCTCGCTCGATGGCTCACGGCGCAAGGACTGGCGTCATGCCAAGGCCCGTGCGGCGCGGGACGGCTATGCCTTCGAGGTAATCAAGGCTGCGGACCTTGGTCCCGATATGGACAACTTGCGTGCGGTGTCCGATGCGTGGCTCGCCCATAAAAACAGTGAGGAAAAGGGGTTTTCGCTCGGGTGGTTCCATCCCTCCTATATCGCGAACTTTGACATCGCGGTGCTGCGCCACACGCAAACGGGACAGATCACGGCCTTTGCCAACCTGATGCCGTCGGGGGATAAAACCGAGCTGTCACTGGATTTGATGCGCTACGATCCAAAGGGGTCGGGGGCGGCGATGGATGCGCTGTTTGCCGAGATGCTGCTGTGGGCGCGGGCCGAAGGGTTTGCGTGGTTCTCGCTCGGGGCTGCGCCCTTGTCGGGGATGGAGAACCGCAAACTGGCCCCCGCATGGCACCGTGTCGGCAGCTTTGTTTTCGAATATGGTACGCAGTTCTACCACTTTGAGGGATTGCGGTCCTACAAGCAGAAATTCGATCCGGTTTGGTCGCCCGAGTATCTGGCAAGTTCGGGGCGCCTCGATGCGGCGCGCATCCTGTATGAGGTCAGCCTTTTGGTGTCGCGCGGGGTCAAGGGCATGAAGAAACACGCGGGCGATGGCTGATGTCTGCCACCGCCCTGATGGTGACGGGCCCGATTAGCCGCGTGCGGCTTTCCAGGCCTCGAACCGTACCAATGTGTCGGGATCGGTCGGCGGGTAGAGGCCAATGACGGCGACGCCGCGCAGGATCTCGTCCAGTACGAAGTCCTCGAACAGCTCCATCGGTGCGCCCTCGGCGGCGATCTCGTCGGCGAGGTGGCGCGGGATGACCATCGTGCCGTCCGCATCGCCCACAATGATGTCGCCGGGGTAGACCGCGACACCGCCACAGCTGATCGGCACATCAATGTCGATTGCGTGGTGTTTGGTCAGGTTGGTCGGCGCGGAGGCTTTGGCGGCGAACACGGGCATGTCCAGTTTGGCCGCCCCCGCCGCGTCACGAATGCCGCCATCGGTGACAACACCGGCCCCGCCGCGCACCTGTAGACGTGTCAACAAAATCGACCCTGCGGAGGCGGCCGTTGCATCCTGACGGCAATCCATCACCAAGACATGACCCTCGGGACAGGTTTCAATCGCCACCCGTTGCGGGTGGTCGGGTTCGCGAAACGCCTCGATCGGATCGGTGTCCTCACGTGCCGCGATATAGCGCAGGGTAAAGGCGGGACCCACCATGCGCGGACCATCGGCGGCCAGAGGGGCGACCCCTTGGACGTAGCAGGATTTGAAGCCCTTTTTATAGAGCAAGGTCGCAATCGTGGCGGTGCTGATGCCTTTGAGGGCGGGCAGGGTTTGCGGGTCAAGCGGCATGTCTGCAGCGGGGCGTGGATTTGGCATGTTTGTATCCTGTCTATGGTGTGTCGTGGCCGTTCAAAGGGAGAGGGCGGAAAGATCAAGTGGAACCAAAGCGCCTTTTGCGCCAATGACTTGGCCTGCAATGCGCGAGGCGTTGGTGATGAGGTCGGGCAGGGGTGTTGTTCCCCCCAGATGCGCCAGAAGACCGGCATTGAAACTGTCACCGGCGGAGGTCGTGTCGACAATGGCACACGCCGGCGGGGCGGCAACCTCGCCGGTTTGGCCGTCATGGATATAATGGATCGGACCCGCGCCGTTTTTGACGATCACGGTCTGTGATATGGCGCTGTGGTAGCGGGCCATTGTGGCGGCGGGGCAGGTATCGCCAAAATGCGTCTGTTCGTCGTCAAACGAGGGCAGGACAATGTCGCTGAGGGCGGCCCCTGCGGTGATCTCGCGACGCATCTCGTCCCCTGAGGTCCACAGGTTTGGCCGCAGGTTGGGATCGAACGCCACAGTTGCCCCGCGCGTCCGTGCCGCAGTGAGGGCCGCATGCAGGGTCTCGCGCCCGCTTTGGTCCAGAATGGCCAATGTAATGCCGCTGAAATAGATCATATCGGCCCCTTGCAAGGCCTGTGCGAGACGCGCAGGGTCCGCCGCCAGATCACGGGCCGCAGACTGGCCGCGCCAGTATGAAAAACTGCGCTCGCCATCGCGCAAGGAAATCAGGTAGAGCCCGACGGTTTTGCGGGGATCCTGGTCCACGAACTGCGTATCTATGCCTGCCGTTCTCATGTGATCCAGCATCGCGGCCGATACCGCATCGGATCCGACGCGACTGACGTAGTGCGTGGTCCAGTCGGGCCGGAGGGCGCGCAGATACCACGCCGTATTCAACGTATCGCCCGCGACCCCCATCGTGAACGCGCCCACCGTTTGTGCGGGGGCGACTTCGACCATCGCTTCGCCGATCGAGACAAAGCACTTTGGCGATGGGGGGTGCGGTGACGCGGCGGCGGTGGACATGGCAGTGATGACTTTCGTGTTTGATTTAATACTAGTATACAGGGCCAGATAATTTGGTTCAGCACATGGAGACCACAAGATGAGCAAATTTCCCGTTGTAAAAACCGGCGAAAACGTAACCCGACAGGTTCTGGCCGATCATCCCGAGTTGATGGTTGTGGCGTTCCGGTTTGGCGCGGTGGGCGCGGAAGGGGCGTTGCACCACCATCCCCATATCCAGTCGACCTTTGTCGAAAGCGGGCGGTTCCGGTTCACGGTGGACGGCGAGGTGACCGACGTCGGCCCCGGCGACAGTTTTGTGATCCCTACCGAGGCGGTTCATGGCTGTGTCTGTCTGGAGCCGGGGACGTTGGTGGATTGTTTCACCCCGCGGCGTGACGACTTTTTATAAGGCCGCGTTTACGGGTTGGGACGAGTATCCGGCGCGGATCGATCCGCGCCGGATTTTTTATCAGC
The DNA here is from genome assembly GCF_048259695.1 of Celeribacter sp. Classification (GTDB taxonomy): domain Bacteria; phylum Pseudomonadota; class Alphaproteobacteria; order Rhodobacterales; family Rhodobacteraceae; genus Celeribacter. The sequence goes on along the minus strand of NZ_JBLXHL010000001.1, from coordinate 65,992 downwards.
TGAACAACATGCCGCCGTTGATGTCGACGTTGGCACCGGTGATGAATGCCGCTTGGTCGCTGGCCAGATAGGCCACGAGATTGGCCACATCCATTGGCGCACCCTGACGTTTGAGCGGGGTCGCGCCCTCGACGATTTTACGCACTTCGGGCTTGGTAAAGATGTTGTGGAAATCGGTGTCGATCATGCCGGGGCAAACCGCATTGACGCGCACATCGGGACCGAGCTCTTTGGCCAGACCGCGCGTCATGGTCGTCACGGCACCTTTGGATGTGGCATAGGCCACCGCGCCGCCGCCGCCGCCATCACGACCCGCCTGGCTTGCGAGGTTGATGATTGCACCGCTTTTGAGGTGCGGCAAACAGGCTTTGACCATCAGGAAGGTGCTTGTGAGGTTGAGGTCCATCACCGCGTTCCAATGCTCAAGAGACATTTCGGCAATGGTTTTGCGTGCGATCAGGCCGCCTGTGTTGTTGACCAGAATGTCGACCCCCCCAAATTCGGACACGGCCTTGGCAACCAAAGCGTCTGCGCCCTCTTGGGTGTTCAGGTCGCCCTGAAGCGCTACGGCTTTGCCGCCTGCGGCTGTGATTTCGGCAACGGCCTCTTCGGCACCGGCGCTGCTTGAGAAGTAGTTGAGCACAACATTCGCGCCCTCCTGAGCCAGACGGACGGCGCATGCGCGTCCGATGTCGCGGCCTGCGCCGGTTACGATGGCTGTTTTACCGTTAAGGGTCATGCGTATTCTCCTACGTTTGGTGACCGGACGCCGTTACGACGTCGAATGTCTTTGGAATGACACCCCTGAAACGGGGCGCCGGAATTGGTGAAAGAAAGGCCGCAATCGCAACCTTGCCCGTCAAACAGAAAGGCCGCGGGGCGAGGCATGATCCTGTGCCGCCGGGGTGCCATAGATCTGTTCGATGCTCTTCAGCGCGACGCCTGACATGGACCCTCCCTTATATGTCTCGTGACGCTGACCGCGATCAGCCCTGACGGCGCATTGCTGCCGCCTTCAAAAATAGATTCGCTTCATTTTTCATTACTGGTATACTAGTAAGTGAACTGGGATACCAGAATTAATTCTGGGCGCCGTGGGTGAGGTCGCGGGCGAGGTCGCGGGCGAACCGTGGAGATGTGGCGCGGCGCGGTTGTGGGGGCAGGGGTCTGTGCGGGGACGTGTGGTGCCGAGCGGGCGGAGCCGGACGCGTGCCGGACGGGAAAGCGGCGCTGCAAAATGAGCCGGATCGGGAACTAGCCGTCCCGACGATATTGGGCTATGAACGGGCGAACGAGGAGACGTGAGACATGGACCAGATCACTCAAATACGTGATAGCCGCACGAATGTTGATATCATTTTTGACCATCTCTATGACGAGATTGCGTCTTTGCGCTTGTTGCCTGGGACCAAACTATCGGAGGCCGATGTGGCGGCCCGTTTCGGGGTGTCGCGTCAACCCGTGCGCGATGCGTTCAGCCGTCTCGAGAATTTGGATTTGCTGCTCATTCGCCGCCAAAAGGCAACGGAAGTCCGGCGGTTTTCATTGCAAGCTATTGCAAAGACACGATTTATTCGTTCCGCGGTCGAGGCCGAAGTGCTGCGCCGCGCGGCGCGTGAATGTGGGGTTGCGGATGGTGAGCTGCTTGATGCCGCGTTGGAACAACAGCGCGCTGCCTTGCTTGCACTGGATCACATTGCCTTTGGCAAACTGGATTACGAATTCCACCGGACCTTGTGTGAAATCGCCGAGGTTGATTTCGCGTTTGATGTTATCTCTGCGGAAAAGGCAAAGGTCGATCGCTTGTGTTTGCTCGGCCTGTCCAAACAGGACCGGATGCCCAAACTTTTGGCCGACCACGAAGCCATCGCCGCAAAGGTGAAGGCCGGCGATGGCGAGGGCGCGGTTGAGGTTGGCATGGCGCACTTGGCGCGGCTCGACGACACAATTGCGGCCATCACCCAACAGCATAGCAATTATTTCGAAGCTTAAGTCACGTCGCGGCCTGTGTTTTAAGGCCTGTTTTGCGCGGTGTTTGTCTGTGTGCCGGTCGTCGGCGCGGGGACTCGAAACCCGTTACCTTCCCCTATTTCATGTGGGGATGTGCATGTGGACGGGGACGGGCGGTGCAGCGTAAGTGCGGAGCGGGATCCGTTCGGGGTGCGCAGCGCAAAAAAGAATAGAATTTTTTCAATACTTTAGAGCTTGAGTCAGGGCGGAATGCGTATTCTGTGCGACAATTTTTTGACAGCCGAATTTCACTGGTATACTAGTATTAATCGCAGGCTATGAGTCGCAGCGGGGGTGAGTCTCGCAATCGCGACATGGCATAGGCGCATTCAAATTGATCAGGGAGGATCACGATGAGTTTTCTAAATGGGTTTAAAAACGTAGCACTGGGTGCCGTTTTGGTGGGAACCGCAGCGGCAACTGCCGGTGCAACCGAATTGCGCGGGTGGAACATCCACGTTGAGGATTATCCGGTGTCCATCGCTATGGATTCCTTCATGGCCGAAGTTGCCGAGCGCACCAATGGCGAGATCACAGGTAAAACATACCACAACGGCGTTTTGGGTAGCCAACCTGACGCCATCGAACAGATCCGCCTTGGCGTGATCGATTTCGGTGAATTCAGCCTCGGGCCAATGGGTCAGGCGATCCCCGAAACCAACGTTGTGTCCTTGCCCTTCATCTTCAAAAGCATCCCGCAGATGTATGAGCTGATGGACGGTGACGTTGGCGAAGCTATCGGCGAAGGCATGAAAGCCAAAGGCATCGTGCCTCTGGGGTGGTATGACGCGGGTGCGCGTTCGTTCTACAACTCGGTGCGCCCGATCAACACGCCCGCCGATGTCGAAGGTCTCAAAGTCCGCGTCATGAGCAACGATCTGTTCGTGAAAATGGTTGAATCCATGGACGGCAACGCGACACCTATGGCCTTTGCCGAGGTCTATCAGTCGATCAAGACCGGTGTTGTCGACGGTGCGGAAAACAACCCGCCATCCTATGAGTCCACCAACCACTACGAAGTTGCGAAATACTACTCGCTGACCGAGCACCTGATCATCCCCGAGTGCCTGTGCATGAGCCTGAAGTCGTGGGAGAAAATGACCCCCGAACAGCAGGAAATCGTCAAAGATGCCGGTCACAAGAGTGCGCTTTTGCAGCGTGAGCTTTGGGCCGCACGTGAAGCCGCAAGCATGGATACCGTCAAAGCAGGCGGTACAGAGGTCAACACGGTCGCTGACAAAGCACCGTTTCAGGCTGCTATGGCCCCTGTCTATGAGGGCTTCCTTGCCGACAATCCCGACCTGACCGATTTGGTCAACATGATCCGCAACGCGGACTAACCCGGCGTTGAGATCTCAGGGGCCCGTTTGTCAAAGTACAAGCGGGCCTTTCGGGTCCAATATGGGTATGTTCCATCGCTATGCGGAGGCTCCAATGTCGCATACATCTCCATTCCTTGCGTTTCTTGAGCGGGCGTTAGATTTCATCAGTACGCTGTGCCTGTTGATCGCATCCGTCTCTCTTGTTGTTTTGATTGCTACCTTCGGGTGGCTTGTATTCGGGCGTTACGTGCTCAACGTCACGCCGACATGGGTGGAGCAACTTGCGCTCTTGCTCATTTGCTACATCGCCTTTCTCGGGGCTGCCGCGGGGGTCAAGGAAGACACCCACATCGGCGTGACCCTGTTTCGCGATATGTTGCCGTTTGGGTCCCAAAAGGTGGTGATGATCGCAATCGACATCGCCATGGCTGTTTTCGGCACCGTCATGTTGATCGCGGGCATCACATTGATGCGGTTCGGCTGGGGAACCCTGTTGCCGATGCTCAATATCCCCGAAAGCTTTCGCACCCTGGCCATCACATCGTGCGGGGCGTTGATTTTGTTGTTTGCCGGGACCCGTGCGCTTGTTCGCATTCTGAAATTCAGGGCGTGGTCGCCCGCCGACGCATATAAGGAAAACTGATATGGGATTGGCCATTTTGTTGGGCGTCTTTGGCGTCGGCGTCGTGATCGGGTTTCCGGTTGCCTTTGCTATGGGGATTGCTGCGGCCTCCGCGTTTTGGTTCGAGGGCTTTCCGATGCTCATCACGTTCCAACGCGCCACGGCGGGCGTGACCGTTTTCTCCTTGCTCGCAATTCCGTTCTTTGTCTTTGCAGGCGAGATCATGCTGCACGGCGGTATCGCCTCGCGGTTGGTCAAACTGGCCTCTGCCCTGGTCGGGCATTTCAAGGGCGGGTTGGCGATGGTCAACATTTTTTCGAGCATGTTGTTCGGCGGGATTTCCGGCTCTGCGGTGGCGGACATCTCGGCCCTCGGGTCGCTGTTGGTCCCCGTGATGAAAGAGCGCGGCTACCGGCCTGATTTTGCGGTCAACGTCACTGTGACATCCTCCATTGCGGGTATCGTGATCCCGCCGAGCCATAACATGATCATCTTTGCGGTGGCGGCGGGGGGCGGCATTTCGGTGTCCAAACTGTTCCTCGCGGGTGTGATCCCCGGTATTTTGATGTGCGTCAGCTTGGCGGTTGCCGCCTATATCCTGTCGATCAAACACAATTATCCGTCCGAGCCGTTCCCCGGTTGGCGGGTTGTGGCAAAGGCCTCCGCCGATGCGATTCCGGGCTTTATGACGGCTGTGATTATCGTGGGTGGTACGCTGTCGGGCGTGTTCACCGTCACCGAGTCCGGTGCGTTCGGGGCGCTTTATGCGGTGCTCTTGACCAAATTCTACTACCGCAGCCTCAGCATGGCGTCGTTCAAAACCGCCGTCACAGGAGCGGTGCGCACCACCGCCATGGTGATGATCCTGATCGCCTTCGCAAGCTCGTTTGCCTATCTGTTGGCGCTTTATCAGGTGCCGGCGAAATTGAGCAGCCTGTTGGTGTCGATCTCGGACAATCCGATTGTGATCTTGCTGATGATCAACGTGATCTTGTTGATCCTCGGGATGATCATGGACATGGCCGCGCTGATCCTGATCTGTACGCCGATCTTCCTGCCGATTGCGGTCGGGCTTGGCATGGATCCGACCCAGTTCGGTATTATGATGCTGATCAACCTTGGCCTTGGCCTTTGCACGCCGCCCGTCGGGACGTGTCTCTTTGTGGGCTGTGCCGTGGGCCGGATCAAGATCGAGGAAGCGCTTAAATCCATCTGGCCGTTCTATCTGGCCATTCTGGTGGCGTTGGTTCTGGTCACCTATGTGCCGGCCATCTCGCTTTGGTTGCCGTCTCTGTACGACTGATCACCGGGACATCTCATCGTAAAGAGGGCGGGTTTTCCCGCCCTCTTTTTTGTTGGCCAGTCGCTTGGTTTGCGTGTCTCGGTGTTGTGGTCAGCAAATAAAAACCCTCACACTTGAGTGATTGCTCAAATTATGTATTGAGTAATCACTCAAATGGCCTTAGGTGGATGTCAGACGAAACGCATACACATCCAAGGAGCCAGAGAGCCACCATGACCGATTTCACCATCCACACGATCGAAAGCGCCCCCGAAGAGTCCAAAGCGGGCCTTGAAACCTCGTTCAAAACCAATGGCCGCGTCCCCGGATTGCATGGCGTTATGGCCGAAGCGCCCGCTCTTCTGGCCGCCTATCACTTTGCCCACGCACAATTCATGGCGACGAGCTTTGATGCCGAGGAAAAGACCGTTGTGTGGCAATCCGTGAACGTGGAGCAGAACTGCCACTACTGCGTCCCCGCCCACACCGGTATCGCCAAAATGATGAAGGTCGATGACGCCATCACCGAGGCGCTGCGCAATGAAACACCGCTGCCCACCGCAAAACTCGAAGCCCTGCGCACCTTTACACTGGACGTCGTGCGCAACCGCGGGTTCGTTGACGAGGCCGCGACACAGGCGTTCCTCGATGCGGGCTACACACAGCGTCACATCCTTGAGGTCATCCTGGGCGTGTCCCAAAAAGTGATGTCGAACTACACCAACCACTTTGCCCAAACACCGGTGGATCAGGTGTTCCAAAAATTCGCATGGCAAAAAGCCGAGTGATCTGACGGGCGGCCTGCGTTTTGTGCGGGCCGCCCCTCTTGTCTGATCGCGCCGGTTTTGGTTAACCGGTCTGCAAGATGCGCAGATGCGCCAAGGAGGCGAAATGACCGACCGAACATCCCCCGAAGCTTCCCCCCAAGAGGCCCCGTTGCGCATTGATATCATCTCCGACGTGATGTGCCCGTGGTGCATTATCGGCTACCGCCAACTCGCCGCGGCCCTCACGACCAAAGGCGTGGCACATGACATCCATTGGCATCCGTTCGAGTTGAACCCGAATATGCCCCCCGAGGGGCAGGATATGCGCGAACATCTGGCCGAAAAATACGGCACCACGCCCGCGCAATCCGAGGACAACCGCAATCGCTTGACGGCGTTGGGGGCCGACCTCGGGGTTGTGTTCAATTTCGACGACAGCTTCCGGATGCACAACACCTTCAACGCCCATCAGCTGTTGCATTGGGCGGACGGGCAGGGGCGCAAACACGACCTGAAACAAGCGCTGTTTGTCGCGCATTTCACCAACGCCCGCGACCTGTCCGACATCGCCGTTCTTGCGGATATTGCCGCCGAAACCGGTCTGGACCGCACCGAGGCGCTTGCCGTGCTCACCGACCAACGGTTTGCCGCGGCCGTGCGCGAAGAGCAACAATTCTGGACCCGAAACGGTATCCAGAGTGTGCCTGCCATCGTGTTCGACCGTCAACATCTGGTGACAGGGGCGCAAGGCGTTGATACCTATGTTAACATTCTCGATCAGCTCGCGAACCTGCGGGCTTGAGGACATCGTTACCCGTTGAGAGGACCCGCCATGGCCCGTGCCGCCCCCTATGATCGCGACGCCGCACTGGATGCGGCTATGGCGCTGTTTTGGGACAAGGGCTATCACGCCACATCGCTCAAAGATCTCGAGGCAACATTGGCGATGAAACCCGGCAGCATCTATGCTGCGTTCACGAGTAAGGAAAACCTCTATCTCCTGGCGTTGGAGCGCTATTTCGAGACGTCCCGCTCGGGGATTCGTGCGGCGATGGCGCGTGCGCCAAGTCCGCTCACAGGGCTTGCCAACCATTTTCGCGGCTTTGCACGTCTCGCGCCGCATGACACTGCCCGTCAGGCCTGTATGATGACCAAGACCCTGATTGACACCCGCACCACCGACCCCGCGATTGTGGAACAGGCCCGCGGTTATCTGGCCGCAATGCAACAAGAGTTCAGTGCGTGTTTTGCACGTGCCGTGGCCATCGGTGAATTGCCCGACACGGCCGATCCCGACCGCCTTGCGCGGCGCTATCTGGCCAATATTTCCGCCCTGCGCATCGAGCTTGCCCGTGGCGCACCACCCGAGGATGTGCTGACCCTCGCCGAGGATATGGCGCTCGAAGTCGAAGGGCTGCGCGCTGTCATCCCCGCGCCCTGAATGCATGTCATCGTGAGGTGTTGAGTCAAATGCGGGTGTAGTTTTGCACCGATTTTTTACGGCTATGCGCTACACCTGTGCCCCATGACATGTATTCCGCGCAAAACCCTTTTCGTCCATTTAGGGACCGAAAAAACCGGCACGACCTCCATTCAAACCGCCCTGACCCGACATGAGGCAACGGTGCGGGCGGCGGGCGTCAGTTATATAAAGGCGTTTCGGCGGGGTATCTGCCATAACGGGTTAACGCGCATGATGCGCGAAGAGGGCCGTGATAGCTTTATCCGCGGAAAAATCGCCCGCGAGGTAGAGGCAACCCACCAAAGCAAGCTGTTGATTTCAAGTGAGACAGCCTATGGAACCTACCCGACCCGAAAAATGATGTCGGTGTTGGGGGGGATGAAAGACATTGATATAAAAGCGCTCTTTTATTTTCGCAGACAGGATTTGTTTCTCGAAAGTCTGGCCAAACAGCGCGGGAAAACGGGCAATCTGGCGGGCGGTTATTTGCCGTTCATTTATGCGCGTCGTGACAAGGCGGACTACGCCGGTTTTCTGCGTGCCATGCGCACACGGTTCAACGATATTGCATGGTCGGCGCATCTGTATGACCGGGCGCATCTGCACCGTCAGGATGCGGTGAGCGACCTGTTTCACCGGATCGGGTTGGACGGGGTGGAGGTGGCGACACAGACACGGATGGTGGCAAACCGCACCCCGTCCTTGCCATTTATCGCCGCGTTGTCGGAATGTGGGTTTTCCGACCCGTCCGAGCGGCGCGCATTGTTACACAGCGCACTGGCGCACTCTCCGGCGACATTTTTCAAAACCGCTGATGTCTTGACGGCGGAGCAACGTGCGGAGCTGATGGATGGGTACCGCGCCTGTAATGCGGCGATGTCCGATGAGGTCGGTGTCGATCTGGTCAAGCTGTTCCACGATGATGTGGCGTGGGACGGGGTGTCCGGCGCCATCAGCGATTCTGACGAGTGGGATTGGGCCGTTCAGGCCGCGCGGCTCGAGATCGGTCGTTTGACCAAACTGGCGCGTCTCGACGCCGCCGCCTGACGCGCCCAGTCAAGCGCGCCCAGTCAAGCGCGCCTTGTCAAATGGCCCAGTCAAACGTCCCTGTCAAACGTTCCGGATTTACGTTGCTCCGAGGGCTACCACGAGCGGAAACGTTACAGGTCTGACAGGTGAACCCGTCCCCCGCCAAGGCGATCGAGGTGCGCGTCGATGCCATGATGGGTGACGAGCAGGGGGCGATCCTGTCGGGAGGATTTTGGACCTGTCCCCGCCTTTGCGGGTCTGGGGCAGCGCGGCTCAATCCACACGACCGTGTTTCGCCGTAGGGGGGATTGTTACGTGTCTGGCTGAGGGCGAAAGCCGCAAAGTGACGCTCCGCTCCAAACTGCGCGACGTCGCATTTTCACGCCGGTTCAAGGGGATTTGATGTGCGTCAAATCGCGCGCCCTCTTTCTCCTTTAGGGGGAAGGTTATATATCCGACAAAAGAACTCTGAAATTGGGTGCTCGCATGACATCGTTCCAACATTTCGCCGCCATTGGTCTCTTTTCGCTTTGCGTGGCGGGCGCCCAGGCGCAGAACCTCGAGACGCTCGACGGATTGGGGGAGGCGCTTTTCTTTGATGTGAACCTGTCGCAAAACCGCACGCAATCCTGTGCCTCGTGCCATGATCCGGAGCGCGGGTTTGCCGACCCGCGCGGGGCCGCGTCCATCGGTGATGACGGGGTCTCTTTGGGGGATCGTAATGCGCCGACCGTGACCTATGCCGCGTTGGCCCCTGCGTTTCATCGCAACAAGGATGGCCGTTGGATTGGTGGCCAGTTTCACGATGGACGAGCCGCCACGCTAGAGGATCAGGCGGGCGGGCCGCCGCTCAACCCGATCGAAATGGGGATGCCCGATCAGGCGTCTGTGGTGGCACGGTTGCGCGAGACCGAAGACTATGTGACGGCATTCGAGGCCCGGTTCGGCGCGGGGGTTCTGGACAACGCCGAGTTGGGGTATGAGGCGATGACACAGGCCATCGCGGCCTTTGAACGCCGCGACAGCTTTTCGCCCTTTGACAGCAAATATGACCGCTACCTGCGCGGCGAGGTAGAATTGACCCGTGAGGAATTGCTTGGCGAGACGCTGTTCTTTTCGCAGCAATTCACCAATTGCAACCTGTGTCACCAACTTCATTCACGGCCGGGCGCGGAGCGCGAGACCTTCACAAACTATGACTATTTCAACATTGGTGTGCCAAATAATACCGATTTACGTGGTATGAATGGCGTAAAGTTGGACAAAACGGACAACGGCCTTGCGGACAATCCGTTGGCGAAGGCGCCCGAAAATTACGGGAAATTCAAAGTGCCGACCCTGCGCAATGTCGCCGTGACAGGACCGTATATGCACAACGGGGTGTTTGCGGATTTGCGTACGGTGGTGTTGTTTTATAACCGCTACAACTCCAAAGCCGTCGAGAGACAGATCAATCCTGAAACCGGGAAAATCTTTGGTCCGATGCCGGTGATGCAGACCTTGGCCTTTCAGGAGCTGACCGAAGGCGATGCGCTAGACGACGCTGAAATCGATGCGCTCGTCGCCTTTATGAAAACGCTCACGGATGCGCGCTACGAGCATTTGCTCGACGAATAAACCGTCCGGTCATACGATGAACTCAGGCCCTGCGCAATCGCAACGCGGGGCCTGTGCGCATTCGCGGGATTTGCAGACTTTCTTTCGCATTTCATTTGGTATACCAAAACTGAAAGACCCCGCTATAGTTGCGGGAAAAGATGCGTAGGGAGGAACCTTCATGTCCGATTTGATCTTTGCCGATAGCCTGTCCCGTCTGGGTACAGAGAGTGCCTTCATGGTGTTGGCCCGCGCGGGCAAACTCGCAGCCCAAGGGCGTGACATCATCAACCTCGGGATTGGCCAACCCGATTTTCAAACCCCCGATCATATCGTCGAGGCCGGTATCAAGGCGCTCAAGGATGGGCATCACGGCTACACCCCCGCCAACGGTTTGCCCGTTTTACGCGAGGCGGTGGCCGCCGATTTGAACCGCCGCCACGGTGTCGAGGTGAACCCCGATAACGTTGTGGTTGTGCCTGGCGGCAAGCCGACGATGTTCTTTGCAGTGTTGATGTTCGGTCAGCCGGGGACGGAAATCATGTACCCCAATCCCGGCTTTCCGATCTATGAAAGTGTCATCAAATACTCCGGCGCCACGCCTGTTCCGATTGGATTGAAAGAGGAAAACGGCTTTGCCTTCAAGGCCGAGGACGTGCTGTCCAAAATCACCGACAAGACACGTCTCATCATTATCAACAGCCCTGCAAACCCCACGGGCGGCGTGACGCCAAAAGAGGAAATTGACAAACTTGTCAAAGGCTTGTTGGATCATCCCCATGTCGCACTATTGTCCGACGAAATCTATTCACAGATGCTCTATGGCGGACGTGAACATGTCTCGCTCCTGCAATATCCCGAAATTCGCGACCGTCTCATCATGTTGGACGGGTGGTCCAAAACCTATGCGATGACGGGGTGGCGATTGGGCTATGCGGTGTGGCCCGATGCGGCGGTCGATCACGTGACGCGCCTGTGCATCAATGATCATTCCTGTGTCAATGCGTCGGCGCAATATGCGGGCCTTGCGGCTCTGACGGGGCCACAAGATGCGGTGACGTCGATGGTGGCCCAGTTCGACAAGCGGCGCGAGGCGATCGTCTCCATGCTCAACGCCCTTCCCGGTGTGCGGTGCGCCGATGCGGGCGGGGCGTTTTATGCCTTTCCCAATATCGAGGGGACGGGTCTGTCGGCGATGGAGGCGCAAAACAGGTTCCTCGACGAGGCGGGTGTCGCGACCGTGGCGGGAACCTCCTTTGGTGCATGGGGGGAGGGTTATTTGCGGTTCTCCTATGCCAACTCCCTCGACAATATCGAAGAGGCTATTTCACGCATCCGAAAGCTGCTTTGAGTGTGAATCCGGCCTTATAATTGTACAAATCGAACATCTTTTCCGAAAGGACGACTTATGACTGATACGCCTCTCCTGATCGTCGGCGCCCCCGTGACTGACGAGGAACGCGCCCGCCTAGAGGCCGCATACCCATCGGTTTACGCGGCTACAAATGCTGACATGGCCGCCCTTGATGCGGCGACCCGCGCGGGTATCAGGGTCATGGCCTATAAGGGGCACGACCCGCTTGGCAGCGCGCAGATGGACCTGTTCGAGAACCTTGGCGTGATTGCAAACTTTGGCGTTGGCTATGATGCCATCGACGTCGAGGCGGCCAGCGCGCGCGGTATCAAAGTCACCAATACCCCCGATGTCCTCAACGATGATGTGGCCGATTTGACCGTTGGCATGATGCTTGCCTATGCACGTGATTTGGTGCGTGGCGATGCGTGGGTGCGCGGCGGGACATGGGCCACGGGCAAGGCGCTTCCGCTGAACCGTAAAATGTCGGGTGCAAAGGTTGGCGTGGTCGGCATGGGCCGGATCGGGCGCGATATTGCCGACCGTTTGGCCGCGTTCAAAATGGATATCCACTATCACGCGCGGTCGGAAAAAGAGACGCCGGGCTGGACCTATCACGCCGATGTCGTAGAGATGGCCAAGGCGGTGGATTGGCTCGTGATTGCGATTGTGGGTGGCGAATCCACCCGTAATTATGTCTCCAAAGCGTGCCTTGAGGCGCTTGGCCCGCGTGGCGTTGTGGTCAACATCTCGCGCGGTACGACCGTGGACGAGGGGGCTCTTCTGGACGCTCTGGAACAAGGCACAATCGAGGGCGCGGCCTTGGATGTGTTCCTTGGGGAGCCTAAAATTGACGAGCGTTTTCTGGCACTTGATAATGTTCTTTTGCAACCGCACCAAGGTTCCGCCACGGTGGAAACCCGCCGTGCAATGGCCGAAGTCCAGTTGTCGAATGTGGTGGCCTACCTCGAAGGGCGTGACCTCGTTACGCCTGTAAATTAAGGAACGTTCCCATGTCGATGGATCTGATCGCCAACCCGTTCAAACGCGCTATTCTGGCGGGGCATCAACAGATCGGGATGTGGAACACAATCCGCGACCCCTATATCGGTGAGATGCTTGCGGGGACGGGGTATGATTGGATCCTGATCGACTGTGAACACACGCCGCGCGACCTCGATAACGTGCTGCAGATGATCCAGGCCATGGGGCGGCACGATGTCGCCCCTGTGGTCCGTGTGACCCATATGGATGCCGCCGAGATCAAGCGCGTGCTCGATATCGGGGCGCAAAATATCCTTGTGCCATACGTGCGTGATGTGGCGGAGGCCGAGGCGGCCGCACAGGCCGTGGCCTATCCGCCACGGGGCATTCGTGGCATGGGCGGGGCGACCCGCGCCAATATGTTCGGGGAAGTGGACGGCTATTTCGCCCGCGCCCGTGACGAGATTTGCCTCATGGTACAGGTTGAAACCAAAGGGGCGCTTGATGATTTGGAGGCGATCGCCGCCGTGGACGGCATCGATGCGATTTTCATCGGTCCGGCGGATCTGGCGGCCTCGCTTGGCTATCCCGGGCAGCTCGATCATCCTGTGGTGATCGAGGCGGTCACAAGCGGGTTGCGGCGCATCCGCGCGGCGGGGAAACCGGCGGGATTCTTGTCGGTGGATCAAGGGATGCTTGATCTCGCCGTGGAGGCGGGCAGCCTGTTTACCGCGATCGACATCGACAGCCTGTTGTTGAAACGGGCGGTGAAATCGCGCCTTTCAGATGTTCGAAAATGGCAAAAGGGCTAAGGCGTTTCCACCCTAGCCCTTTGAAATTCCATACGAATGATTGAGCAAAGCCGCGTGCGTCAGGACGCGGCTTTGTCGTCCTCGAGAAAGTAACGGATGTTGTCCTCAAAGCTCTCGTCGGCCTCAAGGCCAAGCGACAGTGCCTTGTCCGCGTGAATGTCGAACCGCCATCCTTTGACGATCTCCCAGACCTCTGGCTGCTCTTCGAACTTGATGCGCTTTTCCGCCTCCGGGCCGGTCACGGCGGTCATGGCGTCGATCATCTGGCCGATGGTCCATGTGCGACCGGGCATGGTCATGGCGCGGTTCTGGCCAAGACGTTCGGCGGGAATTTCCGCACCTTTGATCAGGTTCTCGATGCATTTGCGCGGGCTGAGGTAGTAATGGGGAAAGTCACGTGACACGGGACAGGTGGCCTCTTGTCCCTGTAACGGCTCGCGGAAAATCGACGACATGAACCCGCTTGCGGCGCGGTTCGGTTTACCGGGGCGCACCGAGATGGTGGGCAGGCGCAGCGCACGGCCATCGACAAAGCCTTTGCGCGAATAGTCGTTGATCATCAACTCGCCCGCGGCCTTTTGCCCGCCATAGGAGGTCTGCGGGTTGAGGTAGGAATTGTCGGTGATCGGGTCGGGGACATCACCGCCGAATACCGCGATGGAGGAGGTAAAGACCACGGTGGCTTTGGTGCCCAATTCGCGCACGCGCTCAAGCACGTTCATGGTGCCGAACATGTTGATGGCATAGCCGAGGTCGAACTCTTCTTCGGCCTGACCTGATACGATGGCGGCGAGCAGGTAAATCACATCGGTGTCGGCGTCGACCACGGTGGCGATGGAGGCGCGGTCGGTGATGTCGCAGGTGACGCGCTCGACGGTGAACGGCGCCTCGACGGGGGCGGGGTCAACCACATCGGCCAGGACGAGCGAGTCGATGCTCTGGCCTTTGAGGGTGCCGCGTTTGGCCAGAGCTTTGGCCAGTTTCTGGCCGACGAGACCGCCGCCGCCGATGATACAGATTTTCATGTGAATACTCCTTGGGTGTGCCGAATATGGGGGTGTTCCGGATATGGTGTCTCGGGGTGTGGGGGCGTGGCATGTCGCGCCACAGACCCGCGTGTTAAATGAGGCCGCGTGCCGCGAGGTTGCGCATCAGCGCACTGGCGCCAAAGGTCCATGGCGGACAGTCGGGCGACAGGCGCACGGTGTTGGTCAACGTGCCTAAATTCGGCTCTGAAATCTCGACGACATCGCCGATGTGGTGGGTGAACCCCTGTCCCTTTGCATCGCGGTCTTTGACGGGGGCAAAGAGGGTCCCGAGAAAGAGGAAAAACCCGTCGGGGTACTGGTGATGTGCGCCACAGGTTTGGGCCGCGAGATCCGCAGGGGCGCGCGAGATTTTGGTCATGGAGGAATGGCCATCAAGGACAAACCCGTCGGTCCCTGTCACCGTCAAGGTCAACTCGGCACTCTCGACGTCGGGCAATGCATATGTTTCGTCAAACAGGCGCACAAACGGGCCGATGGAGCAGGAGGCATTGTTGTCCTTTGCCTTGCCGAGCAACAGCGCCGAACGGCCCTCGACATCGCGCAGGTTCACATCATTGCCAAGGGTCGCGCCCTTGATCTGCCCGCGTGAATTGACGGCCAGAACGATCTCGGGTTCGGGGTTGTTCCACTTCGATACGGGGTGCAGGCCCACGGCGGCGCCATAGCCCACGGAGGAGAGCGGCTGTCCTTTGGTGAACACTTCGGCGTCGGGGCCGATGCCCACTTCGAGGTACTGCGACCACAGGCCCTCGGCCTGTAGCACCGCCTTGACCTCCATTGCCTTGTCCGAACCGGGAATAATGCCCGAAAGACTATCGCCGATCTTGTCCTTGACGCGGGCGCGAATGGCCTCGGCGGCGGCAAAATCACCGGCGGCCTGTTCTTCGATCACGCGTTCGACCATGCTTTCGGCAAAGGTCACGCCACAGGCTTTGACCGCTTGCAAATCGCACGGGGCCAACAGGCGCAGTGCATCGGCGGCGGCGTCGGGTGTGGAGTGGTGCGCAAGCTCGCCCAGTGTCCCGATCTGTGCGCCCTTGGCGGCTTTGACATAGCCCGCAGGATCGTCCATTTCCATCAGGTCGCGCAGGGTCGGCGCGTCTTTGGAGGTGATGTCGACAAGCGTGTCACCGCGCAGGGTGACAAGGCAAGGGCCGATGCCCTCGCGCCAGATACGACCGACAAAAGTGCCCTCGGGGGCGTGGTTGGAATGGGGAAGCATGAGCGGCTCCTATACCGTTTTAAAGGTCGCGATCACGGCCAAAACCACCACGGTGAGCATCGCGCCCGCCATAGCATAATTGATCCGCCGCTGTGCGACATGAGACAGGTTGAGTTTGTGCAAGGACGCGCCGGCATAGGCCCACCCGAGGTGGATCGGCAGCCAGATCACATACATGACGAGCAATTTTATCACGACCTCAAAGGTGTAGTTGTCGGGCGCAAAGGAAAAGCCCGAAAACAGGGCGGTGTTCACGGCGTAGGCCTTTGGGTTGATGACCTGAAGCAAAACGCCCGCGCCGACACCCGGCCCGCGTTTGCTTTCGACAAAGGCGATTTTGGCCCCCGCAAAGGCGATTTTGGCAGCCAGATAGACGAGATAGGCAAGCGAGGCGACCATGAGAATGGTGCGGATTGCGGGGTTGGCGAGGATGACGGCGGCCAGTCCCGAAATGACGGCGGCGCCGACGATGTTGGAACCGATGAACAGCCCGATCAGATAGCGCAGTGCCTGGCGAAAGCCAAAGGCAGAGCCGACCCCCGCCGCCGACAAAACGCCGGGACCGGGGGTGATGATCAAAAACAGGACGGCCGCCGCGTAGGTGAGCATTAGCCAAACACCAATTGGACTTTCATCGCCTTTTCGCGATCCGTGGCGGTGTCAAACGCCTCTTGGAACTGCGCAAGCGGGAAGCTGTGGGTGATGAGCGGGGTCACATCGATCAGCTTTTGCTGCATTAGGGAAATCGCGGTTGCAAATTCGGGGTGAAAGCGGAACGAGCCTTTGAGGTGCAGCTCTTTGACGGTGATTTGTTGCATCGGCAGGGTCATATCGCCGGACATGCCGACCTGAACGATGACGCCTTTGGGACGGATCGCGGGGATCGCACCGGCCAATGCCACCTGCGCGCCCGAACATTCGAACAGCGCATCAAGGGTGCCTTTTCCCGTGGCGTAGACGGCAAGCCCGTCCGTATTTGTGAGGGTGTTGATCGTGATGTTGGCACCGGCGTTGCGGGCAAACTCAAGCCCGCGATCAGAGATGTCGGTGGCGATAATGTCGGCGGCTCCAGCGCGGCGGGCGGCAAGGATGGTGAGCAACCCGATGGGGCCGCATCCCGTGACCAAAACACGCTTGCCCAACAGATCGCCCGCCTGATGCAGGGCGTGCAGGACAACGGCGAGCGGTTCGGCGGTGGCGGCCTCGGCGGGGGTCAGCCCCCCGGCTTTGACGCATTGGCTGTGCATCACGGTGAGTTCGTCGCGAAACGCGCCCTGAATATGGGGAAACGGCATGGCGGAGCCGTAGAATCGCATATTGGCGCAGTGGTTGGGATTGCCGCGTGCGCATTCGGGGCAATTGCCGCAGGGACGCGAGGGCGAGATGGCGACCAGATCGCCCACGGCCAATCCGTCGACACCCGCGCCCAGAGCGGTCACATACCCCGACACTTCATGTCCCAAAACCATCGGTTCGCGCAGGCGTACGGTGCCAAATCCGCCATGCAGGTAGTAGTGCAGGTCCGAGCCGCAGATGCCACCGCGTGCCATTTTGACGCGAACTTCGCCCGCCTGTGGGGCGAGGGTTTCGCAGTCGCCAAGTTGCAAATCGCGCGGTCCGTGGGCGTAAAGCGCCGTCATCGTGGTGTCCTCCAAGACAGTCCTCATCGTTGCTATTTGCAACGGGGCAAAAATGGTATACCAAAATTATGAACGCGATTTCGGCCCTGATTGTCAATGGCCGGCGCAGTGCATTTTTGGAGGACCCATGCAGCTATTCGATCTCACAGGCAAACGCGCACTCATCACAGGCTCATCGATGGGCATCGGCTATGCCCTCGCCAAAGGACTGGCCGAGGCAGGGGCGCATTTGGTGCTGAACGCACGCAATGCTGCGCGACTTGAAGAGGCCGCAGAGACGTTGCGCGGGGACGGGTTCAGTGTTGATACGCTCGCCTTTGACGTCACAGACGCCGATGCGGCATTGACCGCGGTGGATGCCTATGAGGCCGAACACGGTGCGATCGATATCCTTGTCAATAACGCAGGGATGCAGCACCGCGCCGCCCTTGAGGAATTCCCCGCCGAGGCCTTTGACACGCTGATGCGCACCAATGTGAATTCGGTGTTTTACGTGTCCAAAGCCGTGGCGCGTCACATGATCAAGCGCGGGACGGGGCGCATCATCAACATCGCCTCGGTGCAGTCCGCACTCGCACGTCCCTCCATCGCGCCCTACACCGCGTCCAAGGGCGCCGTGACCAACCTGACAAAGGGCATGGCGACCGATTGGGCCAAGCACGGGTTGAACTGTAACGCCATTGCGCCGGGCTATTTCGACACGCCGCTCAACGCCGCGCTCGTGGCGGATGCGGATTTCTCGGCATGGCTCGAAAAACGCACACCCGCTGGTCGCTGGGGACGGGTGGAGGAACTCGTCGGCGCTGCTATCTTCTTGTCGTCTGCGGCGTCGTCTTTTGTGAATGGCCATACGCTGTTCGTCGACGGTGGAATCACCGCAAGTCTTTAAATTCGTCTTTGGGAGGAGATCAAAATGACTACGAAACCAACCGTTGGTTTTATCGGCGTCGGCTTTATGGGCCACGGCATGGCCAAGAATATCTTGCAGGGCGGCTATCCGCTTTGGGTGAAGGGCAATCGCAACCGCACCCCTGTCGAGAGCCTTGTGGGCATGGGCGCGACCGAAGCCGCAACGCCGCGTGAGATGGCGGAAAACTGCGATGTGATCCACATCTGCCTGTCCAACTCGCCGCAGGTCGAGGCGGTGTTTCACGGTCCTGACGGCATCCTTGCGGGGATGCGTGAGGGCTTGATTGTGGTTGATACCACCACCGCCGATCCGACCTCCACCGAGGCGCTTGCAGCGGCTTTGGCTGAGAAGGGCGGTGTGATGGTTGACGCGCCTTTGGGGCGCACCCCGAAAGAGGCCGAAGCCGGCACGCTCGACGCGATGGTCGGTGCAGATGATGCTGTTTTCAAACAGGTTTTGCCGATTATCGAATGTTGGGCGGGGACCATCAATCACGTCGGTCCGACGGGTGCGGGCCACAAGATGAAGTTGCTGATGAACTTCACATCGATGGGCATGGCCTCCCTCTATGCCGAGGCGCTTGTCGTGGCGACCAAAGCGGGATTGACCCCACAGGTCTACGCCAAGGTGATCGGCGACAGCCGCCTGTCGAACGGGTTCTTTGACACGTTCATGGCCTATGCCATCGGGCGCGATGCGGAAATCCACAAATTCTCCATCACCAACGCGACCAAGGACCTGCGCTATTTCAACACGATGGCCTCAGAGGCCGGTGCGGTGAACGTCATGGCCTCGGCGTCCAAACACTATTTCACCCATGCCGAGGCGATTGGCAAAGGCGAGGATTTCATCATCACGCTGTCGGATATTGTGGGCGATCTCAACGGTCTCAATATGGCCGACGAAGTGGCCAAGGGCAAAGCGTAACCCCGTGTCACCGGCCAAAGTGGCCTGATCGGGTTTTGCGTTGAAATCATTGGAAAAAACCGCGTCTGCTCTGTGTCGGACATGTGTCGGACCCCTGTCGGGCAAAATCCGGTAGACGGACAGGCAGTACCGCCATCGCGATGGCCGCAAAAACGGGCCGCAGGATCATCTCCTTGCGGCCCGTTCTCTTGTCTGGAGAGGCCTGTTAGTCGGCAAAGACCGCGCGGCCATCCGCGAGCATGGCGTCAAGGTCGAGAAAGCTCGATTGCGCCCCTGATTGTACCTGCTCCTCAAATTCGGCCTCGGCGGCTTTGACCGCGTGGGCGGCCTCGGCCACGGCGTCGATTTTGTCAAACGGGACGACCACGACACCGTTGCTGTCACAGACCAAAAGATCGCCGGTTTCGATCCGCACACCACCCACAACAGCGCCCGCGCCCACGGTTCCGGGGCCATTGGCATAGGGCGAATTGGCGTTCAGGCCGGTGCAATAGGCGGGCAGACCCACGGCCACGATCCCCTCGTAATCGCGCATCGGCCCGTCCGTGACAAAGCCCGCAGCACCTGCGTTTTTCATCATCCCCATGACCAGATCCCCCGCCGCCGCGCAGCCTTGGTAGCCATCAAAGGCCGCCACCACGATGTCGCCTTTTTGAAGGATGTTGAGCGCCGCCCCCGTGGCGAGGAGATCGGCGGGGCTGTTGTCGGCCACAAGGGCGGGACCGACCACGTTGCACGGGTAATCGCGCCCGCCACCAATCGGGCCGATGGGGGTGGCAAGGCATCCGCGACCGGACATGGCATCCGCGACAAAGGCGCTTGGCAGATCCTTGAACCGTGCGATTTGCGCCGCTGTCGGGCGGCGGGTCTTGCGGTGGATGGTCAACAGGGCGGGGGCTTCGATCATGGTGTGATCCTTTGGGGTTGGGGGTGTTCCGGTCGCGGCTTTATGGCAATTGCCGCGAACGCCACGCCAGTTTGGTATAGGCAAGCCCGCTTGCGGTTGCGGTACAGGCGGTTTTCTGGCGCAGAATCTCCTCGGCGGTGGCCTCCTCGCGCAGGCCGTTCAGCTCCTCCATACGGTCGCATTGGACCAGTGCGGACAAGAGGTCGTATTTGACTTCGATGCCTGCGATTTTGGCGATTTGCGGTGGGGCGGTCGCGGTAATATCGTCCAGTTTTGCGCTGATCCCGTCCGTCCACATCTCGCGCGCTTGGGTAAAGCACAGCGCCGCGGAGGCCTGCATGTCCTCGGGAAATTCAAGGCACTCTTTGTGCGCGTTATCAACACAGGCGGTTGGGAGGGTGCCATTTTCGGCGGCGGTGTCCATACAGGCGTCGACGTCCGCAATGGTGGTTCCGGCCCAAAGGGGCAGGGCGGGCAGGGTGGTGGCCATTGCAAAGGCGATGCCTGTGGCGAGGCGCGTGATCTGTCTCATGACGGTCTCCAGTTGGCCGCGTTGTGCAGGCAAAACGGCGAAAATAATTTTGGTATACCAAAATCTGCTTGTCTTGGTATACCAAATCAGACCATCTTTAAGCGTGCAGGTAAATACAAGAATCGCCGCGCCTTGCACTCTGGAACTCTCATGCCTTCGGGGAGGAACGCATGTCTCACGATACCCGCGCCAACAAACAATTCCGCAGCCAGGAGTGGTTCGACAACCCCAACAACCCGGGCATGACCGCGCTCTATCTCGAGCGTTACCTCAATCAGGCGTTCACCCGCGAGGAGTTGCAGGCGGGCAAGCCGATCATCGGCATCGCCAACTCCGGCTCGGACCTCAGCCCGTGTAACAAGATCCACGTGTTCCTCATGGACCGGATCAAGGCGGGCATCCGTGACGCGGGCGGTATTCCGATGGAATTTCCCGTGCATCCGATCTTTGAGAATGCCAAGCGCCCCACGGCGGCACTTGATCGCAATCTGGCCTATCTGGGCCTTGTGGAATTGCTGTACGGCTATCCGATTGATGCGGTGGTGATGACCACGGGCTGTGACAAAACCACGCCCTCGCAACTGATGGCGGCCTGTACGATGGACATCCCCGCGATTGGTCTCAATGGCGGTCCGATGCTCGATGGCCATTGGAAGGGCAAGCTTGTCGGGTCTGGCACGGTGATCTGGGAAAGCCGCCGTTTGTTGGCGGATGGTAAAATCGGTTGGGACGAGTTTATGGACCGCGCCTGTGCCTCTGCGCCCTCGCTTGGCCATTGCAATTCGATGGGCACGGCCTCGACGATGAACGCGATGGCGGAGGCGTTGGGCATGACGCTTACGGGCAACTCCGCGATCCCTGCGCCGTTTCAGGAGCGCATGGGCATGGCCTACAAGACGGGTCAGCGCATTGTGGAAATGGCCTATGAGGATCTCAAGCCGTCGGACATTTTGACCCGCGAAAGCTTCGAGAACGCAATCCGCGTGTGTTCGGCCATCGGCGGGTCCACCAACGCGCCGCCGCACCTACAGGCGATTGCGCGTCACGCGGGTATCGAGTTCGACGTCAAAGACTGGGAAACCGTCGGCTACGACATTCCGTTGATCGTCAATATGCAGCCCGCGGGTGAATATCTGGGCGAGGCATTCTACCGTGCGGGCGGCGTGCCTGCGGTGATGGCGGAACTCAACGGTGCGGGCAAATTGCATAGCGGTGCCATGAGCGCCACGGGCAAAACCATGGGCGAGAACCTTGACGGTGTCGAGGTTACAGACCGCCGCGTGATCTTTGCCTATGACAAACCGATGCGCGAAAAGGCGGGGTTCCTTGTGCTTTCGGGCAACCTGTTCGACAGCGCCTTGATGAAATCCTCGGTGATCTCCGAGGACTTCCGCGAGCGATTTCTCAAGGACGGAATTTATGAGGCCCGCGCGATCGTGTTCGAGGGGCCGGAGGACTACCACGAGCGGATCAACGATCCCGCACTCGAGATCGACGAGACCTGTATGCTGTTCATCCGCAATGTCGGCTGTGTCGGATATCCCGGCTCTGCCGAGGTGGTCAACATGCAGCCGCCCGATGCGATGATCCGCGCCGGCATCAACCATATGCCAACCGTGGGCGATGGCCGCCAGTCCGGCACATCCGAAAGTCCCTCCGTGCTCAACGCCTCGCCCGAGGCGGTTGTGGGGGGCGGATTGGCCTATCTCAACACGGGCGACATGGTGCGGCTCGACATCAACACCTCGTCGATGAACGCGCTCGTGGACGAGGCCGAATGGGAGGCCCGCAAAGCCGCGTGGTCGCCCCCCGATATCGTAAGCCACACCCCGTGGCAGGAAATCTACCGCCAACATGTGGGTCAACTGGCCCAAGGCGGCTGTCTGGAACTCGCCACCGCCTATCAGCGTGTGGCCAAGACCCTACCGAGAGATAATCACTAATGACAAAATCAATCATCATCACCGGCGGTGCGCGTGGCATCGGCAAAGCCACGGCAAATGTGTTTCTGGACGCAGGGTGGCGCGTTGGCATCGTCGGGCGCACCGCCGCGTCCGTCCAAGAGATGGCCGACAGCCACGAAAATGCGCTCGCTATTCCTGCGGATGTGACCGACGAGGCACAGGTCGAGGCGGCGTTCGAGACCGCCTATCAGACATGGGGCCGTGTCGACGCGCTGTTCAATAACGCGGGCGTCTCGATGAAAGGCGGCATGATCGACGAGGCCGATGTGGATGCGATCCGCAATCTGATGAACATCAACGTTATCGGATCCTTCATCGCCGCACGCGCGGCCTTTGGCATCATGCGCCGTCAGGATCCGCAAGGCGGCCGTATCATCAACAACGGGTCGGTGTCGGCCTATGTGCCGCGCTGGGGCTCTGCGCCCTATACCGCGTCCAAACACGCGATCACGGGGCTGACGCGCTCTTTGTCGCTCGACGGGCGGGCGTTCAACATCGCCTGTGGCCAGATCGACATCGGCAACGCCATGTCCGACATGGCCGTTCAGATGACCGCGGGCGTGCCGCAGGCGGACGGGTCCATCGCGATCGAGCCGGTGATGGATGTGAACAATGTCGCCAATTCCGTGCTGCATATGGCGTCTCTGCCGCTTGAGGCCAACGTGCAATTCATGACGGTGATGGCGTCCAACATGCCCTACATCGGACGCGGCTAACGTCGCGCGCGTTCCCTCAGTTACCTCCCGAGAAAGGGGCGGGCCTTGCTGTCGGGTCCGTCCCTTTTTTGGTGGCGTGGTCTTGAATGCGGTGTTTTGCTCCGGCCGCGTTCGGGGAGGGGGGGCGCATCAGGTGGGCGTGACACCCTGTGTGACGCGCTCGCGGTTCCAGATATACAGACCCGAGCCGATGATGATGGTGGCCCCGATCAGGGTCCACCACGTCGGCAAGCTGCCAAACACGATATAGCCCACGATGGTGGCGGAAATCAGTTGGGTGTAGATCATCGGGGACAGCACCGAAGCATCGGCAAACCGGTTCGCCGTGGTCACAAAGACATGCCCCAACATCCCGAATGTGCCGATCAGCCCCATAACGATCCATCCCGCACTATCATGCGGCCAGACCCAGTTTTGCGCGGCCAACGGGAACAGGGCGAGGGTCGCCAGACCGCTTGACCAGAGCTGCATGGTCGAATTGGCTTCTTCGCCCGCAATCATCCGTGTCATCACGTAGTAAAACGAGGCAAAGACCAATGTGTGCAAGGACAGGATCACGGCCCAGTGAAAGCCCACGCCCCAGGGTTGAACCACGATCAACACGCCGACAAATCCGGTGATAACGGCCGCAATCCGGCGCAACCCGACCTTTTCCCCCAAGAGCGGGATCGCAAGCAAGGTCACGACCATGGGCGTGGCAAAGGCGATGGAGATGGTCAGCGACAAGGGCAGGTAGCTCAAGGCCCAAAAGTTCATAAACGTGCTCAACATCAGCGCCGCCGAGCGCAGCAACTGCTTTTTCGGGACGTTGGATCTGAACGCGGACAGGCCTTCGCGCGGAACAAAAAAGGCAACCGACAATGCGAAATGCATGGCATAGCGCACGAATACGATTTGCATCACGGGCAGGCCGTAGAGGGACAACCATTTGGCCGAGGTATCGATCCCTGTGAAACAGGTCACAGCGGCGATCATAATGAGCACACCTGCGGTCAGGCGCTCCTCTCTCGGACGAATGGTTCCCATGGTGCTGCGCCCCTTACATCACTGCGCCGACCTGCCATGGCACGAACTCGTAGTCGCCAAGGCCGATGGCTTCGGATTTGGTGGTCTCGCCCGAGGCAATGCGCAGCCACATCTCGTAGATTTCGCGACCGACCTCCTCGACGGATTTGCCGTCCGAAATGATCGTGCCGGCGTTGATGTCCATATCCTCGTGCAGGCGGGTGTACATCTCGGTGTTGGTGGCGACCTTCATCGACGGAGACGGCTTTGCACCGAATGCCGATCCGCGTCCGGTGGTGAAACACACAAGCGTGCAGCCCGAGGCGATTTGCCCCGTTACGGACGCCGGATCATAGCCGGGGCTGTCCATAAAGGTGAAGCCCTTGGCGGTGACTTGCTCGGCGTATTTGTACACGCCGTTGAGCGGTGTTGTGCCGCCCTTTGACGCCGCACCGAGTGATTTTTCGAGGATGGTGGTCAGCCCGCCCGCCTTGTTGCCCGGCGAGGGGTTGTTGTCCATCGAGCCACGGTTGCGGGCGGTGTAATCCTCCCACCATTTGATCAGGTCGATGAGTTTGTCGCCGATCTCGCGCGATGCGGCCCGTGCGGTCAACAGGTGCTCGGCGCCATAGATCTCGGGCGTTTCAGCCAGAACCCCTGTGCCGCCCTGCGCCACGAGCAGGTCACAGGCATAGCCCACGGCGGGGTTGGCGGTGATGCCCGACCACGCGTCCGAGCCGCCACATTGCAGTGCCACCATCAGTTCCGATGCGGGGGCCTCTTCGCGGGTGGCCTTGTTGACCTCGGGCAGCATGGCCTCGATCTTTTTGATGCCGAGCGCCACGGTTTTGCGCAAGCCGCCGACGTCCTGGATGTTCATGGTCTGGAATGTCGGGCCGGATTTGAGGCCATAGGCCTCGATCAGCCAGTCGATCTGCATCATCTCACAGCCCAGACCGGCCAGAAGCACACCGCCGACGTTGGGGTTTTTGGCATAGCCCCACAGGGTGCGTTGCAGGAATTCGAACCCCGTGCCGTCGCCGCCCATGGCACAGCCTGTGCCGTGGACAAAGGCCACAACGCCGTCGACGTTGGGGTAGGCGGCAAGGATCTCGGGGGTGAAGTGTTGTGCGATCATCCGCGCGGCGGTGGCCGAGCAGTTCACGGAGGTGAGCACGGCGATGTAGTTGCGGGTGCCGACGCGGCCGTTTTCGCGTTTGTAGCCCATGAATGTGTCGATGGTGGTGGCCGGCGCCGCAGGGCGCAGGTTGGTGCCGAATTCGTAGCCGGCGCCCTCGACGTTGCGAAATTCGAGGTTATGGGTGTGGATATGGGCGCCCTTGGCGATGTCGTCCGCCGCATAGCCGATGATTTGCGCGTATTTGAACACGGGCGCGCCCTTGGCGATGTCCACGGTGGCCATTTTGTGGCCGCGCGGGATGATGTCGATTGCGCCTTCGTCACCGATGGCGAGTTGGGTTTTGGCGGTAACAACGTTGTCGACGTCGGACAGGCGTACGGTGGTCATGGTGGTCCTCTAAATCTGGGCGCGTGAAGGTCAGCTGCGTTGAAGGTCGGGCGCCTGCAAGGTCAGGTGCGCGGTGTGTTTCGATCGCCGATACCGCGCAAGGGCGGGCGTGGCATGGGGGAGGGAAACGGCACGGTGTGCGGATGTGTGGTGGAGAACGAGGTGGGGCGGCGAAAGTTCCGCCGCCCCGATGTGTGTGGATGTCGCGATAATCCCTAGAGGAAGATCGAGACGATCGGAGGCCAGATCAGCAGAACCGACAGCGCGATCAACTGGATGGCGATAAAGGGCAGGAAGCCTTTAAAGATATCCGTGAGCGAGATGTGTGCCGGAGCAACCGATTTGAGGTAGAAGGCCGCAGGGCCAAAGGGCGGCGACAGGAACGAAACCTGCATGTTCATACAGAACACAACGCCGAACCAGACCGCAACGTGGCGTGGATCCAGTTCCCCGAGAAGGCCGATTTCCTCGACGGGCAAACGCAGAACGATGGGCAGGAACACAGGCATGATCAGCAACACGATGCCAACCCAGTCCATGAACATCCCCATGATCAGGAAGATGAACATCATCACAAGGATAATCCCCATCGTCGGCAGGTCCGCCGCCATGATCATGTTGGCCACATAGGTCGGACCACCCGCGAGGGTATAGGCTGCCGCAAGTGCGGCCGCACCGATGGTCACCCAGATGATCGTTCCGGTGGAGCGCAGGGTGCGCATAAGGCTGTCCCAAACGATGTCGAAGGTCATCTCGCCGCGGGCCAGACTGATGATGAACACGGCCACAACGCCCATGCCCGCCGCCTCGGTGATGCCCGTGATGCCGCCATAGATGGAGCCGAGAACAACGCCGATCACAACGGTCGGAGCGATCAGGCCCTTGCCCATTTCCCACCCTTTTGCGGTGCGCTCTTTCCCGACGACAAAGACCATCGTCACGGTAAACAGGATGAATGCACCGATGAGGTAGGGGATGTCCGCGACCATGCCGAGCATGATCGGCTCGACGCCTTCGACAATCCTGTTCATGCCAAACGCGGTCAGGAACAGGTTGCGCACCAGAAGCACGGCCACAACCCACATGCCGAAGCGCGACAGGAAGCCAAGGAACATCAGGCCCTTTTCGGAGCCGCGCGGATCATCGGGGTTCTCTTCGGGCAGCGGGGCCATTTCGGGGCTGATCCGTGTGCGGATGAAGATATAGACGATGAAAAACGACGCCAACATAAAGCCGGGCAGGAACGATGCCGTGAACAGCGCCTTGATCGAGGTCTCGGTCACGAGGCCGTAGAAAATCAGGACGATGGACGGCGGGATCATTGTGCCAAGCGAGCCGGAGGCACAGATCGTGCCGATCGCGAGGTTCTGGTTATAGCCGAGGCGCAACATCTGAGGCAGGGCGATAAGGCCCAAAAGAACCACTTCGCCGCCGATGATCCCCGACATCGCAGCCATGATAACGGCCATGATGGAGGTGACGAAAGCAATCCCGCCACGGGTGCGCGACAGCCACAGGTTGAGCGACGAATACATGTCTTTGGCGATGCCCGTCCTCTCCAGTAGAGAGGCCATAAATATGAAGAGGGGCACCGAGATGAGCACGTAGTTGACCATCTGTCGGTAGACGGCCTGACCCAACACGGCAAAGGGGCCGCGGCCAAAGGTGTTGAACAAAATGTCCACGTCGAATTTGAGGACAAGGGTGACAACGGCGAGAAAGGCCGAGGCAAAGCCCAAGGGCATACCGATTGCAAGCAGGGCAAACATCGCCAGCAAGAGGATGAGGGAAAGGGTGCCGATATCGACCATTTAGAGATCCTCCCCGAGTGTTTTACGCAGCATTGCAATTTCTTCTTCGTCGATTTCGTCCGCTGGCGAGTGATGTTCGGGGTCTTTGTGCCAATCTGCGATGAGGTTGGACAGCGACTGAACCGCGACGAGGACGATGATAAACAGGATGGCCGGCTTGATCGTGCCCGGAATGGGTGGATCCCACGCGGTGCCAAAGGTCTCCATGCGCAACATCCGTGTCCACGCATCATTGAACCCGCCCCACACGAGGGCAAAGCAGAACACCCAGATCAGGAAAACGGAGATCACGTCGGCGGTTTTTTTCATCCACCGCGGCATGAGGTCGTAGATCACATAGATGCGGATGTGGGAGCGTTGCTGCATGGCGTACTGGCCCGCGAGCAAGAACACAAAGGCCGCAATCCATAGCGACAGTTCGTTGGCCCACAAGGTGGGTTTGTTGAACGCATAGCGCGAGACAACTTCGTAGAACATCACGACCACGATCATCACGATTGCGATCATGGCAATGCGCGATGTGACCAACGACAGGTAGTCGAAAAAGCCGTGAGGTTTGTCTTCGATGGCGCCAATGGTGTCCGACAAATAGATCGAGGCGAACAGTATGGAGCCTGCGAGCGAGCCGAGCATCAGTTTGCCCCAAATGCCGCCGGTAGAGCGGATCAGTTCGTGCATACCGATTGCGTCAGCCGAGAATATTTTATTGATGGCGAGCCATGCGAAAACCGCGAGCGCAAGCGCGGTAAAGCCGATGGCCAATTTCTTGACCGGACCTCGCAAGGAGCCGAGCCAGACACTGTCGTTCGTCATCCTGGCCTCCCTTTTGGTGTTGTGGGGTTGGTGCCGTTTTACGACGGCCGCACTGTTGAAAAAGGCGGGCCCAACGTGGGCCCGCCGAGGCTATAAACCCCTGCGCAACTGCGCAGTTTCGCTTATTTGGAGATCAGGCCGAGTTTGCCCAGATACTCACGGTGCGATGCAACGAGTGCTGCTGCTTCGGGTGTTTTAGCGGCCCAACCGTCCCATGCTTTTTGAGCACCGGCGCGGAATTTCGCTTTGTCTTCGTCGGACCATGCGTAGAGGCTGACACCTTGCTCGCGCAGGGCTGCGGCCGCTTCGTTGTTGGCTTTCTCGTTGGAGATCGCGGTGTGCAGGGACAGTTTCTGCATTGCGGTGTCCATGATGCGCTGTTCTGCAGCGGTCAGGCCATCCCAAACGCCCTTGTTACACGCAAGGTGGTCGGATGGCATCGAGTGGAAGCCGGGGTAGTTGGCGTGCTTGGCAATGTCGTAAAGGCCAAGACCGACGTTGTTGGCGAGACCGGAGGCGTCGGCGCCGTCGATGATGCCGGTTTCGAGTGCGGTAAAGATCTCGGTGAAATCCATAACGATCGGGGTTGCGCCCAGTTCGGTGAAGATTTCGGTTTCAAGACCTGGAGGCGAACGGAATTTCCAGCCTTTGAGGTCCTCGAAGCCTGCGAGTGGCTTGGTCGAGGCAAAGGATTCCTGACCGTAGATCCACCACCCGACGAGCTGCATGCCGTACTCGTTATAGAGCGACTGTGCTGCTTCGTAGCCGCCGCCGTAATAGAGCCATGACAGCTGTTGGTAGGGGGTGTCGTAGCCGCCCATGATGTCGCCCACGAACTGGAACGCGGGGTTCTTACCGGTCTGGTATGCGCCGCCGGTCATGTCGCAATCGAGGATGCCGTTCACGGCTGCGTCCCATGTCTCGGTCGTGGCAACCACGGACGAGGAGTAGAACATTTCGATGTCGATCGAGCCGCCGGACATTGTTTCAACGTCGTCTGCGAATTGTGCGGCAAGTTTGCCCGAGGGGTGCTCGGTTGCGTAGTGTGTCTGAATGCGCAGGGTTGTTGTGTCCTGTGCGATCGCCGGAACGGCAATCACCGCACCAAGTGCTGCGGTTTTAAGAGCTGAAGTCAGTTTCATAAGTATCCTCCCTAGGATGGCTGCGTGACCGCAGCCGAAGACATGGTTGTCCTTCGTTTTAGATCCCGCATCACCCCTCCCGGGTGAAAACATTCCCTTACGGGAACGCCGCGAAACCAGATGGTATACCATCACAGTCACAACGCTAAACCGAACCCGTATCGACAATCAACAACTTTTGGTATACCAAATTGAAAAAGACGCTAAGGTCACTGCTGACGGGGGGAGAAAGTAGATGCCTTATGATGATGTGGAAGTGATAAAATGAATGAATTGAATGCTTTGGGGGAGGATTTTCACGGGGATAACCTGCCCGAGAAAATTGCATATTCATTGCGGCGGGACATCCTGCGCGGGCGGTTAAACCCCGGAGATGCGATCAAAGAACGCGATAACGCCGAGGAGCTCGGTGTGAGCCGCACACCTATGCGCGAAGCCATCCGAATCCTTGCCCAGGAGGGCTTGGTGATTCTCCGGCGCGCCCGCTCGCCCATCGTCGCCCAACCCAGCTTCAAGACCCTCGCAGATCAGGTCGAAGTGCTGTTGAATCTCGAAAAACTGTCTGCCGAAATTGCCTGTCGTGCCGCGACCGATGCCGAGATTGACGAGATCTGTGACCTGACCCGCCTGATGTCGGAGACCTTTGACGGCAGTGATCCGCTCGATATGTTCGAACTCGATATGAAGTTTCACGCGATGATCGCACGGATGTCGCACAATGAAACGCTCGCGGATATGCACACGGCGTTGTTGCAACGCCTGTGGCGGGCGCGGTATTTGACGGCAATGGAAAAACGCAATCGCGAACGGGTGATCACACAGCACACGGCGATTATCGACGCTCTGCGCGCCCGTGATCCACAACGGGCCGCCGCCGCGCTGCAAACCCATTTGGGCCATTTGGGCGAGGACCTCAAAGACGTGATGGAGCATGACGCCAGACTGGAGGCTCAGGCCAGATTGCGCGGCGATACGGCCGAATCGAGCGAGTGATCTGACCCCGTATGGCCCGCGGCAATAACCTCAACGCGATTTTACATTTCGAAGCGGTCGCGCGTCGCGGGTCGCTGACGGTTGCCGCCGAAGAATTGTCGGTGTCCCCCTCCGCCGTGAGCCAACAGGTCAAACTGTTGGAGCAGCAACTCGGCATCAAACTGTTTCGCCGCAAGGGGCGCAATCTGGTTTTGACCCTGGAGGGCGAGCAGTTGTTCCAAACCTCGGCCACTGCGCTGCGGATGCTGTCGGAGGCGCGCAAAAACCTTGGGAAAACCCGCGAAACCCGCCGCCTCAATCTGCGCGTGACGCCAAGCTTTGGCGTGCGGTGGCTTGGCCCGCGCCTGTCGGAGTTTATCGATAGATGTCCCGACTTTGATCTGCGCGTTGATGCCGCGCCCGATCCCACTGATTTCGAACGCGAATTGATGGATCTCGATATTCGCTACGGCTCTGGAAACTGGCCTGCATTCCACTGTGTGCCGGTGCTTGAGGATCAGGTGCTGCCCTTGGCCAGCCCTGAATATCTCGCCTCTCTTGGCGGGGATGAGGCGGGTCCGGCCACGCGGTTGAACGCGGCCCGTTTGATCGACAGTGCGCGCGCCATGTGCCAGTGGGATTTCTGGCTGTGGCGCAACGGGTTGGAGGTCACGTCAAACACCAAATCCGTTCTGATGGATCGCTCGTCCCTGGCGTTGCAACTGGCGCTCGACGGGCGGGGCGTGGTGTTGGAAAGTCTGGCCATCGCCGCACCCGAAGTGGCCTCGGGGCGGCTTGTCCCCGTGACGCCGGATCTGCCGGTGTTCACCTTTCCGGCCTATTGGCTTGTCTGTCCGCCGCGCCACCTCAACCGCCGCGCGGTGCGTCTGTTCACAGACTGGATTGCGGGCCACGCGGAGGATCACGTTGCCACGGTGGCGGCGCTCAAGGCACGGTTCGGGTTGCGTGATCTTGCTATCGATGCGGCGACCGAACTGGCCCATGGTGCGCCGGAGTGAGGGTGCGCCGGAGTGAGGGTGCGCCGGAGTGAGGGTGCGCCGGATTGAGGGTGCGCCGGAGTGAGGGTGCGCCGGAGTGAACCGAGAAATCCGCATTGAAAAAGGCACGACCCGTGGGGGGCGTGCCTTTCTTTTGTCCGGTGGTTGATGTCCTGTGCGAGGTGTGGACGGGAACGCGGGGCGGGATCAGTGGATGAGCGAGCCGCCGTTCACATCGACTTCCGATCCTGTGACATAGGCCGCAAGGTCCGAGGCCAGAAACAGCGCACAGCCCGCAACATCTGACGCTTCGCCCGCGCGGCCCATCGGGATGCCGGCGAGCACTTGCTCTTTCATCGCGGGGGTCAGTTTGCCTGCGGTGATGTCGGTGGCGATAAAGCCCGGGCAAATGGCGTTGGAGCGCACGCCATCGGGGGCCAGTTCGCGGGCCATCGCCTTGGTCAGGCCCAGAACGCCCGCCTTTGCCGCCGAATAATGCGGCCCGCCAAAAATGCCGCCGCCGCGCTGTGCCGACACCGATGACATATTGACGATGGAGCCGGATTTTTGCGCCCGCATGGCGGGGATGGCCGCCTGAGACATGTAAAGCGTACCGCGCAGGGAGACATCGGTGACGGCCTCGTAGTGTTCGGCCTCGATGTCCATCAGTTTGAGCGGTTGGGTTATGCCCGCATTGTTGACGAGGATGTCGATGCGGCCCAATGCGGCGATCACGGCCTCTGCGGCGGCGATGCAATCGTCCTTGTTGGTCACGTCACAGGCCAATCCGATGTGACCCGCGCCCAGATCGGCCGCGGCGGCCGCGGCCTGATCCGCGTCGAGGTCAAGAATGGCCACGGTTGCGCCATGTTCGGCAAACAGTCGGGCGGTGGCTTTGCCAAGGCCGCGCGGGGAGGCCGCGCCGGTGATGATCGCGATTTTTCCGTCGAGTAGTTTCATGGGGTGTCTCACATCCAGGATTTGATTTTGGCGACCACAGCATCAACGCTGAGGCCGTATTGATCGTGCAGCGTGGGCAGCGCGCCCGCGTCGAGAAATTCGTCGGGCAGGGCGATGGATTTGAACGGCACGAACACGCCCGCACGCATCAGTTCGGCCGCCACCGCCTCGCCCAATCCGCCCACAATGGTGTGGTTTTCTGCCGTTACAACGAGGCGGCCGGTTTTTGCCGCTTCCGCTGTGATCGTCGCCACGTCAAGCGGTTTGATGGTCGGGCAATGCAGCACGGCGCAATCGATCCCGTCCGCTTTGAGCCGTTTGGCGGCGTCGAGCGCGCGCATGGTCATCAGGCCCGTGGAGATGAACAGGACGTCATTGCCGCCATGGATCATCTGCGCTTTGCCGAGTTTGAATTTATAGCCGTAGTCGCCCAATACATTCGCCACATTGCCGCGCGGCAGGCGCATGTAAACGGGGCCGTTGTGATCGGCAATCGCATGGGTGGCCTGTGCCGTGTCCACCGCGTCGCACGGATCAACGATGGTCAGGTTCGGCAGTCCGCGAAAGATGGCGAGGTCTTCGGTGGCTTGGTGGCTCGGGCCGTACCCCGTGGTCAATCCGGGCAGGGCGCAGACGATTTTGACGGGGAGGTTTTCCTCGGCAATTGCCATGCAAATGAAATCATAGGCGCGGCGCGAGGCGAACACGGCGTAGGTGGTGGCAAAGGGGGTGAACCCCTCGCGTGCCAGACCCGCCGCCGCCGAGATCATCACCTGTTCGGCCATGCCCATCTGGTAAAAGCGATCGGGGTATTTTTCTGCAAAAACATGCATATCCGTGTATTTGCTCAGGTCCGCTGACAGGCCCACAATGTCGTCGCGTGTGGCGGCGAGATCGCAGAGCGCGTGACCAAAGGGGGCCGGTACCGTGTCGCGCCCCTCGGCGTCGAGGGAGGCAATCATGGCGGAGGTGGCGCGGCGCTCGGTCGGGGCCGTGCGGGGCGCATATTTGGAGACGCGGCGGGATGCGGCTCCGAACGGCACATCGCCGCAATGGGCGCGGATGTGGTCGGTCATGCGGGCATCTCCGTCTCCAGATGGGCGAGGGCCTTGGCCCATTCACCGGCTTCCACGCGGATGAAATGCGTGCTTTCGCGTTCTTCCAGAAACGGGATGCCCTTGCACATCCGGGTGTTGCAAATGATGACGCGGGGCTTGGCATCGGGCAGGGCGCGGGCGGTGTCGAACGCGGTGACAAGCGCGGTCAGGTCATTGCCGTCGACCTCTTGGGCGTGCCATCCGAACGCCTCCCATTTGGGGGCTTGCGTGTAGCGCGGGGTGGCCAGTGCCCTGGTGCTTGGCCCGTCCGCTTGTTGGTCGTTGAAATCGACGATGCAGATGAGGTTGTTCAACTGCCATTGGGCCGCCGACATCACCGCCTCCCATGTCGATCCTTCGCCCAATTCGCCGTCCGACATCAGGTTGTAGACAAAAGCGTCCGAGGATTTGCGTTTGAGGCCCAGACAGGCGCCAACGGCGATGCCAAGGCCGTGGCCGAGCGAGCCGCCCGTGATCTCCATCCCCGGTGTGTAGGAGGCCATGCCCGACATCGGCAGGCGGCTGTCGTCCATGCCGTAGGTGTCCAGTTCGGCCTCGGGCAGGATGCCCGCCTCGATCATCGCGGCATAGGCGGCAATCGCGTAGTGGCCGATCGAGAGATAGAACCTGTCGCGCCCCTCCCATTCGGGGTCGGCGGCGCGGTAGGTCATGGCGTGAAAATGGGTGACGGCAAGCACGTCCGCGACGCCAAGCGCCTGACCGATGTAGCCCTGTCCCTGTACCTCGCCCATGCGCAGTGCTGTGTGGCGGATGTTCCATGCGCGCCGCGCCAGTGAGGTGTTCGAGGGGGCATGTGTGCCGCCTGATATGTCGATGTGGGCCGGTGTCATCTTTGCCTTCCGCGCTTGGTGTGTGCAGGCAGGGTTTCATGTGCGGCAGGGATCAACAATTAAGTTCTACTAAGGGAATGTGAAGCGTTTATCTAAACATCTTCGGGGTGGGGGGTGACGTTTTGTCACTTACTAACTGACTGGTCACTTATTAGTATGGTGACGACTCGCAGACCGATCAGGGACATGTGCCAATGCCACAGGCCGAAACACAAACGGGTGCGCCCACAGACTGCGACGTGCCGAAATTCCGCCGCCGCAAGGACGAGCGCCCTGACGAGTTGCTCGACGCGGCGATTGACCTGTTCACCGAGAACGGGTTCGATCGCACGCGTGTGGCCGATATTGCCGCCCGCGCAGGCCTGTCCAAGGGGGCGGTGTATCTGTATTTTTCGTCCAAAACCGCCATCATAGAGGCACTTGTCGAGCGGGCCGTGGGCGGTATGGCCGACGAGATGGCCGCGACATTTGCCGCCTATCATGGTGATCCGCGTTCACTATTGGCGCGGGCGGCGACGCATATCGAGGCCAGACTCAGCGATCCGCGCACCTTGGCTGTTCCCAAACTGGTGATGCGCGAGGCCGCGACCCATCCGCAATTGGCCGCGCTCTACCGCGCCCGTGTTCTGGATCGTGTGTTGCCCGCCGCCACGGCGATGTTGGCCCGCGCGATGGATGCGGGGTTTATCCGGCGGACCGATCCGGAGATGTTGGTCCGTTGTGTGGCCGGGCCTGTTGTGATGCACATTCTGCTCGACGAGGTGTTCGCCGTTACGCCGCCGCAAGGGCGTGATTTGCGCGGCCTGATCGACACCCATCTGGCGTTGCTTGATGCGGGTCTTGCGCCTCATCCCTCCACAGACTTAACGCCTTCAAAGGAGCCGTTCCATGGCTGATTTTTCCACTTGGCTCGTCTCGGTCATTGCCACCGTGTATCCCGGGATCAATCCGCCGCCGCCCTATATTTATGACGGCTATGTCGAGGCCGATTTCGTCTATGCGGCGCCTGCTGCCACGGGGCGGATCGTGACAATGGAGGCGGTCGAGGGCGCACAGGTCGCCGCGGGGGCGTTGCTGTTTGCCCTTGATGACGGCAAGCAACAGGCAACCCTGCGCAGCGCTCGGGCGGGGCTGGCACAGGCGCGTGCCCAGTTGGAAAACCTCGCCACGGGGGCGCGCGAGGCCGAAGCCGAAGTGCTCCGCGCGGCCTTGGAACAAGCGCGGGTGGCGTTGGGGATCGCGCAGACCCGATTGGAGCGCTCCGAGGCGCTGCTCAAACGCGGCTCGGTCGCCGAGGCCACGGTGGAGGATCAACGCGCGACCGTGGATGAGGCGACGGCCAATGTGACCCGCCTTGAGGCCGAATTGCGCGTGGCGGAACTGCCCGCGCGTGAGGCCCAACGTCTTGCCGCCGAAGCGGCTGTGGATGCGGCCGCCGCACAGGTCGATCTGGCGCAATCCACCCTGGATGACCGTCGCGTGTATGCGCCCGTCAGCGGTCAGGTGGAGCGGGTCTATTATGATGCGGGCGAGGTCGCGGGGGCGGCGGCGCCTGTGGTGTCGGTGTTGCAGGTGGATGCGATGACGGCGCTGTTTTTCGTGCCCGAGGCCGACCGTGCGGACCTGTCGGCGGGCGACGTGGTCGCGGTGTCGTGCGAGGGCTGTGGGGCGGGGCTGACGGCCACCATCACGCGCCTTGCCTCCGATCCGCAGTACACGCCGCCGATCCTGTATACGGCCGAGCAACGCGGGCGGCTTGTCTACCGTGTCGAGGCGCGGATCGCCACGGGCGCGACCCTGCGCCCCGGTCAGCCGATTTCGGTGGATGCGACGCAGGCGGGAACAGGTGGGTAAGATGCCAAGCGATCCGGATATTGCCATTTCCGTCAAAGGCTTGACCAAGGTTTTCGGCAAGAGAACTGTGGTGGATGATTTTGATATGCAGGTCAAACGCGGCGCGATTTACGGGTTTCTCGGCCCCAACGGGTCGGGCAAAACCACCACCATCCGCATGATGTGCGGATTGCTCACCCCCGATGGCGGCACGGGGCAGTGCCTCGGCTTTGATATCCGCACCGAGGCCCGCGAGATCAAGAAACGCGTGGGCTATATGACGCAGAAATTCTCGCTCTACGGCGACCTGACCATTCGCGAAAACCTTGATTTCACCGCCCGTATGTTCGGGATGGCGGACCGTGAGGCGCGTGTGGCACAGGCGATTGCCGGTCTGGGCCTTGAGGGGCGCGGCGAACAATTGGCGGGAACGTTGTCGGGCGGGTGGAAGCAACGTTTGGCGCTTGCCGCCTGCATGATCCACGACCCTGATCTGTTGTTGCTCGACGAGCCGACCGCGGGGGTTGACCCAAAGGCGCGGCGCGAGTTTTGGGACGAGATCCGGCGGTTGTCGGCGCGGGGCGTCACGGTGCTTGTCTCGACCCACTACATGGACGAGGCGGTGCAATGCGACCACATCGCCTATATCGCCTATGGCAAAAAGTTGATCGACGGGGTGGCGGGGGCGATCCCGCGTGAAATCGGCCTGTCGACCTATGTGGTGACGGGGCCGGATCTGGCCGCCTTGGAGGATCGTCTCAAACATGACGACCGCGCGGGACAGGTGATCCGCTTCGGGGATAAATTGCACGTCTCGGGCACGGATGAGGCGGCTCTGGACGCGCTTGCGGGTGATGAAAGGCGTGCCGGGATCCACATCTGGACGGCCAAGGATGCGGGGTTGGAGGAGGCGTTTATCTATCTCATGGCGGGGGCCAGGGATAACTTTGGCGCCGCGCCACAGGAGGCCGCGCCATGAACCTGATCCGTGATGCGTTTTCATGGGCGCGGTTTCGCGCCATCCTGATCAAGGAATTCATCCAGATGAAGCGCGACCGCGTGACCTTTGGCATGATGATCGGCATCCCTGTGATGCAGCTTTTGCTGTTCGGCTATGCCATTGATACCGACCCGCATCACCTGCCGACACTGGTCGAGATGGGCGACGAAAGCCCGATGGCGCGGGCGGTTCTGGCCGGTATGGACACGTCCGAATATTTCGATTTCGTCGGGATTTCGACCTCTGAGGGGCAAAGCGATCTGGCGTTGCGCGATGGCACGGCAACGGTGATTCTGACCATCCCCACGGGGTTTCAACGCGATGCGATGCGCGGCCAGTCGCCCGAACTGTTGCTGACCGTCGACGCCTCTGATCCGGTGGCCGCCGCGGGGGCCATCGGTGCGATTGGCGGTGTGGTCGAGGTGGCGATGGCGCAAACGCTGACGGGGCCTTTGTCCTCGGCGGCCTCGGCCCCGCCGCCGTTTTCGGTTGCGGTCCACCGTGCGTTCAATCCCGAGGGGGAGACCTCGACCAATATCGTTCCGGGGCTGTTGGCGGTGATTTTGTCGATGACAATGGTGATGATCACGGCGGTGGCGATCGTGCGCGAGACCGAGCGCGGCACGATGGAGAGCCTGATGGCCAGTCCGGTGCGCCCCGCCGAGGTGATGTTGGGCAAAGTCTTGCCGTATGTCTTTGTCGGCTACGTGCAAACCATCGTGTTTCTGGTCTCTGCGCGGGCCTTGTTCGATGTGCCGTTTACGGGGTCGTTCCTGGCATTTTTCCTTGGTTTCAACCTCTATATCATCGTCAATCTGGCGCTCGGGTTTTTGGTGTCGACCCTGTCGCGCAGCCAGATGCAGGCCATGCAAATCTCGTTTTTCACGATCCTGCCGACGATTTTGTTGTCGGGGTTCATGTTCCCCTATGCCGCGATGCCCGCATGGGCGCAGGTGATCGGGACGGCGATCCCCGCCACGCATTTCTTGCGCCTCGTGCGCAAGGTGATGCTCAAGGGCGCGGGGGTGATGGAGGTGGCAGGCAACATGGGGGCGATTGCGATCATATTGGTGGTGATTACGGTGGTGGCATTGCGGCGGTACCGGCAGACGCTTGATTAAATGTCCGCTATTTTCGAGGGTTATCCCGCTTTTCATACCTTATTAAAAGAATAGGGATTGACCTACCCGAGTGAAATTGTCAGATAAGGGCCTGTATCACAGCCCCTCCAGTACGGGGTGCCATTCTGACACGTCACAGGGACAGACATTCATTATGAAACGCACATCTACCGCTTTTGCCGTCGCTTCGCTTGCCGCGCTCGCACCACTCACCGCCAACGCCGGCGCCGCCGAGGTTGTGGCGACCTATGCCGATATCGCCGAGGCCGCGTATGGCGACAGCCTGACCACCGCTCAGGCGCTCGGTGACGCTGTTGATGCGCTGATTGCCGCGCCTTCGGCCGAAACCCTTGCGGCGGCCAAGACCGCATGGATCCGCGCCCGCGTGCCGTATCAGCAGACCGAAGTCTACCGCTTTGGCAACCCGATCGTTGACGAATGGGAGGGCAAGGTGAACGCCTGGCCCCTCGACGAGGGTCTGATCGACTACGTTGCCGCCTCTTATGGCGGGGCAGGCGACGAGAATGAATTGCGCGCCCTGAACGTGATTGCCAACCCGAACTTCAGCCTGTCGGGCGAAGAGATCGACGCGACCGAGATCACGCCCGAGCTGATTGGCGAGACCCTGCACGAAGCTGACGAGATCGAGGCCAACGTGGCCTCCGGTTATCACGCGATCGAGTTCCTGCTTTGGGGTCAGGACCTGAACGGCACCGAGCATGGTGCGGGCAACCGTCCGTGGACCGATTATGCGCAGGGCGACGCCTGTACCAATGGCAACTGTGACCGCCGTGGCGACTACCTGTCGGCGGCCACCGCCCTTTTGGTGTCCGATCTGGAATACATCTCTGCGGCATGGGCCGAGGGTGGCGCGGCCCGCGCGGCTGTGACCGCCGATCCGGCTGCGGGCATCACCGCGATGCTGACGGGCATGGGGTCGCTGTCCTATGGCGAGCAGGCGGGCGAGCGGATGAAGCTTGGCCTGATGCTCAACGATCCCGAGGAAGAGCATGACTGCTTCTCCGACAACACCCACAACTCGCACTATTATGACGGTTTGGGCATTCGCAACGTCTACGTCGGTCAGTACGTGCGTGCCAATGGCGAGATCGTCAAGGGAGAGAGCCTGAACGATCTGTTGGCGGCAAGCGACCCTGCGGTGGCCGCCGATCTCGGTGCGGCGCTTGACCGTTCTGTGGCGCAACTGGGCACGCTCAAGGCGGCGGCAGAGGCGGGGTTCTCCTATGACCAGATGCTGGCGCGCGGCAATGTCGCGGGTGAGGCCCTGATCATGGGGGCGGTTGACGCCTTGGTCGCGCAGACCCGTGATATCGAACGCGCCGTGACCGTTCTCACCTCTGCGGCGATTGAGGTCGAGGGCTCCGACAGCCTCGACAACCCTGACGCCGTTTTCGAGTAAAGCACACTACGAGTTAGGGGCGGTGCGGGTCTTTCGGGCCGCTCCGCCCCGTCTTTCCGGCCGCCGGCGCCGCCCGTTCCTGTTTGAGGTCCGCCCATGATTGTCTGTTCTTGCAACGCTCTCACTGACCGCGACATCCATGCCGCGATCGACTGGATGCGGGCCGCTGACCCCGACACCGTCATTACGCCGGGCAAGGTCTACCGCGCCTTGGGCAAAGCGCCCGATTGCGGCGGCTGTATGTCGTTTTTCCTTTCAACTATGCGCAAGAATACTAACCTCAAGGTACCCGCCGTGTTGTGCGGGCTAAACGAGACACGCAAGAAAAGGACGACATCGACATGAAAGGCGACGCAAAAGTCATTGAGTATCTGAACGCAGCCCTGCGATCCGAGCTGACTGCAATTTCCCAATACTGGGTGCATTTCCGTCTGCAAGAGGATTGGGGTCTCGACAAGATGGCCCAGAAATCCCGTGCGGAAAGCATTGAGGAAATGAACCACGCCGATAAGTTGATCGCGCGTATTTTGTTTCTTGAGGGCCATCCGAACCTGCAAAAACTTGATCCGTTGCGGATCGGGGAAACCCCGAAAGAAACGCTTGAAGCCGACCTCGCCGGAGAGCATGACGCGATCACGCTTTACCGCGAAGCGCGCGAGCACTGTGAAAAAGTTGGTGATTACGTCTCCAAGAACCTCTTTGAGGGTTTGATCACCGACGAGGAAGGCCATGTTGATTTTCTCGAAACCCAACTCGATCTCTACAACCGTCTGGGGGAACAAGGCTACGCGTTGCTTAATGCGGCGCCGATGGACACGGCCGAGTAAACGCGCGGCTGTGGTCGCCTTGTCTCTCGTTATGGGGCAGGGCGCGTGTGCTGCGGATGATCTGGCGCAGGATTTGCATTTGCCCGCACTCGCCCGCACCGCCCAGGAGGCGGCGCGGGTGGCGCGTGTCACCGCACCTACCGATGAGTTTACCACCGCCGAGCCGTTCGAGACCAATCAGGGGGGGGCGGCAACGGTTGTGACCCGTGCCATATCCCGCGACATGTCCCGCGCGTTTTCGCACCCCTCGGCCTCGCTCACCGCCGGACAGGAGTTGCAGTTCTCGCTTGGCCGTGCGGTGTTCAAAAAGCTGTGGGTGTCCTCGCCGTCCTCCACCAAGGCGTCCGACGGTCTTGGCCCGCTTTACAATGCCCGCTCATGTTTGCGCTGCCACGACAACAACGGGCGTGGCCATCCGCCCGAACAGGCGGGGGATACCGCCGTGTCGATGGTGTTGCGTCTTTCGGTGCCGGCAGCACCCGATGCGCCTTTGAGCGCCATCGAGACCTATCTGGCCGCGCGTGACGGCTCTGGCGCGTCGCCTGTCACGCGCCCCGAGCCGGTCTATGGCGCACAGCTTCAGGATTTTGCCATTCAGGGCCACGCGGCCGAGGGGCAGATGACGGTCCACTATAACGAGACACCCGTGACGCTTGCGGATGGTGCGGTGGTGTCCTTGCGCGCGCCTGTTTATGGTCTGGCGAACATGGCATACGGCGCGGTGTCGCCCGATGTCATGGTGTCGCCGCGTGTGGCGAACCCGATGATCGGACTTGGCCTGTTGGATGCCATTCCCGCAGCGGATATTCTGGCCCATGCCGATCCCGGAGATGCGGACGGGGACGGGATTTCGGGGCGGCCTCAAATCGTCTGGTCGGCGGATCATGGCCAACCCGTTTTGGGCCGGTTTGGGTGGAAGGCGGGCAATCCGTCGGTCGCGGTGCAATCGGCGGCGGCGTTTTCCAGTGATATCGGCCTGTCCACACCGCATCTGTCCAATGCGGCGGGGGAGTGTACCGCCCGTCAGGCCGCGTGCGTGGCGGCGGAGCATGGCGATGGCGATGTGCGCGACACCGAAGTGGATCAAACGGGTCTGGATCTCGTGACGTTTTACGCCGCCAACCTCGGCGTGCCTGAGCGGCGCGCGGTGGATGATCCGCAGGTGCTGCGCGGCAAGGCGCTGTTTTACACCAGCGGATGTGCGGCCTGTCATGTGCCTAAATACGTCACCGCCCGTCTCGAGGGGGCGGATGCCGCGGCGCAGTCGTTCCAACTGATCTGGCCTTACTCCGACCTGTTGTTGCACGACATGGGCGAAGGACTTGCCGATGGACGTCCCGAGGGACGCGCCACAGGACGCGAATGGCGCACACCCCCTTTGTGGGGGATCGGTTTGACGGCGCAGGTCTCGGGGCATACCTACTTTTTGCATGACGGACGCGCCCGCTCTTTGCTAGAGGCTGTGGTGTGGCATGGCGGTGAGGCCCAAGCCGCCCGTGACACTGTCGTCCAGATGACCCAAGCCGACCGCGAGGCCCTTTTGCGGTTTCTCGAAAGCCTTTGAATAACAGGATTTTACATGCGTAATCTCACCTTTGCCCTGGCCCTTGTCAGCAGTGCCACCTGCGCATTGCCCGTTGCCGCCGATCCGCTACAGGATGCGGTGAGCCGTGTGGTGGTGACGTATATCGACCCTGCGATGACGGCGTTTTCGGACACCGCACATGCCTTGGCCGATGCCGCGCATGACGATTGCACTGCGCCCCGTCTGCGCGGGGCCTATCACGACACCTTTGATGCGTGGCTGCGGGTTGAGCCCTTTGCGCTATCGTCCTTTGATGCGGGCGGTCACGCCACGGCGATCTCGTTCTGGCCTGACAAAAAGGGCATGATCCCGCCCGCGCTTTCCGCCCTGATTGCCGCCGAGGACCCCGTGGTGTTCACGCCTGTGGATTTTGCGGATGTGTCGATTGCGGCACGGGGCCTGTTTGCGCTTGAGTACATGCTGTTTGATCCCGCCTTCGCGCAGTACCCGCAAGGCAGCTACTCTTGCGCTTTGGTTCAGGCCCAGACGGCGGATCTGGCCGCTATGGCCGATGATGTCGACCATGCATGGTTTGGCCCGACGGGTTTTGCGCGGATGTTGGAGACCGCAGGCGAGGACGGAAATCCGCGCTATTTCACCCCGCGCGAGGCGGTTCAGGCGCTCTACACCACTGTCACGGC
Source organism: Celeribacter sp. (assembly GCF_048259695.1). Classification (GTDB taxonomy): domain Bacteria; phylum Pseudomonadota; class Alphaproteobacteria; order Rhodobacterales; family Rhodobacteraceae; genus Celeribacter. Next base: position 23,281 of record NZ_JBLXHL010000001.1, on the reverse strand, counting down.
AAGTCTGGAGCATAATCGCGGCACCCGCCTTGGCCGTCCGATGGGCTCGTTTGAAAAACCGCGCCCGACCCGTGCCGAGGCCCGCCGGTCCGAACGTTCGGCCCGCAATCTGATCGGGTCGCTTCGCGGCGTGGGGGATCTGGCCGACACTCTGGCCCCCGATGGCGCACCCGATACCGTGGCCGCCCTTGACGCGGCGATTGCGCAGATCACCGCACTGGAGGATCCGGGCTTTGCGCGGGCCGATGATCTTGGCGTGCGGTTCAAAATGGAAGTGATCCAACAGCGGATCGAGGCGGCGGCACATGCCTCTGCCAATGAAATCGGTGCGGCCCTCGGGGTTGCTGCGGGCTTTAACGCGGGCGATGGGGATTGATATGGCCACCCGGCGCAGGTTTCTGGCGGGGTTGACCGCCGCCACCCTTATTCCACGTGTGACATGGGCCGATGCGGGCAGTCCGGCCTTTTTAGGTGCGGCCAAAGACAGCCAGGGGGCCTATGGCCTCTACGGGTTGGACGAAAATGCCCGGATTATATTCCGCGTGCCGTTGCCCGCGCGCGGTCATGCCGCCGCTGCCCATCCCACCGCACCCGAGGCCGTTGGGTTCGCCCGTCGCCCCGGCACTTTTGCGGTGGTGATCAACTGTGTGGATGGCACGGTATTGCACCGCCTCGAGGCGCCGCAGGGCCGACATTTTATGGGCCACGGCGTGTTTGTGAACGGCGGCGATATGCTTTTGACGCCCGAAAACAACTATGCCGGACGCAAGGGGGTGCTTGGCCTTTGGGATCGCGGCCGTGGCTACGCCCGTGTGGGCGAGGTCGAGACGGGTGGCATCGGACCGCATGATATCAAACGCCTTGCCGATGGGTCGCTCGTGGTGGCCAATGGCGGCATTTTCACCCATCCCGACCACGGCGAGGGGCGTGACAAGCTGAACCTCGACACGATGCAGCCCTCGCTCGCCTATCTGTCACGCGATTTTGAGATTACCGAGCAGGTCACGCTCGATGCGGATCTGCACCACAACTCGATCCGTCACTTGTCGGTGGGGCCGGACGGTCAGGTGGCCTTTGCGATGCAGTGGGAGGGGGAGGCAGATGCGGTTGTGCCGCTCCTCGGCCTGCACCGTCGCGGGGAGGCGCCCGTGTTGGCGATGGCCGCCGGTGCGGATCAGTCCCGCATGAAAAACTACGCCGGATCGGTGGCCTTTTCGGGCGACGGGGGCGCGGTGGCGATCACCTCGCCCAGGGGCGGATTGATGCAACGCTATGCCACGGACGGGGCCTATCTGGGCGCTGTGGCGCGCACGGATATTTGCGGATTGGCCCCGCGCGGGTCGGGGTGGATCGGGTCGGACGGGCTTGGCGGATTGATGGCGATCGACACGGGGGTGCGCCCGCTTTTGGTTGCCGACGGGTTAATGTGGGACAATCACCTTGTATCTCTCGCCGCCATGGTGTGAGATCGTCGCCATGACAAATTTCCTTGATGTTCGCACCCGCTTCATGTTGCCGCTCTGGCGGCGTATCCTGTTTTCCGGCCTGACGCTCTTTTGGGGCGCGATGGAATTTTTTTCCGGCTCTGCGGGGTTCGGAATGTTGTTTCTGGCGGCGGGGGGCTATCTCGCTCACCAGTTCTTTATCGTTTACGATGCGGATGCATGGATGGCCTTTTTCGAGGAACAAGATGCCGCCGAAGCCGCCAAGCGCGGCGAGACGGTGGCCGTTAAACCAACAAAATCAGACGGCGGTGAATAAATTTTTAATAGAATTGTGTGAAGCTGGCCTCCGCACCTTGCAGGTCCCCAGTTCCGAAACTAAGATTCGAGTAATAATTCAGCGCTAATCATCCATAAGAGTTCCAGAGGCAGGCCGAAGATGAAAGATCCGATTGATACCTACATGAACACGCTCGTCCCCATGGTCGTTGAGCAAACGAGCCGTGGCGAACGTGCCTATGATATTTTCTCGCGTCTGCTCAAAGAGCGGATCATTTTCCTCAACGGTCCCGTGCATGACGGCATGTCGAGCCTCATCTGTGCGCAGTTGTTGTTCCTCGAAGCCGAAAACCCGACCAAGGAAATCGCGATGTACATCAACAGCCCCGGTGGTGTCGTCACCTCCGGCCTGTCGATCTACGATACGATGCAATACATCCGTCCCAAGGTGTCGACCCTTGTGATGGGTCAAGCCGCCTCGATGGGCTCTTTGCTGTTGACCGCCGGTGAAAAAGGGATGCGCTTCTCGCTGCCCAATTCCCGCGTCATGGTGCACCAACCCTCCGGTGGCTATCAGGGGCAGGCGACGGATATCATGATCCACGCCCAGGAAACCCAAAAGCTGAAGGACCGTTTGAACGGCATCTACGTCAAACATACGGGCCGCAAAATGAAAGAGGTTGTGGACGCGCTCGAGCGGGACAACTTCATGTCGGCAGACGAGGCCAAAGAATTCGGTCTGATCGACGAGATCGTCGAAAGCCGCGGCGATATCGAAGGGTAACGCGAGCGGGGCGCCCGCGCAGGCGTCAAAACCGACATGGGTTTTCTCATGGGTTTTGGCATTGTACCTGCGAATTGGCTGTCCTACACTCGCATGTAACACAATATTCAGGCGGCAGGTTCGCGCCGCCTGATCGACCAAACAAAGGCCAGTTGGCCTTAGGGGAATGCAATGTCGAATTCGTCCGGTGGTGACAGCAAGAACACGCTCTACTGTTCCTTTTGCGGCAAGAGCCAGCACGAGGTGCGCAAGCTGATCGCGGGTCCAACCGTTTTCATCTGTGATGAATGTGTTGAGCTTTGCATGGACATCATCCGCGAGGAAACCAAATCCTCCGGTCTGAAATCCTCCGAAGGGGTGCCTGCACCCAGAGAAATCTGTGCCGTCCTCGATGATTACGTGATCGGTCAGGCGACCGCCAAACGCGTACTGTCGGTGGCCGTCCACAACCACTACAAACGTCTCAACCACGCCTCGAGCGGGGCGGGCGACATCGAACTGGCGAAATCCAACATCTTGCTCGTCGGCCCCACGGGGTGCGGTAAAACGCTGTTGGCTCAGACACTTGCCCGTATTCTCGATGTGCCGTTCACGATGGCGGATGCGACCACATTGACCGAAGCCGGCTATGTCGGTGAGGACGTGGAAAACATCATCCTCAAACTGCTTCAGGCGTCCGAGTACAACGTCGAGCGCGCACAACGCGGCATCGTTTACATCGACGAGGTCGACAAGATTACGCGCAAATCCGACAACCCGTCCATTACCCGTGACGTGTCGGGCGAGGGCGTCCAACAGGCGCTTTTGAAAATCATGGAAGGCACCGTGGCCTCCGTTCCGCCGCAGGGCGGGCGCAAGCATCCACAGCAGGAATTCCTGCAAGTCGATACGACGAACATCCTGTTCGTGTGCGGCGGTGCATTTGCGGGCCTTGACCGGATTATCGCACAGCGCGGCAAAGGTTCTGCCATCGGCTTTGGCGCCGATGTGAAAGAGGAAAATGCCAAGGGGATCGGTGAGCTGTTCTCCGAACTTGAGCCCGAAGATCTGTTGAAATTCGGCCTTATCCCTGAATTCGTTGGCCGTCTGCCCGTGCTCGCCACGCTCGAAGATCTCGACGAAGACGCGCTTGTCACCATCCTGTCGGCGCCGAAAAACGCATTGGTCAAACAATACCAACGCCTGTTCGAACTCGAAGATGTGGTGCTGACCTTTACCGACGAGGCCCTCACGGCGATTGCCAAGCGGGCGATCAAACGTAAAACGGGGGCGCGCGGTTTGCGCTCTATCCTTGAGGACATCCTGCTCGATACCATGTTCGAGCTGCCGGGTACGGAAAATGTCACCGAAGTTGTGGTCAACGAAGAGGCCGTCAACTCCGACGCCAAGCCATTGATCATCTACGGTGAAGCCGAAAAAGAGGCGACTGTCGGCTAAATGCCTGTCGCATCGACCGCTGTGCAAGCGCCGCCCTTCGGGGCGGCGTTTCGCGTTCGGGACAGGCGGGTTTCATGGGTTCGGGCGGCGGGCAAAATGGCCTTGCATGCGCTGCGGGCTTGCGTAAATGATCGCGCAGCCGCCCCGTGGCGGAGTTTCAATCCTATGTCCTCGAAAGGCACCCGCATGTCACGTACACTCATCTCCTCCGGTTCTCCTTTTGAGGAAAAAATCGCCTATTCCCGCGCGGTTGTTGTCGATGGTTGGGTCTTTGTCTCCGGCACCACGGGGTATGATTACGCCACGATGAGCATGCCCGAAGGTGTCGCGGACCAGTGCCGCAATACGCTTGGCACCATTGCCAAAGCCTTGGCCGAGGCCGGGGCCTCGATGGCCGATGTCGCCCGCGTGCGTTATATTCTGCCCGATGGCGCGGACTTCGAGGCCTGTTGGCCCGTCCTGCAAGAGGTGTTCGGCGCTGTGCGTCCCGCCGCCACGATGATTGAGGCCCGTCTGCTTGATCCCGCAATGAAAATCGAGATTGAAGTGACCGCAAAATTGCCCGCATCCTGCGCGTAGGGCAGGGGTATAAACGACCGCGCACAGGGGCGAGTGGGGCTTGTCAGGCCGTCATCGGGCGGCGGACACCTGCCATTCGCCCTGATTTGACCATGAATAGCGCACGGAAACTCTGGACCTTGCGCCCGCATTAGGTCATATCAGGAACCAACATTTTCGGAGGTTGTCCCATGGGTATTTTGAACACGGCATTGCGCGCACTTGTGTGGTGGAAAGGCCAGACGATTGGCACACAGCTTTTCACATGGCGCCACGGCGTCAAGCTCGGCGAAGATAGTCAGGGCAATATCTTTTACCGCAACGAAGACGACTCGCGCCGTTGGGTGATCTACAATGGTGAGGTCGAAGCCTCGCGCGTTGATCCCGCATGGCACGGTTGGTTGCACCGCACCTTTGACAACCACCCCGGACATCTCCCGCTTGAGCATAAAGAGTGGGAAAAACCGCATGTGGAAAACATGACCGGCACCGCCGCGGCCTATGCCCCCGCGGGGTCACTTCGTCAGGCAAAGCCCGTTGCGCGCACCGATTACGAGGCGTGGCAGCCCGAATAATGCCGCCCGAAAGGGCGCGCACCAAACGGGTCTGGGGGTAAGAGTATGGCAGAAAATACAACAGAAGTTGCCGTTGGTGCGGGCGTTCTGGCGCTTGCATTGGGCTTTCTCGTTTACGCGGGCCAGGCGACGGGTTTCGCGGGTGGCGCCTCCGATACCTATCATCTCACCGCGTCGTTCCGCTCCGCCGAGGGCGTGAGCGTGGGCAGCGATGTGCGCCTTGCCGGTGTGAAAATCGGCACCGTGACCGACCTGACCCTGAACAAGGAGAGCTTTCGCGCCGAGGCCAAACTGGCGCTTGAAGGCGATGTGGCGCTTCCCGACGACACCGCCGCTTTGGTCGCGTCCGAGGGGCTCCTGGGCGGAAATTTCATCGAATTGGTGCCTGGTGGATCCATGTTCGAATTTGAAGACGGGCAGGTGATCGCCGACACCCAAAGCGCCGTGAGCCTCATCAACCTGATGCTTAAATTCGTCACCGGCGGTGACGGGGGCGCGGAATGATCCGGCGTGGTTTGAGCATTGCGGCCTTGCTCGCAGTTGGTTCGGGCGCGGGATTTGCACAGGACACGGGGTTCTCCGACGACCTGCAAACGGGGATCGGGTCGATCATTGAAACGCCGCTGGATGACACTGGCATCGGCGGGTTGTCATTGGAGGAGTTGCAATCACTCCCCGATGAGGGGTTTCAGCGCGAACTGTTTGATATCACGACCGAAACACAAGAAAGCGTGGCCAGTGGCACCGGTGCGTTAATCCGTGTTCTGGACAAGCTCACCGGCCGTGTCGAAGACATCCAGATCGCTCGCGGACAGGCCGCGACATGGGGCTATCTCACCGCGCAACTCGCCGATTGCCGCTACCCCGTTGGCAACCCGTCAGGGGACGCCTATGCCTATCTGGTGATTTCCGTCGATGGCACCGCCGAACCTGAGTTCCAAGGGTGGATGGTGGAAACCAGTCCCGCGCTGAACGCGATGGACCACCCGCGTTACGATGTCTGGGTTCTCAACTGTAGCACGTCCTGAGCCGTTGGCGGCGCGAGCCCCCTGAAATCCGCATCGAGGCCCAAGGCCGCATCAAGGCGTGTGTGATACTGCGTCCGCGCAATTTCGATGGCGCCGAGCGAGGCCAGATGCGGCGTAATGAACTGGGTGTCCAAAAGGGTGAAGCCGGTGCGGTTCAGATGCGCGATAAGGTACGAGAGTGCCACTTTGGAGGCATCGGTTTCATACGAGAACATGCTCTCTCCGAAAAAGGCCGCCCCGAGTGTGATGCCGTAAAGCCCGCCGACCATGTGGTCCCCGTTCCAGATCTCGACGGATTGTGCATATCCGAGCGTGTGGACCTGCGCGTAAAGGTTGATAATTGTCGCGTTGATCCATGTCTCGTCACGGTTGGCGCAGTGTGTCATCACCTGTGCAAAGGCGTGGTTAAAGGTCACGCGAAACCGGCCGCGCCGGATCACACGGGCCAGAGAGGTCGAGATGTGAAATGCCTCTAGCGGGAAAATGCCGCGCCGCTCGGGATCAACCCAGAATACCTCATCATCCTCGGCGCTCTCTGACATCGGAAAGACCCCGTTGGCATAGGCGTTGAGCAACAATTCAGGCGTGAGGGGCGGATGGTCCATGCGGGTAAAATGGCGCGTTTCGCGGCAAAAGAAAAGGCCCGCTCTGTGACAAGCGGGCCTTTGAATTCAATGCGTTGTGCCTGCGTTCAGGATGGCAGGTTGGCGGCGAGCCATTTTTCGAGCCAGTGGATGTTGTAGTCCCCTGACAAGACGTCCGGTTCGTTCAACAGCATATGAAACAGCGGCACGGTGGTGTCGACGCCGTCGACGATCAACTCGCCAAGAGCCCGTTTCAGACGCGCCAAGGCCTCTGGACGGTCGCGCCCGTGGACGATCAGTTTGCCGATCAAGCTGTCGTAATAGGGCGGGATCGAATAGCCGTCATAAAGTGCGCTATCCATGCGCACCCCAAGGCCGCCCGGGGCGTGATACTGGGTGATCTTGCCGGGGCAGGGGGCAAAGTTCGGCAGCCGCTCGGCGTTGATGCGCACCTCGATGGCGTGACCGTCGAGCACCAGATCCTCTTGGGTGAAGGAGAGCTTCTCGCCCGCGGCAACGCGGATTTGTTCGCGCACGAGGTCTTGGCGGAAAATCGCCTCCGTTACAGGGTGTTCCACCTGCAAGCGGGTGTTCATCTCGATGAAAAAGAACTGGCCATCCTCGTAGAGGAATTCGATTGTTCCTGCGCCGCGGTAGCCCATTTTGGCAATGGCGTTGGCACAGATACCGCCGATATGGGCGCGTTCTTCGGGGCTGATCGAGGGGCCGGGGGCTTCCTCGAACACCTTTTGGTGGCGCCGTTGCAATGAGCAATCCCGTTCGCCCAAATGGACGCCGCCGCCCTGTCCGTCGCCGAACACCTGCACTTCGATATGGCGCGGTTTCTGGAGATATTTCTCCATATAAACCTCGTCATTGCCAAAGGCGGCTTTGGATTCGGAGCGGGCGGTGCGGAAGGCGGTTTCGAGCACCGCTTCGTTTTCGGCCACTTTCATCCCGCGTCCACCGCCACCTGCGGTGGCTTTGATGATGACGGGATAGCCCATTTCAGCCGCAAGTTTCTTGGCTGTTTCTACGTCAGGCACGCCACCCGGAGAGCCGGGCACCACGGGAATCCCGAGGATTTTAGCGGTCTCTTTGGCGGTGATTTTATCGCCCATCTGGCGGATGTGCTCAGCCGACGGGCCGATAAAGGCCAGATCGTGATCCTCGACGATTTGCACAAAGGCGGCGTTTTCGGACAAAAATCCGTATCCGGGGTGGATTGCCTGTGCGCCTGTGATCTCGCAGGCCGCGATGATCGCAGGGAAGGAGAGATAGGACAGCGTCGAGGAATTGGGACCGATGCATACAGCTTCGTCGGCCATGCGCACGTGCATCGCGTCGGCGTCTGCCTCGGAATGGACCGCCACGGAGGCGATGCCCATTTCGCGGCACGCGCGGATCACGCGAAGCGCAATTTCGCCACGGTTGGCAATGAGGATTTTGTCGAACATGGAAACCTGTCCTTATTCGATGATCATCAGCGGCGCGCCGAATTCGACGGGGGTGCCGTCATCGACCAGAATGCGTTTGATGGTGCCGGATTTGGGCGAGGGGATGTGGTTCATCGTTTTCATCGCCTCGATAATCATCAGGGTCTGGCCCTCTTCGACACTGTCGCCGATTTTTACAAAGGCGGCGGCACCCGGTTCTGCGGACAGATAGGCGGTCCCGACCATGGGCGATGGCACCGCGTTCGGATCATTGCGCGGATCGGCGGGGGCCGCAGCCACCGCAGCGGGTGCGGCGGGGGTTGCTGCCGCAGGGGCCGCAGCGGCCGCAGCCGGCGCGGTATATGCGGCGGGCGCTGCAACGGTTTGTACGATTTCTTGTGCTTTGGACACACGCACATTCAGGCGATCATTCTCGCCGTACTCGCGTTTGACTTCCACCTCGGTGAGGTCATTGGTGTTGAGCAACTCGGCAAGCGCCTGAATGAAGGCCACATCGGCGTCATTTTGTTTTGTCATGTTTTCCAACTTGTTCTGCCACCCGTCTGATGCGGGCTCATGTCAATCAGCTTTCCCGCTTATACGTCACGTCAGGGTCCGTGAAAACCCGCGAAAATCGCGATCGGGGGTGGCGACCCGTCGGGAATGCACATGAATTAGGCGAGCGCGACGCAAAATTTGCCTGCTTGGGGCTAAAAAGAGAGAAAATTACGCCCTGATTAAAATTTACCACTTGATCAAAAATAGGTTTCTCGTCCACGCTGTCCCCAAGACCCACAACACGCCCCGCCCGAAATGGGACGCAGCAAAGCAGGACGAGGACAAATGCCCAACACAGCCTTTACATCAGGGATCGCCGCAGGGCGACTTGCCCCCGACGCCTATGACGAAAATTTCTCCGACCTTCATCCGGCGCTTGACGACCACGAAGCATTGGTCGCGGCGGATCGGTGTTATTTTTGCCATGACGCGCCGTGCATGACGGCCTGTCCCACCTCGATCGACGTGCCGTTGTTTATCCGCCAGATCGCCACGGGGACGCCCGAAGCGGCGGCGAAAACCATCTTTGACGCCAATATCCTTGGCGGGATGTGCGCGCGGGTCTGTCCCACGGAAACCCTGTGCGAAGAGGTTTGTGTGCGCGAAGTGGCCGAGGGCAAGCCCGTCGAAATCGGACGGCTACAGCGCTATGCCACGGATACTGTCATGGCCAAAGGCACGCATCCGTTCACCCGCGCCGCCGACACGGGCAAGCGCGTTGCGGTGATCGGCGCGGGACCTGCGGGTCTGTCGGCGGCGCACCGTTTGGCGCGTTATGGCCATGCGGTCACAATCTATGACGGGCGGGCCAAAGCGGGCGGCCTGAACGAATTTGGTATCGCATCCTATAAATCCCCCGATAATTTTGCACAGGCCGAGGTGGACTGGCTGATGAAAATCGGTGGAATCACTGTCGAAACCGGCAAGGCGCTCGGGGCGGGTCTGACGTTGGACGGTCTGTCGTCGCAGTTCGATGCGGTGTTCCTTGCCATCGGTTTGGGTGGCGTGAACGCGCTCAAGGCGGACGGGGTGGACAAATCCGGCGTGCTTGACGCGGTCGATTTCATTTCAGAGCTGCGTCAATCCACCGACCTGTCGACGTTGCCCATCGGGCGCAACGTGGTGGTGATCGGTGGCGGTATGACGGCGGTCGATGCCGCTGTGCAGTCCAAACTGTTGGGAGCGCAGAACGTCACCATCGCCTATCGCCGTGGTCGCGACCGCATGAGTGCGTCGGAGTTTGAACAAGACCTCGCGACCTCCAAAGGGGTGCAGATTTTGTACAACGTGCAACCGGTGGCCGTGCATGGCAATGGCGCCTGTGCCGAGGTGGAATTCGAATACACCGCCGAGAGTGACAGTGGTCTGTCAGGAACGGGCGAGACGGTGCGCATTGCGGCGGATCAGGTCTTTATGGCCATCGGTCAGACGCTTGGCGGGGCGCCCGATGGCATCGCATTGGAACGCGGCAAGATTGCGGTCGATACGTTTGGCCGCACGTCTGTGGCGGGCGTCTGGGCGGGGGGCGATTGTGCGCTCGGCGGTGAGGATCTCACCGTCACGGCCGTGGCCGAAGGACGTGACAGCGCTGAAAACATGCATAAATTCTTGATGGGCGAGGACTAAGATATGGCTGACCTAACAACAACATTTTGTGGCATTACCTCCCCTAATCCGTTCTGGCTCGCCTCGGCGCCGCCGACGGACAAAGAGTACAATGTGCGCCGCGCCTTTGAGGCGGGGTGGGGCGGTGTCGTGTGGAAAACTCTGGGCGAGGAAGGCCCGCCCGTGGTCAACGTCAACGGGCCACGTTATGGCGCGATCTTTGGTGCGGACCGCCGTTTGTTGGGCCTCAACAACATCGAATTGATCACCGACCGTGCGTTGGAGGTGAATTTGGAGGAAATGACCCGCGTCAAAAAGGACTATCCGGACCGCGCCCTGATTGCCTCTGTGATGGTCCCGTGTGACGCGGAAAGTTGGAAATCGATCATCCCGCGCATTGCCGAAACGGGGTGTGACGGGTTCGAGCTGAACTTTGGCTGTCCGCATGGCATGGCCGAGCGGGGTATGGGTGCGGCTGTCGGACAGGTGCCTGAATATATCGAGATGGTGACGCGGTGGTGCAAGGAATCCACGGGCCTGCCGGTGATTGTCAAATTGACGCCGAACATCACCAATATCCTCGCACCCGCCGAGGCCGCGTTGCGCGGCGGGGCCGATGCGGTGTCGCTGATCAACACGATCAACTCCATAACATCGGTGAACCTGGATGCGTTTTCGCCCGAGCCGATGATTGACGGCAAAGGCACCCACGGCGGCTATTGCGGCCCCGCGGTCAAACCGATTGCGCTCAACATGGTCGCCGAAATCGCCCGCAATCCCGCCACGGCGGCGTTGCCGATTTCGGGCATTGGCGGCGTGACCACATGGCGCGATGCGGCTGAATTCATGGCGCTTGGCGCGGGCAATGTGCAGGTCTGCACGGCGGTGATGACCTATGGGTTCAAGATTGTCGAAGAGATGATTTCGGGGCTTAGCCAGTACCTTGACGAGAAAGAAATGAGCGTGTCCGACCTGATCGGCAAGGCCACGCCCAACGTCACCGATTGGCAGTACCTCAACCTCAACCACGTGACCAAAGCGGTCATCAACCAGGACGATTGTATCAGCTGTGGACGGTGTTATGCCGCCTGCGAGGATACCTCGCACCAAGCCATCGAGATGTCCGCCGACCGCGTGTTTACCGTCAAGGACGACGAATGCGTGGCCTGCAATCTTTGTGTGAATGTCTGTCCGGTTGAAAACTGCATCACCATGAAAACGCTCGATAAAGGTGCCGTGGACGAGCGCACGGGCAAGGTGGTCGGGGACTACGCCAACTGGACAACGCATCCCAATAATGTGGCTGCGGTCGCGGGCGAATAACGCGACTTCCCCGCGTGCGACGCGGTGCGCAAACCTGTGCGCCAGACCGCACGCCAACCGGCCCCACTCGCGCAGGTCGCGGTGGGGGGGACACGAGGATGAACACACCTTTCCCGATCCCCCGTGTCCTGTTCGGGCGCGGGGGGTTGCAGAGCGGGGTCGTGACGCAAACGCCGTGTGATGTGCGTTGCGGTGACCTGTTTGAACCTGTTTTGAAACCCGCGCCATCCTGACACGGGGGGGATACGATCCGCGCGTTAGGTTTGCGGATCGTATGGCGTCTCTTGCGTTGCCGCAGGTCCGCTACGCGCGACCTCCGGATCCACCGTTTCTGTCGGGGCTGTGGCCGCCTGTGGTGCAGATGGCGCATGGTCCTGTGCGGGTGGCTCATCGTCCGTCCCGGTCGGGGCCAGTGGCGATGCGGTTGTGGCCTGATCCGTGTCGGGTGTTTGGTCCGTCTGGTCAGGTTCGGCCACAGAGGATGCCCGGGGCGCAATCGCGGCCTCGTCGGCCTGTTGCGTCCGTTTGGCCTCCACCCGTGCAATCACATTGCGCAGATCTTTCTCGACCTCGAGAATACTGGCCTGGAACGAGGGTGTCGGGCCGCTCAGGACAATGTCGTCGCGCACGGCATCGCGTCGCTTTTGATCGGCGTCGTTGCTGTCGCGTTTGGATTGATAGTCCGCGCCATTCTGGCCGCGCAGGGTTTCCCCCTGCGAATTTGTCGCCGAGCCGTCCGCTGCAGGTTTCGCAACTTCTTGCACGACAGGCTTTGGAGTTTCAGGGAGTTGGCGTGACGCAAACCCTCCACCTCCGAAAGCAGGCACACCGGTGATATCGGTCATGCTCATGCTCCTTCTTCAAAAGGAGCCCCCACCACCAAATGTTTATAAAGGGTTACCCTTGCCAACGGGTTAATATCCCCGACTTTCTAAGGAGATGGTTAACGCCCGCATATGTCGCAACGGCCCCGCGCGGACCTCATAGCGCCAACATGCGGCGGTACATCGTGTCGAGAAACTTGCGGGCATCGTCGAAATGGTGATCCTCGACGGGTGTGATAATACCGCGAATTTGTGCATCAAAATCAGCGTAGTGCTGTGTGGTGGCCCAGATCGAAAAGATCAGGTGATAGGGGTCAATCTCACGCACATGTCCCGTTTCGACCCAGTGGCCAATGATGGCGGCCTTTTCGTCCACGAGGGTTTTCAACTCGCCCTCGATTTTATCCATGATGTTCGGGGCGCCTTGGACGATCTCATTGGCGAACAGGCGGCTTTCGCGCGGAAAGGCGCGGGCCATATCCAATTTGCGCAAAACATAGGCGACGATTTCCTCGACGGGATCACCATCCGCATCCATTTCGCGCAGCGGATCGAGCCAGTTGGCCATCAGCGCGTCGATCAGCGCGCGGTGGATGGCCTCCTTGGACGGGAAATAATATAGCAGATTCGGCTTGGACAATCCGGCGTCCTTGGCGATCTGGTCGAGGGTCGCCCCGCGAAACCCGTTGCGTGAAAAGACGTCCAATGCGGCATCCAGAATGGTCTCCGAGTTTCGCTTTTGAATTCTCGTACGCGGTTTGGTGCCTGGCATGGGAGCTATGATTCCTTCACTGAATACGGTGCGGTTTATCGCCTTTCGTCCATAGTTGCCAAAAAATGCGTCAAATCGAAGAGAGAATCGCCTTAAATCCTATCTTATCTGCATAGCGCACAGATTTTTGGCACCTGTCGCGGCCATGTTTGTCCGCTCAATGACATGAGGGTGTTACGGTTCTCTTGACCAAATGGTCAAACCCGTCGCAGGGTGATGCAGGGGCAGACACAGAATTGCCCGAACACATAGGGATAAGAGGAAATCATGGCGATGGATGGAGACACACGTCCGAACGATCTTTCAGCGTTCTGGATGCCGTTTACGGCAAACCGTCAGTTTAAAAAAGAGCCACGGATGTTCGTGTCTGCCGACCGGATGCATTACCGCACCTCGGACGGGCGCGAGGTTCTGGACGGCACGGCGGGGCTTTGGTGTTGCAACGCGGGGCATAACCGTCCCAAAATTGTCGAAGCGATCCAGAAACAGGTCGCCGAACTGGATTACGCCCCTGCGTTCCAGATGGGCCATCCCAAGGCGTTTGAACTGGCCACCAAGCTGGTCGATATGGCGCCTGAGCCGTTCGAACATGTGTTTTTCACCAACTCCGGTTCGGAAAGTGTCGAGACCGCGCTCAAACTCGCGCTCGCCTATCACCGCGCCAAAGGTCAGGGCGAGCGCACGCGTCTGATCGGGCGTGAGCGGGGCTATCACGGCGTGAACTTTGGCGGGATTTCCGTGGGCGGTATTGTCACCAACCGCAAGATGTTCGGCACGCTTTTGAACGGCGTCGATCACCTGCCACACACCCATTTGCCCGACCGCAACCGCTTTGTGCGCGGACAACCCGAGCATGGCGCGGAGCTGGCCGACGAGTTGGAGCGTATCGTGGCGCTGCATGGCGGCGAAACGATTGCGGCCGTCATTGTCGAGCCGATGGCGGGGTCCACCGGCGTGCTTTTGCCGCCCAAGGGCTACCTCCAACGTCTGCGCGATATCTGTACCAAACACGGTATTTTGTTGATCTTTGACGAGGTTATCACCGGTTTTGGCCGTTTGGGATCGTCGTTTGCCGCCGCGCATTACGGTGTCATGCCCGACCTGATCACTTGCGCCAAAGGTCTCACCAACGGTGTGATCCCGATGGGCGCGGTTCTGGCGACCAAAGAGATCCACGATGCCTTTATGCAAGGTCCCGAGCATGTGATCGAGCTGTTCCACGGCTACACCTATTCGGGCAACCCGATTGCCGCCGCCGCCGGTCTGGCCACCCTCGACACCTATGCCGAGGAGGGGTTGTTCGAGCGCGCTGCGGGGCTGTCGGACTACTGGCAGGATGCGATCCATAGCCTCAAAGGCTTGCCGCATGTGCTCGACATCCGCGGTGAGGGGTTGATCGGCGCTGTTGAACTGGAGCCAATCGCAGGGGCGCCGACCAAACGCGCGTTCTCGGCCTTCCTCAAGGCCTACGACAAGGGCGTTCTGGTGCGCACCACGGGCGATATCATCGCCATGTCGCCGCCATTGATCATTGAAAAGGACCACATCGACACCTTGATCGGCACCTTGGCCGATGTGCTCAAAACACTGGATTAAAAGACAAAACGGGCCGTATGTCGCCCGCATACACATAAGATGACGAAAGGACTGCCTATGGCCTCTGCCACATCCGCACCCGGGGAAAACCTCAAAATCAACGCTGCCCGACTTTGGGACAGTCTCATGGAGATGGCCAAAATCGGGCCGGGTGTGGCGGGGGGTAACAACCGTCAAACCGTGACGGATGCCGACGCGGAGGGGCGTGCCTTGTTCCAGACGTGGTGCGAGGCGGCGGGCCTGAGCATGGGCGTCGACACCATGGGCAATATGTTCGCCACCCGCGCGGGCGAAGATCCCGATGCGCTACCCGTTTACATGGGCAGCCACCTTGATACACAGCCCACAGGTGGGAAATACGATGGGGTGTTGGGTGTGCTTGGCGGGCTTGAGGCCATTCGCACCATGAATGACCTCGGGATCAAAACCAAACACCCGATCGTGGTCACCAACTGGACCAACGAGGAGGGGACGCGCTTTGCCCCCGCCATGCTCGCCTCTGGCGTATTCACGGGGCGCCACACCCAAGAGTGGGCCTATGATCTCAAGGACGCCGAGGGCAAATCCTTTGGCGATGAATTGAAACGGATTGGATGGGTCGGCACCGAACAGGTTGGCGCACGCAAAATGCACGCCATGTTCGAGCTGCACATTGAACAGGGTCCGATTTTGGAGGCCGAGGGCCGTGATATCGGCGTTGTGACCCACGGTCAGGGGCTGCGGTGGATCGAATGCACGGTGACGGGCAAGGAAAGCCACACGGGGTCCACGCCGATGAATATGCGCAAGAACGCAGGACGCGGTTTGGCGCGGATCACCGAATTGGTCCACGAGATCGCCATGGCCAACCAACCCGGTGCCGTGGGCGCGATTGGCCACATTGACGTCTACCCGAATTCGCGCAATGTGATCCCCGGAAAGGTTGTGTTCACCGTCGATATCCGGTCTCATCTGCCTGAGAAACTGCACGCGATGGAGGCGGAACTGTTGGAGCGCGCGCCTAAGCTGTGCGAAGAGATCGGTGTCACGTTCGAGGCCAAAATCTCGGGCCAATTCGAGCCACCTGCGTTTGATGAAACTCTCGTGGGCGCGGTGCGCTCCGCCGCTGAGCGGTTGGGGTATTCACACATGGACATCATTTCGGGCGCGGGTCACGATGCGTGTTGGATCAATGATGTGGCCCCCACGGCGATGATCATGTGTCCTTGCGTGGATGGGTTGAGCCATAACGAGGCCGAGGACATCAGCCCCGAATGGGCCGCCGCAGGGACCAACGTGTTGTTGCACGCGGTGTTGGAGACTGCTCAAATCGTTGAATGATATCAAATGATAAAAGCGGCAGGGGCGCATGAGACGCACCGCCGAACCGGACAAGGAGAGATGAAATGACCAAGGTAATCAAGGGCGGCACGGTCGTCACGGCGGACCTGACCTATAAAGCGGACGTGAAAATCGACGGGGGTGTGATCGTCGAGATCGGTCCTGATCTGACGGGCGACGAGGTGTTGGACGCAACGGGTTGTTATGTCATGCCCGGCGGGATCGACCCGCACACGCACCTTGAGATGCCGTTTATGGGAACCTATTCGGCGGATGATTTCGCCTCCGGCACCCGTGCCGCCCTCGCGGGGGGGACCACGATGGTTGTTGATTTTTGTCTCCCCGCGCCCGGGGAGAGCCTGTTGGACGCGCTCAAGGTTTGGGACAACAAATCCGCCCGGGCCGCCTGCGATTACTCGTTTCACATGGCGATCACATGGTGGGGCGAACAGGTGTTCGACGAGATGAAAATCGTCACCGAGGAAAAAGGTATCAACAGCTTCAAACACTTCCTCGCCTATAAGGGCGCGTTGATGGTGAATGACGACGAACTTTATGCTTCGTTCAAACGCTGTGCGGAACTCGGTGCGACGCCTTTGGTCCATGCCGAGAACGGCGATGTGATTGCCGAATTGACGGCGCAATTGATCGCCGACGGCAACACCGGCCCCGAGGCCCACGCCTATTCGCGCCCGCCCCAAGTGGAAGGCGAGGCCACCAACCGCGCCATTATGATTGCCGACATGGCGGGGGCGCCGCTTTATGTTGTGCATACGTCTTGCGAGGAAAGCCACGAGGCCATTCGTCGGGCCAAAATGAACGGCAAACGGGTGTGGGGCGAGCCGTTGATCCAACACCTCGTGCTTGATGAGAGCGAGTATTCCAATCCGGATTGGGATCATGCCGCGCGGCGTGTGATGTCGCCACCGTTCCGCAATAAACACCATCAGGACAGCCTTTGGGCGGGTCTCGCGTCGGGCACATTGTCCTGTGTGGCGACCGATCACTGTGCCTTTACGACCGAGCAAAAACGCTTTGGCGTGGGTGACTTTTCCAAGATCCCGAATGGCACCGGCGGCCTTGAGGATCGTTTGCCCGTATTGTGGACCAAGGGGGTTGAAACGGGGCGGATCACCATGAACGAATTTGTCGCCGTGACCTCGACAAATATCGCCAAGATATTGAATTGTTACCCGAAAAAGGGTGCCATCCTTGTCGGGGCCGATGCCGATATTCTCGTGCTTGATCCCAATAAGACCAAGGTGATCAGCGCCGAAACCCAAGCCTCCGCCATTGATTACAATGTGTTCGAGGGGATCGAGGTCAAAGGGTTGCCACGCTACGTGTTGTCCCGTGGCTATGTCGCCGTGACGGATGGTGAATTGACCACCAAAGAGGGCCATGGCGCATTCGTTGCCCGCGATCCGAACGCGACCGTCAACACGGCGCTGTCGAAATGGAAAGAGTTGACCGCACCGCAGCCGGTACTGCGTTCGGGCATTCCGGCGACAGGCGTTTAAGATCAAACGGGGCGGCGGTGTGGGCGCATCCCATGCCGCCTGAGGGGACGACAGAACTTATGAAAAAACCAGTGATTGACGCGCAGAATGTGGACCTGACGTTCGAGACGAATGACGGTCCGATCCATGCGCTAAAGGGTGTGAACCTCCAGATTGAAAAGGGCGATTTTGTTTCTTTTATCGGCCCGTCGGG
Source organism: Celeribacter sp. (assembly GCF_048259695.1). Taxonomy (GTDB): domain Bacteria; phylum Pseudomonadota; class Alphaproteobacteria; order Rhodobacterales; family Rhodobacteraceae; genus Celeribacter. The sequence goes on along the minus strand of NZ_JBLXHL010000001.1, from coordinate 5,447 downwards.
CTGTGGCAAGACGACGTTTTTGCGCTGTATTGCGGGGCTGGAGACGCCCACGGGGGGGGCGTTGACGGTCAACGGCATGTCGCCGGAGGAGGCGCGGCGTGCGCGGGCCTATGGTTATGTGTTTCAGGCTGCGGGATTGTACCCGTGGCGGACAATTGCAGGAAATGTGAAACTTCCGCTCGAAATTATGGGGTATTCCAAGGCAGATCAGGCCGAACATGTTCGAAAAGTGCTAGAACTTGTGGACCTCGCTGGCTTTGAGAAAAAGTTCCCGTGGCAGCTTTCGGGCGGGATGCAACAACGCGCGTCGATTGCCCGCGCCCTTGCCTTTGATGCCGAAATCCTGTTGATGGACGAGCCGTTCGGGGCGCTTGACGAGATTGTGCGTGACCACCTCAACGAGCAACTTCTGGCGCTTTGGGCGCGCACCGAAAAGACCATCGGGTTCGTGACCCACTCGATCCCCGAAGCGGTCTATCTGTCGACCAAAATCGTCGTCATGTCCCCACGCCCGGGCCGGATTACCGACATCATCGAAAGCCCTCTCCCGAAAGAACGCCCCCTCGATATTCGCGACAGCAAAGAGTTCATCGAGATTGCGCACCGCGTGCGCGAGGGCTTGCGTGCGGGGCATGATCAATGACCTCTCTCGCAACCGCTGATGTTCGACCCGCCACCCGAGAGGACATTCCTGCCTTGGCGGACATTGTCTGGGCGTGGGAGCAGGAGGTCGCGTGGAAACCCGCGGGCCCGAGTGCCGCCGAGATTGCCCGTATGATCAATGAGGCGTTCGATGCGCGCAACATTTACGTCGCAGGCAATCCACCACAGGGCTATCTTTCATTCGATCCGCAGACGCTCAAAATCGGCGGATTATATGTTCGCTCGCGCGGGCAGGGCGCGGGAAAGGCGTTGATGGATGCCGTGAAATCGGGGCGTGATTTCATCTGGCTTCACACCCATGTGCCCAACGCCGATGCGCAACGGTTTTACGCCCGCGAGGGGTTCGTGGCGTGTGGCGTGGTGCCCTGTGATGGCGATGCGCCCGATGAGTTACGGATGGAGTGGCGGGCATGAAAAACATCGTTCCAATCCTCACAGTCATCGCCGTGCTGCTCATCGTGTGGTACGCCGCAGCGATCAAAATGAATTCCACGTGGACCTATGACCAGGCCGAGCGGGCGGGGACAACCCCGGGTTTTTCCGAGGTGGTTCGTGACACGATGCAGCAAGCCCGGCCCTTGTTGCCCGTCCCGCATCAGGTGGCCGCCGAGTTGTGGAAAACCACCGCGCTCAAAAAAGTCACATCGAAACGCTCGATGGTCTACCAAGGCACAATCACTTTGAAAACAACGCTTTGGGGATTTGTTCTGGGCATTGTCGTTGGCGTTTCATTGGCCGCGATTATTGTGTTGAGCCGCATCGGACGGCTTAGTTTGATGCCGTGGGCGATCATTTCACAGACCATTCCCATCGTGGCCTTGGCGCCGATGATTGTGGTGTTGAGCAATGCGATAGGCGCGGGGTCGCTGTTGGTCCCCAAGGCGATTATCGCGGCGTACTTAAGCTTTTTCCCCGTGATGGTCAGCATGGTCAAAGGGCTGTCGAGCCCCGACAATATGCAGTTGGATTTGCTGCGCACCTATGGCGCCAAGCCCGCAGCGGTGTTTTGGAAACTGCGCGTTCCGGCCTCGATGCCGTATTTCTTTGCCTCGCTCAAGGTGAGCGTGGCGGCCGCGTTTGTCGGCGCGGTTGTGGGCGAGTTGTCGACCAGTGCAATCGCGGGCCTGGGCGCGCGTATGTTGATCGGATCGCAGTTCGGTGAACCGATGATCATGTGGGCGGCGTTGTTTGCCGCGGCAATTTTGGCCGCAGTTTTGATATTCACAGTGGGCGCGATCGAGAAAATCCTGCGCCGCACCATGGGAGGGCGACCCGTATGAGACGGTCCGATACGCAGTTCGAACGCATTGCCTACCCTGCGGGATTTGGCCTTTTGGTGTTGCTCCTTTGGGAAGGTGTGGTGCGGATGTTCCACATTTCCCCGGCGCTCTTGCCGCCGCCATCGGCCATCGGGGCGGCCATCATGGGGTCTTTGCCGATCTTGTGGGAGGACTGGGTGCAAACCGTGGTCAAAGGCGCGTTGAACGGGCTCTGGATGGGCAGTGCCGCCGGGATCGCCGTTGCTTTGGTCATTGATCGCTATGATTTTCTCAAACGGGGTCTTTTACCGGTGGCGAATTTTATGGCGGCCCTGCCGATTGTCGGATTGGCCCCGATCATGGTCATGTGGTTCGGGTTCGATTGGCATTCCAAAGCGGCCGTGGTGGCCATCATGGTGTTTTTCCCGATGCTGGTGAACACGCTTGGCGGGTTGGCCTCGACAGATACGATGCAGCGTGATCTGATGCGGACCTATGCGGCGGGGCATGTGGCGACACTTGTCAAATTGCGGGTGCCTGCGGCGCTGCCGTTTGTGTTCAACGGTCTTAAGATTGCGACCACTTTGGCCCTCATCGGGGCAATTGTTGCCGAATATTTCGGCTCTCCTATTCGCGGTATGGGATTTCGGATCACAACCGAGATGGGGCGCTTGGCAACGGACATGGTTTGGGCCGAGATTGCGATATCGGCGCTTACAGGCACCGCACTATACGGGCTTGTGGCGCTTGTCGAAAAGAGGGTGACGTTTTGGCATCCCTCGCAACGCGGGTAACCGCATATAAACTGCACGAGGAAAACCTCGGCATTCACAACTTGGAGGTTGTTACCAATGAAAAAGCTACTCACAAGCGCGATCGCGCTGGCAGCGATGACGGCGGGGGCGCAGGCCGCCGACGAACTGACGTTGCAACTCAAATGGGTCACGCAAGCACAATTCGGCGGCTACTATGTGGCGCTTGAAAAGGGCTTTTACGAGGCGGCCGGCCTCGACGTGACGATCAAACCGGGTGGTCCCGATGTGGCCCCCGTTCAGGTGTTGCTCGGTGGCGGCGCGGATGTGATGGTCGACTGGATGCCATCGGCTTTGGCGGCCCGCGAAAATGGCGCGCCCGTGGTCAATATCGCGCAACCGTTCAAGGCGTCGGGCATGATGCTGACCTGTCTCAAGGAAAGCGGCATCACCGGCCCCGAGGATTTCGCGGGCAAGACGCTTGGTGTTTGGTTTTACGGCAACGAATATCCGTTCCTGTCGTGGATGAGCCAGTTGGGCCTGTCCACCGAGGGCGGTGAGGATGGTGTCGAGGTCCTCAAACAGGGCTTTAACGTTGATCCGCTGCTGCAAAAACAGGCCTCCTGTATTTCGACCATGACCTACAACGAATACTGGCAGGTCATCGATGCGGGCATTTCCGCCGATGATCTGGTCACGTTCAAATACGAGGATCAGGGCGTAGCGACGCTTGAGGATGGCCTTTACGTGCTCGAATCCACACTCGAAGATGACGCGATGAAAGACAAACTGGCCCGGTTCGTCGCCGCGTCGATGGAAGGGTGGAAATGGGCCGAACAGAACGCCGAAGAGGCCGCGATGATCGTGCTTGAGTACGATGAAACCGGCGCCCAAACCGAAGGCCACCAAATCCGTATGATGAGCGAAGTGGCCAAGCTGACCGCAGGCTCCGACGGGTCGCTTGATCCCGCGGATTACGCGCGCACTGTGGCCTCGTTGATGTCGGGCGGCTCGGATCCCGTGATTACCGTCGAGCCATCCGGTGCGTTCACGACCGAAATCACTGACATGGCGATGAAGTAAGCTATTTCAAAGCGTTACAGGAAAGCCCCGCCCAATGTGGCGGGGCTTTTCGTTTGTGCCATGCAAAGGTGCCGGATCAGGTCCGATAGGTGAGAGCGCGGCGGATCATCAGCCGCAACGGCGCGACCGGTAGCGCATGGTCGGGGGCCAGATGGACCGCCCGTGCCCCGTCATAGTCGAGCTCGGGTGCAATCTCGCGCAACTCGGGAATGATGCGACTTTGGCAATGGGCAAAGATCGCGGCGCCGCCGGTTTTGGGGTGGCCAAGCCGCAGTGGCGTGCCATTGGGTGTGACGTAGGAGGGCTGACCCCACTTGAGGTTTTCGGTGACAGGAACGCCAAGATGTGCGGCCTCCGCATAGATCATTGTCCGCAGCGCCAGAAGGGTCGCGCGGACAGGGGCGGGACAGGCGTCAAAAACGCGGGCGATCTCGGGGGAGGCAAAGGCGGGGTGATCCATCGTGCAACGGTAGGGCGTGCGGTGCCTCTTGTGCAACAGACAATTCGGTGCGCTTTGCGCGGCGCAAAGGGGCGATTCACAGCAATTGCGCGGGCGCCCAGACCACCTGTGCGCCGCCCGTGCGCATTTTGAACCGCGCCAGATCGGGGGCCTTCACCGCATCAAAGGTGCCAAGGTCCAACCGCTCGACCCCCTCGGCCTTGAGCCGCATCATCGCCTCCCACAAAATGAGATTATGGGCATTGGCGGCGCGTCCATCCGGTCCGGCGTAGCCCATCTGATAGGTTGCGGTATTGCCGTGACGTAGGAACAGCATTTGCGCGTCTGCGGCCTCGAACAGGCGAAAGGCCCGCGGGGCTGCGGCCAAAAGCGCGAGGGTGAACTCGGGTGGCAACGCGCGGTAGTGTCCTTGGGACTGGCGGGCTTTTTCGGACTGCAAGAGCGGGATCAGCGCAGCCTCGGTGGCGGTGATCCATGCCACCTTGAGACGTTTACTTTCTGCGTTTTTCAATGCGTTACGCCATTTTCCGTTCAATCCGGACCGCAGATGGCCGGTGTCTTGGGTCAGGTCGAGAACAAGCGTCGGCGTGGCCGCCGAAAGCGACCATCGGCGCATATGGGTGCTTGGTGTCATGACGGTGAGGCGGGGCAGGGCGCGGTGGAGCGTTTTGAGGACGCGGCGCGGATCGCATGGCGCGATAAACAACGGCCCTTGGGTGACAAGTCCGAACGAGACCCCGCCCACTTTGCGGCACACCGATTGCGCCACGGCCACGGGGCGGTCGCCATCCATGACCAAGACACGCCGCGCCTCGCGGCCCACGGCCTGTGCCGCAGCGCCATAAAGCCACCGTTGCGCCAGAGGGGCATGGGCGCGGTTGGTCAGGGCGCGCCAGTCTGCTTTGTCCGTGATCTGTTCTACCTGCATCGCTCCACCGTGCCGATAGATGGTTAAGGTGTGTTAAACATAGCGCCTGATTGATAAAATTAGGGTGATATCCCAAAAGAAACCCGCCCCGAAGGGCGGTTTTTGACGTGGATTTGGGGTGGGATCAGCCTTTGTTGTACAGGCTGTTCGCAATCAATTCGTCGACGACGGATGGGTCGGCGAGGGTTGATGTGTCTCCGAGGGCGCCGGTGTCGTTTTCGGCGATTTTGCGCAGGATGCGGCGCATGATTTTGCCGGAGCGGGTTTTGGGCAGGCCGGGGGCCCACTGGATGAAGTCGGGT